>RAZA01000050.1 GCA_003612485.1 bacterium D16-50
CCCACGCCGAGAAGACCGCTCAGGGGATCGTGAGTTTTCTGGCGGCGGAGCTGTCCCTGAGGAAGAAAGACGCCGGGCAGCAGGCCCAGAAGCCCTCCGGAGGCAACCAGAACAGCAGCCTGCCGGGGAAGAAGGAGACCTACTATCCCGCATACAGCGGCAAAAAGACCACACTGGCTCCGGCATTGGCCGGCATCGGCGTGAACAGCTCATATTCCTTCAGGGTGAAGATTGTGGCGGCCAACAGCATCAAGGGGTACATCGGCACCGCAGCACAGAATACCCATATGTACAATCTGCTGGTGGCCGGGCTGCTAAAAAGTGTATAAGGGCATCCAGAGCCGTGACAAAATTTGTGACAAAATTTGTCACAAAAACTGGTTTTAAAATCAAAAATAGTTTGTAAACCAGCGGCAGAAAAAGGCCGCAAACCATTGATTCTGCTGGAAAATCTCTGGTCCTGCGGCCTTGCATGAAAAAAGCAGGTGATGGGAATCGAACCCACGTATCCAGCTTGGAAGGCTGGTGTTCTACCATTGAACCACACCTGCAGATATATTTTATTGAATTGCCCTACAACAAAAATCATTTTACACCATAATAGGGCAGTTGTCAAGAAGTTTTTTTATAAAATCAATTAAAATAGATCCTCAAATGAACTTTTTCCCCGATTTCTCCGACTATATATACGAAATGCATTTCAGAAGAAAAAACGAAGCGGGAGGTGATGAGCCATGGATTTTGAGGAACTGTTCAGGGAACACCGCGCGGACGTTGAGCGGTTCGTAAAATTCCGGCTGCCATCGGCAGCCGACGCAGAGGATGTTCTGCAGGAGTCGTTCTTTGCCGCGTTTCTTCAGTTTCCGTCGCTGAAAAGGAAAGAAAACTTTAAAGCATGGGTTCTGGGGATTGCACGGAATAAATGCAACGATTATTTCCGGAAAAGAGCGAAACTCTGGGAGATACCCATAGATGACGTCAGCGAAAGCAGGCTTTGTTACGGAGGCTGCGGAATATCCCAGACGCATGTTGCTGTAGAGACGCTGAACAAACTCAACGCTAAGGAAAAGCAGATCTTGTACCTATATTTTTGGGAGGAACTGCCGCAGGCGGACATTGCGGCAAAGCTGAAAATACCGCTGGGAACAGTCAAAAGCCGTCTGCACACTGCGAAACAAAGGTTTAGAGAGCATTATCCATATGAAAGGGATTTATCGAAAGGAGAGTTGAATATGAAAAATATGAAAAATTTACCACTTATGCTGCCGGATTATACGATCAAAAGTGTGCCGCTGCCGCCTTTTGCGGTTCGCCACGAGGAGCTTCCGGGAATGCTGGTCATTCCGCGGGTGGGCGAAAAGCTGTCATTCGGTATGTACGATCTGCCGGAAAGGAGACAGAGCGGTGTCTATCGTTTGAGTGTAACTGGGCGCGTGGCGGTACACGGAATATGCGGCGTAGAAATAGCTTCGGAATACACCGGCAGCGACGGTTCAAAGGAGGAGAGCGTTGTTTTCGCCCAGCTCACAGATTCCCGCTGCCGCTATCTCGGAGGAATGCAGGTGGATAAGGACGGCCTGCGTAATATTGTAACATTTCTGGACGGCGACGGCTTCTCGGATGCTTATGCCATCGGGGAGGACAACTGCGGCTTTGAGGTGGAACGCTGCCCTAAGGGTATTATCAGGGCCTGCGACAATGGACTGACAACGGATAAAAAAGATGACGTATCGGATATTGTGGGAAGATATCAGGTAACAATAAGCGGAAAAACGTATGATACAGTTCGGCTGGTTGATTTACAGCTCAGTAAAGACAGCTATATGATGTGTGAATACTATCTGGACAAGAACGGCAGGACCGTACTCTGGCGCCGATTCAACCGTGAGGACTGGGCCATGGAACGATACGGGAGGAAGTGGACGGAAGCCCTGCCGGACAACGAAAGGATGACCGTCAACGGCGAAATTTATGTACATTGGTATGACTGCATTACGGATTTCTTCCATGAGACATTTTAATTTTCCGGTATTTATGCGAAAGACGCCGGAAATGAAGAGGCGGCAATAAACGGCCTCAATCTGTCAACGGCTCCTATCTGTCCGGCGCTATCGCCGGGGGAAGCTGGACCTTCAGCCTTCTATAGACATGCAGGAAGGCCGGGATGAGGAAGGCGTCTGCGCAGAGCCATGCAATGGGACTGCCCAGACAGGCGGCGGTGAAGCCGAACTGGGGAACCAGAACGGCTCCCGTGAAGCCCCGGGCAACCATCTCGAATACCCCTGCCAATATGGCGAATCTGGGAAAACCGATGCCCTGAATCATGAAGCGGATGATGTTTACCAGAGCCAGCGGGAAAAAGAACAATGTGCTAATCACCAAGTACAGCCTTACATCGCTGAGGATCTGCAGATCTTGTTCCTTCACAAACATCGCTGCCAGCGGCTCTCCCAAAAAGAAGGCGATGAGAAAGGCCATGACGGAATAGACCGCCCCCAGAAGGATGCAGGACTTTAGGCCCTGAAGGATGCGCTCCAGCTTGCCTGCGCCTACGTTCTGGCCGCCGTAGGTGGCCATGGTGGAGCCCATGGCATCAAAAGGACAAGCTAAGAAACTATATATTTTTCCGGCGGCGGTGACAGCTGCCACCGCGCCGGATCCAAGAGTGTTCACTGCTGACTGCAGAATAACGCTGCCGATGGCGGTGATGGAATATTGCAGTCCCATGGGAATACCCATGTTGCAGAGGCTTGCCATCATGTGGCCGTCAGGCCTCCACTCATCTCTTGATATGTGCAGAATCTCGAATTTCTTTACCATATACAATAGACACAGCAGGCCGGAAACCCCTTGGGAAATCACGGTGGCCCATGCGGCGCCTGCCACTCCCAGCCCCAAGTTGATGATAAAGATCAGGTCCAGAGCAACATTGAGCACAGAAGAAAGCAGCAGAAAAAATACCGGAGTCCTGCTGTCTCCCAAAGCCCGGATGATGCCCGACAAAATATTATAGAGGAAGGTCACGGGGATGCCTATGAAAATCACCACGATATAGGAATAAGCGCCGTCAATAATATTGTGGGGCGTTTTCATGGCAGTCAGAATCTGGCGGCAGAAGATTACCGTCACAGCAGTCAAAATGATGGAGAAGGCCGCCGACAGCCATACGGAATTGGCTACGTATTTCCGCATTCCGGCATGGTCGCCTGCCCCGAATTTGTGGGAAACTGGGATGGAGAAGCCGATGCAGACTCCCATGCAGAAGCCGATGACCAGAAAGTTCACGGAGGAGGTAGAGCCCACGGCGGCCAAGGGATCCACGCCCAAATAGCGCCCTACGATCAGCGTGTCTACGAGACTGTAAAATTGCTGGAATAAAAATCCCAAGAGCAAAGGAATGGAAAAACCCAATACCAGCTTCATGGGGCTGCCGTTTGTCAAGTCTTTTGTCATGATTGTCTATTCCCTGCATTTCCGGCATTTTTTAGACGCTGACCGGCTTGCGGTCGGCTTTTTCATGGCCTTTGCCCAGCCGCCTTCTTGATCTTTACCTGACCCTCGCCGCTTTGAGCGGCTATTGTCTGACCTTCTGCCGGGCTTATCCCTGACCTATGGTGCGGCGCTTGCATCGTTTGCTCTACCTTTTGGTTGATTTTGCCGGAAATCTCCTTTCAGGCCATATATGGCCAAGGACATATTATAAGCCTGAAAATGTGCGGAGTCAATTGGTATTTTCAGTAGCTAATTTCTTCATATTTCCTGCATATTTCCCGCTTATTTTCCGGTGTTGGGCCATTGTCTGCCATCAGGCTGCCCTGCCGGAAAATATTCTTGTTTATTACGATTCGTTATTAGCATATCTTTTATTCATATTTCACAAAAAACAACGGAAATGATATTCTGTTTTTATCAAAAACACAAGGAAAGGATGGGAGACGGATGGAAGGTATTGAAAAAATCCCCTTGTTTGATAATCATTCACACGAGCTGGATTATGAAAAATGCTCCTATACGCCTACGGAACTGAGCATTTCCTACCTGCATGGATTCCGGGACATAGAGGGTGGAGGAGCAGGCGGCGAGGACTGGGTATCGGAGGAGCAGGCCTTCGACCTGCAGCATTTCGGCGTGGTGAAGACGATGGTCTGCCATTTGTCCAAGAGGTTCGGATGCGGGGCGACTCTGGAGGAAGTGACGGCGCATAGGAACCGGCTGACCAAGGAGGGGCAGTGGGAATATGCCGTAAGCTTGTACAAGGATCAGAACATCGCAGGCACCATGGTGGACAGCGGCCTTCCCATGAGGGACGAGAGGACGAAATTTCCCTGCAGGGTGTTTCGGCTGTATCGGATGGATCCGGTGCTGGAACATCTCTATCTGTCCTGCGGCACCTACACGGATCTGAAGAGGGAGTTTCTGGAGAAGGTCTCCGCCGCCATAGAGGAAGGCTATGCGGGTATCAAATGCCATATCGGGGAGCTTTTTGGTCTGGCGGTGTATCCGGTGACGGAGTATGAGGCCGAGAAGGCGTTTCCCTCCTTTTTGATGGGGGACGAAAAGGCCAGCGAGATCATTTATTTTGCTCTGTTCTCGGAGCTCATGAAGCTCTGCGGGGAGAAGGATACGCCCATACATATCCATACGGGCTGCACCGGGGGCAGCGGCAACGGGAAAATACAGAATCTGGATCCCTTCTTGATGGCCCCTTATCTGAACAACAGAGAATACCAAAAGACCAAGATCGTGTTTCTGCACGGCAGCTATCCCAATGTACGGAATGCGGCCCTGATGACACATATGTTCCCTAATGTGTGGATGGATCTGTCCTGGGTGCTGCCCTGGACGTCTCTGGACTTTGCCGCCATTCTTCAGGCGGTGCTGGGGGCGGCACCCCATTCCAGAATTCTGGTGGGAACGGGACAGCACGGTATTCCGGAGATGGCGTGGATCGCCGCAAAGACCATAAGGAGCGCCTTGGGCGACGTGCTGGATCATGCGGTGGCGCAGGATATCCTGACCGGAGAGCAGGCATATGAGGCGGCGGAGATGATACTCTATGGCAATGCGGCCAGAATGTACCGGCTTTGAGGGACTGCGATTTATTTCAAGGCGCCGGCCTTAGGGTATACGGTGCGGCAAGGGAGGAGAGGTTTGCGCAAGAAGATTAAAAATCTGGATCTGTATTTGCTGTTGCTGCCCACGATTCTGTATTTCGTCATATTTCGCTACATACCCATATTGGGAATCCAGATTGCATTCAAAGACTATATACCGGTGGTGGGAATCTTCGACAGCAAGTGGGCCGATCCGCTGTTCAAGCACTTTACACGTTTTTTCAACGGCTACTACAGCGGCAGGCTTATCACAAACACGCTTCTGCTGAGTTTCGGGCAGCTGCTCTTTGGCTTTCCGATTCCGGTTCTGCTGGCCCTGCTTTTGAACGAGGTCAGGAGCAAGAGGGTGAAGAAGTTCGCCCAGACGATTACCTACGCACCCCATTTCATTTCCGTGGTGGTGGTAGTGGGACTTCTGGACAGCCTTCTGAATGTCAGGAACGGCCTGCTGAACACTCTGCTGGTGTCGTGGGGAGTCCTGCAGGAGCCCGTGGAATTCTTGACCAGCCCGTTCTGGTTCAAGCCTCTTTATATATTGTCCGGCATCTGGCAGGAGGCGGGATGGGGAGCCGTGGTGTACATGGCGGCTCTGGCGGGGGTGGATCAACAATTGTACGAGGCGGCCAAGGTGGACGGCGCAGGCAGGCTAAAGCGTATATGGCATGTGACCTTGCCGGGAATCGCCTCCACTATGATCACCATGCTGATACTGAACTGCGGAAAGGTGATGAACGTGGGCTACGAGAAGGTCTACCTGATGCAGAATGCGCTGAATATTTCCTCATCGGACGTGATTTCCACCTATGTGTATACCACGGGAATACTGAAGTCTCAGTTCAGCTTCTCCACGGCGGTGAATCTGTTTAATTCGGTGATCAACACGATACTCATACTGGTGGTGAATAAGATCAGCCGCAAGGTGAGTGAGACGAGTTTGTGGTAGATGCGACAGGCATTATTTGGCGAAGATCGTGAGGAGGCATCAGGAAAAAGGCGTTTTATGCTGCGGAGGATTATGGGAAGGCATCATAATTATACTGCGGCGGCCAAGGGAACAGGCTATGGAGAGAAGGAGGAAGTTTCCGCATAAATAGGAGAAGGGCCATGAAGAGACAGAAGAAAAGACAACAGGGAGTCTATGGAAAGGAAGAGAGGCTTTTCGATGGGATGATATACATCGTATTGTTTCTGGTGCTGGCACTGATGGTATATCCATTGATCTATGTGGTCAGCTGTTCCTTCAGCGATCCGCTGCTGGTTCTGAGGGGAGAGATCAGGCTCCTGCCTCGGGGCTTCCATCTGGATTCCTATGCTGCGGTGCTGAAGGAAAACAAGCTGCTGCGGGGATACATGAACACGATTCTTTATACCGTGGCGGGGACGCTCATCAATATCCTGCTCACCACTACGGGGGCGTATGCCCTATCCTGCGAGAACCTGAGGGGCAGGAAGATGATCACACGTTTCATTATTTTCACCATGCTGTTCAGCGGGGGACTGATCCCCACCTACATCGTGGTGAGCAATCTGAACCTATTGAATACGATGTGGAGCATCGTACTGCCCAATGCGGTGAGCGTCACCAATTTCATCATTATGAAGAGTTCCTTTGAAAACGGGATTCCCAAGGATCTGAAAGAGGCGGCCAGAGTGGAAGGGTGCTCCAACATCGGGGTTTTTACCAAGATCGTGCTGCCCCTTTCCAAATCCATCATTGCGGTGATGGTCATATTTTACAGCGTGGGACATTGGAACGAGTATTTTAATGCGCTGCTCTATATTACGGACAAGGCGAAGCAGCCCCTTCAGGTGATTTTAAGGGATATTCTGATATCCAACGAGCTTACGGAAATGATGGGGAACGTGAATCAGCTCAACAGCGAGACCAGAGCCATGATTGCGGAGGGGATGAAATATTCTACCATCGTGCTCTCCAGCCTGCCCATGATTCTGTTGTACCCGTTTTTTCAAAAATATTTTGTGAAAGGAGTCATGGTGGGTTCCGTGAAAGGGTAAACGATAGAGAAGCCATGGAATGTATATATGTAGTGCAAAGCTGAAAACAGCAGTCTTGCACAATTGCGAAAGTGTGAAATTGCAGGGCGGCAGGCCCACACAGCTGCGGAAGCGCAAGAATCAGGATCGCACAGCTGTGAGGGTGCAGGATCGTGAAATGAAAAAGGAGGAGACACATATGAGAAAAGAAAAACGAGGATTGATAATGGTAATGGCGCTGGGCATGCTGCTCTGCGGATGTGCGCAAGATGCGACGGAAGGAAGCCGGGGCGCTCAGGAGGGAACTCAGGGGACGGGAACTCAGGAGAATTCAGGTTCCGACATGGGTTCCCCGGAAGATGAGACGAAGGATGAGACAAAAGACCAGCAGGCTTCCGGAGAATCTGAGGAACTGGGATTTCCCATTTCTCCGGAGATGATCGACGTGACCGGAATGGCCTGGGTGTCGCCTCAGGGAGGAGACAACACCGACAACTATGGCTGGGATCGGTATCGTGAGATGACTAATATTAACGTGCAGTGGGAAAACGTGCCCAATGACATATTAGAGGAGCGGAAGAGCACAGTGATGACCTCCAACTCTCTGCCGGATGTATTCTTTGCTCTGGGTTTTTCCAATTCGGATCTGACCAGATACGGAAGTCAGGGAGTCTTTTTGGCATTGGATGATCTGATTGACCAATACGGCTACAATTTCAAAAAGCTCATGGAGGAATATCCTGAGATTCGGCGGGGAATTACCATGCCGGATGGGCATATCTACGGTATGCCCACGCTGAAAATGGGTGATAATATGAGAATCATGAAAATGTACGTCAATGAGGACTGGCTGAAAAATTTGGATCTTTCCTATCCTGAGACGCTGGACGAATTCACGGAAATGCTCAGGGCGTTCAAGGAACAAGACGCCAACGGGAACGGGGACGCCTCGGATGAGATTCCTCTGGCCTTCCGCACGTCTCATTTGATTCCCACCATGATGAGCTTGTTTGATCTTGGAACCAGAGGGGATATCACCCATACTCTGGTGGACTATGACGAGGATGCCAAGGCCCTTCGTTTTATGCCGACATCTCCTCAATACAAAGAAATGTTGGCTTATCTGAACATGCTGTATGAGGAAAAGCTTTTGGACAACGAAGTCTATTCCATGCCAAGCTCCAGAGACATGGTGGCCAAGCTCACCCAGAACATCGTGGGCGTGCATGCGGATTACACCACCAATGCGGGAGATCTGCAGGACAAGTTTTTGGCCATGCCGGTGTTTGAGAATTATTACGGAAACAAGGTCTGGAACCGGGTGCTGCCGCTGGTGGAGACTCCGGGAGCCTTCGTAATTTCCGCAGGCTGCAAGTATCCCGGGGAAATGATGCGCTGGATCGATTATTTCTACGGAGAAGAGGGGCAGCTTATGAGCAACATGGGATTTGAAGGGGTTACCTTCGAATATGACGAAAACGGAGAGGTGAAGTACACGGAAGAGCTTCTGAACAATTCCGAAGGACTTACTCTCACGCAGGTCAGGGCCCAGTACATGAATTTCCATACAGGAGCCGGGATCAGATCCGATGAATATTATAAGGGTGCAGAAACCTATTGGACGTCCACGGAAGGGCTGAAATATTATATAGACTATATTCCCAAAGAAGTATGGCCCGCATTCAACTATACTTATGATGAAAACGAGGAGATTTCTGCGCTGGAGACGGATATTGCTTCTTATGTGAACGAGAAAACGGCGGCGTTTATAACCGGAAGGGAAAGTCTGGAGAACTGGGACAAATATGTACAAGAGTTTGAGCGGCTAGACCTTTCCCGCTATATGGAGCTTGTGGAAGCGGGCTATGCCAGATACAGCTCGAATTAGAATTTGCACTGGGGTCGCCCCTGCATGGAACATGCAGGTATGGAATGTGCAAAGGGCAGCCGCTTTGCGGAGAGGAATGCGGTGAACGGAACGCGGAGGCATAAAGAGCCGGCTCCGGACGAGTGATAGATGCGGCGAATCAATGGCAGGAAGGCACGGTGTCTCGTGGAGGCGGGAGCCGCCTTATTCAAAGGAATAAACGGCGGCGCTCCACGGCGCATGGTGCCTTTCTTGCAGAAAGGAACGGATACGTGGATTTTACACAGCTTGTTTATTTCGTTGAAATTGCCAGATTACAGAATGTGACCAAGGCGGCGGAGAGGCTGCATGTGGCCCAGCCGGCGCTGAGCCAGTCTTTACAGAAGCTGGAGCAGGAGCTGGGGACGAAGCTGTTCGATCGCATCGGGAAGAGCATTCGGCTGAACGAGGACGGAAGGATCATGTTCCGCTATTCCGAACAGATACTGGAACTGTACCATAATGCCAGAGAAGAGCTGGCGGACCGCTTAAAGAGCGAGACGGGAACAATCAAGCTGAAGTTTCTTTGTGCATCCGATCTGATACCGGATATCATTTCTTCCTTTCAGGCCTTCTATCCCGGTATCGGATTCAAGATCGTGCAGAGCAGCGAGCTGATGGACTATGATTTCTGCATTACCAGCACATACAATAATGTGGCCCCCGAGAACGGCAGGCTGCTTCACGACGAGGAGATTCTGCTGGCCGTCCCCCCCGGCCATCGTCTGGCCCGAAGGAAGCGCTGCAGGCTGGAGGATCTGAAAGAGGATTCCTTCATCAGTCTGGATGCGGGCAAGCAGCTGCGCAGGCTCACGGACACATTCTGCAAGGCGGTAAGCTTTCGGCCCAACATCGTTCTGGAGTGCGACAATCCGGCGCTGGTGCGCAATCTCATAGCCGCTGAGCTGGGGGTGGCCTTTGTCCCGGCGGACACATGGGAGCAGATTTACAATGATAGGATAGGATACCTGCATATCGAGCGGCCGGTATGCGTCCGTTCCATTTTCATCACATGGCCCCAGAACAAGTATATTTCCAGACAAGGATATTATTTCCTGAATTTCATTCAGGATTATTTTAAAAACCGGCATTGGCTAATGCGGGGAGAGAAAGGCAGGTAATGGGATGGGAGAATTTTTTGAGATGCTGATGGTGGTCAGCTTCGGGATATCGTGGCCGATTTCCATCGCAAAGGCCCTGAGGTCGCAGACAGCCAAGGGGAAGAGCGTGTGCTTCAGCTATTTTATTTGGGCGGGCTATCTGTTCGGGATCGCCAGCAAGTTTCTGCGGGGAAGCCTGACCTATGTGTTTGTGTTTTATGTGATCAATCTGGTGTCCGTTTCCGTGGACGTTCTGCTTTATTATAGGAACAGAAGGCTGGACAGAAAAAGAGAAGAAGAGGGTGAGGGGGACTATGGCATATCTTGCGGACAAGAATCGGTATGAGGGGATGCAGTACCGCAGGTGCGGCGGCAGCGGGCTGAAGCTTTCGGCCATGTCCTTGGGGCTGTGGCACGGCTTTGGCAGCGAGAACGTCTACGACAACGGCAAGGATATGATTTTGGCGGCCTTCGACAGCGGGATAACACATTTCGATCTGGCGAACAATTACGGGCCGGTTCCCGGCAGCGCAGAGGAAACCTTCGGCAAGGTCCTGAAAAGGGAGCTGAAAGCTCATAGGGACGAGATGGTCATAGCCACTAAGGCAGGATATGAGATGTGGCCGGGGCCTTATGGCGACGGTGGTTCAAGGAAATACCTTACAGCCTCGCTGGATCAGAGCCTGAAAAGGATGGGGCTGGGTTATGTGGATATTTTTTATCATCATCGTCCGGATCCGGAGACCCCGCCGGAGGAGACGGCGGAGACTCTGGCGGGCTTCGTGGCGGCGGGGAAGGCGCTGTATGTGGGGATATCCAACTATGACGGGCCGGGGACGAAAAAGATGGCGGGGCTGCTGCGGGAGAAGGGAGTGCGCTGCCTGATCCACCAGATGCGCTATTCCATGCTTTCCAGAGAAAACGAGCCGGTGCTTTCCGTGCTTGAGGAGGAGAAAATCGGCGGCATCGCATTCTCCCCTCTGGCGCAGGGCATTCTGACGGGCAAGTATCGGAACGGTATTCCGGCAGACTCCAGAGCCGCAGGAAAAAGCATCTTTTTGAGCGGAAAGGATATTACGGAATCCGTGGCCAAGCTCACCGAGGAGCTGACAAAGCTCGCCGGTGAGCGAGGGCAGACCTTGTCCCAGATGGCACTGGCATGGGTGCTGTCCAGAAAGGCCGTGACCTCGGTGATTCTTGGGGCCAGCAGGCCGGAGCAGATCGGGGAGAACATCCGGGCGCTTGCGCATTTGGAGTTTGAGCAGGAGGAGCTGGGCAGGATAGAGGCGATTCTTGCGGGGGCGTGAGAAATTTGCATGTAGGACGGCTGCGGAAAAAAGAGCCTGCAGGGTCAGTCCGTGTAGGTGTAGACCTCTCCACAGTCAAAATATTTCACGTCCAGCTGAGGATGCCTTTCCTTCAGGAGCCGGGCGGTATATTCCATGCCGTCCCGCTCCGAGCCCACGTGCCCCATGATCAGCAAGGCCTTTTTGAGGCCAAGCTGGGCGGCGTCTCTGGCATATTCACCGATGAGCCATTCGCAGGTCTCCCCTACCAGAACAATCTGGCTCTCCGGCCGCTGCAGTTCCTCAAGAACGATGTTTCCCGGTGCGCCGAACATGCCGGACACCACTTGGCAGGGCAGATCCCTTGCCCCGCAGATTCTCACATGCCTTATGCCCAGCCGCCGTTCGATGCTCCTTGCCAACTCCACGGGAGTCATGGGCGTTTTCAGATGGATGCGGACGCAGTCAAAAATGTCCGTATATTCCAAGGCCCCTTCAAGCCCCATTTTTTCCAGCTCGCCTGCGGAGATGATGTCCGGGGAGGTGTAGTGGGGATGGTCGTGGAAGCGAAATAGGACCATGCCTGCCCCCTCCAGAAGAGCGCGTTTTTCCGTATCTACTTTATCGGAAGAAAAAACATCCTCCGGAATGGTGTGGTATGTGGGTTCGTGGGTGATCAAGAGCTGTGCCCCCCATTTAGCTGCCTGACGTATCACCTCCGGGGTGGCGAACATGGTCACGGCCACCTTCGTGACGTCGGCTTCGGGATCTCCGGCCTTGCAGGTGTCGCAGGTATGGTCAAAATCTTGCTTGTAGGCCAGAGAAAAGAGATCCTTCATGATTTCTGTTGTCTTCACGGGCATACCGCCTTTCTTTGAGTCTTTTGCCTTTGAGCTTCTCGTCTTTTGGTCTTCTGTCGTGAGTCTTTTGCTTTTGAGCTTCTCATCTTTTGGTCTTCTGTCGTGAGTCTTTTGCTTTTGAGCCTTCAGTCTTTGAGTCTTCTGCCTTTTAGTCTTCCGACTGTGAGTTTCTTATCTTTGAGTGGCTTTTGCCTATTCTTTGGCAGCGCTTATATGTGTCAGGGCTGATTCGGCTCAGTTCTGCTGTTTGGACATATCCTTCCGCTTTGCCTCAATATGCGACTCCTTCGCAGTTCTCTTGGCTTGTCGCCGCTTTCATGCTTCTGTGACATTATAATCTATTTTAGCGTCATGTTCAATGTTTGCTGTAGTTTTTGCAAGTGAAATTTGTTTGAATTTTACTGAAGAAAGCTTTGCTGAAGTTTTGCTAAAGTGAAGAGTGTTTTTCTGATGCTGATCCGGAGGATAGGCTGTCTGCCGTAAAATGGTTAAAGAGATGGCGCAGTATGCAGAATTTTAGAAATAATGGATTGACAAATGCAGACTATCGTGATAGTCTGTAAATGCCATGGCGGACTATTGCAATAGTCTAAAGGATTTGTGAAGCTGTATATCAGAAAGGAGACGTCCATGAACGGAAAGCTTTTTGACTCGGAGTTGAAGGTGATGGAGGTGCTGTGGGAGAATGGCGCAATGTCTGCGAAGGATATCGTAGACGTGCTGGCGGAACGGATCGGCTGGAACAAGAATACCACTTATACCGTCATCAAGAAGTGTATTGACAAGGGCGCCGTAGAGCGGGGCGAGCCGGGATTTATGTGCACGCCTCTTTTGAGCCGTGACGAGGCGGCCCGGAGCGAGACGGAGCAGCTGATCGATAAAATGTTCGGCGGTTCCAGCGAGCTGTTTTTCTCATCCTTTTTGAAAAATCAGGGGATATCGGAGGAAGAGGCTCTAAGGCTTGCAAAAATGATAGAGGAGGCGAAATAGAATGCTGCATTTTAGGATGGATATGCCGTTTTACCTTATGGCATTGTATGGAAGCGTCATGATTGTTCTGGTTCTGATGCTCCGGGGGCTGCTGAAGAATAGGCTGCCAGGCTTCGTGTTTCCTGCGCTTTGGGGAATGGTGCTTGTGCGCCTGCTGGTGCCTTTTTCTCTGAGCAGTCCATTGAGCTTGCCCATAGTACCGGAAGATCCCTTTGAGAAGGAGGAGTTCTTTGAGGAAAGCATTGCTCGGGATTCCCTGACGGAAAATGTGCAGGGGCATTTGGAAGAGGGAACTATAAACAGAGGAGCAATTAACAACGCGTATTTCACCAACAGCGGCAATGTCATGGAGGATAAAGTGGAAGCGGCCGTGAGCATAGAGGTGCAGAAGGGTGCGGCGGAGGGCGGATTTCCTATTTTTGCCGGATGGCAGAATTTGGCTCTTTTCATTTATCCGATAGGTCTGGCGGCGGTAATAGGGATTCTTGGATGGCAGAAATACTGCTATTCCAGAAAGCTCAAGAGCGGTCTGCTGATGGAGAATAATGAGATAGTCAATTCCGTGCTGCGCAGCATGGAAATGGGACACATATTGGTGTTTACCAGCGATGAGATTGCCTCGCCCATGGTTTGCGGGCTGATGAATCCCCGCATTTATCTGCCCACCAGAATGGATTTTCAGGACAAGGAGCTTTTGGGCTATATTTTTGCCCATGAGATCATGCATATCAGGCGAAGGGATAATTGGATAAAGGCCGTGATGCTGGTTGTCCTTAGCATCAACTGGTACAATCCGCTGGTCTGGATCATGTCGAAATGTCTTTCTGCCGATCTGGAGGCAGCCTGCGACGGAGCCGTGCTGAGGAAATGCGGCGAGGAGGGGCGCAAGGAATATGCCCGAAGTCTGCTTGCCATGGCGGTGACGGGAGGGCGCGCTGCGCTGCTTTACAGTGCATTTTCAAAGACGGAGGTGGAGAAGCGCATCAAGGGGATTCTGCGGTATAGAAAGGCCACGGCGTTTGCACTGCTGTTTTCCATATTGTTCATGGCCGGAAGCGCAATTGTCTTTGCCACCGGCGGTCAGGCTCCATTTTCCTCCAGATTATCCTCCTACTGTGCAGGGGGGTACTCCAGATGGGGTGTTCGGGCATCTATCGTTCGGGATATTGCCTTGGGGAAAGATGCGCAGGAGAGGGCGGAGGATGTGATTTTTTCCGTTCTGAGGACAGACGACACGGAAGATCCGGCAGTGATTGAAGCGGCGCTCCGGGAGGGGCTGGCGGAGGAATTCGGCGTGGAGAAGGGGGCTTTTGCCATAGAGATCAGTCTCTGCCTGAGTCAGGAGGAAATTCAGGAAGAGTATAGGGTCTGGGAAATCACCCAAGGGGAGGACGGCTTCTGGCTCTATCAGGGAGAGCAGATCCGGGTCTATCAGGACAGGATGCTGGGGTCTTTCCAGTCAAGAGAGGAGGGGAAGGCGGACATCACGGTGGAGAGGGATAAGCTGGGCCGGATTGTGGCTGTGACGGTACTGCGGCAGGGCGATGAGGAGTTTGACCGCCGAACCAGAGAAATACAAGATCAAAGACAGCGCCTCCGATATTGACAGCAGACAGATATAATACTGATATAATTGAGGTATTTCAAACGGCTTTCAAATAGGTTTCAAATCGCGATCAGTCAAACTTTATTTTGAATTATATATTAATTGCATTTTGTGCTTGACAGAAAGAGAAACATCCATTATACTAATAAAGTGCTAAGGCAAACGGGTCTTTAGAAACAGAATAATGGTTGTTTCATGCGATAGTGGCTCAGTTGGTAGAGCGCCACCTTGCCAAGGTGGAAACCGCGGGTTCGAGTCCCGTCTATCGCTTTTTCAATGCAGCGGAATCCCATAAAATGTGGGGTTCCGCTGTTTTTGTGTTTCTAAATCCTACGGACAGACGTAGACAGTACAAATGTTCTGCTGCTATTCCGTTTCTGGCG
>RAZA01000051.1 GCA_003612485.1 bacterium D16-50
TGTGATAGAAATATAGTCTATTGTCACATATTTTGCCTCCATAGTCGAGGTACGCACTATCTACCGTTTACGTTACCTATTGCATTTCTAAAAATTTTCAAAAATAAAAGTCACTTACTGGACAGCTTTTTTATAAAAACAATCCGACAAGTGACTTTATTACCGATTCCTATATTCAATTTTTTATCTCTTCACATAATCGTTGCAACCGTTCTTCGGCCACACGCTTTTTTAATTCACATTCCCAAACTACAATTACTTTCCAACCTGTATCTTCAAGTTTTCTGATATTGTCCTGATCCCTCTGTGCATTACGTTTAATCTTCGGCTCCCAATATTCCTGATTTGACCGAGGCAATCCTGCCCTGGAACATCCATGCATGTGCCAAAAACAACCATTCACAAATATCACCGTATGATACTTCGGAAGTACAATATCTGGCTTTCCAGGATAGCGTTTATCATTTTTTCTATACCGAAACCCATGTGTAAATAAATATTTTCTTACAAGTTCCTCTGGCTTTGTATTTGTACTCCGTATATGCGACATATTTTTGCTGCGTTCTTCCGGTGTCTTTGTATCAGCCATACTATCACATCCCACATTTATTTTATGCATTTTCTCCGCTGTAATAAGCATAATCTCCTGGCAGCTTAATATTAGGAATCCAAAGTTCTTCTCCATCCCATCCCTTTGAAATATTCCCGGTAATTTTATAAACAGTAAGTACTACTTCCTCTGTATATTCATCACCTAATTTTCTGTCAGCGGGAGAAAGTAATGTTCCTGTTCCTTTTCCTATATCTCTATTACGGCGAACAATAAGTTTTCCTTGTGTTGCAGGATCTGCCGCCAAAAACGTATTGATAAATCCTATAAATACTTTCGCATTCCAGTCATCAACTTCGGAATCCATATGTTCAATAAGTTTTACTATCAGTTTTAAACTTACCGTATACAAGTCATTATCAAAACATTCCAATATTTTATCTATATCCGAAACTGTTCTATTCACTGGATAGAATGGAAAATAATTTACTCTGCCTGAATAAACGCCAACGGCCTTTTTATCCAAAACATTTTTTCTTGTCGGTTTCAAACCCGTCGGGTAAAATATTTTAACATTGCACCCATTGCTTGAATTTTCAATTTGCCGGATGATACTATTATTAGTCCTGTTAATATCTGAAAACAGTTTGAATAGCTTCGGCGGCATAAAGACACGCATTAAATCTGGATCTCTATCATACCCAAACATCCTTGCATGCTGCCACATAGTATCTGCCTGCGGACTTTTTGCCACACGGCAGTAATATATTGTCTGAAGCTGCGGAAACGTAACTCCCCGCCCTAAGCTATTGCCGCCAACAATAATATTAATGCCTGTATCATATTGCGTATTTTCATCGTATGACACGATTGAGTTCAACATTAAAATATTCACTTTATCATCCAGCATTTGGGCAATTATATAACCATAAATTTTATCCAACGGAAAAATATCTCTTTTAGTATCTTTTAGTGATTTATAAGCAGCTTCAAACGCTTCATATGTTTCCTTTTCGTCATATGAATGGCAAATTTCATTCAAGTAATTCCCTATCTTATTTGCAAAACTTGAATGCTGGCTTGTTTTTACACTTGGATGAATCAAAAAATTGCAAACGGTTCCCCCTGCCAGCATAATATGTCCGGCTGCGATCAAATGCATGATAAGTGCGCTTTTTAAACCGTTTTCAGGAAATTCGTCATCATTTAATAATTCTTCTGCCTCGTCATTATCTGTCAAAATAATTTGCTTTGGTTTGTCCTCTGTAAAAAAGAAATTTCCTCCCAGATACTTTTCACCTGGTTTAAAATAATAAATGAAATATGGCTTCCAGCCGCTTTTGGACGTTTGAAGCAAAATCGACTGCGGAGTACCGGTCACTTCCATATAGACACTGCTGGAAGTTGTTCTTTTTATTTCATCCAGATGCTTATTGATTGTACTCTGCTTGTTTTTGTTTACCTGTGTATTTAAACTTGCTGCGTCCGCCTCATCATCTACAATAAAAAGTGGATTTCCAGTACAAAAGTTTGTTGATATGAAATTATTTTTCCATTGTCTTAAAACGGATGCATTTTTCTTCAAAACAATCACCGCTGGTTTACGGAGATTATTTTGGAAAAATTTCAGGTAATCATTTTCATCGCATACACAAAAATCACACAAATCTCTTTCTGCACGCTTAAATGTTTGTTGTTGTAAAAGAATGTTATCTGTCGTAAGCAATACAAAATTCATGAAACTTTCATCAGCAGCTGCACACATAAGCCCAAACATATGGCTTGTCTTTCCGCTTTGAACATCCCCCACCAGCAAACTTACAACATGATCTGTAAAGGAAAAATTCGATATGTACTGAGGAATAATATTAGACACCGTTTTTTCTATTGCAGCAGATAAGCCAATATTTCCACATTGCTTTATCCGTTCTAAATATTTGTCCAAATAATTCATTTCTTCACCTCAAAATCAAGAAACCAGATTCCCGGCGTTATCGTTTTGGTAAGCGTAAATGTATCCCGACCGTAATCTTTCAATGTTTTTGCTGTCACTGGTTCTCCAACTTTTAATACTCCTGCATTTTCTAAGCGTCCTTTAAGCCACTTCCCAAGAATTTTTAAATCTCCCTCTGAGCGGAAGTTTTTACTATAATCTCCGCTAACCTTGCACTTAAAAGACCATCCGTCATCCGTAATAACTGTGAAAACTGCATCCTCTGTTTTACTTTGAGGATATCCTTCCTGACTTGTGACATTTTTAGGAATAATCAATTCAACCTCATACCAATGCCGCGGTTTTACAAGCCCGTTTTTCGATTCTCGTCCTTTCCCAAAGAAAACATTCAGATTACTTTGTGGCGATATCTCATACGGCTTAATTGGAATTTCGAATGATGTTTTTGTCTTTGCATACATTGCAAGTGCTATATCATGCGGAGAAAGTCTTTTTACAAATTCATGTCCTTCAAGCAAAGGATTCTCCTGATTAAACTCATTTATATCAAGTTCTGCAATATTTTTAGTGGCTGTCTGCGCAAGCTGCGAGATAAACCCGCTCATTTCCTTTGTAGCATTTTGTTCCTGTAGGAGTACAGAATTTTCATAAACCCTTACACCGCCATCTATTATGCTGCTAAGATTATTAGAGCCTATAATACACGCAAACGGGCCTTTATCATTGCTATATGAATATAGCTTTCCATGGTAGCGGAAAGCAGTGACCAGCCTGACGCCGCCCATGTTATTTTCTGTGAGAAATTCATTCAAATGCATTGCTGCGTTGTATTGAACCTTTGTGAATTTATCAAAATAGTGCATCCCCACAATTAAATTTAGTGCCTGTATGTTACAATTCAACTCAATCGTTTTTTGTAATTCTATCAGAGCATCAGAAGAAACATATCCCACAGCAATATCTAATTTAGATGTCTGCGGAATAAGACCGTAAAATGTATCTGCAAATGTTTTGCACCCTGTTTTTAATGGAGGGTAATTAGAAACCAAAAATTCCATACTCTGTCCTCCCTTAGTTCATTTGTGCTGTCACATATTCAAGACGCTGTTTTATCGTCATAGTTTTCATCTTTTCATATTCCGGCATTAAATCAACAGGTTTATAATCACCTGTAAATAACGGGCGCAGGCGTTTTGCTACTTCCCGGACACCCACAGGCGGGACAGCGTTTCCAATCTGCCTGCGAACCTCTGTGACGTTCCCTTCAAAAATAAAGTTATCCGGAAAAGATTGCAGTCTTGCCCTTTCCCGATTGGTCAAAGGACGAGGCTCCGGATAATGATATCCCCATGTGCCTCCACCTCCGGCAGCGATAATTGTTTTTGCCGGTTCATCCCGTTTAATCCGTCTATAAACATGGCTGATCATGCCTTTAACATACAGCGGATTATCTTTCGGGATATCAGTAAAATTACCGCCTTCCGGTATGAGTTCCAACATCTTCTTTGTTTTTTCTTTAATATTGATCAATTCATTGTTAGTTGAAACCTGCTCTACACCAACAAGTGCCTCTCCAGCGGTAACATATGGCAAATCCCCATTTGGCCCATGTGTCGGCTTCGGATGAACAAAATCAAACCCTGTGTCTATTCTTATCCCGACAAACAAAACCCGCTCCCTAAACTGAGGGACTCCATATTCCGCAAAATTATATAAATGAGGTTTAACAACATATCCCGGTGCAATACTCTCGAAATCTTTTACAATAGTGTCAATAGCTTTCCCTCCATTTGCAGTCAGCAAACCCTTTACATTCTCCGCCACAAAGGCCTTTGGCTTTTTGCCGTCAACAAATTCTGCGAAATGTCTAAACAGCCCTCCTCTTGTTCCATTCAGTCCTGGTTGTTTCCAAATAATCGAAAAATCCTGGCATGGAAAACCACCCAGAACTAAATCACATTCTGGTATGGTTTTATCTTTATATGGATTTATCTGTGTTATATCCTTATAGCGGATAACATCTCCAAAATTTGCCGCAAACGATTTACAAGCCCATTCCGCAAAATCATTTGCCCATACAGTTTCGTATCCCTCCATATGAAAGCCAAAATCAAGTCCTCCGCATCCCGAAAAAATTGACACGATTTTCGGCTTATATGTAAAATCCTTTGTATTATCCATTTACAAGTACCTCCATAAAGTCTGTAAATATCCATCCGGCACTTGCCGTAAACTGAAAATTGTTTCCTTACTTGGAGGTAAAATGGGAACGAGACTTGCGTACACCAGTTCTTTTGCAAGATTGTGTACGTTTTGGCCACTCAAAAAAATGGGCTTAAAAATATGGATTTTCAGTGGAAAACCGTGTGTTTTTGTAGTATTATAGAATAGGTAAAATTGAAGCGGGCATTTACAGGAACGTACACATTTCTGTAAAAATGCCCGCTTACAATAACTTGGCTTTTTGGTAAATTTCTGCCCGGTAACGGAATGTAGACAGTGGCATACCGCATAGTTCCGCCGCTGCCGTTCCAGTAACTTTCCCGGATTTCCATAGCTGGTAGACTTCATGAAAGTTCTCCGGCAGGGGGCTTGGAGGCCTTCCGAAGCGCACACCTCTGGCTTTCGCCGCTGCGATCCCTTCCGCCTGCCGCTGCCGAATGTTTGTCCGTTCATTCTCCGCCACAAAAGACAGCACTTGTAATACAATGTCGCTTAAGAACGTTCCCATCAGGTCTTTGCCCCGCCGGGTATCCAGAAGTGGCATATCCAGCACCACAATGTCAATCCCATTCTCCTTAGTAAGAATCCGCCACTGTTCCAGTATCTCCGCATAATTGCGTCCCAGCCGGTCTATGCTTTTAATATAAAGCAGGTCATCCTTTTTCATCCGCCGTACCATTCTCTTATAAGCCGGACGGTCAAAATCCTTGCCGGACTGCTTATCTATAAAAACATTCTTTGTCGGGATAGCCAGTTCCTGGAATGCCAGCCTCTGCCTGTCCTCATTCTGGTCACGGCTGCTGACCCGGATATATCCATATATGTTCGCCATAGTTCCCTCCTTCCTGCCGTACCGGAAGAGCAGTTCCGGGATCTGGCAATATTTCTTTTCAACATTTCCATGATACTTTATGCCCCTGCCATACCAAACAGCTAAAACAGTGGCTCTGCACCCGATAGTTTGGACACAGGCCGCCCGATATTCAACACCATTTTGTGGCAGCATATAGCACTGGTAACAGAGTGGTGGCGGACAAAATGTCCGTCACTACTTTACAGGGATTATCAGATACAAAATCTGGACTGCCATTTTTTCAACGTGAACGACAAAATGTCGCTCACGTTCTCTGCCTATAATAATGAAACAGGCCTTTCTACATTTGTCCTCATGCAATATCCTGTATGGCCTGAACCGGCTGGAATCCATGTTCTTTTGCGTAAGCCCTTGCCGCTGCCCGGCGTTCTTCGCTGTAAGGCGGCACAAGCCGGATAGACAGCCGGGATTTATCCAATACATAGGTCACGCTGCCTTCCGGCGTGGTTCTCTCCAATCGGCACAATAGCGGATACTTACGGCTGAACTCCGCCAGCCTGCGCTTCAAATCCGCATTAAACGTATAAACACTGGCCTCGGATTCCCCCTCATTAAAGTTCACGATTGTTTCTCTCTCATATTTAGACAGCCTCTTCATACATATCCTCCTCATGATTTGTGCTTGACTCCACAGCCTTCATAAATTTCTTTGCCCTGAAATATCCTCCCATCTCCATGCGGAGATGATGATAGAAGCAGGAATGCCAATCTTTGGAGCCTTCCGTTTCCATTTTCCGGGCAAGCGCCAGCAGCCAGCGCTTCGCTTCCTGATCCACGGTCAATGAAACCAGCCATTTCAGCCTTGTAACCGTATTGTGGTAATCCGGGCATCCATATACATACAGCACTTTCTTTTCCCTTATATCCAGCTTCATAAATACCTCCGTTTCTGCCGTCCCTGCGGCATTTTCTATTCTTTTACTCACTTACTGCTCCTGCACATTCCCAGCGCCTTTTGCCATCCAGTCAAAAAATGCTTTCTTGCTGACTTTAATCAGCCTGCCGCTCCTGAATGCCGGGAATCCCGGCGTGTGAACCAGCTCATAGGCGCCCACTCTTGAAATTCCCATAATGCGCCGGATGTCCGATACATCCAGAACCAGAGGGAGATCATCATAGTTTTTTAATTTTTTGTTGTCGCTCATTTCCTTGCTCCTCCTTATATTTGAATTGATAAAATCCTGTTCTTTATTTGAATGTTTCCTGTTGCCGTTCTGCCTGCCAGCCGTTATCCTCAAAGCCCCATTCCTGCGGCGTATCCCGTATTGGCACGCTCCCCGGTTTCCCGGCTCCCGGCGTTGCTTCCCCTCACGGTCATATCACTGTCAGACGGTCATTCACTTGTCAATGTACTGCATGGTACGAAATTACCATGTGCAATCATCATATCGGTTTTTCCTTGACGAACACAATACTTATACGGTATCATGAGTGTAACGGATATAACTAAATTATAAAATTACCATAAACATTAGGGAGATTAGAAAAATGGAAATGGAATTCTTGCGGCATGAACCGTGCTATGACCGTATCCTGCTTGTCCTTTCACTGGACAGGCAGAAAAAGAAAGAGCGCATCCTGATCGGCGAGGAACTGCAGATCCGCTTCCGCCTGCGGGGAAACACGGATACCGATGTCCTGTGCGATGTGACACGCCCTCTGGGGACTTTCCTTGCGGAGTTTGAGCATGATCCAGACGGGGAATGGAGCCGCCTTGGGCTGGCACCGCTCCGGGAAGCCCTGCACTCCAACCGCTGGAAGCAGCCTGCACTGGAACAGTCCGCCGGGGAGTTTCTGTCAAAAAAATATCTCACCGGCGACCCGGTGAGGATGTATGCGGCATTCCGTATCTGGAACGATTATCTGCTTGCGAGAGAACCGAGGGAGAGGGCGAAGGCCTGTGACCGTTTTATGGATAAAATGAGCCGCTTCACGCAAATGTTCCAGGAAAGAAGCCCGCTCCGGTTTGACCCCGACACCGGAAAACCGGAGCGTTTTCAAATCTCCAGCCGGGTGTTCGGCACTGTACCGGCGGAAGAAACACGGCTTGACCTATGGTATCCGGACAATAAACGCAATACGGAGTGCGTTGCAGCCTATGCATCCCTTTATCCGATAGTCACCTATTACCTGAACCGGCTGAATGACTGGGGGCTGCATTTCCGGAAATGCAAGATATGCGGACGGCTTTTCCTTGCTGAAAGCCTGCGTTATGAATTGTGCAGTGACAAATGCCGGAAAGCACAGGCACTCCAGAATAAGCGAGAATTCGACGAAAGAGCCAGGGATAACAATTATGATCTGGTCTATAAAAACGAGTGCCAGCACTGGCGCAACATTATTAACAAGGCAAAAAAGAAGCCCGGCCTACCGGCTGACCGGCTGGAAAAAATGCAGGCTGCCTTTGAAGCGTTTAAGAAAGAAGCCCTTCAAAGGAAAAAGGCAATCAAGACAGAAAAAGCCAGCCCGAAAAATTTCACGGACTGGCTGTACCAGCAGAGCAGCATCCTGACTGATCTGCTGGAAGAATCCTGACCGGGCAGCTTCTGAAAACGGTATTGTACCATTTTCGGGAAACTGCCCGCCGGGAAACAGCAAAAATTATTCATTTACACATAGATCAGTTCTGCACGGACGATTTCTTCCGCACGGCTTCGGATAGAATTGCAGCGGCGCACCCATTCAAGCTGGTCATCCGCTTTCAATTCCTCTGTCACACCCTCAGCGGCCTGCATCTGCTCTGCGATTCTGTCCAGCCGTTCTTGTGCCTGTTCCTCCAGGTCAGCAAGATATGTCCATAATTTTCCAGTAAGAAGCAAGCTGCTGTAATATCCGGGGCGGTTTTCTTTTAAATACTTCTGGTGCATCCGCCCCCAACGACCGATAGGGCGATTTTCCTCCGGCAGCGTCAGCATGGGGATATAGTAATCCCCGACAAGAACATAGTCAATGCCGTTCTCATGTGTGTATTTCGGCAATTTCTCCATTATCGACCTCCTGTATTCAATTATTCAGAATCCAGCTGATCGTGTCCCTGTCCATGTGAAATTCAAGGCAACTGAACTCTTCACCAACAAGTATGTCATATCTTTGCTCGTGTGAGATAAAGAAGTAAAAGAAGTGTAAAAAATTTTGCCGTTCCTTGTCCGGCTGACTGCCGGACGGGTCGGGCTTTGGTCGGGCAATTCCACCTTGCTGACAAAAAGTAATAGATTTCGATTTTGTGTCTGCGGAGCTTCCCTCGGCGTTTCCCGTCAAGGGCTTCCGATTCGTGGATTACGATTTTCTCCACAAACTCCCGCAATAGGGTAGGGGTGAGTTCCTCAAAGCTGGTGTACTTGCGTACCACACTTGTAAGTAGTTCCGCCCTAACATTGACATATCCTTTACGATAACCGTTCCCACAAACCCTGCTTCAATGTCGGCAAGCATGGACTGGAAGCCGGGTCTTTGGAAATTTGCCCCTGAGAATCCGTCGTCTGTATACCATTTCAGATTTGTAAAGCCGTTCTGTTTGGCGTAGGCTTCCAGAATCCGCTTCTGATACTCGGTGTATTAAGGGGCTTCTCTCCTCCTTTTTCATCAGCTGCATCGTGAAAGAAAGAAATAAACTTCATTATTACGGCATTATCTTTCTGAATGTTGCCCCAGTGACCCATAAAGAGATCAAAATAGGAAACCAGCTGTCCGGAAACATTGTAATATAAAATGAACCCTCCGGCTGTCAAGTCTCCCCTTCCTATGAGAGTAATCCCATAGGCAAACACCCCAAAGGAAATCACCATTTTTGCGACGCCGGCAGCAGTTTGAAGTCCGGCAAGCCTTAAATCGAATGCGATTCTTTTTGTATATACCTTTTTGGCCTGCTTCCGGTATAATCCCTCAAAATACTCATATGCATCTAAGACTTTTATATCTTTTGCTGCTTCCCTATCCAAAATCAAGTCTCTGTAATAGGACTCCCTGCGTTCCTCCTCTGTCAATTCAAGATTAAATTGAATCGCCTTTTTCGTGTGGCAGAAGTTCACCAGTATGGTAATGAGAAAATTCACCAGCAGGATCAAGGACATCACGCTATTGTATGACATAAATACAGCAATCCTAGATAAAAATTTCACCACAAAATAGAGCATATAGACATAGCGGTCAAAATAACTCAACAGAAAATTGCTGTCAATCCCTGAGATTTGGGACAGCAAATTCTGATACTCATTGTTTTCCACATAGGAAAGCGGAACCTTCACCGCGCGGCGCACAGTCATTTCAACTGTCTCAATACTGAGCTTGAGTTTCATTTTCTCATTCACAATATCCGAGAATATGCTCAGGACATATGGCACTGCATGTAAAAAGAAGACATATGCCGCAATATACGCAAATAAAGCGGCGATGCTGCCACCAGTCCCTAAACGAATCGCCTCATCTATGGATCTGGAAAAAAACATTGCTGCAGCCGCATCAAATGTACCGGATATTATGGTCAAAATGATATTCAAAATCAAATAACCGGGTACAAGCCCAAATAATATTTTAAGGGAAAAAGAAAATGGTCTTGTCTGGGAGCCCTTATCAGATAGATTCATCATATTTTCATTCATCCTCCATTTTGAACCACTTTGCCTGAGCATGATATAGCTCTGCATACTCGGGACATTCCGACATCAGTTGGTCATGTGTGCCCACATTCATGATGCTTCCTTCATTAAGGAAATAAATCCTATCACATTGTCTGATTGCTCCCAAACGATGGGAAATAATAATGGAGGTTTTATTCCGGCTATACTTTTCAAAAAGCTGAAATAATTTATATTCTATATTGGGATCCAGCGCTGACGTGGGTTCATCCAGCAGATAGATAGCTTTTTCAAACGCAAAACAACGGGTCAGCGCCAGCTTTTGCCATTCTCCGCCGGAAAGCTCTGTTTTTCCGAATTCCCTGCTCAGTATTTCCTCCCTGCCGTTTTCCAGTGAACGGACAACATTTTCAAGCCCCATATCCAAGATCAACTCATCCATATCATTTTGTTTCCCCGATCTGCCCAATAATATATTGTCCTCAAAGCTCAAGCCGAATTTCTGTATTTTCTGACTTACCATCGCAATGTGCCCGGACAGTTCACCGCTGCGAAGCTGAGCAATATTGATGCCGTCAATACAGATATCTCCTTCCGTCGGTTGATACACCCCCGCTATCAGATACGCAAGAGTCGTCTTTCCTGCTCCGTTTTTCCCTACAAACGCAACATGCTCCCCCTTTTTAATGTCCAGATTGATGTTCTTCAAAACAGCTTTATCTGTATGCGGATAAGAAAAGCTTAAATTCCTGACCTGAATATCTCCCTTGAAGCTGTCCGAAAAACACAAAGTTCCGGTCCTATCATGACTTTCGATTTCCTCTATATAATCGAACAAGACTGCCAGCAATTCCACATTTCCGCCCATTGTCTCCACGAAGCTGCCGATGGTGCTGACGGCATAATTCAGATCTGCCACATACACGGCCATGGCGCTCAACATTCCCGCTGTCATCACTCCCTCTGCAATACCCACACCTATAGCTATAAAATACATCAATATGAATATATTGAGTCCCATCCGATAACAGTTTCTGACAACGCTGTTTTTGGTGTTAAGCCGCAGCTGTGGCTTGATCAATGATAACATCAGATCCTTCCATATACGGATCAGATATTCGCCGTACTGGTAAACCCTCAGCTCTTTTGCGTATTTTGTCTCATACAGAATGGCGGAGATATTTTTCATCTCGCGTTCCTTATCCTGCAGATCATTGCTCAACGAATAGGTCTTACGCCCTTGCTTGCCTATAACAAAAAGATAGATCAAAATTGCAATCAGGAAAAAAACAGTGATCAGCCCATTGCTTCTGAGAATAAAGAAGATGAATGAAAAGAGACATATGAATGCCTGAACAATATTCATGGATACATTGAAGATACGAAACGGCGACCATATGGCATTGCCTACAATATAGTCAATTTTTCTCTGGTTTCCTTCCACTTCAAAATATTCAGACGATATATGCTGTACTTTCTCCGCCAGAAAGGAGTATGAATACATCAAAATTTTATTGTAATACAAGCTGTTTATATAGGTATTCAGCACTGAGACAAACATCATAAATACCTGAAATACAGCTAAATAAACCAGACACTGCAGCGCCTTCCCGGATGTCTCGCTTTGGAGCAGATCCGTAAATCTGTTCATCAGCCACGCATTGCAGAAAGGGGCGATCCCATACACACATTTGAGCAAAAGCATCAGACAAGCCTCTCCCCCTGCTCCTCTGAATATAAACTGATACCCTTGCAAAATGTGATCTACCTTTCTCTTCATCTGGTGCCTCCAATGCCTAAAATCATTTACATATAACCCGGTTGGATATGTATTTTCTTCCCAATATCACAAATTTCATTTTAGCATATATTTTCAGAACAAACTATACACATTTTCTTGTGGCAGCTTATCAGAATATACGGTTACAAAAAATAGCCTGACAAAAGTTTGTATCATATGTTATTTTTAACCTATGTTAACAAGAAAGGATGTGATAAAAGGAATTGCAGTCAAAATATTTAGCCTATACCTCATTCGTGGGCGTACTGTCCTCCGAAAAAGACGCCAAAGAATTGGTTTCTGCTTGTCCAAGCAGCGGCACCCGCAATCTACTGCTCCACCAGCAGTCGGTATCCCCGGACTTTTTTAGGTTGAGAACGGGACTGGCTGGCGCGGCCCTGAACAAATTCCAAATTTATAATATCAAGACTGTACAAAGCGCAGGGTGGAAAAATGACGGCTGTTGTGATAAGCTGAATACAAAAATAACTTCTCGGAATCTCAATGAATGAGATGCCACTTGAAAATTGACAACTGAATATCGTGCAGAAAAAGA
>RAZA01000052.1 GCA_003612485.1 bacterium D16-50
ATAAGCCGCCGCCCTTAAAACAGCCCCGACAGCAGGGGGATGAGGGTCGTGCCGATGACGATGATGCCGCCCCCGGCCATGAGCTGTGTTATCCCCAATTAGTAGGAACAATACAGCTTTCTGGCGGGCGGCGGCACGTCAAGAAATATATATGGAGTTTTTAAAGAACCTCCCCGGAGCGGGGAGCGGTCAGCCTGTGACCTGCTCCACTTCCGGTATGGGTTTGAGATTAAAATGAATTTCGATAGAAATGTGTCTTGTCTTATCGCTGCCTATGGTTTCATGGACAACGATTTCTTTAATCAGGCGGTTTAAGGTGGAAGCGTCCAGTTCGGTGATGTCCCGGTATTCCTGTATGAATTCCACCCACTGCCTTGCGTCCACGGCAAGCCGGATTTCATCGGCAAGGTGCTTCCTGCCTTTCTCGACTTTTGCCTTTAGTTCCGCCTGTTCCTTCTGCGTCTTTTCCAGCAGGAGATTGAAGTTTGCGTCTGTGATTCGCCCGGCAACCATGTCCTCATAGAGCCGCAGCACCATCTTTTCCAGCACTTCAATCCGTTCCTCGTCTTTGGCAAGGGTGCGCTCCATCGCTTCCCTCTGGCCTTTCTGCTCGGCTTCGCAGGTGTCGGTCAGCCGCCCGGCCACCGCTTCGCTGTCGGTCAGGGCAGCGGCGGCGCACTCCCGGATTTTATTCATGACAAGGGAATAAAGTATGTCGTAATCAATCCGGTGTTGGGTACAGTGCTGTTTCCCAAAAGCGTTGTAAGTCTTGCAGGAATAAATCCTCTGGGGATGCTTGGCATTGGTGTAGCGGACAGTCAGGGACTTTCCGCACTCGCCGCATTTGAGAAGCCCGGCAAACAGGCTCGGCTCCCCGGACTGCCCCGGCCGCTGGCGGGATTTCAGCTTTTCCTGCACGATGGCAAAACTCTTTTTGTCCACCAGCGGCTCATGCGTCCCTTCCACCACAATCCAGTCCTCCGGCTTCTTGTCCCGGATAGTGCCGATTTTAAAGCGGTACTCGGTCTTTTGGGAAGCGATTGCGCCGGTGTAGACGGGGTTCATCAGGATTTCTTTGATAACGGAGAAATCCCAAATATATTTCCCATTCTCCGGGTCTTTCTTCTCCCATTTGGTACGGATGTTCCGGTGACCACGCTGCCGGTTCCACCATGTAGGGCAGGGGTGCTTTTCTTCCTCCAGCCTGCGCCGGATGTAGTTGGGGCCGTGGCCGTCCAGCGCATACCCGAAAATCAGCCGGACAACCGGGGCGGTTTCTTCATCTACCAGCAGGCGGTTCTTATTCTCCGGGTCTTTCCGGTAGCCGAAAGGGGCAAGACAGCCGGTAAACTGGCCTTTCTGCGCTTTCAGGACATAGGAAGAATGGACTTTCTTGGAAATATCCTTGCTGTACATCTCGTTCAGGATATTTTTGAATGGCGCAATGTCGTTGTTGTCCCGCATGGTGTCGATACCGTCATTCATGGCGATATAGCGCACGCCGTTCCTTGGGAAGAAGTCCTCGATAAGCTGCCCGGTCTGCAAGTAATTCCGGCCTAACCTTGATAAATCTTTGGTAATGACAAGGTTTATCTGCTTCCGCTCAATGGCCTTCAACATCCGTTTCAGGTCGGGGCGTTCCATGTTCAGGCCGGTGAAGCCGTCGTCCTGATAGACTGCCGCAACCTCCCATCCCTGCTTTTCGCAGAACTTTTCCAGCATATCCCGCTGGTTTGCGATGCTGGCACTCTCGCCCTGAAGGTCGTCGTCTTTCGAGAGCCTGCAATAGATAGCTGCCCGGAAGCTCCCGGCAAGGAGTGCGTCCATCCCTGTATATTCCATTGTGTTCATCATAACCGTTTACCCGCACAATCCAGACGGAACACGGTCACTATGAACCTCGTCTTTATTATATCTCATTTCTTGCGTTTTAGCAAGATATTCTTTATCTATTTTTCTGATGTGTTTCTGTGCGATAAGGCTCACGAAAACGTCCGTAGCGTCCAGTTCGCCGTCAAATACTGTGGTGACATGAATCTCTGTTTTATTTTTCGCCATAGGCAGTTGTCCTCCATACATGAAAAAGCCAGACAGGGAAGGTCGGCAACGAAGTCCGGCAACGGGCTTCAAAAAACATTGGAACTAATCCTTGTCTGGCAGTTGGGTTATTTTATACTTTTTCTTTTATTTTTCTGTTGCTTTGGTTGTTAAAGGGGAGAAAAGCCCGCAGTTACGGGATTTTTCCCGGCAACCGGGTCGGCAACGGGATAGCAACGGAGTGTGCAACGGGCTGTCCCTGCCCGGATTTTTTCAGAATGGAAGCTCCATCTGTTCCGGCACCGGCGTAAATCCTTCCGGGATTTTTTCCGTCCCGTTGCCGCTGTCCGTTGCCGGTTCTATCCGTGCGTTTTCCCGTTCCCATCCTTTCTGCCTGCCGTACCTGGCAAACATCCGGGGGTTGGAGAAATAATTCCAGCCGGTGACGCACTGGTTCATTATCTCGTTGATTTCCCGTATCTCCCATTGTTTCGGCTCGTCAAAATCATGGTTCAGGGCTTCTTTGTAAAGCTGCTTGGAGCAGACGGTATCGCCGGGGTAGCTGTCAAGGAAAGCCTGTATCATACCGGCCTTAGTGTCCTCCGGCATGAAGTCCCTTTGGTGTTCCTTTAAATGGCGCACCATTTCCGGGCTGAATGTCAGCTTCCATCTGCCGCTTTTGTAAATCTCCATCGCTTCCGCCCATACCTGGTTCAGATAGGCTCTGGAAGCGGCTTCGTCCTCTAAGATGTGTGTTTCCGCCTGTTCCGGGCATACCTGTATGGGGATGAATCGGCGGTTTCCGGAGCGGTCAAGGGGCAGGAAGTCAAGGGCGTTGGACGTGCCGCCGAACACGCACTGCCTTGGTCGGTCTGCCGGGTGGGTTTCATAGGGTATCTTGTAGACCTCCTTCTGGCGGCTCAAAAATGACTTGATTTCCTCTATGCTCTTTGCGTTTGCGGTGGCAATCATCTCCGACATCTCGATGATCCAGTGGCCTTGCAGCTTCCGGTACACGTTGTCATCGTCCAGCTTCCGCAGGTCATCGGAGAACCACTCGTCTTTGACTGCCAGCAGGCGGAAGAAGGTGGACTTCCCGGCTCCCTGCCCTCCCACAAGACAGAGCATGACTTCAAACTTGCAGCCGGGGGAAAATGCCCGGTGGATGGCTCCCAGCAAAAACAGGCGCAGGGATTGGAAAGTATACTCGTCCTCACCGGCTCCCAGAAAGTGACGCAGGCAGGAGCGTATCCGTTCGGTTCCGTCCCATGTCAGGCCGTTTAAATAATCCCGGACAAGGTGGTAGCTGTTCTCATTGGCGGCAAGGTCGGCGGCGTCCTGTATCTTTTTCTCGCTTGTCAGGCCATAGGTCTTTTCCAGATACAGCCGGATATATTTCATGTCCGTATCGGTCATGGGGCTTCCGGTGGCTCTTTTGTAGCCGATTGGCTTTAAAATATCGGTGCGGTCGGTCAGCAGGTTGTAGGCAACCGCCCCGGAAAGGAGCGGGTCGCACTGGAACGCGGTCAGGCAGTTGCTCATGCTGTTGCGGAAACCGCCTTTTTCGGTGGTTTCCAGCATGGCCTTTACTTCCTCAACGCTCCGGGGCGGCTCTGCGCTGTCTGCCATGTTCGCTATTTCCTGCCGTATCTGGGGCGGTAAATTCTGCCATCCGTCTTTCAAGGTTCCTCACTTCCTTTCCGTGTCCTGTGATAAGCGCCGCCCGCTCCTGAATGTCCCCGGACAGTAGCACGTCCATCAGGTATTCCACCCGGCTCATGTTCTGCAGGGCTTCCACAAACCGGGGGTTCCATGCTTCATCCGGCTGGCGTGGGGCGTATTCCTCCTTCCAGCGGCGCAGGAGATGGTAATAGTCGGACAGCACCCGGAAGCAGTGCCGCTCCATGCGCTTAAATTTCTGTTCCTCTGTTTCCCGCCGCAGTCGTGGCCGGATAGGTTCCTTCCCGGCGTTCCTCCCGTCCTCATAGGGGATGGAGAAGTCCTGCGCCAGCATAAGGGCGGCTTCCCGGCTCCCGATCCCGTGGAGCCGGGAAACAAAATCAATCACGTCCCCGGTGGCTCCGCAGCCGAAGCAGTAAAAGCGGCGGTCAACCTTCATGCTTGGGTTCTTGTCGTTGTGGAACGGGCAGGCGCACATCCCGTTCCGGTTTACTTTGATTCCATAACGCTCCGCAGCCTGCCTTGTGGTGACGGACTGCTTCACGGCTTCAAATACGTTCAATAGGCGTTCCCTCCTGATAATAAAAAAAGCACCTGACATTCTCGGTGTGAAAATGGCAGGTGCCGGTTAATGTTCCATATCCTGTTGTTTTTGTGTCCGGGGCGGCTTCTGTTTTCCTGCCTGCTCCTGCCGGATGCGTTCCTGCCGCCCTTTCAGGCTCTCCTGTACGGACGGTTTCTTTCCCGGCTCGGCGGTCTGGCGGTACTGTTCGGATGGCAGCACCTGGTTGAGCCAGTGGCGCACGTCACGGAGTACCTTCACGTCTGCCTGAACCGCTTCCAGTTCCTTCCTCTGTCCGGGCAGGGCGGCGGCAAGCTGTTCCCGTTCGGATTCCAAATCTTTACGGGAGTAGGAATTGCCTTTCAGGTTGGCTTTCAAATACCGGACAGCGGCGTTGTAAGCGTCCAGTTCCTCCCGGTGGCTCTCCGCAAACTTCTCCTTTTTCTTTTTCCAGCCGATGGCGGCATACTCCGCATGGACTGGCTTGGCGGCTTCGTACTTGTCAATGTAGGAGAGCATGGTATTGATGGCCTTTATCCGCTTCTCGCTTTTTTTCATGCTCCCCATGACGGAAACGGCGGTCTGGCTGATTTCGTCCAGCCGGGTGTCAAGGCTCTCCACGGTGGAGATTCCCTTTTTCCGCAGGAAGTCCATCGCCGCCTGCACTTTATTGTAGTCGGCAACGGTTCCTTTCAGCTTCCCTCTGGAAGTCCAGTCGGCACGTTCCCCGCTCCGCTGCTCCAGATACCGGAATAACAGTTCCGGGAGTGTCGGCTCCTTCGCCTGCTCCAATGCTTCCAGCAATACAGCCTTTTTCTCTTTTAAGTCAGACAGCCATCCCTTTAGGCTCCGTACCATCTGCCGGATGGACTGCATGAGCCGGTTAGCGGTCTTGATGTCCCGGTTCAGATTGCCGATGTTGGTCTGGATTCCTTTCTTCTCCATCTGGCAGGCGGCCGCTCCCATGTGGACGGTAGGGATTTGGTCAAGCCCCTGTCGGGCATAGGAGCGCAGGTCAAGCCGTTCCGGGCGGTCATTGGCTTCCAGATAGCGGTTGGCCGTGTCCGCCCATCCCTGCCGCCAGATTTCGGCGTACTTCCGGTCGTTCCAGTCTACCGTATTCTCCTTATGGCTTTTCCATCTGCCGGACGGAAGCCGGATACGTTCCCCGTTCTTGTCAAGGTCATAGACTTTGCGGCTCTTGGGGAGCCATCTGCCTTTTTCGTCCATCGCCCGCATGGTGAGCAGGATATGGGCGTGGGGGTTGCCGTCCCCCTTGTCGTGGATAGCAAAGTCGGCTATCATGCCTTTGGAAACAAAAAACTCCCGGCAGTAGTCACGGATAAGGTCGGCATACTGTTTCGGCGGGATTTCCCTTGGGATGGCAAGCACGAACCTCCGGGCAAGCTGGGAGTTCCATTGTTTTTCCTGCGCTTCGGCAGAGTTCCATAAAGTATTGCGGTCTGCATACTCCGGCGGCGCATAGGGCGGGAGCAGGATTTCTTTGTGGGTGACTTCGTTCTTGTAGGGATAGTATTTCTGCTCCTGGTCGTATTCAGAGAACAGCTTCTCGCCGCTCTGATAGGCAGCGGCGGAAACAGCGGATTCATTGTTGCTCCGCTTAATGATGGTGATTTTACAGTGCGGGCATGGCAAGTGTGCGCCCTCCTTTCTCCCGGATTCCGGGCAAAAAAATAGCAGGATACCTTTTCAGATTTCCTGCTTGGGTGTGCCGCTGGTGGGTAGCGGGTTATTTAGTTTTTTGATAGGCTGTCAGTTCGACAAACCAGAACTTATAGGTACTATTGACTTACTACTGGCTTTCCATCTTTGTCAAGCAAAGGGGTAAATCCTGCCGCATTTCCATTTCTATGAAAAACATAGTTTACACCAGTTTGTGTATCAACCCAAATTTCAACCACATCAATCTTTCCCTGCTGATAAATCTTTTTAAAACGCTCCATAAGTATTCCTCCTTAAATATGAATTTGAAGTCTAAACCACATTTTCACCTAAAATTATTTTAGGCATTGTGGTTAAACAGCGATTCCAACGTTTATAGAATTTCTCTACACCAAGTTTTGAAATTCTTGCATGTGCTTCTTCATTTTCCAGCACCCAATACAAGACATATGTTACCTTACCTACATTTCTTGTAAGACGAACAGGTAATTCTCCCTCTTTAACAGCATTAAAATCTTTTTGTCGGTGGGTACGTTTTATGTAATGTACATCAATGACACCATCTTGCTTCAAGTAAAATTCCGCTACTTCCCTCATCAGTTCTTCAATTTCATCTAACTTGGTCAGTTTTGCCTCATATATACATATTTCATTAAACATAAAATACCTCCACAAATGTCGATTTGTCACTGGCTCCATTATACGCTATCTCATAAAAAAAGTATAGCCGAATTTCAGCAAACTTGTCAGATGGAAACAGCTTGCAGCGCAAGGTGATTCCGTCCTGCAAGTCCACAAAAGGGTAGCTGGCGGTAGCCAGCGCAGGGGAAGGGTAGCTTCCCCTGTGATGATTGGAGCAGATTGAAAATCTGTGAAAATCATCTGCTGTCCGCAGGACGCTCCCGGCAGGGCGCAATGCACCACTTCCCTAAGTGGTGTATAATTGCGCCCTCTTTCAGAGGGGGATTTTCCGGGTTTCCGTTTTTCTGTCATTTTTACCGTTCCTGCTGTCGGGGCTTCTTGTCAGGATAAAGCTTCCCAGCGACAACGGCGGCATGGCTCTTTATCCTGATTTCCCCTTCCTGCTCGCTGTGTTTTGCGTTCCGGTAGCCTTCATCGGAAAGATAGAAACGAAACCGCTCCCCCTTAAAGCCGACAAAGCAATCCTTCTGTACTTCCAGTGTAATCATGTGGCGGGTTTCCGGTCGGAACCGTTCTTTTCCTGACAGGTCATGCCCCTGCATGATTGGCTCCTGTATCTTTGCCGCCGCAAGCCGCTGGCGGATGGAATTGTCACGCTCCGCAAGGAACCGTGCTTTTGTTGCGGCAACAAACTGGCTGCACTCCGGTTCCGGTATCTTTTCCAGTTTTCGGATGGCGTTCTCCACGATTGCCTTTGTCAATAAGTCCTTTATCACCGGCACGATTTCCTTCATGCCCGCAAGTGTTTCCGCCTTGGTCGGTGCGGCATACTGATAGATAATGTCCAGTTCACTTTTTGAAAATTTCATTCCGTGTCCTCCTTCCGGTTTTCTGTAAGAACCTGTGCCACAAGACGTTTGGTGTCGCTCCGGCAGAACAGCACTTTTAAGATGGTGCTGACCTGTTCGTCCGTCACGGATTCCGGGTGGGGGAGATGGCTTTCCAGCATTGCCCCTCTGGTGCAGAGCCGGTGTGTCCGTTCCTTCCGGCTCAGCGTCTTTATCTGGTGTTCCAGCATTTTTTCCTTATGCTTCGCCCGCCGCAGTTTCGCTTCGGTCTTTGCAATCTCCTGATTCAGTTTTTCCAGCTTCTCATTCATGGGCGGCGTCCTCCTTTGGGAGCAGGATGTAGATGTGGCTGACCTCCCCGATTCCCTGACGGACACGCATAATCATCCCGGCCTGTTCCAGCTCGTTCAGGGAACGCTTGCAGGTCTGGGGGCTTCGAGAAAGTGCCGCCGCAAGTTTCATAATAGGGAAGCGGATAAACAAAATCCCGTTGCTGTCCTCGATTCCCCTTGTCAGGATTTCATCCAGCAGGCGGGCGTACATGACTTTTGCCGTGCTGCTGACCGGCAGGCGGAGCGTTGCTCTTGGGAGCGGCATACAGGGCGGCAGGGGTGTTCCGGTTATCATAAATTCATAATTCATTTGGTGGTGTCCTCCTTTTGGCTCGTTTGGATAGATAGCGGGGGCAGTCGATAATGGCAGCCCGGAAACTCTGCTTACATTCATGCTGGCATTTCCGGCAGAGTCCGTTATAGCTTCTGCGCCCCGGTCGTTCAGGAAGAAAGCAAGTTCTTTCTTCAACTTCTTTGACATTCTCGGCATGGTGCCTCCTTCATAGAAAAACCGCCCGTTTCAGCAGTAACAGCCGGAATGGGCGGACAGTGTTTTTTGTGTAGCGTTTCGGGGTGATTTTCAAGGGAAATACAGCCTTAGAGCCGCCCCAAAATCCCCCCTGATATTACGGACAGGGCAGACTATGCCCCGTGAAATTGTTGTGTTTCGGTATCGTTTCGGTGTTCATTTTGCCGGTTCCCTCTGCTGTCGTTCCTGCCCCCGTCTTTGGCGGCGTTTCGCTCTCCTTGGTACGCTCGTTCCGGTCAGGGTTCCTCCGTTTCCCTGCCGGAAGTCGTTGCGCTACATCGCCGGGGAGCATATCCCATACAGGCCGGTCATTCGATTGGAATAATCCATCGATGAACTTACCTGTATCATAGAACATTTTTGAGCCTTGTGCCGTATGTCCACAAAAAAGGAATGAAAGGCAAATATCAGAAAATTCCACGATTGTGGAAAGTATGGTATAATCCAGTTAAGCGGCAGGGAAGCAGCCGCCGGAAAGGAGCGTGCGCCCATGAAAGGAGCGACTACCATACAGGAACGCCTTTGGGATTTACGCAAGGAAAAAGGATTAAATCTGGAAGAACTGGCACAACTGACAAAGATTTCAAAATCTGCCCTTGCCAGCTATGAATCTAAGGACAATAAAGAAATCAATCATGGCAACCTTATCACGCTGGCAGATTTTTATGGGGTGTCCATTGATTATCTGTTATGCCGGACAGAAAACAGGGAGCAGGCCAACACGCCTTTAACAGAATTGCATTTGAATGACGAAATGGTTGCGCTTCTGAAAAGCGGCCGGATTAACAACCGTCTGCTGTGCGAACTTGCCACCCACAAGGACTTTATAAAGTTTTTGGCTGATATTGAGGTTTATGTGGATGGGATTGCTTCCATGCAGATTCAGAACCTCAACTCCCTTGTCGATACCGTCCGGCATGAAATTATAGAACGCTACCGCCCCGGAGAAGATGACCCGTACCTCCGGATTTTACAGGCTGCACACATTGAGGATGACGAATATTTCAGCCACATGATACAGGATGATATAAGCGCAATCGTCCGGGATATTCGTGCCACCCATAAATCTGACAGTGAGAGTGCGCCGCCGACTACCATTGCCGAAGAACTGAAGCAGGATTTAGAGGATGTTGCAACTTTCAAAGGAAGCCCTCTTGAAAAACAGGCTGCGCTTTACTGCAAGCGGCTGGGTATCAATTATAACAAGCTGTCTGATGCGGAGTTCCGGCAGCTTGTACATATCCTTGAAAAGTCCAAATACTTCAAAAGCTATGTCGGCCAGAGAAAGAAACGGAAATAAGAAAACCGCTGTTGCATGGTTATGTATGTTTCCATGTAGCAGCGGTTTTATGCTGGCAATATTTAATTGATAACATGGCTTGATAAACTGGAATTGCTGGCGATATTAAATCAATTCCAAAGCTCTTTTATATAACGGGTCTAATTCGCAACCACAGCTTCCACATTCTTTGTCTGCTTGCTTGATTGCTGATACTAAAGTGTCTTTATCAGCTTTTCCCTCTAACCATTGTTGTGCGGGAATAGATATTAAATCCCAACCAGACGCAACGAATTTCTCCATAATAAATTTTAATTCTTCCATGGTGTTACTCCTTTCAAATTGATTACATGGGTTTTAGGTTTCTATTGAGCCTATCCACCATCCATGCGATTCGCTTTTCCCGTCCAGCGTCTGTCTTAGCATCAAGGTATGCCCGTGTATAAGTTTTCTTTACGGATGGGGGCATGGCTTGAAAATTTGTATAAGCAGGTTCGTACCCTTCCAACAGTGCGGATAGGCAGGCAATCTGTTCCTCTGTAATGATTGCCAGAGGATTTTGAGCGTCCCATTGGCCATTCTTCTTGGCTTCGTCTATTTTCTTCCTGCCAAAGTCAGTCATAAGCCCTTGTTCGTCAAGCCTTTTCACCAATGCCTTATTTTTCTCTGACCATTTGCTATTTTCTCTGCGCAGAGAAAAATACTTCTTATAGGTTTTATCATCAATCTTTTCCATCTGTCCGTCAATCCAGCCAAAACAGAGGGCTTCCTCCAAAGCTTCTCCTGCTTTTATAGTTTTTGGCCCACCAGCCTTACCAAATAAAAGCCAAATACCTTCATTTGACAGACAATGCTCGTAAAGCCATTCACGGAATTCTTTTCTGCTGGCAAATTTCATCAATTCGCTTATGATATATCCCTCCTATCGTTTGCTCTGCCGCCAAAATGAGCAACTGCAGATTTGTCAATGGCTCCATTATACCGCAATAACTTTCCTGATGGAATAGACTTTACAAAAAATTCATTTAGTTGCAATAAAGTGTTATTCCCGTGAGTTTTCCCTTGTTCCGTCTTTGGTGATAATAAGCTGCCCCTGCTGGCATTTCACGGTGATTTTGTCCCCTGCGGAGAATCCGGCCTGTTCCAGCCAGTTTCCCTGTAAAAGAATCTGCGGCGGCGATTTCTTGAAAGCACCTCGCCCATTATAAACGGTCAGCTTACGGTCGTCCATCCGTCCTCCTTCCCCACTGCCTGCTGGCATACGATTTCAAATACATCCCCGTCCTCTGTCCTGACAGTAAGCAGACTGTTCCGCTCGTCTGCGTACAGGTCGGCAATCCCCATCCCCTCGTTGTCGTTCAGTAAATCAAAAAGTTTGTCCCTAAAATAGTTCAGTTCCATTCTATTATTCCCCTTTCATAGTTTATAGTCTATTAGCTAATATTATATAGTTTTTTAGAATCTATTGCAATCCCTATGTGTGATGTAGTCTAAAAGTGAATAAAATAAATGCTAATAGCTTATGAAATGGGTGGGCAATATGGAAACAAAAGGATTGGGCAAACGTATCAACATGGTGAGGAAAGACCGGGGATTCACGGCGGACAGGCTCTCGGAACTGTGCAATATCAACGCAACCTATCTCCGGCAGATTGAGGGCGGGGCAAAGGTTCCCAGCTTGCCTGTCTTTATCAATATCTGCAACGCACTGAAAATCTCCCCGGATTATCTGCTGCGGGATGCGCTGGAAGATAATGAGGTCAGTGAAATACGGGAACTGGCAGAATTGTGGGAAAGCACATCGCCCAGCCAACAGGAGATTGCCGTTGCCATGATTCGGGCAGTATTGGAACGCAGGGAAGATTAGAAAAACCAGCCGGTAATCGGCTGGCCTTTCTATATCCAAATCAAATATAAATCAACTCGCTATTTATGATTTCCTCCGCCCGGTTGCGGATATTATTCATTCGCCCCACCCATTCAAGCTGGTTCCGGGCTTTCAGTTCCTCGGTCACTCCCTCGGCGGCTTTCATCTGCTCTATGATTAAGTCAAGCCGTTCCTCCGCCTGCTCGTTCAGGTCGGCAAGATACGTCCACAATTTCCCTGTCAGGATAAGGGAACTGTACCGTGCCGGATGCTCCTGTTTCAGATATTCCCGGTGCAGCCGCCCAAAGCGTCCAATGGGACGGTCTTCTTCCGGCAGCTTCAAGTCCGGGATATAGTAATCGCCTACCAGAATATAATCAATGCCGTTTTCTGTGATTCTTTCTTTCAGTTTTTCCATTATCGTTCCCTCCTGTGGTGGAAGGCTCGTCACTGGCCAGCTCAATCACGTCCATAATGCCACAATCCAGTGTTTCGCAGATTCGTGCCAGCGTGTCCATACTGATGTGTTTTCCCTCTTTGCCCATATTGGCAATCATATTTGTGGTCAGGCCAGCGGCAAGCCTTAAATCTTCTTTCCTCATGTTGCGCTCTATCAGCGTGTGCCAGAGCGGTTTGTAGCTGATGTGCATTTTTCCCCCTGCCTTTCTGCCCCGGATGGGCGCTTGCCCCCATTATATCAGGTTTCTTGCTAACTCACAAATATTTCTTGACGGTATCGCCGGTTCCGTCTGGATTGTGCTTTTCCTTTCCTCTTTTGATTACCTCTAATTAGCCATGACCTGCTTCATGCCTTGACTTTTTGCTCATGTGAGATAAAGAAGTAAAAGAAGTGTAAAAAATTTTGCCGTTCCCTGTCCGGCTGACTG
>RAZA01000053.1 GCA_003612485.1 bacterium D16-50
CGCTTTATCGCGGTAAACAACGGAATAGACAGCGAAAAGCCCGACACGTTGGAGTTTGCGCCGTTCATCAATATCATGTCAGAGTGGTACGCAAAGGACATCAGCAAGAAAGTGAAAACGGGCATTAAGACCAAAGGCATGAGTGGAAAGCCAATCGCAACCGAAGCCCCCTATGGTTATGTAAAAGCCCCCAACAACAAGGATTTTTGGCTGATTGACGAAGAAGCCGCCGAAGTTGTCCGCCTTATTTTCCGCCTGTTTCTGGACGGGAAAAACCGAAACCAGATTGCCGTATATCTGAAAAATGAGCAAATCCCGACCCCCACATTCTACATGAAAGACCGTGGGCGGGGAACGGCAAAAAGCAGGACGCTGAACGAGGAAAACCGCTACAAATGGAATAAGGCGACCTTGACCCGTATCCTCACAAGGCAGGAGTATTGCGGAGATGTGGTGAACTTCAAGACCACAAAGCATTTCCGCGACAAACGAAACCACTATGTAGACAGAAGCCAGTGGCAGATTACCGAAAATGTCCATGCGCCGGTTATCGACCGCACCGATTTTGAAAACGTACAGCGGATTTTGGAAAACGCCCCCGTCAAGCGACCAAACGGGGACGGGGAAATCCACCCTTTGTCGGGCCTGCTTTTCTGTAAGGACTGCGGCGCAAAAATGCACATACGGATAGATTACAGGAACGGCGGCAAACGGCACGTTGCCTTTTGCAGTGAATACCACAAGGGGAAAGCCAGAAACCCGAAGTGCCATTCCCCACATATCATTGACGCGGATTTACTCATGCAGACCGTTTCGGAAGTGCTGAAAAAAATCGCGGAATACTCCATCAGCAACAGGGCGGATTTTGAAGCCTTAGTGAAAAAGAGCCTTGACGTACAGCAGACCGACCGGACGAAGAAACAGCAGAAGCGCGTACCGCAAATCACAACGCGGCTTGAACAAATCGAAAAGGTTCTGGATAAGCTGTACGAGGACAACGCACTGGGCGCGATTGAGCAAGACCGTTACGAGCAGATGTCGCGGAAATATTCGGAAGAATACTATACCTTGAAAGAGGAACTTGCGGAAATCAAAGAGCAGTTGTCCGCATTTGAGAACGCGGGAGGGCGGGCGCAGGGGTTCGTGAAGCTGACAGAACGATACGCCGGCTTTGCCGAACTCACCCCCGCCATTCTAAACGAGTTTATCAGCAAAATCGAAGTGCATGAGCGCGACCAGAAACGGGCGAGATACGCCATTCAGCATATCGGAATATACTTCAACCATATCGGCAAATTTGAGAACGAACTGACACAGCTTGCAGAGCCGACAGAGCAGGAAATCAAAAAAATGCGGGAGGAAATCGAAGAAGCGAAAAAGGAAAAGAGCCGCGCCTACCATCGTGAATATTCCAGAGCCTACCGCGCTAAAAATATTGAAAAGCAACGGGAGTATGACCGTATCAAAGCGCGGGAATACAGAGCGAGAAAAAAGGCGCAAGCCGCCGCAACCGCACAGTAAAACCAAACAGCCAACAGCTAAGAGGGATTTTCCAATTATGGGAAATCCCTTTTTCCATGCCTGTTATACAGGCATTGCCCAAAGAAAGGAGCGACCTATTGACAGAAAAGAACAAAACCCCCACCCCGCCCCGAAAGCCGGACGGTATCATCACAACGCAGAGGAACGGGCAGACCATTGTTGCGGAGTTGTTTTTCAACCACAGCGGCACAGAAACATTCCGCGACAAGATTTTGAAAATGATACTTGCCGACAAGCAGGAATAAAACGGGAAAACGGTTATCTGTAAAAATCCATTCCATTCCCATCCAATCCTATCCCATCCAATCCATACCAGACATGAAAGGAGCGATTGACCCGTGGCAAAGACCAAAGCCGAAAAAATCACGAGCATTGAAGAAGAAATCCGACAGCTTGAAAACAGGCGCAGACAGCTTGTGCAGGAGCAAAAGGCACAGGAACGCAAAGACAGGACGAAACGCCTGTGCCGCCGCATGGGGCTTTTTGAAAGCCTTGTCCCCGACACAATACCGCTGACAGAGGAACAATTCAAGACCTTCCTTGAAAAAACTGTAATGACCGACCACGCCCGCCGCATACTGGACGAATTTACCGCCCAGAACGCCCCCACAGCCCCCGCACAGGGCGCAGAAACGGCGGCACAGGGTAACACGCCACCCACCGCCAAAACCACCCATACAGCCCGCGAGGGCGGCGCAGGCGGGGACGCGGACGGGGGCGCGGCGCAAGGGTAACGGCTTATGCCCCTACCCTTGCCAAAAAGCAAGGGCGCACTTATATACCACATGAGATGTGGTATGTGCGGTCTTGCAGACAGCGTTTTGTGCCTGTCGGCACAAAAGAGAACGGCGGGAGTTACCCGCAGAAAGGAGCGCGGCGCGTGGCAATCTATCATTGCAGTATCAAAGTCATATCCCGCGGCAAGGGCAAGTCCGCTGTTGCCGCCGCCGCTTACCGGGCGGGAGAAAAAATCACAAATGAGTTTGACGGAATGACCCACGACTACACCCATAAGGGCGGCATAGTCCACACCGAGATTTTACTCCCCGACCACGCCCCCGCCGAGTATGCGGACAGGGCGGTTTTATGGAACGAAGTAGAGAAAATCGAGAAAGCGAAGAACGCCCAACTTGCGCGGGAGATTGAAATTGCCTTACCCCGCGAACTGACGAGGGAGCAGGGCATTTCCCTTGTCCGCGAGTATGTGAAACGGCATTTTGTGGCGGCGGGAATGTGCGCCGATTTTGCCATACACGACACAGGCGGCGGCAACCCCCACGCCCATATCATGCTGACAATGCGCCCTTTTGACGAGGGCGGCGAGTGGGGAGCGAAGCAGAAAAAGGAGTACATTCTTGACAGGGACGGGAATAAAATCTATGACCCGAAAAAGCGGCAGTACAAATGTAAATCCATTCCCGCTACCGATTGGAACGAGCAGACCAAAGCGGAGGAATGGAGGGCGGCATGGGCGAGGCTCTGCAATCAGGCGTTGGAGCAGAACGGACACGCGGAGCGCGTAGACCACCGCAGTTATGAACGGCAAGGGATAGACCAGATACCAACCGTCCATTTAGGCGTTGCCGCTTCCGCTATGGAGAAGCGCGGCATCCGCACCGAGCGCGGCGACCTTAACCGCGAAATCGAGGTAACGAATAAGCGTTTGCGGCAGTTAAAGGCGCGTATCTCCAAACTGCAAAACTGGTTAAAGGAAGAAGCCGAGAACACCGAGCCGCCCACCCTTGCCGACTATATTCAAGGCATACTGTCACGCAAGGTACAGACGGGAAAACCGGGATATTCCCAATCCCTCTATAACCTCAAAGACGCGGCAAAAATGCTGAACTTCCTGCAAACCAACAACATCATGGATATGACGGGGCTTGATGAAAAATTCAAGTCCATGATAGGGGAACAACTGGATATTCAAGGGAAACTGAAACCCGTTGAACGGCGGTTAGGCACTCTGAAAAAGCACTTAGAGCAAGCCGACATTTATTTCAAGTGTAAGGGAAAGAAGCCGCTGACCGAAGCCGAGCAAATCTTATTCACAACAGCGAAAGATTATCTCAAAGGCATAATGAACGGCAAGACCACAATCCCGACAAAGACATGGAAAGAAGAATACACCAAGCTGACCGCCGAGAGGAAAACGCTTAATCAGCGGTATCTTGCATTGAAAGAGGAAGTGAAAGAAGCGGAGAAAATCAGAAAGAGTGTTTACAGTATCTTGCGGCAGGAACAGCGGGAACAACAGCCCCACAGAAAGCAGGATATGGAGCGATAACAGACAGGGCGGCGGGATTGTCAATGCTTGCCACCGCTGCCCTGTTTTGGACTTTTATTAGACCGATAAACTGGAATTTATCTTCGTACTCCCTCTTCAGTAAACGTTCTTTTTAAGGCGTATTCTGTTGGGAAAATAGCTAATACTAAAATCAGACATTGTGTTGTACATAGAATCGCCGCAACCGTTCCAATTATATTCTCTGAACTATGATAAAAAGGAAAATGGATAACAACTGATGGTATCAAAATAACCCAACCAATTTTCCGCCATAAGCGGCCACAATGCGCCTGTGCAAATTTCCATGTGTCTATATTTTTCATAGAACGTGCTGTTCGATAACCGATTATTCCATTGATTTTTTTAGGAGCATGTTTCCACATCATATTACCAGCAATAATCATTGTGATTGGAATAAGTAAATCGCAAACAAATATGAACCACCAAAACCACATATATTTCCCTCACTTTCATAAATCCCAATTTATCGGTTTGTACTGGGGGAAATTATAGCATACCCAATTACGAAAAGCAATCCCCCGTTCTACGTCCGTTCCGACTATCCAGACCGTCAAGGGACGAGTAGTATTTTTTCGCAAAGAGCGCGAAAAAATCTCCACTCTTAAACCCTTGACCGTCTGGATTTTTGCCGTTGCCATTTCGCCGCCGAAAACGGGGAACAGGATAAAAAAATCCTGCCCCTGTTTTCGTCTGCTCCATTCTAACGGCAAAACCGTCTGCACTACTTCGGCGGCGGGCGGTAGGTTATGCGGTGGCTCTGCCCCCGCGCCCCCGACCTCTCCCAAAGAACAGAATGGAGTGTTACGCAATAGGGCTTGAAAAGGCTTGATTTTTAAGGCGTTTCAGACACGAAAACCCACCGGGCAAGGGTTTTATACTACCCACCCGCGAAAACGGCTTCTAAATGTCCACAGGCGCGTTTTGCGCCCTTTTTCCTGCCCCGTTTCCCACCGCACTAACAAGGGCTTGCGTCAATAACTCAAAAAAGCACTTGACAAAACGCTTCATGGGGCAACGCAAAAGATATTGAACCCTACATTGACCCGGACTTTTACAACAACGTGCTGCTGACGCAGACGGAACGGCTTACCATGAACAGCCGCCCCAAAAGCCCCAAGTATGCGAGGAATAAAAACGTGCTTGTCATAGGCGGTTCGGGCAGCGGAAAGACCCGCTTTTTTGTAAAGCCAAACTTAATGCAAATGCACAGTTCATACTGCGTGACAGACCCCAAAGGTACAATATTATTAGAGTGTGGGAAGCTCTTAGACAAGGGCGGCTATAAGATAAAAGTGCTGAACACTATCAATTTCAAGAAGTCCATGCACTACAACCCCTTTGCCTACCTGCACAGTGAGAAAGACATACTGAAACTTGTCAACACAATCATGGTAAACACCAAAGGCGAGGGCGAAAAGTCGTCCGAGGACTTCTGGACGAAAGCGGAAAAGCTCTACTACACCGCACTAATCGGCTACATTTACTACGAAGCCCCGGAAGAAGAAAAGAATTTTACGACCCTGCTTGACATGATAAACGCAAGCGAAGCGAGGGAGGACGACGAGGACTTTAAGAACCCCGTGGATTTGATGTTTGACCGTCTGGAAGAAAAAGACCCGGAACACTTTGCCGTAAAGCAGTACCGCAAATATAAATTAGCGGCGGGCAAAACGGCGAAGTCGATTTTAATTAGCTGCGGCGCAAGGCTTTCCCCCTTTGACATTAAGGAGCTGCGGGAGCTTATGGAAACGGACGATTTGGAGCTTGACACGTTGGGGGACAGGAAAACCGCCCTCTTTGTCATTATCTCCGACACGGACGACACATTCAATTTCATTGTCGCCATGATGTATACGCAGCTTTTCAACCTCTTGTGCGACAAGGCAGATGATGTGTACGGCGGCAGGCTTCCCGTACACGTCCGCTGCCTGCTTGATGAAGTGGCGAATATCGGGCAGATACCGAAACTGGAAAAACTGATTGCCACCATACGGAGCCGGGAAATATCCGCCTGCCTTATCTTGCAGGCGCAGAGCCAGTTAAAAGCCATTTACAAGGACAACGCCGACACAATCACAGGGAATTGCGACACGACCCTTTTCTTAGGCGGCAAGGAGAAAACCACGCTCAAGGAAATGTCGGAGCTTTTGGGACGGGAAACCATAGATTTATACAACACTTCCGAGAACCGGGGAAAAGAAAAGACCTACGGGCTGAATTATCAGAAATTAGGCAAGGAGCTTATGACACAAGACGAGCTTTCCGTCATGGACGGCGGCAAATGTATCTTGCAGGTAAGGGGCGCACGCCCCTTTTTCAGTGACAAGTTCGATATAACCAAGCACCCAAGATATAAATTCCTTTCCGACTTTGACAAAAAGAATGAATTTGACATTGAGAAGTATCTAAAACGCCGCCCGGCAGTTATCAAGCCGGAAGAACCCTTTGACCTCTACGAGATTGACGGGGCAGATTTGCAGGAGGAAACAGACCATGAGCAGACGTAACACAAAGACAAAAGAAAATGACATTGAAAGATTTCTGATGAATGTTGCGGAAACCGCAGAAAACGCATTGCAGGAATACTGGGAGGAACGGGACGCAGAAAACCGTATGTATGCAACGGAGTATGTCACACGCCGGGGGCTTATCCCGCAACAGTGACGGCAGGAAAGCCGCCCTTTTGCATAGCAGCCGGGAGGATATGGGGGCAGGGGAAAAGGCGCATGGAAAAGGGCTTTGCGTCATGGAAATGTGCATAACAGCCTATTCCGTCATGGAAAACGCCATTCACAGCACATGGAAAAGCAAAGTGCAGCTTTCCCACGTCCTGCAAACAGCGTTTCCCACAACTCCATGAGCAAGGCAGTTATACACATTCCCACAACGCCGGGCGGCTGCTGAAACTCCCCCTCTCCCCCATTCATTTATTTATAAAAACGGAGGTACATATCATCAAAAACGTAAACACTGGGTACATGGTTCGTGCGCCCACCAGAGGGGCGCACCACCCCTTTACAACTGAATACCGCCACGCCGCAGCACCTACGCAGCGTGGGGACAGCCGCCAAGACTGGCGGCTTTTTTCATACCCAGAAACCATTTTCCAAGCCGCAGGAAACGGCAGAAAGCGAGGGCTATATGGCATTTTTTAACAGCGCAGTAAACGTATTGCAGACACTTGTTATCGCATTGGGCGCAGGTCTGGGCGTATGGGGCGTTATCAATCTCTTAGAGGGTTACGGCAACGACAATCCGGGGGCGAATGCTCATGTATGGTAAAGAAGCAAGCAACCGAAAACAAGAGATAGACCGCCAGCACCACACTATTCCGAACAAAAGAACTAAAGACCAAAAGACAAGCACCGTGGAAATGTGTATAACTTGCTATTCCGTCATGGAAAAGTCCGTTCACAGAACATGGAAAAGCTAAAGTGCAGCTTTCCCACATTCTGCAAACGGACTTTCCCACAACTCCATAAGACAGCAAGTTATGCACATTCCCACAGTGCCGACTACTACGGAATCCCTCTTTATCTCCACACAGATTATTTCTTTTATGGCATATTCCAACTTGCGTCAATAGAATAAATAAGCTGGATTATTTTTTCCTTTGGGGTAGAAAAATTATTCTTAATCCAAAGTGAGATTATTGAGAGGCAGCCTTGAATATGATATGTCGCCATATAGAGCATTTCTTCTGAAACGGAAGATATATTTTCTTCTTGCATCCATATTTCAAGATATTTTTCTTCGATGATGTCATACATATGCTCTTGAAATTTGTGGTCAATTCCCTTTCCGAAAAAAAGCAAACGGCTTAGGGCAGGATTTTCATAAATATAATCAATAATGGAATTATAAATATTTTCGTAATGACCTGCTGGATTATCGTTAATAAATTTAGTGAACTCAGATATAGCGTCATGTTCCATTTGCTCATATAAGTCATACACATCATGGTAGTGCGAATAAAAAGTAGCTCTATGTATGTCTGCCTTGTTGACTAATTCCTGTACTGTAATTTTTTGAAGTTCCTTATCAAGCATTGCGTCAGCAAGAGCAGACTGTAATGCTTTTATTGTCTTTTTGACCCGCCTATCATGTTTATTCATAGTTTTCTCCTTTAAACAACAGTTTCGAGCGGCAGTGTCGTTTAGGCAACAATTATAGATAAAATTGAAGATAGAAAAACGACACATGTTATAGTATACTGCTTGTTGTACGGATATGTCAATCTGAATACTATAAAATTCCAAGGCAATGGAGGTAACCATGACACAAAAACAAATTGAACGCAAATCGCTGATAGTAAGCTGCATTGTAAACTTAATAATGGCAATAGGTGGGTTTTGGATTTTTTCGATAACAAATATTCAAGCTCTGTTTTTAGACTGTTCCTTTTCAATGATTGCTTCCTGCTCTTGTTTGGCAGCATTGGAAATTTCAAAAATTAGTAATAAAAAGACAAAGAATTACCCGGACGGTCTTTATTTTTTAGAGCCATTATATTCTATTTTTAGAACTTTATTAACATTGGTGCTGCTGTTTTCTTCTGTTGCTCGTACTGCAAAAGCAGCATGGGGGTATTTTGCATATGGCGTTGGAACCCCTTTGATGATTGAACCTGTAATTCCTTATGAGATACTTATGTGTATCATATGTTTTGGGCTGTCTTTTTTTAACAGAAGCCAGAGCCGTAAAACTAATGATTCCAGTACACTTTTAGCAACAGAATCGAAAGGAAATTTTATCGACGGCATATTATCTTTGGGCGTAGCACTGTCTGCGTTCTTGATAAAACTGATAGATATTAACGGAAGTTTGGGTTTTCTTCATTATACTGGAGATTTTTTCATTACGACAATTATAGTCTTGCCTGCAATAAAAGAACCGATAAGTGTTTTCATATCTTCTTTCCGCGAATTGTCAGGAGGGTTGACAACGAATCAGGAACTAAAAAGAACAGTTTTCCAATTTGTAGAAAAGAATCTTAGTGGTATTATGACATTGCAAAAATGTGACATATATAAAATTGGTATGCACATAAAAGTTTGCATTTATATTACCAATAATATTGATTATAAAAAAATACAAACTGTCAAAAGGAATATCTTGAAAGATATATGTCCTATTTACGAAAATGCTGAAATTGTTTTTTGTGAATGGTAAAATGTGATACCGGGAGAAGATAATTAAAGTAGCGAAACGAGTTAAGACCTGCGCATAGAGTTGTTGTTACTTTGAATTATAAACAAGCAACCGTAAACCATGCACCGCCCTATGTGGGAGAAAGGGGGAATCATCTATGCCTTGCACAGAAGCATACAAGGAACATATCATGTATACGTTCAATGGCTTTTGCAAGACCGTCATACGCTTTGCGGCACTCAACGCATGGCGTGATAGGAGCAGACGGCGGCAAAAAGAAATATCCCTTGAATACCTCACAGAAGAAAAGTTTTACCCTTTAGGCACGACAGACGAATATTTTGAAGCACCCTATGAAGAATATCCCATTACGATATGCGGTCAGACAGTTATCCTCACCAATGGGGAACTTGCCGCCGCCCTGTTATCTCTGCCGGAAAGAAAGCGGGAAATTATTTTCCTTTACTTTTTCGGAGATTATACACAACAGGAAATCGGGGAAATGTACGGACGCTGCCGGAGTACGGCGTGGCATCACATACACAGTGCCTTGCAAATGCTGCATAAAGAAATGGAGGTGCTTTTCCGTGAGGAATCCTAAACTTGTGCCGTATGAAACGATTGTCCGGGCGACCAGCGGCGAGCCGGAAGCCATTGACGAGGTTTTGCGGCATTACAGCAAGCGAATCCGGCTTGCTTCCCTTGAAAACGGACACGTCAACAAGGACACCGAGGACAATATCAAACGGCGGCTTATCGCTGCCCTGTTCCAGTTCCGCTTTGACGGACAGCCTACCTAACAGGAGGTGAGATTTGTCGCAAAAATAGTCATGCTTATATTTAACGACACAGAAGAAAAAGCAGTTGAGAAAGCCATAGCCGCCCTTGCGGATATGATACCGCTGGAAGCCATGCAGCCGCCCCACTCCCCGGCACTTACTTTTCCGGGATTAGAAATAAAATTGCACCAACGCCGGGTACTGAAAGACGGGGCAGACATTCCTCTCACACGTTTAGAGTACGGCGCACTCTGCTACCTTGCCGCCAGTCCGGGGAGGGTATTCACAAAGGCGCAAATCTTTGAAGCCGTGTGGAGCATGGAAAGCGAAAGCTGCCAGTCAAGCGTGGCAAATGTGATATGCAATCTACGGAAAAAGATAGAGCCGGACAGCGGCAAGCCCACTTACATAAAGACCGTTTTAGGCGTGGGCTACAAGTTTGCTTCTGGGGAATGATAACAGAATAACCGCCGCCCATCAGCGGCAGCCAAAGACAGGAAATCAAGAAAAGGTTTCCTGTTTTTTTGCGCCAAAAACCAAGCCGGATTTTGCGCCGCAATAAAATAATTCAAAAACTTTCGGAAAACATTGCCAAAATTTCTTTTTTTCCCGTAGTAGGTAGTATGGGGAAAAATAATTGCCGGAAAGTTTGGCATTTTTTGAAACCGTCCGTATATCACTGCAAAACGGAACTGATTCTTCCGTTTTTGTCAAATTCTGTTACGAAAACACGAAAAGAAATTCCGGGGAACTTTGCCAGATTTGCCTTGCCGTGCGTAGTAAGTAATAGAGGGAGAAACACCGCCGCAAAATTGGCAGAATCCACGCCACGCAAGCCGGGGGGTATCAGCAAAAGCCCACACAGAGGAAACCGCCACTTTCTAAGAGCAAGATTCTACCACAGTACCAAATTTCGCCTACCGGCTCATTTTGTCCTATGGGAATCTTGTTGGGGTTGCCACCCCAAGCCCGCCTTTTTGCGGCTTGCGCCGCTTGAAAAAATCCACCCACGAAAGGAGGTTCACAGCCATGAAAAGATACAACACGCCCCACCGCCACCGGGTAATCAAGACACGCTTGACCGAGGAAGAATACGCCGAGTTTTCCGAGCGTGTTTCCCTCTGCAAAATGAGCCAAGCCGAATATATCCGGCAAGCCCTTATCAAGTCAAGCATACGCCCCGTCATTACCGTTTCCCCGGTCAATGATGAACTGCTTTCTGCCGTGGGGAAACTTACAGCCGAGTACGGGAAAATCGGCGGCAACTTGAATCAGATTGCCCGCTGTCTGAACGAGTACGGCGCACCCTATAACGCCCTCTCCCAAGAGGTACGAGCCGCCACAGCGGAGCTTGCCGCCTTGAAGTTTGAAGTCTTGCAGAAAGTAGGTGAAGCCGTTGGCAACGTTCAAACATATCAGCTCTAAAAATGCCGACTATGGAGCTGCCGAGCAATACCTAACCTTTGAGCATGACGAGTTTACCATGAAGCCCACACTGGACGGAAACGGGCGGCTTATCCCCCGTGACGATTACCGCATTTCCACTCTGAATTGCGGTGATGAAGATTTTGCAATCGCCTGTATGCGTTCCAATCTCCGATACGGCAAGAACCAAAAACGGGAGGACGTAAAGAGCCACCATTACATTATCAGTTTTGACCCCCGTGACGCACCAGACAACGGCTT
>RAZA01000054.1 GCA_003612485.1 bacterium D16-50
CTCCTTTTCGATAAGAATTTCCATATCTTGATTCTTACCAAAAAGGAGCCATTCTTTACCTAAGACACAAACTTTTTTACACTACCCCAAAATAGGGCGGCGGATGGTATTCACTACAATAGGCGATATGCCGCTTGCAGTCGTTCCTATACTCTATCCGTATGTGCATTTTTGCGCCTCAGTCCTTACAGAAAAGCAAGCTCGACAAAGGGCGGATTTCTCCGTCCCCGTTTGATCGCTTGACGAGGGCGTTTTCCAAAATCCGCTGTACGTTTTCAAAATCGGCGCGGTCGATAACCGGCGCATGGACATTTTCGGTAATCTGCCAGCTTCTGTCTACATAGTGGTTCCGTTTGTCGCGGAAATGCTTTGCTGTCATGAAGTTTACAACGTCGCCGCAATACTCCTGCCTTGTGAGGATACGGGTCAAGGTCGCCTTATTCCATTTGTAGCGATTTTCCTCGTTCAGCCTCCTGCTTTTTGCCGTTCCCCACCCTCGATCTTTCATGCAGAATGTGGGGGTTGGGACTTTCTCGTTTTTCAGATATACGGCAATCTGGTTTCGGTTTTTCACGTCCAGAAACAAGCGGAAAATAAGGCGGACAGCTTCGGCGGCTTCTTCGTCAATCAACCAAAAATCCTTGTTGTCGGGCTTTTCGCTGTCTATCCCGTTGTTGACCGCGATAAAACGCACGTTGTTCCGTCTGAAAATCTCCATAGCGTTTCCCACTTGGAGATAGGCGGGCCCCCAACGGGTCATGTCTTTCATAATGCACACGCCTACTTTGCCGTTTTCCACGTCCTCTATCATGCTGCACTCCACAGAGTCCGTTCCTAATCATAGCCTATACAAAAAATGGCCGGGCTACCCTTACCGCTTGTTCTTCTTATGTACCATCTTTGGGCCAAAGCCCACCTCGACCACCTTTCCACTGACAACCGCCTCGCCGAATTGATATCTAACAAGGGAACCAGCCTGATTCTGCCAGTTCCCTTTTATCGTTTGTGAATTATGGATTTTATGCCTATATGGATTTCCTCCAAACTTACTAAGTCAAATTATTTAATAAAGCCGCATAGAACGTCTTTTCATCCGCAACAAACTCCGCATTCCTCTCTGATACCACACTTAACGGATTCTCCAATCGTTCCATAATCTTCTTCACAGCCGCAATGTTGCTTTCCAAGTGATCACCGAAAATATCATCATTCCCGCCGGAAACCTCCACGCCCTGCAGCTTTGCCGTCAATATATAACCGTCATTCACCGCAATGCGGCTGCCGGATGCAATATCAACAGAGTTTCTCTGGCGGTTCAGAGATGACCTTTCTGCCAGCTTGATAGGTGTTTTCAAAACCTGCACCAAATCCTCTACGGGATTTAACAGGTTTTGCATTGAACCGTTGAAAGCCTCCCTATCCTTTATTGCAGTATTTTTATATTTGGCGTGACCTATCTGGTATTGGGGTTAACATACCATGATTGATTATTTGAAATCTCCATTTCTTTTCATCCTCCATCATCTTTAATATTGCGGCTCCTCTGTCGGTCAGAGCCGCCCCTGCTCTCTCAATATAAGTCCGAGCAGTTTATTGCTCCATTCAAAGGTGCTTTATTTATATTCCCCTATCAAATTCCATACCGGCCTTCACCTCCTCTCTCTGCTCCCCGATTCCCAATCTGCCGGAACGCCGGGGATGCCGGCCCTGCCTTGTCAGACTGTAGCTTATTGGGGATATGTGTCTATTGGATTCTATTTCTTGTTCATAAAATCCCAATATGCCTGCATACTGTACTGATAGTGTGCCGCCGCTTTTTTCTGGCTCAACAGTTTCATATCGCTAATCTGCTTTTGGAACATATCCATAAAATTTGTCCTATCGTGCAATCCCATCATTCCCGTTTCAGGCGGTAATGATGTAAGCCCTCCATTCTTATCTACACCCATATAGGATTCCAATGCTGTCATTTCCACTAATGAAGCATTCCGGGGATTTATCTTGTTGATATGTATGGTCTGCTCAAATTCATTCCCATTCTCATCAACACCTTTTGCAATCACAGTCGGATCATCCTCTGTTGAACCTTCCGCATATTTGATGTAGAAAGACAGCCCCGTCCCGTTACCGCCAGAGTACAGCATATCATCCGTTTTCATATAGACAATAGATGTATGCGGCTTTGCGCCTGCCACATTGTTTGCCTGCTCCGCAAAACTCCTTTCTGCCGCATTCTGCTGTGCCTTTCTTGCAGCCTGCCATGCTGGATATCCTGCTGTTCCTATTCCATTTACATTCATTGTTCAAATCCTCCATTGTCATCAATTATTTTAATGGCAGCACCTTTGTACCCTGATAGTAAATATCCGCGCCATATTCCCCGTTTGTCAGAATCGGGCATGTCAGCGTTTCGCCCCCTGCCAGCGCAAACTTCTTTTCGGCAAGGTTCTCCGCCCTCCCGTCTGCCGCCTTCAGGAAGTCAAGCAGCGTCAGTTCCCCGCTCCCTTGGCATTTCGGATTGCCGTTCTGTCTCTTCAGCGAATTTTCAGCCTATCGGTACAACGCTCTCCTGTCGGGCGATACGTCAGATATGTATTCCGTATATAGCCTCGCCCTCTGGCTGTGGATACGTTCCAATTCCTTTTTGCTCCTAGTCTCCGCTGCTCTCCGTGCCAGTTCTTTAATCACATAACCGAAATTCCCATGAGTCTACCTCACAATTTATTTTCCCATCTGCGGCCCTCTTTCGGTCTGAGCCGCCCTTATTCCCTTGTAATAAATCCAAGCAGATTCCCTCTCCCCAATTCCCTATCTGCCAGAATGCCGGGGCGCCTTTCCTGCTATGCTTTTACATCAAAACTACTCTGCATATCTTCCACATTTACCATTTCTTCGCTTGCCAGCGGAATGCCCCTCTTTGCATTTCCCCATGCCTCGTTATAGATCATGCACATTTCCGTCTGTCTGGACGCCTCCGCATTGGTGGTATACATCGTCCACCCATTGTTGGAATAAGTCGCCACCATCTCACCGTTCTTATCATAAAACTCTATGTAATCGCTGTTGCCCGACGGCAGTTTCTGATATTTCACTTTTCCTTCCAGCAGCGTTGCCACAAAATCTATGGGCTTCAGCACAGTCTGCCTGTTCCTTGAAACAGCTTTTAACCCGGAAGTGATGATTCCTTTTCTATCCGGGGACACTTCCGAAGTGTAGCTTTTCATCAGCCTATTAAATCCTTCTGATTTGTTCTGAAACTGTCCCTTTGCAAAATCCTCATATGCTTGTTCCCTAATCTGCTTCCGATATTCTTCATCACTGACACCGCTTTTCTTTTTGGAGAAAACATATTTATCATTAAAATCAGGCAGATGGATACCGCCTATGCTTCCTGTTCCTGAAAAATATCTGTTCTGCAATGAACCATTGGACGAACTTACCTGCATTATTCCACCCTCTCCTATAAATTTTCTAATCGGTTGAGCATTTCATACATCCGGCCACTGCCAAACATATAATTTTGCAAAACAAGCGGTCTCCCCATCTGCCTGCTTTCCCGGTGCAGCTTCATATAAGTGTCTTTCGCTTGATATAAGCTGTCTTCCAACTCTTCCAGCTCTTTTGCTGGCATTTCAGGAATATTCCTTTGAACGATCTGTCCTTGGGCCGCTATTCTGGCACAAGACTTCTGCCACTCTACTTCCTGCTCATACTGTATATCCAACCATTCTATTTCTTCTTCCTTTGTCAATGACGTCCCATCTGCCTTATAATACTCTTCACTTTCATGGCGCTGTTCGATTTCAGCATAGAGCCTTGCATAACTCAGGCCACAGGCATTCACTATATCGGAATAACCATACTGCCCTTTTTCTTCCCTGACTTCCTTTAATATTCCATCTCTCATATCGCTGAGTGATGCCGCCGGCTGCACCACCGTATGCTTAATTCTATCCATTAAGATTTCCCTATTTTTTGATAATTGGGAAACTTCTAATGAATCTCTGTCAAATACTTTCCGGCCTTCATTTTGACTTCCCTTAGATTTCAAATACTCTCTATTAAGTTTAAGATCATCCTTTAAATGAGCATGATAATCGGAAATACTAATTGCCATACTTTTTTCTCCTCCCATTCCCCAATCTGCCAGAACGCCATGGATTCCTGCCTTGTCAGTCCTCTGTAGCTTATCGGTGATGTGCCGTCCTACAATTTCTCCAACTTCTCCAAAAACGCCCTATAAAATTCCCCTTCTTTGATACAAGCCTGCTGAACCTCTATGCTTCTGGGCATATATACTATGGGACGCTCCAAATCATACAGCGCCTTTTTCGTTGCCTGAATCGCAGATTTCACTGTGTTTCCAAGGATATCGATATTCTCCGTTTCACCCTTAAACTGTTTATTAAGCCTCTGCACCATCATCTGCGATATATGGCTCATCATTCCGTTGCCCCGGATTCCCATGCCATTCGCATTTACTTCTTTCGCCGCCTCCATCCACGCATCCTTCACTTCCTGCGGGGCGTTCGGGCCAACCATCTCAAAGGCTTTCTCATCCTGATCGGCTGCCTTTCCCTGCGCCGCCTTTTCTTCCACCGTCTCCATGAAGCCCACAGCCCCTGATTCCGCGCTTCTTCCTATCTTTCTTGCCGTGTATCCTGTCAGCGGATATCCCGCTGTTCCTATTCCGTTAATGCCCATTTCAGTCCTCCATTTCTTTCTTATGGCAGCCCGTCTGTCAGTCAGAGCCCCACCCGCTCCCCCGTAATAAGTCCGAGCAGTTTATTTCTCCATACAAAGGTGCTTTATTTATGTTCCCCGGTCAAATTCCATACCGGCCTTCACCTCCTTCCAAATGATCCCCGGCAAGGGCGCATGGTTATTGCGCCTCTTGGCAGCCTTTTCTTCGGCAGCTTTCTTCTCTTTTGCTTTTCTTTCAGCATTCTCTCTGGATATCTTTCCGTCTGGGTCATTTGTGCTACCGCTCATCATGGAAATATTACCATTATCATCAAACTTATATGCAACATATGTTACTACCGGGCTCCCCGGAGCCATTTTTACAGAGTTACAGAGTGATTTAATGCTATCGGGAATAGCCGCCAGATTTTCTTCCAGATATTTTGCTTTTTCCAGATCGTTCATGCATTTTTTCAGGAAAGCGCCTGATACGGATACCGTTGTCGGAACACCCTGCATGGAAGTTGTACCCGTATTCATATAGCTGTATTTTCCTATAAGTATTTGGAATAGTCATTGGCATTGCTGTAACCTGTCTTAATCTGCTCTGTTTTGGTTCCGCAAACCTACCAAAAAAGAACTGGATGCAATGCCCCTCAAACAAATACAGCAGAATACTGAGCATTCTCATGATATATTCAGCCATCAGCACCCACCCCGTTTCTCAGATACCGTATATAGGCTTTCACAAATTCCCCATATTTCTCTTTTGCCAAATACACATGCTCCCCATTATTCAGGGTAATGCTCCCGCTGTCATATTCCGCCACATATGCCATGTTCACCAAGTATCCCCTGTGGCAGCGGAAGAACCCGTATCCAAGCTGTCCTTCCGTTTCATTCATGGACGCATACACCTCTACGGTCGCTCCCGCGGTGTGTATCTCCACTTTCTTTCCCCTGCTCTCAATATAAAGGATGCTGTCCTATTCCAGCAAAAAGCTCCTATTCCTTGTCTTTATAAATACTGTTTCCTGCCGTTTGGTTTTCCTCTTTTCCAGCTCCCGTTCTGCCCGGTGCAACACCTCATGGAACTTATCTTCCTCTACGGGCTTCAGCAGATAGCGGAAAGCTGCAATGTCAAATGCCTGAAAAACATATTCCCGCTTTTTCTATCAGTTTATTTATCTGTTCACGGATGGCCTTCTCGTCATCACATATGGCTATGTTCAATCTCATCACCTGCAATTCATTTCCCATGCGAATGTTTTTCTCGCATTAAGCATTAGTTTCCCCATAGACAGTCTTTTACTTTTTATATCGGCAGAATTTTGGTGCAGTCAGCCGCGATGAAACGAAACCCGATTGAAAGGGAACGAAATCTTTTTCTCTCCCGTAAAAATTCCAAAATAAGTCTAAAGTTTTTCGCCATTCGTCCGATCTAGGGGCGGCTGCCGTGTAAGCATATTACCTCTAACCTCCCCGCTTTCCAAGTGATTTCCCTTATCAGACCGCCCAGCCTGCGAAAAAAAGCAGACCGCCGCATATGGAAAAAGGGCCTATGAGCCCTTTTCCTCTTTATCCTTAGTACAGCAAACTATTTTTATCCAACCTTTCCTTTAAAGCCTCAGCGATTCAATCATCTCATGGGCAATACTGATATCCGTCAATTCATCCGGAAGTCCGGAGCGCGGATGCCACTCTGCCTCCGCCAGTTCTTTCCTATCAAGGCCGATTTCATCAGGGCCGTCCAGCCTTGCGGTATAGCCTGCAATCACGGAATCGGAAAATCCCCACGGCTGGCTGCCAAAATACTGCAAATCCCTAATGCGGATACCTGTCTCTTCAAAGACTTCCCTTTTCGCCGCTTCCTCCAGTCTCTTCCCTGTCTCCGCGAAGCCGGATATCAGTACCCACTGCGGGAGGGAACGGCCTGCATATTTTGTCATAAGCAGCTTATCGCCATTGATGACCGCCACCATTACCACCGGGGCGATGCAGGTATATACTGTGTTCCCGCAGTCCGGGCAGACAAGCGCCCTCTGCCCCATTTTCTTTTCCGCCGCACTTCCGCATCTGCCTCAATATCTGTTCCTTTCGCACCAGTGGTTTAAATGCAAATCTGTAACTCCCGCAAAGAAAGCCCATCCCGGCAGGATGCCTTTTAACCCGCAGACCAGAAAATACCGCAGTCCCCGGCAGCCGGGTGCTGTGCCGTCCATCAGGAATACAGGCTCCGTATCCACCCGGAACAGAAATACAGCCTGACGGGGCATTTCCTCCGCCGGATACTGTAAATCCCGGAAGGATGGCAGGCTCCTGCACCCATCCTCCCCTTCCCGCAAAAGCATCTCATCTCCCCGAAAGGAAAAAAGCCGCCATCCGGAACTGGGGCAGTTTCACGGTATGCGTTATCCAGCCTGCAAGGTGAGATATCCTATATCATCCCCTGCCCCCTTTACAGATGCCGCAGGTTCTCACGGTATCTTCGCAGCTCCTCCTCACCCACGGAGCCGATGACCTCATCCAGCCACTTGATCATTTTTTTCTTATCCTTCGGCAGATAGCCTTCCACATTGACGCAGTTCGATGCGCCCATCGTGGCAAAATAGGTGTCGATGTCAAGTCTTTCAATCAGCGTCCTCAGTTCATACAGCTTTTCTATCTCCGTTTCCTCCATCCAGTTGCCAGCCTGGATTTCCTGATACAGCTCCGAGGTCGGGTAGACCGTCAGCATGGAGGAAACAATGACCTTCGGGTGGAGCTGGTTGAACACCTCCGCCGTGTTCTTCACCCCTTCCTCCATATGCCCGGAGCCGTATATCCCGGCAAGGTAGAAGAAGTTATAATCCATCCCTGCTTCCTCCAGCCTTTTGCATTCTTCTATAATCTCCTTCGTGCCGAACCCTTTATGCATGAAGGACAGGGATTCTTCGTCACCCGCCTCCACGCCAATGGTAAGGCTGTTGTAGCCAAGCCCCCGCAGCTCCCGTAGCTGCTCTGTGGTCTTCGGCGTGATATCGGTGATGCGGGCAAAGCAGCCGATGGACTGCACTTTTGGATAATATTTCCGTACCAGTTCCGCCAGCGTTTTCAGCTTGTCAAAACTTAATACAAAAGGGTTCGCCCCGGTGAAGAATACCCTCTTTGCGTTCCGGTAGTAGCGGCTGATCTCCTTCAAGTCCGCCTCCACCTCGGATAAAGGCGACATACGGAACTTAAACGGCATGTCCTCATAGAGCGTGCAAAACTTGCATTTGTGGTGTGTACAGCCCGCCGTCACCTGAACCAGTGCGCTCCCAGCCTCATAAGGCGGCCTCCATATCGTTCCCGTGTAATGCATAAAACATCTCTCCTTCCTGTCTGTAAAAATCTAACTGACGATACCCCTGATTTCCTTTAAGTCCCGGATACCGTTTTCCTCCATGTACTTTTCCAGCCCGCCGATGATCTCCGGCATGGCGCAGGGGTTCCTGAAATTTGCCGTACCGACTGCCACCGCTGCGGCTCCGGCCATGATGAACTCCAGGGCGTCCTCCGCCGACTGGATTCCTCCCATCCCGATGACCGGGATGCTTACTGCCCGGCAGGTCTGCCATACCATCCGCAGCGCAACCGGCTTTATTGCGGGTCCGGACAGCCCGCCCGTCTTATTCGCCACGCTGAACGTCCTTTTTTTCACGTCAATCCTCATGCCCGTGACGGTATTGATCAGCGAGAGCGCATCCGCTCCCCCTGCCTCTGCCGCTTTCGCAATCTCCGTTATGTCCGTGACATTCGGCGTCAGCTTCATGGAAACGGACTGCGCCGCTTTCTTTTTTATCTCCTTCGTGATGTACTCCACCATGCGCGGCTCCTGCCCGAAAGCGATCCCGCCATGCTCCACGTTCGGACAGGAAATATTGATCTCCAGCATATCTATCCCCTGCACGGACAGCCGTTCCACGGCTCCCAGATAATCCGCCACGGTGCTGCCGCAGACATTGACAATGACTTTCGTGTCAAACTGTCTGAGGAAAGGGAGGTCCCTCCCGATAAAGACTTCAATCCCCGGATTCTGCAGCCCCACCGCGTTTATCATGCCGCTGGCAGTTTCCATAATCCTTGGTGCGGGATTCCCCTCCCACGGGACAAGGGACACGCCTTTTGTGACCACTGCCCCTAACTGGTTCAGGTCTATAAACCCGCTGTATTCCTGCCCGGAGCCGAATGTCCCGGACGCAGGCATCACCGGGTTCTTCAATGTGATGCCCGCTATATCCACTGATGTGTTTATCCTATCCGCCTCCTTTCTTGAATCACATTATAACAACTGGCAGGGAAAAGAAAAGTACTGTCTTTTTTCGCTTATAGTGCGAAAAATGATACCGGTATCAAAAAACATAGTACCTTGAAATAAAAGAGCGGATATAGTATAATGCTGCAAAAGGAGGGAACCACATGAGCAATATGAAAACGCCGCTGCCCCAATGTGCGGCTATGGTCAGGGTACAGAACATCCTGAGCGGGAAATGGAAGATAACGATATTATGGTACATTGCGGAATATGAGGTGCAGAGGTTCGGGGAACTGAGGCGGAGGCTTGGGGACATCACGCAGTCCACCCTTACCAAGCAGCTCCGCGAACTGGAACAGGACGGCTTTATCTCCCGCTATATCTATCAGGAAGTGCCTCCGAAGGTGGAGTATTCCCTAACTGATCTTGGAAAAAGTTTCATCCCTATTTTGAGAGACATGAAAAAATGGAGCGACACGCATTTAATGTGATGCCGGGAAGTCCCTGCCTGTCCAGGGGCATAACAGTGGAAATGGGGTGAAAAAAGAAATGAAAAAAAGATTTTCTCCAAAAAAGACAGCCGCATTCTGCACGGTATCCGTGCTGCTGGCTCTGATCATATGGACAGTATGGGGGAACACTGCGCTGATGGTAAGCACCGTTGCCATTTCCAGCAGCCGGATCCCTCCTGCCTTTTCCGGGTTCCGTATCGCACAAGTATCCGACCTTCATAATGCCGAATTTGGAAAGGATAACTCCACGCTGCTGCGGATGCTGTCCAAGAGCGGGCCGGACATTATTGTGATAACCGGGGACCTTGTAGATTCTGCACATGCAGACATAGACACAGCCCTTTCCTTTGCAAAAGAGGCCGTCCAGATCGCGCCCGTCTACTATGTGACAGGCAACCACGAAGCCCGCCTGACAGAGTATGGGCGGCTCAGAACCGGCCTTGAAACGGCTGGCGTGACTGTGCTTGAAGATAAAACTGTATGGCTGGAACGGGATGGTGGAAAGATTATGCTTATCGGGCTTTCCGATCCCGATTTTACAGTTAAGGGTGATATGTTCGGGGAAGTGCCTTCTATGGTCGGTACAAAATTAGAATCTCTGGCCGGCAGCGAAGGCGGCTACACAATCCTGCTCTCCCACCGCCCGGAGCTGTTTGAAACTTATGCAGACTGCGGTATTGGTTTAGTCTTAAGCGGCCATGCACATGGCGGCCAGTTCCGCCTGCCCCTCATCGGCGGGCTGATTGCACCCGATCAGGGACTGTTCCCCAAATTTGATGCAGGGCTGTATACGGATGACAGCACGGACATGGTCGTCAGCCGCGGCATTGGCAACAGCATCATACCGTTCCGCTTCAATAACCGTCCGGAGATTGTATTGGTAGAGCTTTGCGCTGAATAAAAATGTTTTTAAGCAAAAACAGTTTTGCAAGATATTTTTATCATTTTTATGTGTACTATCACGGAAACCCTTATATTATCAAGAAAACTCCCATCGGGTTTCCGTGATAATAACCGACTTTTGCCTACAAGTATATACTATCAGGCAAAAGAATTCCAGAATAAAGGTTCGCACCCTCGCTAATGTAAAAATGCCCTTAAAAGCACACGGAAATAATGTAACTTTGGAACCTATGTAGTGCCGAAAGTGCCATGTTTACGGGCTTTGTATGATTTCCGTGTCCGTATCTGCCGGAAACTAAGACACTCTGACAAAATTCGACAATATCGCCCACATAAGAACTACAAAATAATTTAATCATCCAACCAAATTCCATGTTCATATATTATTACCAAATATTAACCTCTCCACTACCCATCTATATACACTGTTCTAATCGCTCCCGCTCATATGGCAGTAAAATTTTATTCATGTCATTACGATTTTTTCTAATATAATCAATCACAGCCGTGCGGCTTGACCACCGGCTCTGCCGGTGGTTTGGATGAGCCCCTCCGGGGCATTTTTCGG
>RAZA01000055.1 GCA_003612485.1 bacterium D16-50
CAACCTGTTGTACATATCTGAATCTTACTGGAAGGATTTTTTCCCATAGACACAGAAAAATTTACAGCCTCCTTGGTGGCATAAAGCTCCTTGTGCAATTTTTTAAATTTGCTCATTTATAGTTTAAATTTTAAATTCAATACACGCCGCTTTTTACTTCAATTACATCATTTATTCTGGCTTACTGATTTCCTATTGCCAAAATGTTGCCGCCTTCACTTATCTCTATAATGAGAACCACATTGGACAATCTTTATCGTATTATCCTCTATACGATAAACAATACGATTCGCATCATCTATCCTTCTGCTCCAATAAGCTGCTAAATCACCACTTAACCTTTCCGGCTTACCTATTCCATCATATCCGTTCCGATCAATATCCTTCAATAACTGAAGAATACGCCTTAACGTTTTCTTATCTTGCTTCATCCAGTATTCAAAATCTTCCCATGCCGCATCTGACCATGACTTAATCATCAAAATCTACCTCATGTACTGTGCCGCCTGTAGCTTCCATCTGTGCTACCGACTCTTTTAGCCTGGTCATGTTTTCCTGCGAATAAAAAGGATCTACAGCCACCTCAAAAGGTATTCGCTTTTCACGCCCAAGTTTTTTGAGATAAATATTAATTGCCGTAGACAAAGACATGCCAATATCGGCACACGCCTGCTCTGCCATTTTTTTTACATCATCCTCTATACGCAAACTAATTTGAGCCATTACATCACCTCTTTCTTAATCGTAATACTAGTATATTCCATATTATAGCATTTGTAAAGCATTTTACTATAATAGATACCCATTTCTATTGGCAACAATTTACTGCCTCAATTTTTCTGAAATTATAAATTGCAAATATAGCAGGCAATCTTGTAGACTACCTGCCATATAAAATAAATAATATACTTTTTTACTATTCAAATTCGGCGTGTTCTTTATTGCTCTTAACTATATTTGTTTAAGTTTTATACAAATACACGCTCGTTTTTACTTCAATTACATCATTTATTCTGGCTTGCTGATTTTATGTTGCCAAAATGTTGCCACGCATTTATTATAGCAAATCTCTGTAAATTGACAATCCTTTTTCTCCCAAATGACTTTATTTACATAGTGCTAGCACCATGTTTGAGTAATCATCAAGGAACACCTATTTTTCCTTATAACCACTTAGCGATAAATAGAAAATTCTCTATAATTTTCTAATCGGAAAATACATATAATTCTTCCCTGTCTGCGGGCAAGTAAAATCGTGAACTGCACCAACTAATGGAATGTTGTTATCTTTCATATACTCTATTGTCTTTGGAAATATATCATCATTTTCGCATTCTACATAAATATATTCATAACCGGGAATAATCCACTTTGTCCAACCACTAGGAGCTTCTGCATCATCAACGCATTCCACTCCTGCAAGATAAAGTCCCTTGCTAAAATCCTCCCACGGATTAAAAGAACGAGAAAAATCAGACATTGCTCCCCATATTCCAACCATATTTCCATTTTCATCTTTCTTTGCCAAATGCTTTACTTCTTCAAAATGTAGATTTGCGTTATCCCATAACTTTTGTACAAAAACCTCACCATCTGATGTGGAACCTTCCTTACCAATTACTACAAAAGATTCTTTAACACACTTATTTATTTTCACAATAATACCTCCATAATTACAGGCTAATATTCCGATACTTTCTTAATACACACAAAGCCTTGTCAATATCATAATCGTCGGGGTTCACTATTTCCGCCCGGTTTGACAGTCCGCAAATACGGCGGGGCTCATTGCCAAAATAAACTCTTCGATTATTAGGGCATTTGCATAATCTTTCGGGAAACTGATTTTTAAACCATTGAAATAGCTCGTGGTCTTCCTCATATAAAATCTTTGAAAACTCATTAATATTCTCAAAATAGTTGAAATAAATACACAGCATGAAGTATTCATTATCCGCATAGAAGCCGCATATATTTTTCCCCTTGTATGCATACTCAACCTTCCACTTGAAATCTGAAACAATTCCTCTTAGTGGCTTTATCTTTGCTTTGATATTTATTCCTGATAGATTATCTTCTAACTTTTTCACAGCTTCAGCACTTCTAACGGGAAGTGTTTTGCATATGTCATTTACTGTTGGAATTGGCGAATATGCATTTTTGAAATCAAGGCGGATAAAATTCATCCACTTGTATTTGCTGTCGGGTGCTTTACATAAATACTCTATACCCTCCATTGCCCGTTTATATGTTGTATGTGCGATACGGACGGTGTCATCATTTTGATATATCTGAATACCAAGCTTGGATAGCACTTCATATCTTTCAGCATTGTATTTCGATTCATGAATACGATTCATTTTGTTTAAAACGTCAATATATTCTTCTTTTAGTATAATTAGCGCGCCCGATTGCTCATCAATGCCTTTACTCTTCAAACCTATATTATAAAAGAACAAGGCATAAAACTGTATGGCTTGTTGAAAGGTATTTCTCAGTGTACTCTCTTTGGAATTGTTTACATGCGCCTTTTCTTTTTTCTTTTGTGCTTCCTGCTCTTTCAATTTCCTGGCATATTCTTCATAAGGTTTTGGAAACACCATATATTCCTCTGGTTGTTGATACATTTCACGATAAAGCGAAACCATAAATTGGTAAAACTGAAATCGCCCATCTTCTTTTTGTTGATTAGACATTTCAAAGGGCGCAATCATGTCCAGACAATGTTTAATTGAATGTTGCGCATGTGTTTCCATATTCTCGTTTCACCTCCACAATCCTGTTTTATTTGCTTTTGATTATATCACTTCTACCATTTATTCGCTACTATAAAATATGGAGCATGGCAACCGCCACGCCCCGCATTTTTTATTACTCTAACGATTTTTCAATTTTCCACTTCTGCCCTTTCAAGTCATTCTGCTTTTCGTATAGGCTATTGCGTTCCTTGCAAAGTTCTTTCATACGCTCCAACTGCGCCCTCACTCCCTCCCGGCAATCCGGCTCTATCTTCTTATATTCCCCAGTCAGATTGCGGATTGTATTATTATTTTCCTTTATCTGCTCCGACAAGCAAACCCAGTCTATCAGATTTTGTACTTCTTTATCCGTTTCGTATAGGTCTGTTTCTGCCACGATTTTAGCACACAGCCGCACCATGACTTTCTTCTCCATATCCGTCATACCCAATCAATCCTCACTTTCCTATCGGCTCATTTCAAAAGCACGTTTCGAGCGTTTATTTGCCCTCTCTGCCTGTTCTAATGCCTTTGACCGTTCTACTATCAACTGCACCTGCTCTCTGCCGAAATGACGCTCCAAACGCCCCAAATCAGACGCTTTCTCCTGCAATCGTTCTATGGTGTCGCTCTGCTCCATGACCTTATCCGTCAAGCGGCTAATCTGTTTCTGTTGTCCGTCCACTTTGGCGGTCAGCTTCTTGCTTTGCTCCGTAAGCTGTACGCATTTGATAGTCAGATTTTTAACGACCTATTTCAATTTCTCTACAAGCGGTAAAGTCTTTTTATCCCGGTATGCCTTTGCGCTCATCAATGCCCCCGGCTCTGCCAACTGCCATTTCACATCTTCATCATAGGCGTGAATATTACGCTCCATGATTTCCTTAGACTGCACCATTTTGTTAAGTTCCTGCTGTAACTTTTTCTGCTGTTTCTCCAACTTTTCATTTTCATACAACAATTTTTCCTTATCCTCTGTCAGTGTTTCCGTCTGCTCTTTCAAAAGAAGATTTGTAGCGGTAAGTTCCGATACTTCCTGCCGGATTGCTTCGCCCTCTTTGCGTATCTGTTCCGTTTCCTGCCCTGCTGCTATCTGCTGATGAAGAATAGAGGATAATTCCTCTTTACTGCCGGAAATTGTCTGTTCCAGTTCCGCAACTTCTTTCTGCCGCTCCTGCTTTTCAAAATCGAGTACGGACAAGTGCTTGTTGTGTGTGCCTAACTGTTTCCACTGTACGCCATACCGCCCCATGACTTTTGAAAGTTCCTGCTTCTCCGCTTCAATCCATTCATTCCATTCCGTCATTCCCCTTGTGCCGCCTTTGAAGCCCTGTTCTGCTAATGCACCCTTGAGGGAAACTCTCGTGTCAAGTCCACGCTTACTGTTGCGGATAAAGGGAACAAAATCAATATGGATATGTGGCGTCTGCTCGTCCATGTGCAAATGGCTTGAAAATACAAACAGGTTCGGATTTCTTTTCTGAAACTGCTCCATAAACTCACATAAAATATCTTTCGCCAACTGCCCCTCATTGCTCTGCACGTTCATATCGTCCTTGTTGCCGATTTGGAAGATTACCTCATAAAATAATTTCTCCTGCTTTCCCCGGCGTATCTTCTCATAGTAATCGTCAATCTTTCGGTCACTCCGTTTCTGCTTTGCGTTGTAGCGTTCCAGTGCTTCATCAAAAAGAGCGTGATAGACCTCTTTTATATCCGAGTGGCAAAATTCCACGTTATCCCGGCTACGCTCCTTATCAACATTTTTAGCTGTAAAGGCTCTTGTATTGTGATTAACTGAACCTTTTCCCATCATGCCGCTAATCGTCCTTTCCAATAGGCATATCCTCCATATTCTATATATTTGTGTTACTAATTTTACTGCGCCGACTAAGGCGCAAAGCGAAGTTTCTTCGCTTTGGCTTTGTTACTTTCCCGAAAGTAACCAAAAGTAACGCATAAGCACTTTCGACAGGCTACGCTCTATCAAAAGTGCCTTTGCGCCCTGCCGGGGGCAAGCTGTCCGTTGGACAGCATACCGTCCTAACGGACAGTGCGGCTTTTCGCCGCTTTACTGCTCCCCCATGCGTCGGTTTGCGTCGATAGCGTCGGTATTTTCTATACCGCCCCGCTATCAAAAATACCGTCGCAACCGACGCATATCGTCGCACTTTACTCTTTTTGCTCTAGCCGTTTCAATATGATTTTCCTCTCATGCCCCCGCTTGTTGTCATAGAAGATACCGTAGTCATTAAGCAACTGGCTGTTGACTACATTTAATCTCCGGGAAAGCCCATTTGCTGATAACTGCATATTCGGTAACTGTTTCAGAAGTTCTGTTGCCGTCCCCTCCCATTCCTTCATTTCATCTGTCAGAAATTCGTTGATTGCTTCCAGTAGTGGATTGGGCGGCTGTTTCCAAAGTTCTGTTTCTGCTTTCTGAAATTTCCAAATACACTGTTCCCGGTCAAACTCTATCGTCAGTTCTTGATCGGGCTGGTCACGCCCCACAATATCCATGACCGCCGTGTTGTCCGTGCGCTTTTTCTTGTGCATGATAAACGCCCCGTCTGCCGCACCAAGAAGTCCGTTTGTGCCGGAAATCATATCGAAGCTGTCCTCGGACTCCAACTTGCGGGTATGATGAACCACCAACAAGCAGACGCCATATTTATCACTGAATGATTTCAGCTTTGTCACAATCTCATAGTCACTGGAATAGCTGTACCTGTCCCCGCCGACCTCACGCACCTTTTGGAGCGTGTCAATGATAATCAGCCTTGCGTCCTTATGCTCTTTTAGAAAGCCCTCTAACTCCCCGTCCAGTCCCCCATTCAGTGTCTTTGCCTGCGTTGCAAAAAATAAATTATCCGCACACTCCACGCCAAACATGACGGACAGCCGCCGCTGAAGCCTTGCGTAATCATCTTCCAGTGCAAGGTATAATACCGTCCCTTTTCGGACGGGATAATTCCACAGCGGAAGCCCCATTGCCACATGGTAGGCAAGCTGCCCCATGAAGAACGATTTCCCCACTTTCGGCGCACCCACAAAGAGATAAGTGCCGCCATACAGGAAGCCGTCCACAACAGGCGTTCTCGGCGGGTAGACCGTATCATACAGTTCTGTCATGGAAACGGTTTGAAGTCCGCCACCCTGCCCGGATTTCTCCGGGCAATTTGTGTCAAAGCCACAAAAAACAGTGGCTTGCAGATTGTTTTTTGCTGTTTCATTTGCTATAATTTCATTGATGTTTTTAACATTCGGCTGTTTCCCATCTGCGCCAACAGATGATACGGGAGCAGTCGATTTCATTTTATTTGTCATTCATCTTCCCCTTTCAAACCGTCTAATGTAATTGCAATAACTTGTAACGTGTAGAGCAGTTCGTCATTATCCGGGCTTATGCTTTCCATGCGTTTCAATTCCTCATGGATTGCCGCCATCTGATTTTTCAGTGCTTTATACACCCTCGGATTGCCCTGCACCACAACGTCCCGACATAAGAGCCGTCTTGTGATGTAGTCCTGCTTTGTCAGCCCCGACAACGCCACCAAATCATTCAACAGCTTTGCTTCTTCATCAGATACCCGGAACGCCACCGTATGATTGCGCCATCTTCCCTTGTAATCAAGTGATTTTTCCATGTTTTTAATCCTCCCTGTTTTCCGCAGGAAAATGCGACTGCCCTTGCAGGAGCAGAGGATTTTCCTTTGTCATTCTCTCCATTTCCAATTTCTCCGCCATTTCTGTCTGCACCGTGGGGAACAGGTGGGCGTATCGGTAAGTGATTTTCTCCGCTTCATGCCCCATGCGCTCCCCAATCGCCAGTACCGAAAATCCCATATTGATTAAGAGTGAAACCGCACTATGGCGGAGGAAATCCAAACGTTTGGATTTTTTACGTTATCCAAACCTAAATAAAATCCAAACCTTTTTAAGGAAATACCTTGTTTGCAGTAAATACCGTCTCAAAAGGTTTGGATTTTATTTTTATCTTTTTCTCCTGATACCACAGAAATCTACAAGGGAGCCATCAGGATTTTTCCATTTTGCAGATACCTTTTTGTCATTTTCATCTTCCAGGGTGGCAAGTGCCTTTGCCTTCTCTTCAGCCGTGATGTCCAGATAGACCATCGTGGTCTGGAGCTGCTCATGGCCGAGCAGAAATGAAATCTGTACAATGTTCATCCCGTCCTCCAGCCAGTGAGAGGCCTTCCCATGGCGAAACTGGTGCGCGTGGAGCCCCAGCGGCACATCACCGCAGACCTCATGGGCTGCCTTTGCATATTTCCTCAGCATCTTGCTGATGGCGGGCTGGGTCAGTTTTCCATGGAACCCAGTATTACGGGAATAAAAAACATAGGCTTCCGGATCTGGCGTTTCCCCATGAAATTCTGCCAGGTACCGCTTTAAATGGGCGACAGCTTTGGGCAGCAGATAAAGAGTGCGGATCTTATTGCCTTTCCCGATAATGACTGCATATGTTTTTTCGCCCGATAAATGGAGCTGGCTGTTCTTCATCGACAGGATCTCATCAAGCCGGGCAGCGGTGCTGTAAAGCAGGACCATGAATGCCATATCCCGGCGTCCGGTCCTGCTTAAAGGGTCAGGGGCATCCATCAGTGCCTTTACCGCTTCCCGTGTCAGGCCTTCCACTTTCTTTTTCTGGCATTTTCTGCGCGGAATCTGGGCCGCCTCCAGGTAAAAATGCAGGTAGGCCACATCCCGGCTGCCCAGATATTTTAAAAATGTTCTCAGGGATGCCAGCCTGTTATTGCAGCTCTCCGGGCTGCATCCCCTGGATTCCCGTAACCAGACAAGCCACTCTTCTATAACTGTATGCCGGAAGCAGTCTGCGTTCAGGCTGTCACTGCGTACTTTTTTCTCATCCTCCAGAAAAGACAGATACAGCACGATTGCGTCCTGATAGGATTTCAGGGTGTTCATACTGTTGGTTTTCTGGGAAAGGACATAACCGTCCAGGAATTCTGAAATATATCCGGCTATCAGGATGCTTTCTTTACCAGGCTTCTTCATCTGCGGGCACCTCCGGCATCATCCATTCCGAGCTGGCTTCCGTCTGTTCTTTTATAATCTCCGAGAGCCCGGGGACAATCGAATAGTAGTATTTCGTGCTTTCCACTGTGGTATGCCCCATGCTTTTGCTGAGGAACACCAGCCTGTCATGGAAGCTGAAGCCCTGTCCCACCCACTGGTTGATGTTTGCCACGGCATAATGGTGCCGGAATTCGTAGGCAGTGGCATGGGATGTGTTCACTTTGCGCCACAGCAGGTTGAAGTTTTTGGTCACCCATCCCCTATTAAAATGGGAATTCCGTATTGAGGGGAAGAAATATTCCCTGCCAGGCGCAAGCCCTTCGACAGCTTTATCATATCTGCGCATGATCTCCAGCATGGAGTCGTGCAGGACAATGTAATGCTGGTCATGCCCCTTGGAATACTGGATGTCCAGGATGCCCTTTTCAAGATCTACATTTCCCCTGGGGAGCAGCCTTGCTTCGTTTGTGCGGATCCCGGTGCTGTAAAGGAGCCGGAAAAAGACGGGAATGGACATCTTCCTTATGATGGTCTCCTTCCGGCTGTTAATGACAGGTATATGGTCGCACTCATGGAAAAAGCGGCTGAGCTCTTCCTGCGTGAAAGCATGGGGGATATAGGTCCGCCGTTCTTTCCGGGGAATCTGTGGGGGCTGTACAGGAGAGAGGCCCCGGCTGTTCAGGAAACGGACAAAGCTGTCCACCACGTAGATCCTTGACCGGCAGGAATTGTTTGTTTCCGTGTCCCGCTGGCGGCACCAGCCGTCAACCATTTCCTGTGTCAGCGCGGTATCTTCCGGATAGTTTTCCTGGCAGTAGCGGTCGAACAGCATCAGGTTCTCTTCATAGGAAGAGTCGTTCCAGCGCTGTGATGCCTGCCGGTACCGTATAAAATGGTGTATCTGCGGCCCGAGAAAAGACAGGAATTCTTTCATGAGGAAAACACCTCCTCTGCCAGCGGGAAATCTTCTATGCTTAATGCACACTCTTTTAAATGTACGAAGTCCGTCCTCAGATAAGGATCAAGGGAATCCGGGGCCGTATGCCCCAGCGTCTGTGTGATCACGGGCTGGGGGATGCCGTTCTCCAGCATGGAGGATGCCAGGTTGTGCCTGAAGATATGGGTGCCCTTCCTGTCCCCGGGGTCCTGCCTTATCCCTGCCAGCCTGCAGGCTTTTGACACGATATTTGCGATGCCCTGGGCGGTAATGGGTGAAAAAGGATGCGTTTCCGTCAGGAACAGGCTTAAGGATCCGGTATCCGGCCTTTCCTGTTCCGGATAATCATATATGGCATTTCCCACGACAGCAGAAAGCGGGATCTCCACCGGTACAGATGTTTTCTGCTGCTCCGCCAGTATCCGCTCTTTTTCCCAGTCGATGGAGCGGAATGTAAGGCCGGCAATGTCGCAGCTCCGCAGGCCTGTAAAAAGAAGCAGGAGGATGGCTGCTTTGTTGCGGGCAGAGAATCCGCTGCTTTCCACTGCGGCCCGCAGGAGCCTGATTTCATCCTGTGTAAGGTATTGTATATTTTTCCTCGTTTCGCGCAGCAGAGGGAGAAAACTCAGTATCCTTTGGCACTGTGGTTCCTTCCAGTTAAGCCCTGCCTTAAAGACAGCAGATATATTCTTCTTGTAAGAACAGCCCTTGCGTAGCGAGCCATCTTCCGAAACGAAAAATGACAGGACAGCATCTTCTGTCACTTCAGCCAGGCACTGTGCTCCCTGCTCCTGCATCTGGTATAAAAAAGATGCCGTGTTGAGCGATTCGCACCGGATGGTTGATTCCTTCTTGCCCCGCTGCTTTTCGTACATACGGCAGAAATCGATCAGTTCCTGGAATTCCGGCTCCAGCAGGTGGTAAGAACCCCTTTCAAACAGGGTATGGCGGTGCCTGCCGTCTGGAAGGCGTCCAAAGAGATCGAACTGTTCCAGGGCTCCGATGATCGTCCGTTTATTGCGGAGATAGTCTTTGGAGTGTGGTACTTTTAAGTATTCAAGGTAAATATCCCGGCATGACTGCCAGCGGTTGCTGTCTGCTCCAGCCAGTATACGGTTGATTTCATCCCTGAACCGTTGTATGTAGGTGCTGGAATAGCCATTGCTTTCCATGAAGGAAAGAAGTTCTTCATAGTGCTCCCTTAAGTTTTGTAAATCCATGGTGTGACCTCCTTTTTTTGTTATAAGGGAATCATACACCAAAAATAAAATCCAAACCTTTTCAGACGGTATTTGTTGTGGTTTCCGTACTTCTTCCAAAAGGTTTGGATTTTATTTAAGTTTGGATAACGAATAAAATCCAAACGTTTGGATTTTTTACGGCACTCCCACGCCAGTATGCTGATTGAAATGGGCTTTGCCCCATTGGAGATTGCGGACCGGCTGGGGCATGAATCCGTGAAGACCACACTGGATACCTATTCCCACCTTTACCCGGACAAGGATCAGCAGCTGGCAGATCGGCTCAATCAGTTCCGGAGGGCGGTTCCACCGGCAGAAGAATTCTCTTGAACTTTCTGCCGCTTTATGCTATCCTTTAGATAGAAAGAGGCGCCTGCTGGTAACAGACGCCCCCATAGGAGCCCCACTCCAAAGGTGGAGTTTCCCAAGCGGACTATTTACCTCTCAGTGAGAGGCGCCCATCCTGGTCTCAACAGGGTGGGCATTATTTTTTTCGCTTGTTATCCTTGTCTCTGTCGAGAAAGGCAAGCAACGCTATAACAAAGCTACCGAAAGTGATCAGCAAGCCGATCACCCCTATGAATATCAAAATGATATCTGCAGCTGTCATTGGCGCCACCTCCCTTCCTATGTATTCCGGCATGCCGGTCATTGGCTCGGGAGGCTACCACCCCTGTCATGGGTTCCATGAATGGATTCTACCACAATATGACAGAGATTTCAACCGCATCCATTTTGGAGTAGGAAAAGTAGCTGGTTCTATTTTCAACATCATATTAACATCACAGAGATATAAAAAGGACTGGAAAACCCTTATTTTACACAATGTCATGATGCTGGGGTCAAAACATAGTGTTTTCTATGTTTGATACTCTGCAAGAACCTTGAAAATTTAATATTTTACAGTAGATTTTTTGTAAAAGACTTCATTGC
>RAZA01000056.1 GCA_003612485.1 bacterium D16-50
TGTTGGCAAACTTATTATACTACGAAAAGTGCCTTGTGCGTTATTTTATTCTCAAAAGTTGTAAAGTGGTGATTTTCAATAAACCAGTTTGCAATTTCAAATGCCTTTACCCGTCTTTTAGCTAATGTAATTTGTGACTTGTATCTTTCCGTGTTTTCTTTGGCTTCAAATGTTTTTATCGTTTCCCTTAGCTTATGCAAAGTAGAATCAATTTGTCTTTTTGCTTCATTCAATTCATCTTTTGAAAAATCCATTGTTACCTCCATAACCTTTGATTTGCCGCCGCTTTATTATATATCCTTTTCCCCAAAATGAAAAGGGGTTATCACGCTTTCTGTTCATCAAAGCGGAACTGGAACAGGGCAGCGATAAGCCGCCGCTTGATGTTGTCCTCGGTGTCCTTGTTGACCTGTCCGTTTTCAAGGGAAGCAAGCCGGATTCGCTTGCTGTAATGCCGTAAAACTTCGTCAACGGCTTCCGGCTCTCCGCTGGTCGCTCGGATAATGGTTTCATATGGCACAAGTTTAGGATTCCTCACGGAAAAGCACCTCCATTTCTTTATGCAGCATTTGCAAGGCACTGTGTATGTGATGCCACGCCGTACTCCGGCAGCGTCCGTATAGTTCTCCGATTTCCTGCTGTGTGTAACGCCCAAAAAAAGTAAAGGTAGATGATTTCCCTCTTTTTCTCCGGCAGAGAGGACAAAGCGGCTGCAAGATTCCCGTTTGTGAGGATAACCCTCTGACCACACATCATAACCGGGTATTGCTTGTAGGGGTCTATGAAATAGGTGTCTGACGTACAGAATGGATAAAACTTTTCTTCCGTAAGGTATTCAAAAGATATTTCCCTTTGCCGCCGCTCATCCCTGTCACGCCATGCGTTGATAGCCGCATAGCGTATGACTACTCTGCAAAAGGCATTAAATGTATATTCGATATGCTTCTTGTATGCTTCTGTGCAAATCATAGAAAATTCCCCCTTTCTCCCATATAGGGCAGTGCATGGTTTACTGTTACAATTTTTTATTCATTGATTTGTCTATTTCCAAAATATTCTGTCATTATGAGAAGTAACGAACTACAAGAAAATATTCCGTCCATAATTCCTGCTGGTAGCATAAATATCATCAACACCATTGTTGTAATGCAATTTATTACAGAAATGACGAATCCCCACATTCTATTTTTCCACAATCCTACTGCACCAACTAGCCGGACACTTCCGTAAATCATACCCAAAATACTCATTAGGTGAAGATTTTCTTGTAAATAGGGAACAATAAACACAAAATATTGCCCCATAGCAGACGTGTCAAAATCTGAAAGCCAAAGGGGAATAAAGCCTAAACCAACACATATTTCTACAAACCCATGTATAAAAATAAGTATTGCTGCAATTTTATATCTTTTCATTGCGCCCTCACCCTTTTTCTGATTCGATTGCTCTTTTGGCTGCCTTGGTCATCATTTTCCCAATGAAAAGGGGATGTCTGTAGGAAAACTTCATTTGCGCTGTCTGGATTGCAGAGTGGCAAATCACAAATCTTTTTAACCATATACGGTTAGCCAGTCCATATCCAACTTCTTTTGCTTTTGCCATAAATTCTTTTGGAACTGAAATTCCTGATGCTGATTTTGTATCTGTCAATGGCGGATGGAACAAATGAAAGGTAATCCCGTATTCCTCATTTTCTATTTGCAGACATTTAGCCAATGATTCTATTGCTCCTTTTGAAGCGGCATACGGAGAAATGTTTGCCAATCCAGTAACACCTACACCCGAACTTGTAAATATAATACGTCCCTTTTTCGCTTTGCGCATATGTGGAAGAACTGTTTTTGTTAATCTCAACGCCCCAAAATAATTTATGTCCATTACATTTTGATAAATTTCAAAGTTTGTGTCACGTTCACTTTCAAAAGTGCATAGACAGGCATTGTGTATTGCAATGTCAATATCTCCAAATTTTTGGATTGCCTGTAACACACCATTTTCAATGCCAGAAAGGCTTCGTGCGTCTGCTATGATTGGCAGGAGTGTCTTTTGATACTTTTCTTTTAATATCTCAATCGCATGAATCTGAATATCCAACACCGTTACTGTATTTCCCAATTCCAGTAATCTTTCTACAAGATAATAACCAATCCCTTGATTAGCACCGACGACTAATACATTCGCCATATTATATGCCCTCCATTTCCTTGAAAAAATTATTGATATGCTCATACGCATTTCCCCGAAAAAACTGTTTATGTTCATCTGTCAATGTTCCGCAAAAAAGCCACTGCTGCGCAAAAAGATAAATCGGTGCATAAAATTTTACCGCTAGATATTTGCTGTCTGCTGTTTTGATAATTCCTATTGATATTAACAGAGAAAATACCTTTGTTTGAAAATTTAATGGTTTATCAAATATCCAGTAATTATATATTTTTTGCATTTCATAATTACTTAAACGTTCAATCGAAAGTAATCTCATAATTTTGTTGCAATATTCGTCCATTAGATACTTTTCAAAAAAGCAATCACAAGTTTGTTCAAATAAATTTTCCTCAATAGTTTTTTGTGTAATCGTTAATGCCTGCTCTAATTGGTTCATTAAGCCAGTTGCTATTGATTCAAAATGTTGCAACAGTTCATCTAGTATCGCCTGTTTATTTTTAAAATGGTAGTAAACAGAGCTTTCCTTGATATCTACTACCTTACAAATGTCTCTGATTGAAACCGCAGAAAACCCGTTTTGAGAAAATAAATCTAATGCGACATCTAATATTTTTTGTTTTGTTTCATTCATTTTCCGCCCTCCCTAACAGTCGTTAGACAATATTGTACCTAACAACTGTTAGATTGTCAATCTATTTATTCCATGCCTTTCTATTTTTTACCAGAAACATAAGATATAGCGTGCTGACTTTGATAATAAAATATATTATATAAATGAATTAGATTCCGTAGTAGTCGGCATTGTGGGAATGTGTATAACTGGCTATCTCATGGAATTGTGGGTAACTCTGTTTGCAGAACGTGGGAAAGCTGCACTTTAGCTTTTCCATGTGCTGTGAATAGAGTTATCCATGATTCCATAGCCTGTTATGCACATTTCCATAATGCTTTTCTTTTGGTCTTTGGTTTCTTTGGTTCGGAATAGTGTGGTGCTGGCGGTCTATCTCTTGTTTTCGGTTGTTTGCTTCTTTACCGTACATGAGCATATATGCCGTTCCTGTCTCACTTACGCGGCATCGGAAAATGCCGGTCAGAAATGAATTTATATGCAAAAAAAAAAAGATAGATTTCTCTGTTTTGCACAAACAACTCAGTATATTTTTTTAGGATCGACATCTTTTATTTTCGGATCCAGGGGATTTAATCCCACCATCAGATAGCGGTACTGTTCTTCTGTAAGGTCAGCAGCCTCCTGTGTGGTTCTTGGCCAGGACAGCCGCCCGTCCTCAAACCTTTTATAAAGGAGCAGGAAACCTGTCCCCATCCATAAAAGTCCTTTACAGCGATCCGAACGTTTCCCGCAAAAGAGGAAAAGCGTACCTTTTTCAAAAGGATTCTGTCCGTACTTATCCCCAATGATGGTGGCCAGTCCGTCAATTCCTTTTCTGAGATCAACGGTACCGCAGGCAAGGACTACCTTGCGGATACCTGCGGCATCCTCAAGCATGGGACACCTCTTGAAGAATACGTGAGAGCAGGTTGTCAGAGATCTCATTTGTCAAGGCCATTAATATATCTGCCTTTTTAATAACAGCTATCGGTCTAATGGCTTCAACTGGGGGTTGTGCTGGAGCAACAGAAACACCTGCTGGCTGCCTGGCTGGGATAGAGACCTCTGCAAAAGAAATATCACTTCCATCTGATGCCGCTGTAGATGGTGGATTCATTTGGCAATAAGCCTGCTTTCTGAATTTGCGAGGCCAGTAATAATACGACTTTTCATTGATACCATTGACAGCCATCCACTGTTTAGCTGTTGTTCCTTCTGGTCGATTTTGGCACTGAGTAATAATCTCTAGCCATTGTGAGCCACGTACATCATGTGTGATTTGATCCATGCTAATTCCTCCTCTAAAAAACTACTAGTTTTTTCGTATCTTTTAGAGTGTCGCACAAAAATGCTAATTGTCCAAGGCGAGCGATTTGACGCCCATCTTATTGACCTTCAAACCTGTCCTGTCAAATTTACCAATCGTCCTCGGAAGTAATGTCAGTATCAGTTCTCTTGGGTCTACAGTAATCAGATTTGCTCCCATCTGCGACCTGCCCCATTCCCAGATAGCAGATGCATAGGGCTTGACTCCTTCATCAATCATGGCTTCGGTATACGGGAAGTTCTCTATAATCCTCTGCGAATTATAGTAGATGATACAATGCAGGATAATCTTCTCAAATTCAGCCATCGTCAGACACGCATCTTTTCGATAATCATGTGCCCCTCGCTCCTGATAATCAGGTTCAATCACACCTTTTCCCTTCAAATGTTTCTTGTAACTATCCTGTATCAGATTGAAGAACTTCTCTGCCGACCCCTTTAACTCCGGCCTATATGATGGAAGATTGACCACAGTAACCCCCAGCTCAGAAATCTGTTCAAAGTTCTCTGACTTATATTTACTCCCCATATCAGTAACAAGAGTTGCCGGAAGCATATCACAGTCCCACTCTTCTGATTTGATGGAAATACCAAACTTCCGACACCATGACATCTTATCCGTTATGATATTCAGCATCAATCCCCGCAGGCTGTATACGCTACCTTCCCATGATAAAGAATACCCACAACACAAACTACTGTAAGCATCAATACAAGCTGTCAATATAGGTCTGCCAACCAGATTACCGGCATCATTAACCAGATAGATATCACATACAGTAGCATCCAGCATCCCTACACCAACAGCAGTAGCAAACTCCTGTACTCCCTCACCTGTGAGTGGTCTGTTATTCCTCTGGTAATTCTTCAGCCCATCTCTGGATATGAAAAAGTTCTGCAGTTTCCTTGTCTTACGATAAAAATAACGGAACTGATAGAATGACGGATAATCTTCTGCCAGTACCCCCAACGTATCACAATACTTCTCTTTCAGCATCATCGTATAAGCCGTCATCAAAGAATTCTTCTTCGTATTGTAAAAGAACCTATTCAATGCCCAACGCATATACTTCTCGTCCTGAGTTAGTTCTCTATCACCCTGCCGTTTTCTTGGAGCAAGAACAGTTATATCCATATAAACCAGATACAGACAGAGATAGTTCCTGAGTGTCTGCTTGGATACACCATGTTCTGTAGATACTGAGCAAATCAACCGGGAACGCATCGTATCATCTGATATGAAAGGAAGAATTGATGCAATCATTGTATACCGCCCGTACATGATTTTTCTCTGGTCTGATACCTGTGACCTTAGACAACTCATTACTGGTGTATTCGGAATAGGTTTCCAATACTATAGGTTCTACCCAAATAGGCATTGTCACTTTGATACAGTCAATCACCAATACTCTGTCAGACTGTATCTCCAATACCCGGACAATACTGTCACCAGACCGAAGCAGATCATACTTCTTCATCAATGACCACCCCCCAATCTGTGACACCATGCCTGAGCCAGTATTCCCTTGAAGCATCCAGCAGCTTCACTGTCAATGGCTTCATCAGGAACTTACGGAACACACATTCCCGCACCATCAAATCACCATCAACTTTTGTGCAGACAAAATCAGATGTATACTCTCCTACATCAAGACCATCCAACAGGACATTGCACCTTATTTCCTTGACCTCATCACTCCCTTGAAGTAAATCAGCATAAGCATACTGAATCGCATCATACGTTCTGCATACCTCAGTACACTTACCAATCATCCTCTTCTCGCACCGTCCCTTGAAATTCTTCTTCCTCATCCTATCAACCTCCTGCATGAGGAATATCCTGCCACGTTTCCCATTTCCCAAAAACGCTTTCCCAAAAATGAAAAGGTATCGTTTTGGGGAAGTTTGGGATTGTACTTTTGGGAAATCCCGAAATCAACCACCAGCTTCAACCCTCTGTTTATCAGGGTTTTAAGCCACCTTCCCTGAAAATCATTTCTCCCAAAAATCCAAACCGGGAATATCACCATGTCGCAGGGCACTGTAATTTATTCTGGTTAGGGCATTTCCGTTTATCCACTTTATCTAAGTAAAGCGTGCCCCAGGCTCCATGGTGATTCCCTAACCGGATATTCCTGAAATCCAGCGTCTATGCGGGGCGAGGATAGTTCGGAGAACAAAAAAACGACCCGCGCCAGCTCCGAAGAGCTAGCGGTAGGTCGTTTTTTTCTATGGGACAGGGCTAATGCTCTTTGCCCTTTCCAGAATAAATTTCAGTGCCCTGTGACAACCCAAATTCCTATGGCATCATTTGGAAATAGCCGCCTGTGCCGCTGTTAGATTCTGATGACTTTTACCCCAGGGGTAAATGATTTACCCTTTTACCCCACCTGTGAGGAATTTACCCCACCCCGATTTGCGATTCGACAAATCGACAAATTTGCAACAAAATTCATGCTTTTCAGTACGGAGCGGCCACATTAGAGTAGCCTTAAAAGCTGTACCAGCTCATGCGACTCGTCCGTATCTGATGTGGTCTGTCTGGTATCAAACTGCGAAAAACGATTGTCACGGTAAAATGATAACAGCTTTTCCTCATTTTCTGCCTCTAAGAAAGTCACTACGCCTCCGCCCAGATACTGTATCTCTTTAATTTTATCCCATGCAAGTTTAAGCAGTTCTGCTCCCGTGATTTCTGTTCCGCCACTCTCCGAGAAGTTTTTCCCAAGTTGTGCTATCAGATATGCCGACATGGTATAGGTATCCGATTTTTCATCCAACTCACTGATTCGCAACAACTTTCTTTTCATAGTATTACTCACTGTTTCACCCCTTACCGTCAATGGTTTTAATGCAAGGGTAAAATATCCAAGTAATCTGACATCCTCTGCTGAAACTACAAGATATGTAACAGACTGGTTCTTTTTCGTGAATTCTATGGCACTTTTTTTCAAAAAACGTTCCACGTCCTTATTCTTCGGACTGGAAAAGCCGGAAAGCAACTCAACCAGTGCTGGCTCTCCGGCTTCTTCATCATTCCCCAATGCCAAATACTCACGGATATTGACTGAAAAGAATTTATCATTTCCCAGCATTTTCCTTCTCCTTTATTTTCATCTTCCGCAGCCGCATCATTTCCCTCAATTCAGGTTCTCCCTTTATCTCTCTTGCCGCTACGGGTATATGAACAGGACGGTTCTTGGCAGATTCTTCAATCGCATTGACAAACATCTCCACCTGTTCCTTGCCGGAAATGACAAAATTCTTTGTGATACTTGAAGTTGCCATAATAAACACCTCCTTTGTTAGTATGGTTCTTCCGTTTCAATTCATACTTTTCTATCTCTATTTTATTATTTTATATCGGTTAAAGCAACAAATCTTTTATGAATTTTTTATAACTTATTTTTTCCACTTGCAATCCCGCCAAAACAGAGGTAAGATACGACACCACGGAGGAGGGATTGGATTGGAAAAAGATTCTGCATTGTACCAGCTCATGGACACCCGTATGCACAGCGTCATGAACGGCATTGTAAGCAGTGACGGGGAATACCAGGCGATTCTCCGCAAGTCGGACATATACTCCGGCGAACTGGACAGGATGGATTTATCAAAAGAAATCCGGCTGCTGATTGACCGGTACGTCAGTGAGCAGAACGCGCTGGGCTCCCGGTTTGGGATGCTCGCCTACCTGCTTGGCTTTTCCGACTGCAAGGCCATGTTTTTAGGGAAATGCCTGCCGACAGAAGCAAAAGAAATGAACACAGAATTGTAACTGCAAATCGGTGACAGGACGGAAAGGCTGCCATGCAGCCCTTCCGCCCTGTCTCTTTCGTTTTCAAATGAATATCCATGCCTCCAGCTCCGCATATTTGTTGGACTTTGACCACTGCGGGTGTTTCCTGAACCACGCCCGCTCGTCATCCGGCGTGACCGTCAGCTTCGTAAAATAAACGGGGGAACCGGCATCATCCAGTCCCCCTCCCGCATCGGGGCTTAAGTTTAAGAGCCACTCAAAGCGGTCCTCGTAAACCCTCACCCCTGACACATATCTATCCATTTCCTCTTCTGAAAATTCCCCGTCCTCCGGCATGGCGAACTGCCCCATGAGCCTTTGCAGGTTTTCCAGCTTGCCGCTCACGTCCGCCTCCGTGGCGGGCTCCACGTCCCCGTACTGCGCCATCCGCTGCTCCAGTTCCGCGATCCGCTCCCCAACCTCCTGCTGCTTGCGGCTGAATACTTCCTTCGGTATCTCGTTGTTCATCCTCATGTCGAGGAGCGTCTCATATCTGCCCCGCTCTTTTTTAAGCTGTTCCTCTATGACCTCCTTGTCCCGCAGGACTTCCGACTGCTCCACCCCGGCGATGCCGCACCCCAGCACCGCCGCCGCATCCAGGAGCGTCCCCTCCGGGTCATCGAACACGGCGTGGAGGACTTTCTGCGCCATCGTGTACATCTTCCAGTCCTGCACCAGCGGCGAGCGGCAGACGTTCTCAATGCCCAGGCCGTTCTTAAGCCTTGCCGCTATGGTCCCCGTCCGGGTCTGGTCGTAGCACTTGTAGGTGTAGGTGATGAAGTCCGTCTTGGTATGATGCCACTTGGTCTTTGCGAAGGCGTGGCCGCACTGGCACCTCATCTTCCTGCGCCAGAGGTCGTCCGAATGGACGCCCTTGTTCTTCCGGCGCTGCCCCATCTGCGCGTCCTTTTCCGCCATCATCTTCTGCCCCCGCTCGAATTCCTCCTTTGTGACGATGGGCTGGTGCTTCCCCTCCACGATGACGCGCTCCAGCTCCCCCTTGTTCTTCGCCCTTTTCTGTTCCAGGTAGTCCGGCACGTATTCCTTCCGGTATTCCAGCTCCCCGCAGTAAAGGCGGTTCTTTAAGATGTGGCCGACAGTGGCGTAATGCCACATCGTCTTCCCCATCGCCGTGCGGCGGCCTTCCTTTTCAAGCTGCTTCATGATCTTATGGTAGCCGTTGCCTGCAAGGTACAGGTCATATATCCTCCTGACCGTTTCCGCCTGTTCCTCATTGATGACGTATTCCGGTCCCACCTTGTCATATCCAAGCACGTTCCCGGTGCCGTAGATCACCCCGTTCTGGAAGGAGACCATCTGCCCCGCCTTCACCCGCATGGAGGTCTTTTTCGATTCGTTCTGCGCGAGGGTCGCCATGATGGTCAGCCGAAGCTCCCCGTCCTCATCGTTCATGGTCCATATGCCGTCCTCGGTGAAATACACCTCAATCCCCATCCGCTTTAACAATCTCGTCTGCTGGAGGGTGTCCACCGTGTTCCTTGCGAACCTCGATACCTCCCTCGTGACGATTAAATCGAAATGGCCGTCCTTCGCGTCCTCCATCATCCGCACGAAATTCTTACGTTTGGATATGGAAGTGCCGGTGATCCCTTCATCGATATACCGGCGGTACAATACCCAGTCCGGGTGCCTGTCTATCAGGTCATCGTAATACTGCACCTGGTTCTCCAATGCTGAAAGCTGTGCCTCATGCTCTGTTGAAACCCTTGCATATATCGCAACTTTCCTTATGCGCATCTGCATCCGCTCCTTTCCGTCCCTGCCCCGCAGGGCTCCCGCATTTTTCTTTAAAACAAGGCCCCGCATCCTTTGGGTTTCCCACCCTGCAGTAGATTGACGCCCTCAGTTTTTTTCCCTCATTCTCTGCCATATCCTCCTGCGCTCCTTTCTTTTGGGGTAGTCTATTAATCACTCTGAAAGGCCGTAAAGTCACAATGTCATGATGCTGGGGTCAAAAGCCCTCGGAATAGAACCTTGAAAATTTAATATTTTACAGTAAATATAAGCATTCCATCGCTTTATAAGTTATAATAGTAATAACTTCTGAAAGGTGGTATGTTCTATGTCTTTTAAAACAAATGATTGTCAGCAA
>RAZA01000057.1 GCA_003612485.1 bacterium D16-50
GCAATGAAGTCTTTTACAAAAAATCTACTGTAAAATATTAAATTTTCAAGGTTCTTGCAGAGTATCAAACATAGAAAACACTATGTTTTGACCCCAGCATCATGGCATAGAGGTAATGGATTCTGTAAAAATGACGATTCGCTTTGTGCCCAAGGTGGCAAATTACCGTATTGTCGGGAAAAAGGGAACGCACCGGCGCTGGGTAGGTTATGACATAACCGGTACGCTGGATGAATACAAGACCACTGCCCGGTATGAACGGATCGTAAAGGAATACATTTCCAACGGGAAGACGCCGGAGTTTACGTTCCAGGGAATCCGCACGGATCCGGATTCGGACTACTACGAGACAGTAGGAAGTGAATCTGTAACCGTGACCGGCGCCGTGATCACGGGTGAGATTCCGTTGTTGGATATCGATACCGATGGAGAGTTGGTTAAGGAATCCATTGCTTTCGGAGCGCGGAATGTGGTGTAAGTAAAAAGGGCAGGGGAGGCTTTGTGTGTGCCTTTTCCTGCCCGCTTTTTGTAAAACAGTGGTTAACCCATTGACAGGCTTTAAATCATGCTACAGGTCAAGATAGAGGCCCGTAGCGATAAATCAGGAGGATGCACTATGGCAAACAAGAATTTGAAGTATTTTATGAGAGAAGAATCCAGACAGGAGCAGATCTTTCAGGTTCCGGCACCGGCCCGGTTTGTGGATGAAAAAGGCGAGGTCGTGCAGATGGAAGTCAAAAAGCTGCATAATGATACCATCGCCAAGATCAACGACATGTATAAGTCCCGCACCCCGATGAAGGATAAAAAGGGGAATTATATCGTGCAGAATGGCGAGGTGGTGTTCAAGACCGAGAAGGACAGCGTAAAGGCAACCCGTCATATCATCGTGGAGGCGCTGGTTTATCCGGATTTGAAGGATCCGGAGCTTATGAAGTATTATGACTGCGTTGATATTACCGATATGCCGCTGAAAGTTTTCCCGGATAATGATGAATTCGGGTATGTGTCCAGAAAGGTTCTGGAGATCCTGGGGCTGATGGATGCAGCTGAAAGCAATGAGCGGGAGGTAGAAGACGCAAAAAACTGATAAAAAGCAGGGGGACAGACGGATATTGGGCACATCGGCTGTGGCAAAGGCATAATCTCCGCCCGGAGGAATTTGATGCCATGCCGCAGAAAACGAAGTGCTTTTTTATTGCGTCCGAAATAATTGAGGATGAATCCCCCTGCCGGAGAGATTCAATATATCGCAGAACGGAAAGGAGGCGGTAGATATGGCTGGATTATCTGTAATCTTCAGGGCTGTTGATGAAATCAGCTCAAGGTTTGACGCTATGGTCAGTGCCGGTACCAGGGCGCTGGATTCCTTTGACCGGATCGGAGCTGCCGCCGATTCTTCCTATGATGTGATTTCGGAAGGGGCCGCTGGCGCTGCGGATGCCATGGAGCGGGCGGCAGCTGCTACAGACTACTGGACCGACAGGATAGGCAATTATGACCGGGAAGCAATGCAGGCCATCTATTCCATAGAGGAACTTGTGGAAATGGGTTATATGTCGGAGGAGGCATTAAACCATTTGGGGGATGCCTTGGACGATGCGGCGGATGATCTGGAGGACTTTGGGGATGAAGCCGAGGACGCAGGGGATGATGCAGAAGATTTTGGGGAACGTTCGCAAAGTGCAGTAGAAGGGCTGGATAAACTATTGGCTACTGTCGGGATTGTTGCGGCGTTAACAGCAATCGGCAGCGCTTTTATGGGCTGCTCCCAGGCGGCGGCAGAGTTTGAAACGAATGTGGCCATGGTATCCACGGTTGCTGACACAACAGTATTGTCTGCCGGTGAATTATCTGCGCAAATATCAGATCTTTCCATGGATACGGCGAGGAATGTGAATGAATTGGCAGATGCGTCCTATAATGCCATATCCGCAGGTGTAGCAACGGAAGCCGCAGTGGCAACTGTGGGGGAGGCTTCAAAGCTGGCGACTGCCGGTTTTACGTCCTCTTCATCAGCATTATCTGTATTGACAACCACGCTGAACGCATACGGGCTGGAAGCCTCCGAAGTTACCAATATTTCCGACAGCCTGATTATGTCCCAGAACTTGGGCGTCCTGACAATAGACCAGATGGCAAGTAGTATGGGAAAGGCGATCAGTACCGCATCGGCATATTCGGTGGATCTCTACAATTTGGAATCAGGATACATCAGCTTGACGAAAGCCGGCATCAGCGTGGAGGAATCTACCACCTATATTTCCAGCATGTTTAATGAGCTGGGCAGTGCCGGATCCAATGTGGCTACTATCATCACGGAGGAAACGGGAATGTCCTTCGGGCAGCTGATGAACGCAGGATATACTCTGGCTGATGTGTTAGATATTGTGTACGAGAGTGCCGGCCGGGATGGAGAGGCGATGATGAACCTGTGGGGCAGTGCCGAGGCTGGAAAGGCGGCAAATGCTATTATCAACCAGAGGCTGGATACCTTTAATTCCAACCTGGAGAAGCTGGCGAATTCTGCCGGGACTACCCAGGCAGCATACGAGGCAATGACGAATACCACTGCTTTCAGCACAGAAAGGATGGAGAACAGCTTTAATAACCTGTCTATTGCCATCGGGGATGATCTGAATCCGGTAATAAGCCAATTCCAGAATGGGGTTGCAGATATTACGGACGGATTTACGAAGCTGATCAATGAGCATCCAGCCATTACCGCGGTACTGACGGGGACCATTGCTGCAGTCACAGTGATTACGATTGGTTTAAGTGGATACGTTATCGCCGCAAAGGCCGCTGCGTTAGCAACAACGGCATGGACAACAGTTTTGAACATGAATCCGGTCTTTTTGGCAATAACAGCAGTAGCAGCCTTGGCAGCAGGGATTGTTGCGCTGACTGCAGTTATGGGAGATTCAGAATCTGAGTATGATACATGGACTTATGCCACACAGAGGCAATACAATGAGCTTCAAGAACTTAACAATGAATATGACAGAGCATGTGAAGTGTACGGAGAGACATCCGAGGAAGCCCTGAGATTAAAATACCAAGTGGACGATTTGTCTGATAGTTTTGAAGGAAATAAACAGACCATGGAGGACTTTCTTGCAGAGTGTGATTCTGTTATTGAAAGCTGCAGGCAGATAGGTGACGAGTACAGCGAAAACATGAGAACTTTACATTCCAGCGAGATAGGAACATTGGCGCTTATTCAAAAGCTGGATGATCTGGCAAGTTCTACGGATAACACTGCGGGAAAGCAGATGCAGATGGAAGCGATTATTGCAGAACTGAATGGAACTGTAGATGGCTTGAATCTGTCTTATGGTGATTTGATTAATAATCAGGAAGCAGCAATGTCTTCCCTGAAGGAATATGCAGAAGTTCAGGCACGGCAGGAAAAAATGCAGGCTCAGTATGATGCCTATGTACAGTCGATTTCCAAGGAAGCAGAGGTTCAGGAGCAGCTGGTGGCGGTCAAAGAAGAACTGGCTGCCGCACAGGAAGCCTACAATATAGCAGAAGGGGAATATATTGATTATCTGATCCAGGTAACAAAATATGATACGACAGGTTTTGCTGCACTTGGCGCTGCGTGGGGACCATACGGGAATGCTGTGGATGCCGCAAAGGACAATGTCGATGAATTAACAGTCCGAGAAGCGGAGTTGAATGCAATGCTGGAAGAGCAGCAGAATATCCAGTCAGAGTGCGAAGCGGCTTGGATGGAAATGGCAAACGCTGCAGCGGAAGCAGTAGTGGCCAGTGATGGCTATGCGGAAGCGAAAGGGGTAATAGAAGAATATTCCGAACAGATCCAGCATCTGTGCGAGGATTACGATGCGGCTTACAAAAGTGCGTTAGATAGCATCCATGGACAGTATAGTCTATGGGATGAGGCAGGGGATGTGGCTGCTATGTCCTCTCAAAGTATCAAAGACGCCCTTCAATCACAGATCGATTACTGGAATTCCTACAATGAGAATATGGCCAGCCTTACCGAGCGGGCGAGCGACATTGAGGGATTGAGCGATATGCTGGCAAGTTTGGCAGACGGAAGTGAGGAATCCGCTGCAATGCTGGCCGGCATGGAAAGTATGAATGATGCGGATCTTTCTGCTGTGGTCCAGCAGTACACCGATCTGCAGACGGCGCAGAGCGAAACAGCCGCAAGCGTGGCTGATCTGGAAACGGAATTCTCTGAAAAACTGGCTAATATGCAGACAGAGATGGAAGATATGGTTGATGGGATGGATTTGTCTGCTGAAGCGAAAGCCAATGCGAAAGCTACGATGGATGCCTATGTGAGCGAGATCCAGGCCGGAGTGGCGAAAGCGCAGACAGCCATTGATTCGCTGAATTTTGCCAATAACACTTTGGGCAGTGGCGGATACCATGGATATGCCACGGGAACGCTTGATGCGGAACCAGGCCTTGCCATTGTGGGTGAGGAAGGACCTGAGCTTGTTAACTTTGGCGGCGGCGAGGTGGTTTATACCGCTGCTGAAACATCAAATATTTTGGCGCGGGGTAATGAAAACAGAGACTTTTACGTTTCTCCTCCAGAGGAAACAGAGGGCGGGGATGATTCCGGCGATAAAACCATTACTCTTAGAATTGAGGGTGCCGGAGAAATGAAAGTCAGTGGTAGTGGTACCAGCAAAGAGGATATCGTAAACGTGCTTGTTGAGAATATGAGAGGTATCCTGATGGATATTCTCAGACAGGAAATCATGGAGGAGGGGGAGATGTCATATGAGTTCTAGTTGTCAGATGTACCTTGCACAGCAGCACACAAAACTTCGCTTCCCTGTACTTCCGGAAAAAGTCGAGATAGCTTATGGGAGCAACAATGACAAAATGAGGGTATGCGGAGTTGGGGAAGTGACAGTGATCCAGGACAGCGAAGCGGCCAGCATCAAGTTTTCCAGTTTCTTTCCAAGGCATTATTTCAGCGGGTGCGATTATAAGCACATTCCGGATCCGCTTTCTGCCGTTAATACAATTTTGGATTTAAAAAACAGTGGAAAGCCCGTGCGCTTTACAATCACCGGCGGCATGAACGTGTCTATGTATGTCACGATAGAAAAATTTGATACAGAAGAACAGGGCGGAGATCTGGAAACGATTCATTATTCCATTACTTTAAAGGAATATAGAGAAGTAACCATCCGACAGATCAAGGTGGAGATTTCCACGAAAAAGGCCACAATCTCAGCGCCTGTATCCAGAACCGACAATTCTTCATCAGGCGGCCAGACATATACGGTGGTAAAAGGGGACTGCTTGTGGAATATTTCCAAGAAGTTTTATGGAAGCGGAGCGAAATACACGATTATTTATAATGCCAATAAATCGGTGATTGGCGGGAATCCGAATCTCATTTATCCGGGGCAGGTCCTGACCATTCCGGCAGCGTAGGAGGGAGGTGCTTATGATCCAGTTTATTATTATCAAAGGAACTGTGGGATATGATGTTTCCGAATGCTTTGAAACGATTATCTGGGGAGGCAGGAAAGGAGCCGCACCGAGGAATGTCAAAATCACGCTGTTGGATGATGATGGGGACAGCCACAAACGGGTATCGGTAGACTGCGAGGATGGGGACCAGTGTGTTATGTATGAGGACGGATCTGAATTGTTCCGGGGAATCGTCGTGTCCCACACGCAGAGCAATAAGAAAAAACTTGTGATCACCGCCTATGATAATATGTACTATCTGGCGAATAATAAGGATTCTTTTTGCTATACCAATAAAACGGCAACGGAAATCTTCAATGACTGCATGACTCGGATTGGGATGACGGGAGGCGGAGCCGTGGATACTGTGTATGTTATTCCGGAGTTGCCGAAAGCAAAAACCACATATTATGATGTTTTACTGGATGCCCTGAGCAGTACCTATAAAGCGACGGGCATCCGTTATTATATTTCTTCAGAGAAAGGAAATATCCATCTGAAGCGGAGGGCTGAATCCGCCCTGCAGTGGGTGCTGGAAGTTGGCGCCAACATTACAGACTATAACTATACAAAAAGTATCGTGGGAATAAAGACGAGAGTGCGGCTTTTGTCAAAAGAGGATGCGGTTGTCTATGAGGAAGTGAATACCGCCTTAGAGGGAAAGATAGGGGTGTTCATGGAGGTCAAATCTGTGGATGACAGCTATAACGATGCACAAATGAAAGAACTGGTCCAGTCGGTATTTTCCGAAAAGGGCATGCCGACAAAATCCCTGAAAATATCCGGTATTGGAATATCGGAGGCCGTATCAGGCGGCTGCGTCTATGTGAGCATTCCCCATCTGGGGATAAAAAGAACCTTTTATATTGACGAGGATAGCCATACCTTTACAAGAAAGTCCCACAAAATGACATTGAAATTGAATTTTGCAGACGATATCGATTCTGCCGGATAGGAGGAGCTATGGAGGATCAGACAAGCTTGAAGCAAATGATACAAAGTATGTCGCCGGATGGGGCCGGGGTAGTGGAAGGCACTGTGACAAATGCGGCTCCATTAGAAATAACCCTTACCAATGACGCCAAGATGACTCTGTCCGCCAATTCTCTGATAGTTCCGGAGCACTTAACAGACCATGAGGTAGAAGCGGACATTATGATGAATGATGGTGCCATATATGCCCCTACCGGGGCAGAGGATGAAAAAGGTGAGCATGAGCATCTGGGAATTGAAAAGAGCGGAGAGCACGCACACGAATTGAAAGGTTTCCAGCTTACGGGAGGCAAGATAATTCTTCACACGGGGCTGAAAGCAGGCGAAATCGTATATCTGCTTTCTTATAACAGTGGAAAAAAATATTTTGTTCTGGACAGAAGGGGGTGATGCAGATGGCTCTGGATATTCCGATTCCATTTGAGACAATCGAAAATGAGCAGGAAAAAACCTCCCGGACCTATAGGATTGACTGGGACGAGGGACGGATCATAGGTTTTGTTGATGGACAGGAGGCCATGAACCAGTACATCAAAAAGGCAATTCTTACGCCCCGTTTCCGCTGCCTGATCTATACAAATCAGTACGGGAGTGAAATTATAGATACGCTGATGGACAAGGAGGTAACGAGAGAATATGTAGAAGCGGAAATATCCTTTCTGGTAACGGATACGCTGATCCACGATCCGAGGGTACTGCGGGTGTATAATGTGGGGATTGAGTTTAAGGATACCTATCCTATGCAGGACAGTTGTATTATTACATTTGACGTAGATACGATATATGGGGAAATCCCGGTAAAGGAGGTGATTTGAGTGTTTGAACAGTTTACCGAAGATTATTTTATGGAACAGGCAAGGGAAATGGGGGATGCGCTGGGGGTTGATACCAGAGAAGGAAGCGTCTATATGGATGCGGCAGCCGGCCATTGTCTCAGGGCGGCAAAGTTCTATGAGGATCTCCGGTCCGTGTTCGATCTGCTGTTTGCCGATACATGCACGGGTGATGTGCTGGATGAATGGGCGGCGCAGAAACAGGTTTACCGCAAGGCGGCCACATCCTCTTATTATGTACCGATATTTGACGGGGTGGTGCCGGCGGATTTAGTAGGAGATAGGTTTATGGCCGGAGGATATTATTTTGTGATGGTGCAGGAAGGGGAAGGGGTTTATCTGAAGTCTGAGATTTTAGGAACAACGACGAATTACCTGATCAAAGGGGAAAGGGTGATCCCTGTGCGCAACACTATGGGGCTGAGGACGGCTGTACTCGGAGATATGTATGCAGCGGGTACAGATCCGGAAAGCGATGGGGATCTGCGGAAGCGCTGGCAAGCGGCATTATCCGAACCTGCCGAGAACTGGAACAAGCAGCAGTACAAGATTGCCTGCGAGTCTTATGACGGTGTAGGCAGGGCTATCATCACGCCACTGGCGTATGGATCGTGCACAGTAAAGGCCCTTATCATTAGCTCCGAGGGTATGGCCCCTTCAAATCTACTAGTTGAGCATATACAAGAGGATATGGATCCTGAGTCAAAGGGGATAGGCCAAGGGAGGGTGCCGCTCGGTTGTAAGTTTCATGCGGTAGCAGCAGGGCAGGAAGCGGTCAATATTTCCTTTGATGTGGTTATCGCTGCTGGATATTCCTTGGAGGGGACAAGAGAGGCTGTCCGTAAGAAATTGATATATTATATGAAGGAGATTGCACTGGGTACTCCGGACGAAGAGAATATGACGGTGCAGTATATGAAGATAATCGGCATTCTGGTTGGTACGGAAGGAATCAAGGATCTGGCGAATCTTGGATTGAACGGCTCGCCAGAGAACATAAGCATCAGTGCAGATAATGTCCCAATTCTTGGGGAACTGACGATGAACAAAATGGTAGCTTTGAGCAGATAGGGGGATGAATATGCTTGTGTTCAATAATCAGCAGCGAAGCGGATATGAAGAAGTTGCTTCTTATAGTCCTCGCTATTACAAGAACATCAAGGAGATGGATGCGGTGTTTCGGATGGCCGGCTGGCTCATTGATCTCATGGCGCATGATATGGAGCATATGGTGTCTTATCAGTTTTTGAAATATATGGATGACCATGTATTGTCTAGGTACGAGGTTTTTTTAGGAATCACAAAGAATAATGACAGAACGCTAAAAGAAAGGAAAGATTATGTGAATGCTTTGCTGCTGGGGGCCGGGAAAATATCCGCAGACAGAATAGAAGCTATAGTGGATCAGTTTGCAGGATGTGTATGCGAAGATGTCGCATTAACAGAAGACCTGCTGTGCATTAGTATAACTGTTGATAAGGGCATAAGCTTGCAAACTCGAGAGAACATACATGATCTTATAAAAGCGAAGCTGCCAGCTCATATCTTGGTTGATATTGCTTTTGATAATGTCATGTCGGCGGAAATGTATTTCGGGGGCATGATAGAACAAGTAGATATTTTGGAGATTAAGCAAAGGTGAGGAGGACGTAGAATGGCATGGACGGGACTTGCATTGACGGTAGATGGTAGGAATGCGTTGACTGATGCGCAGCTGACCGGAAAGATGCAGATAAAGGCGGTAGTGGTGGGGGACGGGGCTCCTCCTGCGAATTTTAACACTCTAAAAGGGCTCGTACACCAGCTGTATTCCATCTCGGAGATCAAGGTGGATAGGACGGAGAAGGGATGCACAGTGACGGCTGATTTCCCAACGGTGAACTTTGACTATTATTTTCGTGAGGTTGGGGTCGTGATAGAAACGGATCAGGGCGACAAGCTGTACGTGTATGATAACTGCGGGGACGATGCGCAGCACATAGTCAGCAGTACCGGGGCGGAGTCCACCAGAAAGAGGCTCCGTTTGTCGCTGATCATATCTGACGTGGCAGAGATCACGATATCAAACTCTAGCATACTGTATGTAGGATATGATGACTTTGAGACGGCACTGGAGAATTTGGGGCAGACCATAGGAGACAATGACACAAAGCAACGGGAAGCTCTTGATGCGGTAAGGGAACTGCTGAAGGCCGCCATTGATACCCACACTGCAGACAAGAACGATCCTCATGATACAACGAAGGCACAGGTAGGACTTGGGAATGCCGACAATACGGCAGATGTGGACAAACCGGTATCCGGCCCCCAGCAGGCGGCACTAGATGCATATTATGCTCAGTCAATTGGTTATGCAGACCAGAGGGTGGCAGACCTCATCAACGGGGCGCCAAGTACTCTCGACACTCTCGGAGAGATCGCTCAGGCCATGCAGGAGAACGAGGATGTAGTAGAGGCACTGGAAGATGCGATCGGATCAAAGGCGAGCGCTGCCGAATTTGACAGCCATACTAAGGATGACACAAAGCATATCACGT
>RAZA01000058.1 GCA_003612485.1 bacterium D16-50
TTACATTAACTGCTTGAAAAAAACTTTTTAAACATTTTTCGTTTTACCTATTGACATTTCTTAGCTGGACTGTCCTCTAATTTCTTTCTCATCTTTCCTTTATTCTTGTCCTACAGCACTCTGATTCCTGAATTAAGGGTTCTGGAATATATGCAGCTTGGAATGCTTCTTCATTCGGGCACTTAATAGATTACCTTTTCTCCCCGCCACACAATCTCCATTCCAATCAAGATTGTCATATCCATGCTGGTATATACTGTTTTCCATAAGACATCATCCTTTGCAGGTTATTGTATTTCTTAGCAGAAACAGTATACACCCGCAGAGGCGTGATGTCTTTAGTTTTAAGCCATTTTTAGTAACTTTGGTAAAATTTCAAATTTGCTCATTTATAGCTGAATATATAAACCATCGCTTGAATAATATTCAGGCAGTCTGTTGGAAGAATATTTAAAATCTATTCCCTCCCAGATACCGTCCTGATTCTCAATACTCGGTATTGCGTAATCCGTGTAGTACAGCATCTGGCAGGCCTGCTCGGATGTTGTAAGTCCCATATCAATAGGTGTGTATACAGAAGATAAATCAGGAGCCGTATTTAACCGGCCGTATCCAAAACGTTCTCTGTATTCACCAAACACACCGATATCCGCATCCCAAAGCTGCTCGTTCATATCAGCTTTGATCATATCGGCCTTCCTTTGATATTTCACGGAGTCCTCGATTTTCCCCAGTCCTGCCGCCAGCCTTGCCATTGTACTGTAAGCCCGCCATGTATATGCTGTCGCAATACTTCCCGCGCCGCCGTTATTCCACTTATTATCGGTATTCCATGCATCTAGCCAGTTTTCATAGAGATTTGTTCCGGGAACCTGCATGGAAGAATCCATAAACCGCAAATGACCCGCAACGAAATCATAGCCGCCCTCCTCCGCAAAAAAAATATTATCGCCTGACCATTCCCAATAATGCAGAAGCCCGTCAACCAGAACAATGTTCATATTGTAACGGTCATCCGCATACGGATATACCCAAATGCGTCCATTATCATTCTGGGTCTCCATAAACTGCTTAGCGTTTATCTTTATTCTGTCGCCCCAGCCGGCATCAACAAACCCGTAATGGGACCGCCATCCGCCAAAAGCAACGTGCCACCCCATCGGTCCATGTGTTATGGAAGGCCAGTCCCAGCTTGCGTCAGAAGCAACCATCTGCGATATCATGCAGGCATTCAGGCTTGGATCCGGGGTATTCATTTTGACCGCTTCAGATACACTTTTATAATAATTGATTCCGCTGTCAAATATTTCCTCAGCGTTTGTCCTAAATTCTTCAATATACTTATTGTCAGAATGCTCCGTTGTCAGCAGGAAATAGATTTCATTATCCGTATTGCCCACTGTTCTGCCAGCTATGATGGGATATGTACCCCCGTTTGAACCCAGCAAGTCATCGACACTTTTCCCATACAAGGAGGCATCCTTAACAGAATAATCCATGGGAATGCTTGCAGTGCCGCATATTGAAATATCATCTGTCCCCGATATTCTAAATATATTATTATAGATTTTCACATTACATGCCGCTGTATCAGCAATAGTAAATTCAAGCCCCGCCGTATTTCCGCCTGTAGGCTGTGAGCTTGCAGCGCCATTCTCACCTGCTGTGACAATCACCAGCTTGTTCTTTATGGAATCAGGAAGTTCAACCTTTATAAGCATAGCATCAAGCTTATCGGAGCGGGTATAGATAAGCCTGATTATGCCGTCAAATGAGGAATCAGTAATTTCATATTCCTCATGACCGTACAAATACCTTGCGGTAATATTTTCCATTTCATCAAGCCATTTCCCTCCTTCAATGCCGATAAACATATGTGCGTAACGCTTGTATACATTTTTAACCACGCTTTGTAACACAAGCTTAGGGCGGTCTCCAAGATAGTATATAAATCTTGGACTCTTTTTGCCTTTTATTCCCAGAAGGTCATCGTTCATATGCGGAGGATATATTGGCCGGGTGTAATCCTTCTTCCCGTTATGGATTTCAAAACCCCCGCATATAGGCTGATATCTAAACGGGCTTCCGGCAACATATCCGGTATCGTGTTCATTTTTTAAACTGTTTTTTTTGCATGGATGTTCTCCTTTGTTTTATAAGGTACGAAGCAACCTGTGCTCCGTCTGATGCCATCCTTTTCCGCCGTCCATGGCAGCCTCCCGGAAACTTCTTTCGGTTTCCCAATGAATTCATTATATGATTCTTCCGTGGAAATATTAAGAGAATGATAGGACAATTTGCAGAATTATATGTCGCATTGGCGCAAGTTTTTCTTGATTTTTTTCGCATTGATTATTATAATGGGGAACATCAAAAGAATAGCAGGAAACATGATCAGGAGGCTGCCATGTTCACAAGATACCAAGATCTGGATATTTCTTTCACGATTGGAAATGTCAATTTCCGTGCCCTGAATTTCAGTTATGAACAGTTCCATCGCACCATTCCCAGCCATGCCCATGGAAACGGGAACTATGAGATTCACTATATTCCTGAGGGTTATGGCCATGCTCTCATTGACGGACGGTATTATGAGATCACACCCGGTACGCTGTATGTCACCGGTCCCCACATAGACCATGCCCAATCCCCCTATCCAAAACATCCCATGTGTGAATACTGCATTTATCTGAAAACCTCCAGCAATCGGTCTGTAATGAAGAAATCTTCCGGGGAAGACAATCATCTGACAAAAATCTTCACGGAAACCGCATTCTGGTTCGGACAGGATTCCCAGATGATTGGAGAAATAATAAAAACCTTGTTTGCAGAGCTGGAAGACCGGAACACCGGATGGGAGTTTCAGTCAGAAGCCCTGCTGCGGCAGCTTTTTGTCAAGCTGGTGCGCGACTATGAAAAAACTATATCCAGCAAAGCCTCCGTCCAGCCATGTTCTACGGATAAAACCTCCGTAATCATTGAAGAATACTTTCTTTATCAGTACCGCAGCCTCTCTCTGGAGGAACTGGGAAACCTGCTTGGACTGAGCACAAGGCAAACGCAGCGGCTTTTGCAGAAACAGTATGGAAAAACCTTTTTACAGAAAAAAACTGAGGCCCGCATGTCCGCGGCAGCAATCCTGCTCTCCAATGCAGAGTACAGCATCACCTCCATTGCTGAAGAACTGGGCTATTCCTCCATCGAGCATTTTTCCTCTGCTTTCCGTAATTACTATTTTATGAGTCCCAGACAGTATCGGAAAGAACTGAAGGAACAGGCATTTTCTCGCGCTGCCTCGAAAAGTAGCAACATTTCCCATGCCTGAACAACGCTGAAAACACCATCCCAGCATTTCAATCAAATGGCTGTATCAAGTCCCATATCGCTTTGGACAATAGAATATGAGTAACTCCATTTCCAACTCATTCTCTTCCGATTCATCATGTCTGGCATTACATGAGACATAGAAATCTCCAAACTGGAATGACAGAAGGCTCTCTCTAAGTATTCTCAATTCTCCCGTGCTAAAATTAATTATACTGCACACCAGTTAAATTTGCAGTGCAACCCGACTGCAGACCGCCAGCCAAGTACTTTCCCAGAGGCACCACTGTAAATTCTGGCGGTCTGCAGTATAAAATTTGCCCCCATTAGAGAAATTAAAATATCTGCCTGTAATCCCATATTATTTGCTTCGTTTAATGCCGGGGCATTTAACTCTTTTACTTGTGGACTATCAGAGTACATCGCTTTATGTTTCCTTTGCTTTGTTTTTTCTTCATCACCGCCCCAGTCAAATTCCAAATAGTAGCCACCTGTCCCGTCCTCATGGATAAATACGCCATTGCCTTTTACCTCTCCGCCAGTCAATTTACTTGACCACGGTATATCTTCGATTGATTTATACACTTTCTGCCTAAAAGCACTATCATTTTTCATTCTTAGTAAGGTTTTCTTTGAGATAATCACATTTCGCCCACCGTGCATATCATATTTTTCCAACATTGCAGTATCATACATTTCCGCTTCTGTATCTGTTTTTTCGCAACTGTAATCTACAACAACCGTATTAACATTAAATTTTTCGTCCAGAAATTTCTTCATTTCTGCAATATCCGTATCCTCAGTTACCTGCTGCAAAAGTTTTTCAAATTCATCCCCGCACTTTATTCTGTTATTCGATAATTTTACAGCATTATTGATTTCCGGCAAAATTGCTTGAATATCCATGCTACCAACCTTTCCGCTTATGCTATCGATTCTTTACGGCGGTTCATCTATCATTCAGAACCGCCTTTGCCCCCTATGATAAGTCCGGGCATATTTATATCTTCTGGCTTCCTATTACGCTTTTACTGAATGTACTTATAGTGTCCTCATATGCTGTCGCTGCTAATGCACCTACGCTAACTGACTGAAAAGCCGACATATCCGAAGTTTCCTGCCCGTTTTGGGCACTCTCCATAAGAAAACTATGTAACCTTTGCTGACTTTCAAATTGGCTTTTCAAGTAATTCTCCTGTGCTAATGCTTTTCGTGCCTGTGCTTTTTTTATTGCTTCTTTTTCCTGCTCCTTTAATAATTCCTCCATTTTCTCATGGCGTTTCTCCCACCAAGATTTTTCATCACTTGCAGAAAATGAAGAATTGGAATTGTTTACGGGTATTCCCTCTCCATAGCATTGTTCCGGCGAAGCCCCGATAACTTGATAACCAATCATTTTAGAACCCATAATCCCACTTGATGAATACATATTCCTTACCATGCCTAAGACAGTATTCTCCCATTCCGGATCATTTTTCATTCTTTCAAAACATTCTTCTGTAATTGTCAATGCCCCTCCGACACAAGTGGAGCTATACCACGCACTTACAGGCATTTTTGACATTTCATTCATAAACCACTGTTTATATTCGTCCATTGTCATTTCTTCTTTAGACTTATTGGAAATAGAACTGTCATAAGTGAAGCCGTTGTACGTTGGCGGCTGTGAAACAACCATATCCCCCGCCCATGCTGACGAATTTGACTTAGTTTGCGTACTCTGGCTTTCCGCTGCCTTTTGCACTTCATCTACAAAATTACCTGTTTCTGTTGCTTTCCTATTGTTGTTTGTGTAGGCATATGTATTTATTCCCATGCCATATATACCGCCAGTATTCATATCTTTCTCCTTTCCTGTAACAACACGGTTACGCTAAATTCGTTTTTCTTTGCCCTAATATCCACATCTCCCATGTATTTATCTGCTTCACGCTTTACATTGGATAGTCCAATGCCGTGTAGGGCTATATCCTTTCCCTTTGTGGAAAGTGGAAGATTGGTTTTTGTGTCAAATGTCACCTCCCCCTCAAATGAATTTTTTACATTTATCACATAAAATTTTTTCTTCTGCCTGCCGGAAAGATAAATGTATCTTTTCCCCTCTGCCATTTTTTCACAGGCTTCAAGGGCATTTTGCAGAAGATTGTTAATAATAACCCCTATGTCATACGCATTATAGCCGTCTGATTTTGGATAGGAAAACTCCGACTGGAACTGTATTCCCTGTTTCTCTGCGGCTTTCTGCTTGTCATTTACAATCACGTCCGTAACAGTATTTCCCGTTTTAGTGGTAAGCTCAAAAACATTCATGCTTTCGTCCATATGGTCTATATACTGCTCTATATCCCCATAGCTGCCATTTCTGACAAGCCCTTTGATATTCGTCATATGGTTCTTCATTTCATGCTTCATCTGGCGTATGCCATGATAAAACTGCTCCACTTCCTCCATACGTTCCTGTATTGCGTGAACCTGCTGCTGTTCCACGAAATATTTTTCCTTTTCCTCCTGCAAGCCTATCATTTTCTGATAGGACACTATCGTGATCAAAATCCCCGCATAGAACAGGGCGACAACCATAGGCATTATCCCAAGAAATACCGGGAACTGTTCATAAAGCTGAAAAACCAGATTATTTTTAACAACTATCAAAAGCCGGAAAATAATATTTCCAAATAAAATCCCGGTTATCGGTATTAAAAGCAGGTGGCACAATTCCTTTATATGCAGCTTCATTGTCTTTTTCTTTAACAGACGCGCAACGGCATATAGCATAACTGAAAACAAGGTAATTTGCAGTACCACAACAAAGACATAATTCAATGCCGCATTACGAAAAATATATTCTACTGTTTCTTCCTTTTCCGCAAAATAACCACTTGAAAGAAAATCTATACTTTCCATAGCCAGCATACTTAAATCTCTGGTACAGAAGAAGATCACTCCCAAAAAGAATGTAAATTCCTTATCCATATCCAAAAATTTGGAAGCTGCCACTAAAAGGATAAGCACAATTATCATGCACAACCAACCGTAAACAAATGCTGCCATGCCGATAAAGTACAAAACCGTATAAATCAAAAAAACATTAAAACCTTTTTAATCCTGCTTTTCCTCTGTTCTTTTTTCTCCGTCATAAACGGATAGAAAAAAACTGTCATGCAGACCGCATACATAAATATTTCAATTCCTGCCACTATATTCATAAACAAGCTAAAATCCGCTTCACTCAATGTTTGTCCCTCCTACTGCATAAAGCGCAGATATGCCTTTACAAAGTCCTCATACTTATATTTGGAAAGGGGCAGCTTATCCCCGTTTGTAAGCATGATTTCTGTCCTGCTGTATTCGTCCACGCAGGAGAGGTTGACAAGATAGCCTTTGTGTATGCGGCAGAATTGCCCCTGCAATTCTTCTTCAAGCTCCCCGATTTTTGCATAATATTCCAGTTCCCCGTCTTTGGTATAAAGCACTACCTTGTGTTTCCGGCTTTCCATGTAATAAATATGGTCTAACGGTATGGCTTTGTTTGCCCCGGCGTACTGGATAAGCAGGGTTTTCTTTTTCTGCTCCGTTTCGGATAAAACCTTATCCTGCGCCCGGCTGAAAACCTCCGCAAATTTCTGTTCATTCACAGGCTTTACCAGATACCCCAACGCTTCCACTTCAAAAGCGTCATAGACATACTTTTCATAGCCCGTAACAAAAATGATTACGGGCTGTTTTATCTGATCCATGCCCCTAATCTGTCTTGCCATTCCCATGCCATTTATGGCGTTGCCGTCCATGCCGGATGCAGAACCCTCTAACTCTATATCCAAGAACAGTAAATCATGCCCCATGCCGCTTGACAGGTATTCATCAGCAGAAGCATACTCCGTAATTTCACATTCCGCTTTCTGCCCTCTGATAAGCGAAGCAAGGTAGCTTCTTATGTTCTTTTCATCATCACATATTGCAACCTTTATCATATGCCCTCCTTTGGCTCTCACATAAAATATCGGAAAATATGAAATTTTGTCTAATGCCGATTGCACGAAAACACGTTTTGACAGCACAACTGGACAGAAAATCAAATAATGTGTCTTGCCATGGTATTATTCTCCCCAAAATACATCATGGAAATGTGCATAATTGCCTATTACGCCGGAGTCCCACTCATTCATTCTATCTTTTTATCAAAAAAAGCGTAATAAGAAAAGCTCTGCATTATACAGAGCCTTTCTAATTGTCGATCGACCACTAATTACTGTGCTTTTCCTCACAGAAACGATATTACAAATATATCTCCGCTATTTTCGCAAAATCAGCTTTTCTCACGATAAGTTCCGACTGTTTTTCTTCGGGCAGGCTCTCAAACACACCCTTGTAGCCTTTTTCTAATAATGGAGTGCCTTTTGCCATTAGGTACAGCTTTGTATTCAGCCATTCCTCCCATAAGTTCTCAAACAATGCCACACTGTCAGTAAAGGTTATGGCATCTTCAAAGCCATGCGGCGGCTTGTAATATTTCAGCACAACAAAGCCATATCTCCCCGCATCAACTACCAAAATATCCTCCATCTCATACAGCTCCGCAAACGCATCAGCTACCTTCTGACACTTTGCACGTTCTTCCTCTGTGATATAAATTTGCTTTTCCATATTGCTTTACCTCGATTCTCATAGAATTTTATCACTTTTATGTTACAAGGGCTATCTACATACACCAGATTTTTTACTTTGCTTATTTTCCCATTTTTCACTTTATTCACAATTCACACCGGTTACTGCTGTTGTAAAAAATGCCATTTTATTTACCTCTTTCTTTCTCCAAAATTTTTTGATAGGGTTGGAAAGAGTTTTTCGTGTAAAATGCCCTGCCCTATGGTAAAATAAAGGCAGGGCAATCCTTTAGGAAGAACCCTGCGGACATCCGGTACTTTCAGTTTGGCGATTGGCAGTACCGGGTGTTTTGTTTCTGCCCATTCCTAAATACATGAAAAGCTCCTTTTCGTAGTTCTGGACATTGTTTCCAGAAATTGACAGTTCCATATTCAGTTGTCTTTGTGCGCTTTTAGACACTGTGTCCAAAAGCCGCTATTCAGTTGTCATTGATGAATTTTCTTCCTGCCCGCTAACTTCCCCACACTCAAAGGCTTCATCCACTTCTGTTTCCGGGTTGATTTTCATGTGATGTAGATGCTTCACATAATCTTCAATGTCAAAGGCATTCTTTGGGTCATAGTCGGACAGTTCTTTGTACCGCGTATGCTTCGTTATATCGAATTTATCTGAGAAAAAAGGTCTCACGCCTCTGAGCTGCATGATACATTTCCCCCCGTCCATGACCGCTATCTCATCCTGACTCATAAGCTCCTTCCCGGTCTTTTGGTAACTAAGACCGTAGGACTGTGATGTCCCCCTCGTGTCAGAGATATTATAAAGGTCATGAGGTAAGCGCCTCGTGGACGCTCCCTCCCGAACCGTGCGGGCACCTCTCGATGCACACGGCTCTCC
>RAZA01000059.1 GCA_003612485.1 bacterium D16-50
CTGGAGCAAATCTGTTTCTATCATACAGGTTTGCTCTTGTTTTGTATAGGTACTCACTATCTACCGTTTACTAGGTAACTTCCTTTGTGCAGGAGTGCTGACAGATTAACTCTACGGGGGCAATAAATGGATGCACAAGTTTTTTGGGATGTTATCGGCAATTACAACAGACAAACATGGATAATCCAAATTGCATTACTCATTTTTTTGTTCATAGCAGTTGCTTTGTCCTATACAAAAAAATAAAGTGGGCTGCCAAATTCTCGCTTGGGATTATTAACCTTTTTATAGGCATTGGATTTTTCGCTTGGTATGGAACAGAGCCTATTCAGAAGTTTTTTGCATTTCCGTTATATATCATTTGCGGCGTTCTGTTCCTATACGAAAGCCTGCATAACAAGGACGATATACTCAAAACACCTACTGCATTTCAGATGTTTCTGCTGGTGCTTTATTTGGCGTATCCTTTTGTTTCCATTCTTTTGGGTAATTCTTTCCCGCAAATGGTAACATACGTCATGCCTTGCCCAGTAATCAGCATAAGCATGACGGTTTATGCTGGCTATAAAAGAAAAAATAAGCTGCTCCTCGCTTTATTGACTATATGGGGATTGACCGGGATAAAATCAGTAATCTTCAAAGCCTATGAAGATATAATTCTACTGATTTGCGGTTTATATGGTATCGTGCTGCTGGCAAATGAAACACGGCAATCAAGCAAGAAATAAACATGGTGTCATTTATTGCTATTCCAGCGGTCACTCTCCACGGCATGACCGCTTTTTCATGCAAAGCCGGATTCCTCGTAAATGCTCATAATAGCCGCCATTTGCTTCAAGTTGTGCAAGGTCGCCCACTTTTCATAGCCCCGCCCCTTGCTCTCGGCTTTCTTGGCAGCTATGTCTACCACGCGCTGTACGCTGTCTTGTTTCGGGGCGTTTATAGCGGCTTTGCCACGCTGTAAACGGTCTTTTATGCTGCGGGGGTATTCTTGTCTGGGTAGGGGCGTTTCGGCGGCTCTGGCGGCGTTCTGTGCGTTTTGGGTGAGTGTTTCCAACACGGCGGCACGGTCAAAATCATCACCCAGTTTCCGGGCGGCGATGGGCTTCGTCCTGTCCGGCGTGAGATGGCTCAATTTCCCCCGGCTCTCCTTGACGGTCACGCCCTCCCGGAGCAGCAGAGAGGAAAAGTCGTCAAAGGTGGCAGCAGCGGCAAGGGCTTGGCTTATGGTCTGCCTTAGCTTCTCCTTATTGCTCTTCCAACGCTTGCGCCCGGTCTACGGTCAAGCCGTTGTCGGGTGCGTCACGGGGTCAAAGCTGATGATATAATGGTGGCTCTTTACGTCCTCCCGCTTCTGGTTCTTGCCGTATTTGAGATTAGGGTGCGCCGTACTCGTTCAGACAGCGGGCAATCTGGTTCAAGTTGCCGCCGATTTTCCCGTACTCGGCTGTAAGTTTCCCAACGGCAGAGAGTAATTCATCATTGACCGGGGAAACGGTAATGACCGGGAGTATGCTTGGCTTAATGAGGGCTTGCCGGATAAACTCGGCTTGGCTCATTTTACAGAGGGTGACACGGTCGGAAAATTCGGCATATTCTTCCTCGGTCAAGCGTGTCTTGATTACCCGGTGGCGGTGGGGCGTGTTGTATCTTTTCATGGCTGTGAACCTCCGTTCATGGGTGGATTTTTTCAAGCGGCGCAAGCCGCAAAAGGCGGGCTTGGGGTGGCAACCCCGACAAGATTCCCATAGGACAAAATGAGCCGGTAGGCGAAATTTGGTACTGTGGTAGAATCTTGCTCTTAAAAAGTGGCAGTTTCCTCTGTACTGGCTTCCGTCAATACCTTTAGTGCCGCAAGCGGGGGTTTTGCCAAAGCTGCGGAAATATTTCTCCCCCCTAATACCTACAACACCACGCAAAGCGAAATTGACGGTGATTTGCAAAATTTTATCTATTTCCCTTTTGCACGGTATAATACTGGCGATTTTTAAAATGTCAACAATAGGCGCAAAAAAACAAGAAACCTTTTCTTGATTTCTTGTCTTGGTGTGCCGTTCTATGTAGCGGCGGTTATTCAGTCTTTGTATAGCAACAATTCTACAAATGGAAAGATAACATCTAACAAATTAACTTCACTCACTTTATTGTTTGCCCCATATAAACTACCGATTTTTCACTCTGCTTACACTGATAAATGCGAAGTTTTCAATTTATTGTGCTCCCGTTACATAATCGGCAAGTGATAATGCAATTTCAAAATGACTTGCATCATGCTGAGTTCCTTGATACTGACCATTTCCATTTCTAAATAAATGCTTTGGTGCATCCAATAAATCGCCGCAAGTAAGAAACATGTACAAATTTATTTTTCTGAAATCACACATGGCTTGTATCGCAGAACATTCCATTTCTACAGAAATACAGCCATCCGCTTTTCTCTTCTCAAAATTATTGTTTGTTTCCCGGTAAAATGAATCCGTTGTCCAAGTCTTTCCTTTCACAAAAGGTATTTTGTTTTCTTCCATAAACTTTGCAACTACATCCGCATTTTTTACTGTAATATAATCAGAAGCCGGGACATAATGGTACGAGGTTCCCTCATCTCTATAGCCCTCTGTGGGAACCATTACTTTGCCATGCGCTATTTCTTTGTTCAGACATCCGCTTCCACCAAAAACAATGTATTTATCTGTTTTAATTTCCGACAAAGTATCTTCTATTGTTGCCACACAAGCCGGGGCTCCCGCATAGGTCTTGATTCTGATTCCATGTCAAAACTATCAATTATCATTTTTCTACCTTCTCAAATCCAGTTTAATAGTGTTTATATTATAACACTTCAATCCTCAAAATGAAATAGGATTTTTGCACATGGAAAATCGGTAACTCAGTTCTTGCTCCCATGCAATAAGTCAATCTGATAGAGGTTTTCCCGGTGGCACATCTCCATGACTTCCGCCTTGAAATATTCCATAGCAGCGTCCGTGCAGCGGTGCTTCCGCAATCCGCAAGCTGTTTATGACAATATGCACATGAAAATCACCTCCATTTCTTCATGTAACATTTGCAAGGCACTATGTATATGATGCCATGCCGTACTCCGGCATCGTCCGTATAGTTCCCTGATTTCCTGCCGTGTGTAACGCCCGAAAAAGTAAAGGTAAATGATTTCCCTCTTTTTCTCCGGCAAAGAGGACAGGGCTTCGGCAAGCTCCCCGTTCGTAAGGATAACCCTCTGACCGCACATCGTAACATAGGGCGGTGCTTGGTGTACGGTCATGTTATACTGCAAATGAATACAACGCTTTGGGCTGTACCCTTTTGCAGAACGGGCAGCATGAAATTATTTTTGGCGTTAGTCCGTAAATGTGTTGGTACTTAAAATTGCTCGTTTTCAGACCGCATAAATTCAGGATTGCCAGACTGCAAATTATATCCACCAACACACTTTCGGACTAACACCTTATTTTTTTCTGTTTATACAGTAGAGCAAAAAAGCAATAGAATTACACATTAAGCCAAATGCCAACAATGCTTTGTTGCCTTGCCGGAAAATGCAAACAGAAGTGCAGATAAGCCCTATTGTTGAAAATATGATTCCAATAATAGCCATAATTCGTTTAGAACGCATATATAGTCACCTCACTTCCTTTTGTTTTTGTAAGCTAAATAATAAGCGAGAAGGAAAAAACCTGCCAAAAATTCGCCAATAGATAACCCTAACATAACACCTGAAAGAAAATCCTGAATATCTGTTCCCCCGCAAATCTGCGAAAGAGCCATCATAACACCGCCCATGACAAGTAAAATAAATCCTATAATCAATTTCTTTTTGGCTTTCAAGTTCTGGATTTCATTTAGCATTTTCACAATCTGTTCATTGTCATAGGTATGTATACTTTTTTCATCTTCTTCGCCATTCATCAGCTCTGCAAGTGTAATGTTCAGCTCTTCACATAATAATTCAATTACAGAGTAGTCGGGCATACATTTTCCCGTTTCCCACTTTGAAATTGTTTTATTTGAAACGCCGATTTTATCCGCTAACTGCTCTTGGGTTAAATTTTTTTCTTTCCGCTTTTGAGTGATAAATTTACCTACCAAAAGTTGATTCATTTCCTATACCTCCAAAATATTTTATACTTCATATTACCATTTTTCTCGAAAAATCCTATCCCCTAAAAGGAGAATATGCGTGGAATTGCAACTTTCTTTGAAATATTTTCCTTAAATGCCTTTTATAATCATGTGAAAACATATGGGATTCCGTAGTAGCCGGCACTGTGCGTAATGTGCATAACTTGCTGTCTTATGGAGTTGTGGGAAAGTCTTTTGCTTTGTATTTCATTATCCGGTGGGGGCGCTTCTGTGCTGCCTTGTCCTGCTTTTGGCCATAAGCATAGGAATTCCTCTTGCCGCATATGGCGGCCAAGGCAGGGAAAGTGCTGTGGAGAGATTGAGGGCTGCAATAAATGGCAGATAGAGATTTCCCTGTGAGAAGGACCGGCCTCTCCATTTTCCGCCCTTATTTTCCATAAGAAAAAATTTTAATTTGCCTCTTGTCAAATGCTTTCGCTTGTGGTAACATATCTTATGTTGACTTACTGTTTTATGTAAGATGCGTTTGGTTCCCGATGGAGCCATATTGCGGACCTTTAGCTCAGTTGGTTAGAGCAACCGGCTCATAACCGGTCGGTCCTGGGTTCGAGTCCCCGAAGGTCCACTGGAGAGCGAAACGCGCTCCCTGAAATTTTTATAATAATGTAATAAGGCCCAGTGGCTCAGTTGGTTAGAGCGCCGCCCTGTCACGGCGGAGGTCGTCGGTTCGAGTCCGATCTGGGTCGTTTCTATGTATGAGATGTATGAAGATAAAATCCTTGCGCAGCAGGGATTTTTTTATTCATGACAATAGAAGACTTGCGGAGCGCGGCTTCTATTGTTTATGGGAAGTCTGCTTTTTCTATTGTTTTTCGGCTGTTTTTCCTTTACAATAACCTTGTACCGGTATTGCCGAAGCGTGCAGGCAGAGAAAAAGGAGGGTGTATATGATACGGATCATTACGGATTCAGCGTCTGATATCGTGGACAATGGCAGGGAGGATCTGACGGTTCTGCCTATCAACATAAGGTTTGGCGACGATGAGTTTCAGGACGGGGTGAATCTGACCCATAGGATGTTTTACGAGAAGCTGGTGGAATCCGATGAATTGCCGGTGACCAGCCAGGTGCCGCCCTTTGTCTTTGAGGAGGCCTACGAGGCGGTAAAGGCGCAGGGAGATCAGGCCATTGTGATCACGATATCCTCAAAGCTGTCAGGCACATACCAGAGCGCGGTGCTTGCCGCAGAGGGCTGCGGCGATTCCGTAAGGGTGGTGGACAGCGAAAATGCCAGCATCGGTCAGCGGGCTTTGGTGGAGTATGCTCTGAAGCTGAAAGATGCCGGACTTGATTATGAATCTATTGTTGAACGGCTGGAGGCGCACAAGAACCGCATCCGACTGGTAGCGCTGCTGGATACGCTGGAATATCTGAAGAAGGGCGGCCGTATTTCCAAAACAGCCGCGCTGGCGGGCAATCTGCTTTCCATCAAGCCCGTGATCGCCATTCAGGGAGGCGAGGTGGCGGTTCTGGGAAAGGCCAGAGGCTCGAAGCAGGGGAACAACCTGCTGGCGGAGCAGATTCAGCACGTGGGCGGCATCGATTTCAGCAAGCCCTTTGTGCTGGGATATACGGGACTGAGCGATGCGGTGCTGCGCAAATATATAGCCGACAACGAGGCCCTTTGGAAAGGGGAGGTGGAAGCGCTGGACACGGCCAGCGTGGGAGGGGCCATCGGCACCCATATCGGCCCCGGAGCAATCGGAGTGGCTTTTTTCTCGGCGGGAGAGCCGTGAGGGCAGAAGCGGATGGGGATTTCCGTTGGAAAAGCCGTGAGGGCAGAAGCGGATAGGGATTTTCGTTGGAAAAGCCGTGAGGGCGGAAGCGGATGGGTTTTGCGTCGAGAGAGGTGTGAGGGCCGCAGAAACTGTGGACTTGGAGAGAGATCGGTGTTCTTTTATAGGGAACGTTTTACAGATAAAATCAGGAGTGACATCCGAAAAATCAGGAGGCATAGAGATGGAAGAGATCAATCAGCAGTATTTGACCGGCGAAAGGGCGATGTTTCAGGCACAGAATTGCCATTTTAGTTATTGCACCTTCGCTGAGGGAGAATCTCCCTTAAAAGAGAGCGCCGATCTGGAGATCGACAATACTTTGTTTCGTTGGAAATATCCCTTGTGGTATAGCAAGAATGTGGTCATGAGGGAATGTACCCTTTTTGACATGGCCAGAGCGGGTATCTGGTATACGGACAATATCTCGATTTCCGATACGGTGATCGAAGCGCCCAAGGCTTTTCGGCGCACCAAGGGAATCCGCCTGCAGAATGTGGACATGCCTAATGCGGCGGAGACGCTTTGGAACTGTCAGGACGTTCAGATGGAGAATGTGACAGCCAAGGGAGATTATTTTGCCATGAATACCCGGGGCATCACTGCAAGCAATTTCCGCCTTGTGGGAAACTATAGCTTTGACGGCGGGGCGGATATTGAAATCAGGAATTCCAGACTGCTGTCCAAGGACGCTTTCTGGAATGCGGAGAACGTGACGGTGTACGATTCCTTCATATCCGGTGAGTATCTGGGATGGAATTCCAAGAATATCACCCTGATAAACTGCACCATCGAAAGTCTGCAGGGAATGTGCTACATAGACAATCTGGTAATGAAGAACTGCCGCCTGATCAATACCAATCTGGCCTTCGAGTACTCTCAGGGGGACGTGGAGATCGTGGGCTATGTGGACAGCGTGTTCAACCCCAAGGGAGGCATCATCCGGGCAGACAGAATCGGTGAACTGATCATGGACGGACGGAAGGTAACGATCGACCAGACGAAAATTGAGGCAGGGGAAATACTGAAGACATCCGATCATGCCGCATGGGAGAAATAACAAGGGGGCAAATCCTGCATATGCGGAACTGGAATAGGAGAAATAAAGCAATATGAAATATGATTTTGACAAGCTCACAGACAGAAAAGGAGTGGGATCCCTGAAATGGGATGTGCCGGAGGGGGAGCTGCCTATGTGGGTGGCGGACATGGACTTCGAGGCGGCACCGGAGATTGTGGAGGCGTTGAGAGCCAGAGTAGATCACGGTATTTTCGGCTATTCGGTGGTGACAGAGGACTGGTATCAGGCCTATCAGGGCTGGTGGGGCCGCCGCCATCAGCTGGAGATAGAGAAGGACTGGCTGGTATTCTGCACTGGGGTGGTTCCCGCCATATCCAGCGCCGTGCGCAAGCTTACCACCGTAGGGGAAAATGTCCTTATACAGACGCCGGTATACAATATTTTCTTTAATTCCATAGGCAACAATGGACGCAAAATTTTGGAGAGTCCCCTGATATATGACGGGGTGGAGTACTCTATTGACTTTGAGGACTTGGAGAAGAAGCTGGCGGATCCTCAGACTACGATGATGTTCTTGTGCAATCCTCACAATCCCGTAGGCAAGATCTGGGATAGGGAGACATTGGCCCGCATCGGCCAGCTCTGCGCAAAACATCATGTGGTGGTGCTGGCCGATGAGATCCACTGCGATCTGACGGATCCGGGCTGCGAGTATGTGCCTTTTGCCTCCGTATCGGATGTCTGCAGGGAAAACAGCATTACCTGCATTGCCCCTACCAAGACCTTCAATGTGGCGGGGCTGCAGACGGCGGCGGTGATGGTGCCGAATCCCGTGCTGCGTCACAAGCTGAATAGGGGACTGAACACGGACGAGGTTGCGGAACCCAATGCCTTTGCCGTGGGAGGAGCCGTGGCAGCTTTTGGCCGGGGAGAGGACTGGCTGGAGGAGCTTCGTGCCTATCTTGCCGACAACAAGCGTCAGGTCAGGAGCTTTATGGAAGAGAGGCTGCCGGAAATCAAGGTGGTTCCCTCTCAGGCAACCTACCTTCTGTGGCTGGACTGCAGCAGGATCACAGAGGACGCGGGAGAGCTGACGAGGTTCATTCGTCAGGACAGCGGTCTCTACCTCACGGAGGGAGAGGAATACGGCGCCTGCGGAAAACGGTTCATCCGGATGAATCCCGCTTGTCCCAGACAGAGGCTGTTGGAGGGGCTGGAGCGTCTGGAGCGGAGCGTGAGGAAGTATTGCAGCGCGGGGAAGGCATAACCCTGAAAGCATGTGGACAGATTGGCACAGAGAAAGACGGGGTAGAGACTGATTGGTTCCGAACATCCAACAAAAGTTGGGCCATAGGAGCGAACAGAAGTCTTGTGCTGTGACAGGGGTGGACCCGCAAGAGTTTTGACAAGAGTTTTTGGTATCAAAAAGATGAGGGAGAAATGGAGGAGCTAGTGAGATGAAATGTGTGGTGTGCGGAGAGGAATTGGCTGAGAATGCGCTGCTGTGTCCCCGGTGCGGAAGTGTCGTAAGTCCAGCTAAGAAATGTCAATAGGTAAAACGAAAAATGTTTAAAAAGTTTTTTTCAAGCAGTTAATGTAA
>RAZA01000005.1 GCA_003612485.1 bacterium D16-50
TACAATAATTAATGCCCTAAAACAGTTGATTCAACAGCAAGGGTATCATTTATAAAGTTGTAAAGTTGTGTTTTTTAAGTAAAATAGGATATAAAATGGCACATAACATTCTCAATAGAATTTAGTATAATCCTATAGTAGATCATCAGACAGTATGGTAAACTTATATTTGGGATAACTCCTTTAGGTGAGTATTATTCTTTTTAGGCTGGAAGTTATGGTACAGAGCTATCATGGAAATTAACCATATTCTGGATGAACTGATAAACGTTTCAATCCAGACTTACTCCGCCAATACGCTCGTTGCGCAATAATCTTGTCCACAATATATGCATGAATTTTTTGAGGCTCATCCAAAAGGGACAAAATTTGTGTCAACATTTCTTCTGCCCCATCTATTGGGACACGCTTCAGTGCCCGACGGACTTTTGACTCAAGTTCAAGGCACAAAGGAATGTCCCCTGCTAGTGCGGCAGTCATAAACTGATTCCACGCAGGCCAAAAGGGCGCAATTACACTGCTTATAAGAGGTATAGTCTTAGCTGTTTCTGGGTCTGCAAGTGTCCGATACTCTAAAATTCGTTCCAGCGCAGTTTCCGCTAAAGAAGTAATCTCTTGCGAGAAAATTTCTGCGTTTCCTTTATATCCGACCCATGTCCCCTCTCTGGCTTCCCGTGTGCCACATACGGTAAACAAATATTCCCACTCATTCCATAGATGTTGCATTCCTATGTTCAGATAAGTCCCTCGGTCGCACCAACTGCCCTGAAATTCCACAACCGTGAAGAACCAACCATTATCATCTATCCATATCCGGGTAGAACCTTTCTGGAACATCCCTTTGGGTTTCAGCACTGCCCGAACCGCTTGTTTGATGAGAGTATTGTAGTTTTCTTCCATATGCTTTTCCTCATTTCAAAATCATATCAAAGCCTAGCCTAAACTCCCATTAACTATATATTGTAAGGCTTTGTATAGTTTTTATCTCATTACAAAACATCTTCTCAACTCCAATTTGTCAATTATAAAATATAGCACATCTCATCACCAAAAACAATCCTTGTTTTATGTCCGTTCCGCCTATCCAGACCTTCAAGGGACGAGTAGTATTTTTTCGCATGGGGGACGAAAAAATCTCCACTCTTAAACCCTTGACCGTCTGGATTTTTGCCGTTGCCATTTCGACGCCGGAAACGGGGAACAGGATTTAACAATCCTGCCCCCGCGCCCCCGACCTCTCCAAAAGAACAGAATGGAGCGTTACGCAATAGGGCTTGAAAAGGCTTGATTTTTAAGACATTACAGACGCGAAAATCTATAGGGTAAGGGTTTTATACTACTTACCCACGAAAAGGACTTCTAACCGTCCATAGGCGCGTTTTGCGCCCGTTCTTCCTGCCCGTTTCCCGCCATGCCGAAAAGTTTTGCGTCAATAACTTAAAAAAGTACTTGACAAAACGCTTTATGAAGGGTATTGTTTTTCAATTATTGAGTATGCACATGAAAATAATGACAATAATTACTTTAGACTTTAATTATTCTGGGGAGGTTGTCAGCTTTGAAAAAGAGCCTGAAATAAAAATCAATGCGAATGGAAAAACCAATAGCATTGCAATGCCCTGATAACTATGGTAAAGTCTTAAGAGAGGCTTTAGGAGGATTGTATTCATGACGATATCTTCTGGACTTTTGAACAGCAGTCGCTTACTATAACCTTGTTCTGGTCAACTACATAGGGTTCCGGGATAAGGGAATGCTTCTGATAGGAGGCTGCATAGACCCGATGGAAGACCGCAGATTGGGAAAATATGGTATCTGCAGGAGACATATGCATTCGGGAAGCAGAGCTATCAGGGGGAGCAGCCGCCTCTATGTCGGCAGACTGCCATGGCAGTAGATGGCAGAAAGAATAAAGGGCGGAATAGGCAGGAGAACGAAAGAACTGAAGAAACGAAGAACGAAAGAGCCGAAGAACGAAAGAACTGAAGAAACGAAGAACAAAAGAGCCGAAGAACGAAAGAAATGAGAGGGACGCCGATGCATCAGGAAAATCAGGAGAAAATGCCGCATATCACGGCATGGAAAGCATATGGGCAGCAGATTTTTTCAACGCCTGCCAGCAGGAAGATAGGATACGGATTGGTGGGTATCATGTGCCTGCTGGGAATTCAGTGCTTGTTTTTAGTGGACTTTTTGTATGGGATACTCCCTTATCTGATGGGAGGTTTTCTGGCAGGGGTCGGCGTGCTGGCTGTGACGGGCTCAATTCTGGCAAAGGAATACCGGAGGCTTGATACAAAGCTTTCGTCAAGCGGCATCCTTATGCTGGTGGTGGGGATTGCCATCATTGTGCGCGGGAATGAGGCAGACGGCCTGATTGGGGTGGCATGGGGGATATTCGGCCTGATACAAGGCTCTGAGAGCCTGAACGTGGCCATCTACAATCTGGCCAACAAGAAGAGATGGGGGATGGACATGCTGCAGGCTGCCGTGCAGATTGCGCTGGCCCTCCTGCTTCTGGTTGACCCAGTGGCGAAGCTGTACCCGCATATGCGGGTGCTGGGGCTGGAGCTGCTTGCTACGGGGTTCCATGTCTTCCGGGAGGTCAGGGCGGCATCCTGACAATTTTTGAGCCATAGGATACCTATGCCATAGATGCGGAAAAGTGTTTCGGAGGAAATTGATAGGGAATGGAGAAGAGGAATGAAACGGATTCTGATCGTAGATGATGAGAAGGAGATCCGTGGGCTGCTGGCGGAGACTTTTGCCATGGAGGGGTATGTTACTGATCAGGCGGCAGACGGAGAGAGCGCGCTTTTGCTGATAGAAAAGCAGCCGGATCTGATCCTTCTGGATATCAACCTGCCAGATATGGACGGATACCAGATCTGTCAGGCCATCCGGGGGCGCACCAATGCGCCTATTCTGTTTTTATCTGCCAGAACAGAAGAGGCCGACCGTATTATGGGCTGGAAGGTGGGCGGAGATGATTATATCATGAAGCCTTTCGGCATGGAGGAATTGCTTGCCCGGATAGAGGCGCATTTCAGAAGACAAGAGAGGACTGGCCGGACCCTTGTGACGGAGGAAAATCTGACGGTAGATTTTTCCGGGCGCCGTTTTCTGGTGGATGGCCGGGACGTGGGGCTTACGAAGACGGAATTTGCCATTGCGGAGCTGCTCTACACCAATAAGGGCGTGGTGCTTGACAGGGAGCGGATCTATGAGAATGTCCGGGGATATGAGGGAGAGGCGGATGCGTCCATCATTACGGAGCATATCCGCCGTATCCGGAAAAAGCTGGGGAATGCCCGGGAGAAGGAGTATATTGAGACAGTGTGGGGGGTGGGATATCGATGGATTGGCTGAGGAAGAAGGCTGCGCGTCTGGGAGTGGAATTTAGGAATGCTTCCCTGACGAAGAGCCTCTTTTTTTATATGGCGGCAGGAGCCGTGGCCGGGATGATGCTGTGGATCCTATCCAGAAACCTCTGCGAGAGTTGGTTCAAGGTGTTTACCGGAGAAAAAATCCGGGCGAATCTTACTCTTCGCTGGGAGATCGCGCACCAGGGAAAGGCAGCAGTGCGTTTTCTCTGGTTCTGGTATTGGTATGGGCAGTACCCTTGTCTGGCGGTATGCTGCACGGCCACAGGAGGGATGTTTTTGCAAAAAAAGATATATCCTGCCCTGAAGGCGGTACAGGATGCCCTTGGCTGTATCGGGGCCGGAGATTATGGAAGGGAGATCGCATATCTTGACGGGGATGAGATGGGAGGACTCTGCCGAAGCTTTGAGCAGCTTCGCAGAAGGCTGGTGAGGGAGAAGAGAAGCCGTTGGATGGAGCAGGAGAGCCAGAGGCGGATCAATGCTGCCTTTGCCCATGATATACGCACGCCGCTTACTGTGCTTTCCGGCTGTACGGAATTTCTTCAGAAGTATGTGCCAAAGGGAAAGGTTTCTGAAGAAAAGCTTCTGGAAAAGCTGGCTGCAATGCATCATCAGGAACAGCGGATTCTGGAGATTTCCAAAACCATGACACAACTTCATGGGCAGGAGGCCAGAGAGGTGTCCGGGGCATGGCTGGAGGGCAGAACATTTGTGCAGCATCTTGGAACGGCAGCCAGAGAGCTCGCGGTGGAGAAAAAGAAAACCTGCAGGATAGCGGCGCAGGGGATAGAGGGAATTTTTTTTGCAGACGGAGGGCTGATTGAGGAGGTTTTTGACAATCTGGTATCAAATGCGCTCCGTTATGCCCAAAGCGGGATTACCGTTGAGTTTGTCCGGAAGGGGGAGGAATTTCTGATTTATGTGAGGGACGACGGGGCAGGGTTTTCTCATAGGGCGCTTCGGTACGGCACGGATCCTTATTACAGCGAGGACAAGGAAGGGGGAGGACATTTTGGCTTAGGATTGTTCATTTCCCGGATGCTCTGTGAGAAACATGGGGGAACACTGAAACTGGTCAACAGCATAGACGGCGGGGGAATTGCGGCTGCGGCTTTTTTAGTAGGGGTTTAAGAATCCTTTTTTAGAAAGTTTCAGGACTTATTTAGAAAATGTAGAGTGTTTGTAGAGATTTCTCTTGTATAGTATGTCTTATAGGAAGCTGCATTTGCTTCCTATAGAATGGAAAAGGATTGAATAGCCCTCCGTCGTCAGGCAGGGATAAGGCGCAGGCGTCAGGGGCTGTCCAATGCTTTTTAAGGAAAAAGAAAGAGAGATTCATGTTATGGAAACACAAATTCAAATCAAAGGGTTATGCAAAAATTTCGGAAAAAAACAAGCGCTGAAATCCGTTGATCTGACCATTGGGCAGGGGATGTTCGGCCTGCTTGGACCCAATGGGGCAGGCAAGACAACGCTTATGAGAGTGCTTGCCACACTGCTGCCGAAGTCTGCCGGGGAGGTGCGTGTGTGCGGGGTGCCGGTGGAACAAGCAGCGGAGATCAGAAAGATGACGGGGTATCTGCCTCAGGATTTTTCCATGTACGGAAATATGTCTGCCTATGAGGCGCTGGATTATCTGGCGGTACTCTCCGGGATTCCGAAGGCGGAGCGGAGAAAAAAGGTGCCGGAAATGCTGGAAAAGGTAAATCTCTTGGATCAGAAAAATATCCGGGTGAAGGCAATGTCGGGCGGGATGAAGCGCCGGTTGGGAATTGCTCAGGCAATCATCCATGATCCGAGGGTGATCATTGTGGATGAGCCTACGGCAGGGCTGGATCCGGAGGAGAGGGTGCGTTTCCGCAACCTGCTGTGCGAGATTGCCAGAGAGCGCATCGTGCTGCTTTCCACGCACATTGTGGGAGATATCGAGGCTACTTGTGAAGAGATCGCGGTACTGAATCAGGGTGAGGTGGTTTTCCGTGGGACGGTTGAGTCTCTTCTGAAGCTGGTGGAGAGCAAGGTTTACTCGGCGGAGGTCTCGGCAAGAGAACTGGATGGATTAAAAGAGCGTTTTATTGTAACCGGTATATTGAACAAAGGAAGCACTGCTACCGTCAGAATCATTGCGGAGAGTATGCCATTGGCGGAAGCGAAGTCCTGCAGCGCGGATGTGGAGGATGCCTATATGTTTCTGATGCACAGCATATCCGCGATGCCTGTGCAGAAAGGAGGTGAGCAGGCATGATAGGAGCATTGTTTCTGAAGGAGTGCAGGAAGATTGCAAAAAGCCTGGTGTATTATGTCTATCTGGTGGCATTTGTGCTGTTTATCACCGGCCAGATGAGCGATGTGGAGTGGGTGGATCAGCTGTCTGAGCCGCAGCCCGGTCAGGAAAGCTATGGGTACGGATATTCCAATGATGAGAGGATGATCATGCAGAGCGGGATGGAGACACTGTTTCAGGAACTGCTGTCAAATCGGTTTGCCACCTATCCTTTCGGTTTTTACAAGGAAGTGACCTTAAATGAGGAAGAGCAGGAAGTGCTTAAGCGCGCAATGCAGCAGTGCACGGGTATGGAATTTGAGCAGATGGCAGAGGAGAATACCGCGTACTGGATGGAGATTTGGATGGAAGCAGAGGGAAGCGCTGCGGAGTTTTCGGAGGCGGAAATGTGGCACGTTCCCCTCAGGGAAGATCTGACCTACGAAGAATTTGAACAGGTGATGGAGAAAGCTTGTGAAATCGTGGGCTCCAGAAGCTATTATGAGAAGTCATCCTATGAAAAAAGAGGCATTGCGGCTCTGACCTATGAGGATGCTCTGGAACATTACCGGGAACTGTGTGAAGATGACAAGGTCAGCGGCGCGCAGATGCGGCTGTTCTGCGATTATGCGTGCATTTTTCTTGCCGTTCTACCTATATTTGTGGGAGTTTCCGCTTGTCTGAAGGATAAGAGGGCGAAAGCGGCGGAGCTTATCCGCAGCCGATCCGTTTCCGGTGCAGCTCTGATAGGGTGCCGCTATCTGGCCAATGTGGTGATGTGTTTTGTACCGGTGCTTCTGTGCGCGCTGTTGATGCAGATGCCCTATGTGTATGCCGCAGGTCAGGCAGGAATTGAGGCGGATGCTCTGGCATTCGTCAAGTATAGTTGTCTGTGGCTGCTGCCAGTGATCATGGTTGTGCTTGGAGCTGCTTTTCTGCTTACGGAGGCAACGGAGACAATTCTGGCCATACCGGTTCTGCTGGCATGGGCATTCGGCTCGGTGCTTTCTGCCGCTACGCTGACGGGAAATTTTGGCTGGAAACTGGTGACGCGCTGGAACACTTTCGGCAGTTACGGCAGGTATGCGGAGGAGCTGGGGCAGCTGTACCGGAATAAGGGGATGTATATGGCACTGGCAGTTATACTGGTTCTGCTCACAGTGGCAGTCTATGAAAAAAAGAGGCGCAAAGGGGAAATGTTGTATGGGAAATTACGTAAAAACAATTCTTAATTTTATCCGATACCATTATCTTCCCCATTTGTGCGGGGCGGCGCTTTTGGTGCTGTGTGCCGGAGCAGTGTTGAGCTTCCGCAATCTGGACACTGCCGGAGCGGCGAAGGTCATGGAGCATTACGGTGTTATCGCCGGGATCCTGCTGTTTACGCCATTGTTTTTGCCGGAGAGCGACATGGAAATCTGGCAGCTGGAGGCCTCCAGACATTTGCCTATGTGGAAGCTGTATCTGGGCAGACTGTTTCCGGCGGTGTGCATGCTGGCAGCAGTGGTGAGCATTCTCATTTTGCGGCTTCTGGCCGGCGGCTCTGTGTTTCCGGTGTTGATTCTGTGGCGGGGAGCGTTCTGCGAGGCTTTGTTTCTGGGAGGAATCGGCTGTTTTGCGGCGGCAGTCACCAATCAGGTGGTTTTGGGGTATATGGTGTCGGTTTTGTACTATGCCGTTAATACGGGCATGGCAAACCGTCTGTGGAAGTTCGGCTTGTTTCCTATCTACAGAGGCGATGAAGGAACCTGGATCTGGCTGCTCGGGGCGGCGGTTTTTCTTGTGGCAGGAGGAATCTGGCTGCGGGAACAGCTTCGCAGAGCGGCTGTTTTGTAAGGTATTTCTTGATTTGCAAAACCTTTGTGGTATAATTCCTATGGTAAGTAAAAAGAACACTGGTGGTGAGATGATGTATTTAAATAGAGCGTGGCTCCATGCAAAGCCAGTATGAGCGACATTTGCATGGAGTGAATTCTAGTCGCTTACATATGTTACTGGCTTTGCTGCTTGACTAAATTGATCAAGGAGGAAGCCGCATATGAAGTATATTAACGCAAATGAAATTCTTCCTGTCAGGCTGATTGAAGAGCTGCAAGAGTATATGCAGGCAGGTTATATCTATATTCCTGCAAAGACTGAGCAACATAAATCCTGGGGAGAAATATCTGGCTGCCGAAAAGAGCTTGAAGACCGTAATAAAAGGATTATCTCAGATTATAAGCAAGGTATATCTATGGAGAATCTTGCGGATTCTTACCATCTTTCGGTTTATGCCATTAGAAAAATAATATACAAAAAATAATTCTAGGGAGCTGCTTAAAGAAAAGCAGCTCTCTTTTTTCATGACAATAGAAGACTCGCGAAGCGTGGATTCTATTGTTTACACATTATGTCTGTAATGTTTGGTGTATTGAAAACACCTCGGCGTATGGATAAAATTGTTTTATCATGACCAATAGGAGGGATTAAAAATGGCGGGTGCAAAGAAGATATATCCACGTACAGGAGATACACAAGGAGAATGGCATGATTAAAACTACGATAAAAGTCATTGGAGGGATAGCCCGCGGCGCAAAAAAGCACACGATCTGTTATCTGGCAGGAATGCTCCTGCTTGCGTTATTTCCGGTCTGCTCTGTTTTGCTGATAAAAAATCTGGTCAATCATGTAATGGATTTGGCCCAAGGGGGGGCAGCCTTACATCAAATTTCTTTGGGGGGTTGGCTTGTTGTCTGTGGTGGAATTACTGACGCAGATAACAAAGTATTCTAATTTATATATGGAGCAGAGACTAAAAGCAGAGCTGTATTGCGGATTTTCCGATAAGCTTTTAGAAAAGTATGTGTCTGTGGAATTCTCTTGTTTTGAAGAGGAACACTCAAGGAATATCATCCATCATGTGGGAAGCGCTCCTCAGGAATCCCTGCTGGAATATTTTATGACGTTTTTTTCACTTGTTGCGGATTTCATAGAGATATTTGGCTATGTAATTGTATTTTTCAGTCTTTCGCCTTTGTTTGGCTTGTTGGGAACCGGATGTCTTGGAATATTGCTTTGCCTGAATTTCAAACGTGTTGAGATGATGGCAAAGCTTTATGACGAACAGACAGATGATGAAAGGAAAATGCTATATCTGGACAAATTGCTATGTACGAAGTCAGCCCTGCTGGATTTGAAGCTAAATGATGCCATAGACTTTGTACACCATAAGCGGGAAGCTCTTTCACAAGTAATATGGAAGGAGAGATTGCTGAGGACACTGCAATCACAGTTTGTATATGCGTCTGGGTATATGAGTATGGTTCTGTGGATAGGGCTTGTTGTTATCTATGTGATATATGAGATAACACATGGTAAATTATCTTACGGCGTCGTGGTTGCCCTGATCAGTGCCGTACAGTCAATTTACGGATGTTCAGAGTGTCTGGCGAATGATTTTGCGTCAGTTTTAAAATCAGGGGTCAATATTCGGTATCTCGAAAAGTTTATGGAGCTTCCTGAAGTGAAGAAAGTGGAGAAAGCAGGAAACGGCGAGGCAATGGATAGACAAGGGTGTCTGCAGTTTCATAATGTCTCCTTTCGGTATCCGGATGATCCAAAAGAGGTGCTGAAGGATGTTTCCTTTTCCATAGAACCGTTTCAGAAAGTTGCGCTGGTAGGGGAAAATGGTTCGGGAAAGACGACAATTGTGAAACTGATATGCGGGCTGTATCAGCCTGCTCAGGGAAGGATCACACTGAATGATATAGATATTTGCGAGCTGCCTGCGCAATATTCGGCAAAAATCTATGGCGCGGCATTTCAGGATTTTTCCAGATATCAGTTTTCTGTCAGGCATAATGTGGCGCTCAGCTCTGTGGAGAGAATGGAGAATGACAGTGAAGTATTTCAGGCCATGGAGCAGGCGCAGGCTTCTGATTTACAGAAAATCATTGATAAGCCTTTTGGTATGATAGAGGAGGATGGAATCAACCTCTCCGGAGGCCAATGGCAGAAACTCGCTCTGGCAAGAGCGTATTTTAAAAAGGGGCAGTTGCTGATACTGGACGAACCGACTGCATCCATGGATCCGAGGGCAGAAAGTGAGTTATATGCCTCCTTTTTAAAAATGATGAGGAGCCACACTTGTATTGTGGTATCCCATCGCCTTGCAATTGCGAAGCAATGCGATCAGATCATCGTATTGGATAAGGGACAAATCGTGCAGAAGGGTTCCCATGATGAGCTGATTTCGGAAAGAGGATTATATCAGGAAATGTTTCATGCACAGAGTCAATGGTATCATGAAAAGGATGGATAGAATTGGAAGATAATAGAAAGCAAGAGAGAAAAGTAAAGGTTAAGACATTGATGAAAGTGTATCATTTTTTCTGGAAATACAGACGCATTGATTCCATCATAGCGCCATTATATTATATATTGGAAAACTTTTCGCCGGCTGTTTCTACCCTGATCTTAGCCGGTTTTTTTCAGGAAGTGTATTGGGTGCTGGGTGAAGAGATGCGCAGCTATTCCAGGCTGGTTACATATGGCGCTGGGTTTATCGTTTACCTTATTGTGAAACAATTCTTACAGTTAATTGCCAGCATATCGACAAACGCGGGAATTTTCGAGAAAACCTTATATATCTTAAATGAAATGCTTTCTGAAAAAGCTTCAAAACTGCCCTTGATAACGTATGAGAATGCAGAAATAATGAACAAAAAGGAAAAGGCTGAGGAGTGTGTCCATAATGATAGGATTCCAAGTATATTTATGCTGTCAGTTGTTCTGGCTACTTCGGTTCTCGGCACGGGAACGCTCATTATTACGCTTGGATCCTACCATGGATTTCTGGCGGTGATCGCCATAGTGAGCGTGGCCCAGTTCTATGCGGCGACATATTTTCAGGAAAAGAAAAAGTATCAGATCAGTCAGGAGCTGACAAAAGAAAAAAGACAGCGGGACTATCTATGGTCGTTATTCACAGATGAAAAATCCATAAAAGAAATGCGTATCATGGGTTTTGCGGATTATCTGGCAGATCAATGGAAAAAAGCAAGGGATAAAATAAACCGGAAATTCTGGAAGGAAGAATCATTTGCTCATAGGAATATGATGTATTGCGAATTTATCAGGATAGCCGGATATATATTGGGAATTTCTTTTTGTTTCCTGCTGCTGTTAGCCGACCGAATAGAAGCGGGGGTGTTCGGCGCAGTGTTGACTGCGTTTGTGAATGTACAGGCTGTGATAAAAAATCATGTCACGTCAATCGGACGGATTCCCGTATTTTTGGAATATGCCAAAGACTATTTTGATTTTATAGAACTTCCTGAGGAGCAGGAAGGCACTGTAAATATAGGAGAAAAGATTCAAAAAATCTCTTTAGAGAAGGTCTTTTTTCGCTATCCAAATGCAGAGGACTTCACATTACACGATATAGATCTGGAGATTCATGAGGGGGAGACGATTGCTGTTGTGGGTGAAAACGGCAGCGGCAAGACGACTTTGACAAAAGTGCTGCTGGGTATATATGGAGCCATAGGAGGGACTGTAGCTATAAATGATATCCCTATAAATAGCATCGATAAAAAAGATTTGTATAAAAAGATCGCATATCTGTCTCAGGATTATATGATATACAAAATGTCGTTGACGGAAAATGTTGTGTTGGCGGATTTGCCTGAAAATGCTGCAGAAGATATAAAAAGAATCGTGAGTAAAATGGGGTTGGATGATATTGCCGGTTCATGTGGGGATATCAGCCAGATATATTTTGGCAAGGAATTTGGCGGGATAGAATTGTCCGGAGGGCAGGCGCAGCGTCTTGCAGTTGCACGTGCGATTTATAAAGCAGGTAATCTCGTCATTTTGGACGAACCAACCTCAGCCATAGATCCGATTCAGGAAGCGGAAATATTGTCTCAAATAATGAATATGGTCAAAGGAAGAACAGCAATTCTTATTTCACATCGAATGAGTATATGTACAAAAGTTGACAAAATTATTGTTATGAAAGAAGGCGCCATCTTAGAAATAGGGACGCATGAGGAATTGATTAAGAAGAATGGTGAATATATGCGTTTATTTAAAGCGCAAAGCTGCTGGTATGAATCATGATCCGGATCCGGATAAAGCAGGCATTGCATGAAAAGAGGGCATCAGCATGCTGACAGCTGGCAGCAGTTGCCGCCGTACATGGCCTCGGTGGGGACGGGGCACAGAGTATTCTTAAAAATATCTTATAAAAACAACTCATTCCCTTTTCGGCCGCTGCAGGCTTTCTTCAGCTTCATGCCAGCCGCGGCAAGGAGGGCAGGGTTGACGCTGCGCGCTTTCCGGGGACACACTGCAATGCAGCCCATGCAGGAGATGCACTTTACGGTATCCGTTTCCCATGGCTCTTGGGCAGGGATGGCGCCCACGGGACACTTTTGCGCGCAGAGACCGCAGTGGACGCAAGCCTTCCCTGCATGGGGCTTCATGGGCACACCGCCGTATTCCCGGTAGGGACGGTTCCCGGGAAGAGCGGGGGTGTTCCGGCTTATGGGGGAATCAATTTTAGCGCGGACGGACGCGGCAAAGAAAGCAAGCTCTTTTGCGTCTTCCGCGTCCGGGCGTCCGGAGGCATACCGGCGCATGATGGAGTGCTCGGCCACGGCAGCCACCGCCGCTGTACAGCAAAAATCAGAGGCCTCCAGAGTATCCTGCAGCTCGGCAAAAGTGTCATCGTAGGCCCTATTGCCATAGACAACAAGCAGGACGGCCCTTGCACCGTTGCCCTTCATCTGAGCCAGCCTTGAAACCGCTGGGGCCGGAACCCTCCCGCCGTAGGAGGGAACTGATACGATGCAGATATCTTCTCTGTTGAAAGAAAGGGAGAAGTCTCTGGCGTGATCGGTCAGGTCGATGTGACTGCTCTGCCCGCAGAAAGCCTCTGTGAATAGGTCGGAAACCCTTTTTGTGCCCCCGGTGGGGCTGAATACCATATCATAGACGGACATTTTCCGGTCTCCTTTCGGTTCCCCCAAAAATCTGTTGGGGAATTTTTTAGCTTTAATCATTCCTTGAACTGCAGAATACTCTATGGCTACATGCCCAAAGAGCGGGCGGTGTTGAAGAGTATGTGTATATAGGCAGGGGATGCATTTGCCTTTGCCGTCAGCACCCAGGTCTTGAACCAACGCAGGTATTTCGATACATAGTAGGTCTCCACCGGCTGTCCGGACAGTACGGGATAGAAGAGGAGGAAAAGGCCAAAGGCTAACGCGCCGTAGAGCGCAGCGGTGGCATAGAAGGCGGCCTTCTCCCCTTTTACGGCTCTGCTTTTTCCGGGGCATGCGGCAAGGCGTCTGTCCCATTGCCCCAGACCGTATGTGATCATGAGAACCACGAAGGGCACGCTGGGGAAATAGTGATAGATGAAGGTGATTCTGGAGACAAAGAACCAGGGCAGGTACTGAGCCAAGTATCCCACTACAAGGAAGGCGGCGGTTCTGTCCTTTTTCCTTGCCCATAGGTATGCCATGAAGAGGGCCGCAGGGATACCGGTCCACCATACCGCAGGGTTTCCGAAGGAGCTGATGCCCTCCCGGAGGCCGCCCAGCAGCGTCGTAGTGACTATGTGGGAATGGAACCAGATGGGCCGTTTAAGGACGGGCCATTCATACCAGACGGAGGAGAAATCGTGGGTGGACTCCAACGTGCTGTGATAGCCGAACATGGTATTCTGGTTCTGGATCATCCGATCCACAAGCCCTCTGTCTGAGTAGTCCCGGAAAGGAATGTAGGACAGCAGATAGATCAGGGCAGGAACTAGGACGAAGAATATCAGGCAGAAATAAATGGTCTTTCTGGTGTATGGCAGGAAGCACTTCAGGATGTTTTTGTGGGAGATACCGTCAGTGGTTCCCTTGGGTTTTCTCTTTGCGTAGACATATTCCATGTATCTTCTGTAGAGCACGTAGAAGAAGATCATAGCAAGGCCGATTCCAGCGTAGACTCCGGTCCATTTGGAGGCAATTCCCAGACCCATGCACACCCCGCAGGCACCCAGCGGAAGCCAGGTTTTTTTCAGTGGAGTGTCATAGAAGCTGAGGGTGCTGTACTGGTACATGAAATAGTACATCAAAATCACAAAGAAAGTGATATAGACGTCTATGGTGGCGATACGTGTCTGTGTAAAGTGCATGAAGTCGAAGGCGAAAAGCAGGCAGGCCAGAGAGGACAGCACCGTGCTTTTGCAGATCCTTCTGGCGAAGAGGTATATGACGGGAACCATTGCGATGCCGAACAAGGTTCCGATGATACGCCAGCCGAAGGGGTTCATGCCGAACAGTGAGATTCCCAGAGCTATGAATATCTTCCCCATGGGCGGATGGGTGTTTTCATAGGACGTGAGGCCGTGGAGGAATTCATAGGCTGTGCGTCCATGATAAATTTCGTCAAAATACATGCTGTTGCGGAAGCTTCCCGCCTCGGGGTGAACCTGAACGCCAAAGACGGCTGCGCCAGCGGATCCGCCCTGTGAGGATGGGTCTGCCGGAAGGGAACCGTCATTGTCCAAGGACAGATCCCCGGAGGAATAGGCAGCAGGCCGGTAGTCTGGAAAAAGCTCATTTTCGTCGAAGAGATTTCCATAGAAATCGTAAGCCATGGGAGTCAGAACATTTCCCTCATCGTCCAGAAAAACCCATTCCAGAATGGAGGCCTGATTGTCCTTCAGGGTGAAGCGAAGCTGGGAGCTGGTGCCGTCCAGAGTGATCTGCTGCCAAGTAAATACATTTTTCAGAGTGATCTCACCCATAGGTGTCCACTGCTCCTGAAAGGAGGATCTGCCCTCCAGAGAGAAGTTTCTGTTATGCCAGGGAGCCATATAGTACCAGAGGACAGAAGGCGCCTTGTCCGGAAAAGAAAGCTCTATGACCTGCTCCTGCACCATGTCGTAGGTGGTGGAAGGCGCCTGTCTGTCCCCCAGATCGTAGAGCGCAAAGCAGCTGTATAGGGCTGTGATGAGGAACATGCATAGAAAGTCCACCGGCTTAAGGGGGGGATATTTTCGGGTGGCGCAGGGAGCCTGACCCGCAGCCAGAAGGTCTTTCAGTCTGGAAAAAAGTCTCCCGGAGCCGGTTTGGCTTGACCCGGAAGGGGAATTTTTCTCATGGGAAAAGGGCAGTGCGGATAAAGTCTCGCACTCCTCTTGTGCTCTGCCGGCAGCCAAACCGTAGACCCCAAAGATAGTGTAATACAACAGTCCCATGCCCAGCAGAAAGCCTCCTGACACAGCCAGAAGGAAAGGGGCCGTGCGGTCGTAGTTTGAAGGATCGTAAAAGAAGACCACATGGGCTGTATTGAGAAAATGCATCACGGAAAAAATACCGTAGCACAGATAGATTTGTTTCTTGGGCCTATAGATGTAGGCCAGAAGCAGCAGAAACAATCCGGGATACATGTAACGCTCATGCATACGCACGGAGAAGGAAAACACGGTGAGTATGAGCACTGCCCCCAGAATGGGATATTTTTCCTTGTCCCTGCGGCGGTATGCCATGAATGCCACCAAGACCACCGCAGCCACGATGGCGAAAGCGCCGTAGGTCCGGTAGGGAATGCCCAGAAATGTGTTTTCCTGACTGACCCAGTTGAGGCCCAGCAGTCCCCAGAAATTATAGGCGTTCACGGCCGCGTAGGGGTAGGAGGCCAGTGTGCTGAAGTATTGATTCCAGACATTTTCCAGACCGAAGGGCATGCAGAGAATGACCATTCCAAGAATGGCCGCCGTCCCCAGAAAAAGATGATGGAAAAATTTTTTTGCGGTGAAGTCCTTCAGAAACACCCAGTCTATGATGCCTGCAAGCAGAACGGGGGCAAATACCAGCATCTGGGGCTTGATCAGCACGCCGATGCCGAAGGCTATATATGCGGTGGGAAGCTTTCCCCGGACAAGGCATATGCACATGTACGCCAGAGCCAGAGTGAACACGGAATCTACCTGACCCCATACGGAAGAATTAAGGAAAACGGCGGGATTGAACAGATACGCCATGCAGAGGAATAAGCCCTGATGCTCAGATCCTTTTTTGCAGGCTTCCCGGTAAATCAGCAGGCCGCAGGCCATGTCGCAGGAAATGGCGGGAAGCTTTAACAGGATCAGATGAGGGACGGAATAATATTCCAGAGAAAAAAGCTGCCGGATACCGCCCACCAGCCACAGCATATACATATAGCCGGGAGGGTAGTCGGTGAATACGTCGGGAGAATAGAAGCCCCCCGGACCCAGCTGGAAGACTCTGTCAGCCCATGCGGCAAAGCATGCCGTGTCGGAGCCGAAGCCCTTGGACAATGCCGCCGCTAAAAGCCGCAGGAACAATGCCGCCAAAAACAGCAGTGCGAGGCTACGTCTGGGCAGCGCTGCTTTTTTGCCAACTACCATCCAGAAGCAGAAGCCGAACAGCAGGACTCCCAATAAAGCAAAAAAACCGATGAAAAACATAGAAGCCTCCTTGGTATTTTTTCTGGCAAGCCAGAGATAATAAGGGCAGAACACAAATAAATCACAATTTTCATTATACCAAAAAGCTTGATAGAAGAAAAGAGGTTGTGCTATAATTGTGAAGATACGTTTCGGCATTGAGAGGATATTTCAGGAGTTTTAGGCGGGATAGGCGGCATATATGGAAGAGAACAGCTTCGTGAGCTTTAAGAACGTGAAGAAAATATACAAGGCGGGGGAGCTGGAGATCACGGCTCTTCATGATGTGAATTTCGGGATCCGGCAGGGGGAGTTTGCCGTGATCGTGGGGGCTTCCGGAGCAGGAAAGACCACAATTCTGAACATATTAGGTGGCATGGACACGCTGACGGAAGGGCAGGTATTTCTGGACGGCAAGGAGATTTCCGCCTTCAATAAGAGGCAGCTCACGGGATATAGGCGCTATGACGTAGGCTTTGTATTTCAGTTCTACAATCTGGTGCAGAATCTCACCGCGCTGGAAAATGTGGAGCTGGCGGCCCAGATCTGCAGAGAGCCGTTTCCCGCCGGGCAGGTGCTGGAGCAGGTGGGCCTGAAGGACAGGGCAGGAAACTTTCCTGCCCAGCTGTCCGGCGGGGAGCAGCAGCGGGTGGCCATCGCCAGAGCGCTGGCCAAGAACCCCAAGCTTCTGCTGTGCGACGAGCCTACGGGGGCGCTGGATTACAATACCGGCAAGGCGGTTCTGACGCTCCTGCAGGGAACTTGCCGGAATATGGGAAAAACGGTTATAGTTATAACCCACAATCAGGCGCTGACGGCCATGGCGGACCGGGTCATCACGGTAAAGAGCGGCACTGTGGTGAGTGTGGCCAGAAACGTTAGTCCCGTGGACGTGGCTCAGATAGAGTGGTGACGGCTGCTGGCAGGAGAGAGGACGTATGGGCGGAATAGGCAAATCCACATTCAGGGAAATCAAATCCAGCTTCGGACGTTTCTTGGCGATCTTTGCCATCATAGCATTGGGGGTGGGATTTTTCGCAGGTCTGAAGGTTACGAAGCAAGGCATGATGGCAACGGTTCAGGATTATCTGGACAGACATGCCTTTTTCGATTACCGGCTCCTCTCCACCATGGGTTTTGAGCAGGAAGATGTGGATGGTTTTGCCGGGGCGCAGTGGGTGGAGGCAGCGGAGGGGGCCGTGTCCTTCGATATTGTTTACCGTCTGGAGGACGGGAAGCAGGGCGTGGCCAAGACGCACAGCGTGACGGAGAGGCTGAACACCCTGAAGCTGATGGCAGGGAGAATGCCCCAAGGGGCACAGGAGTGCGTGGCGGACAGCAACTTATTCGGGGAGTCGGCCATCGGAAGCGTCATTTACCTTTCGGAGGACAACGAGGCGGAAGATCTGGAGCACTTCGCTTATAGGGAATATACCATTGTGGGCATTGTCCGTTCGCCGCTTTATATTCAGTATGAGAGAGGGAATACCTCTCTGGGCACAGGGCGGGTGGACGGCTACCTATACCTTTCCAGAGAGGGCTTTGCCGTGGACTATTTTACGGAGGTCTACGTGAGATTCTCTCAGGAGCATGGCTTGTACAGCGAGGAATATGCGGACTTCATCGACGGTATGGATCCGGTCTGGGAGGAGCTTGTATCGTCGGCGGCCCTGAGACGGTATGAGGATATCAAGGGGGAAGCAAAAGAGGAGCTTGCCGAGGCTGAGGCCGAGTTTCAGGATAAAAAGGCCAAAGGGGAACAAGAGCTGGCAGACGCGGCGAAAGATCTGGCTGACGCCGGGGCGGAGCTGGAAGAGGGCGAGGAGGCGCTTGCAGACGGAAGGCGGGAGCTTGAGGAGGGAAGGCAGACTCTGGCCCGGAAACGGCAGGAGCTGGCAGACGCGTACAAAATGATTGAGGAGGGCCTGCAGGAGCTTGAGGAGGGCGAAAGGACTTTGGCGCAGAAGGAGGCGGATCTGGCGGCAGGCGAGCAGGATCTGGCCTACGGATGGGCAAAGTGGCATGAGAGCGACAACGCGCTGCAGGAGGCCAGAGGGGAACTGGATGATAAAAAGGCCCAGCTGGACGCCGGAGCGCAGCAGCTGGCAGCGGCGCAGGCGGCTCTGGAGGCCGGCGGGGAGGAGACCGCGGCGCAGATCGTGGGGAGCCTTCCGCCTGATCTTCCGGAGGATCAGAAGGCTGTGGCAGCAGGCCTCGCCGCAGGTCTGCCCGCTGTGGCAAGAGGGGAGCTGTCTCTGGAAGCCTATCTGGGACAGCTGGCCCAGCTGCCTGACGGGGACCCTCTTTTCGGAGCGCTGAAGCAGGGCCTGAGCGAGGCGGCGCAGGAGCTGGCAGGAGGTCTGGCACAAATCCAGACGAAAGAGCAGGAATTAGCCGCCGGAAGGGCCAAACTGGAGGCGGCGGAGGGACAGCTGAGTCAGGGCATGGAAGAGCTGGCAGCGGGGAAGGCGCAGCTTCAGAAGGCCGAGGGCGAGATCGGTGAAGGCCTAAAGGCGCTGGAGGATGCCGCACGCCGGCTGACGGAGGGGCGCAGGGAGCTGGAGGACGCCCGGACGGAGGCAGCCCAAGGCGAAGCTGCCATTGCGGATGCCCAGAGAAAGCTGGAGGACGCCGCCGCCACCATCGCAGAGAAAGAGAGAGAGCTGGCGGAAGGAAAGCAGGAATATGAGGATGGCCTGAAAGAATATCAAACTGCACAAAAGGAATTTCAGGAAAAGATTCAGGAAGGCCAAAATGAGCTGGATGACGCCGGAAGGGAGATCGAAGAGCTTCAGAGGCCAAAGACCTATGTGCTGGGCAGGGACACCAATGTGGGGTATGTATGCTTCGAGAGCGATTCCAACATCGTAGAGGGCATCGCGAATCTATTCCCGGCGTTCTTCTTTTTGGTGGCGGCGCTGGTATGCATCACCACCATGAATAGGATGGTGGAGGAACAGCGGACACAGATCGGCGTGCTGAAGGCTTTGGGCTACGGAAACCTGACCGTCATGAGCAAGTACATGGCCTATTCCGGGCTGGCGGCGCTGGGGGGATGTGTCTTCGGATTCTTTCTGGGGACATGGGGCTTTCCCAGAGTTATCTGGCTGTGCTATGGAATCATGTATAATGCGGATCCCATTTTTTATGTGTTTGACTGGAGCTTGGCGACCATTTCTCTGACGGTCTCCCTGCTGTGCTCCATGGGAACCACGTGGCTTTCCTGCAGGGCGGAGCTGTCTCTGGCGGCCGCTGCCCTTATGCGGCCTAAGGCGCCCAAGGCAGGCAAGCGGGTGGTTCTGGAGAGAATTCCTTTCCTGTGGAGGCGGCTGAGCTTTCTGAAGAAGGTCACTGTAAGGAACATCTTCCGCTACAAGAAGCGTCTGTTCATGATGGTGCTGGGAATCAGCGGATGCACGGCGCTACTGGTGACGGGCTTCGGCATCAAGGATTCTATAGCGGACATTGCAGCCAAGCAGTTTCAGAAGATTCAGGTCTATGACATCGGGGTATCTCTCAAGGAAGATGTGGAGGAGGCTTTTCTGGAGCGTCTGGAGAAACTGAGGGCTTCCGGCGTGGAGGAATATTTCTGTGTCATGGAAAAGAATATGGATCTGGTGACGGAGGCCGGAACAAAGGCCGTATGGCTGGTGGCGGGAACGGCGGAGGAGCTGCCCAGCTTCTGGGAGCTGCGCACCCCTGAGGGGGAGGATATTCCGTATCCGGGCCCAGGGGAGGCTGTGATCTCCAAAAAACTGGCGGAGGACTATGGCCTGAAGGCAGGCGATGAGATAACCCTGCGGGACGAAGATATGCGGACTCTTTCGGTGACTGTGGCTGCCGTCTACGAGAACTATATTTATAATTATGTACACATTTCGGAGGAGACCTGGAGGGGGCTGACGGGCAGCGAGCCGGAGAGGAGAACCATATATCTGAATCTGGCGGAGGGGCCGGAGGAGACGGGCTCGCTGGCCCATAGTCTGGCGGCGGAGCTGATGAAGCTGGAGCAGGTGTCCAGCGTGACGGTGAATGAGGATACCATGAACCGCATAGGCACAATGATGTCCAGCCTGAACATCATCGTGGCGGTGGTGATTTTGTGCGCGGCAGGTCTGGCCTTCATCGTACTGTACAATCTGACGAACATCAATATCACGGAAAGGGTGAGGGAGATTGCCACTGTGAAGGTGCTGGGCTTCTACAAGAAGGAGACCGCTGCCTATGTGTTCCGGGAAAACGTGCTGCTGACGCTGCTGGGAATGGCGCTTGGGCTGGTTTTGGGCTACTTCCTCCATAGAGTGATCATGAACGAGATCAAGGTGGATCTGATCGCCTTCGATCTCTGGGTCAGCCCCCTGAGCTATCTGTACAGCGGACTGCTGACGCTGGTCTTCGCATGGCTTGTGAACATGGCAATGGGCGGGAAGCTGGAGGGCATCAGCATGACGGAATCGCTGAAGAGCGTGGACTAAAAAGAGGGGCGGGAAGCCGGAAGAAATATGAGATATAGCCGCCGCGGCGGGAAGATTTTGGATGTGGGACACCGCAGTGGGAAACCATGGAAGGCGGCGGTTCGGAAAGGATAGAAAACGGATGAAATTTGATATGCACTGTCACACGAAGGAGGGCTCTCTGGACGGAAAGGCGCCCATTGAAGAGATGATCGGCATTCTGAAGGAGAGGGGCTTCGACGGAATGCTGATCAGCGACCATGATTCCTACAACGGTTATAGGGCTTGGAAGAAGGCTCATGGGGAGCAGCCGGACAAAGAGTTTCTGGTGCTTAAGGGGGTGGAGTATGATACCATCGACGCAGGGCATATTCTGGTGATCATGCCCGAGGGCGTGAAGCTGAAGATTCTGGAGCTGAGGGGGCTGCCGGTTCATTTCCTGATAGACATCGTCCATAGGAACGGGGGGATCCTTGGCCCTGCCCATCCCTGCGGGGAGAAGTACCTGAGCATCATGAACACCAGAAAGCACCGCAACCAATTGGCGGTGATGGACAGGTTCGACTTTCTGGAGGGCTTCAATGCCTGCGAGAGCCCGGAGAGCAACGCTGCGGCAATGGAGATCGCCGCCAGCTACGGAAAGCCTGCCTTCGGGGGCAGCGACGCGCACAAGGCGGACTGTGTGGGCATGGGATATACTATATTTGCGGAAGACATACGCTGTGAGTCTGATCTGATCAGGCTGGTGAAGGAAAAGGGACATGAGCTTTGCTCCTGCGGCGGGGAATACTATGCCGGAACCACGAAGCAGAAGATCGGAAGGGCAAATGAGCTGCTTGTGGACGGCTTCTGGATCTACAATAGGCTGGGAAGCATGATGCGCCACAGAAAGAGGAAACTGGAGCTGAGGAAGTACTATATTCGCTTAAAATGAAGAAACTGTTACGGAATTATTGCAATATTAAGCTTGTTTAAGCTGTAATTCATAAAATCTTAAGGTGCATTTTTGAAATAGTATGCTATACTCAATATGTGGCTTAATGGGGCTGCGTGCTGGGTATTTACCCCAAATGGGGCGGAATTCTCATAGAAAGTTGGGGCGGAATTCCTTTTGCGGCTTCTTGGGCGGATAATATGAATGAAAGGAAGCAAGAGATATATGAGAAAGAAAGATGTATTGAAATCCGTCGGCAGGCGGATTTTGGCAATGGCTCTGTCAGCGGCTCTGGGGCTTTCCCTTATAGGGTGCGGCTCGGAGGGAGAGCAAGAGACACCTAAGAAGGAATGGGCCTATGTGCCGGAGTTTTTAACCCTCGACGCGGAGGAGGTTTCTTTCTGGGACATGAAGGCAGTGGGGGATTATTTGTACTATTCTTCCTATACCTACGATGAGGAAACGGGGTCCGGCGATCGGAATATCTGCAGGTACTCTTTGGTGGACCAGCAGATGACAACGGTGTCGTTGGCATGGCCGGAGGATGTACTGGGAGGAAAAGGCATAAATGATTTCATGATCGGCGGCGACGGCAGCGTCTATATCACGAATTCCGAATATAACATGGAGACGGGGAGTTCTAAGCTCTACCTACATAAATTCGATAAGGACGGCAAGTATGTCTATGGAATCGAGCCGAAGGATCCCAAGGGCAGCGACCAGTTCTGGGTGCAGGAGATGGCGGCGGACGATCAGGGGCGGATGTACCTGTACGGCGGCGGAAGCGTGCTTCTGTATGACGGAGAGGGAAAAAGCAAGGGAACCCTTTCTCTGGGCACAAATGATACCTATATCGAAAAAATGAGTCTGGGCACGGATGGAAAGGTATATATTGTATACAGTAGCTTGAACGGAAACTCCACCACCACTCAGATGGGGCAGGCGGATTTCGAGGGCGCAAAAATAGAAACGTCCCAAGGGAGCTTTCCGAGTAATGTCAGAAGCTTTGTCATGGGAACGGAGGGGAAGTTCCTGATTAACGACGGGGGCAAGGTTCACGAGTACGATTTGGGCACGCAGCAGAAGACGGAGCTTTTTGACTGGCTGGACTGCGACATCAACGGCAACTATGTGGAGACCTTCGGACAGATGACAGACGGCAGGTTTGTGGTGGTGGTTCGGGACTGGGAGCTGCAAGAAAACGAGGTGGTTCTTCTGACCAAAGTCAAGGCCTCGGAGGTGGCCCAGAAGGAAAATATCGTTGTAGGCACCCTATACGGCGGCTACGAGCTGAGGAGTCTTGCGGTTAGTTTCAACAAGGCCAGCGATAAATACCATGTGTCTGTCAGGGAATATATGAATTATGAAAAGATGGACGAGAATTCCTTTACAGATGCCATTGCCAGTATGAACAATGACATCACCTCCGGCAACTGCCCGGATGTGATTGATCTTTCGGAGGTGAACGTGTCTCAGCTATCTTCCAAGGGGGTCTTTGAAGATCTGGAGGGATATCTGGAAGAGAGCAGCGTCCTTAAGCTTTCGGACTTTCTTGAAAATGTTGTGGAGGCCTATACATATGATGATAAATTAATAGGCATACCTTCGTCCTTCACTCTGCAGACCTTAGTGGGTCATAAGTCAAAGATAGGGGACAAAAAGGGCTGGACTCTGGACGAGATGATTGCTTACGCCGATGAAAATCCGGATAAGGATCTTTTTGATAGAGTGTCGAAGGGGGAGATTCTTCAGACTCTCATCATGCGGAATCAGGATGCCTTCATGGATTGGAGTACCGGGGAGTGCAATTTCAATACTGACGAATTCAAGAGTCTGCTGGAGTTCGCAAACCGTTTTCCGGACGAGGTGGATTGGGACAGCGACGCGCCTGTGACGCCTATCCGGATTCAGAACGGCGAGGTGCTTTTGGATATAGTACATATAAGTGAATTCAACAACATACAAGAGTCGTTAGAGATGTTCAAGAACGATTTGGTATGTATCGGCTATCCCACTGCGGACGGCAGCAGCGGTCATGTCTTTAACGGCCGCAATGCCTATGCCATCGCTTCCAAGTCCAAGTGCAAGGATGGCGCATGGGAGTTTATTGAGAGTATTCTGACAAGGGAGGAAAACGAGCGGAACAGAAACGGTTTCCCTGTCCTCAAGGACAAACTGAATGCTTTGGCCCAAAAGGCTGTGGAGATTCAGTATGCCACGGACGAGAACGGGGAGCTCTGGCTGGATGAGAACGGCAACCCCATTATCTCCAACTCAGGCGGCGGCATCGGCTGGGGAGATTGGTTCTATGAATATCATGTTCCCACTCAGGAGGAAGTGGATTTGGTTCTGGAGGTGATTAAGGCGGCTAAGCCGATGAATTACACCGGCAGCGATGAAATACTGAACATCATTCTGGAGGATGCGGAGCCTTATTTCGAGGGACAGAAGAGCGTAGATGAGGTGGCCGGCATCATACAGAACCGAGTGGGCATCTACATCAATGAGAACAGATAGTTTGTGAAGAGGAATGTCCGTCTTTTGCGGGCAGGGGAGCATTCATGGGAAAGAAGCAGAAAGAGGGGCGGAAGAAAACGTCCCCCGAAGAAAAGATCCATATCAAAACTACCCGAAGGACCCGGAAGCTGAAGCTGAGCTCGGGGGCGTTCATCGCCCCCAGCTTTATCGGGGTGATGCTGTTTTTCATCATTCCCTTTATGGTAGTGATCTATTATTCCGTGCTGGATGGTCCTATCAGTGCGAATTTTGTGTTTTTTGACAACTATAAAAATATCGTGGCCAATTCCGCATTCCGGAGGGCGGTGAGCAATACATTCTCTTTCTCTGTGGTGGCGGTGCCGCTGGCGGTGGTGCTGTCGCTGATGTTGGCAATCATGCTGGAGTCGAAGATTCCCTTCAGGAGTCAGTTTCGGACATTCTTCCTGAGCCCTATGATGGTGCCGGTGGCATCCATTGTGCTGATCTGGCAGGTTCTCTTTCATTATAACGGAACCGTCAACGAAATTCTGGGAGCTTTCGGGGGCAGCAAGATTGACTGGCTGAAATCAGACTATGCATTAGTGGTGATAGTTATATTGTTTCTGTGGAAAAATCTGGGCTACAACATGATACTGTTCATGGCGGCCCTTGCAAGCATACCCAAGGACATTCTGGAAGTTGCCAGAATGGAGAGCGCCAAGCCGCTGCAGACCTTTTTCTACATTAAAATCAGGTACCTATCGTCAACGCTGCTGTTCGTGACAATCATGTCCCTGATCAACTCCTTTAAGATATTCAGGGAGGTGTACCTGCTGACGGACGATTATCCTTACGATTCCATTTATACGCTCCAGCATTTCATGAACAACAAGTTCAAGCAGCTGGATTATCCGTTCCTATCTTCGGCAGCCATATTGATGTCTCTGGTGATGATCGTAATCATAGGGATTCTTTTTATAGCGGAGAATCGGTTCGGCAGGGATATTGAAGGGTGACGGCCTTTGGGGCGCTTCCGGATGTCTGTGGGAAGGCCGGGAGGGTTCAAAAGATTATTTTCCGATTGACTGGAATGCGTGCCCAGGCGCGCGAGAGGTAATAGAATGAAAAAAGAGAGAGAAAAAAGGGCGCCTGCACTTCGCAGAGATCCCTTGTACAAGAGCAGAAAAGGGGCGAAGCATAGGAGAAGGGTTCAGACGGCCAAGATTGCCACGGGCACGATTTTTGCGGCGTTCTTTGCGATTTTGTTTCTGATGCCCATTATACTGACCATTACGAATTCCTTTATGTCTGCGTCCGAGATCGCGGCCAATTACGGCACGGTATTTGCCACCGATGCCAACGGGGGCAAGGTGTACATATCGGAGAAAGTGAACCTGAAGTTCATTCCGGACATGGTCTCCTTCAGCCAGTTCAGCACGGTTCTTTTCAAGAGCCCGGAGTATCTGCTGAAATTCTGGAATTCCGTGATACTGGTGGGGCCCATCGTGGTGTTCCAGCTGCTGGTGGCCTCCTTCGCCTCCTACGGCTTTGCCAGATATAGGGGGAGAATCAGAGAGATCATATTCTTTGCTTATATCATACTGATGCTGATGCCATATCAGGTGACGCTGGTGCCGAACTACCTGATCAGCGACTGGCTGAATATTTTGGACACAAAATGGGCTATCTGGCTGCCGGGCATCGTGTCGCCCTTTGCAGTGTACCTGCTGACCAAGTTCATGCGCAGGATACCGGAGTCGGTGATGGAGGCGGCCCAGATAGACGGTGCGGGAGAGTGGCAGATCTATAGGAGAATCTGTATGCCCCTATGTAAGGGAGCCATATGCTCCGCCGCCATTCTGGTGTTTATAGATTATTGGAATATGGTAGAGCAGCCCCTGATTCTGCTGACGGACCCGGAGACCCATCCCTTGTCGGTGTTCCTGAGCAAGATCAACAAGGGAGAGATCGGTCTGGCGTTTGCGGTGGCCACAATCTATATGGTGCCCAGCCTGCTGATTTTCCTTTATGGGGAGGAGTACTTGGTGGACGGTATCACCTATCAGGGCGGCATCAAGGGATAGAGGAATAAGGACAAGGTTAAAAATAGAGGAGAGGTATGGAGTGATGAACGAGAACGGTAAGAAAAAAAGAGAATGGGTGAAGACGGCGGCAATCGTGTTTTTGTCGGTGATGCTGGTTCTGACCTTTTTCTCCCAGACGATCATGAACTATTCCCTGCCGGAGGTGGCTACCCAGTATGTGTCCTCCGGAACCATTACGGCCAAGATACGGGGATCGGGAGCGGTGGAGAGCGGCGATCCGTATGAGGTGAAGGTGAATCAGTCCAGAAAGGTGGCCAGCGTGGAGGTCCGCAGCGGAGACGTGGTGGAGAAGGGAACCGTGCTGATGTATCTGGAGGATGCGGAGAGCGAGGAGATGAAGACTGCTCAGGAAGCGCTGGATGCGGCGAAGAAGGAGCTGGAGAAGGCTCAGGACGCCTACAGCGAGGCTCTGCTGAAGGAGGAGATCACCTCCACCAATATCTATGCGGCCAATAAGGGAGTCTCAACGGATACATACCGCCGTCAGATCAACAGTTTTCAGGCTCTGATCAAGAATCTGGAGAACGAGATGAAGCCTCTGGAGGAGAAAAAGACGGAGATAGAGCGCCTCATTGCGGATTTCGGAGCGCAGGAGGATTATGAGGCAGGTCTGGACAGTGCGGCGGAGGCCAGAGTGCCTACCTCGAAAAAGGCTATGGAGAATGCGGAAGCTTCCAAGAACAGTGCGGAGCGTGCTCACGCGGCGGCCCAGACTGCATATGACAATGCCCAGAAGGCGCTGGAGGATGCGCAGCATGAGGCATCGGTCAGCGGGGGCGATGCAGCTTCCAAGATTCCGGAGCTCACTGCCAAAAGGGACGACATGAAGAGAAAGCTGGACGAGGCGGCCCAGCACATGGCAAACGCAAGGCAGGCCTACAGCAATGCCGTAAATGATTATAATAATGCCGTAAATGCAGACAACGACAGAAAGGGCAGCTCCGTGCATGCCAGCCTTGCAAGTCAGAAGGCGGCGCTGGAGATGGAGCTGTACAATATACAGAAGCAGCTGGACGAGAAGACCAAGGAAAAGGAGAACAGAGAGAAGGAGCTGGCGACGCTTCTGAAGGACATCACCAATGTGCTGGGACTGGGCGTATTTCAAGATGCCATAGAGGACGCGCAGGAGAAGGTGGCGAAGGCTCAGGAGGCGGTGGATGAACAGTCCTCCAAGGATATCGGAGCTACCATCACTGCCCCTATCTCAGGCACCGTGACCGCCGTCAATGTGACTTCCGGGAACAATACCAAGCCTGAAACTCCCGTGGTGGTGATGCAGCCGGAGGGCAAGGGCTATACCATGAGCTTCTCCGTGACCAACGAGCAGGCAAAGCGGCTGTCCGTAGGGGATCAGGCTGATCTGGTCAATTCATGGAGATATGATGACGTGACGGTGATGCTGGCCAGCATCAAGCCTGACAAGAATGACCCCGGCCAGAAGAAGGAGCTGACCTTTGATGTGACGGGCTCGGTGACTCCGGGACAGATGCTGAACGTGTCTGTGGGCCAGAAGAGCGCCAACTATGATCTGATTGTGCCCAACAGCGCCATCCGCGAGGACAACAACGGAAAGTTCATTTTGATCGTGGAGTCCAAGAGCAGCCCTCTGGGAACCCGATATACTGCAAGCAGAGTGGACGTTGAGGTGCTGGCCAGTGACGATACCCAGTCTGCAATCAGCGGGGCGCTTTACGGCTATGAGTTCGTGATCACCACCTCCACCAAGCCTGTGGAGGCAGGAAAGCTGGTAAGGCTGGCAAACAACTGACCTTGGCCAGACGGAAATGAGGTAGTTTGATGAAAAAAATAGTATTGGGAATAAGCGGAGGGATATCCTTTGTAGTGTTCCTGATCCTGCTTGTGGCGGCGAACCGTCTGGGAGGCAGTCAGCCGGACCAGACGATGGCCGGACGGTGGAGCAGCGAGGGGGATGTGTCTCAAATCAGCTGTTTCTTCTCTGTGAATGCCAGGATCACCGAGGACAGACTCATAGAGTTTGAGCATGGTGTGGATCAGGCGCTGACAGAGGCATCCGTGATTCCGAATTCGGAGAATCCCGGTGCAAGACTGTGGGCAGATGCCTACAGTGCAGACGGCACCGTGACCATCTCCAGCGACAAGACCAGCCTTACGGCGGATGCCGTAGGCATCGGCGGCGACTATTTTCTGTTTCATCCGGTGAAGCTGCTGTACGGATCCTATTTTTCGGGAAACGATCTGATGCAGGATTATTGCGTCATAGATGAGGATGCGGCATGGCAGCTGTTCGGATCCAGCGATGTGGCGGGGATGATGGTCTATATCAACAAGGTGCCCCATATAGTCACCGGGGTGGTGGAGAGGCAGTCCGGGCGCTTGGCGGAGGCGGCAGGTCTGGACTCTACGCTGGTCTATGTGTCGTACAAGACTCTCAGCGAGCATGGCACGAACAATGGAATCAATCATTATGAGATTGTGATGCCCAATCCTGTGACGGGTTTTGCGCAGAAATACATACAGGAGAATCTGGGATCCGACGAAAAGAACACGGAGGTGGTGGAGAATACATCCAGATACTCCTTCGTGTCCCGGTTAAAGCTCCTGCTCCAGTTCGGAACCCGCTCTATGAACGGCAAGGCAATCATCTATCCCTTTTGGGAGAATATCGCCAGAGGTTACGAGGATATTCTGATGGTGATGACCTTGTTCGAGCTCTTGTTCCTTTTGTACCCTTCGATACTGGCACTGATAGCTTTCTGCATCTGGTGGAGGCATAAGGGATGGACCGTCAAAGAGAAGGTATTGCTGTTGAAGGACAAGACCGAGCGGAGGATAGAGCGCCGCAGAATGAAGAAGGGCACCTTGTCCAAGCTGGAGAAGAAGGAGCAAAAGAGGCAGGCCAAGGAGGAGAGGACGGAAGAGAAAAGACAAAAGAAAGAGGCAGGGAGCCATGAACGGGAGGAAAAGAAGAGGAAGAGTGGCTCAAAGCGCCGGAAGCAGGAGATAGGCGGGGAAGGAAGCGAGGAACCGGACAGTCTGGAGTTTTTGGATGAGTTCAGCGACGGCGAGACCAAGGAATAGAAAGGTTCGGGCGGCCTGAAGAAGTGAGGCAAAAGGGAGGAGTCGTAAATTATGAGAAAGAATTGGTGGAAGAAAGCAGCAGGCATGGGACTTGCCCTTGCCATGGCCATGGGTCTGAGCGGCTGCGGCGGGGAATCAAATGTAAACAGTGGACTGGCCAAAGAGGGTGTGAGCCGGTTTCAGGAGATTGAGATTCCGGATATGGAAGCTGACTATATGAATGTAGCCGGAACTGGCCGCAGAGACGGAAGAATCTATCTGATGTTACAGCTGGAGCATTGGTCAAACGGTTCAGAGAATAGGGATGTCAGGGTGGTTTCCATGAAGGAGGACGGCACGGACATCAAAGTGGTTTCGCTGGACATACCCCAGCAGGAGAGTACGGGCGGCGGAGGAGGGGCGGTGCCCATGCCCAGAACTACAGAATCTTCTATGCCGGTAGCGGAGGATGTTGACTCAGAGGATGAAGAGGGTGAGGGTTCCTCCGAGGATGGGGCAGCCACAGATTCGGCGGACACGGGAGCCGAAGAAGACAGTGCGATAGATACTCCCATAGATGAGCCTATCATAGGAGGGGAGGACAATGATTTTTGGGAAAACAGCTATTACGGCAATTTCATACTTGCCTCTGACGGGAGTGTCTATAGTATTAAAAATTATAACTATGAAAAATATGGAGAGGAGTATTACTCCATACGGAAATACTATTTGTGCAAATGGAACAGTGAGGACGGCAGTCAGCTTGCGGAGACGGAGCTTGTACTGACGGATCCTGACAAGGAGGATGAATGGGTAGGAGTCAACACCATGACGGTGGGGGCGGACGGCAACGTGTACATTATACTGTCGGGAGATACCTACAGCAAGATAGTGGTGGACGCTTCTGGAAATGTTTCCCAGAAGCAGGAGCTGTCTGAGGACGCAGCCAAGGTATTCAGCAATCTGGATCGAGTGATCGCCAAGGAGGACGGCACCCTTCTGGCATTGTACTATGACGAAAACGATTATCAGAAGATGTATATGGCAGATTATGACCCGGCCACGGATACCATAGGCCAGCCTGTATCCATGCCGTCATTCTTGACGACAAAAGGCTTCAATGTCCTGATGGTAGGTGTCAGCTCGGATCTGGTGTACTGTGACAACAACGGAGTCTATTCCTTCAATATCGGGGACGAAGCGCCTACGCTGCGGATGAGTTTTATCAACTCAGATCTTGATATCAGCTATTTCAATGGCTTGGTGGAAATAGACGAGAACACGTTCATAGGAATCTATAATGATAATTATAAGGATGATATGAACTTCGGACTGTTTACCCATGTGGATCCGAAGGACATCCCGGACAAGAACGTACTGGTGCTGGCGGCCAACTATGTGCCTTACGACATGAAGCGCAGGGTGGTGGAGTTCAACCGCGCCAGCGAGGAGTACCGGATCGTCCTGAAGGAGTATCAGGAATACAATACCTATGAAGACTGGAATGCAGGGGTTACTCAGCTGAACAACGACATCACCACGGGAAAGATGCCGGATATTCTGATAGGAAGCGGGCTTCCTATGGAGAATTATGCCGCCAAGGGCCTTCTGGCAGACGTGGGCGAGCTGATTCAGGAGGATGAAGAGCTGTCCAAGATCCAGTTCGTCCAGAATGTGTTTGACGCCTATTCTGTGAAGGATACGCTGTACTATGTGATTCCTTCATTTAATGTGCGGACCATGATAGCCAAGACCTCTCTTGTGGGGGACAGGACCGAATGGACCATGAAGGATGCGCAGGAGGTGCTGGCAGGCATGCAGGAGGGAGCCCAGCTGTTTGGCGAGACCACCAGAGACTCCTACTTCTCAACGGCCATGACATATTGCGCAGGGGATTTCATCGATGTGGCAACGGGCAAGTGTGACTTCAACTCAGAAAGGTTCATTTCCATGATGGAGTATGCCAAGTCTCTGCCGCAATCTCTGGACGAGGATTATTACGGAGAAGACTATTGGGCGACTTATCAGTCCCAATACCGGGATAATAGGACGCTCCTGCTGCAGATCTATATTAATTCTATCCGGGATCTGAACTACAACATCAACGGCAGGATGGGAGAGGATGTCAGTTACGTAGGATTCCCTATGGAAGGCGGACAGGGGGCTGTGATCAATGCCACCCAGATCTATGCCATTTCCGCAAAGAGCAATTTTAAGGAAGGCGCATGGGAGTTTCTGAGGTATTATCTGACGGATGAGTATCAGGCGGAGATGGAGTGGAATCTTTCCGTCCACATGGACCGCTTTAAGGAGAACGCCAACTTAGCTACGGAAAAACCTTTTTATATAGACGAGAACGGCGATAAGCAGGAGTATGATGAGACCTTCTACATGAATGGAGAGTCTATCACAATTCCTCCGATGACGCAGGAACAGGTAGATAAGGCGGTCAACTATATTCTGTCCCTGAAGAAATCCGGCTACGACAATACCAATGTGATGAACATCATCAATGAGGAAATGGGAGGGTTCTTCACCGGTCAGAAATCCGCTCAGGAGGTGGCAGCCGTCATCCAGAACAGGGTGCAGCTGTATGTGGACGAGAATAGGTAAGAGCGTGGACGGCAGGCTTTTGAGGGATCCATGCATTGGCAACACAAAAAAGAACGAGCAGGACAACTTGCTCGTTCTTTTTTGTCTTCTCGGCTGCCGTTTAGGCTTTGCTCTCCGGGTTCTCCAGACAAAGAGGGATGCCCAGCCTTTCCATATGGTGTTCCAGAGTGAGCTCTCCGCCGTGTTCCCGGAGCCATCGTCTGCATTCCTTGTATTCGGGCATCACGGAGGCCACCATGTTCCAGAAATCCTTGGAATGGTTCATATGCGTCAGGTGACAAAGTTCATGGACTACTACATAATCCAAGATCAGAGGCGGGGCAAAGATAAGTCTGTAGTTGAAGGAGAGGGTGCCTCTGGAGGAGCAGCTTCCCCAGCGGCTTTTCTGATCCCTGACGGTGATGGCGGTGTAGCGTCCTCCCGTGACCTTGTGGTAATACGCCGTCCGGCTTTCAAATGCAGCCCGGGCGGCGTTTCGGTATCTTTTTTCCATCACTGCCAGCCGTTTCTCCTCCGCGGCGGTGAGCTTGTTGGATTTCTGTTCGGTCATTGCAGGTTCCTTTCAGCTTGTTGGATTTCTCTTCGGTTGCAGGTTCCTTTCAATTTAGGCGATTGCCACCATGGGAGCGTGCAGCGTTTAAAGCTGAGTGTCAGACCATCTGCTTGTCCACCTCGATAACGGCAAAATAATTGGGATTTTCCGACTGGAGCTTCGCCTTGATAAGCTCCACCAATTCTTTGTCTGACATGGCAAAGTCGTAAGGGGTCACAGTGTCAAAGATCAAATTGGTGTGGGTGGGGCCTGCCACAATGCGGAAGTCATGGAGGGTCAGAGCGGGGCTGATCTCTCGGAGGCATTTCTGCGCAACCGTTTTCAGCCTTGCTGTCTCCTGATCTCCCACGCAGACGGGATCCATATGTATCACGGCATGGCAGCTGAGCTTGTCCCGAAGCTCATGCTCGATGGTGTCGATCATGTCATGGAGGGCCAGAAGCTCTCCGTCCGCAGGGACTTCCGCGTGAAGGGAGATCAGTACCCTGCCGGGGCCGTAATTGTGGACGATTAGGTCATGTATGCCGATGACGTTTTCATATGCCATTACGATGTCGTTTATCTGCCGGACGAATTCCTTCTCCGGAGCCTGCCCCAGCAGGGGGCTGATGGTGTCTTTGGCGGCATGGTAACCTGCGAAGCAGATGAACAAGCCCACCAGAACGCCGCACCAGCCGTCGATGGCCAGATCGGTGAAGTGTGAGATGAGGGTGGCGGCCAGCACTGCGGCGGTGGCCAGCGTATCGCTGAGAGAATCCGTGGCAGTGGCCAGCATGGCGGCGGAGTCCAGCTTCCGTCCCAGCCGTCTGTTGTAGAGGAACATATAGCATTTCACCAGAATGGACGCCACAAGCACCAAAATGATTATCGGTGAGAAATCGAGGATCTCCGGGTGGAGGATTTTTGATATGGAGCTTTTTACCAGTTCAAGGCCCATGAGCAGTATGATCACGGATATCAGCAGGCCTGATATGTATTCGATGCGCCCATGGCCGAAGGGATGGCTGGGATCCGGCTTCTGGCCGGCCATCTTGAAACCGATGAGGGTTATGATGGAGGAGCCTGCATCCGACAGATTGTTGAAGGCGTCAGCGGTGATGGCAATGGAATTGCTGAAGGTGCCTGCCAGAAATTTCCCGGTAAAAAGGCATAGGTTCAGGAAAATGCCCACAGCTCCGCAGAGCATGCCGTAGGCCTGCCGGATATAAGCTTCTCCTATGTCCTCGTTGGTTTTGATAAAAATTTTAGATAACAATGTAATCATGGCGTTTTTCTCCTTGTATTTTGTTTTTGTACACTGACTGGAGGCGCTGGTCTAGCGCCGTCCATATTTTGCCATGGGACATTGAGACTAGTATAACAACATAGAAGGCGAAATGCAAGTGTATGTCCCTTTCCGGCAAAAAAGGTGGCAAACGCAAAAAATGAATAGTTAAGTGCAAAGAAGTCGGGAGAAAAATATCAATTTTTTGCAAATTGTTATTTTTTCTTGACATGCCTATAATAGAATCTAAGACATGATTCTATTATCGAAATTCTAAAATAGAATCTAAGACATGATTCTATTATCGAAATTCTAAAATAGATATGCAAATGAATATGCGGAAGGGAGAGGAATCGGATGGAGACAGATCTGAGGAAAGTATGTGAATATGAGGGATCCACTCTTTGGGGGATGAACGGAGGACAGCCGGAGAGTCCGGACGGCAAGCTCTTGGTCTATGCCCGCAAGCCCAGTCTCACGGAGAGCGTCACAGAACTGTGGGTCTGCGATAGGGGGACTCTGGAGGAGCAGAGAAAGGTGTTTACCGTGGCCTGCGGCAACCATAACGGTCCGTCCGCCACGTTTGTGGATAATGAGCATATCGTGTTCCGGGACAGCATCAATAAGCTGTCGGCATTTAGGATTCTGAACGTGTACACGGGGGAGACTAAGTACGGCCCCATCTTCGCAAAGGAAAGCCACTGCGCGGAGAACGGATGGTATCCCTTCTCTATCTCGGAGGCGTTTCTGGGGAAGAACCCGGAGTATCCCGAAATCGACAGATGCGGGATTTACCTTCTGGAGCTGGCCACGGGAAAGGTGAAGCGGGTTGCGGACAAGGAGACGGTCTACAACATGGTGGTGGAGCATGGCTGTGTGCCGAACGAATGGACCACCTCCATGAGCCATGTGCAGCTGAACCCCTCCGCCACCAGAGTGATGATGCGTTTAAGCGTGGACAACTGTCCTATATTCGGGGCGCTTGGATGTATCGACATTGAGACCGGAAAGACCCATGTAATACCTGATAAGCCGGTGCATCAGCTCTGGTTCGATGATGACAGCTACATGGCTACCAGACAGTATCATGACGGAAAGCGTATCGAGATGGAGACCAGCCGGATCCAGCGCTTCAGTGTGGACGGGGAATGTCTGGAGACTCTGGGAGGAATCGGCAATCATATAGACGGCTCTCCTGACAGGGAGTATTACACCGGGGATAGGGCGTACCCGGGCTATCCCGTGGATATTTTTCTGTACAAGAGAGGGCAGGTGGAGCCTATAGCTGTCTTTGGCGGTCAGGATTTTCAGGACTGCACTTGGAAAAAGAAGGTGCATGCCAATCCAACCTTTTCCAGAGACGGAAAGAGGATATACTTCAACCGTCCCGTCAGCGAGGATAGGGCTGAGGCCTGCTTTGTGGAGGTGGAGGCGCTTTTATAAGAGGGACTTTTATAGGAAGAGGATTCCGCCGGAAGAGTGTGACGGCGGAGATTCTGCTTTATGAGAGCCGTGACGGGAAGACGGCAATAATAGGGATGAGTGTAGGATAACGTCCGGCTTGAGGGCATAGGGGTATGGATATGGCTCAGCTGATGAACCGAGTGACCAGAGACACCAGAAGAATCCGGGAATTCTGCAGCGAGGTGTTCTGCAACCTTTTTACCGTGATCCTTTCCTTTGTGTTTGTGCTGGTCTATATGCTGCTTCTGAACTGGAGGCTGGCCATTCTGGCCTTCGTGTTCGTGCCGGTGTCCATCGGCTTGTCCGTGGCATGGAGGAAGAAGATTCACAGAAGGTTTCACATGCAGGGACTGAAGAACGATAAGGTTGTAAGCAGACTGCAGGACGTGATTTCCGGCATGGCGGTGGTGAAGTCCTACGGTCAGGAGACCAGAGAGGCGCGGCAGTTCTTTGAGGCCACGGACGAATGCGCAAGGGTGGAGAGAAGCAACGAGATCTTCTTTGCGGTGTTTTTTCCCATGCTGACCTTTCTGCTGGGGCTGGGCGCCTATCTGGTGACTTTCTTCGGGGGCAGGTCGGCCCTGACGGGGGCCATGACTCCCGGCGAGCTGCTGCAGTTCGTCACCTATGCGGGGATGCTCTACGGCTATGTGGGCCAGCTGAGCAACCTGCCCAGACATTTGATGAACCTCATCACCAGTATGGAGCGCATATCGGACATCATGAATCAGGAGCCGGCCATTCAGGATCATGAGAAGGCCGTGGATATGGAGATTCAGGGGGAAGTGGAGTTCCGCCATGCTTCCTTCGGCTACAAATCCTACCAGCCGGTGCTGGAGGACGTGAACTTAAAGGTGTCAAAGGGGGAGATGATCGGTCTGGTAGGGGCCTCCGGCACGGGAAAGTCCACCATGATCAATCTGCTCATGCACTTGTACGAGGTGGACGACGGCGCCATATTGGTAGACGGGGTGGACATCAGAAATATTGTGCTGGAAAAGTTCCACAGCCAGATCGGAGTGGTGCTGCAGGAGAATTTTCTGTTTGCCGGAACTATCTTTAACAACATCCGGTATGCCAAGCAAAACGCCACCTACGAGGAGGTGGTCCGGGCGGCCAAGATGGCCAATGCCCATGACTTTATCTGCCAGACTCCCGACGGTTATAATACCTATGTAGGCGAGCACGGCTATAATCTGTCAGGAGGCGAGCGGCAGAGGATCGCCATCGCCAGAGCGATACTGAGCAATCCGAGGCTGCTGATTCTGGACGAGGCCACCGCCAGTCTGGACACGGAGAGCGAATACCTGATCCAGAAGGCTCTGGGGAGGCTCACGGAGGGCCGAACCACCTTCGCCATTGCCCACCGGCTGTCCACCCTGAAGGATGCGGATCGTCTGGTGGTCATCGACGGCCACCATATCGCGGAGGTGGGAAGCCATGAGGAGCTTATGGCTCAGAGAGGGATCTACTATGGTCTGGTACAGGCCCAGCTTCAGATGCAGAGCTAGAAGGGGGACCGCTGATCGGCGGTCCCTTCCCCGTCGGGTTCAGGAACCTTTCGCTGACTCGATTCAGGAACCGGCGTCCGGTTCATGAGATGGGCCTTTCGGTAGGCGCTGGGGGATACGCCGTACTTCGCCTTGAAGCGTGAAAGGAAGTATGTAGGGTTGCCGTAGCCCAGAGCGTCGGAGACATCGGCTACCTTCAGCTTGGTGTCCTGCAGCAGAAGCTTGGCGGCCTCCTCCAGCCTTCTCTCGGAGAGGTACTCCGAGAAGTTGTAGCCGGTGTTCTTTTTAAACATGCGGCTTAAGTGGCTGTCGGTCATCTGCATCTTTCGGGCAATGGAGCTTAGGTTGGCTCCGGCCAGATCCTCGTCGATGAATTTGTAGATAGCGTTCATAAGCTGCTTGCTGCGGTCGCTTAAGGCGTGCTGGTTCTCCTGCTGATAGTCCTGAACGCAGGCGATGAGATACTCGCAGAGGTTGCTGAATCCGGGCTTGGCCCGCAGCACGGAGTTGCAGGTGGTGTGTGCGATGGGGTGGGCGAAGCCGTTCTCCTGAAAGAAGAGCTTTACCGTGGTGAAAGCTTCCTCAGCGAAACGGTATCTTTCGGAAAAAGAATACCAGGTCGTAAAGTTGTAGGAATGGGCATACACTCTGGTGATATCCTTGTAATGGTTCAGGTAGGCATAGAGATCCTCATAGGCTCCGGTGCGCAGGAAGCCTTGGATGACGCTGGATACATTGGGATCTAAGATCTCCGTGTTCTTCTCGAAGGTTTCGATTTGCTGGATGGAGAGACGGATCCCGTACCCAATTACAAGGCTATAGTGCAGGTGCTTGCGAAGATAGAACAGGTCGTCTTCCATCTTCTGCTGGGTGGCAACGGCGCTGCTGTAATAGATGTTGATGGAGTATTCCGGCACCGCATTGAAGAGATTCATCTTCAGGGAATCGCAGAAGACTCTCAAATTGTAGTTATTGTAATTGATATAGTACTCCAGACAGTCGGCAAGATGCTGGGGTGAAGCCTGATAGGATATCTTGTTGAAGACAAAGTTCTCACGGATGATCTGATCCACCATCTTCAGGGTCTCCGGAGTGGTGGGATTTCCGCTTTTGTTGAAGTAGTCAATAATGATTCCGCTGTAGTTGAGCAAAGTGCCATAGAGATTTTCTTCCTCCGGGGCGGATTCGGCGTCAGGGCATTTATCAGGGTCTCTTCTGGGGGAGGATGCAAAGAACAGAACCCCAAAAACAGCCGCCATCCCCAGCAGAAGGATCAGGAGCAGCACCCGCCATGTGGAGAAAGCCCTGCGCGCCAGAGCCATACCGGTGAGAATGGGTTCATAATAACAGTATTCCAGCTCGCTGGCCTGAGAGTGAACGATGTAGAAATAGTAGTCAGGCATGTTATCATCACTGTAGGCATAGACGGAGGGAGTGGATCTGGCAAGCCCCGCCACGGATGCCACCAGCTTTTGGGACAGCGCGTTGTAGCCCTCTATGGACAGCACCTGCCCCTCCCGCAATACGGCGAAGGTTGCCAGAGGGGACGGGGAGATGTCCACGCCCAGAAAGTCCTCCGACTTGTGCAGCACGGCTATCACGCAGTCGCTGATGTGGCCGGAAGCGTCATTTTCCTCTGTGCTGCGGGGTATGGGATAATAGTACAGTACAGATCCGCTGGAGGAATACACGAAGGAAGGGATGTCTCCTCCGGCTTGTGACAAGGCGCTCATAAGATACGGATAGGCAGGATTGATCTTTGCCAGATAATGATAGTCGTTCATAGTGGAGAGCAGAGTATTGTCGGATGTGCGGTAAAGGATCAGATCGTCCAGATTCTCCGCTATCTCCACGCATTCCGCGGCGCTTATACGAATGCGGGAAAAGCTTCCGGGCGTGCTGGAGGGGTCATGGAAGAAGTCCCCCAGATCGGAGGACTCCAGCGCCGGATCCAGATTCAGCTCCAGAAAGCCGTGCAGGTCCACGGATATTTTTTCGTCCATCAGGGAGGAATAAGCCATGGCGTTTTCCACGATGGTATTTTTCTGGTCGATTCTGACTTTTGCAAATAAGAACCAGACGAGGGCTGCAGCGGCCAGCAGCGTTCCTGCCAAGGCGGCAGCGTACATGGTTCGGGAGCCTTTCATGGACTTGTCCGGCTTTTTCGTGATTTCATTCATTATCTCTAGACCTCTCTGACGTAAGGTTTTCCTACTTCAAATAGTATCATATTTGACATGAAATGGATAGATAAATTTTTTTTGTAATATTCGGAAAAAAGGTTTGACAAAACTACTAAAAAGTAGTAATATTGAAGTGCGCGGAGAGGAGGTGATATGAGGATGAGCAACTATTTGTTGACGAAGGCGGAATATGAAGTGCTGGAGGCATTGTGGGAGTTTCCCCAGCCGGTGAGGACGAGGCACCTTTTGGGAAGGATGCTGGAGAAAGGCAAGGAGTGGAAGAGACAGACTCTGAATACCTTATTGTTCCGTCTGGAAGAGAAGGGCGTCATAGCCCGCAGACACGGAGAAGTATACAGCTACATGACCCAGTGCGAGCTGATGCAGAAGCAGACAAAAGAAATACTTGACAATCTGTACGGCGGAAAGATCGAAAATTTCTGCGCCGCTCTGGCCGGAACCCAAAAGCTGCCTGAGGAAGAGCTGAAGAAGCTCAGGGAACTGTTGGACGGATGGGGAAAGCAGTAAAATTTAGAAGAAAGGTTTTGCGGCATGATATATCTTATACTAATGACAATAGCAGGAGCATTGCTGATGATTGGCTATCTGTTCTGGGAGAGGCTGCTGCGCAGGTTTCTGACGGAGGGCATGAAGTATTATGCATTGGTCTGTATTCTGCTGGTGTTCGCAGTGCCTTGGGTATGGCTCAAGGGCGTGTACGGATACATATTGAGGTGGCCCATGCGGATGGTTGAGGTCACCAGCGGAGGGACGCTGGTGGATATGGCGGCCATCGTGACGGAGGGGCAGGCCTATAAGACGCCGGACTATCAATGGGAGCAGCTTGTGTTTTTCGTGTGGATGATCGTGGCGCTGGGACTGGCGCTTCGCAAGGTCGTGGTCTACATTCAGAGCAGGCGGAAGCTTCTCTCGGTAACGGAGCGGTGCGAGGACAGTTTTCTGGCGGAGACGGTGGAGCGTCTGAAGAGGGAATTCCATCTCAAGCGCAGGGTGGACATCTTTGTGACGCCGGGAAGAAATGCCACGCTTACCATAGGACTGGTGAGGCCCATCATCCTTCTGCAGAAAGACTATGCAAAGGATGAGCTGTATGTCATTCTGAAGCATGAGATGATACATGTCGTTAGGAGAGACCTGCTGCTGAAACAGCTGATGGGATTTGTGTGCTGTGTGCATTGGTACAATCCTTTTGTATTTCTTCTGAAGCGCAGATTCAACAGTGTCTGCGAATCTTCCTGCGATGAAAGGGTGAACCGGACTTGCTCAAAGGATGAGAGGGATGCATATTCCAGAGTGCTGGTGGTCAACCTGCCCAAGGGGAAGATATTCAAGAGCAGGGACGCGGAGAGAGCTTATGTAAACACAAAAGAAAGGGTGAATTTAGTTATGGAGATAAAACAGATCAAGAGGTGGAAGAAGCGCTTTGCGGCAGGAGTTTTCGCGGCGCTGATGGTTGTGAATTCGTTCACGGCGATGGCGTACCCGGATGTGTATCATGTGGATGCCGGTTATGCTGCTACGGCAGAGGATGCCAGTGACGGCACTGCGGCGTGGGCGGATTTTTCGGTAAAGGATGTATATAGTAAGTCAGCATGTGAAGTGGTATATGAAGATCAGTTTATTGACGAAGAGGGTAATGTATATCCGGCAAGTTCTTTCAGCCCATATGTGTTTTGTATCAAGCACGATATTCGACAAGGCCGTTTCCAGACACATGTTAAGGATGGCAATGGCGGATGTACAGTGAAGACATATGAGGGTACAAGATGTACCATCTGCAACAGCATTTGGGTGGGAGACTTGATATCAACGTATATATCTGTTAAGTGCCCTCACTAACCATACATAGATATGAAAACAGCAAGGCGGCATTTCGGCATATTCTGCTGGGAAGCCATGCAAAGCTGCAAACCGCTGCAAAAAAGAAAGCCCAAAGATAGTGGGAATAGCAGGCGATTGCGGTGGGGCGGCAGCATGAATCATGCCGGTGTCGGTCTTTGATTGAAATTTGAAATGCACTCTCTTTCGGACAGAAGGAAACTATGGGGACTTCTTCCGGAGGAGAGTTTTTGTCTGTGCGGCCCGCAAAAGAAAGACCGCCCCTTCAATAAGAAGAGGCGATCATATTCAGGATGTGTCCGGCGTATTTGGAGAAGGCCGCCCTATCTTTTTTCAGCTCTTCCGTCAGCTCAAAGAAATGCTCATGACTCTTGTATTCCCGCTTAAAGAAGGGCGTGAAAAGGATGTCCCACTGAGGGAGGTAGCTGGACTGCTTTCTGGTGTAGCAGTTGGCGGCGGAGGCGGGAATCCGGTAGGGCTTTTCTACGAAGCCCGCCACGGACTTGTGGAGCGCCACATCCTCCGCAGGGAGGTAATAATAATCATGGTAGTTGGAATAGAAATATTTCAGCTCCTCTTCAAGAATGGGGATGCGCAGGGAGCATTCGGCACCCTCGCCCCGGAAGAAGCAGGAGTTGGCGTTTGCTGACAGAGGCTTGGCCAGCGGGGTGTCCAGCGTGAAGAAGATGACAAGCTCCCTTTTTTTGTTGCCGTTGCTGTCCTTGTAATAATTTGCCTGAACCTTTCTCGCCTTGACGGGATGGTTGAACAGATCGTAGTAGGACAGCATGGGCAGAACCTCCAGCATGCCCTTCAAGTCGTCCGCATTGTGAAGCAGCAGGGCGTTTTCGGAGAATTCCGAAGGGTTTTTGATATAGTCGTGGTATATGCCGATCAGCTCGGCCCCGGTGAACACATCCTTGCGGCTGACGCCCAGATACTGCTCCAAAGTCTTCTGCTTGCAGTTGGGAAGTTTCAGGAAGAATTTATAAGGGGCCACTCTCTTGTACAGATCTATGCCCTCGAAGTCCTCAAAGCTGTATGGCAGCGAGTGCTGGGCACATTTCTGGGCCATGAAGGGCAGATCGAAATTGTTGCCGTTGAAATGGATGAGGTAGCGGTACATTTTGGCGAACTGAAAGAAAGACTTCAGCAGCTCGGTCTCTTGCTCATAGTTTTCCGCCATCCATTGTATGGTATGCCATTTTCCGCCCCGGTAGTAGGCACAGCCTATCAGGTACAGATAGGAGGATTTGGCGGCGAAGCCGGTGGTTTCGATATCTAAAAACAGAATCCGCTCCAAAGGGGCGAGCTTGTTCAGGGGATAAGAAATGAAAAAGTTATCCAATGTTTCCTCAGAAATTCGCATGGCAACCTCCCTATGATTGATTTTCAATATTATGATATCACAAATTCAAATTTTCCAGTAGTATTTTGTAAAAAAAAATAGTATATTTAATGGTAGAGGAAAAATGTGAGGGGATGCTCCAAAGCAGGGGTATGTTTTCGGAGGGAATCCGGTATTCACATGAGAAAGGACATAGGATAGTATGACAAAGTTGACTTTTGTGGGCGGGATACATCCTTATGACGGGAAGGACTTGTCTAAGGATAAGGCCATTCAGGATGTCCTGCCGGGGGGAGAAATGGTCTATCCCCTATCGCAGCATATCGGCGCGCCGGCCAAAGCCTTGGTGGCAAAGGGCGATAGGGTGCTGATGGGGCAGAAAATCGCTGAGGCGGGCGGCTTTGTGTCGGCAAACGTGTATGCGTCGGCATCCGGCACGGTGAAGGCGCTGGAGCCCAGACGGGTATCCACCGGTGACATGGTCATGAGCATCGTGGTGGAGAACGACGGTCTTTATGAGGATGTGGGCTTCGGCTCCAGAGACTCCTTCGAGGGGATGGACAGGGAGGAGATCATAGGCATCATCAGGGAGGCCGGTATCGTAGGCATGGGAGGCGCAGGGTTCCCCACCCATGTGAAGCTTTCTCCCAAGGAGCCGGAAAAAATAGAATATGTCATCGCCAACTGTGCGGAATGCGAGCCATATCTCACCTCCGATTACCGCAGGATGCTGGAGGAGCCGGAAAAGCTTATAGGCGGCCTGAAGATCCTGCTGAAGCTCTTTCCGGGCGCTCAGGGAATTCTGGCGGTGGAGGACAACAAGCCGGACTGCATCTCCAAGCTGAAGAGCATGACAATGGACGAGAAGCGGATCTGCGTCAAGGGCCTGAAGACCAAGTATCCTCAGGGGGGAGAACGTCAGCTTATTTTCGCCACCACGGGCAGGCGGATCAATTCCACCATGCTTCCGGCGGACGTGGGATGCGTGGTAAACAATGTGGACACCATCGTTGCGGTACATAGAGCTGTCATGGAGGGCAGGCCTCTGATGGAGAGGATCGTCACGGTGACGGGGGACGCGGTGGCAAGCCCTGGGAATTTCAGGGTTCGTATAGGAACCGACTACAGCGAAGTACTTGCGGCGGCGGGAGGCTTCAAAGGCACGCCGGAGAAGATCATCTGCGGCGGTCCCATGATGGGCTTTGCCATGTTCGGACTGAATGTTCCGGTGACCAAGACGGCAACGGCGCTGCTGGCCTTGTCCAAGGATGACGTGGCGGCCATGGAGCCGGGGCCCTGCATCAACTGCGGGCGCTGCGTGGACGTGTGTCCGGGAAGGGTGGTGCCCAGCAGGCTTGCAGACTATGCGGAGCGTTTTGACGAGGAAGCCTTTCTGGCAGGCTACGGCATGGAGTGCTGCGAGTGCGGATGCTGCAGCTTTGTCTGTCCGGCAAAGCGTCAGCTGACGCAGGAGATCAAGTCCATGCGCAAGATCCTGCTGGCCAAGAGAAAGAAATCATAAAATACGGAACTGGAATAAGGAGATATGTATCATGAGCGAATTGTATAAAGTATCATCCAATCCCCATGTTCGTTCCAGAGTGTCCACCAACGGGCTGATGCTGGCAGTCATCGTTGCCTTGATGCCTGCTGCCGGATTCGGCATCTACAATTTCGGCCCAAGGGCGCTGGCGGTGATTCTGGTGACCATTGCCAGCACGGTGCTGACGGAATTCTTGTTTGGGGTATATAAGTGGAAGGTGAGAAGGGATAAGAGAAGCCTTCTGCAGAGCATGACCATCGCGGATCTGTCCGCAGTGGTGACGGGGCTGCTGCTGGCGCTGAACCTTCCCGTGACCATGCCGCTGTGGATGGCGGCGCTGGGCGGGATATTTGCGATTCTGGTGGTGAAGATGCTGTTCGGCGGTCTGGGACAGAATTTCATGAATCCGGCGCTGGCGGCCAGATGCTTTCTGCTGATCTCCTTCCCTTCGGCTATGATGGCCTTCGACTGCGACGCATACACCGGGGCCACGCCTCTTGCGGCGCTGAAGGCGGGAGAGCAGGTGAATGTTCTGGACATGTTTCTGGGACGTACCGGAGGAACCATCGGAGAGACGTCGGTGCTTGCCCTGCTGGTGGGGGCATGTCTGCTGATCCTGCTGGGAGTCATCGATCTGAGAATCCCCGGCAGCTACATAGTGACCTTCGGCCTGTTCGTGGTTCTGTTCGGAGGGCATGGACTGGATCCGGCCTATCTTTCTGCGCAGCTTTTCGGAGGCGGTCTGATGCTTGGAGCCTTCTTCATGGCTACGGATTATGTGACTAGGCCCATCACCATCAAGGGACAGTATGTTTTCGGCGTCTTTCTGGGATTGCTGACGGGGATCTTCCGGGTCTTCGGATCCGGCGCTGAAGGTGTCTCCTACGCCATCATTCTGGGAAACATTCTCGTGCCCCTCATTGAGAAATGGACCATGCCCACGGCTTTCGGACATCGGAAGGGAGGAAGGCATCATGAAAAATAAGAGCGATATCAGCGTAATGCTGAAGGAAGCGGGGATTCTTTTCTCCATCACTCTGGTGGTGGGCCTGCTTCTGGGAGTGGTCTATGAGCTGACCAAGGAGCCTATCCGGATACAGCAGGAAAAGGCCATTGAGGAGGCGTGCAGGGCAGTGTTTCAGGAGGCGGACGTCTTCGAGAAGATCTCTTACGAGCTGCCCGAGGAGCTGAAGGAAGAGCTTGCCTCTCAGGGAGTGAAGATCGGAAGCGTCTATGAGGCCAAGGACAGCGCCGGAACGGCTCTGGGATTTGTGATTCAGTCCACCTCCACCCAGGGCTATGGCGGAGACATCGTGCTGTATGTGGGAGTGAGGAATGACGGAACTTTGAACGATATTTCCATACTGGAGATTTCCGAGACGGCGGGCTTAGGCATGGAGGCTCCCAGCGTGCTGGCGCCTCAGTTTCATGATAAGAAGGTGGACAGCTTTGTCTACACAAAGACAGGTGCCTCTGCGGATAATGAGATCGATGTGATCACCAGCGCCACCATCACCACCAAAGCAGTCACCAATGCGGTGAACGGGGGCCTGAAGACTGCGGCTGTCCTGAGGGAAGGGGGTGGATCCAATGAGTGAGAGGAATCTTCAGTCCAACGAGTCTGTGTCTGCAAAAGCGGGCAGGGAGGAGGGAGCCATGAATAGGGCAGGAGAGAGATTGTACAACGGTATCGTGAAGGAAAATCCTACCTTTGTGCTGATGCTGGGCATGTGTCCTACGCTGGCCGTCACCACCTCCGCCATAAACGGTCTGGGGATGGGGCTTACCACGCTGGTGGTTCTGGCGTTGAGCAACCTTCTCATTTCCCTGCTTCGGGGGCTGATTCCCAATAGGGTGCGCATACCGGCCTTCATCGTGATTATAGCCTCCTTCGTGACGGTGGTTCAGCTTCTGCTGGAGGCTTATCTCCCTGACTTAAACAAGGCGCTGGGAGTCTACATACCTCTGATCGTAGTGAACTGTATTATTCTGGGGCGGGCGGAGAGCTATGCCTATTCCAACCCTCCCATCCCTTCACTGTTCGACGGCATCGGCATGGGCATGGGATTTACGGTGGCCCTGACATGTATCGGTCTGGTGAGGGAGCTTTTGGGCGCCGGCAAGGCCTTCGGCTTCAAGATCACGCCGGATTCCTTCGAGCCCGTCCGTATCTTTGCGCAGGCGCCGGGCGCATTCTTTGTGCTGGCAGCGCTGGTGGCGGTGCAAAACTATGTGAAGGCGGCGGGAGCAAGGGCCGGAAAGGATACCTCGAAGATCGGCTCCGGATGCAGCCATGACTGCATGAACTGTTCGGAAAAGGGCTGCGCCCAGAGATTCTATGACAACGAGAAGGAGGAATAGCAGATGGAAAGCGTAAAGGAATTACTCGTCATTCTGATCGGCTCCTCTCTGGTGAGCAATGTGGTGTTGAGCCAGTTTCTGGGGCTTTGTCCGTTCCTTGGGGTCTCCAGAAAGACGAACACGGCAGCAGGCATGGGGAGTGCGGTAATTTTCGTCATCACCCTTGCCAGCGCGGTGGCCGGAGTGATCTATAAATTCGTGCTGGAAAGATTTCATGTGGAATATCTGAGAACCATTGTATTCATTCTGGTCATTGCGGCGCTGGTGCAGTTCGTGGAGATGTTTCTGCGCAAGGCCATGCCGGCGCTCTATGAGGCGCTGGGAGTCTACCTGCCTCTGATCACTACCAATTGCGCGGTGCTGGGAGTGGCTATCACCAATGTGCAGAAAGAGTACGGGATCCTCACGGGCATCGTGAACGGCTTTGCCACAGCGGTGGGATTTACCATTGCCATCGTGATTCTGGCAGGAATCCGCGAGAAGCTTGAGCATAACGACGTTCCTGCGTCTTTCAAGGGAATGCCTATGGTGCTGCTGACGGCAGGTTTGATGGCCATAGCGTTCTGTGGCTTTTCGGGACTGTTGTAGAAGGGAGTGGGACGGATGAGTGTGACAGGAATTTTGGCGGCCGCCGCCGTGGTGGGCGCAGTAGGTGTTTTCGTGGGTCTGTTTTTGGGCGTGGCCGGCATAAAGTTCAAGGTGCAGGTGGACGAGAAGGAGGAGGCGGTTCTGGCAGCGCTTCCCGGCAACAATTGCGGGGGCTGCGGATATGCGGGATGCTCCGGGCTGGCGGCGGCCATCGCTAAGGGGGAGGCGCCCGTAGGGTCCTGCCCCGTGGGAGGAGCGCCGGTGGCGGACAAAATAGCGGCCATCATGGGCGTGGAGGCGGGATCCGCAGAGAGGCTGGTAGCCTTTGTGGCTTGCGCCGGGGACTGCGACAAGGCCAAGCAGGATTATGAATATCATGGAGTTTCGGACTGCAGCAAGGCGGCCTTCGTGCCGGGAGGCGGGCCCAAGTCCTGCAGCAGCGGCTGTCTGGGCTACGGCAACTGCGTGAAGGCCTGCCCCTTCGATGCCATCCATGTGGTGAACGGGGTGGCAGTGGTGGACAGAGAGGCCTGCAAGGCCTGCGGGAAATGTGTGGCGGCTTGTCCCAAGCATTTGATTTCTCTGATCCCCTACAAGGCGAAATACGCGGTGGCGTGCAGCTCCAAGGATAAGGGGCCCGTGACCATGAAAGCTTGCCAGACGGGCTGCATCGGCTGCGGTATCTGCGCCAAGAACTGTGCCGAGGGGGCGGTGGCAGTGGCAGATTTCCATGCCGCCATCGATCAGGAGAAGTGCGTAGGCTGCGGGGCCTGCGCGGAGAAATGCCCCAAGAAGATTATTGTGAAGCTGTAGAGAAGCTGCGGAACTTGAAATACAGCAGCGGAACTTGTAATACAGCAGCGGAACGAAGGTGCCAGGAAGTATTTTCGGACGCATGAAAAAGCGTGCGAAAATACTTCGCAGAAGGGGGCACCGTAGAGAAGCTGCGGAACTTGAAATACAGCAGCGGAACGAAGGTGCCGGGAAGTATTTTCGGACGCATGAAAAAGCGTGCGAAAATACTTCGCAGAAGGGGGCACCGTAGAGAAGCTGCGGAACTTGTAATAGGAGGCGTACAATTTGAAGATACCGGAAGATTATGATGATCACTCGAATCTGACACCTGCCGTTGTGAAGTCCATCGCCGTTGTGACTGCCTTCGTGGCGGTGATCTTGGTGTTGGTGCTGGCTTTGAACGACAAGGGCAGAAAGAACAGCAGTGTCCGGCAAAACGACGAAGTGTATGCGTCGGCGGAGCCGGTTTCCCCGGTGGTGGTGACTCCCGATACGGACGATCTGGTGTCGGGGAGCAAGCTAAGGCCGGAGGATCTGGAATTTTGGGATATGTACCCCAAGGCAACGGAGGAACCGGTGCCCACAGAGGAGCCGAAGGAGGAAGAGGAGGAAGATCCCTCCACGGACGGCAAGCATACTCTGGTGAAATATGCGGACGGTGGGGAGGAGTGGGTTCTGATCAACCCTTATCTGCCCAAGCATGAGTATGACTTTACAAAGCTGGTGTGCCAGTCGAATCTGATGAAGTACTACGAGGACGGCAAGAAGACGTCCTATGTGGGTGTGGACATTTCCAAGTTTCAGGATTATGTGGACTTTGTGAAGCTGAAGAAGGCCGGTATCGAGTTCGTTATGATTCGGGTGGGGGCCAGAGGCTACGGCACGGGCCAGCTGATTCTCGACGAGTATTTCAGCGACAACATCAAGCGGGCCTCGGACGCGGGGCTGGAGATCGGAGTTTATTTTTACTCTCAGGCCATCACCGAGGATGAGGCGAAGGAAGAAGCCAAGATGGTCATAGAGAGCCTGGGGGATTACCAGATCACCTATCCCGTGGCGTTTTATATGGAGCTGGTGGATAATGATACCGCAAGAACGGATGTGCTGACCAGAGAGCAGAAGACTTCCATAGCGAAGGCCTTTCTGGGGGACATCGCCGCGGCCGGATACAAGACCATGATCTATGGCGACAAGGAGTGGCTCATAAAGGAGATCGACATGTCGAAGCTGACGGCATATGACGTGTGGCTGTCCCAGAACGAGGACATTCCCGATTATCCCTACAAGTTTGCCATGTGGCAGTATGATTTTGACGGATCCGTGGACGGCATAGCCGGATACGTGAACCTGAATATCAGCTTCATCAATTATTCGGAGAAATAGAAGGATGAAGGAAGGCTGCCCTAAGTCAGGGCCTGCAGGATCGGATGCGGGCCGAGATCTGCAGGCGGTCATAGAGTTCGGCATATTTTCCGGAAGGGAGTCCCTCTATATAGTTGACGGAATAGTTTTTGGAGAAGCCGTTTTCCCTTAGGATGTCTACAGCTTTGTTGTAGGCAATGGCGGCCTCTGTCATGGAGACATAACGGCCTACCAGATAGTTTCCTCTTACATGAATGCGGACAGTATAAACGTACTGTCCGTTTTTCATTTCCGGGGTGACTCCATGGTAGATGTTGAGGATCTCCAGATTTTCCCGGCGGAAGTCATTGGAATCTCCGTTTAGAAAGCGGAAATCCTTTCCTTCCCTCGCGTAGGGCCTGATGCGGTATCGGCTGGAAATGCTGATCTGGGAGCCGTAATCCGCTACGAAATAGTGATTTCCCCTGCACATGATCTTGTGGGCGGCATAATAGGATAAGTCGTCCTGATCGAACTTCAGGATCCGGGAAGGAGAAAGATAGTAGTAGAACATCCTTCCGGCCAAATAGATGGGATTGCTGAAGTAGGCTCCGTTGTCCCGGAAATTCAGGAGGGATACCCATTTTGCGAAAGCCAGAGGGGAGGCGGGGCGGTACGAACCCAAGGTGCAGCTGTAGTCATGCAGGATGCGCCGGCCCTCCAGATATGCATCATGGGCTGCTTTTTCCGTGGGAAAGCTGCCAAGGCTGATATGTTTCCTCCGGTAGGTCAGGGAGGCACGGCAATATGCGGTTTTGGTGGTGGTTTTTTCCATACCTAATCCTTTTTATCAAGTCTCTTCTGAGATTTTTTCTTAGTATAACATTCAGTTTGAGAAATAATCAATCCTTTAGATATATTTTCAGCATGAACTTCATATATTGCTATATCGGACATGCTGGTATTCTAAACTGAATGGAAAGGGCGAAGGGATATGTATAAAAAGGCAGCGGGACTTTTGGTTCTGGGCGGCGGGGTGTTCATGGCCTGCTTTCTGTGTGCAAGGAGCGTGGACATGGCGAGGCTGTGCGCCGGCCCGGCATTTGAGCTCAGGCTGGAGCTTGAGGAGGTAGAGCAGCGTGATGCCGCCATGAGGGAATCTGTTATGAGGGCGGCGTCCTCATCTATGGTGGGCATAAAGGAGATGGGCATTGCGGATGTGGCAGTGTCAGGACAGAGGACCGTGGATTTTTCCGTTGTGGATTCTAAATACATATATCATTTAACGGACGAGGAGCTGGAGGTGCTGCAGCGGATCGTGGAGGCGGAGGCAGGCAACGAGGATGAGGACGGCAAGCTTCTGGTGGCGAACGTGGTACTGAACAGGATGAACAGCGACAAGTTTCCCGATACAGTGACAGAGGTTGTGTTTCAGAGGGAAAAGGGGGTGTCTCAGTTTTCTCCCGTGTACAATGGCAGCTATTATAGGGTCACGGTCAGCGATGAGACCGTGGAGGCTGTGGAGCGGGCGCTGATGGGGGAGGACATCTCTCAGGGGGCTCTGTACTTTGCGGCGAGGAAATATGCCGACAGCGGAAAGATGCGGTGGTTTGACACAAAGCTGACCTATTTGTTCCTATATGGGGGGCATGAATTCTTCAAGTGAGATAAAAAGCTTTTCTTCCGGGGGGTTTTGTAGTATACTAAGCCAAGGGTTTTGCGCGTAAATTTCAGTGACGGAGAGAAGAAAGGAAGATGGACCCATGGAAGAAGTATTGTATAGGAGCACTCGGGGCAAGGGCGAGCCGGTGAAGGCATCTTGGGCGATTTTGAAAGGCCTTTCAGAGGATGGCGGATTGTTTGTGCCGGATCATATTCCCGCCTTAGACAAAAGTCTGAGAGAACTCTCGGAAATGGATTATGGGAATGTAGCTTATGAAGTGATGAAGCTTTACTTGACAGATTATACGGAGGAGGAGCTGAGGGGCTGTATCGGAAGGGCCTACGACTCCAAATTCGACACGGACGTGATCGCGCCTTTGGCGGAGGCTGGGGGTGCATATTTTCTGGAGCTTTTTCATGGCGCAACCATCGCGTTCAAGGACATGGCTCTGTCACTTTTGCCCCATCTTATGACGGTGGCGGCAGCAAAGAATAAGGTGGAGAACCAGATCGTTATCCTGACGGCTACCTCCGGGGATACGGGCAAGGCGGCGCTGGCCGGCTTTGCAGATGTGGAGGGAACGAAGATCGTGGTGTTCTATCCCAAGGACGGCGTCAGCCCTATTCAGGAGAGGCAGATGGTGACTCAGAAGGGTGCGAATACTTTGGTGGTGGGAATCCACGGCAATTTTGACGATGCCCAGACTGGGGTGAAGAGGATTTTTTCCGACAGAGAGCTGGAAAGAAAGATGGGGGACAAGGGATATCAGTTCTCCTCCGCCAACTCCATCAACATCGGCCGTCTGGTTCCCCAGATATGCTATTATGTATATGCTTATGGGACATTGCTGCGGGAGGGAAGGATCGCAGAGGGAGAGCGGGTAAATGTGGTGGTGCCCACAGGAAACTTCGGGAATATTCTGGCCGCTTTCTATGCCAAGAGCATGGGGCTGCCCATAGGGAAGCTGATCTGCGCCTCCAATGAGAACAAGGTGCTGTATGATTTCTTCCGCACCGGCTGCTATGACAAGAACCGGGAGTTTGTGGTGACAGAATCGCCCTCCATGGACATACTGGTGTCCAGCAATTTAGAGCGCCTGATCTACCGCGTCGCCGGGGAGGACGGGGAAAAGAACAGCGGTCTGATGGCTGCCTTAAGCGGTCAGGGGAAATATGAGATCACGGAGGAGATGAGGGCCGGATTGGAGGATTTCTACGGAAACTACGCCACAAAGGAAGAGACGGCGGAGGAGATCAGGCGTCTCTATGAAGAATATGGATATGTGATCGATACCCATACCGCCGTGGCTTCCGCCGTGTACCGGAAATATCTGGAGGAGACGGGGGATGGGGCTGTGGCAGTGATCGTTTCCACGGCCAGTCCCTTCAAGTTTGCCAGAAGCGTCATGAATGCCATTGGCGCAGGGCAAGGCGCGGAGGGAGACTTTGAGCTGGTGGATGAGCTGTCCCGGCTGGCGGGGGTGAAGGTTCCAAAAGCCGTGGATGAGATCCGGACCGCGCCGGTGGTTCACCAGAAGCAGTGCGAAGTAATGCAGATGAAAGATGTGGTAAAGGATTTTCTGGGAATCTGAGATGCCTATGGAAAGGGAGTGACAGCCGCTATGGAAGAGAGAGTTTCCGGGGAGGAGGCTTTTGGGAGTGAAAAGGCCGTTCCGGAGGGGAATTTCCCTATGGAAAAAGGGGAGCAGGAGTCATGGACCATGGAAGACATGCTGGCAAGGGTGGACCATACACAGCTGAAGGCCTTTGCCACTTGGGAGGATATCCGCAGTCTGTGTCAGGAGGCGGTGCAGTATCATACGGCCAGCGTCTGTATCCCGCCGTCCTACGTGAAGAGGGTTCGGGACACTTTTGGAGAATCGCTGACTATCTGCACGGTGGTGGGATTTCCTCTGGGGTACAGCGTCACGGAGGCGAAACTGGCCGAGGTGGAGCAGGCCCTGAAGGAAGGCTGCCATGAGATCGACATGGTGGTGAATATAGGGGACGTAAAGAGCGGCCTATACGACAAGGTGGAGGAGGAGATCAGGACTCTGAAGCAAGCCTGCGGGGAGCATGTTCTGAAGGTCATAATAGAGACATGCTATCTGACAGAGGAGGAGAAGATCGCCATGTGCAGGGCAGTCACCAATGCCGGAGCGGATTATATCAAGACTTCTACGGGCTTTGGTACAGCCGGGGCCACAATAGAGGACATACAACTATTCAAAAAGCATATCGGGCCGCAGGTGAAGATCAAGGCCGCAGGGGGCATCGCCACGCTGGAGGAACTGGAGCTGTTTCTCCGGTCCGGCTGCCACCGGGTAGGGACGTCGAAGGCCGTGGGCCTTGCGGCTCAGAAATCTTGTACCAATGCGGAACTGGAATAGGAGGACAAAATGGAAAACCAGATGATAAGGGGGCGTCTTGAGGCGCTGCGGGAAGCCATGAGGGCAGAGGGCGTGGACTATTATATGATGCCCACTGCGGACTTTCACAATTCGGAGTATGTGAACGATTATTTCAAGGTCAGGGAGTATTTCAGCGGCTTTTCCGGCTCCAACGGCACTCTGGTGGTGTGGCAGGCGGGAGCCGGGCTTTGGACCGACGGAAGGTATTTCATTCAGGCGGAACGGGAGCTGGAGGGAACGGGCATCGAGCTGTTTCGGATGCAGGAGGAAGGTGTTCCCACCATCCGGGAATTTCTAAAGAAAAACATGAAGGAGGGCCAGCTGCTGGGCTTCGACGGCAGGGTCATTCCGGCGGCCAGCGGCAAGGAGTACGAGAGGGAGCTGGGCGGTAAGGGGATTCGGTTTGCCTATGAGAAGGATCTGGCTGAAGGGATTTGGAAGGATAGGCCCGGCTTCCCGGCGGGAACAGTGACCGTGCTGAAGGAGGAGATCGCCGGAAAGAGTTTTGAGGAAAAGCGCCGTGAGGTCATGGAAAAGGTGGAGAAGGAAGGGGCGTCCAGCCTTCTTCTGACGAAGCTGGACGATCTGATGTGGCTTTTCAACATCAGAGGCTGCGATGTGGAGTGCAATCCCGTGGCTATCTGCTACGGATATTTGACTCAGAAAGAGACAGTGCTGTTCATTCAGAAGAAGGCTCTGAACGAAGAGGTGCAGAGCTATCTGAGCGGGAAGGGCATTCTGGTGGAGGAGTATGACGATGTGATCCCGTATCTGAGGAAGCTTCCCGAGGGCGGAAAGGTTCTGGCGGACCAACGCCACTGCAGCTATTGCCTGTTCAAGGTTCTGTCTGAGAGCCAGACCGTGGTGGAGAAAAAGAATCCCACGGAGCTGCTGAAGGCAGTGAAGAATCCCGTGGAGCTGGCCAACATGGAGAAGATATTCCTCAAGGACAGCGTGGCGGTGACGAAATTCATTTATTGGCTGAAGAAGAATATCGGAAAGCAGGAGATCACGGAGGTCTCCGCAGCGGATGAGCTTGAGAGATTCCGCAGGGAGATTCCGGAGTTTCTGGATCTGTCATTCCCCACCATCGCAGGCTATAAAGCCAACGCCGCTATGATGCATTATGAGGCCACCCCTGAAAACAGGGCGGTTCTGGCGCCGGAGGGAATGCTGCTGGTGGATTCCGGCGGGCAGTATCTGGGAGGCACCACGGACGTGACAAGAACCATCGTGCTGGGGCCTGTTTCCGACGAGATCAAGCTTCATTACACTGCGGTGGCGGCGGGCATGCTGCAGCTGACCAACGCCTGCTGGCTCTACGGCTGCACGGGGCGGAATCTGGATATATTGGCCCGCCAGCCCATTTGGAACATGGGACTGGACTATAAATGCGGCACCGGGCACGGAGTGGGTTATATACTGAACGTGCATGAGGGCCCTCAGGGCCTGAGATGGCGTTATACAGAGGGCGGCGAGGCGCTTTTAGAAGCGGGCATGAACGTGACGAACGAGCCGGGCATCTATGTGGAGGGCAGCCACGGCATCCGAATCGAGAATGTGATGGTGGCGGAGAACTATGTGAAGAATGAATACGGCCAGTTCATGCGTTTCAGGACGCTGACATGGGTGCCCATCGACATGGAAGCCGTCGACGAGAAATATCTGACGGAGACCCAGAGGATGTATCTCTATTCCTATCAGAGGCAGGTATACGAGAAACTGTCTCCTTATCTGGACGAGGAGGAGCGGGAATGGCTCAGGAGGGAGACCAAGGCTGACTGTACCGTTCTGCTGAAGAAGGATGTCCGGATGGAGAAAAAAGACAGCTATTGAAATAGCGTGTGAAAAGCAACTTATTAATTGTTAAATCACTATAAAATACATAAGCTTTCTTGACTTTTCCGGGTGATTTTGAGATAATGAACAAGACGTAGCAGTTTAGGAAATACACAAATAAGGAGGACGTTAACAATGTCAACAAAAGCGTATTATCCGATTTCAGAGATCGGTGCCGGGAAGCCCGGCTTCAGCAAGACGCGCTCCATCATTGAGGCCGCCTTCTACGGAAACAACGTAGTAAAGGTAAATACCCTCAAAGAGGCTTATGAGCTTGCGAAGAATTCTCCCGGAACCATCGTTACCGATATGCCTGTGCATAGGGCTGAGGAGATCGGTCTGGAGAAGGATGCGAAGGTTCTGTTGTTCAATGACGGTGCCGTGACCGGCCGTTACGCGCAGGCCCGCCGCATCAAGGGAGAGCCCGGCGTGGACGCCGCAAAGCTTGACAAGGTGGTTATGGACGCCATCTACAAGACCCGCTGGCAGACAATGTACCATGTAGAGTGCTTCATCGGCCTTGATCCTGAGTTCATGGCCAAGGCGCATCTGCTGATTCCCGAAGGGGAAGAGAACATCATGTACAACTGGATGCTGAACTTCCAGTACATGTCCGATACTTATGTAAAGATGTACAAGGAGTCCCAGCCCATCGGCGGAGGCAAGGAGCCTGATATCTATATCTTCTCCAATCCTCAGTGGGCGCCGACCCCCAGCCCCGATGTTGACTATAGCTGCCTCAGCGACGATCTGACCTTGTGCTATTTCGATACGGATCAGAACTGTGCCGCGATTCTGGGCATGAAGTATTTCGGTGAGCATAAGAAGGGAACCTTGACCATGGCCTGGGCTATGGCAAATAGGAACGGATACGCTTCCTGCCACGGCGGACAGAAGGAATATCTGCTTTCCGACGGCAGCAAGTTCGTGGCTTCCGTGTACGGCTTGTCCGGATCCGGAAAGTCCACTCTGACCCATGCAAAGCACAATGGCAAGTATGAGATCAAGGTGCTTCATGATGATGCATTTATCATCAATACGGACACTTGTGCATCAGTGGCTTTGGAGCCTACCTATTTTGACAAGACTGCCGACTATCCTACGGGCTGTGCCGACAACAAGTTCCTGCTGACGGCTCAGAACTGCTCCGCTACTCTGGATGAGGACGGAAAGCTTCAGCTGGTTACAGAGGATATCAGGAACGGCAACGGCCGTGCCATCAAGTCCAAGCTGTGGTCTCCTAACCGCGTGGATAAGATCGACGCTCCCGTGAACGCTATCTTCTGGATCATGAAGGATCCTACCATTCCTCCCGTAGTGAAGCTGAAGGGCGCTGCTCTGGCTTCCGTTATGGGTGCTACGCTGGCTACCAAGACTTCCACCGCAGAGCGTGTGGCTGCAGGGACCGATATGAACGCTCTTCGTATTGTTCCTTATGCGAATCCTTTCAGAACCTATCCTCTGGTGAACGACTATGAGAAGTTCAAGAAGCTGGTGCAGGAGAAGAACGTAGACTGCTACATCATCAACACCGGCGACTTCATGGGCAAGAAGGTAAAGCCTGCTGATACTCTGGGAATTCTGGAGGCCATTGTGGAGAAGAGAGCTACCTTCAAGCAGTGGGGACCTTTTGAGGATATCGAGATCATGGATTGGGAAGGCTTCACGCCCGATCTTGGAGACGGCGAGTATGTGAAGGCGCTGCAGAATGCCATGCAGAACCGTGTGGATGCGGTAGAGGGCTTCGCTACCAAGAAGGAAGGCTACGACAAGCTGCCTGAGGAGGCTCTGGCTGCATTGAAGAAGATCGTGAACGAGGCTGCAAGCCTGTAAGAGGCAAAGAGCAGTGGAATAAACTGCAGGATACTGCAGAGATACAAAAAGAGGGCGGTGTATGCCGTCCTCTTTTTGTATCTTGCTTTTGTATTTTGCTTTTGTATCTTGCCTCTTGCAGTGAGGCTGAGGAGGCTGAGGCAAGAAGGGAATGAAAAAAGGCGATGCATCTGCATCGCCTTTTTATGTAAGGAAATCTTTTCAGATTCCTGCTTTTTAAGTCTTACTTCGTGATGTCGTAGGACCAAAGCACCTTGCCATCCCAAACGTACTCTACGCGAACAGCCTTCAGCTCAATGTCAAGCTCCTGCTTGCAGGCATCGAACATGGGAAGCATTCCGCCCTTCAGAGTTTCGATCTGGCTGTTGAAATACTCGTCGATGGCATCCTGCTCCATATCGCCCAGAGTTGCATATGCATCCTTGTCATAGACCATGGTGTAAACCAGAATGTCCTCTCCGTCAGCAGAGATGTCTACAGTGATGTTTGCAGACGCATACGTTGCGTTGGCGGTAGACTCGACTTCAGCGATGTCCTTTCCGTTTACCCATTCAGACAAGGTGGGCTTGGAGCCGCATCCGGCCAGAACGAACATGATGGCGGTTACTAAAATTAGAAAGCTTTTCTTCATGGTTTCTACATCCTCCTTTATTACTGTTTTAGTGACCATAGAGTATTTTAGCACTTTCAGGCATTTTGTCAAGGCATAAAATAATCTTTTATTCTTATGTTTTCTTAATAATTAGGACACCATGCAAAAATTGGGAAAAAATATTGTTGTTTTTCATAGGGGTTTTTGTTATAATAACAGTAACCTGAGATGTGCGATAACTCTTGTTTATTTTGAACCTACATTTCTTTAAACGGGATTCCTATATCGTCAGGCGGCTGTCAAGCCCTCACTCCGTTCCTGCGGAGGATTGGAAGGGAAGGCAAAAACCTTGGCTGCGGTCACCCACCTAGCATTGCTAGGAGTCAGAAAGCAAGGGGCGGCATTTCGGGTATTTATACAAAAGAAGGGGGCAGTCCGTATGGGCTGCTCTTTTAGATATGTGTCTGGGCCGGTATGCATAGGCGAAGAATATCATTCTTCCGATGTCTCTGGAGCCGACGGCACATAAATATGCGGCAGGGGAGAGGAGAATTGGAGAGAGATAGATGGGGACTTAACCGGTCCCAGAGAATGCAGCTGAAGGCTTTCATATGCTTGCTGGGGGTTTTGCTGATCATAATGCTGCTGCTGGGAAAGCTTGTGATGACACTGGTACATAGAGAGGGCGGGCAGGAAGTGGTGCCTCCCATCCATATTCCGATAGTTCAGCTATTTCGGAACGTTTGGGTCATGGAAGTGGATGAGGAGGGGATCGTGATTTTCCGTGAGGGTAATAGAGAGCGTTATTCTTGGGGGATGGTAGCCGCAGACGACGGCGCCGGGGCATCCGGTGGGGACGACGGTGCAGAGGCCGGGGGAGAACGGCAAGTGGTCTATGATCCGGGGCCTTCTGTCCGGGAACAGGTGGCGGACGTGGAGCTCACGGACGGAAGGGTCACGCTGGTGAGGGCCAAGACGGATAAGATCAACGGCAAAATCCTCAGTGCAGATGCGGAGGGGATAGAGGTGGAGGGCTACGGCAGGCTGCCTCTGGCCTCGGACTGCCGGGGGTATAGGCTCTATGACAGCCTTAAGATGTGTACGGCAAGAGACCTGCTGTTCGGGTACGCTTTCACGGATCTGTGCATGGAGAACGGGGAGGTCTGCGGAATTCTCATGGTGAAGGAGGACGCCATGGAGTATATCCGGGTTCTGATAAAAGAATCCGATTACAACGGGCTCTTTCACGAACAGCCCCGCTTTACCTGCGACGTGGGATTTACGGTGGTCTACGGAGCCTATGGGGATCAGAAACGGGAGGCTCACGGGGCAGGGGAGGAAGTGATGTTAAGCTATGACAGCGCTTACTTTGAGACAGACCGTATATATGTAGTGCCGGATGTGCTGACGGGGAAGGTGACGCTGAGAAGCTGCAACCGCAGTCAGGGCATACCATCCTACCGTGGGACCATGGAGTTTTTGCGCACCGAGGACGGGATCGTAGCAGTGAACGAAGTGCTGCTGGAGGAGTATCTTTACAGCGTGGTGCCCAGCGAGATGCCGGCATCGTATCCGTATGAGGCGCTGAGGGCGCAGGCGATCTGCGCCAGAACTTATGCTTACGGAAGCATGCTGCGGGCAGGCTATCCCCAGTACGGGGCCCATGTGGACGACAGTACCTCCTATCAGGTGTACAACAACATTCTGGAGCAGGAGAGCACCACCACTGCGGCGAAGGAGACATACGGACAGCTTCTCTATACCGGGGAGGGCAGTCCGGCGGGGACATATTATTATTCCACCTCCTGCGGCGTTGGGAGCGACGCGACGGTTTGGAAGACCGAAGTGGCCCCCACGCTTACCTACCTGAAGCCGAAGGCTCTGAGCAAGTCCGCCATGGCGGCGGCGCTGGCATCGGAGGGGGACGCTTTGGAAAGCGTGGATCTGGGAGAGAGCATGAGGGACGAGGAGGCCTTCGCCGCTTTCATCGGGACGGTGAATCCGGATGACTTTGAGGCCGGAGAGGGATGGTATCGCTGGACCTATCAGGTGGAGGCCCTGAATAGGGAGCATATGCTGGAGGTGCTTCAGAGGCGCTATGCGGCCAACAGCAGACTGGTGCTCACGTGGAACGGGGAGGAGTATGTCAGCGAGGAGATCCGGGAGCTGGGCGATATCAAGGAAATCTACATTGAAAAGCGGGGCAGCGGCGGTGTGGCCGATGAGCTGGTCATAGAGACGGATGCCAGCAAGATCAAGGTGATCTCTGAGCACAATATCAGATATGTACTGAATGACGGGGAGGCGGACGTAGTGAGGCAAAACGGCAGCCGGGTGGCCAGTCCAAACCTTCTTCCAAGCGGTTTTTTTGTGATAACGACTGGAAAAGAGAACGGAAACGTGGTAGAATACTCTCTGTCCGGAGGCGGCTTCGGCCATGGAGTGGGGATGAGCCAGAACGGGGCCAAGGAGATGGCGAAGTCCGGCTATACGGCGGAAGAGATACTGCTCTATTTCTATGAGGGATGCAGTGTCGAAAAAATATATGAGTAGGAGCTGGTCGAGTGGTTCGCAGAATATTTCATGTCTTGGTGGATTTTTCCGCACAGATGAAGAAGAAGGATATCAATACCTATGCTGCCAGCATTGCTTTTTTCTTTTTCTTGTCCGTGGTTCCGATGTTGATCATGATCTGTACGATCATTCCGTATACTCCTTTGACGGAGGAAAATCTGGTGGAGCTGGTGACGGATCTGCTGCCGGATCAGGTGGATCCGCTGGCGGAGAGCCTGATCTCGGAGGTGTACGACAAATCGGCCGGGATCCTGTCCATTGCAATCATAGCCACCATATGGTCGGCGGCCAAGGGCGTGATGGCCTTGATGCGGGGGCTCAACGTGGTAAACGACGTGGAGGAGCAGAGAAATTATTTTCTGGTGCGCATCATAGCATCCTTCTACACGGTGGTCATGCTTCTGGTGGTGATTCTGTCCTTGTTCGTCATGGTGTTCGGTGACCAGCTGGTGGCCGTGACTCTGCATAGGCTGCCTCAGCTGCAGACTCTGGTTTCCTTTGTCATGAACTTCAGATTTTTGTTTGTGTGGGCCGTGCTGTCGGTGCTTTTCGCCGCAGTCTACGCCTATGTTCCGGACAAGAAGCTGGTTTTCAAGGAGCAGATCCCGGGAGCTGTTTTCTCCGCGGTGGTTTGGAGCGTTTTTTCCTGGGCCTTTTCCTATTATCTGACTTACGGCAATACCTATGGCATCTACGGCAATCTGTCCATCATCATCATTGTGCTGCTGTGGATGTATTTCTGCATGTATATCATTATGATCGGCGCCTATGTGAACCGGTATTTTGAGTCCGTGAACAAGAAGCTGGTGAGGGGAGAGAAAATTTTCTGATTTCCGAAGGGGCGCCTGAAAATGCCTGAGATTGACAATGGGCCGTATTTTTTTGATATAATGTATTGACATTTCGGCTGGGAGACAGTATGATGAAATCTCAGAGGAATGAATGAGCAAAAGGCATGGATGGCGCAAAGTAGAGGTTTGTTTTCCTGCAGAGAGAGGGGGCCGCTGGGTGGAAGCTTCCTTAGGTTCAGATAAGCCGCGAATTTCCCGCCGGAGCCGCCTGACGGAACGAGGACAGCGTCCTGCAAGAGGCAGGGGACTGGATCAAGTAGGTCGGGACGTGAGCGGACGTTATACGCATATGAGAGCCGGTCGTCCGGGAATGGGGAGGACTGGAAGCAGGGTGGTACCGCGGAATGATATTTCGTCCCTTGCAGCTTTGAAAGAAAGGCTGCAGGGGACTTTTTGCGCTGCGGATTGTCATGGTATGTTTTTGAGCGGAGGTTCACTGAAGCGGATATAGGGAGGTATCATATGAAGAGCAGGCTGGAACAGATCAGAGAGAGGGCTCTGTCGCAGATCAAGGACTGTGATACTGCGGAGAAACTGAATGAGCTCAGGGTATGCATCCTTGGAAAGAAGGGGGAACTGACGGATCTTCTGAAATCCATGAGGGATGTGGCGCCGGAGGACAGGCCCAAGGTAGGGCAGATGGTGAATGAGGCCAGAGCAGAGATTGAGCGGGTGCTGGAAGAGAACAAGGCCCGGATTGAAAAGGCTGTGAGGGAGGCCAGACTGAAGGCGGAGGTCATAGATGTGACATTGCCTTCCAGCAGGACGGAGATGGGCCATAGGCATCCAAATACCATCGCGTTGGAGGAAGTGGAGAGAATTTTCATCGGCATGGGCTATGAGGTGGTGGAAGGGCCTGAGGTGGAAAAGGATTATTACAATTTTGAAGCCCTGAACATTCCTGCGGATCATCCGGCTAAGGATGAGCAGGATACCTTCTATGTGGTCAGCGGCAGCAGCGAGGGCGGGAACGGCGTCTATGACATTTTGCTGCGCACTCAGACCTCAGGGGTGCAGGTGCATGAGATGGAGAAGGGCAGACTGCCCATCCGGATGATTGCTCCGGGGAGGGTCTTCCGCTCGGACGAGGTGGATGCCACCCATTCGCCTTGTTTCCACCAGATTGAAGGTCTGGTCATCGATAGACGCATTACCTTTGCGGATCTGAAGGGAACTCTGGCGGAATTCGCCAGAGCGCTGTTCGGGGAAGAGACGAAGGTGAAGTTCCGTCCTCATCATTTCCCGTTTACGGAGCCCAGCGCCGAGATGGATGTGACCTGCTTCAAATGCGGGGGAAAGGGATGCCGGTTCTGCAAGGGCAGCGGCTGGATCGAGATCTTAGGCTGCGGCATGGTTCATCCTCATGTGCTTGAGATGAGCGGCATAGATCCGGAAGAGTACACGGGATTTGCCTTCGGCATGGGACTGGAGCGGATTGCCCTGCTGAAGTATGAGATTGACGATATGCGCCTGCTCTATGAGAACGATATCAGGTTTCTGAAGCAGTTCTGAGGCCTTGAGGGGCATCGTGGTGCAAAGATCTGAAGGTGCATGACAAAACTGCAGAACAGTTTTTGGGCGAAGGCGCCGGGACTGCATATAGAAAGGGAGAAACACATGAATACAGCATTGTCGTGGATTAAGGCATATGTGCCGGGACTGGAGTGTACGGATCAGGAGTATTGCGATGCAATGACTCTGTCAGGCACGAAGGTGGAAGGATATGAGAGAAGGGACAGGAATCTGGAGAAGATCGTCGTAGGACAGATCTCTTCGATAGAAGGACATCCCGATGCGGATAAGCTTATTGTATGTCAGGTGAACATTGGCACCGATACCATACAGATCGTTACGGGAGCCCATAATGTAAAGGTAGGGGACAAGGTGCCCGTGGTCTTAGACGGAGGAAAGGTCGCAGGGGGGCATGACGGCGGTCCTCTTCCGGAGGAGGGCATCAGGATCAAGGCAGGGAAGCTGCGGGGGGTTCCCTCTCAGGGCATGATGTGCTCCATAGAGGAGCTGGGGGCTGACAGAAGCATGTATCCGGAGGCTCCGGAGGAGGGCATCTATATATTTGAAGAGGATGCTCAGGTAGGGGCTGATGCGGTGGAGCTGCTGGGGCTTCACGACACGGTGTTTGAATATGAAATCACCAGCAACCGGGTGGACTGCTACAGCGTGCTGGGAATCGCCAGAGAAGCGGCGGCTACCTTCAGGAAGCCCTTTGTGCCTCCCCTTGTGAATGTGACAGGAAATCAGGAGGATGTTCATGATTATGTCAGCGTGGAGGTACAGGATCCGGAGCTTTGCCCCCGGTACTGTGCAAGGGTCTGCAAGAACATCAAGCTGGGGCCTTCGCCGGAGTGGATGAGGAAGAGGCTTGCCGCCAGCGGCATCCGTCCCATCAATAATCTGGTGGACATCACCAATTACGTGATGGAGGAGTATGGGCAGCCTATGCATGCCTTTGATCTGGACACCATCGCCGGGCATAGGATTGTGGTGCGCCGGGCGAAGGAGGGAGACCGGTTCCAGACCTTGGACGGCCAGCTGCGCAAGCTGGACAGTCAGGTGCTGATGATCTGCGACGGGGAAAAAGAGGTGGCCGTGGCCGGGATCATGGGGGGAGAAAATTCCAAGATCACGGAAAATGTGCATACGGTTCTGCTGGAGTCCGCCGTTTTCAACGGACCCAATGTACGAAAGTCCTCCAAGAGAATCGGCCTGAGGACGGATTCTTCGGGCAAGTTCGAGAAGGGGCTGGAACCCCACAATGCGGAGGACGCCATAAACCGCGCCTGCCAGCTCATTGAGGAGCTGGGCTGCGGAGAGGTGGTAGGGGGCATGGTGGACGTGGCCCAGCCTATGCCTGAGAGAAAAAGACTTCCTTTCAAGCCGGAAAAATACAACCGCCTTCTGGGAACTCAGATACCTGAGGGAGAGATGCTGGAGATGCTGCGTCGGATTCAGGTGGAGGCGAAGGCTTCGGAGCAGGGCACAGAGCTGGTGATTCCTTATTTCCGGCAGGACCTGAACTGTGATGCGGATATAGCGGAGGAAGTAGCCAGATTCTACGGCTATGACAAGATTCCCACCACTCTGCCTTCGGGCGAGGCCACGGCAGGCAAGCTCTCTTATAAGCTGCGGATAGAGCAGAAGGCCAGAGACATGGCGGAATACTGCGGATTCTCTCAGGGTATGAGCTATTCCTTTGAAAGCCCCAAGGTGTTTGACAAGCTATTGCTTTCCGAGGATGACAAGCTGCGTCAGGCAGTCACCATCGCAAATCCCCTGGGAGAGGATTTCTCCATCATGAGAACCACGCCTCTCAACGGAATGCTGACCAGTCTGGCAGTGAACTATAACCGCAGGAACAAGGATGTAAAGCTCTACGAGCTGGAGAATGTGTATCTGCCGGAATCTCTGCCTCTCACGGAGCTTCCCCACGAGCGTATGCAGTTTGTGCTGGGATTCTACGGAGAAGGAGATTTCTTCACTATGAAAGGCGTGGTGGAGGAATTCTTCGGAAGCGTAGGCATGGCCAAGAGACCGCAGTACGACCCTCAGGCAGGAAAGCCCTTCCTGCATCCCGGCCGGCAGGCGAATATCAAATATGAGGGAAGTGTTGTAGGATATCTGGGAGAGATCCATCCGGAGGTAAGGGATCATTATGAGATAGGCGATAGAGTCTATGTGGCCGTGCTGGACATGCCGAGCCTGATCCCCTTCACCACCTTCGACAGAAAATATGAAGGCATCGCAAAGTATCCTGCCGTGGGCAGGGACATCAGTATGGTGGTGCCCAAGGAGGTTTTAGCGGGAGACATCGAGGGAGTGATTCTCCAGAGGGGAGGAAAGCTTCTGGAGTCCTATAAGCTGTTTGATGTGTACGAGGGGGCCCAGATTAAGGCAGGTTACAAGTCTGTGGCATATTCCATTACCTTCCGGGCCAAGGACAGAACCTTAGAAGACAGCGATATAAATGCTGTCATGAAGAAGATTCTGAACGGTTTGGAGCAGCTGGGAATCGAACTGAGACAGTAGAGGCATGGGGCGCTGGAGCGTAGAGTCGGAACTGGAATAGAACAGACTCGAAGCGTAAAGCGCCGGGAAGGATGTCATGACGAAGAATGAGTCAGGAAATCCTTCCTGAAGATAGGCGCTGGAGCGTAGAGTCGGAACTGGAATAGAACAGACTCGAAGCGTAAAGCGCCGGGAAGGATGTCATGACGAAGAATGAGTCAGGAAATCCTTCCTGAAGATAGGCGCTGGAGCGTAGAGTCGGAACTGGAATAGAACAGACTCGAAGCGTAAAGCGCCGGGAAGGATGTCATGACGAAGAATGAGTCAGGAAATCCTTCCTGAAGATAGGCGCTGGAGCGTAGAGTCGGAACTGGAATAGAAAAAATAGGAGGACAAGACAATGGAAAGAAAGAACGCATGGGAGACTTATGACGAAGGGCAGCTGGAGGGTCTGGAAAAGCTGAACCGGGAGTATCGGGAGTTTCTGGACAACAGCAAGACGGAGAGAGAGTGCATCGATACCATCGTCAACACCATCGAGGCAGAAGGGTATCAGGAGCTGGAGGGACTGATGGAGTCCGGCAGGAAGCTGCAGGAGGGAGACAAGGTCTACAGCGTATGGATGAATAAGTCCATAGTGATGTTCCAGATGGGCAAAAAGCCCATGACGGAAGGGCTGAACATTCTGGGGGCCCATATCGACAGCCCCAGACTGGACGTGAAGCAGAATCCCCTCTATGAGGACGGAGGCATGGCCTATCTGGACACCCATTACTACGGCGGAGTAAAGAAGTATCAGTGGGTCACTCTGCCTCTGGCCATCCATGGCGTGGTGGTAAAGAAAGACGGAACCACAGTGGAGCTGAACGTGGGAGAGAATGATGATGATCCGGTATTTTTTGTGTCGGATCTGCTGATCCATCTGGCAGGAGAGCAGCTGAAGAAGGATGCGGCCAGAGTGATAGAGGGAGAGGCGCTGGATCTGATCGTGGGCAGCAGGCCTATTTCTATCAAGGGAGACGCCGAGAACAAAACGGACGAGAAGGAAGAAAAGAAGGAAAAGGCTAAGGAAGCGGTGAAGGCCGGGATTCTCGACATATTGAAGAAGACTTACGACATGGAAGAGGAGGACTTCCTCTCTGCGGAGCTGGAGATCGTGCCTGCAGGAAAGGCCAGAGAGGCGGGCTTCGACCGCAGTATGATTCTGGCTTACGGTCAGGACGACAGGGTATGCGCCTTCACGTCCATGCGGGCCATGTTGGACATGAAGCAGACGGACAGAACGCTGTGCTGTATCCTTGTGGACAAGGAGGAGATCGGCTCTGTGGGAGCAACGGGTATGCAGTCAAGATTCTTTGAGAACGCCGTGGCGGAGCTGATGAACCTGAACGGCGAGTACAGCGAGCTGAATCTGAGGAGATGCCTCTCCCGCAGCTGCATGCTGTCCTCCGACGTGAGCGCAGGCTTCGACCCCACCTTTGCGTCCTGCTTCGAGAAGAAGAACGCCGCTTTCATGGGAAAAGGAATGGTCTTCAACAAATTCACAGGCTCCAGAGGAAAGTCCGGGTCCAACGATGCCAATGCGGAATATATGGCCCACCTGCGCAGGATTCTGGATGAAAAGAAGGTGGTTTACCAGACGGCCGAGCTTGGCAAGGTGGACGTAGGCGGCGGCGGAACCATTGCCTATATCCTTGCGCTGTATGGTATGAACGTGATTGACAGCGGCGTGGCGGTGCTGAACATGCATGCTCCCTGGGAGGCTACCAGCAAGGCGGATGTATATGAGACCTATCGGGGCTATATGGCGTTTGCGGAGGGAGCGGCGCTGTAGAGGGAAGCTTCGGGGCGGATTCAGGTAAAACAATGGATATGACAACGCTTAAGAAAAAGGATTTCTATTTTGACCTGCCCAAGGAACTGATCGCACAGGATCCGCTGGAGGACAGAGCTTCCTCCAGACTGCTTGTGCTGGATAAGGACACCGGGGCAGTGTCCCATCATGTATTCCGGGAGGTGGCGGACTATCTGCGGCCCGGAGACTGTCTGGTGCTCAACGATACCAAGGTCATTCCGGCCAGACTGCTGGGGCAGCGGGAGGGCACGGGGGCTCATGTGGAGGTTCTGCTGCTGAAACGGCTGGAGAGCGATGTGTGGGAGGCTCTGGTAAGGCCCGGAAAAAAATGCCGGCCGGGCACCGGTCTTACCTTCGGGGACGGCCTGCTGAAGGCACAGGTTCTGGAGACGGGGGAGGAGGGCAGCCGCCTGATACGCTTTTTTTATGAGGGTATTTTCGAGGAGGTGCTGGACCGGCTGGGAGAGATGCCTCTGCCGCCCTATATCACCCACAAGCTGGAGGATAAGAACCGCTATCAGACGGTCTATGCGAAATATGAGGGTTCTGCTGCTGCGCCTACGGCAGGCCTTCACTTTACGCAGGAACTGCTGGAACAGATCAGGGAAAAGGGCGTGGAGATTGTGTCTGTGACCCTTCATGTGGGGCTTGGGACGTTTCGCCCGGTGAAGGAGGAGAACGTGCTGGACCATCATATGCATTCGGAGCACTATCAGGTGTCTTTGGAGGCTGCGGAGAAGATCAACCGGGCCAGAGAGGCAGGGGGCCGCATTATCTGTGTGGGAACCACCAGCTGCCGGACCTTGGAGAGCGCTGCGGACGAGGAGGGAAAAGTGCGTCCCGGAAGCGGAGACACGGACATCTTTATTTATCCGGGATACCGTTTCAAAGTACTGGACGCCTTGATCACGAACTTTCATCTGCCGGAGTCAACGCTGGTGATGCTGGTATCCGCTCTGGCAGGAAGAGAACAAGTGCTGGAGGCCTATGAGGAGGCCGTTCGGGAGAGATACAGATTCTTCAGCTTTGGGGATGCGATGATTGTAGTGTAATTTTAAGTAATCCTTGTGAATTTCTGACCCCATTCGTCTATATTTTTTTCTTGTGATGTCGCGAAAGAAATGATATACTTGTATCATTCCAAGGCGGGGGCCGCCATGAGCAAAGAGAGGTAGGAATTATGATGCAGGACAGAAGGAAAAACAAAAGGACCGATATGCCGTCAAAGCTGGTGATCAAGAGGCTGGACGGGAATGGCGGGAATGAGGTAGCTATCAATATTTCGGATATTTCCAAGACCGGTATCGGCTTCGAGTGCAAGGAAGCGCTGCAGATCGGGGAAGTATACGAGGCTTACCTGACTATATGGACAAAAGAGGTGATCCATTCTTTTCTGCAGATTGTGAGGATCGAGCTGGCGACAGACGGATATTACGGATACGGTGCGATCTTCATCGGGATGCCGGAGATGGACATCTCCAGAATAGAGGTGTACCAGACGGTGACGGGCGAATGATAAGGACAATGCAGGATACACTTTGACGTAAGAAGCCGCTGAGGCAGGCCCAATGCCGTAGGCGTGCGGAGGAGTCGGCGTGAGAGACACGGTTTTTTTCAGGAAATGTTCGTGGAGGCGGATTATAATGACGGCAGTTCTGGCGGTTTTGCTGGGACTGCTGTATTTCATGATATTCGGATTTTCCGCCCAGAATGCGGAGGAGTCCGGCTCTCTGAGCCTCCGGGTGTCAGGGAAGTTTGCCGAGATCTACAATTCTCTCTCGGGAGAGCGTATGAGCCGGGAGGATCTGGGCAGGCTGGCGGAGGGTATGGAGCATTCGGTGAGAAAGCTGGCCCATTTCGCGGAATATGCATGTATGGGAGTTTTGGTATATGGGCTGCTTTGTCAGTGGATGGAGAAGGGGAGAAGGAGATGCATGCTGACGGCGGCGTGGGTGTTTTTGTCCGCCGCAGGGGATGAGCTGCATCAGTATTTCGTCCCGGGGAGATATGCCAGCTTTCTGGACGTGCTGCTGGACACCTGGGGCGGAGTGTGCGGAATGCTGTTTTGCATTCTCACGGTCTGGCTCTGCGGAAAGTGGGCCGGCAGAAGGGGCGCAAATCGGGGAGACGCCCCTGAGACGGACGGATCTGGTCAGGAGCGCATATGAGGTCTATAGCCTGCGGCAGTCAGAACGACGGCCGCTTTTTTCATGGAATTTTCGTCGTGAAATTCCAGACGAAGCACGCCGTCCTCGGACTCCCGGTTGTGGGTGATGCCGATATTCTTGATGCTGAGGCCCTGCTCTGCCAGCAGGGCGGTGATATGGGCCAGAGCCCCGGACTTGTCCGCAATGTCTATATACATATCATAGGAGCGCTTGATGGGGCCGCTGGAAGCGGCAATAAAGGAGTCCCTATATATGCGGGCGTTCTCAAATTCATCGAAAAGGGCTTCGCCGCATCGGCGGTCCAGCTTGTCCTTGAACAAGGTCAGGGAACGGATATAGTCCGACAGCAGAGAGGAGATGTTCTCCGGGTTGGACAGACAGATCTGCTGCCACATCAGGGCGGAAGAAGAGGCGATCCGTGTGATGTCCCGGAAGCCTCCGGCTGCCACCATTTTCATGATGCCGTCCGCAGAGTCGCTGTCCCGCACAAGATTGACCAAGGATGCGGCCACGATATGGGGCAGGTGGCTGATGGCTGCAGTCACATAGTCGTGTTCCTGACAGTCAAGGATCAGGGGGATGGCGCCCATGCCGGCTACCAGCCTGCGGAAAGCATCCAGCTTTTCCTCAGGGACGGAAGGGGTTGGGGTGAGGATATAGTAGGCGTTTTCCAGCAGAGTGGCCTTGGAATTGGCATAGCCTATGCGCTCGCTGCCGGCCATAGGGTGTCCGCCTATGAATCTATCGTCAAGACCTGCCTCATGTACGGCCTTATGGATGGGAGATTTCACGCTGCCCACGTCTGTGAGCAGGCATTTAGGCCCTATGATTTTTCGGACGGCGTCCAGATTTTTGTCGTTTCTCTGCACGGGAGCGCAGAGAAAAATATAGCTGCAGCGGGAAAATCGAACGTCTATGGCAGGGGCAGCCTCATTGACTACACCCTCCCTCAGTGCCAGAGAGAGGGCTTTTTCGTTGATGTCGTAGGCAATGATTTCCGCGTCGGGGACGGATGCCCGGAGCGCCTTGGCGATGGAACCTCCTATCAGGCCCAGACCGATGAATCCGAAGATGGAGCTGGTCATGATCGTACCTCTTTTCTGAAGCGGTTTTTTGCAGCGGCGTCTGCCGGCTTCCCTGTGGGGCGCAGGCCGCGCCGCTTCGCGGCAGGGACGTCCTGCCCGCAGTCGCGCTTATTTCTCCAACCATACCATTTTAAGGCCTGAAAAGCAACAGAATGAATAAATTTTTGCTCTACACACAATATTGTCTTGTAAAAAATGCAGTTCTCTAGTAAAATAAGCATATGGGTCTTGAACAAAATTTCCTTTATCATGTCAATATGCCCAAATCACATAAAAAATGGAGGAAAGTCAAATGAAAGTTTACACAACTGACAAGATTCGCAATGTGGTTCTGCTGGGACACGGCGGAAGCGGTAAGACCAGTCTGGCGGAAGCATTTGCGTATCTTTCCGGCATTACATCCAGAATGGGGAAGGTGACCGACGGCAACACCCTCAGCGACTACGGCAAGGAAGAGCAGAGGCGCAAGTTCTCCATCAACACCTCCGTGATTCCCATAGAGTGGGAAGGCTGCAAGATCAACGTGCTGGATGCTCCCGGTTATTTTGACTTTGTGGGCGAGGCTGAGGAGGCCGTCAGCGCTGCCGGAGCCGCCATTATTGTGGTGAACGGCAAGGCGGGCATCGAGGTCGGCACCCAGAGGGCATGGGAGCTTTGTGAGAAATATAAGCTGCCTAGATTTGTCTATGTCTCCAATATGGATGTGGACAACGCTTCCTTCCGTCAGGTGGTTGAGGATATGACAAATCTTTACGGCAAGAAGATGGCTCCTTTCAATCTGCCTATCCGTGAAGATGAGAAGTTTGTAGGATATGTGAACGTAGTTTCCGAGACGGGACACCGCTGGAAGGGAAAAGAGGTGGTGGACTGCGAGATTCCTGAGTACAACAAGCCGAATCTGGAGATATGCCGGGATACCTTGATGGAGGCTGTGGCCGAGACCAGCGAGGAGATGATGGAGCGGTATTTCGGCGGGGAGACCTTCTCCGAGGCGGAGATCAGGGCAGCTCTGCGCACCAATGTCTGCGACTGCAGCATTTTCCCGATGACCATGGGCTCCAATGTGCTCTGTCAGGGCGTGTATACGCTGCTTGACGATATCGTGAAGTATATGCCCAGCCCTGAGAACCGCAAGGTGGCAGGCATCAACATGAAGACGAATGAAATCTATAACGCGGACTATGACTTCTCCAAGGCGAAGTCGGCCTACGTCTGGAAGACTATCGTGGATCCCTTCATCGGTAAGTATTCCTTGATCAAGGTGAATTCCGGCGTTCTGAAGACGGACGATCTGATCTATAATGTGGACAAGGACATAGAGGAGAAGGTGGGCAAGCTTTATATCATGCAGGGCAACAAGCCCATGGAGGTTCCGGAGCTTCATGCCGGTGACATCGGCGCGCTTGCCAAGCTCACCGGCGCAAGGACGGGCAACAGCCTTTCCACCAAGGCCACGCCCTTAAAGTTCGGCAAGTTCGAGATCTCTACCCCTTATACCTATATGCGCTATAAGCCCAAGAACAAGGGGGATGTGGATAAGATCTCTCAGGCGCTGCAGAAGATCACCCACGAGGATCTTACCGTGAAGGTGGTGAACGACGCGGAGAACAGACAGACCCTGCTCTATGGCATGGGCGACCAGCATCTGGACATTATCGTCAGCCGCCTTTTGAACGAGTATAAGGTAGAGGTGGAGCTGACCCAGCCCAAGGTGGCGTACAAGGAGACCATCCGCAAGCAGTCGGATGTGGAATATAAATACAAGAAGCAGACGGGCGGCCATGGCCAGTACGGCCATGTGAAGATGCGCTTTAGCCCCTCCGAGGATCTTGAGACCGCCTATGTCTTCGATCAGGAGGTAGTGGGCGGCGCCGTGCCCAAGAACTATTACCCTGCAGTGGAAAAGGGTCTGCAGGAATCCGTGATCAAGGGGCCCTTGGCCGCATATCCTGTGGTGGGTGTGAGGGCGGTTCTCTACGACGGCTCCTACCATCCGGTAGACTCCTCCGAGCAGGCCTTCAAGATGGCCACGATTCAGGCCTTCAAGAAGGGCATTATGGAGGCTCATCCCGTGCTGCTTGAGCCCATTGTATCGCTGAAGGTCACTGTGCCGGATGCCTATACGGGAGACGTTATGGGCGACCTGAACAAGAGGAGAGGGCGTGTTCTGGGAATGAATCCTCTGGCCGGAGGAAAGCAGGTCATCGAGGCGGAGATCCCCCAGAGCGGCTTGTTCGGCTACTGCACTGATCTGCGCTCCATGACGGGAGGCAGGGGAGATTACGCCTACCAGTTCATCCGCTATGAGCAGGCTCCCTCGGATGTGCAGGAGAAGGAGGTTGCGGCAAGGGCGGCCAGTGTTGCGGAGAACAATACAGAGGACTGATCTTTGCAGAGGGCTGACCTTTGGGCTGACAGACTGATTCGGCAATAGAAATAGAAGGAAATAGTGCGACCCGCCCATGGGGCCTCATAGGCTGACAAAGGGCGGGTCGTTTTTATGAGGAGATCGGTCTTTAGGGAAAAGGATTTCGGGCGGTTTTGGATAAAATGACAGTTTTCTTGTTGACAGATGTATGCAAACAAGTTAAAATAAGATCAATTTCCTGCTGGGGAAACGGAGTTAAAACAGAATAGGACAAGACAGGGAAGAGGAGTATTAAGAATCGTCGGACTTTCAGAGAGCCGTCGGCGGGTGCGAGACGGCAGCGAGAGATTCCCAACTGGCCTCGGAGTCTTATGCCCAAAGCGCAGAGCGTGTGTAGGGCATAGCGGGTTATTCCGTTATCGATAGAAAAGTGCGCAGATTCAAGAAGGATGGAAGGATTGCTCCGAAGGACAGGGAGCGGCGGAATATCCGGCATCTTGTGGGAGCCTGCGAATTAGAGTGGTACCACGGAAATGAAGCCCTTTCGTCTCTAAAAGCGAGAGGGCTTTTTTATGTATCTAAAGTGCCCGGGTTCAGAATGCAGGAGGGACAAGACGACCTCGGAACAAAGATGCTTTGTGCCTGCAGACGGAGGACGGAACCGGAATGAAGGGCATGAATTTTGAATCGGATTAAAGAACTGGAATGGGAGGTAAACGAGTATGGCGGCACCTTACAACCACCATGAGGTGGAAAAGAAATGGCAGGCTGTCTGGGACGAGGAGCATGCGTTTCGGACATCCGACGATTATTCCAAACCCAAATATTATGCATTGGTAGAGTTCCCCTACCCTTCAGGACAGGGGCTCCATGTGGGTCATCCCAGACCCTATACGGCGCTGGATATCGTGGCACGCAAGCGCAGGATGCAGGGCTATAACGTTCTGTATCCTATGGGATGGGACGCCTTCGGGCTTCCCACGGAGAATTACGCCATAAAGAACCACATTCATCCCAAGATCGTCACCAAGAACAATGTGGAGCGCTTCAAGGGGCAGCTTCATGCGCTGGGCTATTCCTTCGACTGGGAGAGGGAGGTGAACACCACCGACCCTGACTATTATAAATGGACCCAGTGGATTTTCCTGAAGCTCTTCAAGGCGGGGCTTGCCTATAAGACGGAGATGCCTATCAACTGGTGTACCTCCTGCAAGGTGGGACTTGCCAACGAGGAGGTAGTGGGCGGCGTCTGCGAGCGCTGCGGCGCGGAGGTGGTCCGCAAAGTGAAGAGCCAATGGATGCTGAAGATCACGGAATATGCCGACAAGCTGTTGGAGGGGCTTGACACTGTTGATTATGTCGAACGTGTGAAGGTTTCCCAGAAAAACTGGATCGGGAAATCTCAGGGAGCCGAGGTGGACTTTTCCATCACGGGAAAGGACGAGAAGCTGCGGATCTACACTACCAGACCGGACACGCTGTTCGGAGCCACCTATATGGTTGTGTCCCCGGAACATCCCATGATTGAGAAATATAAGGAGGAGATCAGAAATTACGATCATCTTGTAGCGTATAGGGAGCAGGCGGCCAAGAAGTCTGATTTCGAGCGCACGGAGCTGGCTAAGGAGAAGACCGGGGTGCAGATCGACGGCCTCACCGCCACCAATCCGGTGAACGGAAAGGAGATTCCTATCTGGATATCGGACTATGTGCTGATGACCTACGGCACGGGCGCCATCATGGCGGTTCCCGCCCACGACGAGAGGGACTGGGATTTTGCGAAAAAGTTCGGGCTGCCTATTATCGAGGTGGTGGCGGGAAGTCCCGTCAGTGTTCAGGAGGCGGTATACACGGATGTAGCCACGGGAACGCTGGTGAACTCCCAGTTTCTGGACGGCCTTTCCGTGGCGGAGGCAAAGGAGAGGATCATCCAATTTCTGGAGGAGAAGGGCATCGGCCAGAGCAAGACCAATTTCAAGCTCAGGGACTGGGTATTCTCCAGACAGCGCTATTGGGGGGAACCTATTCCCATTGTGAAATGCGATAAATGCGGCTTTGTTCCCTTGGACGAGAGCGAGCTGCCTCTGATGCTTCCCGAGGTGGAAAGCTATGAACCCACGGACAACGGAGAGTCGCCTCTGGCGGCCATGGAGGAGTGGGTGAGCACCGTCTGCCCTTGCTGCGGCGCGCCTGCAAGGCGGGAGACGGACACCATGCCCCAGTGGGCAGGATCGTCGTGGTACTTCCTGCGCTATACGGATCCCTGCAATGACAAGGCCCTGGCCAGCAAGGAGGCTCTGGAGTATTGGATGCCGGTGGACTGGTACAACGGAGGCATGGAGCATACAACCCTCCATATGCTGTATTCCCGGTTCTGGCATAGGTTCCTCTTTGATCAGGGGGATGTGCCTTGTGCGGAACCTTATCAGAAGAGAACCAGCCACGGCATGATTCTGGGCGGGAACGGCGAGAAGATGTCCAAATCCAGAGGCAATGTGGTAAATCCCGATGATATTGTCAGCGAATACGGCGCGGACACCCTGCGCACTTATGAAATGTTCATAGGCGCCTTCGATCTGAGCGCGGCATGGAGCGAGGACGGGGTGAAGGGCTGCCGCCGCTTCTTGGAGAGAGTGTGGAAGCTGCAGGACATCCTTGCGGACGGCGAGGGCTACAGCGCGGATATGGAGACAAAGATGCACCAGACCATCAAAAAGGTTTCCGGCGATTTCGAGACCTTGAAATACAATACGGCCATTGCGGCCATGATGGCGCTGATCAATGAATTCTATAAAAAGGGTCAGGTGACCAGAGGGGAATACAAGACCCTCCTCACTCTGCTGAATCCGGTGGCCCCCCATGTCACCGAGGAGCTTTGGCAGCTGGCCGGCTTCTCCGGCAGAGTCTACCAGACTTCTTGGCCCTCCTATGAGGAGGCAAAGACGGTGGAGAGCATGATGGAGGTGGGCGTGCAGGTGAACGGCAAGATCCGGGTGACCATTTCCGTGCCCAAGGATCAGGCCAAGGAGGCTGTGATAGCTGCCGCCAAGGAGGCGCTGGGGGACAAGCTGAACGGAACCGTGGTGAAGGAGATCTATGTTCCCGGCAGGATCGTGAACATTGTAGTGAAGCCTTAAGCAGGAGGCTTCGGGGCCAAGGAGGAACGGGTAGGAAATAGGTTCCGGGATGGAATTGAAGAGAAGTAAAAAAGGAATGGGAATAAGCGTGCAGCGGGTGCGGCAGTTTGAATATGCCGCATCCGCTGCACGCTTTATGGGCGGGAAAGCTCCTGCCGGAAGCGTGGGGCTTCAGCTTTGCTTTTTGGCTTCCTGCCTACTCTTTTCCAATATCTTGTCGATCTGGGACAGCTCTTCCGCGGAGCTGTGCTTCCGGATGGCCGCAATGGCGGCATTCATCTCCTGAGGGGTGAACGTAAGGTTTTCCTGCTTTGCCTTCTTGAGCATCGGCATCAGCAGTGCCATCATATCTTTTTGGCTCTTTCCGTGACCTTTGGCGAAAAGCTGCTCCAGAAACTGCAGCTTTTGCTTAGGAATTTCCTTTACAAGAGGATCCTCCATCCACAGAGGCTTGTTATTTTCCATGGCTCTACCTCCCTGCCCGTTTCCGCGGGCATATTTTCATAATCAAATCCCGGACAGATAGCTTCTTCGGATATGGCCTCCGGCGGCGGGCTCTGCATTCCGGGCTGCACTATTAAGGGGCGGCGTTCTCCTGCTGCGGGGCTGCCTCCTGCTGCTCGGTTTCCGAAGCGCGGAAGAGGGCCGCCATATCCGCCATGGCGGCCATGTCAGGCATTCCTGACATGCCTGAGAAGAGATCAAAGGGATTGCCGTCGCCGCCTGCTCCTTCAGGAAAAAGCTCCTGCATCATTTGTATCATGGACATCATTTCCTTCATCCGCTTGAAGTTAGCGAGCATGTTCTTCATATTCTGTATTTTCGCCTGCTCCTGAGGGCCGCTGAACGGAATGAGATCATCCAGCAGCGAAAGCGTATCCTCGCTGTCTTCCTGAAAGAAGTCCGCAGACAGCTGCCGGACGTCCCCGAACAGCTGCATGCCGGGATGGAGGCGCAGGAACGAGAAGGCATATTGAAGCTCCAGCAGCTTTATGTAGATGGCGAAGCCGCCCTGCTGTCTGGGGAGCAATCTGGGGAGAAGTATTTTCAGCATCTGAATCTTGTTGGTGGTGAAAAGGGAATCAAATGCGGCGATTGTCTTGGAGCCTTGTTCCTCCATGGCTGCATACTCCTTTCAAGAAAATCGGGCATCCTATTTTCCGGCGGCTACAGCGGCAGGGGGGATGTCTTTTCTATTTTATGTATGCAGTATGGAAGATATCCCATCAAGGAGCCATTTGGGAAACAGGCTCCCGGGGAACCGCTTTGTGGTTTCCTCCGGGAGCCTGAGGTTGGGCTATGGGTTAGTTGCAGCCGCAGCCACAGCCGCAGCCGCAGCTATTGCCGCCGAACAGACCGTTGCCGCCGCCGCAGAAGCAGGAGAGCAGCAGGATCCAGATGATCCATTCACAGCCGTCGCCGCCGAACATTCCGCCGCCGCATCCGCAGTTATTGCTGCGTCCGCCGCACCCAGATCCGTTGTTGCCGTTGCAGCAGAAGAGAAGCAGGATGATCCAAATCCAGCTGCCGCATCCGCAGCCATTGTTCTGGGGGCTTACGCACCCGCAGGAATCGTTAGAGCAGCCACAGTTCGTAGCAGTCAAGTCGCTCATGTTTTTTTCCTCCAAGGGATTATTTATGCTTTATTCTATGCGCAGGGGCATGTCAATGTTTCCGGGGAGGGATACATTTTCCCAAACCGAATACAAGGAAGTCATAGATATCCGGAGCAAAGCCAAATATTTACAGCAGGAAAAATGGCATATCTGGGAAAAAAGCTTGCAATAATTTCAATATATAGTAAAATGATAGATGAGAGCAAAGGATGTGTTAAGAGAAAGGCTATGGCTGAGAAGGACTATACCGTGGAGGGCAGGCGCTTTTTCTCGGAGAAAGACTATGCCCATGCGAAACGTGATAAGGAAATTATAGACGGGCTCCGGCGGGAGACGGATCTTGCCGACAGGGATAAGCTGGAAAGGCTGCGCAGAGAGCTTCGGGAAGAGAAATACCGCTTCTACACGATTCTGGGAAGGGATTTTCTGGAGGAGGTGGAGGGACTGCTGAAAAAGGCCGATGCTCCGGAGCGGGCGGGGAAGGGAATTTCTTCCGGAGGCCGGAAGCAGACCAAGATATCGGGTCAAAGAGGCGGGAAACCGGCCGGGACTAAGACAGCGAGTGGAGGAAGAACCAGATCGTCAGAACCCCCAGATATGAGGAAGCCGGTATCGGCACGGTCGGCAAGTTCAAAGACCCCTTCTCCGGGGGCCGGCAGCTTGGCAGGCAGACGGTATTCGGCGGCAGGCCGGACAAAACCGGAACGTGCGGAACCGGAGGGGACCAAAAAAAACCGGACTAAACAGCATCAGGCATCAACGGATCTGAAAGAGGATGGGGCGGCTTCCGGAGACGGGAAGGCACGGCCGGGAGCGGAGGAGCGGGGGTTGGACGGTCTCGTGGCGGAGGCGCTGAAGAGGCGGGAAAGACGGAGACGTCTGATGATCGCCGCCTGCAGTGTACTCGCCCTATGTTGTCTGGGGTATTTCGGGCTGTATTCCTATTATGACTACCGCACGGAACAGAATTACCGCAAGATGAGTATGATGAAGGAGAGCGCCACATCCGGGATTGCCGTGTCAACGCCAAATCCGGCTTCGACGCCTGCGCCGCCGCTGTATACCTTGGACGGCGAGCCCGAATCCAGAGAGGTTCTGGAAGAATATAAAAATTTATTAATAAAAAATAAAAAGCTTATCGGATGGATTAAAATAGACGATACAAATATAGATTACCCCGTCATGCAGACTACAGACAATGAGTATTATTTGGATCACAATACACAGCAGGAGCGTGATATAAACGGGGCTATCTTCATGGATAAGGACTGTGATGTGCTCAAGCCCAGCACGAACTATATCCTGTACGGGCATCATATGGTGAACGGAAAGATGTTCGGGAAGCTGTACTTATATCAGAAGGAATCCTACTATAAGGAGCATCAGTACATAAGCTTCGATACCATCTATGAGAAGGGAACTTATCAAGTCATGTATGTGTTCCCTGCCAAGGTACACAAGGAGACAGAGATTGTCTTTAAATATTATCAGTTTATAGACGCAAACAGCGCTCAGGAATTCGACTCGTATATGCAGGAGATGGCGGATATGTCCCTATATGATACAGGGGTGACCGCTCAGTACGGGGATCAGCTTCTGACTCTTTCCACCTGCGACAATCAGAGTACGGAAGGGCGTTTTGTGGTTGTGGCGAAAAAAATCGCAAAGGAGTAATGAAAATGACTAAGGCAGCAAGGCAAAAAAGCAGGAGACTGAAAAGAACTGTGCGCAAGACGCTGGGGACGCTGTTCCTGATCTCTGCGCTGGTGATAGCGGCTATACCCGTGGACGGACTGAGGGCTGCGGAGGGGGATATACAGCCTCGGGCAGGTTATGATCCGGCAAACAGCTCCATTGACCATGTCACCAATGCAAATGGCGCCATGGACATCCCCAAAATGGATCCGGATACGAAGATATATACTTCGGAAGACCGCCTGATCAGGTTTGCTTATCTTGAGGACAGTCAGGGCTACGGCGCCGTGATTGTGGGCTATGGCGGCGGCGAGCTGAAGGACGGCGAGCTGGACTTGTCAAAGCCGGTCAATGCCTATGGACAGTATAGGATCAATGACGGCAGCGGTTACAACAACTATGTTGCAGTGGGGCTGAAGGGGAATTTCCTCTTTTATAAGGAAAGGCGCCAGCAGACCGTTACAGGCACTTCGGATGCGCCGGTGGATACGGCGGCAATAAAGGCCAGACCGGAGTTTATCAGCGAGGTTACGAGCGTCACAGATGCAAACGGCATGGTGACATCGTTTACATGGATAGAGGAATTCGGAGAGTGCCAGCCGTGCTTTATGGAAAGCAAAGAGGAGAAATGGGGCAAGTTTGATGATCAAACTCTGTATTATGACGCGGCAGATCCTACGGGGGAAAATCCCAGCGACGGGCATACTCCAAACTTTCAAAGGGTAGGCGCGGACACAAATTATCTGCCCATCAAGAATGCTCCTATCACATACATCAGCCATCAGTATATCAGCACGGTTGACGGAAAATGGGTGTATACGGCCGGCAGCGAGGTGACCAGCAGCAACAAGGAAAAGGGTGTTTTTGCAACATATAACAATATAAAGAAGCTGACGGTAAGCGAAAAGCTGAAGGGAATCGGGGATTATGCATTTTATAATTCCGGTATTACTGAGATCAAGCTGGAAAACGGACTTCGATACATCGGAAAGGGTGCGTTTGAAAACTGCTTGTCTCTGACCACAGCCGACTTTAATGTGGACTGTAATCTTACGATGCTTGGGGCGTGCGCATTTCGGAACTGTCAGGCTCTGACAAGCTTTGTGCTGCCCAGCGGTGTGACGCAGATCGGTGATTTTGCCTTTGAGGGCTGCCATTCCATAACCAATGTGGATCTGTGCAGCGGGAGAAATGTCAGCGCTCTCAACGCATTGGGGCAAGGTGTTTTCAAGGACTGCCGCCTGCTTGAGACGCTGACCTTTCCCAATAACTGCAACGATACGGTCTATGTATCTTCGTTTCAGGGCTGCGAGAACCTGAAATGGATTTCTACCAGAAATAGGCAGATCACGTTTAAGGATGAGCCCGGATTCTTTTCCTTTGATGATTTCAAGAACATGGTGGCGGAAGAGTTCTATTTTGAGGGGCTGGGCAATTATACCACCGACAAGATTGATTTTTCCGAGCTGTCGGACGCAGGCTGGGATTCTATGGTTCATAAGATGGCTTGGGAAGAGTGCTTTGCATTCCGGTATCTGCGTTTTGTCAGCACGGGCGTGGGTCAGGAGGGCACATACGAGAAGCAGGATCATTATGAGCTTACGGTAAGGGATGAAAGCGACCCTGCGGGGGCGGCCAAAAATACCTTTGTGGTCAACAGCAGCAATGAGCTGGAGAAGCACACACCTTCCAAGGGGGTCAAGACGCTGGACATTCCTAAGAAAATAGGGCCTTACAGCATTGCGCTGGTCAACGCGGGGGTTTTCCAGAACTGGTGCGGGCTGGAGAAGGTCACGATTCCGGAGACGGTGAAGACTGTGAGAAGCAATGCTTTCAGCGGCTGTCATAACCTGAAGCATGTCATATTTGAGTCGGGAGATATTGTTCTGGAGGCTGACGCCTTCCGGACGCAGGTGTTTACCGGAGGAGATCATGATCAGAATAACTACAGCTGTCAGGGTGTAGAGTCGGCTCCCGACGGATCACCGGCGAAGAAGCTGCACTTTACAGGCCCGATATCTTCCTCTTCCGCTCCTTTCAATTATGCCATGAGCGGCACAGGGCGGTATAACGACCCTTCTCAGATGGAGAGTTACATCGTATATTTCAGCGGCGAGCCTAATAACCTTCAGGTAGAGTTCGACCCGCAGGCGGTGAACCCCAACACGGGCGCAAAGGGTATGAGCGTATTGACGGATTTCCCTTCCTTGGCGGATCTGGCAAGTGGCAAGTACAACAGCAGCGACTATGCATATCTTTCTGATGACTATTCAAATGTAGCGGCGGCGGCGGTCAATGCGTATGCAGGCGGCGGAAGTCTGACGGAAGTCCAGAGGGAGATGATAGATTCCGCGCTGAAGGTGAAGATTCCCGAGGGCGTGCAGGCCATCAAGGAGGGGCTGTTCTTTACCAAGGGAAAGGAGAATGCAGGAGCGGCAGGCAGCGCGTCCTGCGATATGTCGGTGACTGCGGAGAGCATTCTGGAGGTGAAGACCGGAAAAGAACTCACCGGAGGCAGTGTCAGCTCAGGGAATTCCGCCGACGGAGTGGATCCGGAGAGGGTGACAGGAATTCAGGAAGGCACGGGAACCTTCGCAAACTGTGAATATCTGACCAGCGTTGTTTTGAACAATGCAGAGAACAATCCGTTGACAATAGGGGATCACGCCTTCTGGGGCTGCAAGAAGCTGACGGAGGCCTCCATGGCAAATGTGGATGAGCTGGGCGTGCGGCCTTTTGCAGGCTGTGAAGAGCTGAACAATGTGAACTTCCAGAACAGTTCCAAGTTCGTCTGCGACAATTCCATTATTTTCGGACTGGATGCCGGCGGCAACAAGAGCAAGGTCATAGAGTGTCTGGAAGGCAGGTCCTCCAAGTATATCAACCCTGAAGAGCTGACAGGCGTCAGCGAGCTGGCCAAGGAGGCGTTCATGGGCTGCGATAACTTAAGGAGCGTGGACCTGACAGGGACTACTCTGACGGAGGTGCCGGATCGGGCTTTTGCGGATACCACGGGAATGCAGGATATCCTTCTTCCGGACACATGCCGGGGCTATGGAAAATTCGTCTTTGACGGCACGGGAGCTACCCGTATATCCATGCCCTACGAGGGAAGTCTGATTATGTCGGACGATTCCTTCAAAGGACTGGATCCTGATCAGACCGCTATCGGATGTGAAGAGGGCAGCTTTATATATGAATGGGCTACCAAGAACGGTTTTGAGGTTGTGCCGCCAAACATCGGGGAGAGAACCTATAAGGTGACTTTCCGCGATTATGAGAACGGAATGCTTGTGACCGTGCAGGAGGAGCAGGTCACGGGCGGAAAATATGTGACGCCTCCTCAGCCCAAGGGCAGACCGGGGCAGGTGTTCGTGGGATGGCAGGCGGAACCCGACAACAAGATCTATACCGGACCCTTTGAAGTGGGCAATGACGTGATTTGTACTGCCATGTATGATGTGGCGCCTCCGGATCACAACAAGCTGACGGTAACGTTCAGGGACGAGGACAACAACTTCCTCAGGGATGTGTATGTTTTGTCCGGGGGGGATGTGCCCAGTACCGACATTCCCACTGCGCCTGCCAAGGAGGGCTATACTTTCATAGGGTGGGATCGTCCTCTCACCAATGTAACGGAGTCTTTTACCACATATCCCCAGTATCGGGCAGTAGCAGGAGATGAATGTGTAGTACGTTATTTTGTGGACGGAAACTTGTACTTTTCTACGGTGGTAAAGACAGGGCAGGATGCGCCCAATATCACGGTGGCGGGTAAGCCAAATATCACATGGGTTCCTTCACTTTCGAAGGTTACCAAGGATACGGACTTCACGGCGGTTTATGAGGATGCCAGTCCCAGTCCCAGCCCCAGTCCGTCCACCAGTCCAAGCGCAAGTCCTACACCGGATCCCAATAACACGGGAAGCGGCAACACAGGAAGCAGCAACACTGCAACGACGCTCCATACCCTGACGGTGCAGGGCGGAACCGGTTCGGGAAGCTATGTGGCCGGAACGCAGATTATTGTGAATGCAAACAATCCGCCAAGGGGACAGATTTTCAGCAGCTGGACCGTAAGCCCTTCCAACACTGTGACCACCGACAAGACGGTATCTTCCATGGTGGTCACCATGCCCAACAATGATGTGGCGATTATTGCCAACTTTAAGGCCGGAAGCAGCAGCGGCAGCAATAGCAACGGATCAGGGGGCACTACGGGAAGCAGCAATACGGGTAACCGCCCTGGAGGGAGCGCAGGGAATCAGGGAGGCACAACGGTAGTGATTGACAAGAACGGCCTTTCCAACACCGGCGTGGTTTCGGCCACCGTCAATGGCTCCTCCGATAATTTCATGATCAAGATCACCGAGAACAGCGCGGCATCGGAGGCAGTGCTGAAGGCCTTGATGGCGGAGTATGGCTCCCTTGACAATATAAAATACTTCCCTATGGACATTTCCTTGTACAATGCTGCAGGGACCACCAAGATCACGGATACCACGGGGCTGAAGATAACCATAACTCTGCCGCTGCCGGATTCTCTCATAGAGTATGCGGGCAACAATAAGGTGGCGGGAGTTGTAAACGATAAGCTGGATAAGCTGTCGCCTAAGTTTACTACCATCAATAATGTGTCATGTGTGACATTCACGGCGGAGCATTTCTCACCTTATGTAATCTATGTGGATCTGGGGAATCTGGCTTCCGATCCGGGCACTGACAACACGCCTCAGACAGGAGACGGCATTCATCCCAAGTGGTTCTTGTCCGTCGGTCTGGCCTGCTTGTCCTTCATTATGTTTATGCAGAAGGATTCCCGCAGCCGGAAGAAGCAGAAGGTTAAGGTAAGGGCATAGGAGTTCATATGAAACGGAAAAAGCTTAAGTTAGGCGTCCTGATGCTGGTGACGGCGCTTATAATCATGCAGCTTCCGGTATCGGAGGCGGATGCGGCAGCATCTGCTTCCGATTTTAAGATAGAGGGAAGCACTCTGGTAAAATACCGGGGAAAAGAGAAGAATGTGTCCGTGCCCAAGACAGTGACATCCATCGGGCGGGGAGCGTTCGAGGATAATATGAATGTGGAGCTGGTGGTACTTCCCAATTCCGTCACCGACATCGGGCCTTATGCATTTTGGGGCTGCGACAATCTGGACACGGTGGTGCTGGGGAAGGATATCAGCGCCGTGGGAGACTATGCCTTTGCGGGCTGTAAGGGGCTGGAACAGATGACGATACCCTCCAGCGTCTCCACCATCGGCGTGCAGGCCTTTGCGGACTGCGTGAATCTGAAGGATATCAGCATTCCTGCACAGACGACGGTGATTCATGAAACCGCCTTTGACGGCTGCGTGCGGCTGACCATCCACTGCGACAAGGGAAGCGCTGCGGACGAATATGCCCAGAGCTTTTATGAGCGCCAGAAGGAGATGCCGGAGTATGAGGATGTGCCGGATTACGATCCCTCGAATCCGGTGGCGCCTGAGGAGCCGGGGACGCAGACCCCGGAGCCGTCTCCGTCGCCTGCCCCCACGGAGGCGCCTCCTGAGACGGGCAGCGTGCTTGGGTCAACCCATATCGTGGGCAATCGGGCGGTGGTATTTGCTGACAATAGTCAGCTTCAGGTACACACGGGAACTTCGGAAAAGAATCCTGCGTCCCTATCGGGGGAGGATGTCTTTGGGCCTGCTCAGGGGGGAAGCCTGCCTAAGTTCGCCATTGTTGACGGCAGTATCGTAGCGGATCAGGCATATTACCGCAGCGGTAAGCTTGGCAGCGTGACGCTGCCGGAGGGAATTGTAGAGATAGGGCAGTTTGCTTTTGCAAGAAGCTCTTTGACGGATATCCTTATACCGCCCGGAACGGAGCATATAGGCTACGGAGCCTTCTACCATTGTGACTATTTGGAGCAGGTGACGATTCCGGATACAGTGATGTGCGTGGAACCCAAGGCCTTTGCCCACAGCCTATGGGTGGAGAATTTTCTTCGGGATTCCGAAGGAGAGAGCGACTTTCTGATAGAGGGAGGCGTGCTGGCGGCCTATAGGGGAAACGCTGCTGAGGTGACCGTGCCGAAGGGAGTGCGAGTGATTGCCGGGGAGGCTTTTCAGAACCATAAGGAGATAGAGAGCCTGACGCTGCCTGACGATATTGTAGTAGTGGGAGAGGGCGCTTTCGAGGGCTGCAGCGGTCTGTCCCAAATTACATTGGGGAAAAATATTAAGGAGATCAAGGACAGGGCGTTCAAGGGGACTGCTCTGACGGAAGTTTCCCTGCCTTCTTCGGTAGAGAAGCTGGGCCTGCAGGCATTTGGCAGCGCTTTGATCACATATGAGGGGGGAGAGGCAGAATATACCTATGAGACTTCGGCCTCCAGACTGTCCAATGAGGAGTACCGCGTCTATTCCAGAACGGATGCACAGGAGTCAGGAGTGGAGGTGTCCGGCGCGGAAGGGGCCTACGCCTCTCTTGAGGGGGCAAATAGGGGCTATATTCTGACTGTGGCGGAGGCGGGGAACAAGGAAGCCATGGACGCTGCTTTCAGACGATCTTTCCGGATAGAAGCTCCGGCAGATATGACGCTGTATGACCTGACGCTGACGGACGACAGCGGGATACCTTTGACGAAGCTGGGGAGTCAGACTCTTACGGTGGTTCTTCCCGTACCGGATGCCTTGAAGGGTCAGGGAATAAAGCTTTTCACCCTTGACCGAAATGGCCAGCTGGAGGCTCTGCCCGTAGAGCGTGTCAGCGTGGAAGGAACCGAGTCCATACGCTTCAGCATAGGCTATGTTTCCTCCATCGGGATACTCGGAATGGGAGCGGCAGCGGAAGACGGCGAGCTTTTGGAGATCGGGGTGGAACTGGACAGCCTGAGCGCGGCGCCCCAAGAGGAGGATTTTTCCCAAGGAAGCTTGGGCCTGCTGATTGGCGTTCTGCTTGCGGGTACAGGGCTGACGCTTATATGTATGGACATTTTAAGGCGCCGCCGTTCATGAACATCAAAAGCCTTCCGGCATACAATGGATTAAATGTATGCCGGGGCTTTTTTATTATGCAGAGAGTGAGAAAAATGGTGGCGGGAGATATCCGGAGGGATCTGGACGGCAGAGGGGTCACGGTGGCGGTTCTGGACACGGGGCTTGGCTGGCATCCTGACCTATTGGGGAGGCCGGTCTGCTTCCGGGATTTCGTGGGACATAGGAATCTGATGTATGACGACAATGGACACGGCACTCATGTATGCGGGATTCTATGCGGAAGCGGCGAGCTTTCCGGTGGCAGATATAGAGGGATGGCACCCGGCGTCAGGCTGGTGGTGGGGAAGGTTTTAGACGAGAGAGGAGACGGAAGGACGGATGCCATGCTTGAGGGCATGGACTGGGTGCTTAAGATCAGGGAAAAATATGGGATAAGGATTCTGAATATTTCCGTGGGGATCGGCAGTATGCGGGAGGCGTACAGGGAGAAGATTCTGCGGGACAAGGTGGATGAAATATGGGAAAAGGGCATTCTGGTGGTCTGCGCCGCAGGAAACAAAGGTCCCGGTGACGGAAGCATCTCCGCAGTGGGCGGCGGAAGGGCGGTGACGGTAGGCTGCCATGACGGGAGTTACGGTCTGGACAATCCGGGAAGGTGCGAGACATATTCCGGGAGAGGGGAGCCGGGAGGCTTTGTGCGCAAGCCGGATCTTGTGGCTCCGGGGACTGATATCATCTCCTGCAACGTCAATTGCTTCAAGATCGGAGGCATGGTAAGGAACGCCTATGTAGCCAAGAGCGGCACGTCCATGGCAACGCCCATTGTGTCCGGCGCGGCGGCGCTGGTGTTTCAGAAGTACGGTGACATGAGCAATGAGGAATGCCGTCAGGGACTGCAGTTCACCGCAACGGATCTGGGGCTTGCCTGGAACCGTCAGGGGTGGGGGATGCTGAATGTGGGAAGACTGCTGGGATGAGAATAGGGACATTTTCTGTAAAACAACGGCTGATGTGAAACGGTTCTAAAATGTGCTTCTCAAATATTGTAAAAAAACATTGACATGGCCCGTACTATTGTATACAATTATACGGGTCATGTTACATAGGAAACAGAGGCGTAGGTTTTTCAAAGTACGGAGACATAGGTCCGCGTGGGCGGGCGGGGAGGTGCAGTATGAGAGACAATACGATGTTTCAGAATCGTCCGGTCACCATGAACCAAAACAACAACCTGCTGCAGATAGAAGAGCATATGTACATTTTGGACGATGTGGAGAAGCCCAACGTATTTCGGAACATGTTCCCTTATTCCGAGATTCCAAAGATTCCCTTCAACGACAGAATCGTGCCCCACAATATGCCCAGAGAGATCTGGATCACGGACACCACCTTTCGGGACGGCCAGCAGTCCCGGGCGCCGTACACCACGGAGCAGATCGTGACGATCTACGACTATTTACATAAGTTAGGCGGCCCGAAGGGGATGATCCGCGCCAGCGAGTTCTTTTTGTACAGCAAAAAGGATCAGGACGCGGTGTATAAATGCATGGAGAGAGGATATGAATTTCCGGAGGTCACCAGCTGGATCAGAGCCAGCAAGGAGGACTTCAAGCTGGTGAAGGCCATCGGCATGAAGGAGACGGGGATTCTGGTGAGCTGCTCGGATTATCATATCTTTCTGAAGCTGAAGATGACGAGACGGCAGGCCATGGAGCATTATCTGAGCGTGATCAGAGAGTGCCTTGAGGAGGGAATCAGCCCCAGATGCCATCTGGAAGACATTACAAGGGCGGACATCTATGGCTATGTGGTGCCCTTCTGTCTTGAGCTGACCAAGCTGATGGAGGAGTATGGAATCCCTATCAAGGTCAGAGCCTGCGACACAATGGGCTATGGTGTGAACTATCCCGGTGCGGTAATTCCAAGAAGTGTTCAGGGCATCATCTATGCCCTTCATACCCATGCGGGCATGCCTCACGAGCTGATCGAGTGGCATGGGCACAATGATTTTTACAAGGCTGTGTCCAACTCCACCACTGCATGGCTTTATGGCTGTTCGGGCATCAACACATCCTTGTTCGGAATCGGGGAGAGGACGGGGAACACGCCTCTGGAGGCCATGGTGTTTGAGTATGCCCAATTAAAGGGCGACCTCAACGGCATGGACACCACAGTGATCACGGAGCTGGCAGAGTATTACGAGAAGGAGATAGGATATCAGATTCCGCCCAGAACTCCTTTTGTGGGAAAGAATTTCAATGTGACCAGAGCGGGCATCCATGCGGACGGCCTGCTTAAGAACGAGGAGATATACAATATCTTTGACACGGAGAAATTCTTGAAGCGGCCGGTGGTCTGTGCCGTGTCAAACACATCGGGGCTGGCGGGCATCGCCCATTGGATCAATGCTTATTACGGCTTGAAGGAGGAGCATCAAGTCAGAAAAGACTCTGAATTGGTTCAGGAGATCAGGAAATGGGTGGATGGGGAGTATGCAAACGGCAGAGTGACGGTGATGACCGATGAGGAGATCGTTGCATGCGTGGAGCGTATTTGCAGAGAGAGAAACCTGCAGACGCTGCAGAGGCCCTGAGGCGGCTTGCGGCGCAGGCCGCAGAGCAGACCAAAAGGGCGAGATTTGGAAGGGAAAAGCCGGAAAAGAGATTTTAGGAAAGAAACGGTTATGCCGTAAAACGGCATGGGAGTGAAATGATAGGAAATGAACCATTATGACGCAAAGCATGACACTGCCGATAAGTATTCTCTGCGAGTCAGGGTTTTCAGCAAGCTGCGGGCAGATATTTTGAGCGGAAGATATGCGGAGAACGAAGAACTGAAGGAGATGGCCATCGGTGAAGAGATGGGGGTCAGCCGTACTCCCGTAAGGGAGGCCTTCCGTCAGCTGGAGCTGGAGGGACTGATTCAGATCATACCCAACAAGGGGGCCTATGTCACGGGAATCACGGAGAAGGACGTGAAGGACATCTACATCATTCGTTCCCTGCTGGAGGGACTCTGTGCCCGGTGGGCTACGGAGCATATCACGCAGGCTCAGATGGAGGAGATGGAGGAGAATGTGTATCTGGCGGAGTTCCATGCAGGAAAGGGGCATTTGGATCAGCTGGCGGAGCTGGACAACCGTTTTCATGACATCATGTATGAGGCATGCAACAGCAAGCTGCTGGAGCATCATCTAAAAGATCTGCACCAATATGTGCTGCGGGTGCGCAGGAAGACCTTGGCCAATGCCAATCGCGGGCCGAAGTCCAATGAGGAGCATAAGAATATCATGGAGGCCATCAAGACGGGAAACGCAGATCTGGCCGAGGAGCTGGCCCATCAGCATATGATCAACGCGTATGATAATATGGTGGAAAACGGACTGCACGAAGCTTATGGATGATGACAGTCGGGCATTTTGAGGGCCTACGGCGCATGGTGCTTCGGCATGACGGACAAGATCGGGAGCAGGAACCGGAAGTGAAGCTGGAATTGAGAAGGGAGAGTAAGGGATGGAGAGAATTAAGATGACGACTCCGCTGGTGGAGATGGACGGGGACGAGATGACCAGGATTCTCTGGCAGATGATCAAGGAGGAGCTGATTCTGCCCTATGTAGACCTAAAGACCGAATACTATGATCTGGGGCTGGAGAACCGCAATGCCACGGATGATCAGGTGACGGTGGATTCCGCCAACGCCACCAGAAAGTACGGCGTGGCCGTGAAGTGCGCCACCATCACGCCCAACGGGGCGAGAATGAAGGAGTACAGCCTCAAGGAGATGTGGAAGAGTCCCAACGGCACCATCCGGGCAATTTTAGACGGCACTGTGTTCCGGGCGCCGATTCTGGTGAAGGGAATCGTCCCTTATGTGAGCAACTGGAAGAAGCCAATCACCATTGCCCGCCACGCTTACGGGGACGTCTATAAAAACACGGAGATTAAAGTGCCCGGAGCGGGCAGGGCGGAGCTGGTATTTACCGCCGAGGACGGAACCGAGATCAGAGAGCTGATCCATGACTTTGAGGGAGCGGGAATTCTTCAGGGCATCCACAATACGGAACAGTCCATTTCCAGCTTTGCCAGAGCCTGCTTTGGATATGCTGTTGATACCAAGCAGGACTTGTGGTTCTCCACCAAGGATACCATTTCCAAGAAATATGACCATACATTCAAGGATATCTTTCAGGAGATCTATGATGCCGAGTACAAGAAGAAATTTGAGGAGCTTGGTATAGAATATTTCTATACATTGATAGACGATGCGGTGGCAAGGGTCATCCGCTCGGAAGGAGGCTTCATCTGGGCCTGCAAGAACTATGACGGTGATGTGATGTCCGATATGGTGGCGACGGCCTACGGCGATCTGTCCATGATGACCTCCGTGCTGGTATCCCCCAGCGGCGCCTATGAATACGAGGCGGCCCACGGAACCGTGCAGCGCCATTATTATAAGCACCTGAAGGGGGAGGAGACCTCCACCAACTCCATTGCCACCATATTTGCGTGGACAGGAGCGCTGAGGAAGCGAGGGGAGCTGGATGGAAATGAGGAGCTTACGGCATTTGCCAAAAAGCTGGAGCAGGCCTGCGTCAAGACTGTGGAAGACGGAAAAATGACGAAGAGCTTATCCCTGATTTCTTCCTGCGAAAATCCTGTGATCCTCAACAGTCTTGACTTCATCAGGGCAATTCGGGAGACGCTGGCGGGGCTGCTTGACAATCATTAAGGGGATCGGAGTTTTATGAAACGGCTAAAAGCGGATTTATTACAGTTCTTTCACTGCAAAGCGTATGTTTGTGCCATGAGCCTTGTGGCGCTGTGCTGTTATGGCTATACAATCGCACATCCTTCCATTGGAATGGACGATACTGCTATAGGGCTCTACTTTCAAGAAGGGGTTGCCCCGTTCGTGGGGCGATGGTCTTTCTTTGTGGCAGAAAATGTGTTTCATATGCATATCGGTGATTTTGCTCCATGGATGACGGAGCTATTGGGAGTGCTCATACTGATGTTTTCTATTACCATCTGGTGCGTTTTGTGGAAAAGAATCTGCGAACCCCGCATGGTTCTTCCCGTATGGGCATACTGCTTCCCCGCGTGCATATTTCTTTCTTGTCCTTTGATCAGTGAGGTCTTTGTCTTCTATCTTCACAATGGAGTATGCACTGCCTATGGACTCACTGCGCTTTCTTTGCTGTGTCTGACGGAAAGCCTTTCTGTGAATAGAAGTAAGCGTCAGCGCATAGCTGACATTGTCTGGGCTTCCCTTTTGCTTACGGTGGCATTAGGATTCTATGAATCATTTTCCGTTGTTTTTGTTATGGGAGGTGTCATGGCATTCTTTCTGCTGAGAAGACTTTACGGCAGAACCGGACAGGCGGGAGATCATCAGACCGTCTATAGGACGAAAATTCTGCTCTGGATGCGCAACGGATTTTTGGTTGGGGCATCAAGTCTTTTGCTGCGAATGTTAATTCTGAGCGTTTTGAACGCGGTATATAATCTGAATAGGCTTGATATTTACAATGTGCGCTATCGTCATTTGTTCGGGGATAATTTCCTCAAAGAGGGGGAATTGATCATGAATCTCAAGCGATTTTGGGTTATGTATTATGTCAATGGAATAGTATATCTTCCCATCACTGTCTTGGTAGCTGCTTTTGCTTTTATTGGAATATACTCCCTATACCATGGCGTTAGGAAACGAGAGCTTATTCTGGTATTGTGCAGTTTTTCGATGGTGCTGCTTCCTATATTGATGAGTATTGTGGAGGGTATGCCTACCCGCTACCGTTCTGGTCAGTATGTCCCGCTGGTGGGCGCATTTGCAGTACTGCTTCTGTTTATAGAATTGTTTCAGCGCAGGAGAGCCTCTTCAATCTACCGAATCCTTTCGGCAGCCAGTTTTGTTTTCTTGGCCGTATTGATTTATAATCAGTGCGCAGACATGAATAAATGGTTCTATCTGGATCACATGAAGTATCAGAATGCCTCCGAGGTCATGAAGCAGGTGGCCCACGATCTGGAGGAAGAACATGACATATCCAAGCCTATTGTTTTTGGGGGGGCCTACCGTGTTCCGTATAGTATCTCAAAAGATGCCTACTGCAGCTTCTCGTCTCTTCAGTACAGATGGATATGTTACCTTACAGATCCTATTGATCCATATTTGAAAGAAAAGTATTATGCACCCAACGGACGAGGCTATGTATTTACAGAAATGCCTATTGTATCGCTTCTCCAGTGGGGCGTCACGGCATTTGACGGGACATCAGAGCAGCTAATACAGTTTATGGAAATGCATGGCCATTCCTTCCGATGCGTGAAGGATCCGGCAGTGTTGGAAGAAGCAGAGCAGATTCGTCAAAATATGCCGGGGTATCCTGAAAATGGATATATCAGGGAGCTTGAAGATTATATATTGGTCAATCTTGAATCTCTGTAGTTTAGGCGCAGGTTTCCCGGAAGGAGCTTACTATGTTTACTAGAAAACTTGGACATGCATAGCACATAATGTCGTGTCTGTTATTGGGCCAACGTCTCCCACTCTTCATATAAGCTTTCCAGACTTGTCCGGATTTTTGCCTGCTCTTTGGACAGCTCCTGAAGTCTGGCCACCTGCGTACCGATTGCAGGGTCGGAGAGGAGGCGGTTGATCTCCGAATCCCTTTCTTCCAGAGACGCAATTTTTTCTTCACATTTTTTCAGGTCATTCTCCTTTTTGCGGAGTCTGGCCTGTTCTTCTTTTTTGGCCTTCCAGTCCAGCTTGCTGTCGGATTCCGCGGGCTGCTGGGGACAAGAGGCCGGTGCGGCGCCGTTATAGGAGTCCTTGCTTGGCTTGTTCATGACAGAATGCAAGGCTTCCCTGCCGTCTGAGCCGTCGGAAGCCGCCAGCAGAGCCATCTGCGTATCCCGCTTTTCCAGATAATAATCATAATTTCCGATGTAGTTCACAAACCGGCGCCGGGTCAGATCCAATATCCTATGGGCGGTCTTATTTATGAAGTAGCGGTCATGGGACACATACAGCACCGTGCCTTCGTAGCTGTTGACGGCATCCTCTAGAATCTCCTTTGAGGCAATGTCAAGATGGTTGGTAGGCTCGTCGAGAATCAGGAAGTTGGCGTTGCCGAGCATCAGCTTGGCAAGGGAGACGCGCCCCCGCTCCCCGCCGCTCAGATCCTTGATATATTTGAATACATCGTCGCCGGTGAACAAAAATGCAGCTAAAAGATTTCGTATTTCCGTATTGTTCATGGCGGGATGCTCGTCTGATATCTCCTCGAAGAGGGTCTTTTCCTCGTGAAGCACATGATGCTCCTGATCATAGTATCCGATTTCCACGTTCATGCCGAGTCTGAAGCCGCCTGAGTCCGGAGGAACGAGCCTGTTCAGGATCTTCAGCAGGGTGGTTTTTCCGGTTCCGTTGTCTCCGATGATGGCCACATGCTCCCCACGCTTGAGTTCAAAGTCCACATGCTCGAACAGACATAGAGAACCGTAGGATTTGCCCAGATCCTCCACGGTAAGCACGTCGTTCCCGCTCTGTCTGCGGGGAGTGAGCTTTAGATGCATGTCCGTCCGGACTTCGGTAGGTTTCTCCAGCACCTCTATCTTTTCCAGCATCTTTTCCCTGCTCTCGGCACGCCGGATGGATTTCTCGCGGTTGAAGGAGCGGAGCTTTTCTATAACTTCCTCCTGATGCTTGATTTCGCGCTGCTGGTTCAGGTACGCGTTCATGGCGGCAATGCGCAGCTGCTCCTTCTTCTGGGCGTAATCAGTATAGTTTCCCGCAAAGCTGGTGGCTTTGGTCTGGTCGATTTCGATGATCTTTGTGGCGATCCGGTTCAGAAAATACCGGTCGTGGGAGACGATAATGACGGCGCCCTTATAATTCGTCAGGTAGGTCTCCAGCCATGTGATGGAGTTCATGTCAAGATGGTTGGTAGGCTCGTCCAGTATGATCAGATCCGGCTTCTGCAGCAGGAGCTTGCCCAGAGCCACCCGGGTCTTCTGGCCCCCGGACAGGGCGGACACGGACTTTCCGAAATCCGCCTCCTCAAAGCCCAGACCCTTCAGGACTCCGATGACCTCGCTTCTGTAAAAATACCCGTCCCCTGACTCGAAGGCATGGGTGAGAGAGGCGTACTGCTTCATAAGGTCTTCCAGCTCGCTTCCCTGCTTTGACTGCATGGAGAGCTCACAGCTGCGGATGCGCTGCTCCAGAAGGATCAGATGCTGTTTTACGGACAGAAGCTCCTCGTAGATGGTGTTTGCAGTGTCCACCGCGCCGTCCTGAGCCAGATAGCCCAGAGTCCTGCCCTTGGACAGGGTGACAGTGCCGGAGTCCGGGGCCATTTCACCTACTATGATGCGCAGCAGAGTGGTCTTTCCGGCCCCGTTGATGCCCACTATGGCAGCCTTTTCATTATTTTCTATATGAAAGCTGATATTTTCCAGCACCTTCTTTTCTAAAAAAGCCTTTGAAATGTTTTGACATGACAAAATCATGACGATACCTCCATCTATCAGGAACACATATCCGATGCCGCCGCAGCGCGGCCCCATCTCTATGAAGAATCCAAAATCAACATTTATTTTACTTTGTAAAAAGGAAACTGTCAACATTGACATCAATTTCACATTTTGCTATGATAATTTTATGGAAGTGTCCGCAGCTTTTTTGGTCCTCAGGGATGCGGCAGCTATTAGAAGCAGACGGCAGGGCATAGGACCTACGGACAGGACGGTTTTTGCTTGGAGATATGGACATGGAGGTAGGGATCTTGGAAGAGAAGGATATTTCACAGGCGGTCATAGGGAGGCTTCCCAGATATTTTCGGTATCTGGGGGAGCTGAGGGACGAAGGAGTGGAGAGGATATCCTCTCAGGACCTGAGCGAGCTGATGAAGGTGACGGCGTCCCAGATTCGTCAGGATCTGAACAATTTCGGCGGCTTCGGACAGCAGGGTTATGGCTACAATGTGGAGTATCTCTATGACGAGATAGGGAAGCTGCTGGGGCTGGACAGACAGCATAATTTCGTGATCATAGGAGCCGGGAATCTGGGGAGGGCCCTGGGGAACTATCTCAATTTCGAGAGGAGAGGCTTCATTCTGCGGGGAATGTTTGATCAGGATCCGGGGCTGGTGGGCAGGGAGGTCAGAAACGTCCGGGTGATGCCCATGGAGGAGCTGGAGCGCTTTATTCGGGAGAACGACATCGATATTGCAGTGCTGACCATCCCTAAGGCCGGCGCCGAGGAGGTGGCGGATAGGCTGGTGCGGACGGGAATACGGGCCATATGGAACTTTGCCCATGTGGATCTGAACGTGCCGGAGGAGATTCAGGTGGAGAACGTTCATCTTTCCGACAGCCTCATGAAGCTCTCCTATAATCTCAGGCGGTATACGAAAGACTGTGAGGAAGGGCAGGGAGGTATAGACAGAAGATGAAGCATGGAGAAGGGGAAAAAAGAGAGGCTTTTGAGCAGGCGCTTAAGGGGAAAAGGATACCCATTCTTACGCTGGACAATAAGTGGTATAAGCTGCTGACCGAGGAGGCCAGAGCGGAGGTGGCCGGTCTGGAGGAAGAGCTGAACGCGCTTTTGAAGCGTCAGGGCAAGCTGAACAATGATGTGAAAAACATCAAGCGGCTGAAGAAGAAGCTTATGGGGGAGATCGTCTCCCTTGTGGACGAGGCGGAGCAGGAGGGGAAGGAGGACGCCCCCCAGAAGATAGAGCAGAACAAGAAGCTGGTGGAGGACTGCAACCAGCGGCTGGAGGGCTATCAGGATGAGCTGCTGGAGCTTCCCAGAGAGATCGAGCAGGCGAATTTCAAACTGATGCTTGCCACTATGGACTACTGTTACGACACCATGCAGGAGAACGGGGCGGATATTCAGGAGATCGCCCAATGGGTGACGGAGGTGCGTATAGAGCTGAAGAAGCGGCTGATCAGGAAGCAGGAGATGGAGCAGCGCAACAATGCCATCTATTCCTATATGCATGACGTGTTCGGAGCGGAGGTCATCGAGATATTTGACATGAAGTACAATCCGGATCAGCGGGAGAGCGGAGCCGGGGAGGAATGAAGGAGTATAAAATAATCGAGAGGCGGGCTGGATGGTTAAAGCTGTGCAGTCCGTTTTGTTTTTATCAGGGTAACTGACGGCGGATCGGGAAAGAGGAGTTGGATATGAAATATTATGTGTCGGCATCGGAGATGAAACTGTATGACAGAAACACCGTAGAGGAGATAGGGATTCCGGCCTGCGTCCTCATGGAGCGGGCGGCGCTTTCCGCCGTGGAGGCCGTGGAGGAGCATTGCGCAGGGCTTCAGGGGAGAAGATATGTGCTGGTTATGGCCGGAACGGGAAACAACGGCGGCGACGGGCTTGCCGTGGCAAGGCTTCTGGCGGAGAGAGGGTACAACGTGGAGGTCTGGTGCGTGGGGGATCGGGAGAAGGCCACCGAACAGTGGAGACAGCAGATGCGGATATTGGAGAAGTTTCCGGTGAAATTCGTGGAGGAGCCCGTGCGGCAGGAATACGGGGTCATGATTGACGGGCTTTTCGGCGTGGGACTGTGCAGGGAGGTAGAGGGGAGCTTTCGGGAGGCGGTGGAGACGTTCCGGAGGAGGAACGGATGGAAGCTGGCTCTGGATGTGCCCAGCGGCGTCGATTCCGATACGGGCAAGATATGGGGCTGTGGAGTCAGGGCCGACATGACCGTGACCTTCGGCTTCTGCAAAAGGGGACTGGCGCTGTATCCGGGCTGCGAGTTCGCCGGGGAGGTCAGGACCGCGGACATCGGCATATCCGAGAGGAGCTTTTTCGGGATGGAGCCGGAGATGTATGCCCTTGACGAGCCCGTGGGGGAGCTGATGCCCAAACGGAGAAATGACGGGAACAAGGGGAGCTTCGGCAAGGTTCTTCTGGTGGCGGGCAGCGAGAACATGGCAGGCGCCGCCGTTCTGGCGGCCAGAGCGGCCTACCGGGCGGGAGCCGGGATGGTGAAGATCGTCACGCCACAGGTCAATCGGGTAATACTGCAGTGTACAGTGCCGGAGGCGCTTTTGTCAGTGCCGGAAAATCTGGCATCGGACATGGAATGGGCGGATGTGGTGGCCATGGGGCCGGGAGCGGGACAGTACGGAACGGCGTTTTCTTGTCTGGAGCAGGTGATCCGGGAGGGGGAGAAACCCCTAGTGCTGGACGCCGACGGACTGAATCTGCTGGCGGGGCATCCCAAGTGGAGAGAGAGTCTGGCCGGGCAGGGAAAAGCCGGGAGGAAGATCGTCCTTACGCCCCATGTGGGGGAGCTTGGCAGGCTGGTAGGCAAAACCGTGGCCGAATGCAAGCAAGATCTGCCGGCTATCGGCAAGGGGCTGGCGGCGGAGCTGCATGCGGTGGTGGTAGCAAAGGATGCAAGAACCTTTATCTGTGGGGAGAATAGAGGGATCTGTGTAAATTTAAGCGGAAACAGCGGTATGGCCACTGCGGGCAGCGGAGACGTTCTGGCCGGCGTCATAGCCGGGCTTCTTGCACAAGGCATGGACGCCTTCCGGGCGGCTGCGGTGGGGGCCTATATCCATGGCAGGGCCGGTGACGCCGCAGCGGCCATAAAGGGAGAGCATGGCTGCATGGCAGGGGATATCGTAGAGCATATCGGAGAAGGGGGGTGCCGATGAAACGCTTCGGCATTCTCTCCGTACAATTCCTATTCTGAACATTATCCGAGAGAAATCGGAATACTATTTCAATGGGAACAAAACGGCAGAAGAAATGTGCGCTGTAATCGATAATAGGGTTCAGCTGTATCTGGATGAAAATAGGTGAACACTGCAAATGGATAGCTTTTAAGGCGCCAAAAAATGCCGACTTTGAAGGAGGGGGAGCGAAACAAGCATATGGGAGGAGATCGGATGGAATGTAGAGAGACGGAGCTTGCAGACAGGCTGAAGAGCTATCAGCGGGTGTACGCGCAGGTGGATTTGGGCGCCATAGCGGAGAATGCGGAGAAGCTGCACAAAAACACGGCGGAGAGGACAAGGCTGCTGGGGGTGGTGAAGGCGGACGGCTATGGCCACGGCAGCGTTCCCATAGCCCGCAGGCTGGAGGGACTGGATTATCTGTTCGGCTTTGCGGTGGCCACTCCCGAGGAGGCCCATGCCCTGAGGGCCGCCGGCATCGCAAAGCCGGTGGTGATACTGGGCTATGCATTTCCGTACTCTTATGAAATGCTGGCCAGAGAAAAGATCCGTCCCACGGTGTTCTCCCCCAGAGACGTGGATGCGCTGGAGGAAGGGGCAAGAAGGGCAGGCAGGCCGCTGACAGTCCATATCAAGGTGGAGACCGGCATGAACAGAATCGGTATCAGGCCGGACAGAGAGGGACTTTCCTTCGTGGAGACATTAAGGTCCAGTGAATGGATATCGATAGAGGGCATCTATACCCATTTTGCCAGAGCAGACGAGGCGGACAAGACCAGCGCCGTAAAACAGCTGGAAACCTTTCAGGAATTCCTTCATATGATAAAGAAGGAGCTTTCTTTGGAAATCCCCGTCAGGCACTGCTCCAACAGCGCCGGGATTCTGGAAATGCCTCAGGCAAACATGGATCTGGTCCGGGCAGGGATAGCTTTGTACGGAATCTATCCCTCCGGCGACATAGGCAGGGAGAAGACGGTTCTGAGGCCGGCTCTCTCATTATACAGCCATATAGTACATATAAAGGCCATTGAGCCGGGGGAATCCGTGGGCTATGGAGGGACGTTCACGGCGGATAGGCCCATGAAGATCGCCACCATACCGGTAGGCTACGGGGACGGGTATCCAAGGGAGCTTTCCAACAGAGGCTGGGTTCTGATACATGGAAGGCGCGCGGAGATTCTGGGAAGGATCTGCATGGATCAATTCATGGCGGATGTGACTAAGATTCCGGAGGCGGCTGTGGGAGACAAGGCGGTGCTTCTGGGACAGGACGGCGGAGAGTACTTGGGCGTGGAGGAGCTTTCGGAGCTTTCAGGGCGTTTCCGCTATGAACTGGTCTGCGGCATCGGTGCAAGGGTTCCAAGAGTTTATACCGAGAAGGGCAGAATCGTGGCATACAGCGACCAAAACTACCCGTGGATGTAAAGCATCGGCCTGAGGTCAAAATCGTGGAAAAAAGGTGAATAACTTCCGAGGAACCGTCAATACTGTCCTTAGATGATGAAATCAATAATTGTCAGTCAGCCAGAGCGCCGATAGATGCCTCGACGGACGGATGGGAGTGGAGATGAGACGAGGAGATGTATATTACGCAGACCTTAGGCCGGTGATCGGTTCTGAGCAGGGGGGCATCAGGCCTGTTCTGATCGTTCAGAACGATGTGGGAAACAAACACAGCCCTACGGTCATATGCGCTGCGATCACCTCTAAGATGAACAAGGCGAAGCTGCCTACGCATATCGAGCTGAACGCTACCATGTACGATATGGATAAGGACTCGGTGGTTCTGCTGGAGCAGCTGAGGACCATCGACAAGAAGCGGCTTAAGGACAAGGTATGTCATTTGGACGGGGATATCATGAGGAGAGTGAACAGAGCCCTGATGGTCAGTCTGGAGCTTGATACATAGGAGGCTTGAGCATATAGGCGGAGGCGGCGGGGATGCCTGTTCTGCCTCAGGGCAGGCGGAGGTTTTACGGTGCAGGAATCAGGCGGCCCACGGGGATGAAAACGCAAGAAGGGGGTAATGTACAGATGAGAATGTATGACATCATTATGAAGAAAAGGAACGGGGGAGAGCTGTCCAAGGAAGAGATCGACTTCTTTGTGGAGGGCTATACCAGAGGGGAGATCCCTGACTATCAGGCCTCCGCTTTGATGATGGCCATCTATTTCCGCAAGATGACAAAAAAGGAGACTCTGGCGCTGACCATGGCTATGGCACAGAGCGGTGACATGCTGGATCTGTCCGGCATCCGGGGGATAAAGGTGGATAAGCACAGCACCGGAGGCGTGGGAGACAAGACCTCGCTGGCTCTGGCGCCCATGGTCGCGGCCTGCGGGGTGACGGTGGCTAAGATGAGCGGCAGAGGGCTGGGGCATACCGGAGGAACCATAGACAAGCTGGAGAGCTTTCCGGGCTTTACCACTTCCCTGACGGCGGAGAGGTTTACGGAGAACGTGAACCGCATCGGCATGGCCATCATGGGACAGACGGCGGATCTGGCGCCTGCGGACAAGAAGCTCTACGCCCTTCGGGACGTGACCGCTACCGTGGATAATATGTCACTGATAGCCAGTTCTATCATGAGCAAGAAGCTGGCGGCGGGGGCTGATGCCATTGTGCTGGATGTGAAAACGGGCAGCGGCGCCTTCATGAAGGAGGAAAAGGACGCGAGGGCACTGGCGGAGGAGATGGTGAGCATCGGCAACAGCGCAGGGCGCAGGACGGTGGCGGTGATCTCCGATATGGATCAGCCTCTGGGCAGGGCTGTGGGAAATGCTCTGGAGGTCAGGGAGGCCATAGACACCCTGCGGGGAAAGGGGCCGGAAGATTTTACAGAATTATGCCTGACGCTGGGCAGCCGGATGCTGGCGGCCGGAGGAAGGGCTCCGGGGGAAGAGGCCGCAAGGCAGATGCTTGCAGCGGCCATAGAGGATGGGAGAGCTTTAAGAAAGCTGGCGGAGTTCGTGGAGGCTCAGGACGGGGACGCCGCCGCGGTATATGACCCTGAGCTGCTGCCCAAGGCAAAGATCATCCGTCCCATAGCGGCCCCCAGAGACGGTTACATAAGCAGGATCATCTGTGATCAGGTGGGGATCTGCTCCCTGATTCTGGGGGGAGGCAGAGAGACGAAGGAGAGCGGGATCGATCTGTCCGTAGGGCTGGTGCTGTGCAGAAAGGTGGGAGATTATGTCAGGGCGGGGGAACCCCTTGCCATGCTCCATGCCAACGAGGAGTCCCGGGCACAAGAGGCGGGACGGCGGTACCTGGAGGCCTGCACCATAGCCGTCGAGCCCTGCGCCTGCCAGCCGCTCATCAGGGGAATCGTGGAATAGAAGCGCTGGGAGAGCCGGGAAAACGGTTTGCAGCACTGTTTGAGGCACAAAAGGGGGAGGCATAGTTTTGGGGCTGGGCTAATATAATTTCACATGAGAAAAAATAATGACCGCACCCAAAAAAGAGAATCAAGAAAAGAGACGCTGCTGGAGACACTCAAGCTCCCCAAGGATATCTGCATGGGGGCGCTGAAGGTGACGCTGACGGGGAACCGGGAGGCGTGGATAGAGAACTATAGGGGCATTCTGGAGTACACGGAGGGGCGTATACTGCTCCAGTGCAAGACTTGTCAGGTGTGCTTCGAGGGCAGCAGGCTCTCCATCGATTACTACACAAATGAAGACATGAAGATCAGCGGCTGCATCTGCTGCGTGAAGTACAGCGACGGGATGAATCCGTAGCCCGGAAGGAGGATGAGCCATGGTTGAATTGTTGAAATATATCAGGGGATACCTGCGCATTCGGGTGTGGGGATTTTCCCCGGAGCGCTTTATGAACTTGTGCAGCAATAAGGGGATACTGCTTTGGAACATTGTCCGGGAGGGCGATGGATACTGTATGAACGTCAACCTGAGGGGCTTCTGGGAGCTGCGGCCCATAGTGAGAAAGACCGGGACAAGGGTGGCCGTATTGGAGAGATATGGGCTGCCCTTTTTTCTGCCGAAGCTGGTGAAGCGCAAGGTGTTCGTGGCAGGCCTTGTGCTGACGCTGGCGTTTTGGTTTTTCTCCTCGGATTACATCTGGAACATTGAGGTCAGCGGGAACTACCAGATAACGGACGATATGTTCCAAAGCTTCCTGAAGGACAATCAGGTGTCTATAGGGATGCGCAAGGACGGGCTGGACATAGAGGAGCTTGAAAAGGAAATACGAAGACAGTTTCCTCAGATTACATGGGCATCGGCTAGACTGTCGGGAACTAAGCTGCTAATCGACATCAAGGAAAACGACGCCCCCATTTTGACCGAGGAGAAGGAAGTCTCTCAGGGGACGGATCTGGTGGCGGAATACGATGGGAGAGTCGTGTCCATAATCGTCAGAAGCGGCGTCCCCAAGGTATCCATCGGGGACGTGGTGGAGAAAGGCTCGATACTGGTGGAGGGGAGGATTCCCATCTACAATGAGGATGCTACGATCCGGGAGTACAGCTATGTGGACGCGGATGCAGACATTGTCATGGAGCATTCCGCAAGTTACACGGAGGAACTGCCATTCGACTATGTGATCAAGGAGTATACGGGCAGGGAGAAAAAAGAGCACTATGTCAATATCGGCGGAAAAGATTGGAAGCTGCCGGGGGATAGGCCCTTTCAGGTGTACGACAGCATCATACGGGAGAGCAGGCCGGTGCTTTTTGAAAAGCTGGGCATACCCGTCTTCTGGGGAGACGTGACCCATAGGGAGTACCTGAATGTGGAGCATACATATACCGTTGAGGAGGCAAAAGTCCTTCTTAATCAAAAATTAAGGGATTTTCTTTTGGGTTTGGACGAAAAAGGTGTACAAATTATTGAAAAAAATGTTAGAATAGAAACGAAAGACGATTCATGGCTTCTGGAGGGAGAATTTCTGGTGCAGGAGCCTGCGGGGGCCAGAAGGGACACCGAGAGGGTCGTCATGGAAGAGACGGAAGACAAGGATTCAAGGGAAGAGGACGGGAATGGATGATTTTACAGTGCGGCTGGATCTGCCGGCCCAACATATGCAGAAGATATTCGGGGCGCAGGACGCTTATGTGAAGAAGCTGGAAAGAGATTTCGGCGTGAGCGTGGTGAACCGCAACGGCAGCATTACGATTGCAGGACAGGAGGATATGGTAAGGCGGGCGGAAGGCGTGCTTCGCCAGCTTGCCGTCCTTTCCGACCGGGGAAACGAGATAGAGGAGCAGAGCGTGGATTATGCCATTACGCTGGGGATGGAAAAGAGGGAAAACGCGCTGGAGGAGATGGACTCCGACTGTATCTGCCATACGGTGAACGGGAAGCCCATCAAGCCAAAGACTCTGGGACAGAAGGCTTATGTGGACGCTATTCGGAAAAATATGATAGTGTTCGGGGTGGGGCCTGCGGGAACGGGCAAGACCTATCTTGCCATGGCAATGGCCATTACGGCCTTCAAAAATGATGAGGTGGGCAGGATCATTCTGACCAGACCTGCCATTGAGGCGGGGGAGAAGCTGGGCTTTCTGCCCGGGGATCTGCAGAGCAAGGTGGATCCGTATCTCAGGCCCCTTTACGACGCCTTGTATCAGATCATGGGGGCGGAGAGCTTCCTGAAAAACATGGAGAAGGGGCTGATAGAGGTGGCCCCTCTGGCGTACATGCGGGGACGGACTCTGGACAATGCCTATATCATTCTGGACGAGGCCCAGAACACTACCCCTGCCCAGATGAAGATGTTTCTGACCCGCATCGGTTTCGGCTCCAAGGTGGTGGTCACGGGGGACGTGACCCAGAAGGATCTGCCTCCCGATACGAAATCGGGTCTGGACGTGGCCACCAAAGTGCTTCGGAGCGTGGACGGGATCTCCTTCTGCAGCCTGACCAGCAAGGACGTGGTGCGCCATCCGCTGGTGCAGCAGATCGTCAAGGCCTATGAGACCTATGAGGCCAAGGAGAATGCCAGAAGCAGGGAGCGGGGCAGGGAAAAGGAAAGAACGAGACGTATAAGGCGACAATGACGCATAGGTACGAAAGGACGATCAGGGAATGACGCTATACATGGAAGATGAAGCAGGAGCAGGCTTTTCCTTTTCTGCACAGGATATTGCCGAACTTGTATGCAGGACGGCGCTGGAGGCGGAAGGCTGTCCCTATGAGGCGCAGGTGAATCTGATTCTCACGGACGACGCCGGCATACGGGAGCTGAATAGGGAGATGAGAGGGATCGACAGGGCGACGGATGTGCTGTCTTTTCCGAATGTGGATTTTGAGGAGGCGGGCGTATTCGGAAGCCTTGAGGAGAGGGAGGCGGACTATTTCGATCCGGATACGGGAGAGCTGATTCTGGGTGACATCATGATTTCCTTGGACAAGGTCCGGGAGCAGGCCGAGAGCTATGGGCACAGCCAAAAGAGGGAGTTCGCGTTCCTTGTGGCCCACAGCATGCTGCACCTTTGCGGGTACGACCATATGGAGGAGGCCGAAGCGCGGGAAATGGAGCGCCGGCAGGAAGAGATACTGACGAGATTGGGGATCACGAGAGACTGATTGAGGGACAGCGGATGAATCGTGCGGAAGTGAGAAGACGGCAGGCAGGGATGATCTCCAATGGATTGATGCTGGCTGCCATGCTGATATTGGGACAACAGACTGGCAATAACGGAATCACATATTTGATGACTGCGGCATTGGCCTATGCGCTGCTCTGGACGATTGTGGGAGGAAATCTGTCTGACACGCTGGGGAGGCTGCTCCGCAGCAGGAAAAACAAGGGACAGTACAAAAATGCATGGAAAATGCGCAGAAGCGCCATGATTCTGCAGTCGGCTCTGGGGCTTGCGGGAAGCGCGGGGCTTTTTGTCTTTTCCAAAAGCATTGCAGAGGGACTGTTCGGGCTCCGCTGCAGTACCTTTATCGTGGCGGTGCTCTCACCGGCGGTATTTCTGAGGGCAGTTTCTTCCGTGCTGATGGGTTGCTTTCAGGGGGAGGGCTCGGAGCTTCCTACGGCTGCCGCGGGAATTCTGCGTCCCATATTCTTTTTTGGCTTCGGAATTTTGTTTTCCGGCATCATGGGAGACTATGGGGAGAAGGTGGGCCGCCTCCTGCAGCAGGAGAACTTTGAGGCCATGTACAAGGGAGCGGGAATTGCCATAGCGGTGAGTCTTGCGGAGCTTTTGGTGGTGCTTTTTCTGGCGCTGATCTATAGGGCAGGAGAAATGAGGAAAAACGGCAGACAAGAGGGCTACGGCACAGAATCCGGATTCGAGTGCGTCAGGCATTTGTGTGCCGGCAGGTGGCAGCAGGCTGTAACGGGCTTTCTGGGTGTGCTCCCCTTGGGGCTGGGGCTGTTTTTCCTCAGCAGGAGGACGGAGGAAGAGGCCGCCCTGACCTTGGGCTATGGGGCGTATGCGGGGGGATATCTGGTGCTCTGTGCCGCGGTGGCGTCTCTGATCGCCGTTTCGGCGCTGCCGGTAATGGCAAAAATATTCAGTTCCCTCCGAAAAAGCGAGCATCGCTTTGCCCGAACCGTCTTTCAGGGCGGCATGCATATTTGTCTGGTACACAGTGCCTTTGCCGCCGTGTTTGTGGCAGTCATGGGTCAGCAGATCGGAGAGCTTCTGTGTCCGGAGAGCGTGGAAGCTGTTCTGCCCATGCTGCGGGCGGGCTCCTGCGTCATTGCCTTTGCCGTGTTAGCCTACTATTTTGCCAGATTTCTGCAGACTGCAGGCAAAAAGCAGCTGGTGATGCTGGCGGTGGGGGCCGGGGATGCATTGTTTTTTGTAGTGGTTTTAGCCACGGGAAAGGCGGGGGCTCTGTCCTTGGTCTATGGGGGGATCACGGGCACGTTCCTGCTCTGCATCATGCTTGGGGTGTTCGCCTGCGGGCAGCTGCGGGTCAGGATAGACTGGATGAGGGCCGTAGCAGTGCCTGCGGGTGCTGCGCTTGTCTCAGGCCTGCTCTGTATGCTCATAGGCAAATTGATCGCGCCCCATATGCATGCCTCGGTGACTTTGCTGGTGGCGTTTGTAATAGGAGGCGCGGCGTACTGGGCGGCATTGACGGTGCTGCGGAATTTTGACGATCAGGAGCTGGATGTGATTCCCGGCGGAAAGCTGATCGATGGTCTGAGGCAGATGCTGCATATATATTGAAAGCGGTGAATAATCACCGGCAAAAATGCTGATACTGATTCATAACAGCGTAAATCAACGGAATTCTCATGAATAATGTGAAGGGCATGGTTTGTTATGAAATTTGTCAGAGGTATCAGCTTATTTGTCGTATATCCGCTATTGATGCTGGGAGTGGGAGTTTTGCTTGGCATGGGATTTGCCGGCGGCAGGCATCGGGGGGAGCAGGATCAAAAGGGAGCGCCGGTGCCCTTGGGGCTTCCCTCCGGCGTGGAGACGCAGCTCTCTTTAGGAGAAAAGGAGACCGGGGATGCGATAAAACAGACGCCCGAACCGGAGAGCGCCGGGTCCGGGCCGGAGCAGGAAGATGCAGGAGAGCCGGAGGGATTGGACCAGGACAGTGTCAGGGAGGTGGCTACCTCCTATGAAACCCTCTGTGTCGATACGGCCTATGTGCTGGAGGAGACGGACATTCTCCATCATACGGTGGTGGAGACCACCCAGCGTCTGCCGGACAAGTATGTTGGCATGAACAGAGAGGAGTTTTTGCAGGCCATGGACTTATACGAGGCGTTTCCGCCGCTGTCGGAGATGGAGAGGGGGTTCGTGAATCTGGAGGTGCTTTCGTTCTCCAGAGAGCGTGTGGTTGTGCAGATGAACTACAAATATGTCCAGCCCAGCGAGAGTTTTTATCTGGCGGTATATAATAATGAAGTGATAGTCTATCTGGAAGATCGAAAAACCGTATATATCGAGACGGAGATCGAGCTGGACTCTCTGCCGGAGCAGATCCAGCATAACATTATACAGATGATGTGGATAGAGAACGAAGAGAAGCTGTATGATTTTCTGGAGAACTATTCCAGCTGATGCTTTTCTTTTCGGAAAACTTTACGGAAAAAACGCTGTCAAGCAAAGAGGAAGCAAAGCGATGCGGAAGGAAAGCTTCACACTAGGGGACAGGATGGGGAACGGGAGAGAATAATGAGGAATCGGGTGGGCATCATAGGCGGCGGAGCCGCCGGGATGACTGCCGCCATCTCTGCAGCCGCGGAGGGAGCGGAGGTCACGCTGATCGAGGGCAATGACAGGCTGGGCAAGAAAATACTGGCCACCGGAAACGGGAGATGCAATCTGGGCAACGAAAAGCTGGATGTGGGAGAATACTATACTTGTTCTCCGGAGCGATTGGAGAAATGTCTGGAGCGCTTCAAAACGGAGGATACGATATCCTTCTTTCACGGCATGGGGCTGATGCTGCGGAGCAGAAACGGCTACCTTTATCCCTTGTGCGAGCAGGCTTCGGCAGTGCTGGATGTGCTGCGGCATCAGGTGGCGGCTCTGGGGATACATGTGGTGACGGAATGCAGGGCGGAGCATGTGGAGAGGGACAAAAAAACGGGAAAGCTTCAGGTGCGGGGAAGCGCTGGAGTTTTTTTGTTCGATAGGGTGGTGATTGCCTGCGGGGGCCGCGCAGCGCCCAAGACCGGCTCCGACGGCAGCGGCTTTACGCTTGCGAAAGATCTGGGGCATAAGCTGGTTCCCACGGTTCCGGCGCTGGTGCAGCTGCGGTGCAGGGAAGACTATTTCAAGTCGGTGGCGGGGGTCAGGGCCGACGCGATGCTGAGAGTCCGCCACAAGGGGGAATGGGCGGCAGCCGAAAGGGGAGAGCTGCTGCTGACTGACTACGGAATCTCCGGCATTCCCGTGTTTCAGCTGAGCCGGGTGGTCAACTACATATTGCTGGAGGACGCCGTTTCGCGGAAAGAGAGAGGGGCGGGGAGGAGAGGCGCCGGTGAAGTGGAGATATGCATAGATTTTCTTCCCGATTACACGCAGGAGGCATTCAGGGAATTTGCGGAGGAAAGGCGTCTGCTGCAGGGGCAGCGGACGGTGGAAGAATTTTTTGCAGGGATGCTCCACAAGAAGCTGATGCTGCTCTTTGTGAGACTGGCGGGGCTGAAGCCCTCGGAGAGCATGGCTTGGGCGGACCAGAATAAGATAAGGCAGGTGTATCGGTTCTGCAGAAATTGGACCGTCCATGTGACCGGAAGCAATTCTTACGAAAATGCGCAGGTCTGTGCCGGCGGAGTGCCGCTCCATGAGGTGACGGAGGATCTGGAGTCAAAGAAGATGGAGGGAGTCTATTTTGCAGGGGAGATTCTGGACGTGGACGGAAAATGCGGGGGCTATAATCTCCAGTGGGCTTGGTGCAGCGGCCATCTGGCGGGAGGAGCCGCCGCAAAAATGAAGTCGAAAAGAGAGAGCAAAATTGACGGCAAAAAGGAGGAAGGCCTAGGCGGGACGGATGAGGGCGGCCCCGCCTGACCATTGGGGGAGAAAGGGAAAGACATGCTTAAACTGAGTCAGATCAAACTGCGTCCGGGACATTCCCAGAGGGCGCTTGTAAAAAAGGCGGCGGATATGCTGCGGATTTCCGAGCAGGAGATTCTGGAGATGAGGATTCTGCGCAGATCCATCGATGCAAGAAGAAAGCCGGAGATATTTTATATTTATTCCATAGAGGTCTCCGTGAAGAACGAGGACAGAATATTACATAGGTTCAGAGGAAAGGAAGGGTTGGTTTGCAGCGGAGAGGATAATGCCTACCGCTTTCCGGGGAAGAGTCAGCCTGCCGGGGACTTGGAACAGCCTAGCCGGGCAGGGGAAGGAAATGAGCTTTCAGGAGAGGCCCATGGGGAGGAAGCTCCTATAGTGATTGTGGGGACAGGCCCCGGGGGGCTGTTCTGCGGGTATTTTCTTGCCCTTCACGGCTATAAGCCGATTCTGCTGGAGCGGGGAAAGTGCGTGGAGGAACGGCAGAGGGATGTGGATGTCTTCTGGGAGACCGGAAAGCTGGATCCGGAATCCAACGTCCAGTTCGGGGAGGGAGGCGCAGGAACCTTTTCCGACGGCAAGCTGAACACGCTGGTAAAGGATAGGGAAGGCAGAGGAAGAGCGGTGCTGGAGACCTTTGTCCGGTTCGGGGCCGGGGAAAGCATTCTCTATGACGCAAGGCCCCACATGGGCACGGATGTACTCTGCGGCGTGGTCAGGGGGATGCGGGAGGAGATCATCAGGCTGGGAGGACAGGTGCGCTTTAAAAGCCTCGTGGAGGACGTCTGCGTCGAGCAGGGGCAGGTGAAGGGCGTGGTTTTAAAAGGCGGTGAGAGAATCGCCTGCAGGAGTCTGGTTCTGGCCATCGGGCACAGTGCAAGGGACACCTTTGCCATGCTGCATGAAAGGAAGGTGCCGCTGGAGCCCAAGGCCTTTGCCGTGGGGCTGAGGGTGGAACATCCCCAGACCATGGTGAACGAGAGCCAGTACGGCATGAGAGATCCCGGGGAGCTGGGGGCCGCTCCCTACAAGGTGACGGCCAAGGCCAAAGGCGGCAGAGGCGTGTATTCCTTCTGCGTATGTCCCGGAGGGTATGTGGTGAATGCCTCCTCGGAGGAGGGCCGCCTTGCGGTAAACGGAATGAGCTACAGCGCCAGAGACGGAGAAAACGTCAACAGCGCGGTGGTGGTGACGGTGACGCCGGAGGACTTCGGATCGGATCATCCCCTCGCCGGAATTTCCTTTCAGAGGCAGCTGGAGGAAAGGGCGTATGAGCTTGGCGGCGGCAGGATTCCGGTCCAGAGATACAAAGACTTTGAGAGCTGCGTGAGTGAAAGAGGGAACGGCGCGGGGATGGGTAGTCAGGATAGGAGGGAGCCGGAAGCGGACTTCCAAGAGGACAAAGCCCTTGTGAGGCCCCAGTGCAGGGGGGCGTATTGCTGGGCGGATGTAAGCCGGATTCTTCCCATGAAATACAACGAAGCCATTGTGGAAGGGATGGAGGCGTTCGGACGGCAGATAGAGGGATTCAATAGGCCGGATGCCTGCTTGGCGGGGGTGGAGAGCCGAACCTCCTCACCGGTGAGAATATTGAGAGATGAGAGTATGCAGTCAGCTGTCAGAGGGCTTTATCCCTGTGGCGAGGGAGCGGGCTACGCCGGAGGGATCATGTCTGCCGCCATGGACGGCATCCGGGTGGCGGAGGCCATTGCAGGAGGCTGAGACGGCCTGATGCGGGGGATCTCCCCCAAAGGTTTACTGTATGCGGCGGCAAAAGAAAAACCGGGAGCCGGGCGGCTTGGGGGATGAAAACGGCAACAGAGGCCGGAGAGGAAGGAGTTTAGGCCATGAATATGGACGAGAGGATCAAAAGGATCAACGCCTTGTATCACAAATCTCAGGAGGAGGGGCTGACTGAGGAGGAGAAGGCAGAGCAGGCCAGACTGCGGAAGGAGTATGTGGCCAGCGTCAGGGCGAATCTGCGGGGACAGCTGGACAATATCACCATAATCAATCAGGACGGCACCAAGGAGAATCTGGGCGAAAAGTTCGGGGGAAGACAAGAATGAAGAAAACGCTGTATGTCACGGATCTGGACGCAACCCTGCTGAGAAACGACAAGTCTGTCTCAGAGGCTACGGCGCGGATACTGAACTTCCTGATAGACCGGGGAATGCTGATCACCTATGCTACGGCCAGATCCGGTCACAGCGCCGCAAAGCTTGTGGGAGACATCGATTTCAGGCTTCCTGCCATCATCCGCAACGGCACGGTATTTGCGGATCCCAAAACCGGCAGGGAGACGGAGATCATTATGTTTGCGCCGAAGGAGGCGCAGGCCATAGGCCGGTGTATGGAGGGGCTAAAGCTGTGCGGATTCGTCACTACATATCTGGCAGGAGTAGAGAAAAAGCTCTATCTGGAGGGAAGGGTGAATAAGAGCTTTGGCCATTATCTGGAGGAGCATTCCACAGACCGCCGGCTTCTTCCTGTGAAGACAGAAGAGGAGATGTTTCAGGGGGAGATATGTTACTTCACCTTCATCGGGGACAAGACCGAGCTGGATCCTCTTTATGAGAGAGTTCGGGAGGGCGGGAATTGGACCTGCATATATCAGCAGGATGTCTATACCCCGGACTATTGGCTGGAGCTGTGCCCGAAGGATGCCACCAAGGCCAAAGCGGCCCGGAAGCTGAAGGAGCGTTACGGCTGCGAGAGGCTGGTGGTGTTCGGGGATTCTCTGAACGATGTCTCCATGTTTCAGGCTGCGGACGAGGCCTATGCGGTGGAGAATGCCATGGAGGAGGTGAAGGCCTTGGCCACCGGAATCATTTCAGGGAATGAGGAGGACGGCGTGGCGCGGTGGCTGCAGGAGGAGTATGGGAGATCTGCAGCCGCCGGCAAAAGGGAAATCCGCAGAAGGGTTTTGGCTCTCCGGGACGGGCTTGACCGGACAGAGCAGGAACGGGGCCGCCTGCTGCTGACGGAAAGGATTCTGGGGCATCAGTGGTTTTATAATTCCCACATTATTTTAGGCTTTGCAAGCTGCGGAAGCGAGATCGATACAAGGGAACTTCTGCAGGAGGCGCTGCGTCTGGGCAAAAGGCTGTTCCTGCCCAAGGTGACGGGGGAGGAGCAGGCTCAGATGAGGTTTTTTAGGGTCAGGCGGCTGGAGGAGCTTAAGGAAGGGTACAAGGGTATATTAGAACCCTCGGAGAGCTGTGAGGAATACATTTATTCTGAGGCAGAGGCCCCAAATACCTTGATGCTGATGCCCGGGGCGGCGTTCGATTCCTACCGGAATAGGATCGGCTACGGGAAGGGATTCTATGATAGATTTCTGGCGGACAAGGAGGCTCTGCAGCTGCGAACCATAGCGGTGGGATACCGCTGCCAGCTGGTGGATGAGATACCGGCTGACCATGGGGACATAAGGCCGTATCAGGTGATCTGCGTGTAGGCGGGAGTTTTCGGCAAATTTTTGTGTCTGATATTGTAAAATATATGACAAGGGCTGTCATTAGGAGTATAATGGAACGGAACAGGAAATATGGATTGACTCAAAATTTGACGAAAGAGGCGATAACATGACGCTTTATGAGGCGCAAAAGGGCGGCAGCTACTGTGTGGAAGGGCTGTCCGTGGAGCCGGCCATCACCAGAAGGCTGCAGGCCTTGGGGTTAAATGACGGAACAGTGGTAAATGTATTGAACAGGAAAAAGCACGGAGCCTTGATTGTGCAGGTCCGGGGGACTCGGCTGGCTCTGGGAAAGCATATTTCATCCAGCATTCAGGTCAGCGAGGGCAGCGGGGCGGCATCGGGACCGGAAGGCAGGGAAGGTCTGGCGGAGGGAATGGGAATTCATGGGATCTGTGTGGTGGAGGACAAAAACTTCCCGGAGCCTGCAAAGAAGGAGGACGACAGCCGTGAATCGTAATATAGGCATTGGGGCGAAAAAAACCGACGGGAAGCAGAGACGGCATATCAATGTGGCCTGCATCGGCAATCCCAACTGCGGCAAGACCACGCTGTTCAACGCTCTCACCGGATCCCGGCTCAAGGTGGCGAACTGGCCCGGAGTTACCGTGGAGCGTGTGGAGGGGGAGACAAGCTATGAGGATACCAAGATCACCCTCATTGACACGCCGGGCATCTATTCCTTGACCTGCTATACCATAGAAGAGAAAGTTACCAGAAAATGCGCCATGGACGATGAGATAGACGCCATCATCAACGTGGTGGACGCTTCTTCTCTGGAGCGCAATCTATACCTGACGCTGCAGCTGCTGGAGCTGGGGAAGCCGGTAGTGCTGGCGCTGAACATGATGGACGTGGTGAAGGAGCGGGGCATGGAGCTGGACATGCACCGTCTGCCGGAGATGCTTGGGGGGATACCGGTGGTGCCGGTATCGGCGGCTAGACGCACTGGGCTGGATATTTTGCTTCATGCGGTGATCCATCACTGCGAGGAGGGCATGGAGGAGTATATTCTGGATTATCCCTCGGAGATTGAGGAAAGAATCGTGAAGCTGACCTCCATGATGCAGGAGAGCTATCCCAGTCATTGCTCCGCCCGGTGGCATGCAATCAAGCTGCTGGAGGACGACGAAGAGGTCAGGCAGGATCATCCCATCTCCGTGGACGGTCTGGTGGACAGAAGCTATGAGAAGGAAATCATACAGAGCAAGTATGCCTATATAGAGAAGGTGGTCCATGAGATCCTTTTTTATAAGGGAAAAAAGGCGGCTTCCACGGATAGGATAGACAGGCTGCTCACCCATCCCCTTTGGGGAATCCCCGTCTTCCTGCTGATCATGTGTCTGGTGTTTTTTATGACCTTCACGGTGGGGGATGCCCTGAAAGGTGTGTTTGAGACGGGGCTGGACATGGTTTCCGACGGGGCGGCCGGGATTTTGGAGACCATAGGCGCGGCAGGATGGCTGAAATCTTTGATCGTGGAGGGAATCATAGCAGGAGTGGGAGGAATCCTTACCTTTATTCCCAATATTTTCATACTGTTCCTTGCGCTGGCGGTTCTTGAGGACAGCGGCTACATGGCAAGAGTGGCCTATGTGATGGATTCCGTCATGGGAAGGGTGGGGATCTCCGGAAAGGCCTTTCTGCCCATGATTCTGGGATTCGGCTGCACGGTGCCGGCCATTATGGCAACCAGAGCTCTGGAGACGGAGCATGACAGAAGAAGGACCATGCTGGTGACTCCTTTCATGTCCTGCTCCGCAAGGCTGCCTATCTATGTGCTGTTCTCGGATATTTTCTTTCCGAAGCATCCCGCAGCGGTGGCCTTTTCCATGTATGTGGCAGGCATGGCCATGGCCATTTTGGTGGCGCTTGTGGTTAACCGTCTGGAGAAGGGCAAGGTCAACGACTCTCTGCTGATAGAGCTGCCGGAATATAAGCGTCCCAATGGGAGAACCATCCGCATCTACGTGTGGAATAAGCTGAAGGATTATCTGTCCAAGGCGGGAACCACCATTTTCATAGCGTCCATCGTGATCTGGCTTGTGCTGAACTTCGGCATGGCGGGCTTGGTGGAGGATCCGGCAGAAAGCTTCGGGGCCATGCTGGGCCGGGTGCTGGTGCCGGTGCTGGCCCCTGCCGGGCTGGGAATGTGGCAGATCGGAGTGGCGCTGCTTTCGGGGATCTCAGCAAAAGAAGTGGTGGTGTCCAGCTTTGCGGTATTGTTCGGAGTGACCAATGCCAATTCCGAGGCGGGAATGGCGGCAATCATAGAGAATGTCCATAGGGTGGATCCGTCCTTCGGGCCTCTGAACGCCTACTCCCTGATGCTTTTCTGCCTGCTGTACATACCTTGTGTGGCCACGGTGGCCACCATAAAGAAGGAGAGCGGTTCATGGAGATTCACGCTGGGGATGATGGCCTTCCAGCTGCTTCTGGCTTGGACCGTGAGCACATTGGTGTTTCAGCTGGGGAGCCTGCTGGCGGGGTAAGCTCAAGGGTTGCAGGCATTGCTTAACAAGTTTTTATGTCTTGTCAGGTTTTTGTGTCTTGTCCGGAGAAAGGTCGAAATGTTAAACATAGCGGTAGTTGACGACGAGCAGGTCCATAGGGACATTTTGATGAAATACATTGAGGAGTGGAAGGCCAGAGAAGGCGTGGAAGCGCAGGTGGAAGATTTTCCCAGCGGCGAGGCCTTCTATTTCTCATGGTGCGGGGATCAGCGCTGGGACGTGCTTTTTCTGGACATCTGTATGGAGGGAGAGACGGCGGGCGTCATGCTTGCCAGAAAACTGCGGGAAAAAAAGCGGGCCATCGTCATTATTTTTACCACCGGAATCCCCGATTATATGCAGGAGGGCTTTGAGGTGGAGGCGCTGCATTATCTCCTGAAGCCCTTGGACAAGAGAAAGGTCTGGGAATGTCTGGACAAATGCTTTCGGCGTACAGAGACGGAGCGCAGGACTGTCCTCCTTCCCATAGAGGAGGGTACGGTGAAGGTGGATGGGGACAAGATACTGTATGCGGAGGCGGTGGGGCATTACTGTACCGTGACTTGCGCTGAGGAGGTTCTGGAGGTGAGGATGGGAATCCGGGAGCTGGAGCGCAAGCTTCGGGAAAGCATGGGGATAGGAGAGGGGCAGGAAGGAAATTTTGTGTTCACTCACCGTTCCTATCTGGTGAATGTGCAAAAGATCGCCAGAATGGGAAGGCAGGACATTCTCATGGACAACGGTGTGTCGGTGCCGGTGAGCCGCAGATCCTATAATCAGGTGAATGATAGGTTCATTGCACTGTTTTTGCGGCCTGAGAGGGCATAGAGGTATTTGCATGATTGTGAATGTGATTATTCTGACAGCGGCAATAGCCGCCGCTATGGTAGGAACACGCTTTTATGTCCGCTGGTTTGTGGAACGTCAGATCGCCGGATATCAGAACGACCTGACCCAGAAGCATTGTCAGGAGGTGGATAATCTCTATCGTCAGACAAGGGGCTGGAGACATGATTTCAAGAATCATTTGCAGACCATGCAGGCATATCTGGAGCTTGGGCAGTTAGAGCCTCTGGAACACTATATCAGGGAGCTGACAGAGGATTATAATCGGATGGACATGGTGCTGAGGACGGGGAACACTATGGTGGACGCCATTCTCAACAGCAAGCTTTCCGTTCTTCGGGAAGGGGATATCCGGGTGGATGCCTCGGCTGCGGTGCCGGAGGGGATTCCTGTGTCGGACGTGGATCTGAGCGTCATGATCGGAAATCTTTTGGACAATGCTATGGAGGCCTGCCTGAAGATACCTGCGGAGAAACGGTTTGTGCGTTTTTATATGGCTAAGGCTAAGGAGAACTTGTATATTTATGTGATGAATTCCGCGGGCGGGGAATATCGCCGGGGAATAGGAGGATATCTGTCTACCAAGGCCTCTGACGGCCACGGCTATGGGCTCGCAAGAATCGACAAGGTGGTCAAAAAGTACAAGGGGTATCGGAATAGGCAGGATGAGGGGGATGTTTTTGCCACGGAGATTCTGATTCCGCTCTGCTAAAAAAGGCAGTCTCTTTGCGGCAAAACAAAGACGGATACCAATTGAAAATCAGGAGTTCCATTCGTGCAGAAAAAGAGCCGTTGGTGCAGGAACGGTTCTTTTTTTGTAGTTTGGTATACAATGAGGACAGAATAAAAAAGGGCGCACGGGAGAGGTTTTTGGAGACTTTTGCCGTTTGCCCGGAAGGGAGAGAAATCATGAAGGAAACAGGAAAGGCTTTAGGCAAGAAGACAAGGCACTCCATTCTTTCAAACATAGTGTATTTTCAAAAATGTCTGTACAAGGAATTTCCCAGAATGGCAGTATACAATATAGTTATTGTGGTCTGCAGAAGTCTGGCGCCTCTTTTGACGATTCTTCTGCCGGGAGTGGTTCTGGCCGTGGCGGAGCGAGGGGAACTTTTGGCGGGACTTGCCGTAATTGTCCTGATGGGAGGGGCCATGATGGCCTGCGATGCCTTGTCGCAAAGTCTGTCCATGAAAAGCTACTTCTATGAGAATGTATTTCGCAGCATTCTCCTCAGCGATGCCGTGCTGAAGCAGACGAAATGCCTTTACAAGTATGTGGAGTACGGCGAGGAGAAGAAAATCACCAAGAGAGCCTATCAGTGCCTGGACAATGGAGATTATGCCGTCACGTACAAAATGCTGGATTATCCCTGGGAACTTCTGGTGAATGTGATTGCCTTTTGTTTCTATTCCACTGCGCTGTACACTTTAAAGCCTTGGGTGGTGGCGGTTTTGCTGCTTTTTTCCCTTGCCAATTACGGAATTTCCCGGATGAGAAACAAGTGGCAGCTTGTTCTCAGGGATAAATTCGCACAGTCCGACAGGGAGGTAGGATATCTGAAGCGTGCCTTCCGGGACAGCGGCATTGCCAAGGATATCCGGATTTTTGCCATGAATGACTGGCTGATGGCATTCCGAAAGAAGGTTTTTAAGGAACGGGTTGGGCTGGAAAAGAAAAATAACCGGAAGCTGTTTCTGGCAGAGTGTCTGATGATGCTGTTGAGTGTTCTCCGCAATGGTCTGGCCTATGGTTATCTGCTCTATTCCTGCTTTCAGGGGGATGTGGCCATAGCCGCTTTTCCGGTATATTTTGGCGCCATCACCGGGTTTTCCGGCTTTGTCACCGGAATGGCCAAGGCCTATTCGGATCTGAGGCTGGCCAATAGGGATGCGGAGTATTTCAGGAGTCATATGGAGCTGCCGGAGATCCGTGAGGGCGGTCAGACGCCGGAAGCGCTTCTGCGGCAGCCTGCCCGGATCGAATTTCGGGACGTTACTTTTTCCTTTGGGGAACAGAAGGTGTACGACCATTTTAATCTGAAGATCGGCGCAGGAGAAAAGGTGGCGCTTCTGGGAATCAACGGGGCGGGAAAGACTACGCTGATCAAGCTTCTCTGCGGACTATATGAGCCGGATCAGGGACAGATTCTGATCAATGGCGTGGACATATCTACCGTGCCAAAGCGTGCTCTGTACGATCTGTTCTCCGTAGTGTTTCAGGAGGCAACCATCTTCCCCTATCCCGTGGGCTGCAATCTATCCATGAAAAGGCTGAAGGATACGGATGAGGAACGGGCATGGAACGTTCTGAGCCGGGCAGGGTTGGGGGAACTGTTTCGGGAGAAGGGAATCGGGATGGACTCTTATATGACCAAGGATGTGTTTTCGGACGGGGTGGAGCTGTCCGGCGGCCAGCGGCAGCGTTTCTTGTTGGCCAGAGCGCTCTATAAGGACGGACATATATTGATTCTGGACGAGCCCACTTCAGCTCTGGATCCTATTGCGGAGAGCCAGATCTATCAGGAATATGTGAATATCAGCGGAGGGCGGACGTCGCTGTTTGTCTCTCACCGGCTGGCAAGCACTCGGTTTTCGGATAGGATTCTGTTTCTGGAAAAAGGCAGGGTCATCGAGGAGGGAACCCATGAGGAGCTGATGGCCAAGGGAGGAAGCTATGCCCACATGTTTGAAGTGCAGGCTCATTATTATCAGAGCAAGGATGCAGAAGGACAGACGCTAAAAGAGCAGTGCAAAGAACCGCAGGCGGTGGAGTCATAGACCTTGGAAAAAAAGGGCGTGTATCAAAGGCCTTGGAGGGATAGGCTGTAGAGTTGAAACATAGAAAGCGGGGGAAGGAAAATGCAGGATGATCTGACAAGTAAAATACCCTTTCGGGATAATATGAGAAATATCAGGAACCTATTGCTGGAGGTACATCAAATAGACAAGAGCTATTACGCCATAAACGGGATCAGGATCGGACTGGATTCCGTGAAAGGGGCCTTAGGGCTGGTTCTGGCGGCGGAAATTTTGGAGCTGCTTTATAGGGGCAGCTCTTTGGAGGAGTTTTGGAGGCCGGTGGCCATGGTGGTTTTTGTTCCGTTCCTGCTGGGACTGGTGAGTTCCTTTTTGTGGTATGAGTTCGTTCAGCCCAAGCGGGAGAACATCAGGAGAACCTACGAGGGAAACCTTGCGGCCAAGTTTCGCAGTATGGATTATTCGCTGATAGACAGTCCCTATGTGAAGGAGCTGTCGGAGCGCATGAAAAAGGCCCACAATTGGGGAGGGGGTCTTGGGGATCTTTTCTGGAAGCTTGACAGCATACTTTCCGTGATATTTGGTCTGGTCTGCTATCTGGCGGTGGCATTTCCGCTTCTGAAGACTATTGTGGTATCCTGCAATGTCTGGATGTACCTTGGTCTGGCGGTTCTGGCAGTCTTGGTCTGCTTTTTGACATCACTTCAGACCAGAGCCAACGCCGCTTATCAGCAGAACCTTTTAGAGGACTACAGAGCCAAATGTCCGCTGGAGATACAGAAGGAATATGTGAATTTTGCCTGGGATTGGTCAGATCGCTGTGTCAGCGGAGATTATCATTTTATCAAGGATCTTCATCTTTACGACGGCTATGACATGATGGAGAAATATACTTCGGAAAATATGAGACATTTTGAGAAGCTTGCGCCTATCAGCAATATTCTTAAATATGCGGGGAGAATGGGCAGACTGCAGGGATCCGTGCAGCGTCTGATGGATCTGGGAGGGTATCTGGTATCGGTGGCCTACGCTATGCTGGGAGCCTTTCCCATAGGCAGCGTGGTGAAGTTTGCAGGGGCCTTTACCAATATCGTCAGGAGCCTGCAGGGGATGGAGGCGCAGTACAAGGAGCTGGCGCTGACGGCCAGAAGGGAGGCGAGCACTCTTGAAATGTTGGGTATCAGGGACGAAATGTACAAGGGGAAGCTTCCCGTGGAGAAGAGGCTGGATAATCGGTACGAGATCGAGTTTAGGCATGTATCCTTCAAATATCCGGGGGCGGAGCAGTATGCCCTGAAGGACTTTTCCCTGAAGCTCCGGGTGGGGGAACGCATGGCCATCGTGGGCATGAACGGTTCGGGCAAGACCACCATGATCAAGCTGCTCTGCCGTCTGTACGATCCTCAGGAGGGGGAGATACTGCTAAACGGCGTGGATATCCGGAAATTCCAGCAGGAGGAGTACATGGGGCTTTTCTCCGTAGTGTTTCAGGATTTCGGACTGCTTTCCATGCCTCTGGGACAGAACATAGCCTGTTCCATGGAGGTGGACAGAGAACTGGCCCTTGACTGCCTGAGAAAGGCCGGGATGGAGGAGAGGGTGGAGCGGCTGCCCAAGGGGCTGGATACCTTTCTGTATCAGGATATCGCAGATGACGGAGTGGAGATTTCCGGCGGCGAGGCCCAGAAGATCGCTCTTGCCAGAGCCCTCTACAAGGATGCGCCCTTTGTGCTGCTGGACGAACCCACCGCAAGCTTGGATCCCCTCTCCGAGTATGAGATTTATTCCGGTTTCGACGCCATGACGGGCAGCAAGACGGCCATCTACATCTCCCATCGTTTATCCTCCTGCCGGTTTTGCGATGACATTGCCGTATTTCATGAAGGGCGGATGGTGCAGCGGGGAAGCCATGAGGAGCTTTTAAAGGACCGGCAGGGGAAATACTATGAGCTGTGGCATGCGCAGGCTCAGTACTACACATAAATGAAAAGAACAGATTCCGCAGGAAAATAACTACGAATCATACATCGGGATAATTGACTGCCTTGTTCGGGTTTTGTTGTATTTTGGGTCGGCATGGTATATAATAGGGCTAGGCGCAAGAGGGGAGTTTAGAAAGGAAGAAAGCCTCCGTGCCCCGGCGCAGGGGACGGAGAAGAGGGAAGCCGATGTACATAGATTTGTCAGGGGAATGGAAGATTTGGCTGGAGGCGGATCAAGGACCGCAGGAGGGGACGATCCGCCTGCCGGGCATACTGCAGGCGCAGGGCTACGGGAATCCCGTTACGGAGGGGACACCGTGGGTCAGCAGCCTCCACGACCCCTTCTGGTATGAGCGGGAGGAATATCGGTTTGGGCAGGAGAAGGGGGTCAAGGTGCCCTTTCTGTGTCAGCCGCCCAGACATTTTCTGGGGCAGGCGGTGTACGAAAGGAAATTCATGGTGCCAAAGGAGGGTGCTTTCGGGAAATGCTGCTTTGGGGAGGAAGGGGATTCTTTCCGGAAGTGGCATTTTTACGTGGAACTGGCCAGATGGCGCAGTCAGGTTTGGATAGACGGCCAGAAGCGGGGGGAGGACTGTACCCTCTGCGGGCCTCACGACATTGCGCTGGGGAGGCTTGAGCCGGGAGAGCATACCATCAGGGTAGTGCTGGACAATTCCATGCAGTACCCTTACCGGCCGGATGCCCACGGAGTGTCGGACGCTCTGGGAGCTACCTGGAACGGCATGGCGGGGGAGATGGCGCTGATAACCGAGGATGTGCTTTTGGAGCGCAGGGAGGAAAGGAAGCGGTATGCTCAGGAACATCCGAGAACGGCAGCGGCCAGAGACGGGCGTTTTTTTCTGGACGGGGAACCGTTTTATTTCAGGGGCACTCACTTTGGCGGGGAGTATCCGCTGACTGGCTATCCGGAGACGGACAGGGCATGGTGGGACAGGATCATGGGCATCGTTGGAGAGTGGGGCTTGAACGGCATCCGCTTCCATTCCTATTGCCCTCCGGAGGCTGCCTTTGCCGCGGCGGACCGGGCAGGGGTGGCCCTGCTGGTGGAATGCGGCATGTGGAATCATTTCGAGGATTCCGCTGCCGGGGAGGAGATGCTTGCGGTTCTGGGCAGGGAGAGCCGAAGGATTCTGGAGTATTTCGGTCATCACCCCTCCTTTGTATTGTTCTCTCCCAGCAATGAACCCGGCGGGGCATGGTATAGGCCCTTAAGAAGGTGGGTGGAGGAGACGGCGGCCTACGACAAGGCGCTGGGCTATGAGGGCAGGCGGCTCTATACGGCCCAGTCCGGATGGTTCTATGACGTGCCGCCGGAGAAGATTCAGGGCGTGGATTTTATCTATTTCCACCGTTCCGGCTACGGCCCCTACATGGGAGGAACCATACGGAATCCCAAGGGATGGAGGGGCGGTGATTACAGTCCCTCCCTGAAGGGGGCCAGCAAGCCTGTGATCTGTCATGAGCTGGGGCAGATCTGCGCTTATCCTGATTATTCTGTCATAGATAAGTTCAAGGGCTATCTGAAGCCGGGAAATTATGAGGTATTTTGTGGGAACGCCAGAGCCAACGGCGTGCTGCCTTATGCTGATGACTTTGTGAAATGTTCCGGGGAAAACCAGATCAGGCTCTACAAGGAGGAACTGGAGGCGAACTTCAGGACGCCTCAGCTGCAGGGCTTCGAGCTTTTGGATCTCCATGATTACCTTGGGCAGGGGACAGCGCTGGTGGGGATTTTGGATGCTTTTTGGGAGACAAAGGGGTACGGCGAGCCGGAGGAGTTTAGAAATTTCTGCGGGGATACGGTGCTTTTGGCCAGATGCGCCGGATATGTGTGGAAAAACACGGATAGGCCGGTGATTCCCGTGGAGGTCTGCCATTATGGAAAGGAAGATTTGGAGAAGGGCGTCATTCTATGGAGGCTCTGCCGTGAAGAGGAGGCGCTTCAGTCCGGGAGGCTTAGGCCGGAAAAGATTCTCAGGGGCGGGAATACTGAGGCCGGCAGCATTGCTCTGGATTTCGGTGAGATAAGGGAAAATGTAAAACTGAGGTTGGAGCTGGAATTGGTTCGGGGGACAGACAGCCCCACAGCGCAAGGGGAGCTGCCTCAGGGTGAAAATGCCGTGGAAGCCGCTGGCACAGAGACGGGGGATGTTATCTCCCATAATGAGTGGCCATTGTATGTCTTTGGGGAGCAGGGGGCGGAGGAAAAGAAGACAGATAAAATGATATCAGAATCTTTGGAGCCATCAGAACCCTTGAAGCCTTCCGGTCAGGGATTCCTTTACACAAGGGACTGGAAGGAGGCAAAAGCCGCCCTGAAGGCGGGGGGCAGAGTGATATATTCCCCTTGGCTTTCCGAGCTGAATTATGAATGCCCCGCCCTTTCCGGCAGGAGTGTGGGCTGGAACAGCCAGATGGGGCCCACTTGGTGCCGGACCATGGGCATTGTGGTGCAGGAGGAGCATCCCGTTTTTCGGCATTTTCCTACGGGGCGGTCCGGGGGCTGGCAGTGGGAGGACATTTTGAGAAATGCCAGAGGATTCCACATGGAGGGGATGGAGGGAGTCAGGCCCATAGTTCAGCCCATCGATGACTGGAACCGGAATCTTCTGCAAAGTCTGATTTTCGAGGCCAATGTGCTCGGAGGCCGGTTGCTGCTGGTTTCCGCAAATTTGGAGGGAAGCTTTGAGGAGCGCCCCGCCGCCTATAGCCTGAAGCAGGCCATTTTCAGGTATGCGGCATCGGAAGAATTCGATCCTGAGGACAACGTGGTTCCGGAGACTATAGAGGCGAAGCTTTTCCCCATGCTGCGGATGAGAGAGCTTGTGCGGGAAATCCTCTATGACGGTGTTTCATGGGAGGAGGCAGCTGACAACGGCGGCGCGGGAAAGACTGCCCCCGGCTTTGATGCCGGAAGCCGGGACGGAACAAGAGTCAGCAGAGGATGGGCTTTGGTGGAGGCGGATCCCAATCTATCCACCAGAGTGGAAAAGGCGAAGTTCCCCATTGAAATTCAGATCAATTTTCATCAGGCATTTTCCATGGAGGGCATATTGTATGTGCCCGAACAGCGGGACAGAAATCATGAGGGTTTTGCAAAGGATTGCCGTTTGGAGGTAAGGGGAACGGATGGACAATGGCAGACAGTGTGGGAAGGGCGGTTTGAAAACAGCTGCCGTTCGCAGAGAGTATTGTTTGAGGAAATTTTGGGAGATGCCATAAGAATTATAATTCTATCCGCATATGGCGCGGTGGACAAATATGTGTGGGAGGAGGGGAGCGAAGGCTGGTTTCAGGTCTTTAGACCTGGCAGGGCGGCGCTGCAGATAGGGGGCCTTCATGTGGTATGCAGAAAGGAAGCTTCCTGCAGCGACAGCTACTCTTGCGGCAAGAACGTAAAGTCCCGCACCAAAGAAATAGAATTATAATAGAGTTGAAGGGCGCTGAAGAGGAGACTCGGCACTGGAAACCAGAGTCGGATCGGAAGCGCCCGGAAGAATTTACGTACAGATGAATTCGTGGACGGAAATTCTTCCCGGAGAGGGGCGCTGAAGAGGAGACTCGGCACTGGAATGGAGGTAAACTATGAATTTGCATTTATTGGGTGACAAAAAGGCATCGGGTTATGCCGTATTCGGCTGCATGTGGCGGCAGGGGGAGTGTACTGCGGATACGGAGTACATATGCAGGACAGCAATGGAAGACGGAGAGGGGAAGGAGGTTCCCATGCAGTCCCGGATCACCGCCTACTGGCCGGACGGATCTGTGAAATGGACGGCTCACACGGCGGATTCTGAACTGCTGGGGAGGCAGATTCAGGTGCTGCCGGGCAGTCCTAAGCCTCACAGCGGAATAAGCTGTCTGGAATCAGAGGAGGAGATTCTGATTCAGGCAGGGAAGATTTCCGTTACCATAAGGAAGGACGGCAGGCATCTTTTTTCTGTGGCAAAGAGGGATGAAAAACCGTATTTGCAGAAGGCTCAGGCGGTATTGGTTCTGGAGGAGCCCATAACGGTGGGGGGAAACAAGGCCAGAATGGCCAAGAACTATGTGGGACGAATTGAAAATGTTTCCGTGGAAGAGACCGGCAGTTTGAGGACGATTCTGCGCTATGAGGGTATCCATGAAGCCGTATGCAGTGATGACGGCGAAACCGAAGCCTTCTGTGACAGTGATCAGCCGAAAGAAAGTCTTGACAAGCTTCCCTTCGTAATTCGCATGGAGGTCTGTTATGACAGTCCCGTACTGAAGTTTACCCACACCTTCCTCTATGACGGAGATGAGGACAAGGACTTTCTGAAAGGTCTGGGGATTCGTTTCAATGCGCCTTTGGAGGGAGAGCTGTACAATCGTCATGTGAAGTTTACCGGAGACCACGGCGTGTTCCATGAGACGCTGGTGCCTCTGACTTCCTGGAGGCCCAGAGTGCCGGAGGAAATCTATCAAAGGCAGATGGGGGAAGAGAAGCTGGCTTTGTCCGGGGATGACAAGGTGATTGTGGACAAGGTGCTGCAGGACGTGCCGTTCTGGAGCGAGTATGTGCTGTGTCAGGACAGTCCGAGCCACTTCGGCATCAAGAAGAAGCTGTCAGGAGAGGACCTGTGCTATATCGATTCCCTGCACGGGAACCGGAGCATAGGGGGCGGAGGGTTTGGCTCCGAATACGGCAGTGTTGCTGTGGCGGTTCGGGACTTTTGGGAAAAATATCCAACGGGTCTGGAATTTAGGGGGCTTGAAGGAGATTCTGCCGAGTGCACCCTTTGGTTTTGGTGCCCCGATGCTGCCGCCATGGACTTTAGGCATTATGCCAGAAGAGGCTACAATCAGGTCTGCTATGAGGGATATGACTATAAGGGCGCCACTGCGGACGGCATCGCCTGCACCAATGAATGCGCCGTAAGTTTTTCGGACAAGATGATTCCTGCGGACGGGGAGCTGGAGGAATTCACAGAGCTGGTGGGGGATCCTGCCGTTTATGTGGGAACGCCGGAATTCTATCATGAAATGAGGGCGTTCGGCTTCTGGTCTCTGCCTGCCATGGGCGCAGACGGGGAGCTTCCGGAAGTGGAAAAGTGGCTGGAAGAGCAATTGGAGAAGGCCTTTGCTTTCTACAAGGAAGAGATTGAACAGCGAAACTGGTACGGCATGTTCAACTACGGTGATGTCATGCATACCTATGATTCTCTGCGCCATCAGTGGAAATACGATATCGGAGGATATGCCTGGGATAATACGGAGCTGGTGCCCACCCTCTGGCTCTGGCTGTATTTCATGCGCACGGGCAGGGAGGACGTGTACCGCATGGCGGAAAAGCTGTCCCGGCATGCATCGGAGGTAGATGTGTACCATATGGGAAAATATAAGGGCCTTGGCTCCAGACACAATGTACGGCACTGGGGATGCCCCTGCAAGGAGGCACGCATTGCCATGGCAGGGCACCATAGGTATCTGTATTATCTTACCGGTGACAGGCGGCTGGAGGACATATTTGAGGAGCTGAAGGACAATGAAATGAGCTTTTTGAACAAGGATCCTCTTGGGGACTTTTATGACAAGAAAGATATGGTCTATCCAAGTCATGCGAGAAGCGGGCCGGACTGGTCCTCCTTATGCTCCAACTGGATGACAAGATGGGAGAGGTTCAACGATAGGAGGTATCTGGACAAGATAACAATAGGCATAGAGGACATTAAGAAAACACCTATGAAGCTGGTTTCAGGGCCGGATTTCGAGTTCGATCCTATGACCTGCCATCTGCGCTATATAGGAGAACGCACTACCGGCGGAACTCATCTGCAGATCTGCATGGGCGCTCCCCAGATCTGGACGGAACTGGGAGAACTGCTGGATGATGAGGAATGGCAGAAGATGCTTGTGGAGCTGGGCAGAATCTATTTCATGACCAAGGAAGAGAGACGGGAAGCTACGGGAGGACTTACAGGAAAGAGGGAGTTTACTTATCCTATTATGGCAGCAGGGCTGGGGGCATATGCCGCAGCGGCGCTGGAGGACAAGGAACTGGCCGCCAGAGTCTGGAAGGTGATTCTGGGGGCGGTGATGGGTGGAGAAGGCCAGAACGGCTTTGAGCGGATCTCAGTGCAGGATCAGGGAAATCGGGAATTCTTAAAAGAGATTCCATGGATTTCTACCAATTTTACGGCGCAGTTCTGCTTGAATGTAATCATGTGTCTTGACTTCATCCGGCAATGGCTGCCGACCACCATGGAGGAGACACACAAGCTTATAGGGGAGGGAGGAGAGCATCTCCATAAGGCGTGAGGGATGATGGCAGTAAGAATGTCGGGAATGGGTGTTTTGGTATGTGCCAGCAGGCTGTCTGCAGCTGAAATAAATCATGATTGGCTGTGGATTTTGGTGTCGGAGTATGGTATATTGTAGGTGTGATGAATCAAGGGTTAGCCCAAGAGGAAAAAAGTCCCTTATACGAAAGATACAGTCATCATGAGGAGCAGCGTGGAATACGGATGGAACATAGCTCTGAATGGTGACGGCAGAGCCATTTCGGTGAAAGAAGGGAGGAAGTAATATGGCATTGACCAAAGAAGATTTGCAGGCTATCTCCGCATTGTTGGAGCCTATCAGGAGCGAGATCGGAGAATTAAGGAAGGATGTGACGGAGCTGAAGCGGGACGTGGCCGGACTGAAATGGGACGTCACCGGACTAAAGCAAGACGTTGCAGAGCTGAAGCAGGATGTTGCAGAACTGAAGCAGCGGATGGACAAGCTGGAACAGCGAATGGATAAGCTGGAACAGCGAATGGATAAGCTGGAACAGCGAATGGATAAGCTGGAACAGCGAATGGATAAGCTGGAACAGCGAATGGATAAGCTGGAACAACGAATGGACAAGCTGGAACAGCGGATGAACAAGCTGGAACAGCGAATGGACAAGCTGGAACAGCGAATGGACAAACAGGAACAACGAATGGACAAGCTGGAACAAAGAGTAGACCGCATTGAGATTATGCTGGAGAATGAAACAAATCGGAATATCAAGATTGTCGCAGAAGGACACCGTGATCTGAATAGAAGACTGAGCGAAGCCTTAAAGGTAGAAGATGAAAAAGAGACGCTGTTGATTCGTGTCAATCTTTTAGAGAGGGATGTGCGGACCCTGAAAGAAAAAGTTGTATAGGAATCCACCACGGCCATGGGATATGGCTGGGCAGGAATATCAATATCTATGAAAGGCGGAGATTTATGAGCGGCATGAGAGGCATAGACACACCGGTGAGGCAGCGCAGGCGGCGGGTTTTCAAGGAGGTTGCGAACTTGGCCTACAACTCGACTAACCTAAAGGACGACATGGAGGCCCTTCCCTACCAGATCGTGGATTACGAGGAGCCTCTGTACTGGGAAAGCGTCTATAGGGATCGGGCCATTATCCGGGAGCGCATCCGGCTTGCCATGGGCATGAGCCTGCGCCCGGAAAACAGAGAGCATCCGGGCCATCTGACTCAGGGGCTGGAGGAAAGCAATATCGGGGAGAAATACTATGAGCCGCCTCTGATGCAGGTGATTCCCTCCGCCTGCAATGGATGTCCGGAGAACAAGTACGAGGTCACCAGCTCATGCATGGGCTGTGTGGCGCATCCTTGCCACAGCGTCTGTCCCAAGGGCGCCATTTCCATGGTGGAGGGAAAATCCGTCATTGATCAGGAAAAATGCATCAAATGCGGAAAATGCAAGGAGGTTTGTCCCTACGACGCTATCTGCCATAAGGAGCGGCCCTGCAAGGCGGCCTGCGGCGTTAATGCCATCAAGTCGGACAAATTCGGGCGGGCCTATATAGACAATGATATCTGTGTTTCCTGCGGCATGTGCATGGTCAGCTGCCCCTTCGGGGCCATAGCGGACAAATCTCAGATTTTCCAGCTGATTCGGGCCATGCAGTCCGGGAAGGAGGTCATTGCCCAGGTGGCCCCTGCTTTTGTGGGGCAGTTCGGCCCCAAGGTGACGCCGGACATGTTCAAGACGGCGCTGAAGGAGCTGGGTTTTGCGGAGGTATACGAGACGGCCATAGGAGCGGATTTGGGCTGTATGGCGGAGGCAGAGCATTATGTGAAGGAGGTGGCTACGGGCAATCAGTCCTTTGCATTGACTTCCTGCTGTCCTTCCTGGTCTGTCATGGCAAAGCATCTGTTTCCTGAGACCATTGACAAGATCAGCAACGAGCTGACTCCCATGGTGGCCACCGCAAGAATCATCAAGGAGGAGCATCCCGATGCGCTGGTAGTATTCATCGGTCCTTGTGCCTCCAAGAAGCTGGAGGCCAGCCGCCGGACGATCCGTTCCGATGTGGATTTTGTCATAACCTTTGAGGAGCTGACGGGAATGTTCGAGGCCAAAGGAATCCTGCTGGAGGAGATCAAGGCCATGGATGAGCTGCAGGACGCTACGGGAGCCGGGCGCGGCTACGGTGTGGCCGGCGGCGTGGCTAGTGCCATCAAGGAATGCATCAATACCTATTATCCCGGCACGGAGGTAAAGATCGAGCATGCGGAAGGGCTCACAGAGTGCAAGAAAATGCTTCTTCTCGCCAAGGCCGGCAAGAAGGAGGGCTGTCTGATAGAGGGCATGGCTTGTCCCGGAGGCTGCGTGGCCGGCGCGGGAACCAATATTGCCATAGCTCTGGCTGCCAAGGAGGTGGCTAAGTTCAAGGCGCAGGCCAAGGAAGCTGTTCCGGAAAAAGAGGATTGAAACAAGACAATACTGCTTTATGACCTTAAGTTCTCAAAAAAGGGGCTGCCGCATCTTTGATTTCCTAATCATGATGCAGCAGCTCCTTTGCCGTCAGTGCTATAGGGAGACGATTATATTATCGGACATAGTGAATACTCCGGTGGAACCTCTGTAACAGCACCATCCGGGCATTTTCGCATATCTGTGGGCTACCAGACGAAATGCACCGATGGTTTTGTGAACCGGCAGGGAAAAGTCCTGTATGTAAATTTCTCTGGGACAAGGTTCACAGGGCACCGCAATTTTGGCGGTAAGGCTTAAGTGTTCCATATCCGAACCGGTGTAGAGCTGGATAGATTCGGGGAAAATGATGCCGGACCGGTGGTGGGAGAGGAAACCGATGGTAATTTCCTTTACGGCAGCGGGAGCGGCCAGCTGGCCGCATACCTCAAGATCTCGCAGAGTTCCTCTCCAGCGGCCGTCCAGATAGTCCGTGGAACCTCTTTTTGGATTCAGGAGATCCTCAATGCCGTTTCCGCCGAAAACGGGACGGGGGTCAAAAACCGTGCCGCTGGTCAGGCGAATTCCCTGAAGGCCGAAGCTGTATTTCCAGCTGACGGTCTCGCTGCTGCGGCCGTCCGGAAGGAAAAGCTTTGCGGAGAGAAGAGTATCCTTCTCAAACTCCAAGGGGCCGTGGTAGAGCGGTGAAAGCTCCGTGGGCTGCGTTCCGTCATAGGTGTAGTGTATTTCTCCGTGTTCTTGGGAGGACAATTGTACACGACCAAGAGTTTCTGCAGGGAATATACAGGAGGCAGGTTCCGCTTCCGGTGCCATGGGGGGGACTGCGAATGTCTTTCCGGCGGCATGCTGCCGGAATGCACTGCCTAAGAAGCCGTCAAGGGAAGCTGCCGATTCCATATTGGTGAAAATGTCCTTGGCGTCAAGAGATTCTCCCAGTTTCAGACAGATTCGTCCTTCCTCCGGTCTGATGACAAGGCGGCATATCTTAGTCTCAGGTATCTTGGGTTCGTCAGGCTTTTTTTCCGTTCCTTCTCGCTCTGCATGAAAAGGCTGGTCTGTGGGGGAAAGCATCTCCGGCAGGAGACGGCCTTCCGTTACCTGAAATCCATAGGAAAAGCCCTCGTGCTCCAGAAGAATCTGCCGTTCATGGCAGGCTTTTATGTGGGGCAGGTAATCAAAGCAAAGATCATAGGGGCCTTCCAGCAAAACACGGTCGGGATGCATGGTAAAAGTGGCCAAAGGACGGTTCGTTTCCGGGTCCAGCAGCTGTGCCTGAGCTGTGAGACTGTCCAAAGCCTTGTAACGGATTGACCCGGAAGGTTCTTGGCCATTTTCGTTGACCAGCCGCAGGAACGGGCGTTGACCGAAAGAGTCTATCCATTTTTGGGGAAATAATAGGGGTGGGGCGTCAAATAGGCTTTTAGCAGCTCTCATAGGGCCGTTTAAGTATCTGGAAGGGTAGTTTTGAGGATACAGAAAACAGTCCCGGATCCGCAGGCGGCCCTCCTCGCCCAGAAAGCCTATCCGATAGTTGCTGCAGGCGTACCATTGAGCGGAAAGATTTTTTTCCTTATCCCAGTCGGCGGAAGCCTGAAAGGACATGGGAGGCGTGAGACGATAAGTTTCCCTAAACCATTTTGCGGAATCGGCCATGGTCTCTATCCGCAGGGAGCCTTCCTGTGAAAGTCGGCGCAGCTCCTTTAGCTGAGGTTCCATGCCGGGCTTGATGTTCTCCCATAAGAAATTGTTTTCCTGACCTACATGAGCATATCCCACTCCCAGAGAGTCCTCTTTGGTGAGACAGCGGAAGAACCAGGATATCCATTCCGGGTTCCGGCCGATGAGCCAGGAAGGTTCAAGGGTATAGACTCCCTGCAGGCCTTCCCGCACGTCCTGCTCGAAGTTGTAGATGGGGTCGGGACCCAGCAGACGGAACATGGGGACATTCAGCTGGTCCGCGCCCTTTGGGGCGGGAATATTCTCATTGCTTTTGCTGGGGAAATAAACGCCGTTTGGAAAGCCGCCCCAGAGGGTAAAGCCGTCCGTGCCCATCTGGTCCCGGCAGATGGCAGTGCCCACAATACCGTATTTTTCAGCGGCATGGGATATTGTGACTGTGTCCAGAACCCAGGAGCCTATGGTTTTCGGATAGAAGCCGAAGACCTGATAAAAATCGGCCATATAGGCATCCACCAGTTTCCGGCGCTCTTCCGGGGCGTAGCCGATGGAATATGCGCTGTCAACACGTTCATCATAATCTTCCGTCCATGCGCCTCGAAAGGTTACGCCGGCTCTCTTGCAAAGCTCCCCGGTTATTTCCCACCATGCGGAGATTTCATCTTGTTCCCCTGAATAGGTCTTTAAAAGCTCCTGATACCGGGAGTCCGTCAATGCATCGTATTTTAATGCATAGGTAGCCGGGAAACCGTACTGGCGGATCAAAGTGATCTGGTTTTTCACTGTTTCAAAATCATCTTGTATGAAGACGCTGGGTTCAATGTGGGACATGCGGATGAAATTGTAGATATTTACGATCACGGTTTTTTTCATTTTCTTATACATGCCTTTCTGCCGATTTCGGCTGATGTGGTTTTGACTGCTTTTATCATATCATACCCATGGGAAACGTCAAGCTTAGGGCCGGAAGGAAGGCGTTTTTTTGGAAATGTTTTTTGGATTATCTATGAAGGAATTGTACTCTGGGCAGGCTGAGAGGATTTTCATAAAAGGCATGTTCAAACGGTTGATTTCAGATAGGGAAAAACGTATAATGATAAAGATTTAAAGACGGTTTGAGGCAGGCGGGAGAAAATATGGGAAAAGGAAAACGTCGGAGGTTCAAACTGTCTCGATGAAAGCGGAGGAAAATCTTATGGGAATGGAAATGATGGAGGCGGGGTGGCTGTCGATCCTGCCTCCGCTGATTGCAATTACGCTGGCTCTAATTACGAAAGAAGTATATTCATCGCTTTTTCTGGGTGTTTTTTCAGGCATGTGCGTATACTGCCTTCTGTGCGGAGGAAACATTCTGCAGGCGATTACATATGTTTTTGACATGATTGCCGTAAAGATCGGAGAGAACGGATACATGATCATCTTTCTTGTGCTTCTCGGCTCTCTGGTAGTGGTGGTGACAAGGTCGGGAGGCTCTGACGCCTATGGTCGGTGGGCAGGGAAACGCATCCGGGGACCGGTCAGCGCCAAGGTGGCAACTTCGCTGCTGGGGCTTTTGATATTCGTGGACGACGGATTCAACTGTCTCACAGTGGGGACGGTGATGCGTCCCATTACCGATAAGTGCAAAATTTCCAGAGAAAAGCTTGCCTATCTGCTGGATGCCACGGCAGCGCCCGTCTGTATTATCGCGCCTATCTCCAGCTGGGCGGTGGCAGTGGCTTCGGAAGTGGAAGAGGCCGGAGGGCTGAATGCCTTCGTCCGGACAATTCCCTATAATCTTTATGCCATTCTGACCATTGTCATGGTGTTTTTCCTGAGCGTCACGGATTTTGACTTTGGCCCCATGAGGAGGGCCGAGCTTAAACGTGACAAGGATGATGCGCCTCAGGGGGAAGAGGCCTTGCGGAAAAAGGGAAGGGTGGCGGATTTGGCGCTGCCGATACTGACGCTGATTGTCTGTGCGATTTTGGGAATGGCCTATGTGGGAGGCTTTTTTCAGGGGACGCCCTTTGGGGAGGCCATCGGCGCAAATCCTACCGCAGGCCTGACGCTGGGGACTTTTGCCGCCCTTGTGACTGCCATGGCGCTGTATGTTCCCCGCAGAATCATGAGTGTGCAGGAGTTCATGGGGGGCGTGATAGACGGGATCAAGACCATGATTCCGGCGCTTACCATATTGATTTTAGCATGGGCATTGGGCGGCGTGTGCAGGGAGATGATCGGGACGGGGATCTTTGTCAGCCATTTTGTGGAAGGCGTCAAGCTGCCTTTTAGCTTCCTTCCGGCTATCGTGTTTGCCGTTGCTGCCTTTTTGTCCTTTTCTATGGGAACCGCATGGGGAACCTTCGGCATTCTGCTGCCCATCGTGTCCATGCTCTGCATAGGGGAGGAGGGCGCTTCGGTTCTCATCCCGTCCCTTGGGGCTGTGCTGGCCGGTTCCGTGTACGGGGATCATTGCTCCCCCATATCCGACACGACCATTCTGGCTTCCACCGGGGCCCAGTGCGGGCATCTGCGCCATGTGGAAACCCAGCTGCCCTATGCCACGCTGGTGGCGGCGGTGTGCTTCGGAGGCTATCTGGCGGCAGGGTTTTTCCGCAATCCTTGGATCACGCTGGCCGTGTCGGTTTTGCTTCTGGGGCTGGCGTTGGGCGCCGCAGCGCTGTGGCAAAAGCAGGGGCATCGCATCCGGGCTGCTGCAGATGAGAAGATGAATGTGTCTTAAGTGTGAGTACAGAAGAGCAACTTGAGATTCTGAGAGGTTTTCAGGACAAATGAATATGGCTCCTGCAGTTTTGGAACTGTCAGAAGGAGAGCGTGCCGGGCTGTTGGGCTGGCACGCTTTTTTTCTGTCAAGGAATTGTATGTCTTCAATATATGGAAAAATATACAAAATAATTTGATTCATAGAAGAAATAATGTACAAACAGACATAAAAATTTGTGTAAAGACGAGATAATTGGTACAAAAATGACAAGCTTCGGGTTAAAAACGGATATTGTTCTGTGAATATAAAAGCCTTATGATAAAACTATCTTTTAACCGGTCGATCCGCAGACGGATTCCCTGAGCATGCTAAGGGGATATTCCGTTTCGCTGGCCCAGGGGATGTTTTACGGGGTTTTTCTTTCGCGAACAGGGCCGTGCACCCCAAGGCCGGGAGCAGGTCGATTTTTGACATCGAGATAAGGAGAAAAGCGTATGAAGAAGAGATTGCTTGCAATGCTTTTGACACTGACCATGACTATGTCTTTTCTGGCGGGCTGCGGCGGCGAAGACGCGGGGGAAAGCGGCAAGGGTACAGAAGATAAATCCAACGTTTCCGGAACATCCGGGGACGGAGGAGCCGGGCTTGGCGATTATGAAAAGGTGTCGGGCTTTTCCGTGTACTGTGCCAACGGCGGCATAGACAACGAGGCCTTCAACAACCAGCCTTTGGCAAAGAAGATCCGGGAGGTTACCGGATATGACGTGAAGTTCATCCAGCTTTCAACGGGAACGGATGCGGATGCCGCTGTAAACAATATCTTCAATCTGAAAGAAGACGTGCAGGGTGTGTTTGTTACCAAATCCCAGTTCAACGATCTGGTGGCCAGCGGCGCGCTGGCGCCTCTCACCGAATATGTCAATGCTTCCGAAAACCTCAAGAGCGTGATTTCCGACATCGGCTGGGGCTCCGCCACCGGAGAGGACGGGGAGATCTATGCCATTCCCAACAGTGATCCCAGAGAGTGTACTTCGGTGGGGTTCTATTATCGTCTGGACTGGCTGAATGAATACAATGCTGCCAATCCGGATAAGCAGATCCCCATTCCTGCCGAGGAGAACGGGTATTCCATGAGCTTGTCGAATTTTCGGAAGATGCTGGAGTATTTTGACGGCAAGGTTACGGGAGGCAATGCGTTTGTGATCGACACGGATCCCCACACATCCAACTATGATGAGTTTAAACCTGTTTATATGCAGACTATCCTGCCCGCATTCGGCATCTACAGCGAGTGGGCCGATGTAAAAGGCACTCTGACTTACATCGTGGATCAGGATGGCTTCAAGGAATATATGGAATATATGGAGGGGCTTTTTGACGATGGCCTTATCACTTATCAGGCGACGCAGAACGATACCAACGCGGTGAATTCTCTTATGAACGATATGGCGGGGGTTGCTCTGGTGAATCATACCAATCCTTATTCGCTGGAGACCAGCAGATACCCTGAGCTGAGCGATGAGGAGAAGCAGACCTTTGTGGATACCACTTATGCGGGCTACATTGCGGCATTGGTTCCCGATGACCGGGATGGAGACGCCGCCGCCGTGAGAGTATGGTCCAAAAAGGCCTATAACTTTTATTTCGTCTGTCCGGCATGGAATTCCGATGCCCAGACTGCTTCCGTGGTAGATTACTGTGACAAGAAGCTTGACAAGGACGTATTCTTAGGCCTCACCATCGGCGTGGAAGGGGAGAGCTTCGAGATCAAGGACGGGGGCTATTACCCCATTCTGCCCGCTTTCAACGACACCTACAATCTTGCGGACAAGTTCCTGACAGGCACCAGAGAGGCCGACTACGCCGAGTATTGGCTGGCCCGTACCAGAAAGACCGCCGCGCAGGGAAGAATGTTCGGTCTCATCAATTATAATATCGAAAACACAGGCATCAAGGATCCCATATGTATGCTGCCTTCCAACGAGGTGGTGGACAGCAGCTATGCCAACGCCAGAAACGCAGTGGTGGAGGAGCTGATCAAGACCGTGTTCAACGCCGACGCCAAGTTCGACTATGACAGCATCAAGGGCATATGGGAGTCGAAGAAGGGAAAGGATATCGAGAAGGCGGTAAACGACTGGTATTCCACATGGGAATATAGGGATTCCTTTAACAGCGTGAAGCCCCGCTGAGATTATCAGGATTGCCGCGGGATATTTCCTGCGGCAATTCCCCATAAGGCTTGATTGGAGGTTCGCTTGAATAGAAATAGAGCGCTTGCGAAAGCAAACCGCAGGAGGGGGCTTAAAAGATATGCTCCGCTGTATTTTTTCTTCATCCCTTCAGCGGTTTTTGTGATAGTTTTTAAATATCTGCCCATGGCGGGGCTGATCATGGCTTTCAAGGAAAATCCCAACATGCTTCGGGCAGGGAGCCCGGTTCAGGCCATATTGGATGCGGACTGGGTGGGGCTGTCCAACTTCAGGACCATGTTCTCGGAGCCGGAAATATTTCAGGCCATCAAGAATACGCTGGAGATCAGTCTTCTGCAGATCGTGATTGTGTTCCCCATTCCCATTGCTCTTGCCATTCTGATCAATGAGTTGAGGGGAAAAAGGGTGAAGCGGTCCCTGCAGTTTACCATGTACATTCCCCATTTCCTTTCGTGGGTCACCGTGGCGGGAATTTTCGGCGCAGTCTTGAGCCAGAGCACGGGTCTGGTGAACAATATCATGGAATTTCTGGGACATGACAGAGTGGCATTCATGAGCAACAAGGATACCATCAGAGGCGTGCTGATCTCCACCCATGCGTGGAAGAACATCGGCTATAGCAGCATGACCTATATGGCGGCGATTCTGGCGCTGGATCTGGACCAGTTCGAGTCGGCAAAGATCGACGGAGCCACTAAATGGCAGCAGATCATGCATATCACCATTCCCGGTATTCTGCCCACCATAGCGGTGATGTTCGTGCTTCGGGTGGGTGGTCTGATGGAGGCGGGCTTTGAACAGATTTATGTGATGTATTCGGCCTACACCAAGGAATCCATCGACATACTGGGCACATATACCTACCGGCTGATAAGGGAGTCAGGTCTTAGGCCGGAATATGCGCTGTCTACGGCGGTGGGACTGTTCAACGGCCTGATAGCGGTGACTCTGGTGCTGACCAGCAACTGGTTTTCCAAGAAGTTCTTAAAGAGCGGTTTATGGTAAGGGATCCGTTTGGGGGTGCGTATGAGAATGAAAAACAAAGGGCCGAAAACCAAGGCCGACATAAGATTTGGCTGGAAGAGAAGAGGGCTTTTGGTCTGCCTTTTCCTATCTCTTGTGGTGCTGATTCTGGAGGGAGTTGACAATAGGCACACTGCCGGATACCGCTTTGCCATGGATATGCTTTATGCTCTTGCATGGGCCGGACTGGAGCTGGAATCCCTCCTGAGGCTTGGGAGGGAGGTGAGAGAGAAGGGCTTTGGCAGTTACTGGAAGTTCAACAAGGCCGATCTCTTTTATCTGGTATTGTCGCCCATGGCATTGGTCATATCTTTTGCCCTCCCGTCATATGCATGGCTGCGGTGGGCGGTATTGCTGAAGATGCCAAAGGTGCTGGCAAATTACAATGATGAGAATGTTTTCCAGCTGATAGCCAAAAGCGTGGCATTGATTTTGACAGCGATATTCGTGGTGCCGGTGCTGAACGTGGTCTCCACGGCGCTGTCCTCTCCCGGCCAGATCGTGAATATTCTGCCCCGGAATTTTGATCTGTTTTCATTCCGGTTCGTGCTGGCCGACGCTTCATTTCTGAAGGCCTTCGGCTCCTCCTTTTTCATCGTGGCGGCGGGCACAAGCATATTTATCCTGATCACCACTATGGCGGCATATCCGCTGTCAAAGCCGGATCTGCCGGGGAAGAAATGGATCATGCTGTTTTATATGTTTACTATGTACTTCACCGGGGGCATGGCCACGGACATTGTGCTGGTGGATTCCCTTGGACTGATGAACACGATCTGGGCGCTGATTCTGCCCAGCGTCATTTCCGTATATTATATGCTGTTGATCAAGGGGTCATATGAGGGGCTTCCGGTGGAGCTGGAGGAGGCCGCAAAGATTGACGGTGCATCTCAGATTTACATTTTTACCAAGATTGTGCTTCCCTTGTCCAAACCCATCATAGCCACCACTGCATCCTTCGTGGTAGTGAATTTCTGGAATAATTACATGAATTCCGTTATGTATATCACCTACAATCAGGAGATCTATCCCGTGCAGATGTATATCCGGAATTTCATGGCCAGAAATCCCTTCGACGTGGCGCTGGACAATCCGGAGCTGCTTTCCTATTGGGACAATATCGAGATGGCCTATCTGGCCCTTGCGATTCTGCCCATCATATGCGCGTACCCGCTGCTGTTCCGTTTCTTTAAGAACGGCGTCACGGCAGGCGCGGTGAAGGGATAGAGAAGCACACACGTCAAGCAGGCGCGGTGAAGGGGATAGAGAGGCACATACGTCACGGCAGGATCCGCAGGCAGGAAAAGGCGGGGCCGGAACGGGAAAGGAGAGAATATGAAATTCGATATTGCGGTGATCGGGGGCAGCCTTGGGGGCGTTCAGGCTGCCGTCAGCGGAGCAAGGGAGAACAAGCGAGTGTATCTTTGCGAGGAAAGCGACTGGGTAGGCGGGCAGCTCACCTCTCAGGGAGTTCCGCCGGACGAACATAACTGGATCGAATCCTTTGGCTGTACCGAGCGCTATAGGAGGTTCCGGCAGCAGGTGAGGGATCACTATGCCGCCATGCCGGAATTTGATTTGGAGGCTGCAAAAAGAGCCTGGAAGCTTGATTTCGGAGATTCGGAGGCACCGGAGGGATGCTTTTCTCCGGGGAACGCCTGGGTCTCCAGAATCCCTCATGAGCCTGAGGTGGCGGTGAAGCTTTTGGAAGACATGATGGAAGAGTATGTTAGGGACGGACGCATTGTTCTGGATTATTTTACCGTTGCGCAGGAGAGCAGAACGGAGGGGGATGCCGTCGTTTCCGTCACTGTCCGAAACCTCAAGACCGGGGAGAGGAAGGAGATAGAGGCGGCGTACTTCGTAGATGCCACGGACTGCGGGGATCTGCTGCCTATAGTGGGGGCGGAGTATAGAACCGGCGCCGAGAGCAAAAACCAGACCGGGGAGCCGGACGCCGCCGATGCGCCGGATCCCGCCGATATGCAGGCCATTACCTGGGTGGCGGCGCTGGAGACGGTTCCCGAAGGTGAGGACTGGATTCCGGAAAAGCCGGAAGGATATGACCGTTATGCTGTTTTGGAGGTGCCTCATGTAAAATGCAGGCAGCTTGGCTGGCATACAAACGAGCTTCAGGGTCCCGGAGTCCGCAGGCTGGGAATGTATGACGGAGAGGGAGACGAGGGGACCAGAGGCTTGTGGAATTACCGCAGAATCATAGATGCCTCCAATTTTAAGGATGATAGAAATGAGATCATGCTGCTTAACTGGCCCCAGAACGACTATTGGATGGGAAATGTCATTGATGATCCGGATGGGGAAAAGCATCTGCAGGAGGCCAGAGAGCTGACGCTGTGCGCGGTCTACTGGCTGCAGACGGAGGCTTTGCGCCCTGACGGAGGCAGAGGCTACAGGGTGAGGCTCTGTCCCCGGATTCTGGGAACCCCGGACGGGCTGGCAAAGATGCCCTACATCCGGGAGAGCAGGCGGATCGTGGCAAAACGAACCGTCCGGGAGCAGGAGATCGTGGAGAATTATGCCAAAAAGCCTCTTATCGTGGAAGATTCCGTGGGGGTAGGGCATTATTCCATGGATCTTCATCTCACCACCGGATCCAACAGCCACTTTATGGCCCGCACATATCCCTTTGAGATTCCGTTTTCGGCCATGGTGCCGGTAAGGCTGAAAAACCTGCTGCCTGCCTGCAAGAACATAGGCTGCACCCATCTGACAGGGGGATGCTATAGGCTCCATCCCGTGGAGTGGAATATCGGAGAGGCTGCAGGGTATGCGGCGGCCTACTGTATAGACAGAAAGGTTACTCCGGCACAGCTTCTTGAGGCGCATATGAAGGAGTTTCAGGCTTTCCTTGAGGAGAGAGGGATTCAGCTGCACTGGGATTTTTCCCGGATGACGCTCTAAAGCTCATGGAGTTTTCGGTAAAGCCATGGGGTAAAATGGATTGATAAAATAATCAGAAGGAGAGACGACTATGTATCAATTTCCAATCGGTGTAATGTTAGAATCATTCCGCCTTCCTTTCCGGGAGGCAGTGGAGAAGGCGGCTTCTCTGGGGGGTTCGGGGCTTCAGATCTACATGACTCAGCCCGGCGAGACTTATTTTCAGGATCTTGACGGAGCAAAATGCAAAATGCTGCTGGACATCATCAAGTCCAACGGGCTGAAGGTGTCGGCAATCTGCGGGGACTTCGGCAAGGGCTTTGGAAATCCTGAGCTGAATCCCGCTTTGATCGAGAATTCCAAACGGATCATGGATCTGGCAAAGTATTTCGAGGCGGATATTGTGACCACCCATATCGGCACGGTTCCGGAGGATAAGCAGGATCCCGTCTATGAGATCATGCAGAATGCCTGCGGGGGCTTGGGGGAGTATGCGGACAGCATCGGCTCCAGCTTCGCTGTGGAGACCGGGCCGGAAACCGCGGCGGTTCTTGGGGAATTTCTGGACTCCCTTGGCTCTAAAAAGGGTATGGCGGTGAATCTGGATCCTGCTAATCTGAAGATGGTGAAAAACGACGATCCGGTTCAGGCTGTGCATGTTCTGAAGGATTATATCGTTCATACACATGCCAAGGACGGGCTGCGGTTCGATGACCCTTCCATGGCAAAACCTTATAGGGAGGTGGCGCTTGGCACGGGACATGTAGATTTTCCCGCTTATTTGAAGGCTCTTGACGAGACAGGTTACAGAGGCTTTTTGACCATCGAACGGGAGGTGGGAGAGGATCCGGGAAAAGACATAGCGGAGGCCGTGAGGTATCTGAAGCAGGTGATGGCGGAGAATTAATGCCATAGATTGCCTGCAGTCAGCGCGGAAGGGAAGCCCGCCTAAGCGGGCGGAATAGGAGAAAAAGAATGAACAAGGTCAAATTGGCAATCATAGGCTGCGGAAGCATTGCCACCGCCCATCATATTCCTTGCTATAAAGTAAATTCCCATGCGGAAATACTGTATTTCTGCGACATCATTCCGGAGAGGGCAAGGGCAGCCGCCGATGATTATAAAAACGGCAGCAGAGCAGTGACGGATTACAAAGAGGTTCTGGCGGACCCTGAGGTGGAGGCGGTGGATATCTGTACGCCCAATAAAATGCATTCCGTCATATCCGTGGATGCCCTGAGGGCGGGAAAGCATGTGCTGTGCGAGAAGCCCGCGGCCATCAATTACGCTCAGGCGCTTCAGATGCAGAAGGCGCAACAAGAGACGGGAAAGATTCTGAACATCGGCGTGGTGAACCGCTTCGAGGGCCATATCAATCTGATCAAAAAATACATCGAGGAGGGCCGTCTGGGAGAGGTGTATCATGTATATGCCAGCTTCCGCGCATACAGAAGCATTCCCGGTATCGGCGGAGATTTTACCACAAAGGCGGTGGCGGGAGGCGGAAGCCTTATTGACTGGGGGGTGCATTATATTGATCTGGTAATGTACTGCACAGGCTCGCCAAAGCCTCTGACCGTGTCTGGAGAGACCTTCTGTAAGCTGGGAAAGAATATTTCGGAGTATGCCTATAGAAACATGTGGGCGGGACCGCCTATTTTGGACGGTACATATGATGTGGACGATTCCTGCTGCGCAATTATTCGGACAGAGGGGCCGGTCATCACGGTGAACGGCGCATGGGCGCAGAATGTGGATCATCAGGAGGAATTCGTGGATTTCATGGGGACCAAGGGAGGTATTCGGCTGACCTTCAACGGGGATTTCACCTTTTATACCGTGGAAAACGGAGCCTTCGTGAAGTATGTTCCGGAGGTGCATGCCAAGGATAGATGGAACGGGGAGATCGATTCCTTTGTGGAATGCGTGCGTACCGGGGAGAAGCTTCCGTCCCATATCGACTACGCTATTCTCACGTCCAAGATCATGCAGGGCATATACGACTCTTCCGAGGCCCATCGGGAGGTTGTTTTTGAAGACTGATGTGACAGATGCTTACCGGGCCCTGCAGCGCGCTGCAGGGCCCGGCTTTGGGTCCCGGCTAGATTTTCGGGTCGCTTTTTTCTTCCAGTTCGGGCTTTTCATTTATCATCACTTGGTATTTTCTCGGAGACACATGGTAATAGCGCTTAAATACCTTGTAGAAGGAGGGGATATCCGCAAACTGGAGCTGTTCGCTGACCTGACTGATGGAGATACCCTGAGCCAGCAGGTCTGCAGCCCTCTCCAGCCGTCTCTGGGTATAATAGTCCTTTATTGTGATCCCCATGACCTGAGAGAAGGTGCGGGAAAGATAGCCATAGCTATAGTCAAACACGGAGGAGATATCAGCCAGATGCTTGATATTGGTTAAATTGGTATCGATATAGTTGGTGATTTCGTAGAGCAGGGGATTTGTGTCATTGATATCCGCCAAGTCAATATGGTGTCTGGGGATGAGGGTAAAATTGCGGTAGGTCTGAATGATGATCTGGCGCACGTAGGACTCGAACATTTCCCCGGACAGAGGATCATAGGAGGAAACCTCGTTCAGGGCCAGAGAGAACAGCCCAAAGAGATTGTTCTTGTCCGGGACCATGGGATCCTGCAGGGTGTCGAAAAAACGGTCTATGTGCTCGTATTTCGGATAATCGGGATGGTCCTTGTGGAATATGAAACCGAGGCACATGAAGCGCAGGGGGGCGTTTTTTGCGGAGGTGATGGAGTGAACATCGTGGACGTTGACCAGAAAAATCGTGTTGGGGCTAACGGCATACGCTTTTTCGTTTCTATAGAAGGTTCCTTCCCCGGATACAATATAGGATATCTCGTGACAGATCTGTCTATGCTTCTGCACGATATAATCGGAGGAACAAGCCAGATCACAGATTTGATATATGGAAAACACATTCAGGGCCATGGGCGAGGATTCGTAATTCACATCCTTGTGGTAGCGTTTTTTCTGGGAAGTTTTCTGGATATCGAAGGGATAGGGGATAGAGCGCTGGTCTTTCATGGTTCCTCCTGTCTGTATTATGTCTTTTTCGCATGTTCTTTCTTTTCACTGGAACCGTGCAGTGCCGGTGTGTTGCTTTCATCTCCATTATAGCTTATGGAACGGAAAAAGCAATATGGATTCCGGACTTTGAAGAGGCGCTTCAAGGCGTGCTGGAAGGGTTCACGGGGACGCCTTGCGGTACGAGATAAGGTTTTGGGCGCAGCTTGGTGAAAAAAAGGCAACTTACCGCAGAAAGCTTGCGGCAGGCTGCCTTCTTTGCTATACTTTGATGTAAGGAACGCTGTTATCAGGGAGGCATTTTTGCTGTTTGCGATATGAGTTAGGAGAGAATGGAATGGAGCAGGCTATAAGCGTCAGAGGGCTGAAGAAATATTTCAAGGAAGTGAAGGCGGTGGACGATGTAAGCTTTCAGGTGGAGAAGGGGGAGCTGTTCGGATTCTTGGGCGTTAACGGCGCGGGAAAGTCCACTACCATAAACATGCTGTGTACGCTGCTTTCGCCTACTGCAGGGGAGGCGGAAATCTGCGGCTGTAGACTGGGCAAAAAGGACGAAGACATCCGGCGCAGGATCGGTGTTGTATGGCAGGGAAACTGTCTGGACGAAAAACTGACGGTGAAGGAGAATCTGTATGTGAGGGCTTCTCTATACGGCTGGGGGAGTTCAAGGATTCGGGAAAGAGTCGGCAAAATATGTGAAAAGCTGGGAATTACGGATATTGCAGGCAGGAGATACGAGAAGCTGTCCGGCGGCCAGAAGAGGCGCTGCGAGATTGCGGCGGCGCTGGTGAACACGCCGGAGGTGCTTTTTCTGGATGAGCCTACCACCGGACTGGATCCCGCCACGCGCAAGAGGGTGTGGGAGAGTCTGGAGCAGATGCAGAGGGAGGATGGCGTCACGATTTTTCTTACCACCCACTATATGGAGGAGGCTGCCAGAGCCGGGCATATCGCGGTGATGGACGCAGGGAAGATCAAGGAATGGGGAACGCCCTTTTCCCTGAAGGAGCGATTTGCCAGAGACAGGCTCAAACTGGTTCCCGGGGAGGGACGCAAGGAGCAGCTTGGGGAGGCTCTGGAACGCTGTAGAAGGCAGGGGGCGGAGGGTGAGATCCAGTGGAAGGATGGTTTCTTCTTAATGACGCTGCTAAACAGTCTGGAGGCCCTGCCTATTCTCAGAGAAGCAGGGAGCTGTCTGGGGGGGTTTGAACTGGTGCAGGGCACTATGGATGATGTGTTTTTGAGCATAACGGGAAAAGAGCTGGAGAAAGCGGCGGAATAAACGGTCTGGGCAAGCCGGCGATGCAGGCCAAAGGGGGATTGAAGGAGGGAAAGGGAGAAGAATGGGCGATATGATCTATCTGGTAAAAAGAAATAGTCTGGTGTTTTTGAGGGAGCGATCCGCAGTGTTTTTTTCCTTGCTGTCCATGCTGATTACGCTGGGACTGATGGTTGTGTTTCTGGGACGGATGAACAGCGAGAACCTTGTGAACATTTTGGCGCAGTACGGCGGGGAGAGGGACAGAGCGCTGGACGAGAAGAATGCGGCCTATCTGATACAGCTTTGGACGCTGGCAGGGATATTGCTGGTGAATGCGGTTACTGTGACTTTGACAACGATGGGGGTCATGGTGGAGGATGAGACCCGGCACAAGAGTCAGGCATTCTATGTCACTCCCGTAAGCCGCTTAAAGCTGGCTTTGGGATATGTTTTGGCCTCATGGCTGGTGGGCACGGGCATGTGTCTGCTGACGCTGGCAGCGGGGGAAGGGTATTTTGCCCTTCAGGGGCATCAGCTGCTGGGGGCTGACAGACTGCTTGCTCTTCTGGCCATGATTGCGCTGAACACCTTTGTCTTCTCATCCTTGGCGTATCTTCTGGCCCTGTTCGTCCACAGCAGCAGCGCATGGAGCGGTCTGCTCACTGTCATAGGTACTTTGGTGGGCTTTGCGGGAGGCGTCTATCTGCCCATGGCCTCGCTGTCGGAAGGCGTCCAGTCCGTGCTGAAATGTCTGCCGGTGCTTCACGGAGCCGCCATGATGCGGAGGGTCTGTACAAAGGAGGCGGTGGCCGAGACCTTCGCAGGGCTGCCGGAGGAGGCGCAGGAGATCTTTCAGGAGGCCATGGGGATCACATTCTCTGTGGGGGAGAGACAGATTTCCGTGAAAGAATCAGTGTTCTTTTTACTGCTCTATGCTTGTATAGCCATTGGGATCGCAGGAGCATTGAACAAGAGCAGGAAGCTTAAAACGTAAAAAACCATTGGAAAAAGCTTGAAATTGTTATTGACAAACCTATCTTCCCTATGTATAATTAATCAATGTGTGAAACTCACGTTTACAGTATATTGTGCATAGGAGCCTCTATGAAAGTGAATTTGTCGGACGTTCTGACATCCGAAGGCAACTCCACGGGATGGAGTATGGAGCTGACGAAGGATGTGCCTCTTGAGATGGTTTGCTTCGAGAAAGGTTCGGAGAGCTTCAAGATTATATCCAAGTCTCCGGTGAAGTTCACCTTTTCCAATATTGAAAAGGGAAAGGCGCTGGTTGCGGGAAAGGTCAGACTGACTCTGGAGGCTTTCTGTGACCGTTGCCTGACCGAGGTTCCCTTGGACATGGAGCTGGACTTTCAAAGGACTGTTGCATGTTCGGGAGCGGAGGACGAGGAGGCGGATGATCTGGGATTCATGGAGGACTGTCAGCTAGACACGGAAACCTTTGTGCACAATGAGATTTTGGTAAACTGGCCAGAGAAGATTCTGTGCAGAGATGATTGCAGAGGGCTGTGCCTTAAGTGCGGACAGAATCTGAATGAGGGAAAATGCGGATGCGACACGTTCGTTCCCGATCCTCGCATGGCGGTGATACAAGATATTTTCAATGGGAATAAGGAGGTGTAACGATGTCAATCTGTCCTAAGAATAAATCTTCCAAAAGCAGAAGAGATAAAAGAAGGGCAAACTGGAAGATGACTGCCCCTACTCTGGTAAAGTGCAGCAAGTGCGGCGCTCTGACAGTGCCCCACAGAGTCTGCAAGGCCTGCGGTTCTTACAACAAGAAGCAGGTAATCAGTGTTGACGCATAAGCCGACATACTGGCATATTTGAAGAACCTGCATTGGCAGGACGCTTCATCTTTATAGGGCAGGGTATGGCGGCATGGATTGAAAATGATGCGGTCAATCATGTCCTATAGTTGTAGATATGTGGTAAGGCGGGCGTTCTGGTGGACGCCCCTTTTCTTGTACAAATATTTTGATTCATGTCTGTTTCGTTCTTTGGGCTTGCTTTTTCACTGTGCGTACTTTATAGTAAGTAGTATAAGAGGAAGGCGGCGCAGGGCAGCCTGATATCTTTGGACGGGAGAGGGAATCAATATCGGAGGCAGTTATGGTAAATGTTGCCGTGGATGCCATGGGCGGGGACAATGCGCCTATGGAGACAGTGAAGGGCGCCGTTGAGGCCCTGAATGGGGATAAGCGGGTCAAGGTCTTTCTGGTGGGACGGGAGCCTGTCGTCAGAGAAGAGCTGAAGAAGTACGCCTACGATCAGGAAAGGCTGGAGGTGATCCATGCGGAGGAAGTCATCGAGACAGGGGAGCCTCCGGTGATGGCCATTCGCAAAAAGAAGGATTCCTCTATCGTGAAGTGCATGAACTTGGTCAAAAGCGGGGAATGCGACGCGCTGGTGTCCGCCGGAAGCACCGGAGCGGTGCTGGTGGGCGGTCAGGTCATCGTAGGGCGCATCAAGGGCGTCGAGAGACCGCCTCTTGCCCCCATCATACCGAATGTGAAGGGCGTCAGCCTGCTGCTGGACTGCGGCGCCAACGTGGACGCCAGACCGTCCCAGCTCCTCCAGTTTGCCAAGATGGGCAGCATCTATATGGAGAGCGTGGTGGGAATCAAGAATCCCAGAGTGGGACTTGTGAATATCGGCGTGGAGGAGGAGAAGGGCAACGCTCTGACGAAGGAGGCTTATCCTCTTTTGAAAAATTGTCCGGAAATCAATTTTGTGGGCAATGTGGAAGCCAGAGATATTCCCATGGGGGCGGCGGACGTGCTGGTGTGCGAGGCCTTTGCGGGCAATATCGTCCTGAAGATGCTAGAGGGGGTCAGCGACGCCCTGATCGGCAAGATCAAAGCGGGCATGATGAGCAGCTTAAAAAGCAAGATCGGCGCGCTGTTGGTGAAGCCTGCCCTGAAGCGGACCTTAAAGAGCTTCAGCACGGAGGAGTACGGAGGGGCGCCTCTGCTGGGCCTTAACGGTCTCGTGGTAAAGACCCACGGAAGCAGTAAGGCCGTGGAGATCAGGAATTCCATTCTCCAATGCATTGCGTTCAAGGAACAGAAAATAAGCGAAAAGATCAGGGAACAGATCGTTCTGGAGGACTAGGCGAAGGTGTCCGGGACTGACGAAAACCCTGCGAAAGGCAGCCGCAAGCCATGCCGGAAGGCTCTGGCAGGAAGGCTGCGGAATTCTAATTAAGGAGGAAAATGACATGGAGCTTGAGAAGTTGAAGAAAATCATTGCAGACGTTCTGAATGTGGATCCCAATGAGATTACGGTGGATTCTACCTTTATGGATGATCTGGGAGCCGATTCGCTGGATGTATTTCAGGTGGTCATGGGCATCGAGGAGGAGTTCGGCATCGAGATTCCTGCGGAGAAGGCAGAGAAGATCAGAACCGTTGGAGAGGCCGTGGAGCTGATCAAAAGCGAGTTGGAATCATAAGTGCTGATCCGTGACGGAAGGGTTATGACTTGAGAGGAGCAGTCCGCGTATTGGGGCTGCTCGTTTGCGTTGAGGAGGGGAAGGCGGTCAGGAAGCCGAAGCCCCGGGCCATCAAATGAAGGGCCTGCCTGAGGCGGGCAGAGGAGTGAAGAATGCTAGAGGAGTATCAAGGCAGCCTGAAAACTTTGGAAGAACACATCGGATACGGGTTCCGCAGCCCGGCGCTGCTGAAGCAGGCGCTGACCCACAGCTCCTTTGCCAATGAGCAAAGGATCAACAAGGGCAAGAATTATGAGCGTCTGGAGTTTTTGGGAGATGCGGTGCTGGAGCTGGTAACCAGCGAATATTTGTTCAGGACCCACGGCTCGGTTCCGGAGGGGGAACTGACAAAGATGAGGGCATCCATGGTCTGTGAACAGTCTTTGGCTCTGTGCGCAAGAGATCTGGATCTTGGACGTTTCCTGCTTCTGGGAAGAGGCGAGGAGGCCACGGGGGGCCGGAACAGGGACAGCATCATATCGGATGTCTTGGAGGCCATGATCGGCGCGATCTACCTTGACGGTGGAATGGAGGCCGCAAGGAGGTTCATAGACAGATTCATCTTGTCTGATCTGGCTGACCGGCAGCTTTTCTATGACAGCAAGAGCGGACTGCAGGAGCTGGTGCAGGGGAAACTGAAGAAGGATTTCAGTTACGAGCTGATGGAAGAAAGCGGCCCGGAGCATGACAAGCTGTTCAGGGTGTCGGTACACATGGATGACGAAGTGCTGGGCGTAGGAGAAGGAAAAACGAAAAAAGCGGCGGAGCAGGATGCGGCATACAAGGCCCTGCTGCTTCTGAGGGATAGAGGATGTATTTAAAGAGTATTGAAGTGCAGGGATTCAAGTCCTTCGCGAACAAGATCAGCTTTCAGTTTCATAACGGCATAACGGGAATCGTGGGCCCCAACGGCAGCGGGAAAAGCAATGTAGCCGACGCGGTTCGCTGGGTGCTGGGGGAGCAGCGGGTGAAGCAGCTGCGGGGAGCCAGCATGCAGGACGTGATTTTCTCCGGCACCGAGAACAGGAAGCCCTTAAGCTATGCTTATGTGGCAATCACCTTGGACAATTCTGACCATCAGCTGGCCATTGACTTTGATGAGGTGACGGTAGCCAGAAGAATATACCGTTCGGGGGAGAGCGAGTATCTGATCAACGGAAGCGCCTGCAGGCTGAAGGACGTGAACGAACTTTTCTATGATACCGGCATCGGAAAGGAAGGCTATTCCATCATCGGTCAGGGACAGATCGACAAGATTCTCAACGGTAAGCCTGAGGAGAGGCGGGAGCTGTTTGACGAGGCGGCGGGAATCGTGAAATTTAAGCGCAGAAAAGCGGCTGCCCAGACGAAGCTGGAAAACGAGAAGCAGAACCTTGTCCGGGTCAACGACATCCTTTCCGAGCTGGAGAAGCAGATCGGGCCTCTGGAACGCCAGTCGGAGACGGCCAGAGTCTATCTGAAGAAAAAGGAGGATCTGAAGAAGCTGGATATCAATGTCTTCCTTTTGGAGAGCGCCCGCCTCAAGGAGCGCCTTCAGGACGTGGAGGAGAAATACGGCATCGCCGGAGGGGAGCTGTCGGAGGCCAGAGGCAGCTACGACGGCATCAAGGAGGAATACCAGCGGATACAAGAAGAAATAGAGGGGCTGGAAGCGGCCATAGAGCAGGCCAGAGACACTGCCACCAATGCCGGGCTCATGCGGGGGAGGCTGGAGGGCGAGATGAATGTCCTGAAGGAGCAGATCAATTCCTCCAAGGGCAGCGAAGCCCATTTAAATAACCGTCGCAGCGCTCTTGAGGAGGAAATCTCCGCCAAGGAGCAGGACAAAGAGGGACTGCTTCTGGACAAGGGGCAGGCGGATGCTCAGGTGCAGGAAATCACTGCGGCTGCAGAGGCTGCAAGACAGCGTCTGGAGGAGCTTCAGGAGAAGATAGCGGAGCTGAATAACCGGATAGAGATCGGCAAGAATACCATTATCGGAGAGCTGAACCAGAGGGCTACCATCAAGTCCAAGCTGGGCAGGCTGGATACTATGATGGAGCAGGTCAATATCAGAAGGGCAGAGCTGAATTCCCGTCTGCTGCGGGCCAAGTCCGACGAGGCCGCGCGAGAGGAGACCATAAAAAGGCTTGAGGAGGCCTTTGGCGCGGTGACGGAGGAGATTCGCGTTCTGAACCAGCGGGAGGCGGCCATGGAGCAGGAGCTTGGCGGCTTCAAGGAGGCCCTGACCAAGAAGGATGCAGGCCTGCGGGAGGCACAGAGCGCCTACCATATGGAGAAATCCAAGCTGGAGGCTCTGGCGAACCTTGCCGAGCGCTACGAGGGCTATGGCGGAAGCGTCAAGAAGGTCATGGAGCAGAAGGAGAAGACCAAGGGCATAATAGGCGTGGTGGCCGATATCATACAGGTGGACAAAAAATATGAGACGGCCATCGAGACGGCATTGGGGGGCAGCATTCAGAACATTGTCACAGAGGACGAGGATACCGCGAAAAGAATGATCGCCTACCTGAAGGAGGGGCGGCTGGGCAGGGCAACCTTCCTGCCGCTGACCAGCATAGTCAATCCAAAGGGGCTTCAGAACCAAGAGTTGCTGTCCGAAAAAGGGGTCATAGGCACGGCAGACACGCTGGTGCGTATCGACGAGAGATATCGCAATGTGGCGAAAAGCCTGCTGGGGCGCATCATAGTGGTGGATCATGTGGACAATGCCGCGAAGCTGGCGAGAAAGTCTGCTTACAGCCTCCGAATCGTCACGCTGGACGGCGAGCTTCTGGTTCCCGGAGGAGCCATCAGCGGAGGAGCCTTCAAGAACAGCAGCAATCTTTTGGGCAGAAGACGGGAGATCGATGTCTTGGAGGATAGGGTCAAAAAGCTGCAGCATACCATTGATGGGATCAACGCAGAGATCGAGAACATCAAGTCCAGACGTACCAGACTCCGGGTTGATCTGGAGAGCATAAAGGGGGATATCCAGCGCAAGTCCATAGAACAGAACACGGCGAGACTCAACATTGCTCAGGCCAGAGAGCGCATGGAGGAGGAAGAAGAGAGCGTGGTGTCCCTGCGGGCAGAGGAAAAAGAGATCGAGGCGAAGATGGTGGAGATCCGGAAGGAGAAGGAAGCCATCCAGCAGGAGCTAAGTGCCAGCGAGCTTCTGGAGAAGGACACGCAGGAAAGCATCGGCATATTCCAGCAACAGCTGGAGGAGCAGCGCAAATCCGAAACGGAGGCCGCCTCCCATCTGGCGGAGTGGGAGCTGAAGGTGGAAAAGACCCGCCAGACTCTGGGGTTCAAGCAGGCAAATGTGGATCGTATTCAGGGAGAGATCGAAAAGGCCAGAGGGGAGCTGGAGGAAGTCCTTCAGGCTCTGGAGGAGAACCAGAGGGAAATAGAACGGAAGCAGTCCAATATTGGGCAGATCGAAAAGACCATTGCTGCATCTTATGATGCCCAGAACGAATCGGAGGTTCGTCTGAAGCAGATGGTGACGCACCGGGAGGAGCTTTCCGCAAAGCAGAAAAGCTTTTTTGCGCGCCGGGAGGAGCTTTCGGAGAAGCTTTCCGCGCTGGACAAGGAAGTATACCGTCTGAATGCACAGAAGGAGAAGATTCAGGAAGATCTGGAATCCCAGATCAACTATATGTGGGACGAATATGAAATTACCTTGAGCGCGGCCGCGGCGCTTCGGGATGAAGAGCTGACGGATCTTGCCGCCATGAAAAAGGAGATTTCGGCGCTGAAGGATCAGATCAAGAAGCTGGGGGATGTGAATGTGAACGCCATTGAGGATTACAAAAATCTAATGGAACGATTCACCTTTATGAGGACTCAGAGGGATGATCTGGTGGAGGCAGAGAAGACGCTGGAGGACATCATCCGAGAGCTGGACGCCGCCATGAGGAGGCAGTTCACCGAAAAGTTTGCCGAGATCGGCCGGGAGTTTGACAAGGTGTTCAAGGAGCTGTTCGGCGGCGGGAAGGGAACGCTGGAGCTGATGCCGGACGAGGACATCCTTGAGGCCGGCATCCGTATCATCGCCCAGCCTCCGGGAAAGAAGCTTCAGAACATGATGCAGCTTTCGGGAGGAGAGAAGGCCCTGACGGCCATTTCCCTGCTCTTTGCCATCCAGAACTTAAAGCCGTCCCCGTTCTGTCTGCTGGACGAGATCGAAGCGGCGCTGGATGATTCCAACGTAGGAAGGTTCGCCGGCTATCTGCATAAGCTGACCAAGAATACGCAGTTTATCGTTATAACCCACAGAAGAGGCACCATGGAGCGGGCGGACCGCCTATACGGAATCACCATGCAGGAGAAGGGTGTTTCCGCGCTGGTGAGTGTCAACCTGATCGACAAGGACCTCACCTGACAAAAGAGGGGATACGGGCGCTTGAAGAGGAAAGACGGAACTGGCAGAGAGTCTTGGAACGGAAAGCGCCCGGAAGGATTTCCGGACGCAAGAAGATGCGGCCGGAAACCCTTCCCGAGGAAGGGCGCTTGAAGAGGAAAGACGGAACTGGCAAAGAGTCTTGGAACGGAAAGCGCCCGGAAGGATTTCCGGACGCAAGAAGATGCGGCCGGAAACCCTTCCCGAGGAAGGGCGCTTGAAGAGGAAAGACGGAACTGGCAGAGAGTCTTGGAACGGAAAGCGCCCGGAAGGATTTCCGGACGCAAGAAGATGCGGCCGGAAACCCTTCCCGAGGAAGGGCGCTTGAAGAGGAAAGACGGAACTGGCAAAGAGTCTTGGAACGGAAAGCGCCCGGAAGGATTTCCGGACGCAAGAAGATGCGGCCGGAAACCCTTCCCGAGGAAGGGCGCTTGAAGAGGAAAGACGGAACTGGAATAGGAGGATTTTGAACATGGCAGAGGGAAAGAAGGGGTTTTTTGCCAGACTGAAGGAGGGGCTGACGAAGACCAGAAACAACATCGTCAGGGGGATCGACTCCGTATTCAGCGGCTTTTCTGCTATCGACGACGATTTCTACGAGGAGCTGGAGGAGATCCTGATCATGGGGGATATCGGCGTGAATGCCACGGCGGATATCATCACCCGCCTGAAGAGCCAGATCAAGGAAAAGCATATCAAGGAGCCTCAGGCCTGCAAACAGCTGCTGATAGACAGCATAAAGGAACAGATGCGGGTGAACGAGAACGCCTATGATTTCCAGAAACGGCAGTCTATCGTCATGGTAATAGGCGTCAACGGCGTGGGAAAGACCACTTCCGTGGGCAAGCTGGCGGGGAAGCTGAAGGACAACGGCAGAAAAGTGCTGATCGCCGCTGCGGACACCTTCCGGGCCGCCGCCGGGGACCAGCTGGCGGAGTGGGCCAGACGGGCGGATGTGCCTATGGTGGGCGGAAACGAGGGGGCGGATCCTGCCAGTGTGGTCTATGACGCGGTGAACGCGGCAAAGGCCAGAGGGGTGGATGTGCTGCTCATTGATACTGCAGGCAGACTCCACAACAAAAAGAATCTCATGGAGGAGCTTCGGAAGATGAACCGCATTGTGGACAGAGAATTTCCGGATGCCCATCGGGAGAATCTGATTGTTTTGGACGGAACCACAGGACAGAATGCACTGGTGCAGGCAAGGGAGTTCGGGGAGGTGGCCAACCTCACGGGCATCATTCTCACCAAGATGGACGGCACCGCCAAGGGCGGTATTGCAGTAGCTATTCAGTCTGAACTGCAGGTTCCGGTGAAGTACATCGGCGTGGGGGAAACCATTGACGATCTGCAGGAATTTGACTCGGATCAATTTGTGAACGCGCTGTTCGATGTGGAAGGCGGCAGCGAGGAGGCAGCTGCAGAGGATGAGGGCTGAAAAATGCAGGCCGACAAAAATCCGACGGAAATGGACGGATATTGCATTGACAAATAACATATGGGAAAAATATGACTGAGACGGCTCAGGCAAGCCGGGGAATGCTTGCGGGAGGAAAAAGAGGAGCCGCTTGGGAGAAGGAAAGGATGGGGAAGATGGGAAAACAGACTTCTGATGAGGAAATGCGGTTGAAAAACGGAGTCTTGGAGGGGGATCAGGCGCTGCTGCAGGAGGAAGTTTTTCAGGAAGGGCTTTCGCTGGAAAAATTCGAGGAGGCCGCTGAGGCCGTGAAGAGAGTGACTCTGGAGACAAAGCTGGTGTTCAGCGAGAAGCTGAGCGCCCAGACCGGCAACAAGGTCTATCTGAAGCCGGAGAATCTGCAGCTGACCGGCGCGTACAAGCTGAGAGGGGCTTATTATAAGATCAGTACCCTCACGGATGAGGAGCGGGCAAAGGGGCTGATCACCGCCTCGGCGGGAAACCATGCTCAGGGAGTGGCCTATGCCGCCAAGCGATACGGCGCAAAAGCCACCATTGTGATGCCCACCTCGACTCCCCTGATCAAGGTGAACCGGACTAAGGGCTACGGCGCTGAGGTTGTTCTGTACGGGGAGGTGTACGATGAGGCCTGCGAGAAGGCTTACGAGCTGGCTGCGGAGAATGGGTATACTTTCATCCATCCGTTTGATGATTTAGATGTAGCTACCGGACAAGGAAGCGTTGCCATGGAGATCATCAAGGAGCTTCCTACAGTGGATTACATACTGGTGCCCATCGGGGGAGGAGGACTGGCCACGGGAGTGTCCACCCTTGCAAAGCTTCTGAATCCCCAGATCAAGGTTATCGGCGTGGAGCCGGCAGGGGCAAGCTGCATGCAGGCATCCCTTGCGGCGGGGAAGGTGGTGACGCTTCCCAAGGTCAATACCATCGCTGACGGAACTGCTGTAAAGACTCCGGGCAAAAAGCTCTTACCCTATATCCGTAAGAATCTGAACGATATCATCACGGTGGAGGATAGGGAGCTGGTGGGTTCTTTTCTGGACATAGTGGAGAATCACAAAATGGTGGTGGAAAATTCCGGCCTTCTGACTGTGGCGGCATTAAAACACCTGAACGTGAAGAACAAGAAGGTGGTGGCCATTTTGAGCGGCGGAAATATGGATGTGATCACCATGTCCTCCGTAATCCAGCAGGGGCTGATCATGAGGGATAGGTTGTTCACGCTGTCTATGCTTCTGCCGGATAAGCCGGGAGAGCTGCACAAGGTTTCAGGTATCATTGCAAACGAAGATGGAAATGTAGTTAAACTTGAGCACAACCAGTTCGTGTCCATCAACCGCAGCGCGGCAGTGGAGCTGCGCATCACTCTGGAGGCCTTCGGCACAGAACATAAAAAAAAGATCATGGAGGCGCTGGAGAGGCACGGCTACCAGCCCAAGCAAGTTACGATCAGTATTTAGAGATATCGGTTGACAGCCGGAAGTAAGATGAAGGGGATTCTGCCATGAAAATGAGCAAAGAGCAGGAAAAGGAAATTCAATATGAGGAGAAGAAGACGTGGAGACGGAGAGTGATGGACTATTTGGCAATCACTCTGGCCTCTGCCATCTATGCCGTGGCGGTCAGCTTGTTTCTGGATCCCAATTCGCTGGCCCCCGGCGGAGTAACGGGAATTTCCATTATTCTGAACAGGATTACCGGCGTGGAGACGGGTACGTGGATGTTCGCCATCAATATCCCCATCTTGGTGCTGGGGATGTGGAAGTTCGGACTGAAGTTTATTCTGTCCACCTTATATTGTACCTGGGTAACCTCCTGCTTTACCAATCTTTTGGTGCCTTTAGGAGCCGTCACCGAAGATCCGCTGCTGGCCACGCTGGCAGGCGGAACGCTGATGGCTGTGAGTCTGGGGCTGATTTTCAAGGCGGGGGCCACCTCCGGAGGCACGGATATCCTCATTAAACTGTTTCGTCTGCGGGTTCCCCATCTGAAGACAGGGGTGCTTTTTCTGATCACCGATACCGTGATCGTGTCTATTAGCGCCTTTGTCTTCAAGAATATCGACACAGCCTTGTATGCCGGACTTGTGGTGCTGGTAAATTCTCTGCTGCTGGATGTGGTTCTCTACGGCCGGGACGGAGCAAAGATGCTCTTCATCATCAGCGACAATCCCCAGAACATCGTAAAGCGGCTTCTGGAGGATTTGGACATCGGTGCCACCTATATTTCGGGAAGGGGAGCCTACAGCGGAAAGGAGAAGCAGATTGTTCTCTGCGTGGTAAAGAAGCATCTTTTTCCCAAAGCCGAGGAGGTGGTCCGTCAGGAGGAGCCCGGCGCCTTTATGATCGTCACCAGCGCCACAGAGATCTATGGGGAGGGGTATAAGAGCATTTTCAGCCAGAAGCTGTGACAGCGGAAGGTAAGAGCTTTTTTTGCCGGCCCTGCCATTGCAAGAGACAGTCGTATACAAAGGAGCGAAAAGATGGAGCATGGAGATAAGAGGATAGAATTTCGTTTCGGGAGGATCGGAAAGCTGGCGCCGCTGATTGTGGCGGCAGCCATGATCCTATGGGCGGCCGTCAGTCAGTCCAATGTGAACGGTTACGTGCTGGCCTTCTTTGGCGCGCTGGTTGCGGGGGTCGTTTTTGCGAAGGATGAAAAGGCATATGGGGAGGCGCTGGTATACGGTTTAAGCAAGCCCATGTTCGGTGTGATCGTTATGGCGGTGATATTGGCGGCGATTTCGGGGAAGCTGATCTCCGCCAGCGGAGCGGTGCAGACCATTGCGGCATATGTGGTGGCGGCGGGCTTTACGGGAAGGCTTTTTGTGGCGGCGACCTTTTTCATCACCTGCCTGTTAGCTTTTGCCACTGGGACATCCGTGGGTACCTACTTTGTGGTGATTCCCATTTTGTTCCCGGTGGGCGTAATGGCGGGGGCGGCTCCGGAGTTCATGATCGGCGCTATCGTGTCAGGAGCGGCGTTCGGTGACAATCTGGGGCCTATTTCTGATACCACTATTGCATCTTCTGCCACCCAGCATGCGGATTTGGGAACCGTGGTTAAGACCAGAATGCGCTACAGCCTGCCGGCGGCAGCGGGAGCGTTGGTTTTATTTTTGCTATTTTCCAAAACCGCAGAGGGCGGCAGTGCGATGGAAGCGGTAGAAGGCGCGGCGAACCCGGCCAGTCTGGCCATGCTGACGGTTCCTGCGGTGATCATTGTGCTGTGTCTCATGAGAAAGCATCTGATCACCGCCCTGACATGGGGGATTCTTTCTGGAATCGCCGTGGGACTTCTGTTTGGCATTTATACGGTGGAAAGTCTTATCTCGTTTCCCGGCGGATTTTCCGTGTCGGGGGCAATCATAGAAGCCATTTCAGGGACATCGGGTACGGTGGCAATGCTGATTGCGGTGTTTGCCCTTCTTGGGGTGGTGGAACGCAGCGGCCTCTTTGAGGACGTGGGAGCGTTTCTGGCACGATTTGCAAAAAATCAGCGCAGCACGGAGGCGGCCATAGTGCTGTCAGCAGGTATATTGAGCATGGTGACCGGCGTTATTTCGGTGGCCATCGTGGCGCTTGGGGATCTGGTAAACGACCTTGGAGAAAAGGCGGGGGTAAATAGGTATCGCCGTGCGAACCTATTGGATTGTACGGGCTGCGTATTCTGCTTTCTGGCGCCCTGGACGGTGCACTGCGTGATTCCGGCCCAGCAGTCCGCCCAGTTCGGGGAGGGCTTTGCCGTGGCACCTGCGGCCATACCTTTTGTGAACTACTATTCACTTAGCATGTTGGTGATGCTGGCGGTGGCAGTGATCGCCGGGTACGGCAGAAAAAAGAAACTTGGTTGAAAAGTTACGGATTCAGCAATTGAACCATGTTTTTAGAAATCCAGACTGGCAAAATCAATCTGTAAATCCTCATAAATACCTACCGGTACACGGTCATGGAATGTGTATGTTTCCACTTCAAAATGTTCTTGCTCCAAACGGTAAACAAAAATGCGTTCTTTGTAAGGGTCTGCAATCCAGTATTCCCGGACACCTGCGTTTGCGTATAGATTCAGCTTTAAAATATAGTCATGGCTGGAATTGCTGGGAGAGACAATTTCGATAATCCAGTCAGGGGCTCCGGTACAGCCACGGTCTGTAAGTTTGTTCTTGTCACAGATAACGCTTATGTCCGGTTCTACTATGGTTTTGCGGTTCTCCCTCAGCTTGACGGCGAACGGTGCGGGATAGACACGGCAGGAACCGCCCTTTGACTTGATATAATTGTTTATGACTGTGTGTAATTCACTGAGTATTGTCTGATGGATTCTGGACGGTGCTGCCTGATTATAAATCAGTTTTCCCTCGATCAGTTCTGCCCGGACATTCTCCGGCAAATTGTAATAATCTTCCTCCGTGTAAATTTTGACTTGTGCTAATGGCATATTAGACCTCCTTTGGAAATTGGGTTGAAAAGTTACAGATTCAGCAACTTTGCTTTCTGTGCGTTATATTCGTCCTCGGTAACTATTTGCCCTTCCTATGATTTTGGTATGTTTTCCATAATGTCTGCTGGTTGGCAATTCAGAGCATCACAGATTTTTGAAATAGTATCGACTTGCACATTTTCATCTTTTGCGAGTCTAGCCATTATGGAGGCTGTAATTCCTGCTTTTTCCTGCAGTTCCTTTTTTTTTATATTCATGTCAAGTAAAAGATGGAATAATTTGCGGTAGGTTATCATAGAAAATCGCTCCTTTTGTTTGAATGTGCTTATTATATCATAAAAATAGCGTATACGCAATATTTTTGCGTAAAACGTGTAAAAACTATTGAAAACTGTGACAAATTCGAGAAGAAAGACGGAAAAAGATAGACCATAGTAAAAGTACCCTATCATGCAGCAGAATTGAAATAAACGGAGATAACACAAAACAAAACAACTCGAACGCTAGTTTGTAAAGAAAAAACACTTGACACCCTCTTTTTTTTATAGTAAGATACACAAGGTTGCCGCAATACGAGGGCAGATGGATGGGTTATGGACAAGATTTATAAACAGACAATGCTGTTTGATTTTTACGGCGAGCTGCTGACGGAGCATCAGCGCAGGGTCTATGAGGACGCGGTGTATCAGGACATGTCCCTTGGTGAGATTGCCGAGGAACTGGGCATCAGCAGGCAGGGCGTACACGACTTGATTCGCCGGTGTGACAAGATTCTGCTGGACTATGAGAGCAAGCTTCATCTGGTGGAAAGATTCAATAGGGCAAAAGAAACCGTTCGGGCAATCGAAGGGTTGACGAATCAGGCGGAAGGAACGATGGACATACCGGACAGGCTGCAGGCCATAAGAAGCCTTGCCCGAAAGCTGCTGGAGGAGCTGTGAAGGCAGGTCCGGGCTTTTATGTGTTGGAAAAGCAGAGATATCAAAGCGCTCCGGGACGGCGCAGAGAGCCCGGATGCAGATAGGAGTGGCAGTGGCATTTGAAAGTTTGACCGATAAGCTGCAGAATGTATTCAAAAACCTCAGGGGCAAGGGCCGGCTGACGGAGGAGGACGTGAAGGCTGCCCTGAAGGAAGTGCGCATGGCGCTTCTGGAGGCCGATGTGAACTTCAGGGTGGTGAAGCAGTTCGTGAAGTCGGTGGAGGAACGCGCCGTAGGGCAGGACGTGATGAACGGACTCAATCCCGGACAGATGGTTATCAAGATCGTCAACGAGGAAATGATTTCCCTCATGGGCAGCGAGACCACAGAGATTACCATGCAGCCGGGGAAGAGCATCACCGTGATCATGATGGCGGGCCTGCAGGGCGCAGGAAAGACCACCGCCACGGCCAAGATCGCCGGAAAGCTGAAGCAGAAGGGGAAAAAGTCTCTTCTGGTGGCCTGCGACATCTATCGGCCTGCCGCTATCGAGCAGCTGCAGATCAACGGCAGGAAGCAGGAAGTGGATGTATTTTCCATGGGAACGGATCACAAACCCGTAGAGATAGCCAAGGAAGCCATCGCTTTTGCAGAAAAGAACGGACATAATGTAGTGATCATTGATACCGCGGGCAGACTGCATATAGACGAGGACATGATGGCGGAGCTGCAGGAGATCAAGGCGGGCATAGCGGTGCATCAGACTCTGCTTGTGGTGGATGCCATGACCGGTCAGGACGCGGTGAACGTGGCCAAGGAATTCGACGAGAAGGTTGGCATAGACGGCGTGGTGCTTTCCAAGATGGACGGCGACACCAGAGGCGGCGCGGCGCTTTCCATCAAGGCCGTCACCGGCAGGCCCATCTTGTACGTCAGTATGGGGGAGAAACTTTCCGACATGGAGCAGTTCTACCCCGACCGCATGGCAAATCGGATTCTGGGCATGGGCGATGTGCTCACTTTGATCGAGAAGGCTCAGGAAAGCATTGATATAGACGAGGAAACGAGCCGGGGCATGGCGGACCGCATGAAGAAGGGCAAGTTCGACTTCGAGGACTATCTTGAGAGCATGCGGCAGATGCGCAATATGGGCGGCCTGACCAGTATTTTGAGTATGCTGCCCGGCATGGGCATCAAAGGCGCGGACCTTGACGCTATGGTCGACGAGAAACAGATGAAGCAGATGGAGGCCATCGTGCTGTCCATGACCAAGGAGGAGCGCAGGAATCCCAAGCTTCTTAATCCCCGGAGGAAGCACCGCATCGCAAGGGGAGCCGGTGTGGATATCGCCGTGGTGAATAGGTTCATTAAGCGATTTGAAGAGAGCCAGAAGATGATGAAACAGTTCGGAGGAGGGGGCAAAAGGGGCAGAGGAATGTTCGGCGGCTTTCCGGGAAAGGGCGGCAGGTTTCCCTTTTGACATTTCCTTTTGCAAGAGTTCCTTTTGTATGTCTTCACTATGACATAAACGACGTCTTTATTTTGGCAAAAGCGTCAGGCTTCATGTGGCCAAGAGCGGGTGTAAGAGGAGCGTTCCCATGAGGGCGTGTCCCTTGTCACTAATAAATCAAAACGAATATGCAGCCGCGGCATGCGGCGGAAAGAGGTAAAAAAGATGGCAGTAAAAATTAGGTTGAGAAGAATGGGGCAGAAAAAGAATCCTTTCTATAGAATCATTGTGGCTGATTCCCGTTCCCCCAGAGACGGCAGATTCATTGAGGAGATCGGAACCTACGATCCCACCACGGATCCCAGCACCATCAAGGTCAACGAAGAGCTGGCCAAGAAGTGGCTGGCCAACGGAGCGCAGCCCACGGAGGTGGTTGGCAAGCTGCTCAAGATTGCCGGCATTGAAAAATAGAATTTTATTTTTTGGGAGATGGCTTATGAAGGAATTAGTTGAAATTATTGCGAAGGCGCTGGTTGACAATCCGGACGAGGTGGTAGTATCCGAAAAGACGGAGGGAAGGAATATGGTGATAGAGCTCCATGTGGCGGCATCGGACATGGGCAAGGTCATCGGCAAGCAGGGCCGAATCGCAAAGGCAATCCGTTCTGTTGTAAAGGCGGCGTCTTCTAAAGAGAAGATAAATATTGACGTAGAGATCGTATAGAATAAATTCAGTCTATAGAATAAAGTCAGTCTATAGAGAAAAATCAGTCTATAGAGGAAAGTCGGTCTATAGAGGAAAGCCAGTCTATAGAAAAAGGGCGATCCACAGATGTGTTGACATTGAGGAGGGACATGCTTTGCCGGTTCCTCCTTGATTGTTCTTAGCTGCCGGGATAAGGGCCCGCGAAGGACTCAGGGCGTTGCAGCCGGCCCGGGGAGGTCAGGAAGGGCATGGTGCGCGACTGCCGGGGAGAGATTGTATGGAAGAATATTTTAAGGTCGGAATCATTACCGCCACCCATGGACTGGGAGGCGAGGTGAAGGTGTTTCCCACTACGGACGACGTCAGACGATTTAGCCGTCTGAAGGAAGTGATCTACCTGAAGGCTTCCTCCGGGGCGTCGGAGGGCCGGACGGCGGAGACGGAAGAGAGCGGTCCGGACGCTTCTTCTCCGGTGTTGACTGTGGAGAATGTGAAGTATTTAAAGCAGTTCGCCGTACTGAAGTTTCAGGGAGTGGACAGTGTGGAGGATGCCAGAAGGTACTGCAGAGGGGCGCTGTTCGTGCCTAGAGACAAGGCGGTGCGTCTAAAGAAGGATGAGTATTTCATAGCGGATCTGATCGGCCTTGCCGTCAGGGACGAGGACGGTGCTGAGATCGGCTGCCTGAAGGATGTTCTTGAGACGGGAGCCAACGATGTCTATGTGATTTCTCTGAAGGACGGAAGAGAGTTCCTGCTGCCTGCCATCAAGCAATGTGTTCTGGAGGTGGATATGGAGGCGGGCTTTATGCGGATCCACATTTTGGACGGTCTGCTGTAAGGACGTTCTTTCTCATGCCGTGAAGGGCCGGACTTGGCCGGAGTGCAGGGCGTCTTTGGGAGGAGAGTTTTCATGAAGTTTCATGTACTGACCTTGTTTCCGGAAATGATAACAAGGGGACTGACCAGCGGAATCATGGGCAGGGCCTTGGAAAAAGGGCTTATCCAATTGAATGCGGTGAACATCAGAGACTACACTCAGGAACGGCACGGCAAGGTGGACGACTATCCTTATGGGGGAGGGGCGGGGATGCTGATGCAGGCCCAGCCCATTTACGAGGCCTATGAGGCCGTGACAGGCGGCAAAGCTGTCAGGACGGTCTATCTGACCCCTCAGGGAGAGCGGTTCACCCAGCAAAAAGCTGCCGAACTGGCAGAAGAGGAAGAGCTGATCCTTCTGTGCGGTCATTATGAGGGAATCGACGAGCGTGTTCTGGAGGAGATAGTCACTGATTACATATCCATAGGAGATTATGTGCTGACAGGAGGGGAGCTTGCCGGGATGGTGATGATCGACGCCATAGCCAGACTGGTTCCCGGAGTGCTGGGCAATGAGGATTCCTCTCAGGAGGAGAGTTTTTTTAACGATCTGCTGGAATACCCGCAGTATTCCCGGCCGGAGGTATGGCGGGGAAAAGCGGTGCCGGAAGTGCTTCTCTCCGGAGATCACAGACAGATCAGAGCCTGGCGGCTGGAACGGTCCAAGGAGCGCACGGCGCTGAGGCGGCCTGACCTATACGGCAAGTATCAGGCAAGGCAGCTGGCCGTTAAGCAGTTGGCTTCGGACAAGCGGAACAATATCCATATGATGGAGAGCCTTTCCAGAGGCCGGGGAGAGATTCTTTATACCAACATATGGGCCGGGGGAGAGAACATGGCGCTCTACGACCATGATTCCGGGATATGCATGCTGACGGCAGAAGATCCTAAAGAGGGCGAGCTTATGGCGGGGATCCTTCCGGAGGGAGGGGAGCTTGCCGTGATATCCCAGCCCTTTCTGGAGGAGATTCTTGGAAAGCGTGGATACCGGCCTATTCTCAGGTGTCGGCAGGCTTTGTATACCCAGAGGAATCCGCTGCCGGTGAGGCATAAGGATATCAGGAGACTATCCATGGACAGCTTGGAGTATGTCTGTGGGCATTATTGCCCAGACCAAGGGCCGGAGAAAGCGGACTGTGAACCCGGAGTTGACAGGGAGTATATAAGACAGCGGATCACAGCCGGAGCCATGTACGGTATCTTTTTGGAAGGAAAGCTTGCCGGTTTCGGTGGCATTCACAGGGAGGGGTCTTTCGGGATGCTCTACGTGGAGGAGGACAGCCGCCGGATCGGTGCGGGAGCTTCGCTGGAGGCTTACATCATAAACCGTATGCTGGAGAAGGGATGGACGCCCTATTGCCATATCTTTGAGGATAATCAGGCGTCTCTCAGGCTTCAGGAAAAGCTTGGACTCTATTTTGCATCAAAAACTTTTCTATGGATGAAAAAAAGTACTTGCAAATGATGCTTGTTTGTGATAAAATTGAAATGTTATGGAAAGAAGATGGTCCTCTGTTACAGGAATCATAGGATTTCGTATTAAGAACATCCATTTTATAAAGGAGGCTCGTTATGAGTGACATTATCAGAGAGATTGAAGCGGAGCAGCTGAAGGAGAAGGTTGACGATTTTGGCGTAGGCGATACTGTCAGGGTCTACAACAAAATCAAGGAGGGCAGCCGGGAGAGAGTTCAGGTGTTCGAGGGCGTGGTTCTGAAGAGACAGGGTGGAAGCAACAGAGAGACTTTCACCATCAGAAAGTTCTCCAACGGAATCGGTGTGGAGAAGACATGGCCCCTGCATTCCCCCAATGTGGAGAAGATCGAGGTAGTGCGCAGAGGTAAGGTAAGGCGCGCCAAGCTGTTCTACCTGAGAGGCCGCATTGGTAAGAGGGCAAAGGTAAAGGAAGCGAAGTAAGAAATGTCGATGCGGACGAAAGGGCAATTACATCTGTAGTTGTCCTTTTCTGTTAAGGATGCCGTCAGGCTGGCGGGGTGTGCTGTGGCGAGAAACAAAGGGCTGAGTTTTTACAGAAGAAAAAAGAAGATAAGCTCTGCGCAGGTGCGGGATGTGTTCAGCTGGATATTCGGCATCGTCACGGCGATCTTCATCGCAGTGGTGCTGAATTTCTTTCTGGGAACCATAACCGGCGTGGTGGGCGTTTCCATGGAGCCCACGCTGTACAACGGGCAGAAGGTATTTGTGAACTCCTTTTTATACCTGATCTCCTCGCCCAAGAGAGGAGATGTGGTGGTCTTTCTTCCCAATGGGAACGAGAATACCCATTATTATGTAAAGCGTGTGGTTGCGGTTCCCGGGGACAGCGTCTGGATTCAGAAGGGAATTTTGTATGTGAACGGGGAGGAGAGCCCCTGGGTGACGGAAAAGCTGCTGGAGGCGGGGATCGCCGCCAACGAATTTACTCTTGGGAACGGTGAGTATTTTTGTCTGGGAGATAATCCGGGCAACAGCGAGGATAGCAGATCCGCTAACATCGGGCCGGTGAAGGAAGAAGATATCATAGGAAAGGCATGGTTCCGGGCCCCCCATGGGGAGTCGGGCATGGGATTCGTGAAATAGAGATGAATTATCAATGGTATCCTGGTCATATGACGAAAGCGAGACGTATGATGCAGGAAGATATAAAGCTGATTGATTTGATTATAGAGCTGCTGGACGCCAGGGTGCCGCTTTCCACCCGCAATCCGGACATCGACGAGCTGGGCAGGGGAAAGTCCCGGATCGTGCTTCTCAATAAGGCCGATCTGGCGGACCCGGAATGCAACAGACAGTGGCTGAATTATTTTCAGGCAAAAGGGGTCCATGTGCTGGAGATCAATTCCAGAGAGCGGACCGATATGAAGGCAATCGTTCCGCTGGTGCAGAAGGCCTGTGCCGAGAAGATTGCCAGAGACAGGAAGAGGGGCATCGTGAACCGCCCTGTCAGGGCTATGGTAGTGGGAATCCCCAACGTGGGGAAATCCACGTTCATCAACTCCTTTGCGGGCAGGGCTTGTGCCAAGACGGGAAACAGGCCTGGGGTCACCAAGGGAAAACAATGGATCCGCCTGAACAAGAGCCTTGAGCTTCTGGATACTCCGGGCATCCTATGGCCCAAGTTCGAGGATCAACAAGTGGGGATGCATCTGGCGTTCATCGGCTCCATGAATGATGAAATCATAGTCATGGAGGAGCTTGCCATGGAGCTGCTTACATGTCTGGGGCAGCTGTATCCTGACGCGGTGGCCCAGCGCTATGGAATATCCGTCCGGCAAGATACGGCGGTTGTCTTGGAGGAGATCGCCCGCTGCAGGGGATGCCTTCTGAAGGGTGAGAATCTGGACCTGAAAAAGGCCGCGGACCTGCTGCTGGACGATTTCAGGAGCGGCAGGCTGGGAAGAATCACGCTGGAGCGGCCCGAAAAGCCGGAATAGGAGATGCGCCATGAATAAAGTGATGAAAGAGATGATCAATACCCTGCTGTATCTGCTGGGGGTTCTGTGCCTGACCTGGTTCGTGATCGCCTTCGTGGGGCAGAGGACGGAGGTGGACGGTTCCTCCATGGAACCCATGCTTTCCGACGGGGACAATCTGATCGTGGATAAGCTGACCTACCGCTTCAAGGATCCGGAGAGGTTCGATATCATCGTGTTTCCTGTTTATAATGAAAATACAAAAGCGGAAACCTATTTTATCAAAAGGATTATAGGGCTTCCGGGAGAGACAGTGTGGATTGATGAAGGGGGAAACATCTACATAAATGACGAACGGTTGCCGGAAAGTTATGGCAGAGAGATAATAATGTCTGGACGTAGAGGACTTTTTATAGGAAGAGATAGAAACAATCCAGTTGTTCTTGAAGATGATGAGTATTTTGTCTTAGGAGATAATCGCAATCACAGTACTGATAGCCGGGAAATAGGGAACATACATCGGGATGACATCATTGGCAGGGCTTGGGTGCGGATATGGCCTTTTTCGCGCTTGGGATTTTTAAAACATCAGTGAGCGGCGAGGAGAGCAAAGTGGGAGACAGCATTAAGAGTACCGTAGAGATAAAGCAAATTCTGCAGGCAGCATCTGTAATGGAGCTGCCTGCATTCATAGATACCTATGCCCCAGACCAGCGGACGGGAGTCCGCAGGCTGGTGGAGACGGCAAGGAAGCGTCTGGAGGCTCTGGAGAAGGAGATGGAGCGGATAGAGGGGCTTCGGGTTTACGAGGAGAAATATAAGGATTATCAATTTATCTGCGGCATAGACGAGGTGGGGAGAGGGCCTCTTGCAGGGCCTGTGGTGGCAGGGGCGGTTATTCTTCCAAAGGAATGTCGCATCTTATATATAAATGATTCCAAGCAGCTCTCCGAAAAAAAGAGAGAGGAGCTTTATGATGTGATCAAGGAGCAGTGCATTGCCTGGGGGGTGGGCTGCGTGGGGCCTGAGCGCATCGACGAGATCAACATTCTTCAGGCTACTTATGAGGCCATGAGGCAGGCCGTGGGGGCGCTTTCTCAAAAGCCGGACATTCTGCTGAACGATGCAGTGACCATTCCGGGATTGCCCATGCCTCAGGTGCCCATAGTCAAGGGGGATGCCAAGAGCATCTCCATCGGCGCCGCCAGCATCATGGCAAAAGTTACCAGAGACAGAATGATGGCCCAGTACCACAAGATGTTTCCGGAGTATGACTTTGCCGGAAACAAAGGCTACGGCAGCGCCGGACATATGGAGGCCTTGCGGAAATACGGCCCCACCCCCATTCATCGCAGAAGCTTCATCAAGAATTTGACAGCGCCGTAAGGCGGAAGGGAGAAAGGATATGAAGCTTTCTCAGCTATTTTCGGGGGACGCCCACACGGAAAACGTCGCGCGTCCTCAGCCAAGCCCGGCTCAGGCGGCTAATATGAGCAGACAGATCCGTTCTCTTGTTCCGGGCCAGACCCTCAGCGGGGAAGTTCTGTCCAAAAACGGAGGAGAAGTACAGATCAAGATTTCCGAGGATCTGGTGCTGAACGCCAGAGTAGACCGGAACATGAACATTGAGGTGGGAAAAAACATGACCTTCGAGGTCAAGAACAACGGGAGCTCCCTTACCCTGAGCCCATTGTTCACCAATGTCTCCACGGATATGAATGTGCTGAAGGCGCTGGACATGGCGGGCCTTCCTGTGAACCAGACCTCCGTTAGCATGACGGAGCAGATGATGCAGGCAGGGCTGTCCGTGAGCAAGAACATGCTGCAGCAGGTCTTCCGGGAGATCAACAGCTTTCCCATGGGAGAGATATCGGATGTGATCACTCTGCATAAGCTGCAGCTTCCTGTGAACGAGGCGAACATGCAGCAGATGGCCATCTATAGGAATATGAACCATCAGCTCATCTCCGGCATGGACACGATTCTGGAGGCCCTGCCGGAGGTGTTCGATTCTCTGGTACAGGAGGGTGATCTGGCAGGTGCCATGAAGCTGTACCATGACGTGCTGGCGCTGGTGCAGGACGGCGGCGGGGAATCCGTATCCGGCTTGGGGCAGGGGATTGTTCCGGGGAGTCCGGAGGCTTGGGCCGAGATGGTGGAGCTTTTAGGCACTGGGGCAATGTCTGCCGAAGGGGAAGCAGAAGTGCCGGGCATGGGAGCGGAAATGCCTAAGGCCGCTGCGGGGCCCGACGGTCAGAGGGGACAGAATGCAGAGACGGTTATTCCAAATGAAAATAGAGTAACGCCTGAGAATAGCCCCGCCCAAGAGAGTAAAATAGGGGCTGCCGTAAGGGCCGCCATGGCAGGGGAGGCGCTGGAGATTCTGGACGGGCTGGGACTGCCGGAGCAGGCGGCGGAACAGCTGCGGGCCCGGATAGTGAGTTTTTCGGCAGGACAGGGAGGGACACAGGAATTCTTGTCCAGTCTGGGGATGCTGGCGGAGGCTGCAAAGACTTCCGAGGGAGCTATGGCTTCGCTGGAAAGGCTTTTTTCGGGCCATGCCTTCCGGGAGCTTCTTTCGGGACAGTTTAAAAACTTCTGGACTCTGAAGCCGGAGGAAGTGGCCGTGCCCGGAAAGGTGGAAGAGATGTACCGCCGTCTGGACAGACAGCTAAAGGGTCTGGCACAGGCCCTTGAAAACGGCGGACATGCAGAATCCGCCGCCTTCCGGGCGGCTACCGCCATGTCCCGGAACGTGGACTTCCTGCATCAAGTGAATCAGATGTACGCCTACGTGCAGCTGCCGCTGAGGCTGCAGCAGAGAGACGCCCACGGGGAGCTTTACGTCTATACCAACAGGAAGAAGCTGGCCAGCAAAGAGGGGGCCGTCAGCGCCCTGCTCCATTTGGACATGGAGCATTTGGGGCCGGTGGATGTGTATGTGACTATGCAAAACAGTAAGGTGAACACCAGATTCAGCCTGCGGGACGATGAAATGATTGATTTTATGGCGGCGCATATGGATATACTGACAGAAAGGCTGAAAAAGAGGGGCTATGAGTGCAGCTATGCCATGACTGTCAGAGAGGACGCGGCACAGCCGGCCGGAGGACTGGCGCCCATTCTGCAGCAGGAAAGAGGGGGCGTCATCTCACAGTATGCTTTTGACGTGCGCACTTGATTTCTCAGGGGGATTACATGGAAGAAAAATATAAAAAAAGTGAGAAGGTAAAGCAGGCCATCGCGCTGGAGTACGATCCATCCGATGATGCCCCCAGAGTCATTGCCAGCGGAAAAGGCGGTCTGGCAGAAAAAATCATCGAGAGGGCCAAGGAGAGCGACATTCCGATACACCGGGACGATAAGCTGGCGGATACGCTGTCCCGGCTGGAGATCGGAGACATGATACCGCCGGAGCTGTACGAGGTGGTGGCGGAAATACTGGTGTTCGTGGATTCCATGGACAAGATCAAGGGGAAGATTAAGAGGTAGGCAAGCTTGGACAGACGAGGGACGGGAACCCGGTGGGAGAGATGGGCCTCTGAATACCTGCAGGGACAGGGGATGCGGGTGGTGGAGTCCAATTTCCGGTGCAGGCAGGGAGAGGTGGATCTCATCGGCTGCCATCAGGGATATCTGGTGTTCGTGGAAGTGAAATACCGAAGCTCTTCCGGAAAGGGCCATGCGCTGGAGGCGGTGGACTGCCGAAAGCAGCGGCGGATCTGCAGGACAGCGGATTTTTATAGATTCCTCCACGGAATCGGGGATGATATGCCTGTCCGGTATGATGTGCTGGCGGTTCAGGACGGTGAGGCTCATTGGGTGAGAAACGCGTTTCCCCATCAGGAAAGCGGACAATGGAGGGGCTAAGGATGTATCGAATCTATAGGAAAGCAAACGGGGGCGGCGAGCCCGTCCAGCGCTGCGTCTCCACAGAGGACGGAGACGATCTTGAATATCTTGCGTTTTCGTCGCTGGAGGGGATTTCCGTGCAGGAAGGCGGGGGCAGAGTCAGGCATCTGATTACCACCCGGCTGGGCGGGGTCAGTCAGGGGGAGTTTGCACGGATGAATTTCAGCGTGGACAGGGGCGACAGACCGGAGGCCGTTCGGGCCAATTACGGCAGGATTGCAAAGGTGCTGGGCTGCAGGCCGGAGGACATGGTGGCTTCCCATCAGACCCATACCACCAATATCCGGCGGGTGACAGGGCAGGATAGGGGCAAGGGAGTGGTCCGTCCGAGAGACTATGAGAATATAGACGGATTGATCACCGACGAAAAAGGGATCGCGCTGGCCACCTTTTTTGCGGACTGTGTCCCGCTGCTTTTTGTGGATCCATCCCATGGGGCCGTGGGGCTGGCCCATTCCGGATGGCGGGGCACTGCGGGGAGGATGGGGGAACGCATGGTGAAGGCCATGGCGGATGCCTTTGGCAGCGTGCCGGAGGAGCTTTATGCCGCCGTGGGTCCCTCTATCTGCAGGGACTGCTATGAAGTGAGTCAGGAGGTGGCCCATGTGTTTACGGACATGCTGGGGAGCCGGGTGGCGGTTCCGGGAAGGCAGGAGGGCAAATTCCAGCTGGATCTGTGGCTGGCCAACGAGCTTATCCTGCAGGAGGCAGGCATTCCCAAAGAGCATATAGCTGTCACGGATATCTGTACCTGCCACAATGGGGAGTATCTGTTCTCCCATAGGGCAAGCGGGGGAAGAAGGGGAAACATAGGAGTGTTCCTGATGCTGGAGGAGAAGTGAAAAATTAAGGAAAACTTACTTTTTTCCTTAGAGAAGACTTAAGAAAAGACTGGTTTAATGGGGCTGTAGGCTAAGGACAAGGGTGCGAAAAATGCGAGGTGAGGTATGGCAAACATACTTGTGTGTGATGATGACAGAGAAATAGTTGATGCGATTGAAATCTATCTGAGTCAGGACGGTTATAAGATATTCAAAGCCTATGACGGCGCTCAGGCCATAGAGCTTTTGAAGAAGGAAGACATCCAGCTGCTGATCATGGATATCATGATGCCGAAGCTGGACGGCATCCGGGCCACACTGAAGATCAGGGAGAACAGCAGTATCCCCATCATTATTCTGTCAGCGAAGTCGGAGGATACGGACAAGATTCTGGGACTCAACATCGGGGCGGACGATTATATCACCAAGCCTTTCAACCCCTTGGAGCTTGCAGCCAGAGTGAAGTCCAATCTGCGCAGGTATACATCTCTGGGGAGCCTGAATGCTGAAAATAAGGCTGTCTTTAGAGTGGGGGGCCTGATCATCAACGATGACACGAAGCAGGTGACAGTGGACGGGGAAACAGTGAAGATGACACCTATAGAATACAATATTCTTCTTTTGCTGGTGAAGAATCAGGGAAGGGTGTTTTCCATAGACCAGATTTATGAGAGTATCTGGAACGAGGATGCCATCGGGGCAGACAATACGGTGGCCGTACACATCCGCCATATCCGTGAAAAAATTGAGATCAATCCCAAGGATCCCAGATATCTGAAGGTAGTCTGGGGCGTGGGCTATAAAATCGACAAGCAGTAGGTAAGCGACTGACATGAAAAAAAAGAGGATGATAAAAAGGCTGGGTCTGGAGCTTCTCCAGCATATTCTGATCGTGGCTATCATGGCGGCGGTGGCAGGGCTTCTGCTGAACTCCTATATCGCGGTGGAATCCATCAACGGAACCCAGATTTACAGGATCTTTCCCATGAATTCAAATCTGGAGTTTGAGGAGTCGGAGATATTTCACGACCTGTTTCGGAACGCGGTATCCGACATTACGCAGCTGGTGGTCATCAAGGAACAGCTTGAGACGGAGGACGCGCTGGATCCGTATAAGAAGATAGATGTGACGGAATATGCCCGCCGGATCGGGGCGGATCAGGGCTGCGCCATCTCGGTCACCTATGAGCTGGACGATCTCATCAAATGGGGCAAATATGGCGTGGAATACGGAAACCGTATGATGAGCCTGACGGAGTTTGTGAACTATTTCGGCAACTGCATTGTTCCGGAGAACTTTGCGCTGGACGAATACGGACAGCTGGTGTTTGATGAATTTTACGTAGTGAAAAAAGACGGGGACGAGGAAGGGGACGCGCCGGGGGAGCAGGAGGGAGTTTCCGAGGAAACCCAGAATCAGGCGCCTCCCGTCCATGGAAAGACGCCGGAGCAGCTGAACGAGATTTCGGAGATGCTGCAAGAGTATACCGAGGAGCAGCTGGTGGATTTCGCCTTCTCTCATATCATGAGAAAGAATCTGGGCAGCATAAAGATGTCCAGAGAGGATGACGGCAGCTTAACTGTGTCCGTTCCCATGCTGAACTGCCGCTATGCCACTGTGGACGGCACAAGACAGCTGGTGAATTACGCTAACAATTGGGTGGATTATATGCAGCTCCAGAGCAATGTGGAGGCATCCATCAAGAATCTTACCACGAACTATCAGCGGTATCAGATCTGCAATGATGTGTACAAAGAGAACAACAGCAATGTGAAATATATGGTTCGGATGATGACTGCGGAGGGCATGTGTACCTATACCAATGTGGAGCGGCTGAAGGAGGCGGAGGATGAGGCGGTCACGGAGTACTTCTCCGAGTATAGACGGTATCTGATCTATTATCCGGACAGCCTTGAGTTCATGGGAAACACCAGCCTCAGCGAGGAAGAGCTGGACAACTATATCAGCGTGTACGATTATGCTTATCCGGATACCACTCATATCTGGATCGGCATTGACAGCATCTATTCCGTTGAAGGGGATACCTTTCATACTGCCAATGCCGTCTACCAGAGAATCGTGCCCAATGTGAACAAAATTCTGATCTTGGTGGCATTTCTGGCTCTTGTCTGGCTGGGGCTCGGCTTATATCTGACCATTACCGCCGGCGTGGCTGAGGGGGCGGAGGGGCCAAGCACAGGACATCTGAACCGTTTCGACCATATATGGACGGAGATACTGGTTCTCATTGGCGCCGGACTTGTATACGGAACGATTATGGGCTTCCGGACGATCATGGATATCTCGGAGAAGGCAGGGGCGGCAGATCCCGAAACCATGGGGCGTGAGATGGTCAGGCTCTACCGTTACGGTATGTTTGCGCTGTATGGTCTTTATGTAAGCGTCTCCATGAACCTGATCTGGTATAGTCTGGTGCGCCGGGTGAAGGCCAACAGCTTGTGGAGGGACAGCCTCCTTAGGTGGGTCTGCCAGAAGCTGGCTGCCTCCGGCAGATTTATTCTGCGCCATAGGAATTCCGCCGTGAGCACGCTGCTGCCCTATAATCTGTTCCTGTTTCTGAATCTTTTCGGAGCGGCCATGGTGTACAAGCTGTGGGACCAGAAGCTGTACGCTCTTCTGGGGGCGGCGGCAGTGGTGCTGTTTGACGGAATCGTGGGTGTGCTGATGTTCAGGCATGGAGCGGAACAGATCGAAATCGTGGAAGGTATCAAGAGGATTCGGGACGGAGAGGTGGAATACAAGCTCGACAGCGACAGCCTGCACGGCTCCAGCAGGGATCTGGCTGAGGCGGTGAACAATATCGGTGAGGGCATCAAGAAGGCGGTCAGAACCAGCATGAAGGACGAGCAGATGAAGACGGATCTGATTACCAACGTGTCCCATGATATCAAGACCCCTCTTACGTCTATAATCAATTATGTGGATCTGCTGAAACGGCTGAACATCCAGCAGGAGCCCGCAAGGGGCTATATCGACATTCTGGATGGCAAGTCCCAGCGCTTGAAACAGCTCACCGATGATCTGGTGGAAGTCTCCAAGATAACCTCCGGCAGCATCGTTCTGAACAAAGAGCGGCTGAATCTCACGGAGCTGGTGAATCAGGCCATCGGAGAGTTTTCCGAGAGGATGGAGGAGTGCCGCCTGCAGATTGTCTTTGAAGAGAATGACCTGCCGGCCTTCATCTATGCGGACAGCAGCAGGATGTGGCGGGTGGCCGAAAACCTATTCAACAATATCTGCAAATATGCCATGGAGGGGACCAGAGTCTATATCGACATGTGGAAGCAAGACGGCAGAGTGGGGGCGTCGATCAAGAACATTTCCAGCCAGCAGATGAACATCCGGCCCGACGAGCTGACGGAGCGGTTCATCCGGGGAGATTCCGCTCGGACTACTGAGGGCAGCGGTCTGGGACTTTCCATTGCGAAGAGCCTTGTACAGGTTCAGGGGGGCAGCTTTGAGATTCAGCTGGACGGAGACCTATTCAAAGTGGTGATATCCTTTCCTGAAAGCAGTTAAGAAATCAGGCAAGAAACAATAGAATCCATGCTTCGCGAGTCTTCTGTTGTCATGAATAAAAAAGCCGCCGCAGGGATCTTTTCTGCGGCGGTATCTGGGGGCATGGACCCAAAATAATTCTTAATCGATTTCCAGACGATTGTTGTATGCCTCCAGAATGCCATGGATCTTTTCAGTGGTGGTGAGGGCATTGTTCAAGGAGACATCATGATTCATGAAGTCGATCAGGGAGGCAACGAACTTGCTCATCTCGGCTTCCACAAAGTAAGGCCTTGCGTAGAGCTCAGGGGGAAGATAGGTCAGATCCGTGGTGATAATCTTGTCAAAATACCCCTTCTCGAAGGCTTCGTCGAAGGCTTTTAGCCCGTCGGTGAACAGACCGAAGGTACAGCAGATAAATACGCGTCTGGCGTTCATCCGCTTCAGCTGCTTGGCAGTGTCCAGCATGCTCTGGCCGGAAGATATGATGTCATCAATGATGATGATATCCTTGCTGTCTATATTGTCCCCCAGAAACTCATGGGCCACAATAGGGTTCCTGCCGTTAACTATGACAGAATAGTCCCTGCGCTTGTAGAACATGCCCGTGTCCACCCCCAGAACGCTGGCGAAATAGATGGCCCTGTCCAGAGCCCCTTCGTCAGGGCTGATCACAATAAGGTGATTCTTGTCAACGATCAAATCCTCCTCGGAATTCAACAGCGCCTTGATGAACTGGTAGGGGGGCGTGAAGTTGTCGAAGCCGTTTAAAGGGATGGCGTTCTGGACTCTGGGGTCATGTGCGTCGAAGGTGATGAAATTGCTGATGCCCATATCCCGCAGCTCGGTGAGGGCATAGGCGCAGTCCAGAGATTCCCGGCCGCTGCGTTTGTGCTGCCGCCCCTCATAGAGAAAGGGCATGATGACATTGATTCTGGCAGCTTTGCCGTTGCAGGCCGTGATGACGCGCTTCAAGTCCTGAAAATGGTCGTCTGGCGACATATGGTTGATGAAGCCGTTCATGTTGTAGGTGATGCTATGGTTGCAGACATCCACCACCAGAAACAGATCCTTCCCTCGGATGGACTCTCCGAAAACTGCCTTCCCTTCACCGCTGCCGAATCGGGGCGTCTTCAGGTCCACCAGATAGTTGTCCTCGCTGTAGCCGTGAAAGGCAGGGTCGTTTTTTACGATGTCGTTATGAATGGTCTTTCTGAATTCAACTAGATAATTATTGATCCTTTGCCCCATTTTACGGGCGGAGGGCAGTGCCGCGATTTTCAACGGTGCGACAGGCATGGCATTTTCCAGTTCTCGTAAATTAGGCATGGTAACCTCCGTGTGTAAGTAGATGATAATGTCATAGCTCGTTTCACAATCGATATCCCTATTTTATTACGTTGTCGGGAATGCGTCAAGAAGATTCTAATGGAGGAGGCGTAGATGAAGAAGCAACATCTGGTCAGGAAGGTTCTTCCGGGAAGCATTGCGGAGGAGCTGGAGATAGAAGCAGGGGACAAGATAGTGTCCGTCAATGACACGGAGATAGAGGACATATTTGACTACCAGTTTCTCATTCAGGATAGCTATGTGGAGCTGCTTGTGGAGAAGCCTGACGGAGAACAGTGGCTTCTGGAGGTAGAGAAGGAGCCGGAGGAGGAGCTGGGGATAGAGTTCGAGAACGGACTCATGGACGAGTATCGGCATTGCTGCAATAAATGCGTCTTCTGCTTTATCGATCAGATGCCGCCGGGAATGCGGGATACTTTGTACTTCAAGGACGACGATTCCAGACTGTCATTTCTGCAGGGAAACTATGTGACCCTCACCAATATGTCGGAGCATGATATCGATAGAATCTGCCGGTATCGTCTTTCCCCCATCAATATCTCTTTTCAGACCATGAATCCCAAGCTTCGCTGCAGAATGCTGAACAACCGCTTTGCAGGGGAGGCCCTGAAGAAGGTGGACAGACTGTATGAGGAGGGGATCCGCATGAACGGCCAGATCGTGCTGTGCAAAGGGCTCAACGACGGGGAGGAGCTGGCATACAGCATCAGGAAGCTGATGGGATATATGCCCGTCTTGGAGAGCGTCTCCGTGGTGCCGGTGGGGCTTACGAAATACCGGGAAGGGCTTTATCCGCTGGAGCCCTTCACCGGTCAGGAGGCGGGAAAAGTTATAGATATGATAGAGGAATTCCAGAGGGAATGCTTTGCCGCACAGGGCATTCATTTCGTCCATGCCAGCGATGAATGGTATGTGCTTGCAGGCAGGGAACTGCCGGAGGAGGAACGCTACGACGGGTATCTTCAGCTGGAGAACGGCGTGGGGATGCTGAGGCTTTTGATGAACGAGTTTCAGGAGGCCGTGGAAGAGCGGTTAGAGGAGGAAGGAGCCGACAGGAGGAAGGGACCGGGGAAGGAAATGCAGGTCCCGGAGACGGAGCTGTCCATAGCCACGGGACAGCTGCCGTACCCTTATATTCAGAGAATGGCGGACAAAATGACGCAGCTTTGGCCAAAGCTGCGGATACATGTGTATCCTATCACGAATCATTTCTTTGGAGAGAGCATCACGGTGTCCGGGCTCATCACGGGGCAGGATCTGCTGGCCCAGCTTAAAGGCCGTCCGCTGGGCCGCCGCCTTCTTCTGCCGGAGAATATCCTGCGCAGCGGCGAAGATGTGTTTCTCGACGATATGACGGTGAAAGAATTGGAAAATGCTTTACAAGTGCCGGTTAATATTGTAAAATCAAGCGGAAATGATTTTGTGAGGGATATTTTGGAAATTCGGGAATGTCCGCCGGAGGCGGGCAGAGAGGTGTGAGACATGGCGAAGAAAAGCAAACCTATGGTGGCGGTGGTAGGAAGGCCCAACGTAGGAAAATCTACATTATTTAATGCTCTGGCAGGAAGAAGGATATCCATCGTTCAGGATACGCCGGGCATTACCAGAGACAGAATCTATGCGGACGTGACCTGGCTGAATAGGACGTTCACTCTGATAGACACCGGGGGCATAGAACCGGAGAGCAAGGATATCATTCTGTCCCAGATGAGGGCTCAGGCACAGATCGCCATAGACATGGCGGATGTGATTATCTTTTTGGTGGACGTGCAGCAGGGGCTGGTGGATGCGGACTCCAAGGTTGCGGACATGCTGAGACGCTCCCATAAGCCCGTGGTTCTTGTAGTGAACAAGGTGGACAGCGAGCGCAAATATTTAGCGGATGTGTATGAGTTCTATAATCTGGGCATCGGGGATCCCATTGCCGTTTCGGCGGCCAACAAGCTGGGGCTGGGAGATATGCTGGATGCGGTGCTTGCACATTTTGAAGAATATGACAAGGAGGAGCCGGAAGACGACAGGCCCCGCATTGCCATCGTCGGGAAGCCCAATGTCGGGAAATCCTCTTTGATCAATAAGCTTTTGGGAGAAAATCGTCTTATCGTGTCGGAGGTAGCCGGAACCACCAGAGATGCAGTGGACGCGGAGGTGCGGCACAACGGCAAGGAGTATGTGTTCATAGACACGGCGGGCATCAGGCGGAAGAACAAGATCAAGGAGGAGCTGGAACGCTACATGATCGTCAGGGCGGTGGGCGCCGTGGAGAGGGCGGACATTGTGGTCTTGGTCATCGACGCGGTGGAAGGCGTTACGGAGCAGGATGCCAAGATCGCGGGGATTGCCCATGAGCGGGGCAAGGCTGTCATCATTGCCGTGAACAAATGGGATGCGGTGGAAAAGGATGACAAGACAATCTACCGCTTTACGGATAAGGTTCGCAATACATTGTCCTATATGCCTTATGCAGAGCTGATTTTCCTATCTGCATTGACGGGGCAGCGGCTGAACAAGCTTTTTGAAATCGTGGACATGGTCAGTGAGAATCATGCCATGAGGGTGTCCACGGGAGTCTTGAACGAGATCATGACGGAAGCGGTGGCGCTGCAGCAGCCTCCCACCGACAAGGGAAGAAGGCTGAAGCTTTTTTACATCACACAGGTGGCCGTCAAACCGCCTACCTTCGTCATATTTGTAAACGACAAGGAGCTGATGCATTTTTCCTATACCAGATATATTGAAAATCAGATCCGGGAGACCTTCGGATTCCGGGGGACGCCGCTGCGGTTCATCATAAGAGAAAGGAACGAAAAGGAGAAATAGGGACATGGTAAGGGTAATCTGCGTACTGATAGGTTATTTGTTCGGACTTTTCCAGACCGCGTATTTTTATGGAAGGGCCCACGGAATCGATATCCGCCAGCACGGCAGCGGTAATTCCGGGACTACCAACGCCCTGAGAGTGCTGGGAACCAAGGCAGGGCTCATAGTCTTTGCAGGGGACTGTCTGAAGTGCATGGCGGCGGTGGGAATCACCCGTCTTGTGTTCGGCGGCAGCCATCCGGACATGATCTACCTGCTCTGCCTCTATACCGGCGCCGGCGCCATTCTGGGCCATAATTATCCTTTTTACATGGGCTTCAAAGGGGGAAAGGGCATTGCCGCCACCGCCGGGATGGTGCTGTCCTTTCATCCGTATTTCATTGTGATGGGCGTGTTGGTGTTTTTCGGGATCTTTCTTACCACCCATTATGTATCCCTTGGCTCTCTGCTGGTGTATCTGGGACTTGTGATAGAGATGGTGGTCTGCGGGCAGCTGGGGGTGTTCGCCGGAATGACACAGGAGCAGCTCATAGAAATGTACATTCTGGCCTTTGCGCTGGCTGCGCTGGCGTATTGGAAGCATAGGGAGAACATAGGGCGTCTGATTCACGGGAACGAGAGGAAGACTTATTTGTTCAAGAAGAACAAGCCGGAGAATTGACGGGCCGACAGAGGGCTCGGTGCGGGAATGCAGGCCGAGAGTCTTGCTTAGCGTAAAGGGAGGGAATATGGCAAAGATAGGCATAATGGGAGGGGGCAGCTGGGGGATCGCTCTGGCAGCGCTGCTTTGGAAAAACGGGCATGAGATCACGGTATGGTCGGCGCTTGCGCCGGAGGTGGCAATGCTGAAGGAGAAGCGGGAGCACAAGATGCTGCCCGGGGTGAAACTGGACGAGAGCATCACATTTACCGCCGAGGACCAAGAGGCCGTTGCAGGAAAGGATTTGCTGGTGATGTCGGTGGCCAGCTCCTATGTGAGGGAGACGGCTCACCGCCTAAAGGGGCTGGTGGCTCAGGGACAGAAGATCGTGAACGTGGCGAAGGGGATCGAGGAGAGCACGCTTATGACGCTGTCCCAGATCATCGAGGAGGAAATTCCTCAGGCGGACGTGGCGGTGATGTCCGGTCCCTCCCACGCGGAGGAGGTGGGAAGAGGGGTTCCCACCACTATTGTGGTAGGGGCAGGGTCCAAGGACACCGCGGAGTATATACAGACGCTTTTCATGAACGAGGTGTTTCGGGTCTACGTGAGTCCGGACATACTGGGCATGGAGCTGGGAGGCTCCCTGAAGAATGTGGTGGCGCTGGCGGCGGGCATAGCCGACGGCTTAGGGTATGGTGACAATACCAAGGCGGCTCTGATCACCAGAGGCATCACGGAGATCGCCAGACTCGGCACTGCCATGGGGGGGAAGTTTGAGACCTTCTGCGGCCTCACGGGCATAGGGGATCTGATCGTCACCTGCGCCAGTATGCATTCCCGGAACAGGCGTGCAGGAATTCTCATCGGTCAGGGAAAGACCTGTCAGGAGGCTATGGCGGAGGTGAACATGGTGGTGGAGGGCGTCCATTCCGCCAAGGCGGCCATGAAGCTTGCAGAAAAATACAATGTTCAGCTGCCTATCATCCAGCAGGTGAACGCAGTGCTGTTTGAGGGAAAGAGTGCAGATCAGGCGGTGAAGGAGCTGATGCTCCGGGATAAGAAAATTGAAGTGTTCGACCTGCCTTGGCCCGAAGAGGGGTGAAAGCTTCTCGGCCGGGAAGGCGCGGCGCAAAAAAGGCGATAAAGGAATGGGCTGTCTGCCGTACTTTATCGCCGTTCTTTTTTGCGAGAGGAGACGCTCGATTGGGCTGCGGATCTATAGGGCTGCCATGATTTCGGCGGCCATCTTGGCCTTGTTCATGGTGTAGATATGAATGCCGTTCACGCCGTTTTCCCGCAGATCCAGAATCTGACGGATGGCATAGTCGATGCCTGCCTTTCTCATATCCTCAGAGCTGTCGCCATAGGCGGCTACCAGATCCGAAAGGGCCTTGGGGATGCTGGAGCCTGACAAGGTGATGGTGGTGCCCAGCTGCTTTGCGGAGGTTATGGGCATGATGCCCGCGCAGATAGGGGCAGTGATCCCTTTTTTCCCTGCCTTTTCCAAAAAGGAATAGTAATAGTCGTTGTCGAAGAACATCTGGCTGATGAAATACTTGGCTCCGGCGTCTTGCTTCTTCTTCAGATTGTTCAGATCCGATTCCATGCTGAAGCTTTCAAAATGCTTTTCGGGATAACATGCGCCGCCCATACACAGATCTGTATTTTCCCGCAGAAAATCCATCATGTCGCTGGCGTGGGCAAAGGCTCTGGAAGCGAACTGCTCGTCGCTCATATCTCTGGGACGGTCGCCCCGCAGGGCCAGAATATGGGTCACATCCTTTTCCCGCAGGGCCTGCGTGACGGAGAGCAGCGCATCCTTTGTGCTGCCCACGCAGGTCATGTGGGCTATGGCGTCGATGCCCAGAGTGTTCTGAATATAGGATGCGATCTCAATGGTTTTTCCGGAGCGGCTTCCCCCTGCTCCGTAGGTGACGCTGACAAAGTCGGGGGAAAGCCTCCCCAGCGCGTCCAGCACTTCAAACACGGCCTTGAATTCCCCGTCCTTTTTGGGCGGGAATATCTCAAAAGAAACGGTTCTCTTGTTTTCCAGCATATCTTTTATCATGTGTTATACCTCCGTTTGCAGTGGAAATGCTTGTAGTTGCATTTTCAGTAAAAATAAAATATTATAATCTGCGGCATACCGCTTCTTAACGGTATGCCGCCGCTTTTATAAATGAGGGGCATGTCAACAGTTTTGGCTTGATTTTAGACCAAGAATATCGTAACATGAAAAGGAACGAAATTCAAGGGAAAGGTGCGTGACTTAAATATGGAAGGGCAGGGATTTCAGGGAACGGGAGAATATGTGGCCAGCGAGGAGCTGATGGCCAGCGTGAATATCGCGATTGCGCTGAAGAAGCCTCTTTTGATCAAGGGGGAGCCCGGAACGGGCAAGACTATGCTGGCGGAGGCGGTTGCCAAGGCGTTGGGAAAGCGGCTGATCATATGGAACATCAAGTCCACCACCAAGGCTCAGGAGGGGCTGTATGTCTATGACACCATCCAGCGTCTCTACGACGGCCAGTTCGGTGAGGAGGGGGTGAACGACATCGCCCGCTACATCAAGCTGGGAAAGCTGGGGGAGGCCTTTGACAGTCAGGAGCAGGTAGTGCTTCTGATAGATGAGATCGACAAGGCGGATCTGGAGTTCCCCAACGACCTTCTCTGGGAGCTGGACCAGATGGAGTTCTACATTAACGAGACCAAGCGCACCGTGAAGGCAAAGCAGCGCCCCATAGTGATCATTACCTCCAATGCGGAGAAGGAGCTGCCGGATGCATTTCTGCGCCGCTGTATCTTCCACTATATTGATTTCCCCGACAGAGAGCTGATGGAAGAGATCGTGCGGGTGCATTATCCCGAGGTGGAGGAAAACCTGCTCAAGAACGCCATGGAGGTCTTTTATAACATCAGGGCCATCAGGGACATCCGCAAGAAGCCCAGCACCTCCGAGCTTATCGACTGGATCAACGCCCTGCAGATCGGAGGGATTTGTGCGGATACCATAAGGAAGGCGCTTCCCTTCATAGGCGTGGTGGTGAAGAAGGACGAGGATCTGCAGCTGGTGAGGCAGGATCCGAATCTGTGATATAAGAGGCCGAGACTGATAGGGCGGGATCCGGTTCCAAGATATCAAATTGTGTATCGATAGCGGCAGAAACGGAAGCTGGGATGGGAGAACCGAAATAATGTAGATTACGGAAAGGCAGGCTTCATCGTATGTTCATAAAATTTTTTGAGACCTTGCGGGAGAAAGGCCTTGGGGTGACGCTGGGAGAGTGGCTGACCCTGCAGGAGGCGCTGGACAAGGGACTCTGCGGCAGCTCCCTGACACAGTTTTATTATGTGGCCCGGATGATACTGGTGAAAAGCGAGACGGATTTCGACAAATTCGATATGGCCTTCGACGAATGCTTTAAGGCTGCCCAGAGGGATACGGAGGTTGGCAAGGAGATGCTTCGCTGGCTGGACAAGTCCGATATGATGGAGCTGGCTCAGGAGGAGGCCCGGAACCACCTGAATCAGATGGAGGACCTTCAGATAGACAAGGAAGATGTGGAGGAAAAGTTCCGGCAGCGGCTGAAGGATCAGGACAGCGAGCACAACGGTGGGAGTTTTTGGATCGGTACCATGGGCAAGACATCCTTCGGCAACACGGGAGGAAATGTGGGCGGTGTCAGGGTTGGAGGCAAGACAGGATACCAGTCCGCATTTGCGGTGGTAGGAGCCAGAAAATATAGGGATTTCCGTGACGATAGGGTGTTGGACAACAGACAGTTCCAGATGGCTTTTCGTAAGCTCCGGCAGTTTTCCAGCAGGCTGGACATTCCTGAGACGGAGCTGGACATCGACGGCACCGTGGACAAGACCTGCGGCAACGGCGGCTGCCTGCAGATCGTCATGAAAAAACCCCGGAAAAACGCGGTAAAGCTGTTGCTGCTGATGGATTCCGGAGGGACCATGATCCCCTTCAGCAGTTTGCTGAACGACTTGTTTCAGGCGGTGCACAAATCCAATCACTATAAGGATGTAAAGACATATTATTTCCACAACTGTATTTACAGCAAGATGTACAAGACGCCGGAATGTGAGAACGGGGACTGGGTGGATACAGAGTGGATGTTTAGAAACGTGGGCAGTGATTACAAGGTGATCATTGTGGGAGATGCCGCCATGGCCCCGGAGGAGCTTTATTCCTCCACGGGGAACTACAGAGGCCCCAACGGAGGGCTGTCGGGCTATGAATGGCTGCAGCTGCTGAAGCGCAAGTACAAAAAAATTGTCTGGCTGAATCCTAAGATGGCGCCGGGACGGGCTCCCTGGCGGGAGGCGGAGACGGCGGTGAAGGAGCTGTTCCCCATGTACAAGCTCACCGTGGACGGGCTGAATCAAGCTATGGTGAAGCTAATGTCAAACAAGTAATTTGAAGGAAAAGTATTGAAAAGAAAATATTGAAAATAATGATAATCAAAATAACGGAAAGGCATGGAAGGATAAAATGACGGTATTTGACGAGTTGAAGGCAAGGGGGCTGCTGGCGCAGCTCACCGACGAGGAAGAGATCAAGGAGCTGATCAATAACGGGAAGGCCACCTTTTATATCGGGTTCGATCCCACCGCGGACAGCCTGCACGTGGGGCATTTCATGGCCCTCTGTCTGATGAAGAGGCTGCAGATGGCGGGCAATAAGCCCATTGCCCTCATAGGAGGCGGCACGGGTATGATCGGAGATCCTTCGGGCAGAAGCGATCTGCGCACTATGATGACCAGAGAGACCATAGAGCATAACTGCGAGTGCTTCAAGAGGCAGATGAGCCGCTTTATCGATTTCGGGGATTCGGCAGGGGCCCCTTCGGCGGAGGGGGAAGCTTCTGAAGAGAAGCATTCCGTTGCCCTGATGGTGAACAATGCGGACTGGCTGATGGATCTGAACTACATTGAATTTATCAGGGATATCGGGGTGCATTTTTCCGTAAACAGGATGCTGACAGCGGAATGCTACAAGCAGCGCATGGAGAAGGGCTTGAGCTTTTTGGAGTTCAACTACATGATCATGCAGAGCTATGATTTCCTGAAGCTTTATGAGAAATACGGCTGCAACATGCAGTTCGGCGGAGATGATCAGTGGAGCAACATGCTGGGAGGCACGGAGCTGATCCGGCGCAAGCTGGGAAAGGACGCCTATGCCATGACCATCACACTGCTTTTAAATTCCGAGGGAAAGAAGATGGGCAAGACACAGAAGGGAGCAGTGTGGCTGGATCCCGAAAAGACCTCGCCCTTCGAGTTCTATCAGTACTGGAGGAACGTGGCGGACGCGGATGTGCTGAAATGCCTGCGGATGCTGACCTTTTTGCCCATAGAGCAGATCGACGAGATGGACAAGTGGGAGGGGAGCCAGCTGAATCAGGCCAAGGAGATACTGGCCTTCGAGCTGACGAAGCTGGTTCACGGCGAGGAGGAGGCCGGGAAGGCTCAGGAGAGCGCCAGAAGCATCTTTTCCGGGGCTGCTCTGGGGGCCGACATGCCCACCTGCCGGCTGCAGGATGAGGACTTTCAGAACGGAACCATTGATATTTTGGGGATCTTAGTGAAGGCCGGCCTTACCGCATCCCGCTCCGAGGCAAGACGGGCGGTGGAGCAGGGAGGCGTCACCGTGGACAATGAAAAGGTCAGCGATGTGAAAGCCCTATACGGCCCTGACCAGCTTTCCGGAGAAGGAATCGTGGTAAAGCGGGGCAAGAAAAATTACAAGAGAGTAGTTATGGGATGAAGCCATCAGATATTTAGCGCTTTTCTTGTTTCGACATTATACCATAATTTCGTGCGCTCTGGCGCACATGGAATCAGAAGTCGAAACAGCGCCCTTCTGTTTCGATATTATACCACAATCATGTGCGCTCTGGCGCACATGGAATTAGAAGTCGAAACAATGCTTTTCTTGTTTCGACATTATACCATAAAATAATATTGTGATAATTCGTTCCATGTGCTATAATATGGAAATGAAGGGACATTGTTTCGACTTTTGGTTTTGGCGCAGAGGTTCAAGAAGCGACGGCAGTTTGCCGTTTCGGCCTATTGTTGAAGCAGGGGGATAGGGAGCGATGTCAAAAAATATAAGATGGAGGGAAATGCTATGCCACAATTTATTTCTTCGATCGTGTCTGCCATAGGTTCCGGGGTGTGGTCGGTGATCAGCGCCGTCCTGATTCTTGTGATAGCCTTCGTGGTGGCGAGTATCGTGAAGTCCTTGGTTATGAAGCTGCTTGGAAAGGGAAAGATCGACCAGCTCTTGGGAAAGCTTGACTCATCGGAGGGCGATGCAAGCAAGGCCGGAAGCACGAAACAGTTCATCGGAAAGCTGGTATATCTGCTTGTTTTCCTGCTTTTCGTGCCGGGAATCTTTTCGGCTCTGGGAATGAGGGAGGTTTCGTCCCCCATCACCAATCTGCTGAACAATGTGTGGGGCTATGTGCCCAACATCGTCGCGGCGGCCATCGTGCTCATCGTAGGGTGCTTTATTGCGAAGCTGGTACGTCAGCTTCTGGCGCATCTGTTCGATAAGCTGAATGTGAACAAGCTGCAGGAGAAGGCGGGCATCGAGGTTGCCAATACGGACAAGCTTTCCAATACATTGGCCTACATCGTGTATGTGCTGATTCTCATTCCCATGATCGTGATGGCGCTTGACGTGCTGAAGATCAGCGTGATCTCCGATCCGGCGGTACATATGCTGAATCTGATCTTTGGATTTATCCCCAACATTTTCATCGGTCTGGTGATCATCGTCATCGGCTGCATGATCGGAAAATTCGTGGGACAGATCGTAACCCGGCTGATCGCGTCTGCAGGTCTGGACGCTAAGCTTACCAAGCTCATCGACAATAACAACAAGCATTCCTTCTGCTTGAGCAAGTTCGTGGGCGGCGTGGTTTATGCGGTGGTGGTGATCTTCTTTGCAGTGGAGGGCGTGAACGTCCTGAAGCTGGAAGTGCTGACCAATATCGGAGCAGCAGTCATAGGCTATATGCCTGCCGTTCTGAGCGCTGTGTTGATTCTGGTGATCTGCTTCATCGCGGGAACCGTAGCCGAGAAGGCACTTCGCAAGAATGGATTTGCAAGCTATGCGATAGTGGCAAAATGTGCGATCCTTGTAGTAGGTGCGTTTATGGTTCTGAGCCAGCTGGGCATTGCCGCGAACATCGTGGACACTGCCTTCAGGATGCTGGTAGCGGCCGTGGCCATCGCCTTTGCCATCGCCTTCGGCGTAGGCGGCAGGGACTTTGCATCCCGTGCCCTTAAGAAGCTGGAGGACAATATGGGGAAGTCCGATGAAATGTCTGCAGAGGACAAGAAGGAAGAGTAAGATAGTATTTTGTGCAAGCGGGCATAGTAGTTGCTATGCCCGCTTATAAGTATTTCAGGTCTGAAAAATATCGGTCAGATAAAGGCAGTGGGCGTTAAGTGATAGAGGGAATTGAGGCAGGGAGGTAGTGTATGCAAAAACGTTTAATCAGGATGATATGTTTCGCAATGTCGGCTCTTTTTCTGTGGGGCTGCGGTAAAGAGTCTGATGAATCGGAGGTTCAGTCCACTGGGACGGAAGACGAAACCGCGGTGGTTGGCAGTGAGACAGAGGAGGGACACTGGGAATTGCCGGATGGGTATGTGCTGTCTCCCCGTTTCGAGTATGCCGGAGGCGAGACGGAGATGAGAAAGATCTGTATGGCCGAAAATTCCATATATTATTATACACGTACTTATAATTTGGAAACGGAATCTTATGAAGATAATAGCTATGTCCAGAAAAAAGGGCAGGAAGAACAGCAGCTGCCTTTCGGGGAAGAGAAGGCTGTGGTGGGAATGGCAGCTGGACAAGACGGATGTATGTACTTTCTATGGGGAGAGAATTATACTGACGATGGGTATGGATCCTTTACGTTGGAGAAGCGCGACAGCCAGATGGAACAAATCTATTCCGTAGATGCGACGGAGGGTATGGAGGGACTGAGCAGGCTTTATGATATGGCAGCGGCGCCTGACGGAAAGCTATACGGTTTGACGACCAGGGGCATTGTGCTGTGCTGGGATGAAAACGGAGAGTATCAGGGACGTTTCACCCTGCCCGTGGACCTAAGTACCGCGGAGGGGAACAAGATATGCTATGGACTTGCCAATGCAGGTGAGAAGGGAATATATGCCTTTTGGAAAGGCAAGGAGGTGGGGGCAGAAAAAGGTATCCGCCTTTATGAATTGAGCAAGCTGCAGAAAATGAGTGAAGCGGAGCTGGAGCAGGCGGAGCCGCTGCGCGTGGATTATGCATCTGCAGAAGAAACGGTAGCCACAGGTGGGGACTTGTTCATATTCAGCGGCTATTCGGATGGGCTTTATATGGTGGACCAGAACAGAATGTGGCAGATAGACCTGACGGACGGCTCTCTGGAAGCGCTTTTCCAATGGCAGGATATGAATATAAAAGCCGAATATGTGCAGGCTGTCAGCCGGCAGGGAGATGGGTTTCTGCTGTATGTTTTTGACACACTGGAGTCGGGAAATTATTGGCTGACCTTGGAGGCAGTGCCGGCTTCTCAGATTCCCGAGAAAAAGGAGCTGGTATTGGGAATAGCAGGCACCGTATGGTATGACGATTCTCTGGCGTCAAAGATTGATCAGGTAGTTATGGCCTACAATCGGATTCACCCGGAATGCCATATTACTGTGAAAGAATATGAAGAAAAATCAGTTCCGGATTTTCAGCTGGAAATTCTAAAAGGGGAGGGGCCTGACATTTTTCTGGAGCGGCAGTCTTTTTTTAACATGGATGAGCTGGCCGCTAAGGGAGCGGTGGAGGATTTGATGCCTTATCTGGCAGACGCGGAAGAGGTATCCGCAGAAGATATTCTTCCGGGTATTCTGGATCTGATTACAAAGAACGGCAAAATATCACGGATTCCTCTAAGCTTTGCCGTGGATGTCGTGATTCTTCCGGAGGACGTACTGCAGGAAGTTATGACGCCGCAGGAAATGATGGAATTTATAATGCAGGGTGAGGATGTCTGCATTGACTATAGTATGTACTCGCGGAGAGATTTTTTGCTTCAGATTCTCTCAGGAGCGGAGATGGATCATTATGTAGACGAAAGTGGCAGAAGCAGCTCTTTTGCGGGGAAAGAATTTGTCAGACTGCTGGAGACTCTGGATAAGTTGAGTGATTTGAACTTTGTCAGCAAAAGAGGGGAGCGTGCGGAGCTGTTTCACGCAGGCCGGCTCCGGGCAGTGGTAGAAGAAATGAATTGTCTGGACGACTATTTTTGTATCAGATCTGCCTTTTCCGGTAAAGGAAAGATTGCCGGATTTCCAAACAGCGCCGGGGAGCTTCGGTACCCTGCGAAACTGTACGACTGGCTGGGGATAAACAGCGCTTCGGAGCATAAGGAGGAGGCATGGGGTTTTGTTGAGTTCTGTCTGTCTTATACAAGTCGATCTGACAATTTTACAGACCGGTTTGTGGTGACGAAAGATAAGTTTCAACAGCAGATCAGTTATGAGGAATCGGGGTCCCATTTTATATGGCGCAATGACTATGATGAAAACTTTGAAGGGTGGCAGGAGATTGCGTCTGTAACGCCGGAGGAAACGGAACTGCTGCGTGAGATGACAGAGCATCTGTATTTCTACGAGAATAAGAACCTATTCGAGATCATAAGCGAGGAGGCGAGTGCATTTTTTGCCGGGGGCATCAGTTCGCAGGAGGCGGCAGAGCTAATTCAGAACCGGGCGAATCTGGTGCTGGGGGAATAATTGAGTTATTACGGTTGATTTGAAGACATCAGAGACGGGGCATGGAGAGCAGATTCTACTGGAGGAAGCGATAGCAATGGCACACATAAAATGGGTTGGTATAATCAAGGGTGAAATAGCAGATTATCAAAAGGGATATCTGGATAGCAAAGCGAAGCAAATGGAATTGCCTGCTACGTTGAAAGAGATGATGACAAAAGCATTGCCTTTTGCTCTTGCTCCGTTTGCGATAATCTTTTTATCGATCTTTATTAAAACCTCCCTTGCAGGGGAAACAGTTATAGAACCTATTTTTTTTGTTGGCGGGTTTGTGGCAGGCTTTATTGGACTGTTTGCCCACGAATGGTTACACGCTATTGTATATCCTTTAAATGCAGCTGTGTATATAGGTTTTCATCCAAAGTCTTTTGCGGCAGTTGCGCTGGTATCTTACCCGCTGAAAAAATGGCGATTTATCTTAATGTCATTGCTGCCGCTGTTATTGGGGATTGTGCCCATTGCGTTGTTCTGGCTTACCCCTATTGAATGGAAAGATTGGGGTGGTTTTTGGTTTGGGCTTTCAATAATGGGACTTATCAGCCCCTATCCGGATTGCTATAATGTTTATCAGGTGGTAAAGCAAACTCCGCCTAAATGCCGTATTCAGAATTACGGTGATGATACATACTGGATTGAATGATTTCCGTTTTTTAAGAAGCCCCACAATCATAACAAGAATGCCTCCTACATATACATATACCAGTATATGCAGGAGGTTTTTTTATGGAGAATTATGCTATAAGCACCTACGATCTATACAGCGACATCAAAAACCGAACCGGCGGTGAGATCTACATAGGAGTGCTTGGACCGGTGCGAACCGGAAAGTCTACTTTCATCAAGCGCTTCATGGAGGAGATGGTGCTGCCCTTTATGGAAGATGAACATGCCAAAAATAGGGCACAGGACGAACTGCCTCAGAGCGCCGGGGGCAAGACCATCACCACTACGGAGCCCAAGTTCATTCCTAACGAGGCAGCCAGCGTGATTTTGAGCGGTGACATTCCGGTGTCGGTTCGTCTCATAGACTGTGTGGGCTATATGGTGGAAGGGGCTGCCGGACACATGGAGGAGGATGTGGAACGGATGGTGAAGACGCCTTGGTTCGACTATGAGATCCCTTTTACCCAAGCGGCGGAGATCGGAACGGATAAGGTCATGAATGATCATTCCACCATCGGTCTGGTGGTGACTACGGACGGAAGCTTCGGGGAGATTCCAAGAGAGAACTATCTGGAGGCGGAGGAGAAGACAATCCTTGCGCTGAAAAAGCTGCGAAAGCCTTTTTTGGTGCTGGTGAACAGCCAGAAGCCCTACTCGGAGGACGCCAAGCGGGTGGCGGGGGAGATCGGTGAGAAATACGGCGTTTCTGCCGTTACCGTCAACTGTGAGCAGCTGAAGAAGGAAGACATCAACATGCTTTTGGAGAACGTGCTGTATGAGTTCCCCATTTCTTCTATAGAATTCTACATGCCCAAATGGGTTGAGATGCTGCCCGGGGATAACCGCATGAAAATGGATATCATAGAGCGGGTGAAGGCGCTCATGAAGGACTACGCCGCTATCCGGGATGTGCTGAAGCATCCGGTGGAGCTGACCGGCGATTACATAAAGCGCTGCAAGACGGATACAGTGAGTCTCAGCGACGGCGTGATCCGCATTACGCTGGATGTGGAGGAGGCTTATTATTATGAGATGCTGACGGAGATGGTGGGAGAAACCATCGGGGACGAATATCAGCTGATCAGCAGGCTTAGGGAGTTCGCAGCCATGAAGCACGAATACGCCAAGGTTCTGGACGCGCTGAACATGGTGCGTATCAAAGGGTACGGCGTGGTGACTCCCGACAAGGACGAGATCACGCTGGAGCGCCCTGAACTGATCAAGCATGGCAACAAATTCGGCGTGAAGATAAAGGCTTCCAGTCCCTCCATCCACATGATTCGGGCAAATATCGAGACGGAAATCGCCCCCATTGTGGGAACGCAGGAGCAGGCCAGCGATCTCATCGACTTTATCAACGACACGGATACGGAAAAGGGGATCTGGGATACCAATATCTTCGGCAAGACCATAGAGCAGCTGGTGAACGACGGCATTACAGCAAAGGTGGCGGTGATCGGGGAGGAGAGTCAGATCAAGCTTCAGGATACCATGCAGAAGATCGTGAACGACAGCAACGGCGGAATGGTCTGTATCATTATCTGAGAAAGAATCTATCCTTATCATGAACCGATTGGATAGGGCCTATGCCGGGGGCAATGCGCGATATACGGCGCATCCGCCTTCCCCTGCATAGGCTCTTTGCGTCCCTTTTGTTCTGCGGTAATAAAAATTTAATTGATTTTTAAGAATTTCTTCGGTATAATGAAGGAGTATCAGTGTATAAAAGGACTGTAGTGTAGAGACGGAACTGGAATAAAGATAGGGGGTGCGGAGCGGATGTACAATAAGCTGTTAAACTGCCTGGACTGCGTGAGGCGGCGGACGGATTTCGTGCCAAAGGTAGCCTTGGTGCTGGGCTCCGGTCTGGGGGACTATGCGGAGACGCTGAAGGTGGAGTATGAGCTTCCCTATGGGGAGATAGAGGGTTTCCCCGTGTCCACGGTGCCGGGCCACGCGGGGAAATTTATTTTCGGATACGTGGATGAGGTTCCCGTAGCCTGCATGAAGGGCCGGGTGCATTACTATGAGGGCTATCCCATCAGTGATGTGGTGCTTCCCGTTCGGCTGATGAAGCTTATGGGAGCGGAGATTCTGTTTCTCACCAATGCCGCAGGGGGTGTGAACACTTCCTTCCATGGGGGAGATCTGATGATGATCAAGGATCATATTTCCGTATTCGCCCCGAATCCTCTCATCGGTCCCAACATAGATGCTCTGGGAACCCGTTTTCCAGACATGAGCAATGTTTATGATAAACAGCTGCAGGCTCTGATTGTCAAGACTGCAAAAGAGAATGATATTTTCCTGCAGGAGGGGGTGTATGCCCAGCTCACGGGACCTTCCTTTGAATCTCCTGCGGAGATCCGCATGCTGCGGATGCTGGGCTGCGATGCCGTGGGCATGAGCACCGTGGCGGAGGCCATTGCCGCCAACCATATGGGAATGAGAATCTGCGGAATTTCCTGTATCTGCAATCTTGCGGCAGGGATGACGGCGACGCCCTTAAGCCACAAGGAAGTGCAGGAGGCGGCAGATACTGCGGCGCCCAGATTCAAAAAACTTGTGACGGAGACAGTGAGAGCTATGGGAAAATAGAGGTTTGTGCAAAGGCATTATTGTAAAGGCGGAAGAGACGAAGAGGAGTTGCGGATGACTGAACCGGTCAAGATCAAAATGCTTATTCAGGCGGCGCTGGACGCCAGAGCTGCAGCCTATGCCCCATATTCTTGCTATACCGTGGGAGCCGCCCTGCTGACGGCGGAGGGTGAGATCTATACGGGGGGCAATATTGAGAATGCCTCCTATGGCGCGTCCAACTGCGGGGAGAGGACTGCTATTTTCAAGGCGGTGAGTCAGGGGCATAGGAACTTTGCTGCCATCGCCATAGCAGGAGGCATGGAGGCGGAAAGCCCTACGGACTATGCCTATCCCTGCGGGATCTGCAGGCAGGTCATGGGAGAGTTTGCAGGGGCGGATTTTAAGGTGATCGTGGCTAAAAGCACTGAGGACTATCAGGTTTATGCTCTTGAGGAGCTGCTGCCTCATGGATTTGGAGGTGATTCCATCCGGTGAATATCCGACTGTTTCACGCTAGAATTCTGACCATGGAAAAGCATAGACCGGTTTTTTGGGGCGAGGTCTGGGTGAAGGATGCCAGAATTGTCTATATTGGGGAGGCGGATAAGCTTAAGGCGGGCATGGGGAAGGACTTTCCGGAAATCCGCTGGGACCGGGAGGTGGACTGCGGAGGCAATCTGCTGATGCCGGGCTTCAAGGATGCCCATACCCATTCTGCAATGACCTTTCTGCGCTCCTACGCGGATGACGTACCTCTGCAGCAGTGGCTGCAGGAGAAGGTATTCCCCATGGAGGCGAAGCTTTTTTGGGAGGATATTTACCATTTCACCAAGCTGGCGGTTTTGGAATATCTGACCTCCGGCATCACTTCCGTTTTTGAGATGTACCTGACTCCCGATGCCATGGGACAAGCCTGCATAGACATGGGAATGCGGTGTGTCCTTACCAGCGGACTGAATGATTTTACTTCATCGGTGGAGCAGCAGGAGGCGGAGTATTTGAAATGGAACAAATGCCACCCTCTGATCAGCTATCGGCTGGGATTTCATTCGGAATATACCTGCTCTAAGGAGCTGCTGTCAGGGGTGGCGGAGCTTGCCCGCAAATACCGTGCTCCGGTGTTCACCCATCTTGCAGAGACGGAGGCGGAGGTGCAGGGATGTCTGGATCGAAATGGCATGACTCCGGCGGCGTTTCTGGACAGATTGGGGGTTTTTGATTACGGGGGCGGCGGGTATCACTGCGTATACATGACCCACCATGACATGGAGATATTTAAGAGCCGGGGGCTTGTCGCGGTGACAAATCCGGCCTCCAACTTAAAGCTTGCCAGCGGCATAGCGCCTGTGGCGGAATATGTACGGAGAGGGATACCCGTGGCTATCGGAACCGACGGGCCCGCCAGCAACAACTGTCTCGACATGTTCCGGGAGATGTTTCTGGTGTCGGGGCTTAGTAAGGTTCGGGAGAAGGATGCGGCCAGTCTGGACGCGGAGGAGGTACTGGCCATGGCCACTTCGGAAGGGGCGCGGGCCATGGGACTTCATGACGGGGATATATTGGAAAAGGGAAAGCTGGCGGATCTGATTTTGATCGATCTGCATCAGCCCAACATGCAGCCTATACACAACATACCCAAGAACATCGTGTACAGCGGCAGCAAGGCCAACGTGCGCATGACCATGATAAACGGACGGATATTATACGAGAACGGGAATTTCTGCCTGCCGGAGGGGGAAGACGCCGAGGAAATTTACCGGAAATGTGAGGGGATTGTGAAACGTATTATATACACTTGATGGAGGAATCCCAAAACATTGAGTTATTATCATGCGTTTGGCAATAGATAGGTTCTCTAATCAAACTACACAGGAGGGAAAAACATGTTAGAGAAGTTCTTCAAACTCAAGGAGAACGGCACGAATGTAAGGACGGAGATTATGGCCGGAATCACCACTTTCATGACCATGGCTTACATTCTCGCCGTGAATCCGAACATCCTTTCCGCATCGGGAATGGATGCGAAGGCAGTACTTCTGGCGACGGCGCTGGCGTCTTTCTTGGGCACCATTTTGATGGCCTTGTTCGCCAACTATCCTTTCGCGCTGGCTCCCGGAATGGGACTGAATGCCTACTTTGCCTATACGGTGGTTCTTACCTATGGGTATTCCTGGCAGATGGCGCTGCTGGCGGTGTTCGCGGAGGGTCTGATCTTCATCGTGCTTTCGGTAACCAATGTCAGAGAGGCCATCTTCAACGCCATTCCCATGACCCTGAAGTCCGCTGTAAGCGCAGGTATCGGATTGTTTATCGCTTTCATCGGACTGCAGAATGCCAAGATCGTGGTGAATAACGATTCCACGTTGGTGAGCTATCAGAATTTCAAGACAGATTTCAGCTCCGTTGGAATGGGCGCTCTGCTGGCTCTCATCGGAGTGCTGATCACGGGATTCCTTTTGATCAAGAAGGTCAAGGGCGGCATTCTCTTCGGTATTTTGATCACATGGGTGCTGGGCATTGTCTGCGAGCTGGTAGGTCTCTACAAGCCCAATCCTGATCTGGGAATGTATTCCGTCATCCCCACCGCCTTCGTATCCTTTGACTTTACCGCTCTTGGCAATACCTTCGGGCAGGTCTTCAAGGCAGATTTCAGTGCATTGAAGAGCATAACGGAATTTATCGTGGTAATCTTCGCATTCTTGTTTGTGGATATCTTTGATACGCTGGGAACCTTGATCGGTGTGTCTTCCAAGGCGAATATGCTGGACAAGGACGGCAAGCTGCCCAGAATCAAGGGCGCCCTTCTTGCGGACGCCATTGCGACCAGCGCGGGCGCGGTTCTGGGAACCTCTACCACCACGACCTTCGTAGAGAGCGCTTCCGGTGTGACCGAAGGCGGACGGACAGGTCTGACCGCTGTGACCACGGGTTTGCTTTTCCTGCTCTCCGTGATTTTCTCGCCCCTGTTCCTCACCATCCCTTCGTTTGCCACGGCTCCTGCGCTTATCATCGTAGGATTCTATATGATCGCGTCCGTGGCCAAGATCCAGTGGGAGAACATGGTGGAGGCCATTCCTGCATTTTTGTGTATCCTTTCCATGCCCTTGATGTACAGCATCTCTGAGGGTATCGCCGTAGGCGTGATCTCATGGACGATTCTGCATCTTTGCACCGGAAAGGCCAAGGGCAAGGTGAGCATCCTTATGTACGTGCTGACGGTGCTCTTTGTACTGAAGTATATTTTCCTATAGGAATCCCTTAGGGGTATTATATTTATGTATTATTTTTAATCAGGATTTCCGGGGCGGGTGACTTATCGCTCCGGGAATTTTGATTTTTTTATGTATATGCAGTATTATGGGTATTTGCGTATAACGAATTCCAACGAATTCCAGCCATTTGTTGACATGGATTTGGCATAATTGTATAATGAGTTCGTATAAGGGGCAGCGCATGATACGGGAGACGGGAGAATGTTTTAATTTCAGCGTCAGCCATGGAGGCTTGAAGCGGCTGCAGGGTTGTCCTGCGAGAAAGACAATTGAGGAAAAATATGGAATATTTAGTTTTTGTTCTGGCCATGGTCTCTTTTGCGGCGGTGATCTTCGGCATGGAGGTGGCCAGAGGTGCAAGGGAAAAAAAGGATTTCATGAATTTGCTTTACAAAAACTGCACCCGACTCAACGATAAGAAGTATTCTTTGGAGCGGTACGTGAGAATGGGCAGTTTTTTTGAGAGACATCCCAAGGAGGGCCAGCTTGACGATATCACGTGGAACGATTTGGGGCTGGACGATATTTTCAAACGAATGAACTATACGCTTTCCGCGTCCGGGGAGGAGTATTTATACTATACATTGAGGACCTTGAGGCAAAATGAGGAGGAGCTTGACCATCTGGAGGATGTGATCGAGTATTTCAGGGAGCATCCACAAGAGAGGGTGCAGATTCAGTTTTCCATGAAAAAGCTTGGCTATACGGGAAAGTTTTCTCTGTATGACTATCTGGACAATCTGGATTTTCTGGGAAAGAGATCCAATCATAAGAGCATTCTGCTGGATCTGCTTTTCCTGCCTCTGATCGGGCTGCTTTGGATTCAGTTCTCCATAGGAGTCTTGGGAATCGTGATTCTGGTGGTGTACAACATCATTTCCTATTTTAAGGAAAAGGCGGACATCGATCCCTATATCGTCAGCTTCTCCTATATCATGCGGCTGATGGAGGCCTGCAGGGAGATGGAGAAGGTTGCCGTGCCCGTATGCGCAGAGGAATGGGAGAGCTTGCGGGAGTCGGGAAGGCGCATGCAGGGCATGAAGAGGAATTCTTACTGGGTCATGTCCCCTTATCGCGGGAATACCTCCGGGGACATTCTGGCCGTAGTGATGGATTATGTGCGCATGGTGTTCCATGTGGATCTGATTAAGTTCAACAGTATGCTCAAGTTTCTCCGGGGGCATATTGAGGATGTGGATCAGCTGATACAGACAGTGGGATATGTGGAGACGGCCATCGCCATAGGAATCTACAGAGGCTCCGTGGAGGATTCTGCCAAAGAAGGCAGGAAACTTCTGGTTTCACGGAAGACGGAGGATGCGCCGGAAGAGTCGCCGGACAAGGATCCCCTTCTTTCGCAGGGAAAAGGATGGTGTGTTCCGAAGTTCATTTCCGGAAGGCGCGTTGGCATGGAGGAAGGGTATCACCCCATGCTTTCTGATCCCGTAAAAAACAGCATCGGGGCGGAGAGGGGGGTGCTGCTTACCGGCTCCAATGCCTCCGGAAAATCCACCTTTTTGAAGACTATGGCATTGAACGCTATCTTGGCCCAGACCATCCATACCTGCACAGCAGAGGACTACGAGGCACCGTTTTTTCATGTGTATTCCTCCATGGCTCTGCGGGACGATATGGGAGCGGGAGAGAGCTATTATATCGTTGAGATAAAAGCGCTGAAGCGTATTCTGGATGCTGCGGCTTCCGGCACTGAAAACGTGCTGTGCTTCGTGGACGAGGTTCTGCGGGGGACAAACACGGTGGAGCGGATTGCGGCTTCCACTCAGATACTGAAATCACTGGCCGGATCGGGAATCCTATGCTTTGCAGCTACCCATGATATTGAGCTGACGGAGCTGCTGGGGAACGAGTACGACAACTATCATTTTGAGGAGGATGTGAGAGACGGGGATGTGTACTTTAATTACAGACTGATGCCCGGCAAGGCGACCACCAGAAATGCCATCCGGCTGCTGGAGCTAATGGGATTTGACCCCAAAATCATAGAAAAGGCCTATGGGCAGGCAGAGGAATTTGTGGCCACAGGCAGCTGGCAGTGCAGCTGAAATGGATTGCGCTTTACGGAGCATGTCCTTGTTTGGCCCCCGGCCTATGGGAAGAAGGGCCGTGCAGCTGAAAAAGCTGAAAGACGGACGGAGAAAAGATGGGCAAAGGGGGATAGGCAGAAGGAAATATGGCGGGAAAGATGAGAGAACAGCTGAAGGAGGGGAAGGACCGGTGAAAGGGAAGAATATGGCCTTGGAAAAGAAACAGAAACTTCAGAACGGATTGGTTTATCTAGTACTGCTGTCTGCCTATTTGGTGGTGACTCTGCTCCTTTTTCACTGGCAGGCTGTGGGATATGACGGAAAGTATTGGTCTGACGATGGGGCCTACCTCATGGAGATACAAGGAATGGACAGCGGATATGATTTCCCTTATCCCATTTTGTTCTGGACAGGCAGATTTTTTTCTCTTTTTACCTCGCCCCAGCATGGGCTGGCTCTGGCCATTACTTTGCTGAATGGGCTTACACCCATTGCCTTGCTTTTTTTCTTCCACAGAATCGTGTTTGGAGGGAAATGGGTGAGGGCGGAAAAGGGAATTGCAGCGGGTATTCTGGTTTTTTCGCTGCTTTTTGTGTCCATGCTGTATCCGCTGACTTATCTGGGAAGGTACAATGAGGTAGGGGAGGGATTCCTATATCGATATTTGGGGGTGTTTTCCCCGAACCCATACCACAACGCCACTTATCTGGCCGCAAGAGCTTTTTCCGTGCCGGCGTTTTTCTTGTTCGCGGAGATTCTGGATTTCTATGAAAAAGAGAATAGATGGTATCATCCAAAGTATGTTCTTTTTTCGGTGTGGCTGCTGCTTGCAACCTTGTCCAAACCCAGCTTCTCGCTGGTAATGGCATGTGCCGCAGGGTGCATTATGCTGTGGCGGCTGTTTTTTCATGGTTTCCGTCAGGGGGTGAAAGCCTTTTTTCAGCTGGGAATCTGGTTTATTCCCACTTTTTTGGTGCTTCTCTACCAGTTCGGGGACGTCTTTCGGCCGGGAAAAATATCAGGGGAGGGAATCGGAATCGGATTTCTCACCGCCTGGTCCACAACCACGGGCAATGTGCCATGGTCTATTTTCCGGGGAATGGCATTTCCTCTGGCCGTGCTTGTATTCTGTATCCTGCAGAGGGAGGTTCCTAAGCTTCTCCGCTTTTCCTGGCAATTTTATCTGGCGGCCTTATGCACGCTGCTTTTTTTGTACGAAAAAGGCTATCGCATGGCCCATGTCAATTTTGCATGGGGTTACATGTACGCGCTATTCTTTTCCTTTGCGGTGAGCCTTATGATTCTGGTAGGGCAAACTGCCAGAAGGAAGCAGCCCTTCTGGCAGCTGGGGATCCAGTGGGGAATGTATGGTCTCCACCTGATCTGCGGGGTGGATTATTTCCGGGTTCTGTTTCAGGGAGGGATGTTTCACTAAAATGGGGGCCGGAAAGAGGGATAACAAAGGCAGGGGAAGTGATTTTGGCCGCACAGCGAGAGCGGGCCGCAGGATAAGGGATGTCAGTGCAGAGGGGATGATCTGGGAAGGGGAGTAAGCGGGAATGGAAAAAGGAATGTTCTGGCTGAAGAAAATTCATTTAAGGCTGGAGACCGTGCTGGGCCGGCTGGATGCGCTTCCCCTATGGTGGAGCGGTCTCCTGCTGGCAGGGGTGGTGTTTCTGCCCTATGTTCTGATGGGAGAGGAAAGTGTTTTTCCCATACATGACCAGCTGGACGAGACCCTCATGACCTATGTGCTCAACGCCAGACATTTGGCGGAGACGATAGAACAGTTTCCGGAGCTTTTGGGCGGGCTTCCCGTCAGCGGCTTCCAGCCCTCCGCCGTACTGTTCATTCCGCTGTATGCCCTTATGCCTGCTTTTGCTGCTTTTGTAGTACAGTACCTGACCGTATTTTTGGCCGGTTTTTTTGGTATGTACCTCTGCGTGAAGGAACTTACAAAGAGTAGCATTCTGGCGGCGGTAACTGCAGGGGCATTCTGCATGCTGCCTTTGCCGCCGATCTATGGATTGTCCGCCGCAGGGGTGCCCCTTCTGCTGTGGTGTTTTCTGTGCTTACACAAGAAAAGAAACATCCTGATGAGCTTTTTGCTGATTTTGTTTTTCGGCCTCAGCACTCATCTGGTGCTGATCGGATATGTGGTATTGGGCTTCTGGGGGCTGGCGCTGCTGTTTCAGCTGTTTAAAAGGAGAAAGAACGGGTGGCTATGGCTGGGGTTTGTCTGGCTTATGGCCGTCTATGTGGTTGTGAACCGAAATCTTTTCGTTGAACTGGTTCTGGGCAGGAGCAGTTATGTCAGTCATCGGGAGGAGCTGGTGAACGGGGCGATGCCTTTCTGGAACACGGTGGCCGAGGTGTTCCTGAACAGCGCCCAGCATGCGGATTCCTATCATAAAGCATTGATCCTTCCAATTCTGGTAATTTTGGCGGCAGGGGGGATACTGTATGGAAAAATGGGGGCTGACGTCAGGAAACGATACAAAATGGCTCTGGCGGGGCTGCTTATATTGATGGGGATCGCTCTGCTCTACGGTTTCTGTAAGTGGCAGCCCGTGGTGGACTTTAAGAACGGCTGTGAAGGATTCCTGCGTTATTTCCAGCTGGAGAGATTCTACTGGCTGTACCCCGCAGGATGGCTTCTGGAGTTTGCCCTTTGCTGTACTCTGTGGTGGGGCGGCCGACATAGGACATTGAAGGTTCTGGCTGCGGTTCTTTTGCTGCTGCCGACTCTGCAGGAGATCAAGATGAATTCCTACCTATATATGAGCGTGAACCAGCTGAACAACGGATCCGGCATCACGGGGTATGTGACATGGAAAAGCTATTATGCGGAGGATCTGATGCAGGAGCTGGAGGATGCCATCGGAAAGGACATGGCTTCTATAAAGGTGGCTCATCTGGGCATGAGTCCCGCACCGGCCCTGATGCACGGTTTCTACACGGCGGACGGGTATTCCAACAATTATCCGCTGGAATATAAGCATCGCTTCCGCAGGGTAATAGAGCGGGAGCTTGAGAAGAGTCCGGAGACGGCGGGCTATTTCGATACCTGGGGCAGCCGCTGCTACCTTTTTAATGGGGCCACTGGCAATGCATGGATGCTGGGCAAGGGTCAGAGGATCGTCTATGAAAATCTGGAGCTTGATCTGAGTGCCCTTAAGGAATTGGGCTGCGATTATATCTTTTCCTGCGGAGAGATCGTCGGCGCGGAGAAGCTTGGGCTGGAGCCCATGGGATATTTCGAGACGCAGGATAGCTATTGGGGAGTATGGCTCTACGGACTGTGACGGCGATTGATAGGATCCTCATGGCGGAGGGAAAACCGGGAGGAAAAAGAAACCGCGGACTCTTGACGGGAAGGGGAAAGATTTGGTATACTGATAAGGATATGCAGGAAAGTATCTGTACTGTCTTTGCAAAAAAGCAGGAAGATTGCAATAGGAAAAACTTTCAGGAAAAGAAGGGATTGGCTATGTTGGTGAATTTTTTGAACTCTTTTATGTCGTATTTGGTGCTGATGCTTGTGATCGTGGTGATTGCCGGAGTGGCCATTGCCATTGGCGTTACCATGGCTCGGCGGAAGGCGAACAAGGCTGAGGCCGTGGGAGAGAGCGGCGCCGACGCAGCTGCAGGAAAGTAGTACATGGCAAAGGCGCCGGGACAGAAGCTGAAGCTTCTATACATTGTCAAATATCTGTCGGAGAATACGGATGAAGGCCATCCTGCAGGCGTAGGGGACATCATTGCGTACTTAGATGCCAACGGGATTCATTCCGAGCGCAAAAGCCTTTATGACGATATGGAGAAGCTCTGTGACTTCGGCTATGACATCGTCCACCTGCAGAGTCGGCTGGGCGGGGGATATTACATGGCCAGCAGGGAATTCGAGCTGGCGGAGCTGAAGCTGCTGGTGGATGCGGTACAGTCTTCCCGTTTCATAACGCCTAAAAAATCCCGCAGCCTGATCAAGAAGCTGGAGCATATGGCGGGAAAGCATGACGCCGGAAAGCTGCAGCGTCAGGTGTACGTGGCCGGACGGGTGAAGACGGAGAACGAGAATATATATTATAGCATCGACAGCATTCATAAGGCCATTCAGGAGAACAGACAGATATCCTTCTGTTATCTGGACTGGAATCTGAAAAAGCAGCTTGCAGTGAGGCCCAGAGGCGAGAAAAAGGTCAGCCCATGGGCTTTGATCTGGCAGGATGAGAACTATTATCTGGCAGCTTTCGACAGCGCAAACGGTGTCATGAAGCACTATCGCGTGGACAAGATGGGTGACGTGACGGTTCTGAAGGAAGCCAGAGAAGGAGTGGAGCAGTTTTCTCAGGTGGATCTGGCCTCATATACGAATCAGGTGTTCGGCATGTACGGCGGCAGGGAGGAGACGGTGACACTGCAGTTTCCGGATCGTCTCATCGGCGTGGTTTTGGACCGTTTCGGCAGGGGTGCAGACATTCGTTCCATGGAAGCAGGAGTGTTCCGAATTCGGGCCAGAGTGACCGTCAGCGGACAGTTCTACGGATGGATGGCAGGAATCGGAAAGGAGGCCGTAATTGTAAGTCCGGTTTCTGTGAAGGATCAGTATCGGGAATGGCTGAAGGGCATTTTGGAGGAAATGCCTCTTTGATTCGGCGGGCTTTTTTGTCTGCCGTTTTTTGGGAAATACGTCTAAAGGCACTGTGTCTAAAAGCACTGCGTTTAAAAGAGGAAGGGTGCAAGATATACTCCGCAGTCGGTCTGCGGAGTGTTTTTGTGTGGCGGGAAAAGGCTGTCAATACATAGATGTCCTAAATCTGCCAGAGGTTTTTTGTGCATATTTGAAGAAAATACTTCATTGACAATCTCCGATTTCTTTCTTATACTGATATTTATCCGACACAATATATCGGATGACATAAGGGCATACCACTATATTTTGTGTATGTAATCGGCGGTCGGAAGAGGCGCGGAGGATAATAGAAGGTATCGGAAGTGCTTGGAAGCGCTTGTTTGCAGGTGCAGTCATTATTTATCGAAAGGGATGGGGTGGATGAGCGGTAATTCAGAGCAGAAGAGGGAACAGAGGGTCAATTACGGGGAAGCCTTCAAAACGGCAAGGGAAGTGTCCGTGATAAAGAAGGACGGAAGCAGAGAAGCCTTCAATGTGCAGAAAGTCATAAATGCCGTAGGCAAAAGCGCCTATAGGGCTTTGACCAAGTTCAGCGTGGAGGAGGAATGCCGGATCTGTCAGGACGTGGTGGACAAGGTCAATGAGATGGGTATGGAGGAAATCCCCATTCCGGTGATGCACAATATCGTGGAGAACGCTCTGGAGCAGGTGAAGCCGGTGGTGGCCAAGAGCTATCGGGATTACCGCAATTATAAGCAGGACTTTGTGCGTATGCTGGATGATGTATATAAAAAGAGCCAGTCCATCATGTACATAGGAGACAAGGAGAATGCCAATACGGATTCTGCATTGGTGGCCACGAAAAGGAGTCTGGTCTTCAACCAGCTGAACAAGGAGCTTTATCAGAAATTCTTTATGACCACGGACGAGATTCAGGCTTGTCGGGACGGCTATATCTATGTTCACGATATGTCCGCAAGAAGGGACACCATGAACTGCTGTCTTTTCGATGTGCAGAATGTACTGAGCGGCGGGTTTGAAATGGGGAATGTATGGTACAATGAGCCCAAATCTCTTGACGTGGCGTTCGACGTCATAGGAGACATTGTTCTCAGTGCCGCCAGTCAGCAGTACGGCGGATTCACGGTTCCCAGCGTAGATCTGATTCTGGAGCCTTATGCGGAGAAATCCTACGGGCGGTATATAGAAAAGTACAAGCGTCTGGGCGTGCCCTCGGAAGCGGCCCAGAAGGAAGCTTATGATGATGTAGTAAGGGAGTTTGAGCAAGGATTTCAGGGATGGGAGTACAAATTCAATACCGTGGGGAGCAGCCGGGGCGATTACCCTTTCATCACTGTGACTGCAGGCACGGGAACCGGGAGATTTGCAAAGCTGGCCACCATCACCATGCTGAATGTGCGCAGGGAGGGACAGGGCAAGAAAGAGCATAAGAAGCCGGTGTTGTTCCCCAAGATCGTATTTTTGTACGATGAAAATCTCCATGGCCCCGGAAAACCGCTGGAGGATGTGTTTGAGGCAGGCATAGAGTGCTCGGCAAAGACCATGTATCCGGACTGGCTCAGCCTCACCGGCAAAGGCTACGTGGCCAGCATGTACAAGCAGTATGGAAAGATCATCTCTCCCATGGGCTGCAGGGCTTTCCTTTCTCCGTGGTACGAGAGGGGCGGGATTCATCCGGCAGACGATAAGGACGTCCCGGTATTCGTGGGACGGTTCAATATCGGAGCCGTGTCCCTGCACCTGCCTATGATTCTGGCCAAGTCCAGAAAGGAAAGCCGGGATTTTTACGAGGTGCTGGATTATTATCTCAATCTGATACGAAATCTTCATATTCGTACATATGCCTATCTTGGAGAGATGAGGGCATCCACAAATCCTCTGGCCTATTGCGAGGGGGGATTTTTGGGAGGGCATTTAAAGCTTACAGACAAAATCAAGCCTCTGCTTAGATCTGCCACTGCCAGCTTCGGCATTACGGCGCTGAACGAGCTGCAGCGGCTGTATAACGGAAAATCCATGGTGGAGGACGGTCAGTTCGCCCTTGAGGTGCTGGAATATATCAATAAGAGGGTCAATGAGTTCAAGGAGGAGGACGGATATCTCTATGCAATCTACGGAACTCCGGCAGAGAACCTCTGTGGGCTGCAGGTGAAGCAGTTCAGGAAGAAATACGGCATCGTGGAAGGGGTTTCCGACAAGGAGTATGTGAGCAACAGCTTCCATTGCCATGTGGCGGAGGATATCACTCCCATTCAGAAGCAGGATCTGGAGGACCGCTTCTGGAACTTGTGCAACGGAGGCAAGATTCAGTATGTGAAGTATCCTATAGACTATAATATCGAAGCCATCAAGACCCTGATCCGCAGGGCTATGGAAATGGGATTTTACGAGGGGGTCAATTTGTCTTTGGCATACTGTGATGACTGCGGTCATCAGGAGCTGGAGATGGATGTGTGCCCCAAGTGCGGAAGTCGGAACCTGACCAAGATCGACCGCATGAACGGATATCTGTCCTATTCCAGAGTGCATGGGGATACAAGGCTGAACGATGCGAAGATGGCCGAAATCGCAGAGAGGAAGAGCATGTGAGGCTCGGAAAAAAGAGTCCTTTCAAAGGGGGAATGGCGTATGAGATACCATAATATCACAACGGACGATATGCTCAACGGCGATGGTCTGCGGGTGGTTCTCTGGGTCGCCGGCTGCAGCCATTGCTGTAAGGGATGCCACAATCCCATTACATGGGATCCCGACGGGGGCCTTCCTTTTGACAGAGCCGCAAAGCAGGAGATATTTGATCAGCTGGACAAAAGCTATATCTCAGGGATCACCTTTTCGGGAGGTGATCCCTTACATCCGGCCAACAGTCTTGGCGTAAGGGAGCTGATGGCCGAGATCAAGGAGAAATATCCCAGCAAAACCATATGGCTGTATACCGGGGACAGCTGGGAAAACATTCTGCATTATCCTCTGATGAGCTATGTGGATGTAGTTGTGGACGGTGAATTCCATGTGGAGGAGAAGGACGCAAACCTTCTCTGGAAGGGAAGCGCCAATCAGAGGGTGATAGATGTGCAGGCGTCGCTGGGTCAAGAGGATCCTAGGGTGCCGGTGCTGCACTGCGGCAATTATGCCCAGAGGTATACGGAGACGAAGAAGCCTTCGGGCCTTTGCGGCTGTCAGGACTGATTGGAGAGAACGGGGAGGACGGACAATGAAGAGAATGGCCCAATTTCTAAAGGTGAGCCCCCATATCTTTCAGGAGGCCGTGGAGGAGAGCTTTCCCCAATATACGCAGAGCCAGATTCAGGAAATATATGCAGGAATACCGCTGCCCCGACGGGCTACCAGAGGAAGCGCCGGATATGATTTCTTTGCCCCGTTTTCCTTTAGTCTGGCTCCCGGAGCTACCATCAAGATTCCTACGGGAATCCGGGTGAGGATGGACGAGGGCTGGGTGCTGAAGCTGTACCCGAGAAGCGGGCTGGGGTTTAAGTATAGGCTGCAGATGGACAATACCGTGGGAATCATCGACAGCGATTATTTTGATTCTGACAATCAGGGCCATATTTTCATCAAGATGACCAATGATTCAAATCAGGGGAAGACGGTGGAGCTGGCTCAGGGAACAGGGTTTGCGCAAGGGATTTTTCTGGAGTACGGCATCACTGTGGACGATGAGGCAGAGGGGGAGAGAAACGGCGGTTTCGGAAGCACCACGGGGAAATAATGACGGTATTATAGAATGATGGGAATTTGTGAGTCGGGAGCGGGCCTCCCGGCTCTTTTTTATTCATGACAATAGAAGGCTTCCGAAATGCGGCTTTGGTTGTTTATACAATTTGTGGTCTGCAGAAAGCATAAAAAAGCTCCCTTGGGTCATGATAAAAGCATGAAGAATGTTGGCCGGCGCATAGATTTTCTGGCAGGGCGCGCTGGGAAGAGTCATGCTAAAAAAGCATAGGGCAAGGAGCGTAAGTTTGATGGAAGAAGATTTGACGGAAGAATGTTCAAAAGAGAAGCGTGACGGGAGGAATCCCGAAAAAGCACAAGGGGGAAAGAAGCTTACGGGGTTTCTGCAGGCGGATATGGACTATCTGAACCATGTGCTGGATGCGGACAAGAATTTCGACATCATATATAGAGTGATCCATGTGGGCGGAAGAGAGGCCTGCATGTATCTCATAGACGGTTTCTGCAAGGACGATCTGGTGCAGAAGCTGCTGCAGTATTTCATGGATCTCACCCCGGACAAGCTGCCCGAGGACATGCACGGCCTCTCTAAACAGTTCACGCCCTATGTGGAGGTAGAGCTGGCGGACAGCTGTGACACTCTGGTGCAGTCTCTGCTTTCGGGCATGTTCCTATTGCTGGTGGACGGCTATGAGAAGGCACTGCTGATCGATTCTAGAACCTATCCTGCAAGAGGCGTGGAAGAGCCGGAGAAGGACAAGGTGCTGCGGGGCTCCAAGGACGGCTTTGTGGAGACGCTGGTGTCCAACACGGCGCTGATCCGCCGCAGGATCCGCAGCGCAGACCTTCATATGGAGATGTTCAGCGCCGGGGAAAGCTCCCGGACGGACATTGTTGTATGTTACATGAAAAAGAGAGTTGACAAGGAGTTTCTGAGGGAGATTCGGAAAAAGATACAGAATATCAAGGTGGATTCTCTGACCATGAATCAGGAATCGTTGGCGGAATGCCTTTATCAGAGGAGATGGTACAATCCCTTCCCCAAATTCAAGTACACGGAACGTCCCGACGCGGCGGCGGCTCAGGTGCTGGAGGGGAATATTGTCATTTTGGTAGACAATTCCCCCTCTGCAATGATACTTCCCACCACCATCTTCGATGTGGCGGAAGAGGCCGACGATTATTATTTCCCTCCCATTACAGGGACTTACCTGCGGCTTACCCGCTTCCTGATCTCCCTATTGACCTATCTGGTGACGCCTACCTTTCTGCTGCTGGTGAACAATGATAAGTGGATACCGGAGAGCTTCTCCTTCATTATGCTGAAGGAGGAGCCCAATCTGCCGCTGATCTGGCAGTTTCTGGTGCTGGAGCTGGCCATAGACGGACTGAAGCTGGCGGCGGTGAACACGCCCAATATGCTGAGCACGCCCTTGAGCGTCATGGCGGCTCTGGTGCTGGGCGAGTTCTCGGTGAACAGCGGGTGGTTTTCCCCGGAAGTCATGCTCTACATGGCCTTTGTGGCTATCGCAAATTACACCCAGCAGAACTATGAGCTTGGGTACGCCCTGAAATTCCTGCGGATCATAACGCTGCTGCTCACCCAATGGTTCGGCATATGGGGCTATGTAGGCGGCATCGTCATTTCCTTGCTGGGCATATGCTGCAACAGAACCGTATCAAGGACTAGCTACATCTATCCTTTCATTCCCTTTGACTGGGAAAAACTGAAGGGCAGATTAATCCGCACAAGGCTTCCGGGAGCTTTAAATGTGGAGGGAGAGACTTCCCAAAAGAGCAAATAACTGTCGGTAAAGGAACCTCATGGATCCGGCAGGTATTCCATTTATCTTATTTCAGGATCCATGACCATAAATGTTTCGGGGCAAGGATACCCCAGATCTCTGGGATGGATGCCCTGCCGGATGGCCTGAAAAACAAACATCATGACATTGGGCTCATAGGGCATGGTGAGCTTCTGGTCGGGAACGCTCTTTAGATGGCCAGGTATCTGCTTCCGGCGGCTGGCGACATATTTCCCAAGTGGTTGTTTGATCTGCAGGGCAAAGGACGCGGAGGCCTTCTGGCAGATATCCCAAAACTGTTTTTCCTCGGAGGGACTCAGGCAGGGAATGGAAAGTTCAGGTCTCCCCCCTTCCATGGTCAAAAAGCCTCGCTCCTCCAGCAGAGGGATTCCCTGTATGATTCTGTGGTCGAAGTCCACTGTCTCGGATTTGATGCCCTTTTTTATAAGGTAAAAGAGTTTCAGCATGGCGATCTCCGTCTCCTGAGGGGTATGAAAGCCGAAACCGTCATATTTTGGGCAGGGATACAGAGAGGTTTCATAATTGTAGAGAGCGATTCTTCCTGACTCCAGATAACGGTCCAGACTGGTGCATCTTTGTCCGGAAAAGCTGTATTCGTCTTTTCCCTGCCGTGTCTGAGCGGAGTCATATCCATTTGGATATACGGTGCCGAATGCAATCCAACTGCCGCCGTTGGGGCGCTGGGGAAAGATCTGAGGCGCCCGGCTGTCCTCTAAAGCCCTCCAGAGTCCGGCATCAGCCATGCGAATCAGCATGTACCGCTCCAGACGGAGGCTGTAAAAGGCTGTTTCCCTGAGAGCCGCCACAGCGGCTTTGGCCGCCTGACAGTACGCGTCCCCATGTTTCTCTACAAAGTCTTCTTGTTCTTTGATGTATTTTGTGAAATCGTCCTTGTGGTAGAGGACGAAATCCGTATAGATTTTTCCGTCCCCCATACGCTTCATCAATTCGCCTGACACTAGCTTGTCCACCATGGGTTCCACGTAGGCGCTGGCAACGCCGATGGCTCTGGAGAGATCGCTTATGCTCAGAGGCTTCTCGTAGGCCAGAATGAGAAGATTCTGCGCCAAGAGATCGCTGTCGTCAGCAAGGCTCGTGGGTTCCCCGCCAAGTCCGCAGACACCGCTGTTGCGCACTCTCAGATACTGGGGAATATAGCTGTTTTCTGTGTAGCACTTCTTGTTTTCCATAGTCTCCAACCCTTTCTTTAACTGTTTTCTGCCAAAATCCAGACGGCTTTTTATGGTTCCCTGAGGCAGGTTCAGCTCTTCGGAAAGGGTCTTGACGCTCTTGCCGTGGAAATAATGTCCTGCTATGATGACGCGGCAGGACTGGGCAAGGAAGGCCACCTCCCTGCGTATTTCCTCTGCCTGTTCCCTGCGGAGGATTGCGCCTACAAAATCATTTTCGTCCGTCATAGGGGCATTTTCATCGATGACCACTGTGGGAAAGCGGTATTTCCGCCTCAGCAAGTCATAATATTTTTTTGTGAGGACGGCCTGCAGAAAAGCCATATCATTGTCCACAGCCTTTCCCTTGGCTTTGTAGGTGTAATAGGAGAGGAGGGCCTCCTGAGTCAGATCCTCGGCGTCATCGAGATTTCCGCACTTGGCCATGGCTGTGGAAAGCAGGATTTCCGCCCATTCTTCAAGCTTTTGCTTTTTCATATTGCCTCCGGTTCAACTGTTTTTGCAGCTTCATGTTTTTGCTTCCGCATTTTCATGCAGCTGCGCTGTTTGAAAGCTTTCGATCATATAGTCGCAAAAAAGGACATGGGGTTCGATGGTTTTGTAAAATATATCACCAGAATATCATGTTTTTTCCCCGGATGAAACGGTGCGGAAGAAATTGTCATAAAAGCTGTCGCGGATAGGGGAATCATTGCAGATAGGGGAAATCACGGCGGGATTTTAAGGAGCGCTAAAGAAACGGGGACTTGCAAAATGCGGTGTGTTTGGTATAATATTGACACGGAAAGACATTTTACATTGATTCGGCGCAGAGCGAAAGATATAGGGCTGTGCTAGGAGGTTTGAGGAGGATAAACAATGTTCAAGATTTTGACAGACAGCACTGCAGATCTGCCTATGGATTATTTAAAAGAGCATGGTATCGGCTGCATGCCCATCAGCTACATTTTGGACGGTGTTACCTACGGAGGGGACAAGGAGCTTGATTGGAAGGAATTTTACTCCATGATGCGCACTGAAGGGAAGATGCCCACCACTTCTCAGATCAATCCGGCGGAGGCCAAGGAATATTTTGAGGAGTACATCAAAACGGATAAAGAGATTCTTCATCTGGCGTTCTCTTCAGGTTTGAGCGGAACTTGTGCCAATCTTCGCATAGCGGCGCAGGAGATCATGGAGGAGCATCCGGATGTGAAGATCATCGTGTTGGACAGCCTCTGCGCGTCCATGGGGGAGGGGCTGTTTGTACATAAGGCAGTGAAGCTTAGGGATCAGGGCAAGTCCATGGAAGAGACCGCCCGCTGGCTGGAGGAACATGTACGAAACCTGGTGCATGTATTTACGGTAGACGATCTGTTCCATCTGTATAGGGGCGGCCGGGTCAGCAGGACGGCGGCTGTGATCGGAACCTTGGTCTCCATCAAGCCAAAGCTCCATGTGGACGACGAGGGGCATTTGATCGTCATCGGCAAGGTACGGGGCAGAAAAAAGTCCCTGAACGCTCTGGTTGACTATATGGAAGAGAAGATGGGGGCTTGGGAGCGGGAAAATAAGGAAGATATGGTGTTCATCAGCCATGGGGACGCTCTGGAGGATGCGGAGTATGTCAGGGATCAGATAAAAGAGCGTTTCGGCTGCGAGCATTTCATGATCAATCACATCGGTCCTACCATAGGCGCCCACTCAGGACCGGGCACCATCGCCTTGTTTTTTATGGGAGAATCCAGATAATGTACCGATTTGCAGTGTGTGACGACAGCTCGGCAGATAGAGCCTATGTGACCGCTCTGATCGAGGCATGGGGCTGCAGCAGGGACATCCTGCTGCAGATAGAGGATTATCCCTCCGCAGAGGCATTTCTTTTCGCCTATGAGGGGAACGAGGCTGTGGATGTGCTGTTTCTGGATATCGAAATGGGCGACATGAGCGGCGTGGAGCTGGCAAAGCGCCTGCGCCAGATGGGGGCAGGGCTCCAGATCGTGTTTCTGACAGGATACATGGAATATATTGCGGAAGGGTATGATGTGGAAGCCCTGCACTATCTGATCAAGCCGGTGGCTCAGGAGAAGCTGGGAGCCGTGCTGGACCGGGCTGTGGAACGCCTGAAGACCAGAGAGAATGTCTTGTTGCTTTCTCTGCCCGACGGCGTGGTGCGGCTGCCGCTGTATGAGATTCGGTATCTGGAGGTCATGAAGAATTATGTCACGCTCCATGCCGTCGAGGAGTACAGCGTGAAACGTTCCCTAAGCGAGCTGACAAAGGAGCTGGACGAGAGCTTCTATAGGATCCATCGCTCTTATATCGTCAATCTTCGTTTCGTGAAAAGGATTACGAGAACGGAAGTAACGTTGAAGGACGGCGCTGCGCTGCCATTGTCCAGAAAGCTGTATGATGGGCTGAATCAGGCGCTGATAAAGTACTTTTAGAATACGTGAATACATAGAAACGAGGCTCCAAATATTTCCGGCAGTATCTGCACAGTGCCGCCGGGAAGTCTGGGGCTTTTAAAATAGGAGATAAAAAGAAGATGAAGCTACTGGACAAGCTGATAGACAAAAGAATAGCGGAATACCAGAACGGTCTGCTGGCGGCCCATTATGCGGAGGTGGAGAACATGTACCGCCAGACCAGAGGCTGGAGACATGATTATAGAAATCATATTCAGGTGCTTGCGGGCTATGCGGAGATGGGGGATCTGGAGGCAGTGAAGACTTATCTGCGGGAGCTTCGGTTTGATTTGGAAAATGTGGATACCGTGCTTCGGACAGGAAATAAAATGACGGATGTGATCCTGAACAGCAAAATTTCTCTGGCCAAATCCAAGAATATCGCAGTCATTGCGGACGCCCATGTGCCGGTGTCTCTCACCACCTCCGAGATCGATCTGTGCATCATCATGGGGAATCTGTTTGACAATGCCATAGAGGCCTGCATGCAGCTGTCGGAGGAAGAACGGATGATCCGCATCTATATGGATATGAAGAATACCCAGCTGTATATGTCTTTCACAAATACCACGGCCCACAAAAAGCAGAAGAAGGAGGCGGGGCGGTTTCGCAGTACCAAGGGCGTCGGCCACGGATACGGGCTTGTGCGCGTCGATACCGTTATAGAGCGGTGTCAGGGCTACATCAACAGAAACAGCGAGGACGGGGCCTTTACCACGGAGGTGCTGCTGCCCCAGTGAAGGCAGTGGAGTGCGGCATTGTCTTAGAATATAAGTCCGTGATATCTGATAATCGTTTCATTGCCTTTTGGGCATATGCTTTCAGGCACAAATTTTTCCCATCATCATATCATATACCAAGCGAAATATGAATCATAGGAAAGGGATCAAAATGCAGGATCGTATGAACGATAAGAACATTGACAAATTTCCCATAGGCATGGCTTACGTGCCTTGGCAGAAATTTGAAAAGCTGTATGATGATTTGGAGAAGGCCTATTGCAACGGCACCATATTCCCGGAACTGAACAAGCCTTTCACGGGAAGGAGATGTGTATGATGGGAAATAGGGAACAATTGCTCAGGGATATCGGAATAGCCGATTTTATGGTCACGGAGCTGGTCTTGTTTCTTGACACGCATCCCGGCGACTGCAACGCCATGGAATACTTCAACCATTACAATCGGATCAAGAACCAGATGGAAAAGGAATTCTCCCAGAAATACTTTCCCCTTAACGTGGGGCTGACGGAATGCAGCAAGGAATGGAGCTGGGGGGCGGCGCCTCTGCCCTGGGAAGGAGAGTGCGGTTAAATGTGGAGTTATGAGAAAAGACTGGAGTTTCCCGTAAACATCAAGGAGCCTAACGCAAAGCTGGCTCAAGTGATCATCTCTCAGTTCGGAGGTCCGGACGGGGAGCTTTCCGCCAGTATGCGGTATCTTTCCCAGCGGTATTCCATGCCCTATAGGGAGGTGGCAGGACTGCTGACCGATATCGGTAGTGAAGCCTCTGAAATGTTCCTTTCAGAGGCTAACGCTTTTTTTGATGCTGTCGCAACCGTATAGCTCCATTTAAGGGGGAGTAAATTCAGATATACATCTATGTTCTCTCTGTCGTTAATCACCATCTTGTCAAGGAGCTGTGTGTAAAATTCATCCTCGTACTCAATGCCGCCGATAAGCTCATTCACGGCGTTTTTAATGTCCTCCATCAGTTCCTTTTGCTTCGCAATTACAACTTGCTGTTTTTCCATGCTTTCCACAATAGATTTCAAGCTGTCGATTTCAGCATCGTATTTTGCCCTAAGAGCCGTAAATTCGTCACGGTCAATATCGCCGCTTGTGTAAAGGTCAATCAAATCAGTACGTTTTTTCTGTGCCGCTTCAATTTTATCTTCCAGAGTATTTGTATCTGCACCTGTCATATCCAGTGAAATCACCTTGTTAATCGTCTTAATCAAGTTATCCGCTATTTTCTGGCGGTCAATGGTGAGCTGTTTGCAGACAAGATACATAATATGGATGGCTTCTTCGTTGCGGATGCTTGTTCCAGAGCAGCCCACTTGGTTCCCTGCTTTGTCGATGTGGGGGCTTCCGTGCTTTGCGCTCTCAAAGCAACGCCATGCCTTATACTGGCTTCCATCCTTTCGGGTTTTGTATCGAGCAACATAGCTTGCCCCGCATCTGCCGCATTTGATTTTTCCAGAGAACGGATAGCGGTTGCTGTGTTTTGCCTTGCCCTCCTGCGAAAGCGATTTTGCATCTAAAATGCGGTTTGCCTTGTCGAAAAGCTCACGGGAGATAATCGGCTCGTGGTGGTCTTTGAGGATGACAAATTCCTCCTGCCCTCGGTTGTATTTCTTTTCATGGGATAGGAAGTCTGGCGTATAGGTTTTCTTCTGCACTAAGTCGCCGCAGTATTTTTCATTGCGTATCACTCGTAAAATGACGGTATTGCTCCATTCTTTCACACGCATGGGATTTATGCCCTCCTCACGTAGCTCACGGGCGATAACATGGGTGCCTTTGCCCTCGTCCACGAACTTGCGGAAGATAAGACGGACGATTTTCGCCCCATCTTCATTGATAGTCATTTTACCGTCTTTTACATCATAGCCGAGCATACTGCGTCCAAACACAACGCCTTGCTCCATCTGGCGTTTCTGTCCCCATTTGACACGCTCGGAAGTCTTGCGGCTTTCCTCCTGTGCGATAGAGGACATAATGGCAAGGCGAAGCTCTGCATCGCCGTCCAAGGTGTTGATGTTATCGTTTAGAAAGATAACGCCCACTCCGTGCTTTTTGAGGTCACGGGTGTAGAATATGCTGTCAAGGGTATTTCTCGCAAAACGGGAGATTTCTTTTGTGATAATCAAATCGAAATCACCGTTTTTGGCACACGCAATCATGCGGTTGAATTCTTTTCTCTTTTTTGTGTTCGTTCCAGAGATACCCTCATCGGCAAATATGGCATAAAGCTCCCAATCGGGATTACGCTCGATATACTGGCGGAAATACCGCTGCTGGCTTTCAAATGAATTTGCCTGGTCGTCATTGTCCGTGGAGACACGGCAGTAAGCGGCAACTCTCTTTTTCATATTCTGTATTTTTCTCTCTTGATTGAGGGTTTCGTATTTATCTATTGACATAAAGATGCTCCTTTCCCGACAAAAGCCTTGCCGTATTTTAAGTATAGTTTCATAGAGGTATGTTGTCGAATGTGCAAATTTTGAAATCGCACATTTTTTCATGATTGAGTAGTGATGGTTCTTAAGCATATGTAAAGAGCCAAGCGTTTAGGCTTGGCTGCGGTTGTTCTTGCTGTATTGCTTTTCTATTTCCTCGATACAACGCTCATACTGCGAGTGTGTCAATAGTTCTCTTTTCTTCAGAGAAGCAAGTATTGACTTTTGAAATTGCAGATAAAACGCTGTGTGTTCCTGTTCTGTGATTTGCGGAGCAGGCTCTCCGACATAGACATACTCACGACACTTCAATCATCAACACCACCTCGCTATATGATATTCATTAGGGTTTGTACGATATAACGGGATGGTTAGTCCTTTTTGGAGATGCCAATGCTGATAGCCAAGGCATCATCTACCAATGACATCAAACGCCTGTCAAAAGTACCGATGTACTCTTGCAGGCGTTGTTTATCAAGTGTCCTTATCTGTTCAAGCAGGATGATAGAATCCTTTTCAAGGCATTCATAGCCTTTTGCGATGATGTGGGTGGGGAGTTTTGCTTTGGCGTGTTCCATGCCCGTAATTGCCGCCACGATGACCGTAGTACTGTGCTTGTTTCCTTTATCATTGGAGATGATAAGTACGGGTCTGTGCTTGCCGCCTTGCTCCGAGCCGACAACGGGATTTAATTTGGCGTAATAGATATCGCCACGCTTGATAGTCCTTTCCATTATGTGTTTGACCTCCTATCTGGATTTAGGCAGGGGTTTCCCACCTATGTAGCAGCCAGATACAAGGGAGTATTTAAGGTCGGCGGGGTATAAAAACAAAGCCCTGTTTCCATAGACCGCCCTGCATCTGGCTTGATATGATAGGAGCATTTTTATGTGGTTCAAAGCTAGCAGAGTTGGCTTTAAACCACGAAATGCAAATGCGTTAGATAACGCATAGAATCCACCAAACGGTCAGCAGCGAACTGACGCCACGGGAATCTCACCCCAACTGTCGGTCTGACAGAGCCGCCCTCATTGCCTGCGGCGGATTGATTACCGCTCGGACTGTGACTGGACGGGAGTACCATTGTTCTCTTTGTGGGTTACGGCGAAATCGAGAGCTGCCCGATATTTTGAGTCGGTAAGATAGGTTCACCACCTTTCTGTCGCTCGCTGCCATTCGGCAGGTCTTGGCGTACCGCTGCACACGCTTATGCTCATCACAATCACAAAGAGGAAGTGCTTGGCGAATGGGTATTCGGTTGTCAAGGAGCTGTGGGAAGCCCGTAGAAAAGCCCCCTCACTTTTCCAAAGGAAAAAATGAGGGGGCTATGCACGGAAAATTTAATTTTCCAAAAGTTTTTTGAGCTTTTGCAGGATTTTCATAATGTGTCTGCTGACGCTGGACTGGTTAATGCCGTAGATACGGCTTAACTCAACCTGCGATTTGCCCTCATAGAAATGTTGTTGTATGAGTGTCCGTTCTTCTTCTGTCAGCAATGTGAGGGAAGATTTCAGCTTGTCCAACATCATTCTGCGGACAACGGTTTCCGCAACATTTACTGCTTCATCAGCTATAAACTCAAAACCGTTACCGCTGTCATCAGCATTTTCTATCGCTTCTAAAGACAGCAGGCTGTTGTCTGCATCGAGCTTTTTCAGATACCGCCACCGTTCCTTGTCCCGATAGAACTCGATGTAGTGTGTCTGTTCCGTCTCAATCAGACAGCCCTGCACGGGGATAAAGAGCTTGTCCTTATAAGTTCCGTCCGTTTCCCTGCGGCGGCAGAAATCCTCGTAGGACAATTCCGTATAGCCGCCGTTTTCCTTGATATAGACCTTTCTTGGTGCATATTTCACTGTAAGTACCTCCAATCTGAATTGAGCAGGCTTCTGCCTGCGACGCTTCTTGACCGTTAGGTCAAGAAGATTGCTGTTTAACAGATGTCAAACTAATCCAGATTGAGAGGCGGGGAACGGCATCCCACGGCAGAAACAGCCTTGCGGCGTATTTCTGCAAAAAACGACATAAGAAAAACCGCAAAGGCTGTCACACCTTTACGGTTTAAGGAGAGTTTATTTCTATTATGTAGAGATTTGACTTCTACTTGCAGGTTAGAAAGTCCCCATGTGTTGACGAGGATTTTTTTAACAGGTTATCCGTCCATCCTCGGTATGGTATATGTAGATGCAGGTAAAAGCTGTTCGCAAACAATAAAAATCCCTCCAAACGAAAACAGGTCTGGGGGGAAGTTCTTTTCATTAGGGCATGAAGATATAGCCCACCAAAACACCGTTTTTTTTATTTGGTGGACTTGCTGCTATGTAATAAGGAAGCCGATGAACAATGATTGCTCCACTGCTCATCGGCTCTGCGTCTATGCGTCTGGCTCTTTGATGACGGTCATTTGTAAATCTTTTATCTCAATCAAAACTTCTTGTTTACACTTCGGACAGTATAGGGGATAATTCTTCAAAACAGTATCCCCTCTGATTTTGTTTCGGGTTTTACTGCCGCAGATAGGGCATCGTATCCATTCAATCTTCATATTTGCTGCAATTCACCTTTTTTCAAACGAAAGATTACATCTGCTTGTTTTGCCAGGTCATTGGAGTGGGTTACGATGATAACGCATTTCCCCATCTGATGGGCGCATTCTTTCAAAATATTTGTGATGTCAACTGCGGTATCCTCGTCCAGATTTCCAGTGGGCTCGTCCGCAAGGATAACGCTTGCATCAGAAGCCAATGCACGGGCGATTGCCACTCGCTGCTGCTGACCGCCAGAGAGCTTCAGCACGTTTCGTCTGCTTTCTTCCTCGGTTAGTCCCATACGCTCTAAAATCGGCATAGGCGGCACCTTTGAGGTAAGAGCCACATTTTCTCTCGGTGTCAAATAGTCTATCAGATTGTAGCTCTGGAAGATAAATGCAACGTGATTCTTGCGGTGTGCCGCAAGTCCAGTCTTTTCAATATCCTCACCATTGTATAAAATCTGTCCGCTCTGGGGACTGTCCAGACCTCCAAGCAGGGAGAGCAGGGTGGTCTTTCCGCAGCCCGACGAGCCGAGGATTGCATACATTTTGCCTGCTTCTAATTCTGCATTTACACTTTTTAATACGTTTCGCTTATCGTCATAGGAATAGCGGATGTTACGAATTTCCATAATGCTCATTGAAAAATACCTCCTTAACTCATCTGTGATAAAATTTTTTTAGGCTTCATCTGTATGACTGAAATGGATGACGCTGAAACGGAAAACGCTATCAGTAACGTACCGAAAATATAGATATATAGTAAATAGTCGGGACTGACAGTTACTTGAACAGATTCCAGTGTTTCCACATTAGAAGTGTCGTATGGAATATACTGTCCTGTTATATCAAGGTACTCTGTGCCATCGTCTGGCAGTTCTATTTCGGGCAGGGGTTGTGATTCAGACACTTGATGGAAAATCAAGTCGCTCACTCCTTGTGAAATAAGGTTACTTGTAAAAAAGGACAATCCAAAAGCAATTATCGCTATCATCAGCACTTCTACTGTATACTGCAAAATAATTCTGCTTTTTGAAATTCCGACAGAGAGCAGGATGCCAGTTTCATGCCGACGCTGCTTTATCCACATGGATAGAATCAATATCAAAATGCCGACACTCACCGCAACGCATCCGACAATCAACCAGATAATCAGATTCTGCATAGCTGTCAAAGGAGAAGCAACTGCTTCGTATGCGGAGTTATCCATTGTGAGGGTAAAGGAATCCCAGTCTAAATCAAGGGCTTTTATCTGGCTTGCAATTCTTTCCATTTCTCTGGGGTCATCCACATAAAAATCAACGCCGTTATCATACTGTATCACATCCCTCTGCATGATTTCCTGCATTGCTTTATGGTCTATAATCAAGCGGTTGCGCTTATCCGTTGAGGTGGTATTAAATTCGTTGTCTGCTTCATACGCATAGATGCCGATAATTATCAACGATACATCGGGATAGTTTCCGCTGTCGTAACAGCACTGCACGGTAATGGTATCGCCAAGTTTTAAGGCATTTTTCTCGGCAATGGCTGTACTGATAAGGACAACATGGTCATCTCCCTCCTTAATATGCCGCCCCTCCACTAACTGAAACGCCTTGCGGGTAAAGAAGTTGAAATACTCTGAATCTGTCACGGATGGAAGCCTACTGTAATCACTTCCTGCTCCAAAACTGAAGCCCGATATAAAGCTGAAATCTTTTGCAAATACGCTTCCGTCCCCTAAACCGTTGTATGCCTTGATTCCGTCTATGGACATGATTTTCTGAATATCCTCATCGGTAATAGGCGCACCGACATAATCCACCAACATACCACCTGCCGCCTGCTGATACTGCCAGTTTTTTCTGTTGTTTTCATCCAATTCAAGGCGAATGCTCCCGCCTACAGACTGGCGCAGACTTAGGGCAGAATCGTCTGCCGCTTTGTATATGGATAATCCAGTCAAAATAAAGGTGGATATTGTAACCAACACCAAAAACAGGATAAGGGTTTTTGTCTTTTTCCGCATCGTATATAAAAATGCTCTTTTCAATGTACTCATGGCGTTTATCCTCCTGTTAGCTCATTTTTGATAAAATATCTTTTGGTTTCATTCGGGCAACTGGCAAAGCAGCTGTAACCACTGCAAACACGATAATAAGTGTCTCTAAAAGGAATTGCAAAGCTGTCGTTTTTAGGGAAATTGGCATTGCAATTACAGTTCCCATATTTTTTAAGGCAGCTTCTACTTGTCCCACGATGAACCGTCCCAACATGGGTGATACAAGGAACACCAAAACAGCAATCATAAGGATTTCACAAATAAGCTGTAGCATAATCTGGGGAGCGGATTCGCCAACGGAAAGGAATATCCCTGCTTCGTGTATCCGATTCTTTATTCTCATTGCAAGCACAAGGGCTACTACGATAAAGCCAACTCCTGCAATTACAGTAATCAGTATTTCCGTAAGCCGTTCCATTGTCTGAATCTGATATGCAACTGCCTTGTATTCGGATTCGTTTATGCGGATAAAGTAATCCTCCCATTGGATAGACGTTATCTGCTGTATCTGCTCCACAATGTGATTCAATTCCTTTGGGTCTGTCACATAAAAAGTTATATTCCCAGAGTATCCAAAAGGTTTTTGCCCAGACAATTTCCAGTAAACATCGTGGGTTGTGAAAATGGTGTCATTATCATATTCCATCTTCCCGTCACTGGAATACAGACCTACAATCAAGACCTTGATTTGTTCCTCGCAGTCACCAGAAGCAGATTTCAAAATAAGCTCACTGCCAACTTGTAAATGATTCTCTGCCGCCAGTTTATCGCTGATAAGTGCTGCGTCCCTGTCATCTTCCGTAATATGCCTGCCCTCCGCTAATTCCAGTATTCCGTTTATAAAATCCGTCTGGTAGGCAGTTTCCGTATTAGCGGAAAGACTGCCGCTTGGCATTCCAGAAAGATAGTAGATTCCCCAGACAGTGACAGAAGTGTGCTGTTCGGCATTGTAAATCTTTATGCCCTCTATATTTCTTATCTGTTCCACTGTATTAAGGGAAATAGGGATTTTTTCAGCAGTATATCCTGCTTCGTTGTCACAAAAGTCCAGATTGTTGATGTTTCCGCTCATGGTAAAGGACGCACCTATTGTTGCCCGCAGGTTCTCCGCTGCCTTTGCCGTTCCGTCTCGGATGGAAATTCCCACCATGACCGACACGGTAATTAAAAGCAACAACAGAAAAAGCGTCAAACTCTTTCCTTTCTTTCTAATGACATAAAGCAACGCTCGTTTGTAGACGTTCAAAACAGTTCCTCCTTTCGCTTGATACCCATAGATTCTATCCCTCTCATGTGATTGGGGTATCATTCTAATATGAATGGCGTATGAAATTGCAGAAAAAAAGCTGCCTGCTTTCTGCGCAGGCAACTTTCAAGCTATCTAAAATTCTATTGTGAAACGCATTCCGCTGTTATCCTCTATGACTGCAAACGTGTAAGGAATCTGCAAGGTTTTTAGGATTGTGTCAACAATATATAAGCCCAATCCGTTACCGCCCGTATCTGGGCTGCGTCCGTACTCTGGACGGTAGAACGGTTCAAAGATGTGGGGTAGGTATTTCTGGGGAATCGGGACACATTCGTTTTCCAGAATCAGTTTTTGATTTGCTATATAAATTCTTATGCTGCCTCCCTTGGGGGTATAGGACACGGCGTTCGCCAATAGGTTAGAGATTACTTTTTTTATCATGGGGAGAGGATAACATATCGAAAGTTTTTCGTAAGTATCTGTCTCTATGCAAATCCCTTTCGACTTGGCAATAATCGCATAGGGCGGAAGCACCTGCGGAATCAGTTCGGATAAGTCGATTTCTTCATCCTCTCCGTCCTGTGGCTTTTCAAACTTTGACACGTCAAGAATTTCCCGAATCATTGCCGCCAGCTGCTCCATCAGAATTTTACACTTTGGCAGGTACACGCTATGGTCTTTGTATTTCCCTACATTCAAAATCATATTTTCCAACATGACGTTTACGGCAGTAACGGGGGTTTTTAATTCATGGGAAGCAGAGCGAAGCAAGTTTGTTTTTTGTACTTCCATTTCTCCTACCTTGTGGATTTCCTGCTCCAATTCATGAATTGTCTTTAGCAGATTATCATATAGGCTGTTTACATTATCTGCTAATATTTCAATTTCATCAAGGGTATGGATTTCACAATGGATATCCGATGTCAATTCCTGCATCTGCTTTGTTGCACTTGAAATTTGCTTGATTGGCTTCGTGAGCATATGGGAATATACCAAGGCGGACAGTATGGAAATAAGCGTACATAAAAAGGCAGTAATGGGTAAAATGACAATGACTGTACTGACCGCATCTTCAATTTGCTGTCTTGATACCGTGGCTTTTACATATCCGTTTTCATTCGGCAGGATTCTTTCTACATAAAAGAAATCTGCACCACCTTGGGGATTTTGGGACAGTGATATTTTTATCTTTCCGTCTGATTTTTCCGCAATGACATTTACATCTTCCGTAGCTCCGGAGGGATTCAAACGCTCTGTTTCACTTGCATTCAGTAAATTCATTTCATAGGTATAGCCGTCATAGCTGACCGAAATATCGGCACACCATTTCCCCGCAAATTCAGTCACTAATGAAAGCCTTTCAGAATCTGGAGTATCAGCCATATCTTCACACATTTTTGCAACATCATTTTCCAATTCGTTCCGTTGGCGAAAATTATATACTGTTGGAAGTAATATATAAATCAGCAAGTGGGAGACTGCCACAATTACTATCATCAGACTAAATGTATATAAAAAGGTTTTTGGAAAAAGTTTCAGCTTTCTCATACGTCCACCTCCAATTTATATCCAATGCCTTTCACCGTGACAATGCAATCAAGTTCCAGTTTTTTTCGCAGGTTTCTGATATAACTGTCAACAATACGGTCTATCACATAGGAATCGTCTCCCCAGACCGCATTTAATATCTGTGACCGTGACAGCACCAATCCCTTATGGTCGAGCAACAGCTTTAGCAATTCGATTTCTTTAGGGGTTATGTCAATTTTTCCGTTCTGGTTGCAGGCGGAGTATCCAGAAAAGTCCACGGTCAACTCGCCATACTTCCAGATATTCGGCTCATCTTTTACGCCTGCCCGACGCAGCAGGGCAGTGATGCGCTTTCCAAGCACTACCATAGAAAACGGTTTTGTCATATAATCGTCTGCCAGACAATCGAAGCTTGATACCTGCGTATATTCGTCCTCTAATGCCGTAAGCATGATGACTGGTATCTGGCTTGTCTTTCGTACAGAATTTAATACCGCAAGTCCTGACATTGTGGGCAGCATAATATCAAGGACAATTAAATCTATCTTGTTCTGTGAAAAAATCTCCAAAGCATCTGTTCCATCATACGCTGATACAATTTCGTGACCTGCCTCTTGCAGATATTCAGAAAGAGCTTCGTTTGTATCAACATTATCTTCTACAATCAATATCTTTGCCACAAAGACCACCTCCAACTTTATCTTAGCATCTCCATGTGTATGGAGTATGAATTTTTTGCATTTTTCGGGATTCTGATTCAAGCTCCTGCACCTATTATAATTATCCTTATTTCAGCAATCAACTGTGCAAATATGAACTTTTATCACTTGTTAGTAGAAATAAAATCTCCTATACAAAGAGATTTCACATCGTTTAAGTGGAACTTCTATTTCAGTACAATATAAGGGGACAAAATCTATCCGTACAGGTGGTGAGGAAAATGAGCGAAGCCGCAGGAAACTTTGACTTTATGGAGTTGGGGCAGGCGATTATGGATGCCCGTGAGAGACGGCGGATTACCAGAGAGGAATTAGCCGAGGAGCTTGGCATCTCGGCAAGGCATTTGCAGGCTGTGGAAAAAGAGGGGCAGAATCCGAGCTTTCCTTTATTCATTCAGCTTGTGACCATGTTCCACATATCCGTAGACCAATACATACACCCAGACCTCCCGACAGGGAAAACCACGCTGCGCCGACAGTTGGACGCACTCTTTGACACGTTCGATGATTCGGAGCTGACTATCATAGCGGGGACGGCGCAGGGGATATGTAAGGCAAAAGAGCAGCCAGAGGATTGACCTCTGGTTTTTCTTTCGCCCGTTTTCCATCAATAGGCAGGGATGCCGTAGCCGTAGATGGAGCTGCTCCCGACAGGATAGCTCCGCTGCCTGCACGCATCTCCAGAGTTGCCCTCCACTGTGTAGACGATGCCGCCCTCGCACCGTTCCACGATGCCTACATGGTCGGTTTCTCCGTCACCCTCCCAGTCAAAGAAGATGATTTGTCCTGCTTCTGGCGTAAAGCCGCCGTCCTGCCATTGCCCCCTGTCCTTAAACCATTGGGAGCCGTTGACGCAGCCTGCAAACTTTGGAATAACGCCGCTTTCGATATAGCCGCACTGGTCGGCACACCACGAAACGAAGCAGGCACACCATTCCACACGCCCGTCAAAGCCGTACCAGCTCCAGTACGGTTCGCCGCCTGCGTTGCCCACCTGCGACAGAGCCACGGTGACGATTTCGCCGTCCCCGATGGTGATGCCGTAAAGCACCGCAGACCAGAGAGAATTGTTTTCCTCGGCAAGTAATTCCGATAGCTGCTGCCGCTGTTCCTCGTTGAAGCCGTATCTGTCCGCCATTTCCTCGGCGGTCTTATGGCTCACGGTGATATAAAGGTAGGTCTGGGTGACGGTGGTTTCCGTTTCCACAATATTCCCATGACCGTCATCGCTCTCGGTTATCTGGGTTTCGGTCTTGCTCTCGGTGCGGGAGCTGATTTCGTTCATCTCCCAGAAGATGTCCTTTAGGAGCTGCTTCTTGTTGTCGTCCATCGTGGCGACTTCCTGCGGGTTGTCTGGGTCGGTGGTGGTCTTGACGGAGTACACTGCAAGCACCTCTTTCCAGACCGCACGGCTTCCCGACATCTCCAGTACATCGTGGGAAGTGCCGCCTATGATTTCGTCGAGGCGGCTGTCGTAATCGGCGTTGATTTCACGGACTACGGTCTGCATCGTCATACCGTTGCCAGAGTCCTCCCCCGAAAAGAAGATGCCGAACACCGAGCCGACAAGCAGCCCGATAAGGCAGATAATGAGTATCACGGCAACGGCAATCCACCCGCCCGCCATGACTGCCGCTATCAGAGCCTTTGTGCCTGCGATAATCGCCTTGATTGCCGCAAGGGTGGCTTTGACCGCCACCTTTACGGCGTGGGCTGTCGCCTTAGCGGTGGCTTTCGCCGCCTGCGCCGCTTTCTGTGCTGTCTTTACGGAAGTCTTTGCCGCCGTTTTCGCTGCCTTGGCGGTCTGCTCTGTGGTCTTAATCGCCGCCTTAGAGGTTGCCTGTGCAGTCTTTACGCTTTTTTCGGCAGTCTTGACCGTACCTTTAGCAGTAGCTTTGACGGCTTCTTTTGATTTTACTGTACCTTTTGCGGCGGCTCTGGCAGCATCTTTTGATTTTACTGTACCTTGGGCAGCGGCTCTGGCGGCTTCATTCGTTTTTACCGTGCCTTGGGCGGTAGATTTCACCGTCTTTTCGGCATTTCTGGCGGTGGTCTTGATGGTCTGCTTTCCCTGCTGCCTTGTCTTGATAAAGCGGCTCTTTGCTTTTTCACCTGCATTTGCAGGGGTATCGGGGGCAGGGGAACGGCTCGCCGCCCCGTGATGGGGCTGTGAGCCGTTCCGTTCTGCAGCAGACTGTGCTTTCTGTTTCTCTGCGGTTTTTGCCGCCCTTTTTTCCTTAAAGTCCGCCACCTTGTCCTTTGCCTTGATGATGTTCTCCTTGGTGGTCTGGACGGATTTCTGCCCCTGCTTGTTGAATTGGTGTACGCCCTCGCCTGCAATCCGTTCCGAAGCATGAGATACCTTGTCGGCGGCGTACTCGGTGGCAGAGCTTTCCTCCGCATAATAGCCCTGCTCCGCCTTTTCCTTGGTCTTGGCGTAGGCGGCTTTCATACGCTCCGAAGCGACAGCCGCCTTGTCGATAGCCTTGATTGTGCCTTTGACCGCATCTCTGGTCTTAATCTTCGCCATAGGGAGCCTCCTTTCCGAAGATACGCCGTATCCTCTGGGATTTGGCAGTCAAATCAGTCCACCTTTTTCGCCACTACCACAAGCCTACCGTTCTGGGCGGAGTATTCGCAGGTGGAAAGGGTGATGAGCCTGTCGCCGTATTCGGCGGTCACGCCCGTGTCGTAGAGGGCAAGCTCCTTGCATTTTTCTACATAGGCGTTGAACTCGTCCTCATTCTCCGCATTGACAAAATCATAGTAGCGATAGCCCTCCGCACTGTACGCCACGGTCTTGAATACGGCGATGATTTCATACTCGCCCTGCTCCGTGAGGGTGTCGAACTGGACGGTCTTGTGTCCCTCGTAAAAGTCCTTTTCCTTGTAGCTCTCCAACGCCCCGAACATCTTGCCACCCTTGATGTGGTGTCCGTAGATAACCAGATTATCGCTTGCGGCGATGTCGCAGTCCTCCTGCACATAGGGCGTACCCAGGTCGCTGTACTCCTTTTCAAAGTTGCGCTTGAGGTAGAAGTTGGGATTGTTTTTGCTCTGCATGACGGGGTAGTTGATGGTCGTGCCGTCAATGGCAATCCATCCTATCAAGTCCTCGTTCTGCAAGAACAGCTCGTTGTACTTTGCCAGAACGTCCTCACCCTCGCTTACGGGTTCATCCGTGGGGAGCGGCTTGGATTCGGGAGCCTGCTCCACTATCTGGGCAAGCTGCTCAAAGTTCTCCGTCTGCTCGTCCACCTGTGCATCGTGGTGGGAGATGCGGAAGATACAGAAAGCCGCCGCACCTAAAAGGCAGACGGCGGCAGTGATGCAGATAACAGACTGGTATTTCTTCAGATATTCTTTCATAGGCTTTTCTTTTCCTTTCTCGTCTAAAATTTGGTTGACTTCGTTTGTTTGGTTTACCTTGCGTGGTCGGTGTGCTGTTTTGGGGCGGGTAACTCCCTGCAATATTCGGGATACCTCACCTTGATGCCCTCCATGAAGTAGGGGGCGAACTCGCAGCAGAATAGTTCCTCTGGCGTGGAATACCTCTCACGCCCGTCCTCTGCGTAGCCGTTCCAAAGGTTAAAGGCAAGGTGGCAGACCTTGACCGTGCCGCTTGTCTGCCATCCGCTGTGCATCCCCTCTGGCATGATGCAGTCCGTCTTGAAGTCGAACATGGTGCTGATGTTCTTCCTCGTTTCCTCCGCAATCCCCATCACATAAAAGAACGCCCTGTGATAGCAGTCGTTCACCCTGCATTTCATCATGTTCTCCAGAAAGAAATCACGGTGAGCCGTGTTGCGAAACCTTATATCCGCCATAAAATCCTCCTTTCCTAAAGCCCTGCGCTCTGGGCATCATGGGATGCTTGCAGGGTGTTTTCGTTGCTCCGATACAGAAAATCTATCCCCGTCTCCTTTTTCAGCCGTGGCAGGATGATGTCCTGCACATAGGAGACATTGGTTTCGGCGGCGATAAAGTCCCGCCCGTTCTTAATGCACTGGACGATTTCGCTCCCAGAGCCTGCAAAGGGGATGACCACCAAGCCGCCCTCATCGCTGCTTGCCCGTATCATCCGCTCCGCAAGCTTCTCTGGCTTCTGGGTGGGGTGGCTGGTGGCTTCCTTGTAGTTTGGCATCACCCTCGGCACCTCCCAGACATTGCCGCAGGACTTCCCCTTGGGGTTCTTCCTTTTGTCCTTTTCGCCGCCCTTGTCGTAGGGGATGCGGACGGCATCCACATGGATTTCATGCAGGGGCTTGCTGTAAAACCATAAAAACTCCGCTTCATCACGATAGGCGGCTTTGGCAGGTCGCCCCGTCCTGTAATTCCAGACAATCAGATTCCGCTTTATCCAGTCGAACTTATCCAGTACCTCCACGGAGAGCTTATCTATCATCTGGCTGCTCCCCCAACAGTAGAACGCCCCCGTTGGCTTTAGGATGCGGTGGCACTCCTGCACCCATTCCGTACACCATGCCAGATACTGCGGCACGGACTGGAACACAAAGTCAAATTCCCCTTTCATGCGGTAGTAGGGTGGGTCGGCAATGACTAAATCCACGCTTTCCGAGGGCAGCTCCTTTAACACCTCCTCGCAGTCCATCGGGTAAATACGGTTTCGCTCTAAAATCACTCCTGCCTAAACCTCCCCGAACTTGGTCGTCATCAGCTTATACAGCTCCGTATTGCGGGGGAACTTGTTGACGAACGGCACAAGGGAGCTGCCTACTTTCAAAAGCCCTTGTCCTGCCCCCACATTGGTGATATAGCTCATCTGCAAATCGGAGATATTAAGGAGCTTTGCAAGCTCAATGCGGTCTGTGGACGCTTGGTTGAGCATGATGATAAACTCGCTGTTGGCAAGCATCGTCCTCGCCGTGTGGCTCTGCAAGAGGTCATCTACATTCTGGGTGATGCCCGTACAGTACGCTCCGTATTTCCGCACACGCTTCCAGAGGGTAAAGAGGAAGTTTGCCGAGTATTCGTGCTGAAAGAGCAGGTAAATCTCGTCAATGAAAATAAACGTGTTCCTGCCTTTCGCTCTGTTCTGGGTGATGCGGTTTAGGATGCTGTCAAGCACCACAAGCATCCCGATGGGCTGTAACTGCTTGCCCAAGTCCAGAATGTCATAGCAGATAAGGCGGCTCTTGGTATCCACATTCGTGTGCTTGGCAAAGGTATTCAAACTGCCGTCCGTGAAAAGCTCAATGGCAAGGGCGATTTCCTGTGCTTCTGGCTCGTTCTGCTTTAACAGTTCCTCACGGAAGTCCTGCAAAGTGGGCGGCACTCCCATATAGTTGCCCTGCTGATAGTGGCGGTACACCGAAGCCGTGCAGCGGTCTATGATGGATTTCTGCTTTGCCCCAAGGCTCGCCCCGCCGATGAGCTGCTCGCAGAGGGATAAAATAAACTCTGATTTTAAGATGACGGGGTTTGCTCCATCTCCGTAATCAGAGTTCATATCCATAGCGTTGATGTGGTTGTCGCTTGTAGCCGAAATGTGGATGACCTCACCCTGCATCGCCTTTACCAAAGGCGAATACTCACGTTCTGGGTCTATGATAATCACATCGGCGTTGGGGTCGGTGAGGATGATATTCGTCATTTCCTCCTTTGCCGTGAACGACTTGCCCGCCCCAGACACGCCGAGGATAAAGGAATTGCCGTTCAAGAGGTGGCGGCGGTTGGCGATTATCATGTTCTTGGAGATAACATTCTGTCCGTAATAAACGCCGTTCTCATGGTAGATTTCCTGCACACGGAACGGGATAAACACCGCAAGGCTCTCCGTGGTGAGGGTGCGGAAAGCGTCTATCTTCCTCACGCCAAAGGGCAGGGCGGTGTTCAGACCGTCCATCTGCTGAAATTTCAGCACGGCGAACTGGCAGAGGTGTTTCCTTGCTGTGGTGAGCAGGGCTTCCGTGTCATTGTCAAGCTTCTCCTTGCTCTCCGCCGTATGCACCATCGTGAGGACGGCAAACATCATCCTCTGGTCACGGGTCGTGAGGTCATCGAGGAACTCCTTGCTTTCCTTTCGCTGCTGCTCCAAGTCGTAGGGGATGACGGCGGAAAAATTGTTGTTCTGGTTCTGCTTCCTCTGCCAGTTGGTGATGTTGGTTTCCACACCGAGCAGGCGGTTTTCCACCTCCCGCACGGCTTCGTCCGTAGGGACGGGAACGACATCAACGGAAAGCATCATGTTACGGTTAAGCTCGCAAAGCTCCGCCACCATGCTGTCCTTGATATAGGCGGCGTATTCTCTGAGGAATATCACACGCCCGTACCTTTCGCCAATCTTAAGATAATCCTTTTCAAACTCAAAGGTGTCGGGGCAGATGAAGTCCTTGAAGTCGTGACCTTTCCGCATGGTCTGGGCGAGGTCGAAACGGAACGCCGTTTCCTCCCCCGTGCGGTAGAAGTCGTGGAAGATGCGGAGCTTTTCTTCCGCATCAAGCTCCGTGCATTTCGAGCCGAGCCGTGAAAAGTGGGAGATAAGGTCAGCCCCCACACGGGCAAAATAATTCCTCGCTTCTTCGATATTCTTCTTACACACGGATACGGTCACATACTTATCCTGCACAATGGAGTTTGCCCCTGTCGCCTTGTCGAGCAGCATCTTGTTATATTCCTTGCGGTACTTATCCAAGCCGTCATCGACGGCTTTACCGTCCCTCATTGCCATCGGGATAAGGATGGTCTGCTCAAAATCCGCCTTGTTCAAGCGGCGGTTGTTGATGGTGATTTTTGTGGTCGCCCCGCTGTCGAGGGAGTTGAGCAGCTCCGAGTATTCAAGGAACATTGCCTCCTTGTCCTCACGGCTCGCCACGGCATAGTTGATGTCCTCAAACTTAAAGGTCTTTGCGTATTTGTTCCTGCCCACAAGGAAAATGCCGTCCTCCCAGATGGTCTTGATGGGGATGACCGCCTGCACCGATTTCGGCACAACGAATTTCTCCTTATCCTGCTTGAACAGGTTTTTAAGCGTCTTTAACATGGTCTACCTCCTCGCTTTGTTGGCTTCTTGGAATGTTTCGGTTTCTTCGCCTTTGCTTTCGCCGCCTTTTGCTTCTGCTTTTTCTGCATGGCAGGCAAGCCCTTTTCGTGGGCTTTAAGGGTCGGCTTCATGGCTTCGTAGTAAAGGTTGTCTGGGGAAAACAAAATCCTCTTGGGCATTAAAAACTCTGATTTAATCCACGCCCAGACGAACTGCTCCGCCGTCATGCCGTTGTACTTGATAAAGCCCATCATGGCAAAGGGGGAAGCCCCCAGAATACACATCCAGCTTAGGGTTTCCGTCCCGAACTGCGGGCGGAGCAGGAAATACAAGCCCACCGCCACGCCGCAGGCAAGGACGGAGAAAATGAACTGCCGCATCGACAGCCCGAAAAACATACTCTCCGTGTAGTTGCGGATTTCCTTATTTATCTTGACTTCCAATCGTTCTCACCTCCTTATCGCTCCCTGTCCTCATGTTTACGGGCAGGGGGCTGTTTCTGCGTTTCCCTCTGCGGCACAAGGTAGGGCTGTCCGTCACGCTCTTTCACCTGCGTGGGATAGCCCATGACCTTTAATGCTTTTTGCAGGTCGGACACGCTTTCCCTGTCTGGCTTGCAGACACCGATTGCCCGATACATCTGCAAGTCGCCGTACCACTTCTCATTCTGGAAATTGTCTGCCCGAAAGAAAATATCCTCTTTGATTTCCTCAATGGGCGTTTCAAATATCCTGCGGTATTCCGCCTCAAAATCGTACATGGCAATCCTCCTTACCGTTCCATTGTGGTCTTTCTTTTTGGTGCTTTCTTCTGGGACGGGTAGGGGATAAATTCTTCCTCGCCTTTGATAATGCTGAACTCTGCCCGCAGAAACGGGTGTGTTTCCTGCTTCTGGTACTGGCGGATAAGGTCAACCGCACTTTCTCTTGTGGCGGTGCTGCCTTGCTGCATCCCGTCCTTGAAAATATAAAACCGTTCCATCATTTCCTCCCTTACAAGCCCATCATTTCTCTGACAACACGGTGTGCCATCTTGACCGCACCGACTAAGACGAGCATATTGAACACAAGTTCCCCGATATAGCTCCACACCATCGACACCGCCGCTGCATCGGGATTGACCGCAGGGGGTGTTGCCGCAAAGAGGGAGAAAATGATGCAGGCAAGCACGATGATAGCTCCCTCCAGACATACGGCGGAGTAGCTCTTGATAAAGCTCTTTCCCACGCTCTGGCTCGGAGAGCCTGCAAAGGTGGAAAGCGGCACGGGTGCGATGGCGGTGTAGAGGTAGAGCTTGAAAAACCTGCCGTACACCGACATTATCATAATGAATGACAGCACCGTGATGAACAGCCCGCCGATGAGCGTCACCGCCCATAGGGGGATGCTCTCGAAAAAGCCGCAGTCCTCCACCGCCGTCACGATTTCCGAGGGAAGTACGGTCTGCTGTGCCGAGCCGAAGCCTGCGGCGTTCATAATGGTGGAGATTAGCCCCTGCACGATTTTGAACAGAGCCATCATCAGCTCCAGTCCGTAAGTCACCGCACCTTTGGCAAGGGCAAAGCGGATAAAGAGCTTTAATGCCTGCTCTGGACGCTTGACCTCGGCAAAGTTGCCTGCGGTACGCATCACGCCCACCACGAAAAACAGCACGAGCAGGGCAAGCCCGATAGCCTGCACCGCACCGTGGATGTTGACGATTACATTCCAGATAGTGCCGCCCTTGAACTGCTCTGGGGACTGGGTTATGAGCTGCCATATCTCCGACAGCTTTTCGTTCCATGTGTTGAGGGCGTTCTCTAAATTCTGCACAATCCAGTTATCTGACATTTGACCACCTCCGTTCTTAAAATTGGGCGGCGGGGCAAGTTCCGCAAAGCGGATCTGCCCCGCTGCCTTAGTCTTGTGTCAGTCTTTCAATGAGCTGCCTTTTCCCTTAGCCCGTGATAAGGGTCAAAATCTCCTTGGCAAAAGTAATCACCACGCCGCCCGCAAGGGTGAGGAAGCCGTTTGCCCTCTGGGACGGGTCGTGTGATTTCAGCGACAAGCCCACCTGCACGATGCCGAAGCCAAGCATAATCATGCCGACAGCCCTCACCAGACCGAAAATGAAATCGGAGAGGTTGTTGACAACGGCAATGGGGTCGTTGGCGGCAAAGGCGGTGGTGGTAAAGCAGGTCATGCAGAGGATGAGGGCGGCATATACCGCAAGCCCCGTCCTGCTCTTTCTGCCCATAGGCAGCTTTGCGGTTGCTTTCTTCTGGGTGTCCTTTTTGTTGAAAAATCTCATGGTGTAATCCTCCTTAAATTTGATATATTTCTTCTTCGCCGAGCCACTCGGCGATGTCCTGCTCGGACAGAAGCTCATAGGATGTGCTGACCGCTATAACGCTCGTGGCGTTCTTTGGAATGTCGCTGTCAAACACAAGGGTTGCGACAGCCTGCGTAGGCTCGCCGTGGAGATAGGGCGGCTGTCCTCCGTCAGTCGTCAGCTTCACATTGGGGTGCTTTAGGATGTCATACTTAAAATCCATGACGGGGCGTTCCCCACGCACAAAAAGAAGTGCGTAGCGGTTGTCGAGCATACGCACCTCGTCTGGCGTTAAAAGCTCACGCCCCGAAATCTGGTAGTTGGTGGAATAGTTACCGCTGCGTCCAGAGCTTTTCCCGTAGGTGTTGGTGTCAATGGTCGCCTTGCCCAGAAGCTCCGACACATACTTGTGGGTGCTTTGCTCGTTGCCGCCCAGATACAGAAATTCATCGCAGTTGCCCACGATGCTTTCCCATTGCTTCTCAAAGAGGGCTTTGAGCTGTGCCAGATTTTGCAGGATAATCGAAACGGATACACCTCTGGAACGCATAACGCTCAAAATCTTGTCAAAGTCATCGGGCAGCGAAACATTGGCAAACTCGTCCATAATAAAGTGGCAATGCACGGGCAGGCTCCCGCCGTATTTGTGGTCGGCAAGGTAGAAAAGCTGTTGGAATAGCTGCGTGTATAAAACGGACACAAGGAAGTTAAAGCTCGTGTCGTTGTCGGGTATCAAGGCGAACAGGGCGACTTTCTTTTCCCCAAGGCTCGGCAAATCAAGCTCGTCCGTTGCGGTTAGGGATGCCAGGCTCTCCAGATTGAACTTTTCAAGCCTTGCGGCAAGGGTTATCTGGATGCTCTTTAAGGTCTTGGCAGAGCCAGAGTGGTAGTCATGGTAGTATTTGAGGGCGATATGCTCTGGGTTTACCATCTCCAGACGGTCAAACAGTTCGTCTAAAGGACTTACATAGCTGTCATCGTCCTCCCGTACCTCGCCCGCCCGTAAAAGCTCCATCACCATCGGGAAATTCTGCTCGTCTGGCGGTGCTTCGTATTTCAGATAGAACACCAGAGAAAGGAGCAGCATACTCGCTGCCGTGTCCCAGAACGGGTCTTGGGACTGGCTTCCTTTCGGCGTGGTGGCTTTGAACAGATTGGTTACAAGCCGCTGCACATCGTTGTCGTTTCTTAAATATATGAAAGGGTTGTAACAATGGCTGCGGTGCATATTGATAAGGTCAAGGACACGCACCTCATAGCCTTTCTTCTCCAAAAGACCGCCCACATCACGGACGATTTCGCCTTTCGGGTCTAAAATCACCATCGAGGTGTTGCACTGCATGGCGTTGGGCTTGCAGAAGAAGCGTGTTTTTCCCGCCCCGCTTCCCCCGCACACAAGGATATTCAGATTTCTCCTGTGCTTCTTGCCGTTCAGCCCGATGCGGACATTCTGGGTCAGCAGCTTGTTTTCCGATGCGTCCTTATCTCGGTACTTCTTGTTGAGCGTACCTGCGTTGCCCCATTTTGCAGAGCCGTGTTCCTCGCCCTTGCGGTAGTTCCTGCGTGTGGAGAGATAAATCCCGATGCCCATGCCGTAGGCAAGCAGAAAAATAAGGACAGTCCTTAAACTGTCCTCACACACCGTTATGGAAAACGGGTTATTGATTGCCACGGATAGGTTAGAGATTATCTCCATGATGCCGCCGCTGACATAGGGTGCGGTCAGCAGGGCAAGCCACACGGCAGGGATGATGCCGCAGGCGGCAAGGATTACGGCTGTTTTCTGGTCGTCACCGTTCCTCATGGCATCGGCACTTGCAGGGTGCGACTTTTACCTTTTTGCTCTTGGCGGTAGCCACCGTTTCAATCAGCTCGTCCACGGGGTCGGTGGGGCGTTCCTCCCGTATCTGCTGATTGCGGAGCGTGTTCAAGGCATTGAGGACGATGTTCTTGTCGTATCGGTCAAGGGCGATGTGATACCGTTCTTCTCTCATGGGCTTCACCTCCGATTACCGTTCCTGCTCTTTGGACTTGGGCGGCTTGTTCTTCTCCATGCTCTTATACATATCGCTCTGGATTTCTCCAAGCACATCCCGCATGGAGCCAAGTTCTCCCTTGAACACCTGCGTATCCATGCCCTCAAACTCCTTGGGGAGCCTGTCAAAGCTGAAGCCTCTGGTATCCACGCCGTAGCGGGAGCTTACCATATACGCCACGCAATAGGCTTTGAACTCGGACGCATCACGGCTCTCATTGTGCTTGAAGTCAAAGACCGCCGCCGACACTTCCTTTGCCATGCTGACAAAGAGCTGTTCCTCGGAAAGCCCCTGCCGCACGAAGATGACCTGCTGCGAGCTGTCGTAGAACGCAGGGACTTCCAGTTCCTCCACGGGCTGGAACCCTACGGGGCTTGCGTCAATCATCGCCGCCACAAGCTCACGCATGGCTTTCGGCTCTTTTGTTTCCTGCCGTTCCTTTGCCGAGGTCTGGGAGATGTCGTAGACCACCTTGGCATTGTAGGACACCGCCTTGCTGCCGTCCTCGCGGGTGTACTCCTTGCTCGGCTCAAGGATGGTGACTTTCTGTGCGTCCTTGTTCACATAGACACGGCTCTGTTTCCAACTGGAATAGTCCTTGAGCTGTATGGCTTCGGGCTTCTGTGCCGACACCAAGATGGCATTGTTGACGGAGTAGCGGTCAAACCGCCCCTGCACGTCAAGGTACTGGCGGAAAGCATCGCCGTTGGTTTCCATCTCGGTGCAGGTGGTGTCAATCAGCCCATAGGCTTCATTCCGCTGTGCCTGCTTTGCGGCAGCCCATTCCGCTTTGTCAAAGGGACGGTTGCTGCCGCTGAATACATCATAGATGCTCATTATCTTGCTCCTTTCGATTTTTTGGGCTTCTTCCTCTGGGGCTGCTTATGCTCCGTCTTTCCTGCGGGCGGTTTCTTCGCCTTGTCGGAAGATTTGTCTTTGCCGGTAGCAGGGGCATCGGCTTCCTGCTCCTTGCGGCTCTCCTTGATTTTCCGCAGTTCTTCTCTGACGGACGGCTTTTCGTCCTTAGTCATAGTAGCCCCCTCTGCGGACTTCCTTGGCTGCTCTGAGGTAGGCTCGGACAGAGGGGATTTTTCCGTCTTTGCCACCGAGGGGTTTGGGGCGTTTTCCTCTTTCTGCATGGGCTTTCCCATGAGTGCGTCAAGCAGCTTGTCTTTCTCCGCTTTTTCCTCCACGCCGATGTCTGGCTCTGGCTGTCCGTCCTTTGTCCCTTTGCCATCCCGTGACTTCTCCGCTTCGGTGACGATGGATGCGGTATCCACCGATGCAAGGTCAAAGCGTTCTACAATACGGCTGATTTTCGATGCGTCCTCCGCACGGGCAATCACATCCACCTCCGCATTGGGGTCTTTGTTCTTGCGGTCTGCAAGGACGCAATAGAGTACGCCGTATTTCTTCGCTTCCTGCGTGAACTTCCGCAGGTCGGCGTTCTTCACCGTAAAGACTTTCAGCTCCTTGCCAGAACGTAGCATCGAGGTGAGCCGTGCCTTGCCCTTGGTTTTCTTTTCCTCTTTCAGAATGGAATAGAGCAGGATGGCGATATTTTTCGCACCTGCCCCCGTGATTTTGGCAGCGACTTCAAATCCCTCCAAGCTCATTCGGACGATTTGCTCCGCCGCTTCGCCGCCTGTGTTCATGCTTCATCAGCTCCTTTCTTTGCTGTTCTTTTTCATCTGCCCGTATCACTTCTAATTTCTCTTTGAGGGTGCCGCTGCGGGCAAGGACACCCTCGCACAATCTGACCTCCTTTCTGGCTGTCCTAAGCCGCCCCGTGATTTCGGAGATTTGAGCCTTGACCGCTTCTTTTTCTTCCCCGACAGATTTTCGGGATAGGGAGTAAAGCCCCTTTCGCTGTTCGGTCAGCTCCGCTATCTCCGTTTCCAGAGAGCCTTTATATGACAAGAGCTGCTGTGCCGTATCAATGTGGTTGCGGCAGAGCAGCCTTGTTTCCTGCGTGATGGCTTCCATCTTCATAAGGTCGTCCTTTAGGAGATGGTGGAGCCGTGCGTAATTCGGTTGTCTTTTCTTTGGCAGGATGCCGAGCTTGTAGCAGTAGTGGAGATACAGCCCACGCAAGCCGCCGATTTTCCGAGCGTCTTTCAGAGAGCCACGGACACGGTAGACCTTGACGGTCTTTGTCGGCTCGGCAAAGTGGGAGAACTTCACCGCATAGGAATTTTCCCGTATGCGTTCCGTTATCTTCTCGTTGGTGTAATCGTCACCGAGCTTGTAGAGCCGCTTGGGTCTTTGCCATCCTTTCCCGATAATCGTCCAGTATTTGCGGTTGGGGTCAAAGCTCACACGGTAGCCCATCTCCGCCATCTGGCGGTCAAAGTCTTTCAGCGTGTAGGATTTGGAGATGGCTTCGTCCACCGCCTGCCGTGCCACGGTGTCCCTTGTGGGCAGACCGTTCTTTTCGGCTTGGTAGAGGGCGTAGGGCTTCTTCCTGCCGCTTGGGTGTTCAATGACCGATAGGGAATATGCACGGCAAAGCTCATCGGAACGCTGACGCAAGAGCCGCAGGTTTTTCTTGTTGTCGTGGTAGTGCTTCCCGTCCGCAAAGGAAACGGAGTTGACAACAAAGTGGTTGTGTAGGCACTCGGTATTGAGGTGGGTGGCGACAATCACTTGGAACCTGCCGCCCCACATCTTCTCCGCCAGTTTCACGCCTACCTCGTGTGCCTGCTCTGGCGTGACCTCGCCCGCCTTGAAGCTCTGGAAGCCGTGGTAGCAGACAATCTCGCTCGTATCGTTCCATTGGGCTTTGGCAATCATCATCTCGTCCCTTGCGGTGGCGGGGTCGCAGTTCACGCCCGTGACGAAATACTGCTGCTCGGTCTTGTCGCCATTGGTGGCGTACTTCATCACATCGCCCATCGCCTGCAAGTCCGCTTCGGTGTATTTCGGGTTGGCGGTCTTTTCTGGGTTTTCGGCGTAGTCGATTGGGTGGTCGAGCCTGCCTTTCACATCCCATATCTCGCAGACTGCCATCAGACCGCCGTCCGTTTCGGGAGCAGGTATCTCTTGCGGACATCAATCTGGAACTCGTGCCACTTCCTCGCTTCCTCACGCAGCTGCGGCGTATCCACAAAGCCGAGGGCGTTTGCTTTCGCCGCAAGCTGGTTGATGCGGTTGCCGATGGCGGACAGCTCCCGCATGATACTGTAAAATTCGGGGTCGGGCTTCTCGCAGAGCTGATAACCTTTCACCATCTCTCTTAGGAACGCTTCTCTGGAGCGTCCCGATTTCCGCACAAGCTCATGGAGCTGCTCGGCTTCGTCATCAGTCAAACGGAAAAGTATCTGTACTTTTCGGTTTCTCACTTTTCTTCACCTCCCTGTCGGAGAGCCTGTTAATCTGCAAACAGCACATCAGCATAACGCCCACCAGACCGCCGAGGGTCATGCCGATGACAAAGAACAAAAACTCGCTCATTCTGAAATCTCCTTTCTTCTTAGCCGCCGTGCTGCCCACGGCAGGGCTGCATCCTTTAATGCCAGTCTTTTATGGGGTATTAGGGGGCATCCCCTAACAAGCGAATTTGATTAGCCAAATTCAGTGCTTGGTAAGACGTGTCTTAGTCTGCGTCCTCGTACATACATTCTCCGCACACGGGGCAGTAGTAGGGGCATCCTGAACATTCCTCATGCTCCAGACACTCGTCCTCGATGTCCGCATCCTTGGCTTCGGTCTTGTCTGCGTCCGCAATATCGGCTTCGCCGCAGACGAAATCCGCCTCGGAAAACTTCACAAGGTCGGTGTCAAAAAGCACGGTCTTGAGCTTCTCCCTCGCTTCTTCGGGGCTGTCTGCATAGACAGAGACGGTCTTTTCGTAGTGGGCGGTGAGGGTCACTTCATACTTTTTCAATCATTCTTTCCTCGCTTTCGGTCTTGGTTTTTGGGTCGGTTTAGGGCTTGGGAAACGGTAAAACCTCCTACACACTCAACGGGCATCCCCCCTTTCACGGCTCGGTTTCTGCCTTGCAATCCCCAGATAGGACATTAAAAAATCGTTGACATCCTTGCCGACTGGCGGCGGTGCGTCAACGATTTGATAGTCTTTCTGCAATAATTCTTTTAAGGCGGCGGTACATAAACGCCCTGCCTTGTCGTTATCCAGATGCAGATAGATGGTCTTTATCTGGGGATGGGCGTTGAGAAATGTGGTGAGTGCGATGGGGATTCTGCTCTCCGCAAGCTCCCTTTTGGGCTGGTACACGCCCGACAGAGAGAGCAGGTTTGCCGCCTTATAGTCCTTTCCCTCGCATTTGAGGTAAGTCGCGTAGGACAGCACATCAATGGCGGCTTCAAATAAATGGACGGTATTGGTCGGCTCCCTTGCCAGAAGCCGGAACGAATACCGTTTGTCGCTGCCCGATGCGTCACGCTTGAAGCTCCCCATCGTGCCACGGCAGGCGGCGTATTTGGGCGTACCGCTTTCATCCTTTCCGATAAAAACGGCGTTGTGGTAGTCGGCACTCTCGTAGATTGTGCCGTCTGCGATGCAGTCCTGCACGATGGCGTAGTCGATGCCACGCCCGAAAAGGTACTGTAAAACCCTGTCGCTGTCCTTGTTTTCTGGTGGCAGGAGCAGCACTTTCGGCTCGTCCTTTTTCACGGAAGGGGGCGGCGGTTTCCAGTCGCCCATGTCCCCCGTGAGGGTCTGCACGGCTTCCACGAAGCTGAATTCCCGCACTTTCATCAGATAGTCGAGGGCGGAGAAACCGCCGAAGCCCCTTGACCACCAGTACCATTTGCCGTTGGAAATCTTCAAGCTGTCGTGTTCCCTTGTGCAGTAGACGTTGCCTGCTACACGCTTTAGGTTGCCAGGCTCGTACCGTTGCAGGTAGGAGAGCAGGTCGATTTGCCGTGCTTGCTCAATCACGGCGGGGTCAAACTGCACATAGCGGTTACTTCCCATTCAATAAAATCACCTCCAGAAACAGATTTAGCCGAGTGGCTTCCAGTGGGCGAAAACCTCTCGGCTATGTAAAATAAATTGTCTATGTAAATATCCTATCTATATCAAAGCCAAAGTTCATATTCCTAAATACTTCTTCCATAACTTGATAGAACTCAATTATATAGTTTTTCAAATCAACGTAATATAATCTAATGGGTTTTAATTTATCAAATCCTAATTCTCTGTCAACTAGATAACGCGAAAAAGAGTCATCTGTTCCCTCATTATAATAAATAAAGGACGATAAATTTAATAAAAATTCATATACATCATCTTCTAAATATTCTTTTATTAGAAATAACAGCTTTGGCAATTTGTGCGTTTTAAGAGGTTGAGCATAATCGCTCAATTCTTTTTTTGTATTGATTCTTTGCTTTTTCAAATCTTCATTTACAAAAATCAACTTAAATGCAAGCTCTATACTCTGTCTAAAATTCATAAATAGAGGAAAATACAATCCATATTTGATTGTATTTATTTCTGCAAGTTCTGGCTTATTATCTTTTGTAGGTGCTTCTTTTCCATATATCCAATGGGCTACTTTTAAAGAATTTTCAAATCTTCTTTCTTCCATAACCTCAATCTCTGGCATAAATGCTTCCAATAAGGTTTCTGTACTTTGTTTATAATTTCGGTATTGAAAATAAAATGGCATAGCGGAGTTGAATTTAAAACCATCATATAAATCCATATTTACATTCATACCTGCCATATTAATAGGATATTTGTTTTGTATATTTTCATTTCTATTGTATAGTAAATCACTATTGTTAAGCAATTTCTCTCTGTTTATTTCTATATAGTCGGCAAGGTCTTTAAATTTTTCTATATTTTGTATATCTTCAAGAAGTTTCTCCCTATTTGGATTTTTGATTGATACTTTCTTTATAACTGATTTTTTAAGCTCTTGAAATTCCTCATTGCTATAATCTTCATAATACTTCTTTTTGTATCGAAATATATTCTCTAAAAGCTTAATCCTAAACCCTTGTATGGCAAATGTTTCTAAATACAATTTACTGGTACTATACCCAACTTCTTGAATGAAGTTAAGAAAAGTATTTTTCTTTGTTGTGACATCTCGAAAATCAAAGTTCATTTTGAATTTTTTCTGTTCAATGACCTTTCCACTAATACATCCGCTACGGCTATTCTGATAATAGAAATTATCATCTATCAACTCCACCAGATACACAAAATTACTCATCCCTTTAAGTCCCCAAAAGGTATCTTTACTTCCAACTCCAAGTATGCAATAATCTTTATCACCTTTAAGACCATTATCATCAGAATATACGATAAATTTAATGTCCTCAACGTGTTTGGCTGATGAAACCAATGCTGCATTATACAGAGAAATATCGGTTTTTACTTCACTTCCTTTATACTGTCTATAAATTCCTTCGTATTGTTTTTCACTTATAAGAATATTCAAAATAAATCTCTCCTTTATTTGCATTTTTAAAAACATCTACCAATCTGCCTAAATACACCATGTGATAAAATTATTTTCCACTTGATAACAACAGAAAATCAATAATAAACTAATATGTAAAAGACAGCATTAGCTCCACGCCAACGTCTAGAAAATTTTCATCTAATCATTTTATTGAACCTCCTCTAAAATAATCAATAAAAAAACACATTCTAACACTTATCAATAAATGCGCATATTTTTGTGCTTTATCTTTAGTGTTTTTAGAATGTGTGTTCTCTGGTACTTTTATCCAGATTAAACCTTTTGCAGAAGCTTGTCAATACTTTTTTATGATTATCAATGAAAAAAATCGGGTTATAGGGTTTCTTGTCTGTTTCGGCTATGTAAAAGACGGCATCAGCTCCACGCCAACGCCGTCCTTTCTTCGGTTCAGTCCGTCATAAAATTCCTGCTTTTTTGAGATACCCTACGCTGTCATAGCAGCCACGGAAGTATACCGCCTGCATCTCCATGTCCGTGAGCTGGTTCTTCAGCTCCATCACTTCGATGAGAGCCGCACATTCTTTCTCGGTCAGCTCGCTTTCCGTCTCGCTGTCGAACACGCCTAAGACCTTGGGATACTTCTCATAGATTCCCTCAATCTTGTCTTGCAGGGCTTGGTATTCCTTATCTTCCTTTGACAGCTTAGCGGTGACAGAGCTTAGATATTCGTTGAAGATGCTGCCGTGGACGTCTACAAAAGTCTCAAATCTGAACGCATCAGACATTTTCCTCACCTCCGATTTTTCTTATCGTCACCTATTATACTGCCCAGAATCCTGCAATACAAATGTGCAAATGGCAAATTTACCGTTCACGGCTCGGCGTTTTCTTTTCGGGCGGTTCGTTTTCCTGCTCCGGCTCGGTATCCATGACGGGGGTATCTTTCTCGTCCAGATTCAGCTCGATGTTAAGGAGATTGAGCCTGTCTGTCTTTTCTTTCAGTTCTTCCTCGTAGGCAAAGGGCTTCTGCACCTCGGTCTTTGCGTTGGCAAGCTGCTCCAAGGTTTCCGTCTTTCGGGTCTTTGCGGCTTCCAGTCTGGCGGGGAGCTTCCCAAGCTCGTTCTCGATTCGGGTGAGATTCCCAAGGGCATCGGAGCCTAACTCCACCTTGTATTTTCCCGTGCCGCACAAGTTTAGGCAGTAGTGGGTGTAGAAGCTGTCGTACCAGACCTCCATCTGGAAGCCCCGATAGCTGCCGATTGGTACGGGCTGTGGGGAAGTGTTCTCCTTGCAGGCGGCAAGGAGCATCTCGCCTGCGTCCGCTTTTTCTGCGTAGGTCTTGCCGCATAGGGTCATGGGGCAGAACTTGTCCTCGCCCTGCGGCTTGTGCTGCCCGGCAAGGACGGCATCGCTCCCGTAGCTGATTATGCGTTCCTCAAGCTCCTTTATCTCCCTCGGAAAGTGTTTCAGTATCCTGTCCTCAAGGTCGTAATGTTCGGAGAGGTAGCTCTGCTTTAGGGTGCGGAGCTTGGAGACCTGTATATCCAAGTCCATCTTTTCCTTGAAACGCTCATCGCCCGTGGCAAGCATCTTCACCTCCGCAAAGGAGAGAGCCACCTCGTCCACATCCTCGGCAGAGCGCACGGGGCTTTTGCTCGTCATTATCTGGGAGATGAATTTCTGCTTGGATTCCACAAGCTGATAGAGGTAGGCATCAAAGGTCTGCTCCGTCACATAGCGGTAGACTTCCACCGCTGGGAACATGTTGCCCTGCCTTTCAACCCTCCCCTGGCGCTGTTCCAAGTCCGAGGGTCGCCAAGGGCAGTCGAGATTGTGAATCGCCACAAGCCTGTCCTGCACGTTTGTCCCTGCGCCCATCTTCTGGGTGGAGCCTAAGAGGACACGCACCTCGCCGCTCCGCACCTTGCCGAACAGCTCTTTTTTCTGTACATCGGTAGCCGCTTCGTGGATGAATCGCACCTGCCCGGCGGGGATGCCACGGGCAATCAGCTTCTCTCGGATGTCATCGTAGACATTGAAAGTGCCGTCATTTTTCGGTGTACTGAGGTCGCAGAACAAGAGCTGCGTCGCCTTGGTGTCGGCGTGTCCCTCCCAGATGCGGTACACATTATCCACGCAGGCGTTGACCTTACTGTCGGGGTCGTCTGGCAGCATGGGGTCTATCATCCTCTGGTCGAGTGCCAGCTTGCGCCCGTCATTGGTGATTTTCAGCATGTTGTCGATGTTCGGCTCGACTTGCCTTGCCCTTACTTTCTCGGCTCGCTTGGCAAGCCCCGCCACCATTTCCGTCTGTATCCCGCTGGGCTTGGTCTTGATGTTGTGGTAGTTGACCTTGGGGACGGGGAGTTTCAGCATATCGGCGGTCTGGATGTCCGCAACTTCACGGAACATCTGCATCAGCTCTGGGAGATTGTAGAACTTCGCAAACCTCGTCTTGGCTCGGTAGTTCGTTCCCTCTGGGGCAAGCTCCAGAGCCGTGACGGTTTCGCCAAAGGTGGAAGCCCATGCGTCAAAATGCTGCAAGCCGTTCCTCGCAAGGGTGTCATACTGCAAGTACCTCTGGACGGAGTACATCTCCACCATTGAGTTTGAGATGGGCGTCCCCGTGGCGAAAACCGTGCCACGGTTGCCCGTGATTTCGTCCAGATAGCGGCATTTCATAAAGAGGTCGGAGCTTTTCTGGGCTTCGGTCTGGGCGATGCCGCCCACGTTCCGCATCTTGGTGTAGAGGTACAGGTTCTTGTAAAAATGGCTCTCATCTATAAAGAGCCTGTCTACGCCTAACTGCTCAAAGTCTATCACCGTATCCTTTCTTTTTGTGTCGTTGAGTTTTTTCAGCTTGGCTTCGATAGCCTTTCTGGTTTTCATGAGCTGCTTTACCGTGAACTGCTCGCCGTGGGACTTCTGTATCTCGTCAATGCCCATCTCTATATCGTCAAGCTGCTGTTGGAGCTGCTCTCTCTGGCGTTCCTCGCTCATCTGGATTTTCTCGAACTGTGAATGCCCGATAATCACGGCATCATAATCCCCCGTGGCAATCCTGCCGCAGAACTTCTTGCGGTTGGCGGTCTCAAAATCCTGCTTGGTGGTGACGAGGATGTTGGCACTTGGATAGAGCCGTAAATACTCGGAAGCCCACTGCCCGACAAGGTGGTTGGGGACAACAAACATGGATTTCTGGCACAAGCCTAACCGCTTGCTTTCCTGTGCGGCGGCTACCATCTCAAAGGTCTTGCCTGCCCCTACCTTGTGGGCAAGGAGCGTGTTGCCGCCGTAGAGGATGTGGGCGATGGCATTGACTTGGTGGGGGCGCAGCTTGATTTCCGGGCTGATGCCCCCAAAGGTGATGTGCCGCCCGTCATATTCACGGGGGCGCACGGAGTTAAAGGTATCGTTGTAGTAGCGGACAAGGCGGTTCCTGCGTTCCGGGTCTTTCCATATCCAGTCCCCAAACGCCTGCTTGATGACTTCCTGCTTTGCCTGCGCCGCCGTGGTCTCCTTGGCGTTGAACACTGCCTTTTTGTTGCCGTGTTCATCGTGAACATAGTCGAAAATGCGGGTGTCCTTTAGGTTTAGGGTGTCCTCGATGATGCGGTAGGCACTTGCCCTTTTCGTGCCGTAGGTGCTGTCCGCCTTGACATTCCCGAAGTCGGAAGTCTTGTTCTCGATAAACCAGTCGCCGTTGTAGGGGGTGTAGCATACCTTTAACCTGCCTGCGGCATGGCTTGACGGGGTCAACAGCTCCATCACGAACTGCTGTATATCCGATTCTGGTATCCATGTGGTGCCTAAGCGGACAGCGATTTCGGCGGCACTTAAGTCCTTGGGGATGACCTGCCTTAATGCTTCCACGTTGAGGGAGAGGGCAGGGTCGGACTTCGCAGCTATCTCCGCAGCTTTCAATTTCTCCCTCACGTTTCCAGAGAGGTATTCGTCTGCGGCGGCGTACCGTGCAGGCTCCGTATTCGGCACACGGAAGATTACGCCCTGCAATTCCGTGACGATTTCCTCCTGCGTCCTGCCCGTGAGCTGTGCCATATAGCCAAGGTCAACACGGGCTTTCTCCCCGATGGAGAGTGCCAGTGCTTCGCTTGCGGTCTCCACGGACGTGACCTCCCGGTGGGGCTTTATCGTCCGCTTGGTGAACATATCCGCCTTGCGCTTGAATTTCCCCTCATCGTCAAGCACTTCAAGGGAGCATAAAAGGAAGTAGCTTTCATCGGCGGCAAAGGCAAGGTAGTTCCCACGGCTGTTGATAAGACCGTATTTCTGGGTAAAGGCATCGTACAGACGGTTAAGGTTCTCCTGCTCGGTCTTTATCATTTCTTCGGGATAGTCGTTGGTCTGGTACTCGATAAGGCTGCGTACACTGTCCCGTATGCCAAGCAAGCCCTTGATGCGGTTCTCCGCCGTCATGGATGCGCTGGCGGGGGTCATGCGGTCATTCTCCCGAAAATAAATCTTTCCGTCCACAAGGGCATAGGAGAAGTTCCGCACGTTGGGGTCGGCGGGGATGGACTTGTCCTGCTCATCGGAAATCTGGTCGATTTCACTTTCATACTCTGGGATTTCGCCGCTTATCCGTTGCATAGCTTCATGCAGAAGCCCGGAGAGGGGTCTTTCCTTGTCCGCTTTGCAGGCGGCGTCCATGCCGAAGCGTGTGCTTTCCATCTGCATCGTGCCAAGCACCATCTCTGGGTGCTGCACAAAGTAGTTGTTCATGGTGATGCCGTTTTCGTTGGTGTCAAGGTATATCCAGTCTGGCTCGATGTCGATGATGCGGTCACGTTTTTGCAGGATGAGGATGTCGCTTGTGACCTCCGTGCCTGCGTTGGCTCGGAACGTGTTGTCTGGCAGACGGATTGCGCCTAAAAGCTCGGCTCTCTGGGCGATAAATTTGCGCACCTCTGGGCTTGCCTTGTCCATCGTCCCCTTGGAAGTGATGAACATCACCACGCCGCCCGTGCGTACCTTATCCAGAGCCTTAGCGAAGAAATAGTCGTGGATTAGGAACTTCTGGGCGTTGTAGCGGCTGTCGTCCACCTTGAACTCCCCGAACGGCACGTTACCCAGCACCACGTCAAAGTGGCTGTCTGGGAGCTTGGTGTCCTCAAAGCCCTCGATGGCGATGCTCGCCCTCTGGTAGAGCTGTCTTGCTATCTTTCCAGAGAGAGGGTCAATCTCCACGCCGTAGAGCCGGCTGTCCGCCATGCTGTCGGGAAGCAAGCCTAAGAAGTTGCCCACGCCGCAGGACGGCTCCAAGATGTTGCCTTTGGAGAAGCCAAGGCGGTCAAGGGCTTCGTACATTGCCTTAATGACAACGGGTGGGGTATAGAACGCCGTCAAGGTGGATTCCATCGCTGCACGGTATTCCTCATCTGAGAGGACGGATTTCAATTCCTTGTACTCATTCGCCCATGCCGCATTATTGCTGTCAAACGCCATAGACAGACCGCCCCATCCCACATACTTGGCAAGGGTTTCCTGTTCTTCGGGCGTGGCAAGGCGGCTCTCAATCTCCAGTTCGTGCAGGAGATTGACCGCCGCCATGTTGTTTCGGAATTTCTCTTTGGGCGAAAAGCCTGCGTTCGCCCTCGCCGCATCAACGGCAATGGCATCGTCCGTGATGCGGTAGTTGCGGCGTTCAGCGGAAAGGGCAGAGGCTTTCGCCGTGGTCGGGGCGGGGGCTTCGGTATTTCCTTTTTCGGGTGGTAATTCTTTCTGCTCCTGCTCCAAGAGCCTGCGGACATAGGCGATTTTTTCCACTCGGTTTATGGGGAAACCTACATTGTTCTGGAACGTGATGTCACGCAGGGAGACGTCGCCACTGATTTCACCGATTCTCTCAATGAGATAGCGGCGGTTGTCGATGGCGATTTCCGTTCCTATAAGGTCTGAATTGTCCTGCTTTGCAGGCTCGGACGGGGCAGGGATTACGCCCTGCTTTGCAGGCTCGAACGGAGCATGGATTACACCCTGCTTAACACGCTCCGCATAGAGCCATTCCTCGGCTTCCTTGTCGGATACGGCTTTCCGCACTTCCAGAAGCCCTGCCGCAGCCGTTTCCTCGGTGGGGTAGGTCGGCACCCTGCCGTCCGTGTCCGCATAATATTCCTCTCGGATGTTGTCCCAGATGGCAAAGGCATCTTCGGGGTCTGGGAACGCATCGGAAGTCATAATAACCTCAAAGCGTTCCTCTGGCGGCTCGGTCTCGTATTGTGCCGCAATCCTCTCCGCAAAGGCAAGCATTTCATCGACAGCGGATTCTGCCTCGGCGGGAGCTTGTTCGGTGGGAGTTTCTTCAACGGGGATTTCTTCAGCGGCTTTTGTTTCTTCGGGCTGTGCCTTGTCCTCCGCTTTCTTGTTCCAGTCGGCTTCGGTAGCCATTATCTCCGTTAGGAGCTTTTCGTCCTCTGGGGTCAGCTCCGTATTCTGCATGAGGAACGGGAGCAGCGTGTCATGCCCGAAGCGCAGGTTTTCTATCTTTTCACGGTAGTAATCCTCACCCTGCCGTTTCCACTCTGGGATAAAGGGGCAGTTCGGGGAGAGGGAATAATCGTAAAAGTTCTTGATGTGGGCAATCAAGTCGCCCTCGCCGTCCCCGATGTCAAACCGTCCCTCGTAGTTAAATTCTTCACCGCCGATGACCGCATGGAGAGCAAAGTCGGTCTTTTTATACCATCCCACGCCCTTGCTCTTATCCAGTCTTTCACGGTGCTGCTTTTCGTCCAGAACGCCAAGGAGCTTGTTCCCAAGGGCAAAGCTGGGAGCGGTATAGCGGTCATTTAACTGCCTGTCGTAAAAGGCGGGATGCTCGGAGAAGCCGATGGAGAACGTGATGCTGTCGGGCTTTTCCTCGGCGGGTGCTTCCGTTTCCTTTTTCTCGGCGTTTTCCTTTCCCTCGGCGGGAGACCGTGTTTCCTGCTTCTCGGTGATGACCGTTTTCAGATGGTCGTTCATGGGGTTCTCACGGAGCTTTTCCTCAAAGTCGGCACGGCTCATTTCCGTGCCAAACAGAGGGAACTCTGGATTCCGCAGGGATACGGCATCTTCGCCTAAGTCGGAAATCTCATATTTGTCCGCACCGATATACACCACATCGCCCTCATGGTAGAGGTAGCAAAGAGGATATAGCTCCGTAAGCTCCTGCGTGAAACGCCACGCATTGCTGCGGCTGTAGACGCTTGAGGTCTTTTTTTGCACCAGAGCCAGAAAATCTATGAGCTGCTGGACGGTGGCAGGGTTGGAGAGAGACTGCTCCATCTGCTCGGTTGTCATGCCGCCAAAGTCGGTACGCCCCACGTTTTCAAGCAGATTTTTTTCGTAGCCGTCCAAGTCACGGATGAAGTCGGAGAGCCGCAAAGAGAGCGTGTCCCGTTTGTCGGCAGGGGGCAGGTCACGGTGGACATCTATGAAACGCTGCCTTGCCGCTTTCCTCTGGCTGTCGATTTCATACTGCGGGGCAGAGATGCCCTCCAGATAATCGGCGTAGCGGTCTTTTTCTTTCGGGCTGAAATAGCGGTTGTTCTTTATCAGCTCCCGCAGGCGTTTCTCTGCCTTAGACCAAGTCAAAATCGGCTCACGGTCTATGGCAAAGCCTTTGCCGCTGAACTCAAAGTGACCGCTTCTCCCGTCTGAAAAATGATAATTGCCGCTTCCCGTACCATACTCCCGTTTCAAGAAGTCGATGTTGCTCTTGCTGTCCTCCTGCTTCTGGAATTGGCGGTAGATGCGGTACTTGCTGTCTTGGAAGCCGCTGCCTTTGATGAGGATGCTGTCAATATCCTCCTGCGAATAATCGCCCCCTAAAGACGGAGAAGCAGAGGACTTGCCTGCGGATTCATTCCGCATATCCTCTGCTTCTACCATCATTTCAATCTGTTCGTCTACGGTGGGGAGATTCGCCCTCACTTCATCCTCGGTGGCGGTGCTGTGCCGTCTGCCCTCGGCAGGCTCTGGCTCTACTGATAAATCAGCTCGTCCAGAATCATTTCCTCCGCCTGGCTGCGGATGGCGTTCATCGCCTGCACCCACTGCATCGGCGCTTTCTCTTTCAGTTCCTCCGTCACGCCCTGCTCCTTGGAGAGCTGCTTCGTCAGCAGCTCCAGTCTGGAGAGTGCCGCCTGCTCGGTCTGGTGCAGGTGTGCGTTCAGCCTGCCCGATGTCAGCAGGTTGAGGAACGTCACCCTCTTGTGCTTCTCCAGATAGTCCCTGTGCATCAAAGCGTACCTGCCAAGCGGAAGCTCTGGCTCTGTCGGTAATGTGAGGTCGGGTATAAGGTAATCGTCCTGCTTCGTGTAAGTGATTTCGCTCATTGTTCTCGCTCCTTTCGGGTTGTGTCCTGCCACTATCATAGCGAATCTGGTACTGCCGTGCAAAGGTGCGTTTTTGGTCTTTCTCCGCCATTTGCACATTTCTTATCGTCTGGGAGATTTCACGCAGAGCCATTTCCGCAATGTCGCTGGCGGCGATGCCGATGGCGTTAAGGGTCTGGGGCGTGTTGAAGTTGACGATTGCCCCGAAGTCCTCACGGTCGAAATACTCCGCCGCATCTATGCCGCAGCGGGTCATCAGCATATATGCCACACTGTTTGTGGCAAGCTCACGGTACATCACTTCTATATTATAATCGTCAAGCCCCTCCAGAAAGCTCCCCTCGGTACAGTCCTTAAGCTGTGCCGTGTAGTCCTGCAAGTTGTCCTCCACGGCGTTCCTTGCCGTTTCCATCAGCACCCCGGCAAGGCTGTCGCTCTCCACCTCGCCAAACCTGTCGGAGAGCCGTTCCATGACTGCCTGCTCGTACCGCCCGTCCATCTGCCATATGGGGACGGCTCTGCTCCCGTAGTAGCCCTCATGGGTGTCCGACACGTCGAAGTAGTATTTGAGGGTGTTCCTGCGCCCCTTGGTGTCGAATACGGCGATGCCTTTGCTGTCCTTGTTCACCCACCGCTTAAAGAGCTTGTTCCAGACCTCTATGGTGGTGACGGCGGTGGCATCGGGTCTCTGGGCGTAAATGAGGAGCTGCTCGTCAAAGCGGCACTTGTAGTTGCGGCAGGCAGAGGACAGGAAGCCCTGCCACGCCTGCGGGTTCCTCGTGACGGTGACGCCCGTCCGCTGATACAGCTCCGTGATGAGCTGGTACTTTGCAGCCATTCTCACACCTCCTTATGGTGAAATTTTCTGTTTTCTTTTGTCCCTCATTCCATGCCACCGCCCAAAAAGGAGATGACCTTGTTCGCCCTGATGCTCTTTTGCAGGTCGTTGATGAGGGTGATGTCCGCCACCGTGATGCCCTGCATGGAGAGGATGTCGTCCATCGTCATGGCGGCGATGGCTTTTTCCTCGGTAAAGCCTGCGTCTAAAATCTTGTTCAAGACCTTGACGGCTTTCTGGTTTACTGCCATAGTTCCATTCCTCCTTATCGTTCATGGTCTTTGTGCTTCGGTGCTTTCTTGGGAGACGGCGGTTCTTCGGGCTTCGGCTCATAGCTGTGTCCGTTCATCTTCATCTTCTCCGCAAATTCGCAGATATGGTAAAGGCTGCTCCCTACCTCGGTGTGGTACTCGTCAATGAAACGGCAGGTCTTTTCCGTCTTTTCTCCCCACGCATAGTTGATGATGATTCTGCCGCCGTCTGGGATGCGGAACCTTTCATTATAATGGGGGTCGATGAAGCGGATGCCCTGCCCGGCTTTCTGGATGTGACCGTCAAGCCAGTCCTTGACATAGCAGTAGCAGTAAAAGTTATAGTCGCCTTTAGTGGGGTTGCAGCGGAGCAGGAAAGCGTGCTTTTCCGTATCTACACGGAAGCCGTACTCGGTGCAGTAGTTCCCCATAAAGGCGGCATCGGGATTCGCCCTTGCAAACGCCGCCATGTCACGGCGGTTGTGCAGAAGCCCTTTACCCTCACGGAGCGTATTGATAACCTCGTCAAGCTCCGCCTTGAATTCGTCCGTTTTCCACCTGTCCCAATGGTCGTCCCATGTGGTGTAGAAGCCGTTCCCAGAGCTGTCGAAATCTCCACGCAAATGCCCGATACAGCCCGTCTGCCCCGCAATCTGCGTACTCTGGGAATAGGTGTATTTCTGTTCGGGCTGTGTCAAAGCTCGTACCTCCATCAGCGTCCCTCCCTGCTTTTAGATTTTTTCTCTTTCTTCTGTGCCTTGATTTTGGTAAGGGCTTCCTTTGCCCATTGGGGCATGTGGTCGGGCTTGATTTCCCCAAGGACATCGTACCTTTCCCATCTGCGATGCTCGCCCGTGGCAAGGCATGTGCCGAATACCGCCTGCCCCCTGCCGCCAGTCGCGCCGTTTCCGCCGTCCGCAAGCACAAGCTGATAGGCGGAGTGGCGGTATTCATAGCGGTTGACCTCGGCATTGATGACGACGACTTTTCCCACGATGCTGCCGCCCCTATTGTCGGGGATACAGTCGTCTATGGTGAACGGCTTCAAATCAAACTTGAACTGCTCCTGCTCGGCTCGCACAAGCCCTATCTGTTCCTGCACACGCTCCGTGAAAATCTGCATGGCTTCCAGATAGTCATCCGAGCCGACAGCATCCGTCACCCATTCTGAGGACAGAGGATTGTCGTAGGTGCAGTGGCAGACCAAAAAGGGATATTCCGCTTTTTCGTCCACGCCGAACACCACTTCCTTTCTGCCGATGTGGATGCTCTGCGTGACCTCGTAAGAGCTTATCATCCTTTTTTCCTCATTCTCCATCGGGATTCTCCTTTCTCTTCTTTTTCTCTCTCTGCTCGTCTAAAATCTTTCGGATACAGACATCGCAGAAGATGGTGTATTTGTCCTTATATCGGGGATAAGGGCAGGTCGTACAGTCGTATTTTTGGGGGCTGCTTTCCGCAGCCTTTTTATCGCCCACGGTCGTCACCGTTTCTCTGCTTGGGGGCAGGGGGATTGTTGTAGGGCATACGGCTCTCGGACTGGTATCGCTCATTGAGCTTCTCCCGTGCCGCCGACAGCTCGTTACAGTAATGCCCCCAGAAATAGTTGTCCCCGCCCTTGCAGTACCAGCACACATAGGGGTTGGGGGCTTTGGGGTTATGCCCGATGACAAGCTCTGTACTCCCGATGGTACAGCCCTCGATGATTTCATATCCTTGGTTGGAGCGTTTTTCTTTCTCCATAATCAGACCTCCGTTCAGTCGCTTTTTGCATATCTGCGGTATGCCTTTTCCCCTCTGGCTCGAAGCTTCTGCATCCGCAGGCTCCCAAGCAGTCCGGGGTGATTCTCCTGCAATCTGCGCCTTGTCCTGCTGACGCTCTCAAAGCTCGGCAAGCCCAGATACTTATGCTGTGCCATGACCTCGGCAAAGGGCATCGCCCCTGCGCCTTTCAGACAGGAATTGCAGACCGCAAGGTAAAGGGTCATGTCATCGTTTCTGGCATCCTCGTCCTTTTCCAGAATCCGTCTGACCTTGCCCTCAATGGTTTTCAGATTGTGCATAGCGTACCTCCATAAAGGGTAGGGGCGGCATTTTCAGCCGCCCCGTCCCTGCAAACTCGGATTACTTATTCTTTCTGTGGCGGATGTTGAGCCACAAGGCTCCGCCGCCAATGAATGCCACAAGCACGATGGCGATGATGGTCTTTGCGTCCATTCTCATAAGACCTCCTTTCCGGTTTCATATTTTCTCGGAATCTTTAGCCCCCATTCTATAAGGCTATTCAGACCCTATCTCAAAAAAATCACCCACT
>RAZA01000060.1 GCA_003612485.1 bacterium D16-50
AGAATACGGTACATATCTGAATCTTATCGGAAGGATTTTTCCTCCATAGACACAGAAAAATTTACAGTCTCAAAGACCGGAAATCACCAAGTCCCCGTCCCCTGAGAATACTTCCACCTTGCAGGCGCCGGTTCCGTAAGTATAATTGCCCTTCCCCACGTTCCTCTTATGCCCGTCCCATTTAATGTAGGCATCCCCATTCACTGTTTGAATTTCCACATCCATTCCTTCCGCTTCATCCAGCGTAAGTTTGGCATCGCCGCCATTGGACTTCAGGCTGATGCTTTCAGGAGTCCCCTTGGCATTTACGGAAACATCTCCTTCCTTGGATTCAATCGTCAGTTTTCTGGGCGCTCCGAAAGCCCGCACCGAAATGTCACCCGCTCGGCTACGGCATTCATATATCTCCGCACCGGATTCCACATTTATGTCGCCGCTCTCCGAAACACACTGATATCCCCTGCAATGATTCCCGTCCGGATCCTGCAGGACGATGTCACCTCTTTCGGTAGAAAAAGAGCCGAATTCGCCGCATAAATTAGACCCTACAATATCGCCGCTTTTCGCAACAAAGTTTCCCGCTTCAAATTTCATATTCGCAATGACAATGTCCCCTTGCACAGCCATAAATTTCCCCGTGCCGAACTGAAGATTTGCCATAGCCATGTCCCCTGAATTCGTTTTGAAATTACCCGATGTGAACTCCATGTCGGAAATGGCCAAATCTCCGCTCGATGTCTCTATATTTCCTGATGTAAACTTAACCGAAGAAACGGCCACATCACCTGCGGAGCATCCCACGTTAAAGGCCTCCGCCTTTACGTCAGCCACCGCCAGATCACCCTTGGAGCTTTCCACCTGAAGCGCCTTGCTGCAGTCTATATGATCGATGCTCACGTCGCCGCTGGCGCTTCTCACATTTGACGCAGCAGCGGTGACGTTCTGCAGCTTCGCGTCACCGCTGCTGCTGAATACGTCTATCTTCTCGGCCGTTGCATTCTTTATAGTCACGTCGCCGCTGGAACTTTTGACAATCAGCTCTGTTTCAGCAATGCCGCCTTCATCTTGTCCATCCTCAGAGAAAAACACTGCCTTTCTTTCCTTCATCACTACATCCTGTATATTCACATCGCCGCTGGAGGTGCTGACATTCAAACATTGACAGCATTTTGTCTCACAGATCGCCAAATCGCCGCTGGAGGTATGGAGTTTCATGATATTTGCAAGGGACTTTAATACTTTTACATCTCCGCTGCAGCTCTCCAGCAGAATATTCTCCTGAACAAGGTCTTGTATCTGTACATCTCCGGAGGAAGCTTTGACCGAAAGCTCCCGCACTCCTTTGGGCACGCTCACATATAACGCCAGCGTCTGGCCGTTGACGGCATCGCCAATATTTTTATAGGAAACAACTGTCTTTCCAAAAAGCATCACCTTCCAGGATTTTTCATCTCCGTCCTCTCCCGTCCGGCCCTTCTTCATGTCTTTCCTTTTCTGAATTCCGGCATAAAAGACGTCACCTTCCTCATACTGATAACATTCATACTTCTCCTGCCCGTTCCTAAGCCGATTGATATACTCTAAATGAATCTCTTCGTCTTCCGAAGGCATCAAATAAATGTCGGCTTCCTCCCCTTCCAGAACAATCTTATTGTATTTACCGGAATAATGATAGGAATTGCCCTCCTGCGCCGCAGGGCCTTCCTGCGCTGCATTTCCCGGCCTATTTTCGCAGCCCCCGTTTTCAGTGCCGTCCCCGGCACACACCCCCGTTCCGGTCGTCTTCTGGCATTCTTGTATGGAAACCCGCGATAATCCTTCTGCGCCCGGCATCCCACAAACCATGTTTTCCTTCAGCTCCGACTCGGAGAGTTCCCTGACCATATCCTCAATATTTCCCAGTTCCGCTATGATCTCCTCGTCAGTCTTACCCTGCAGCTCACCCTCCGCAAAGTGCTGGTGATAATCCTCTAAAATGTCCTCCCGCAGCTCCTTGCTGAAATTGTCCAGTTTTTCTTGCAATCTCCGCATATACTCTAACTTTGTCATCTAATTTTCCTCCTATCTTCAACACTATAGTTCTTTTTCCGCTCTTCTCTTGCTCTTCTTCTGTTTTTCTCTTGCTGTTTTTCTCTTGCTGTTCTTCTCTTGCTCTTTTTTATGCTCTTCTCTTGCTCTTCTTCTGTTTTTCTCTCGCTCTTCTTCCTCTCTTTTTCCGCGCTTCTTTCTCCCGCCTATAGGCTGCCTTTCACAAAATCCAAGCTCGGCCTCTTCAGTGTTGTACCTCTTTTTCTTCCACCTGCAAGCCGCCTTTCACACTGATTCCCACAAGCCCATCCTCCAAACTTCTGCCGCGCGGACATATGGCCTATCTCACTCTTCAATAAGCCGTCTGATTCCTTCAATAAAAGAATCCCATTCATTCTTCACCGTCTGCTGATACAGCTTGCCCTTATCCGTCAGCTGATAATACTTTCGGGCCGGACCCGATTCCGATTCCACCAGATAGGTGGTCACATAATCGTCCTCTTTCAGCTTTCTCAAGATGGGATACAGCGTGCCGCTGGCAATGGACATTTCATGAGATATCCGTTCCGTCAGCTCATACCCATATTTGTCGCCCTTGACAAGCTGGGAAAGTACGCACAGCTCTAATGCGCCCTTCTTAAACTGTGTGTTCATCCTATTCCCCCTTTCCATAAGTTTTTTTCATGACACAGTTGGCCTTGGTTGACCAGATCCCCGCATCCTTTATAGCATCTCTTATGTCATTTTTTGTATACTATTTTATATCCGTATATTCATTGTAACATATAGTATTATATAATGCAATATACTATTTCAAAAAATTATCCCTGCCCTTGTTTATTGCTTTCCCTACCCGTATATGATATTCTAAAGAAAAAATCCGGGAGGTATATCAAGCTATGAACAACGGTCATATAGCCATTCCTGTCATATTGAAGGTGGGAAAAGGCGCATTGGGCGAAATAGGCAGCTATGTCATCGCAGGCGGCATGGACAAGGCGGTAATATATTTCGGTAACGGCCTCATAGACATGTTCGGCAGTCAGGTAATGCATTCCTTGAAGACGGCGGGCGTCACCGTGCTGGAATATCGGGAACTGGACTCCGTCCGAATCGAAGATATCATGGAGCTGGCCTTCTCCATAGACAACAAGGCCCAGATCATTCTGGGGATAGGCGGCGGGAAGGTCATCGATGCCGCAAAATATGCCGCTTATCTGCGCAAGCTGCCATTTATCAGCGTGCCTACCTCCTCTTCCAGCGACGGCTTTTCCAGCGCCAGCGCCTCCCTCACTGTAAACGGCAGGCGCACATCCGTACCTGCCCGCATGGCATACGGCATTGTGGCCGATACAGACGTGATTAAAAGCGCCCCTGAGAAATACCTATACTCCGGCATAGGGGACATGGTATCCAAGATAACTGCCTTATATGACTGGATCTATGAGGCCCGCTGCGGACATGGAGAGGTAAATGATTTCGCAGTCATGATCGCAAAGAAGGCTGTGAACAGCTTTGTCCGCACTCCTTTTCAAGACATTCACGAGGATCTGTTCCTACGGGAATTGCTGGACTCTCTGGCCATGAGCGGCATCGCCAACGAAATCGCCGGCAGCAGCGCCCCCACCAGCGGCAGTGAGCATCTGATCTCCCACGCTCTGGACAAGCTGCTGGAACACCCTCAGCTCCACGGTGTTCAGGTGGGCATCGCCACCTATCTCATGAGCCGGGTACAAGATCATCGCTACAAGAGAGTGAACACCATATTCACTGATACGGGGTTCTGGGATTACGTGTCCACCCTCGGTCTGAGCCGTTCCGACTATGCCGCCGCCATCGACATGGCTCCTTCCATAAAGCCTTTCCGCCACACATATCTCCATGAGGAAAAATATCGCCAGCTGGCCAAGCAGCTGCTGGAGGAGGACGAGATTCTGAAAAAAGTATTGCACTGACAGCCTTATGCCCAGTCGCTTGTTCTTATTTTCCTCAGAAAAAAGCCGATATAATATATGAGTGCCCTATAGTCCCCTTGTTGTTTTTTCAGAAAGATCAGGCCCTCTTGAAGTCTTTCGCCTTTTATCTCTTTTATTAATATAGAATAATAAATCAAAAAACGGGGGAACTATCGGACTATAAAAACGGCAGGCCGCCATGACTGCCACATCGGAAAAGGAGGGGGAAATAATGGCCATTGAAGTCAATACCAACAGATATACCGGAGTCAGGAAAATAACCATCAAAAACCATGACGGCTCTACGGCAGGCACCATCACCATCCATGATTCAAAACTGAAAAAACAAAAAAAGCTCCAGTATAAATTCAAGCGAATATCCACTCAGATCATTCAGGCCAAGACCTCCGGCAATGCAAGGCAGGTTCTGACAAGGGCCAAGGGCGAGACAGTGAGCCTGCGCAGAAAGGTCTACACCGGCGATTATGATAGAACCGAACTCCGAAGAGCCATCCGCCATGCAGAGCAAATGGAGCGAATCGCAAAAAAACGCATGAAGCACCTGCAGCAGGAGGAGAATCTGGAAAAGGGAAACAGCGGCATGCAGGCAATGTTCGATGAGGAATCATTGGAGGAGAGCTTCAAGGATATGGCTGAAAATTTCCCTGAAATGAGCAAAGAGGAAATCCGGCAGCTTTTGCAGGAGCTGCAGGAGGAACTGGCACAGCTGGAGCAGGAATCCGGTCTGGAGGAGCTGGAACTGACGCAGGCAGCACTGTCGGACATGGATCCCGCGCAACTAGAACAGCTGAAGAAAAAACATAGGGCCGAGGAGCTGAGAGAAATTGCGGAAGCAGATATGAAGTATCTAAAAGCCCTCTTCAACCAAATGGAACGGGAGCAGCAGGAAGCTTCTTCCAGCGGCGTGTCACTGGAGCTTTCCGGCGTTGACATTCCTATCCAGATTGATGAGCGGTCTGCTGCGGAGGTGGCCTCCTCCATGCCTATGCTTGCAGAGGGCGGCAATATTGATGTTTCCGTGTGACACATGGTTTCCATGTGACGCATGACTTGCTTTTTTGCGGAATGTTTTTTGCGGAATGCAAGTATGATTCTGTGCGGAGGGTTCTGTACGGAAGGGGGGTAAGCTGTACATCCAAACCTTTCCGTACAGATTTTTCTTTCTATAATTACTTCCTATAATTATAGCGTGAGCACAAAATGATTAGAGCGTGAGCGTAAAAGTCCTTTAGTACAATTACTTCATTTCATCCGTGACTGCCGCTGCAAATCACTGCAATCGGGCAAGCAGCGCCTCACATCCCTCCACCACATCCCGGTAAGTAGCGTCAAAGTCCCCGGTATACCATGGGTCGGAAATATCCCGATCCGAGCCTGCAAAGGAAAGGAGCTTAAAGACCTTGCCTTCGGGATCACCACCCAGCATTCGGTGCATATTGCGAATATTGGCACTGTCCATGCCAATAAGGTAATCGTATTGCGCATAGTCTTCCCGCCTCAGCTGCACCGCCCTTTTTCCTCCGCAGGCAATGCCATGCTCCGCCAGCTTGGCTCTGGCAGGCGGATAGACCGGATTCCCTATGCCGTTCCAGATCTCCTCAGAGCTGGTGGCAGCTGAGGCAATATAGAACTGGTCAGACAATCCCCGGGCCGCCGTCAGGTTCTTCATAACGAATTCGGCCATGGGGCTGCGGCAGATGTTGCCGTGGCAGACGAATAGTATTTTAATCATATCTTTTATATCCCTTCATAAGCCTTCAAACCTTGATATTTCAGGCATTTAGGCACTTTTTTCATTTTTGGTTTATTACCCATAATCTGCGTAATTCGTTATAAATCTACGCAAATTTACGGGCAAATGGTGTAGTAATTGGTGTAGTAGATTAGTGTACTTCTCAACCTGATTTTCTCTGTTTTCCCTGCGTATTAGCTTTGAAGTCCAAGATTTTTGCCATCTGCTCCGCCGCCCGGTCATAGCTTGCATGGGTATATACATTCAACGTAACGCCTACGTCAGAATGTCCCATCACATACTGCAAGGTTTTAATATCCATGCCTGCATTTGCCATGTTGGTGCAGAAAGTGTGGCGAAATACATGTGGCGTAATATGTGGCAATGGATTGTCCGGATGCAGCTTCTTATATTTCTTCATTGCCCACCGCATCTCGTTCTCAATATGTAATGCCACTTTCGGGTGATTGTCTTTGTCAATCAGAAGAAAACTGCTGTAACCGTCTATGATTACTTCTGTATTCAATTTCGGACGGCTGGCAAGGATATTCTTCAAGCTGTGATACACTTCCTCTGTCATCGGGATAAAACGGCATCCACACTCTGTTTTTGTTTTTTCCACATAATACTTTCCGCCTCGTTCCCTGACAAGCTGCTTGTCAACACGGATTTTTCGATTTTGGAAATCAAGGTCATTTTTTGTCAAGCCACAAAATTCGCTGACACGTATTCCTGTTCCCAACAACACGACAAATTCACCATAATACTTACAGTAGGTTTTATCCTCACAGATAAAACTCATCCAAAGTTTCTGCTGTTCCTCTGTCATGGCGATACGCTTCTGTGAATCGTTTGGCACAACATCAACCAGCTTAAAATCAAATGGATTCCTGCGGATAATATCCTCATTATATGCCATCTGAAAAGCAGGTTTTACAACGCCCCTGACGCTTGTAATCGTGCTGTATCCTTTACCGTCATTATGCAGCTTCATGATCCACTGCTGGGCATCAGATACCTTAATATCCCTTATCTGACGGTAGCCGAAATCTTCTTTCTTAATCAGATTAAGAACAAAATTATATCCGACTTTGGTATTGTAACGTACACCCTGCTTCAAGCTGATATAGCGTTCCAAGAGGGCAATAACGGTAACTTCTCCGGCTGCATAGTCAATCCCATCGTCAAGCTGCCTCTGGATTACCTTTTCCTTTTCCCGCAGTTCCTTCAAATCAGAGGAATAAATGGTCTGCCGTTTTCCGTGGATATCCGTATAGCGGTACTGATAAATCAGGTCTTTTCTCTGGCTCTCTCCTGTCTTTAAGACTCGTCCTTTATTGTCTTTTCGTTTCTCAGACATTTTCAAACTCCTTTCCGTGGTGGAAAGAGCCTTGATATGACTCATCCATTGTACCATACCAAAGCCAAATTTACACCATCAGATTCATAAAACTGTGAGAAATAAGTCAAATAGCTAAATCAGATAGAATACTCGCTCTCGATATACTGATCGAACAGGCGGCGTTTGATCAATCGCTTATTGCCAACCCACAAAACAAAGCGGCAGTTTCTCTCGTTGGTAAGCTCACGTAGCTTATTTACACCAATCCCTGAATAAGCGGCAGCTTCTTCCAGACTTAGATTACTCTTTTCCCAAATCGGAACTTCTTTCATTGGCTTTCGCCTCCCTCCATCAGCTTTTTAAGACGTTCCATTTTCTGCTGTGCCGTTATTTTGCGGAAATCGCCACCCGTAAAGCGGACAGGCACACATTTCAAGCAACCTGCCATAAATGCGTGCGTGCGGCACGTCCTCCGGATTCCTAAGCTGCTCCGGCGTAAGGTTTGTCGTTGCAATCAGCGGCTTTTTGCTGATATACCTGCTGTCAATCACGTTGTATACCTGTTCCAGTCCGTATTCTGTACCTCTCTCCATGCCGAAATCATCAAGGATAAGCAGGGGATAGGAACACAGCTTTACGATGTATTCATTCCTGTTTTCCGAGCCGTAGAAAAGGTTGTTCAAAATTGTCGCAAAGTTCGTCATGCAGACGGGTATTTCCTTCTCCATGAGGGCGTTGGCAATACAGCCTGCAAAATAGCTTTTCCCCGATCCGACATTCCCCCACAGCAGGTAGCCGAGGTTTTCAGCCCGTACTGAATATTCCGGCTTCCGTGTCCCTACTGTCCGGTAATAGGAAACCGCAAATCCGTTCTTAAGGAAACCGT
>RAZA01000061.1 GCA_003612485.1 bacterium D16-50
AGAATACGGTACATATCTGAATCTTATCGGAAGGATTTTTCCTCCATAGACACAGAAAAATTTACAGTCTCGAAAACGCCAACGCCACAGCATTCTTTTTGCACATACAGTATGCTCCCTTCTAGGCGACAAGTTTTCATTAACTCACTTGTCTGCCCAGAAGGGAGCATATCCCTGCCACAGCCCGTTTCGCCCTCTCAATTTCTGCAGGCTGCAGGCCCTCTGCGAATTTCAATAAGGCGGAGAACCTCCTCGTACATTCTCCCCTCTTCCTCCAGATCGATCATCAGCCATCTCTGGCCGTTCCCTTCTTGTGTTTCGTGATAGATTTCCTGAAGCCGGGCCTCACACTCCGGCAGCATGGCTTCCACGGCCTCCTTCTCTTTGGTTCCTATGACCACCAACACCGTGAAATATCCTTCTCTCGGATAGACGGTACACAGCGCCCTTCCGGCCTTCTTGAACTTAATGTTCCAGCCCTTTGCCATGCTGCATGCACTGAACTCCACCTTCTCGCCGCATCCATACTTCCTTCTGATATCGGAACAAAATTTCAGAAAGCAAGGCCTTCCCACGTATTCCCCCACTTCCTCCAATCCGGGACAGTATTCTTTATCTTGTATATCAATCATATCCGACTCCCTCTCAGCTTACTCTTCCGTCCCTGACACGCTCTTCTGTCTCAGCATGCTCTCCCGTCCCTGACACGCTCTTCTGTCTCAGCATGCTCTCCCGTCTCTGACACGCTCTTCTGTCTCAGCTTGCTCTTCCGTCTCTGGCATATTCTCCCCACAGCCCGCAAAGCTTCAGACCGCTTAACCCTGAATCAGCCGAACCACCTCAAGAGGCTCCTCCGCTGTCAGGACTCCCGCCATGCTCTCCCGCTTGTATGGATGCTGGTTCGTGTACCATTTCGCCTGAATCGCCTTCATTCCTGCCGCTTTGGCGCCCTCCAGCTCTTTGCTGCCCCCGTCTCCCACAAATACGCATTCCTCTGCCGCTACTCCCAGCAGGTCGGCGGCCTTTTGATAAATGCGGACATCCGGCTTCTGCAGATTCACTTCATAGGACAGCACTATCTGATCAAAATATTCGTAAATCCGGCTCTGCCTGATCACTTTCACTTCCTCCATTGAACAATTGCTTACAATGGCCAGCCGAAATCCTGCCGATTTAAGCTCCTCCAGCAGCCTATATACATCCGGATCGACAAATTCAAAACATTGTGATTTCGTTTCTATCCTTTTGTCAAGGATTTCGGAGAGCGTGGATTCCTCAACATGTTTGCCTGTTTTCTCGCAAACATAGAGAATCGAATCCCTAAAGTCTATATTACCCAAATATCTTTCCTCTTCCTTTTCCTCCCAGTATGTATCAAAGATCTCCTTTTCCACGCCCAAATCAGAGCACATTTCCCCTTTGGTATATTTTTTATGTCCCCATTCTGTAATCAGCGTTTCAAACAAGTCAAAAATTACTGCCTTGTATTCCATTACACTTCCTCCTATCCGCCGCTTCAATGCTCCTAACGCTCTGCCAGCGCATTCGCCGGTACATTCCAATTGTGATTATACCAAAAATTTTCCCCCTTCGCCATAGAATTTATCCGAAACCCAAAGAGAAGAAAATTTAGCCGCCGCCCCTCTATACCTCACATAGATCTTGCTTTATACCGTTTGTTCATGTATAATATAAAAAATAGACCAGCCAACCGTTTTAATACAATGGAAAAAACGCTTTTGCGGACAGTTAGACAGTCAAAAGGAGCAGGAGACCGAATATGAACATGGAACATAAAATGCTGGAAGCGCTTCAATCTCAGCGCTTCTGCAAAAAGTTAAACGACAACACCTTCAATTTTATCCCGGAGGGAGAACAGCCCGAATGGTCCCGGCTGTTGGATGAATATTGGCTGTCCCAGGCTCAAAAGCCGGATATGCCTAAGCGGTATACAGCGGCATGTGAAGAAGCATCGAAATCCAGTGTGCTCAAAAAATATTTTTCCTTTATCACGGAAAAGGGCGGCATAATCGTCGATCTTGCAAGCGGGCCTTCGGGCTATTTTGCGCCTGCATTTGACTTGCTCAAAGAGACCGATCTGTTTATCGCAGCAGACGGCAGCAAAACCATACTGGAAGCCCATGCCGCCGCCAACAAAGAAAATCCAAATTTTATGGCGGTATGCATTGATCTTGACAAGCCTCTCCCTTTCCGTGACAATTCCATAGACGTCATGTGCGGAAACCTTCTGGACAATGTGGAAGGCTATAAGGATCTGATCAGGGAAATTTACCGTTGCCTAAAACCCGGCGGCCGCTATGGGGTTATAGATTTGTTTTACGAAGAGGGATCCCAGACCTTCGCCTACCTCTCCGAAAAAAATGCCGTATATTCTTCTTTCAATTATTACGTTTCATTTTGCCGTGAAGCGGGATTCCATTTCCTTGAAAGCCAGCTTATGAAAACCATCAAGGGCAAACTCCAGCAGGAAGATCTTCTTCCGATCTGCGAAGATGATGTGGCTGAAATGAGGACGATCTATTTCGAGAAAAAATGACGATATCATTGATAATAATTTTCAATGTATTGCACCCATTCTTCATATACCTCCTTTTTGGGTTTTTTAAGGCATTGTTCATAATCTTCGGATGCAATCAGCCTTAAGACCTCATCCCAGCCATATGTTTTATCCAAATATTCAATGTAGGTATGTGCAAATGTATAACCGCCACTGTGTGAAAAAGTGAGCGGATTATTTGAATTTATAATGTCGTAGGTAGGTATTGTATAATATTCCAGATACTCTTTGTAAAACGGTTCCCCATTGCTCAAATACAATGCCATCCCTTCCGTAAGCCACAAATCCACATCTTTATTGATTACGCTTACATATGCATGTACAATTTCGTGCATTACCGCGTATTTAATGTCATCATAACTATGCGCTTCCCCCGGATTCGCCGGGGACGTCAATATAACCTCTGTTCCGATATTATCACCGATGTACCAGTCAAGACCTAACAGCGGCGCTGCAAAACCATATTTCTTTGTCTGCATGGTACTTTGATCATCATAAATATAAACATTGACACTCTGCTTCTCACCGAACCCTAACCTTTCTGCAATAGAAGCCGTCTCGGCGTCGGCATATGCAAAGACATCCTGAGCAGCGTCTTGCTCTGTTTCATAATATACATTGATCCAATCACCCCTGAGCAGATTCATGCCTGTAGTTTTCAAATTCCAGGTGGGAATAAAATTGATAATAAAGCCACCCAGCAGAAAACCAATTCCCAGCAAAATAATGACAAATCCCTTTTTCGTTTTCATCTTCCAAAAACCTCCTTTTTGTTTCAATGAATGTTACTCATTGAATGTATAAAATCACCCTGCAAAAAGGAAGTTACCGCGGTCATTTCTTGGTATGACTTTGGTCATTTTCTTTCACAAACCTATTATATTTCATAATAAGAGCGTTTCTTTCTTTGGAACCGATCTTTTCGTAGATAGTAGAAATATAATTTTTTACCGTGCCTGTGGATAAGCATAATTTGTCCGCAATCTGCATATTTGTATACCCGCTCACAATCAATATGAAAACGGACTTTTCACGTTCTGTCAGCTCCTGCAGGATCCTCTTAAACTCTTTTTCTTCTGTCACTCTTCTTTCAGCGTCATGGGAATCATTTTCCTTTTCAGGAACAATATCCAGAATAATACCCATATATCGATCCACCATCAAAAAAATAAGAAAAAAACACCCCAAATACTGCAGGCATCTGGGGATCGCACCATATCTAAGTATCTCTTCCATGCCTATAAACGGCTCTATCCAAGGCTGGCGCAGATAGATCCCCGTGACTACATGTGCCATGATAATGGCAACAACGGATATCATTCCAGAATAATACAGCAGGCGCTTGTTCATATAAAATCCGGCTATGATGGCAGGCACCACAAAAATAATTACAGCCTGAAAGGTAAACAGCACATATGATGTTCCTGCCATAATTGCCGTCGCAGTCACAATCAGATATTTCATCATATCATTATAAAAGTGGAACTTGAGTATTATAACCGCAGGCGCAAACAAGGTGACCAGTGACACCACCAGCAGAACCACTGTCATATCAAAATATATATTGAATATTCCGAACCAGCAAAGTAAATCGACCAACAAGACCATGCCCCAAATGCACAAAAGGCCCTTGGCTACATTTTCATTGATTTCGGCCTCATTCTTTTTTATGATATAATCCACGAATTTCCTCCCCAAAAAACAAAAATACTATAGCCTGTTCTTAGGCCCGCCTATTCAAACGGGCATGCCTTCTCATTCATTTGCTGTTATTTGTTCCAATATCTCCTGAGACATAGGGCAGATATCCCCATTATTTATCCAAAGAATTTGTCCCACATATGTAACCTTATTTTCTTTTACAAAAATAGCGCTTTCATCTTCCATAGCACAGATCGGCAGATTTTGTTCCATGGAAATCCGCGACAAGGTATGCAGTAAGTCTTGATTTTCCCGCGTAATATGCGCTTTTACAGTAATGTCAGCCAATCCCAGCCCGCCATAAGGTACATGGGATTCCCATATGTCCAGAGCACGCTTTGCCATGTTGCTTGAACCTGCGCTCACTCCCAAAATAACAGCGGTGCTTTTGCGGATTTCATCCAATATATTTTTATCGCGGATCAATTGAAATTGCCAGACCCCATGACCCCCCATCAGAAATATGCAGGATGCCTCCTGAATAAGCTGTCTGGCATCACCTTCTGTAGTTCTGTTATCAATCACACTGTATCGCATAAACGGCATATTGCATTCCTCAAACATGGCGTGCATTCCAGCTGAGTCGCTGTCGTTTCTTTCATAATCAGAAGGCCAAGCACTTACGAAGACAAGACTGTCACGAACAGTCAATTCTTCCCTGAACCGTCCAATAATGTCTGCGGGAAAATGACGCGTCGGAAACCCGCTGAAAAATCCTAATAATTGAGCATTCATCAATACTTTCTCCTCTCTTAATTCTTCCGATATCTGCCTGCTCCCTTTCAGCTTTTACAATAACCTCGGTAGAAAATAGAATTCCTTGGTTTTATTGCAATCACCACTGAATTAATGATATCGGCGCCTGCAATGATTGAATTCACCCACACTATATATGCCATAATATCCCTCAGATCTTCCGGAACAAAACAATACAATACCGCAGGCACAATGGTCAAACAAATCAATGGCAAAGACATAAACAGAAAAAAACGCAATTTACTTAAAACTGCCCCGCTTGTAATCCAGAAAAATATACCGGAATGGGTGAGACTGATATCACCGACTTTATATATAACAACCACATGGAGCAATTCATGAACCAGAAATGTACTAATAAAAAGAACATATCTTACTAAAATATTTGAGAATTTCCAAATGCCATTGATAGATGAGAGCACCACAAGCACAATCTGTAAGCAATAAACAAAATACATAAAATGATTTCTGAACCATTGATTTTTTATAACCGGCTTCCATTCAGCCGTATCGATTTTGCCCTCTGGCAATGGTTTCATGAAATAAAACATTTTGTCTTTCCTCCGGTCTTCAATCCGGCAGCTCCCTGATCCCACCTCTTATCTAATTTTCTAATTTTCAAATCTCCGTTGATACTAACCACATCTTTATCAATCCAGCAATTACAGTTAATCTGTCCAAGATCTTCTTTTGAAAACGAAAAGGGGCACGGAATCAACATAAAATGCCTTTTCCTGCCCCATCTTTTTTCTTAATAAAACCAACAAATCGGGGTGACAGGATTCGAACCTGCGTTTTTAAGCCGTATAAACCGCATGAATTCCATGGTTTTAAGTTTTCGGGACAAATTTTGGGACAACTCCTAAAATCTCATCCCATTTTATGTTTATTCTCCCTGCACCGCTTTATTCTCTTCGCGTTTTCCGATAGGGCAACATTGTAATAAGGTTTCGTGCAAGGGATATATGCCTGCACAACTTTTATGCTGCATCCTACTTTATGCGCTATCTCCTCCACCGATTTCCCGTCTTTGTACATCTCTAAAATCTGTTCATGAGCATCACTTATGACGACTCCATTTGACAACAGAACCTTGACCACCCTCTGCCATCCGCAGCCTGCCTCTTTTGCCGTTGCCTTTATGGATTGGGGCTTCCTATAGGCAGCGAATGTCTCATCTATTATCATTGCTTCATCTCCGCATCTTTATATATCCCAGATAAGTGGGCCCTCATATGATCGGCTCTCCGCTTGTTTTGTCAACAAATAATATCTTTAGCTCAGCATCCAATGCCTCCGCTATTTTTCCAGTTCCGATACCTTGAATGTATTGCGCTTGTGCTTATTGTTCATATTCTGCGGTGTTTGCCCAGTCTTTCTGGCAAGCTCTGCCTCTGACATATTATCACGCTTCACACGACATAGATCTATATACTCTCGAACATCCATTTTTTCGCCTAATGCAACATTGCTTTTAGAATTGCTCGTGTGAGCCTTGCTACTATTTACAGATAATGTTATCCATTGGCAATTTTCTGGGGAATATCCTTTGTCGTTTTCCTTGCGGTCTATGGTAAGGTGTTCCTCATATCCATGATTAAGCGACTACTCAATGAAGTTTTGTAAGCCATTTTCGTCCATCCATTCATCACAAATAGTAATGCCTTTGCCACCATACCATTGATAATGCTCGTTGTTTTGATTGTAACAGCGTTGTTTCATGCCGGAGTAGATACTGTATAATCGAGTTTTACTTAATCCATGTTCCATAATTAGATTTCCTCCGTTGTCTGTTTGAAATCAATAATTAAATCGTAACCCATAGTAGCCAGTATTTTTTGAGCATCTTCAAAGCCAAAATTTTTTTTGTTTAACATTTTAGTAAGTCCTTGCGGTTTAATGCCAAGTTTATCAGCTATTTCTCTTTGGGTGGTTTTGGTTTCGAGCATTAACTTTTTTATCTCAATTAAGATTCTCTCATTATCTTTATAAATTATAGCCATTATGTACCTCTCTTTCTCTGTTTTATATTGCTATTATAACATAAAGATGGTTATTTATCAATCGAAAAAGGATAAAAATAGCATAAAATATATTATAAAATGGTTGACAAATAACCCAAAATGAGTTATAATTATATCATCAAGAGAGGAAAGGAGGAAATGCAGATGGACAAGAAAATAGGCAAGCTGATTAAAGTGGTTCGCACACTCACACAACTTGCCTTAGAAATCGGAACTCTCATCGCAGTAATCAAAATGATTGTAGAGAGCATCCGATAGGATCTGGGGAAGGGAAACCTTCCCCCCCTACAAGATAACACAGTTCATTTGCTAAATCAATATGATAAAGAATATTTTTAAGCTTCTAACTGCAGTTGTATGGCTGATTATCGTAGTGGTTGGATTAATTGTACTATTTTCGTGAGTTTTACAGATACGCAAAATAACATTGTCAATGAAAACCATAGGAGAAAACAAAAGAAAGAACGCCTCCTGAAACGGATCGCTGAAATTGATAAACTTCTGGCCGAGAAAAGATAAGCGCTTGATGAGAGGTGCCATTTTCCATAAAAAGAGACTGTAAATTTTTCTGTGTCTATGGAGGAAAAATCCTTCCGATAAGATTCAGATATGTACCGTATTCT
>RAZA01000062.1 GCA_003612485.1 bacterium D16-50
GGTATGGTGTCTTTAGTTTTAAAGTATTTATAGCAGTTTTGGTAAAAATTCAAATTTGCTCATTTATAGTTTTTTATTAATTTTCCCAATGTTCCGCTCAGTTTTTCCCTTTTTGTAAAGGTCTCTTCTTAAGAGCTTTGCTTTGGTTGTTCTTGCACGGTCGCAGCGTCCGCTGCCAAATCCTCAGTCAGATCCGTGATAGGATCTCCCTTCACCTGAAACTCACAGGCGTTGAAGGGGATTCCCGCCGCAGCCGTGGGCCAAACCCCCAAGGTGTGGTCCACATAATAGGTAGCGAATCCGCTCTTCTCGATCTCTTCCATGGACAGGTTGCGGGTCAGCTGATGCACAATGGCGCTGACCATCTCCATATGAGCCAGCTCTTCAGTGCCCACTGAAGCATCGGAAATGTTCCACTCTCCCGAAATGCCCGAACAGCCTTTATTTGTGGGCTTCTGGGTAGATGACTTTGTAACAAAGGACAAGCCCACAAGGTATGGAAAGAACAACCATTTTACATACGCTGAACAACCAACCGTTATTGTACAAGGCTCTCAGCGAAAAATCAATATCTATTGTGCCATTTCTGCCGCATAGTATTTTTACCATTGTAGGATGGATTGCCTTTATAATACAATGAAGCCAAGAAAGGATGGTGGACGGTATGAGGGAAAAGAAAACACACTTATATGTAGACATCAGGGAAAAATCATTACTTTTACATAGCCTTGTGGAGTTGAAAAATCAGCTCATACAGCAGGGCAAATATGGGGACTGCGTTGACGAGCTTATCTTCAAGGTAGCCAATGCCCCGATAAAGAAAGTAAAAATTGAATATGTGTAAGGCACATCGTTATGAAACCGCTTATTCTTATGGATTTTAAGAGTAGGCGGCTTTTTTGCGTCCTGCGTCCTCTGGTACAGTTACATAGCCGCCTTGACAAAGCGGCTAAATCTATGCGAAAGGAGGACGCACCCTATGTCAAACTGCAAAGTAATTACTTTAACCAACCAGAAAGGCGGTGTGGGCAAGACCACCACGGCGGTGAATCTGGGCGTAACTCTGGCACAGCAGGGAAAGAAAGTCCTGCTCATTGACGCTGATGCACAGGCAAATCTAACCATGTCCCTCGGCTACCACAGACCAGACGATTTGCAGGTCACTCTCTCCACCATCATGCAGGACATCATAGATGATAAATCCGTTGATGTCGCCCAAGGCATCCTGCACCACAGCGAGGGCGTTGACCTGCTCCCGTCCAACATTGAGCTGTCGGGACTGGAAGTAAGGCTGATTAACGCCATAAGCCGTGAAAGCGTGCTGAAAACCTGCGTAAGCGAGGTCAAGAAGAATTATGACTATGTACTCGTGGACTGTATGCCGAGCCTTGGTATGCTCACCATCAACGCACTGGCGGCGGCTGACAGCGTGGTTATCCCCACACAGCCCCACTATCTTTCTGCCAAAGGCTTAGAGCTGTTGCTTCGCTCCGTGTCGAAAGTCAGACGGCAAATCAATCCCCCTCTGCGGATTGACGGCATCCTTATGACGATGGTAATGCCCCGCACGAACATCTCCAAGGAAATCACTGCCACGGTAAGGAGTGCCTATGGGCAGAAAATCAAGGTGTTCGATACCCAGATACCACACTCCATCCGTGCCGTGGAAGCCACCGCAGAGGGGAAAAGCATCTTTGCCTACGACAAAGGCGGCAAGGTAGCCGCAGCTTATGAACAGTTCAGAAAGGAGGTGGCAGAGCTTGGCGAGAAGCAGAGAAAGCAAAATCGAGCTGACCGCATACGATGACCTTTTTGAGACAGACCAGAGCCGTGAAGAAGCGGCACTCAGCAAGATACGGGACATTTCCCTTGCGGAGATTGACGAGTTCCCAGACCACCCGTTCAAGGTTTTAATGGACGAGGACATGGAGCAGCTTGTTGACAGCATCAAACGGAGCGGCGTGATGACACCTGCCACTGTCCGTATGAAAGAGGACGGGCGTTATGAGCTTATCAGCGGTCACAGACGGAAAAAGGCTTGCGAGCTTGCAGGGCTTGAAACGCTCAAATGCGAGGTCAAGGAGCTGACCCGTGACGAGGCGATTATCGTCATGGTGGAAAGCAATCTCCAGAGAACCACCATTCTGCCGAGTGAGAAAGCCTTTGCGTACAAGATGCGGCTCGAAGCAATGAAGCGACAAGCAGGCAGACCCCCGAAAGAAAATGCGTCGCCAGTGGCGACTAATTTTTCTAAAGGGCGTTCTGATGAAGAATTAGGCGAGCTTGTGGGGGAAAGCAAAGACCAAGTCCGCCGCTATATCCGCCTAACCGAGCTTGTCCCCGAAATCCTGCAAATGGTAGATGAACGCCAGATTGCGTTCCGTCCTGCGGTGGAATTATCCTATCTCACCGAGGGACAGCAGTACACCCTGCTTGAAGCGATGGAGTACAACGATGCCACGCCCTCGCTTGCACAGGCTATCAAGATGAAGAAATTCATGCAGGAGGGCAAGCTCACCAATGAGGTTATCCAGAGCATCATGCAGGAGGAAAAACCCAACCAGAAAGAAAAGCCTGCTTTCAAGGACGAACGGATAACCAACCTCATCCCCAAGTCCATCCCCAGAGGGCAGGAAACGGACTTCGTTGTCAAGGCATTGGAGTTCTACAACCGCCACTTGCAGCGGAGCAAAGACCGGGAAAGGTAGGACAGCCGCACACCAAGGGCGAAGTCTGCCCTTTTGCGGCATGGGCGGATAGCCACGGAATCGGCTTTCCCCCTCTCCACACCTCTCCCCCTTGATACTGCCAAGACTATCCGAGAAAAAGAGATTTATTTAAGCTGTCCAGTCGGGCAGCTTTTTTCGGTCAGTAGGGCAAACAACAATCCAGATTACAGGAGGTAACTATGAGAATCCCTAAACTATTCAGAAAGGCTGCGGCTCTTGTCATGGCTGCGGTCACGGTGCTTTCGATGCTGCCCGCAGCCACGGCGTTTGCGGCAGGCGACATCGGCACGATTTCCTTTTCCATGACCTATGACAGCGGCGGGAACGCCATGCGGTACAATTCCAGTGCCAACATCAACGGCTACACCGCAGGTGGCACGGGCAAGTACAAGTACCGCATGTCCGTGGACGGCGAGACGGCGTTCTGCATCCAGCCCGGCGTACCGCTAAAGACGGGCAACACCCTAAGACGGGCTTCCTCGGACGCATGGAACGCCCTCTCGGACAGCCAGAGGAAAGCCGTGGGGCTTGCCCTGCTCTATGGATACCAAGGCAACCGCCACAACCTCACGGGGAGCGATGACGAGAAATGGCTCGCCACCCAGACCCTCGTGTGGGAGTTCGTCACGGGATGCCGTGAATCCACTGGCTCCTACCACCAGACGAGCAGCACCATCTACAGCCTGCACTTCGGCTCCAACTATGCCAATGACGGGGCGAGGGCTGCCTATGACCAGATTGTGTCCCTCATGGCGAACCACAACACCATACCGAGCTTTATGTCGGGCGGTGAGAATGATATCACGAGGGAGCTTGCCTACAAGGACGGGAAATATACGCTTACGCTCAACGACAGCAACGGCGTACTCTCCGATTTCAGCTTTGCAAGCTCCGATGCCAGCGTGGGCGTCACAAGGTCTGGGAACACGCTGACCATCAGCTCCGCCAGAGCCATCGGCGGCACGGTACGCATCACCGCCACCAAGGACGGCGTACCCACGGTAGACAGCGGGGCGAAGATGATTGCCTACGGCGACCCGAACCTGCAGGATGTGGTGACGGGCGTGGAGAACGTGGGCGGCGTGAGGGCGTATCTCAACATTGAGACCCCCACCGGCACGATTGCCCTCAAAAAGACTTCCGAGGACGGCGTTGTTTCGGGCATCTCTTTCCACATCAAGGGCGATGGCTTCGACAAGACCGTAAAGACGGACGCAGAGGGCAACCTCACCGTGGAGGGCTTGTTCCCCGCCACCTACACCATCACCGAGCAGTCCATTGACCGCTATGAGCCGCAGCAGACCCAGACCGTGACCCTAATCGGCGGCAGGACGACCACCGTGAACTTCAACAATGTCTTGAAGCGTGGCAGTCTGGAGGTGGTAAAGACTTCCGAGGACGGCATCGTGGAGGGCATGAAGTTCCACCTCTTCGGCACGTCTTTAAGCGGTCTCCCCGTGGACGAGTATGCCGTCACCAACGCAGACGGCGTGGCAAGGTTTGAGAACGTGCTTATCAGCGGAGATGCGCCCTATGTACTGGAGGAAGTGGATACCGCCATCCGCTATGTGGTGCCTGCGACCCAGACCGCCCAGATTGAGTGGAAAAAGGTCACGAGCCGCAGCTTCGTGAACGTGCTGAAGAAGTTCAACGTCACCGTGGCAAAGACGGACGTGGAGACGGGAACGCCGCAGGGGGACGCTTCCCTTGCAGGTGCAGTCTACGGCATCTATAAGGGCGAGGAACTGATTGACAGCTACACCACCGATGAAAACGGGCAGTTCACCACCAAGTATTATGTCTGCGGCAATGACTGGAGCATCCGTGAAATCCGTCCATCCGAGGGATATTTGCTTGACACCGCCGTGCATCATGTAGGCGCAGAGCCAGAGCTTTACACGGTGGAATACAATTCTGCCCAGAACGATGTAAACGAGCAGGTCATCAAGGGGAACATCGCCATCATCAAGCACACCGACAACGGCGAGACCCAGATTGAAACGCCCGAAACGGGAGCCGTATTTGAAGTCTACCTCAAATCCGCAGGCAGCTATGAAGCCGCAAGGGAAACCGAGCGTGACATCCTCACCTGCGATGAGAACGGCTTCGCCCAGACCAAGGACATGCCCTACGGCATCTACACCGTGAAGCAGACCTCTGGATGGGAGGGGCGTGAGCTGATGAAGCCCTTTGACGTGTTCATCAATAAGGACGGAAACACCTACCGTTACCTCATCAACAACGCCAACTTTGAGAGCTATATCAAGGTGGTGAAAAAAGATGCGGAGACGGGAAACACCATCCCCTACGCAGGTGTGGGCTTCCAGATTTACGACCCCAACGGTGAGCTTGTCACCATGACATTCACCTACCCCGAAGTGACCACCATCGACACCTTTTACACCACGGCGGACGGCGACCTCATCACGCCCCAGACACTGGAATACGGCACGGGCTATTCCCTTGTGGAAGTGCAGGCTCCCTACGGCTATGTCCTAAACTCCGAGCCGGTCTATTTTGACGTGGTGCAGGAGAACTCCGAGGAAGAAAACGGCATCACCGTCATCGAGGTGGTACGCTCCAACACCGCACAGAAAGGCACTATCACCGTAGGGAAGTCTGGCGAGGTATTCAGCACCGTCTCTGGCACTAAGGGACTGTACCAGCCGATTTTCTCCGTGGCAGGTCTTGAGGGTGCGGTCTATGAGATTACCGCCGCCGAGGACATCATCACTCTGGACGGCACTCTCCGAGCGTCCAAAGGCGAAGTGGTTGACACCGTTATCACAGGTGCGGACGGTACGGCGAAGTCCAAGGAGCTTTATCTTGGGAAATACGAAGTAAAGGAAGTCACCGCTCCGTTTGGCTTCGTACTGAATGGCGAGACACACGCCGTTGAGCTTGTCTACGCAGGGCAGGAAATCGCCGTCACGGAAACATCCACGGACTTCTACAATGAGCGTCAGCGTGTGGAGATTGACCTTGTAAAAAGCCTTGAGACAGATGAATCCTACGGCGTGGGGATGAACGGCGAAATCCGAGACGTGAGCTTCGGTCTCTACACGGCGGAGGGGCTGACCGCCGCAGACGGCACGGAAATCCCTGCCGACAGCCTGCTTGAAGTGCTTTCCCTTGACGGGAACGGTCACGGGAAGTCGGTTATCGACCTGCCCCTTGGCAGCTACTATGTGCAGGAAATCAGCACCAACGCCGCCTATCTTACAAGCGATACCAAGTACCCCGTTGTCTTTGCGTATGCAGGGCAGGACACGGCACTCGTCCATATCTCCGCAAACGAGGGCAACGCCATTGAGAACAAGCTCATTTATGGCTCTGTCAGCGGGAAGAAATCGGACGAGGACGGAAAGGCTCTGGGCGGTGCGTTAATCGGCATCTTCAAGACTGGCACGACTGAATTTACCAAGGAGACAGCCATTGCGACTACCGTATCCGCAGAGGACGGTAGTTTTTCTTTTGTCAAAGTACCCTACGGCACATGGGTAATCCGTGAGATTGAAAGCCCCAAAGGATATGTACTCTCCGAGGAAGAAATCGCCGTCACAATCAGCGAAGTGGAGGAAGTTGTTGAGGTGGAGCTTGTGAACTACTTCATCCGTGGCAGCATCTCCCTCACAAAAGTGGATAAGGACTACCCCGACAACAAGCTCATGGGGGCGGTGTTCGAGGTCTACTCCGATACCAACGGTGACGGCAAACTGGATAAGGACGATGTGCTGCTCGGCACAATGACCGAGATAGAGGGAGGCGTCTACCAGATGAAAGAACTCCGCTACGGCAAGTACCTTGTCCGTGAAAAGACCGCCCCGACTGGATATATCCTTGATGAAAATGTCTATCCCGTATCCATCGAGGAAAACGGCAAGACCTACACCGTGGAGAATGAAGCAGGAAAAGGCTTTTTGAACGAAGCCCAGAAAGGAAACCTCAAAATCGTCAAGACATCCTCGGACGGCAAAGTGGAGGGCTTCTCTTTCCGCATCACGGGCGTGAACTACGACCAGACCTTTAAGACCGACAGGAACGGCGAAATCTCCATCGAGGGCTTGCGGATTGGCGAGTATACCGTTTCCGAGGTGAGCGACAAAGCATCCGCAGGCTATATCCTGCCCGCCGACAAGCAGGCTGCCGTGCAGATGGGAGCCACCACCATCGTCCAGATGCACAATGAACTCCGTGACACCTCGAAAACAGGCGATGACTTCAACCCCGCCCTCTGGGTGAGCCTTGCGGCAGCGTTCACCATCGGTGCGGGCGTTCTGGGATTCCTTGGGATTAAAGGGAAGAAGAAAAAAGAGGACTGATGACCGAATCACGGGCAGCATGAAGCCCCTGCGGTCAGAAAATAACTTCTCGGAATCTCAATGAATGAGATGCCACTTGAAAATTGACAACTGAATATCGTGCAGAAAAAGA
>RAZA01000063.1 GCA_003612485.1 bacterium D16-50
CAGAGGTCCGGCGCCGAACAGCTTAAGGGGCATGACATCATGGGATTGGAACGCTTCGACCCGGAGGTGCGGCACATGGTTATATTTGATGTGCTTTCAGGTGATTCCCCCGTGGGCGACAAAGGGGACCGGATGCGCCTGTTCCTTACGGACAGCGGGTATGAGAGATTCATGAATATATCCGGCATAAAGAATATCTAAACTGCCTGTATATTATCACGGAAAATCATTGGGAGTTTTTTATAATGGACAAATGAAAATGTGAGGAAAGGTCAGATGAAAAGGAACGCCGAGAAAAATATTTTTCACAACAAAATAAGACCTGTTTACAACCTGCCATATCAGGGCAAAACAATTTTTACGATATACTATTAGGAAGTATTGTTTTTTGTCATATGGCATGGATTACAAAAAATCTACATAAAGGAGATTGTAGCTATGGAGGACTTTATTGGCAGGACAGATGCCGTCACACGGACCGCAAAAGACGCCGTCTGCGTGGCTATCTGCGATGATGAGGCATTTATGCTTGACCTACTGGAAGAAAAAGTAAAGAAAATGCTCCCTTCTGGGGCAACGAAACGGTTTTCTTCCGGCAGGGAGCTGTTGGAAGACAGTACGAAAGTAGACATTTTACTTCTGGACATACAGATGCCGGAGATGGATGGCATGGAAACAGCAAGGCTTTTCCACAGGCAGCAGAGGGACACGCTCATCATATTTGTTACGGCGGCTTCGGAGTATGTCTTTCAGGCGTTTGATGTAGGCGCATTTCATTATTTAGTCAAGCCTTTGGAAGATGATAAATTCTTTGAGGTTTTTGGAAACGCAGTACAGGAGATAAAGTGCAGAAAGACAGGAAGCGGGGAGGCTGATGGAGAATACATGATGATACAGGCAGGGGGAGTCCATACAAAAATACTGTTTAAGGATATTATTTATGCGGAAGTATTCAACCGTAAAGTCATCATTCATACTATAAACGGCGATACGGAATATTATGGGAAACTGTCCGAACTGGAGAAAAAAGCCGGAGAGGATTTTTTCAGACCGTACAGGTCATACCTGATTCATTTTAAGTATGTGCTAAGGTACGATGCTGTGTCTGCTGTTATGGAAAACGGGACAGCATTGATTGCAAAGCAGAATTATCCGAAATTTGTGAAACAGTATCTGAAATATAATCAGAGGAAAGGAAGGGAAATTAGGTGAACCCGGTAGAATTATGTTGGAATATTACGTCTTATGTATCAATTATTGTGCAGCTTATCGTTGCGGGTATATGCCTTGGAATATTTGTATCGCCCTATATGCCGGGCGGAAGTAAAGCAGTTAAGGCAGGCGCAGTATATGGCGTGGTAATGACGGTTTTATATATCATGCCGCCCCGGATAGACAATATCCTTGCATATTTAATAGGCACATCAGCGGCATTTGCCGTGATGTGCGCAGAGGATAGGCGCAATATCAACCAAAAGGTATTTTTGTCCGTCACGTTCTTTTCGCTACGTTGGCTTTCTGCTTCTATGGCGGGGATTATGGATCGTTTTTTTGATGTTGTTCTTTTTAATCCGGGGCTGGCGGCGAGGGCATGGCTGCACTACAGGTTGTATGCGGCAGTAAGAATCCTGAGTATCTTGTTCAGTTTCCTGCTCCTGTTATTGTCTGTCAAGGCAGTCAACAGGGCATATGAAAGCAAGGACAGATATATGGAAAGAAGGGAGCTTGTGATGCTGTCAGTGCCGTCCCTGTCAGGGATAGCCGGCTATGCAGTATTCCATTTTTACCAGATTAAATCCGAAACAACGGGATTTTATGATGCGCTTTGTTTTTTATACTATCTGGTATCTGTCATGGCAGTCCTTGTGATAACCATTATTTTCCAGAACTGGAAGACATCACAGGAGGAGCAATCCGGTCATGAGCTTTTGGAAAGCCAGATTAGTACGATAAAAACACATATCAGGGAGATTGAAAAACTGTATGGGGACATCCGCTCCCTGCGCCACGACATGGGAAACCATATCCAGATGATAGAACGTTTGATGGAAACAGGCAACAGCGCCGAGGCTTCGGCATATCTTGGGAGGCTGAAAAAAGAATGGAAGGAGCTTACGCCTGAGATCCGGACAGGGAATCCGGTTACGGATATGATTCTTTTGGAAAAGAAAAAAGAAGCCGGAATGCGTGGAATCCGGTTCGAGTGCGACTTCCGTTATCCTGAAAATACAAAACTGGATGCCTTTGATGTAAGCGTGATTTTATATAATGCGCTGAATAACTGCATGGAATCGGTAAATGGGGAAAAGCCGTATATCAGGATTCAGGCATTCCGCAAAAACAGTATCTTTATGCTGATTATCAGCAACAGCTTTGAGGGCAGACTTTTCACCAATCCAGCAGATGGACTTCCGTACACGACAAAAAAAGGCAGTGGGCATGGGATTGGCTTGAAGAATATGCTCAGGGTGGCTAAGAAGTATATGGGAGATCTGTCATTTGAACAAAATGGGAATGAGGTTATGGTAGGAATTATGCTTCAGGTTGCGTAAGGGGTTCACAACAGAATGAGGGCGGTTCACAGCATGGCACTTTGTTTATACAAATGATATCCCGATAAAATTGATAGAGATTAGGATTTTCTCATATGTGAAACGGATTTCAAAATTTTTTCAAGGAGGACACTACTATGAAAATTAATGGTATCAATGGAGCAAACACACAAATGGGGCAGATGGGGATGAATCAGGCAGCGGATTCATACAGCCGGAACATCCAGAGCCAGATTGCAAACGCACAGAAGCAGTTGCAGGAGCTTTCTTCTAATGAGGAAATGACATTAGAGGAAAAGATGAAAAAGCGGCAGGAGATACAGCAGCAGATCAGCGACCTGAATATGCAGTTAAGGCAGCACCAAATGGAACAGCGAAAAGAGAAACAGCAGGCAAAGGGAACATCTATGGATGATATGCTGGGCGGAACAAAGGGCGGCAAATCAGGCAGTAAAAGCGCCGGACTTTCCCAGGCAAGCATGACGGCTATGATTTCTGCGGACACATCCATTAAGCAGGCAAAGGTGCAGGGCAGCGTGGCAACCAGCATGGAGGGCAGAGCAGGCGTATTGGAGTCCGAAATCAAAAATAATCATGGCTCTGATGTGACAAAGAAGCAAGAGGAGCTTGCGGATGTGACGCAGAAAGCACAGGCGGCTACCGCATCGCAGATGAATACGCTCGCAGAGGCAAATAAGGCGGTGGAAGAAGCTGCTGCGGCAGAGCGCAATGACAATAAGGTTTCCGGGGCAAAAGAAGAAAACACAGCAGAAAAGGCAGCGGAAAGCGGTACAAACGGAGAAAAAGCACAGGACGGTGTATCTGGCACCGGGTCACAGACAGGAAATGCGGAGAATGTACAGCGGGATGACAGTACACAGGCGGAAAATGTACAGCCTATTGAAACAGCCGTTCCGGAAGTTACAACAGCACAGGCAGCAGTTTATACCCATGTAGATGTGCGTTTGTAGGAGGTGGTTCTATATGTCAGAAATTAACAGCTTTAACGACTACGCAAGCAGATACAACACCAATATGGATTATTCTACGTTGTTTGGCGGCGGCGCTCCCTATATAGACAGCAGCATGGGCGGGATTAACGTATCTGATTATGCCATGATTAAAAACGGCAGTTATGGAAAGCTGATGAAAGCGTACTATGCGAAGCAGGATGCGGATAAGCTGTCGCAGACAGGGGATTCCACCAAGACGCTGACGTTAATGCGTTCCAGTGCGGATTCTCTGAAAAAGTCCGCAGAGGCGTTAGGCAATGCTTCGCTTTATGAAAAAAAGAAATTCAAGAAAAAAGATGAGGAAACCGGGGAAGAAACCGAGGTAGAGGATTATGACTGGGATGCCATCACAAAGGCGGTCAAATCATTTGTTGACGATTATAATTCTGTGGTGGAGCAGGCGGGAAATTCAGAGACGAAGAATGTTCTGCGCAATGCGGCGTGGATGACCAGCATAACGGAGAAGGCAGGCAACCTGCTCTCAAAAGTGGGCATTACCGTCGGCAAAGGCAATAAACTGGAGTTTGACGAGGATGCCCTGAAGGAAAAGACAGCTTTAGGGAAAAGCGGAATTGAGCTTGACAACATCTCTACTTTAAAATCCCTGTTTACCGGATATGGTTCCTTTGGCAGTCAGATTTCGCAGAAGGCATCCGCTATTTCCAATGCGGCGGCGAGGACAAAAGGCGTTGATAAGACCTATAACAAGAACGGCGCTTATTCCGACACAATCTCTAAGCTGTTCCAAAGTACGATTGATGAAAGAGTGGGCAGTAAAGACAAGGACAAGGATAAGGTAACGGATAAATCCTATTGGGAACAGAAATTGAAAGAAGAAAAAGACAAGGACAAAAACAAGAATGATTGACTCTTATAGAGTGCGATGGGAACTGAAAAAGCATATTTTTCAGTTCCCCTATGTTTATTAGTACGCCATGTAATAAATAACTGCTTATATTGCACCAGATAAATTTTTAACAGTATATGATAAAAAAACGGAGGAGTACCGGAGTGCATTGAAAATCTCAGCGGTGCAAAGCATTTATTAGTTCGGGCGGTAAAGTATAAGAGGAAAAATGTTTTAATAGGGCAGATTGATATGCCGGAAGAAAAATGAAATCAGGAGGATAAGTTATGGCAATGGAAATTACAAACAACTATAGCACTTATGAGAATATCTATGCAACACAGAAACAGCAGACAGAAAAGAAACAGGCTGCATCAGGAAAGGAAACCTCAGAAACGGCGGCTACACAGAAAAATTCCGAAGCAGGAAATGACAAGGCGAAAAGTGCGGCAGGCTATGCGAAGAAATTGAAAAAGCTTGTGCCAAGTGTGGAATTCCGTGTAGGGAATGCCTGTGTATCTGCCCAAAGAGGCAAGTCATTGACCGTTAATCCCAAACTTCTGGAAAAAATGCAGAATGATCCTAAAACAAAAAAGGATATGGAAGACATGATAAAAGGCGTTGAGTCTATGTCTAAATTGGCAGAAAGCTTAACGAAAGCCAGTGGCTGGACTATAGTGTACCAGCACAGTTATATTGATGAGAACGGAAAATATCATTGCAGAATGCAAACCAGAAATGATGGTATGTTAAAGCTAAGCGACAAACTTCGGGAAGAAAGACGGAAAAATTCTGAAAAGATGATTGAAAAGACAAAAGAAAAGGCGGCAGAAAAGCAGGAAGAATTACAGGAAACGTTAGAGGGAAATAAAACTGAAACAGAGGATAAGAAAACAGACGGAGAGCAGGAAAAATCAGGCATTATTGTTGTCAAGGAAAATACGCCGCTGGAAAAAGCGGAACAGATGCTTTTAGAGAAATTAGAAAATTCCGAAAACGGAGAAATTTACCTTGATGATGACGATATGCAGAAAGTGCTTGAAGCAGCAAGGGAACAGGAAGAAAAAGAGGCTGTCAAAAAGCAGGGCAATCATGCAAATCCGGTTGGAGCAAATCTTGATTTGCAGATATAAGCGAAAGATGGCTGCAATTCAGCCACATAAATATAAAATAATCATGATTAGTGGTGGGTTGATAAGGATTGACTAACAGTGCATTGGTAATAAGGGCATCCATACATTAGCATATATAGGGAGGAATGAATATGCCGAATATTACAAATTATAGTCCTCTTATTCAAAGTATGTTCGGAAGAAAAGGAGCTTCATGGAGAGCGGGGGCAACTTTGCCGGGCGTGTTTCAGTTTTCACAGTTAAACAGCAGTTCCATACAGTCACAGTTGAAAGCGGCTGGGATTGATACGAGCAGTAAGCGGTATAAAGCGGTTATTGAGCAGATGAAAAAGACCGGCTGCACGGGCAATATGTTTACAAATGTGCAGGCAATTAAAAATCTAATGAAAAATTACAATTCAAGGGGAGAATTTGTCGATCCAAATACCGGATTGACTGGTCTTGATGTAACGGATGAAACAGGCGACAGCTATAAAAAGATTATTGATATTCCCGAAAGCAGCAAGGATAAAATGTTTGAAGCTGTAAGAGATAGTTTTTTGCACCGTAATGGAATGGGGGATGGAAAAGGAGATACAGAAATTTTCACGGATATGTATAGGCAGATGAAGTCAGACGACAGACTGTCAGCAGGTTATACATTGAGGCAGTACCGTTCGGCATATGTGCAGACGTTTGTATCAGCAATTAAGGAAGTTGATGCCGGATGGACATACGGCAAATCCATACCATCCGGTGTATTGGACGGCATTACAAGAGAATCTATAGAGAGTGTGCTTGTGCAGAAAGGAAATACTTTTGCAAATAAAACGGTTGATTACTATGTTTAAATAAAAATCCTGTGGGTCTAATAAGCATATACTTCAAATTCTGTTTTTGCCGAACTGGAAAAGAACAGCAGCGAACAGAGGGAGGTATTGAAAAAGCGAGGGAAAACCGCTGTGCAGAAAAAGGAGCAGGAAAAGAAGGCCATTAAGGACAGGCAGGAAGAACGGGCGGCTTTGACGGAAGGGGGCGAGATCTATACCAATGAGAAAAGGGGGATGATGGGGAAGCGGATTCTCCGCAATACATTAAAAACGGAAAATAAAAGCGATACATAGATTTTGGCGGGCGTACTGCTTTTTGTTATAAATGGCGCGGCTGCAATATGCCCGATCACTTGATGGTTTATTTAGCGGGAGGACAAGGAAACCACAAGGCAGTTACAGTTGGAAGTAATAATAGAAAATTGCTTTAAACCCACCAAATAAAAAAACGGCTTCTTTGGTGGGTGTGATTTGGCACGCCTAAATAGCAGAAGCATAGATTTCCCTTCAAACCCGTTTTGAGTT
>RAZA01000064.1 GCA_003612485.1 bacterium D16-50
ATAAGCCGCCGCCCTTAAAACAGCCCCGACAGCAGGGGGATGAGGGTCGTGCCGATGACGATGATGCCGCCGCCCGCCATGAGCTGTTTCATGCCCTGGCTCTTGGAACCGGGGTTGTCCGAGCCGTAGCCCTCCAGCAGATTGACAACGCCCCAAACGCCGAGGCCCGCGCCCAGCGCGATAACAAGGGTCTGCAAAGTAGTGATAGCGGATGCGAAAAATGCCATATAGTCCTCCATTTCTCCGGGATGTTCCCGGGCACAAGAAAAGCCGCCCGGTGCAGGCGGCAGGTGACACTTCGGGACAAAATGTCCCAAAGCTATACAAAAGCGTCCGGGTCGTCCAAATCGTCATAGTTGAGGATGTCCTCGTCCTCGTCTATGGGCGTTCCGTCCGGCACGTCCGCCTCGTACACGGTGTACTGCTCGTTGGGATTGAGCTTTTTTATACGGCGGCAGATAAGCCGCTCCAGCGAAAAGGCGTTTTTCTTCTTGTCCGCCTCCGCCGTGTATCGGTAGTTGGGGTGCTGTTTCAAATCATATTTCCGGGAATAGAACGGCGGCAGGCCCCGCAGTTGCAGGATGCACCTGTCGCCGGGCATGGTGGCAAGTTCGGCGGGGGTCATAAGCTCCCGGCCCAGCCGCTGGGTGTTCTGGTTGTAGCTTTCGGACTGCCCTCGGGAGCGGCCCTCCGTCTGCATGGAGATGGTGGCCTTGCCCAGCCAGTTTTCCGATATTTCCTTGATGGTGCTGGCCTCCCGGCCCCCGAGGAACACCACGCTGTCCATGTTGCCTAAAATGGTTTCCGCGTTTTTATCATAGATGGCTTTACATTGGGCTAACTGCTGGTAGAACAGCGTCAGGCTCACCTCCCGGGAGCGGATGACCGCCACCAGCTTTTCGAGGTTGGGGACTTGCCCGGTGTTGGCGGCCTCGTCCCACAGCACCCGCACATGATGGGGCAGGCGGCCCCCGTGTACGTTGTCCGCCCGTTCACAGAGAAGATTGAACATCTGCGAAAAGGCAAGGGCCACGATAAAGTTATAGGTGGTGTCGGTATCGCTGATGATGAAGAACGCCGCCGTCCGTCTGTCCCCCAGCTTGTCAAGCTCCATCTCGTCATAGCTCATAATCTCCCGGAGTTGCGGGATGTCAAATGGGGCCAGCCTTGCGCCACAGCTAATAAGTATGCTCCGCGCCGTCTTGCCGCTGGCCAGCTTGTACTTTTTGTACTGCTTGACCGCGAAACAGTCCGGCTTGCGCTTTTCCAGCCCGGCGAACATATAGTCCACCGCGTTCATAAAGTCGTCATCGTCCTCCTTGACCTCCATGCCGGAAATCATGTCTACAAGGGTATTCATGTTTTTATCCTCGTCCGGGCCCTCGAAGATGATATAGGCGATAAGGGCGCAGTATAGGAGCGTTTCTGATTTCGTCCAGAACGGGTCGCCCTCCTTGCCCTCGCCTTTGGTGTTGGCTATTAAGGTATTGACGAATTTCAAAATGTCGGCCTCGTTGCGGATATAGGCCAGCGGGTTGTAGTGCATGGAGCGGGAAAAATCAATGCTGTTAAAAACCTTGATTTTATATCCCTTTTTCCGTTGCAGGAAAGAGCCCGCCTGCTCCAGCACCCCGCCTTTTGGGTCTACCACCACATAGGAGGAATGGGCCTGGAGTAATTGCGGGGTAAGCCAGAACCGGGTCTTGCCGGAGCCGGAGGAACCGACAACACAGCAATTCAGGTTCCGGGCGTTGGCGGGGACGGCGGGCCGGGTGTTGGTGGTGAGAAACTCCGTCCCGGTCAGAATGATGTTGTTCTCAAACCTGGGGTCGGTGAACGGCTTGATGTCTTTTTCCGTTCCCCATGAAGCGTTTTGTCAAGTGCTTTTTTAAGTTATTGACGCAAGCCCTTGTTAGTGCGGCGGGAAACGGGACAGGAAAAGGGGCGCAAAACGCGCCTGTGGACGTTTAGAAGCCGTTTTCGCGGGTGGGTAGTATAAAACCCTTATCCGGTAGGTTTTCGTGTCTAAAACGCCTTGAAAATCAAGCCTTTTCAAGCCCTATTGCGTAACATTCCATTCTGTTCTTTGGGAGAGGTCGGGGGCGCGGGGGCAGAGCCACCGCAAAACCTACCGCCCGCCGCCGAAGTAGTGCAGACGGTTTTGCCGTTAGAATGGAGCAGACGAAAGCGGGGACAGGGTTGTTAAATCCTGTTCCCCGTTTTCGGCGGCGAAATGGCAACGGCAAAAATCCAGAAAGTCAAGGGTTTAAGAGTGGAGATTTTTTCGCGCACTTTGCGAAAAAATACTACTCGCCCCTTGACAGTCTGGATAGTCGGAACGGACGTAGAACGGGGATTGCTTTTCGTAATTGGGTATGATATAATTTCTCCCAGTACAAACCAGTAAATTTCCATTATTGATTTTAGAAGGAGAGGATTTTTATGGAAGAGATTATCAAAAAACGGGAGGTTCCACCACTGCCAAAGGGTATCAAGGTCAAATATGGGAACTGGGAATTTAATACCAGTGATAATACCGAAATTAAAGACCTTTCGGAAACGGGCGTGAAAAATATTGTAGAAAAAATACGCAGCGGTTTATGTGAAAGCCTGTACCTGAATCCTAATGAAACTGGAGAAATTGACTGGGGGTTTTTGCAACTGGAATGCGGGGGGAGTGACCGCATTTTCCTCCAAATTGTCGAGTATTATGAGAAGAAAACTTGTTGGGCCTGCTTTGACCCAGATTATCTGGACTCCGATGAGGAAGCTCCTATTGAAGCCAGTGATGGTTCGTCCATTTTCCCTATGGCATGTACTATGCAAGACCGAGAGCTGGCGGCAAAATGTGTAGAGTGGTATGCACATACCTGTGAGCCATATCCGGGCATGGACTGGCTAAAGCAAACAAATCAATAACTTCCCATTTATTGGTCTAATAGAAACCCAAAATAGGGCGGCGGTGGCAAGCATTGACAATCCCGCCGCCCTGTCTGTTATCGCTCCATATCCTGCGCCCTGTTCGGTTGCCGTTCCCGCTGTTCCTGCCGCAAGATACTGTAAACACTCTTTCTGATTTTCTCCGCTTCTTTCACTTCCTCTTTCAATGCAAGATACCTCTGATTGAGGTTTTTCCTCTCGGCGGTCAACTTGGTGTATTCTTCTTTCCATGCCTTTGTCGGGATTGTGGTCTTGCCGTTCATCACGCCTTTGAGATAATCTTTCGCTGTTGTGAATAAGATTTGCTCGGCTTCGGTCAGCGGCTTCTTTCCTTTGTACTTGAAATAAATGTCGGCTTGCTCTAAGTGCTTTTTCAGAGTGGCAAGCCGCCGTTCAACGGGTTTCAGTTTCCCTTGAATATCCAGTTGTTCCCCTATCATGGACTTGAATTTTTCATCAAGCCCCGTCATATCCATGATGTTATTGGTTTGCAGGAAATTCAGCATTTTCGCCGCGTCCTTGAGATTATACAGCGATTGTGAATATCCCGGTTTTTCCGCCTGTGCCTTGCGTGACAGTATGCCTTGAATGTAGTCGGCAAGGGTGGGCGGCTCAGTGTTCTCGGCTTCTTCTTTCAACCAGTCTTGCAGTTTGGAGATACGCGCCTTTAACTGCCGCAAATGCTTATTCGTTACCTCGATTTCGCGGTTGAGGTCGCCGCGCCCGGTGCGGATGCCGCGCTTCTCCATAGCGGAAGCGGCAACGCCTAAATGGACGGTGGGTATCTGGTCTATCCCCTGCCGTTCATAACTGCGGTGGTCTACGCGCTCCGCGTGTCCGTTCTGCTCCAATGCCTGATTGCAAAGCCCCGCCCATGCCGCCCGCCATTCCTCCGCTTTGGTCTGCTCGTTCCAGTCAGTAGCGGGAATGGATTTGCATTTGTACTGCCGCTTTTTCGGGTCATAGATTTTGTTCCCGTCCCTGTCAAGAATGTACTCCTTTTTCTGCTTTGCTCCCCACTCGCCGCGCTCGTCAAAAGGGCGCACTGTCAGCATGATATGGGCGTGGGGGTTGCCGCCGCCTGTATCATGTATGGCAAAATCGGCGCACATTCCCGCCGCCACAAAATGCCGTTTCACATACTCGCGGACAAGGGAAATGCCTTGCTCCCTCGTCAGTTCGCGGGGCAAGGCAATTTCAATCTCCCGCGCAAGTTGGGCGTTTTTCGCTTTCTCGATTTTCTCAACCTCGTTCCACAAAACCGCCCTGTCCGCATATTCGGCAGGGGCGTGGTCGGGCAGTAAAATCTCGGTATGGACGACACCGCCCTTGTGGGTATAGTCGTGGGTCATTCCGTCAAACTCATTTGTGATTTTTTCTCCCGCCCGGTAAGCGGCGGCGGCAACAGCGGACTTGCCCTTGCCGCGGGATATGACTTTGATACTGCAATGGTAGATTGCCACGCGCCACGCTCCTTTCTGCGGGTAACTCCCGCCGTTTCCTTTTGTGCCGGCAGGCACAAAACGCCGTCTGCAAGACCGCACATACCACATTCATGTGGTATATAAGTGCGCCCTTGCTTTTTAGCAAGGGTAGAGGGATAGCCCGTTACCCTTGCGCCGCGCCCCCGTCCGCGTCCCCGCCTGCGCCGCCCTCGCGGGCTGTATGGGCGGTTCTTGCGGCGGGCGGCATGTTACCCTGTGCCGCCGTTTCTGCGCCCTGTGCGGGGGCTGTGGGGGCGTTCTGGGCGGTCAATTCGTCCAGTATGCGGTGGGCATGGTCGCCCATTACCGTCTTTTCAAGAAAGGTCTTGAATTGCTCCTCTGTCAGCGGTATGCTGTCGGGGACAAGGCTTTCAAAAAGCCCCATGCGGCGGCATAGGCGTTTTGTCCTGTCCTTGCGCTCCTGCGCCTTTTGCTCCTGCACAAGCTGTCTGCGCCTGTTTTCAAGCTGTCGGATTTCTTCCTCAATGCTCGTGATTTTTTCGGCTTTGGTCTTTGCCATGCGTCAATCGCTCCTTTCGATTTTTGTGTGGAATGGATAGGATAGGAATGGAATGGATTTTTACAGACAATCGGTTTCCCGTTTTATTCCTGCTTATCGGCAAGTATCATTTTCAGCAGCTTGTCGCGGAATGTTTCCGTGCCGCTGTGGTTGAAAAACAGCTCCGCAACAATGGTCTGCCCGTTCCTGTGGGTCGTGATGATACCATCCGGCTTTCGGGGCGGGGCGGGCGTTTCGTTCTTTTCTGTCAATGGGTCGCTCCTTTCTGTGGGCGCGGAAAAGGGATTTCCCGTAATCGGAAAATCCCTCTCTGCTGTCGGTTGTTTTGTTAGTGTTATTTTTACTGTGCAGTCGCGGCGGTCTGTGCTTTTTTCCTCGCCCGGTATTCCCGCGCTTTGATACGGTCATACTCCCGTTGCTTTTCAATATTTTTAGCGCGGTAGGCTCTGGAATATTCCCGGTGGTAGGCGCGGCTCTTTTCTTTTTTCGCTTCCTCGATTTCCTCCCGCATTTGTCTGATTTCCTGCTCTGTCGGCTCGGCAAGCTGTGTCAGTTCGTTCTCAAACCTGCCGATATGGTTGAAGTATATCCCGATATGCTGAATGGCGTATCTCGCCCGTTTCTGGTCGCGCTCATGCACTTCAATCCTGTTGATAAACTCGTTGAGAATGGCGGGGGTGAGTTCGGCAAAGTCAGCATAGCGTTCTGTCAGCTTCACAAACCTCTGCGCCCGCCCTCCCGCGTTCTCAAAAGCGGACAACTGCTCTTTGATTTCCGCAAGTTCCTCTTTCAAGGTATAGTATTCTTCCGAATACTTCCGCGACATCTGCTCGTAACGGTCTTGCTCAATTACTCCCAGTGCGTTGTCCTCGTACAGCTTATCCAGAACCTTTTCGATTTGTTCAAGCCGTGTTGTGATTTGTGGTACGCGCTTTTGCTGTTTCTTTGTCCTGTCGGTCTGCTGTACGTCAAGGCTCTTTTTCACTAAGGCTTCAAAGTCTGCCCTGTTGCTGATGGAGTATTCTGCGATTTTTTTCAGAACCTCCGCAACGGTCTGCATGAGTAAATCCGCGTCCATGATGTGAGGGGAATGGCACTTCGGGTTTCTGGCTTTTCCCTTGTGGTACTCACTGCAATAGGCAACGTGCCGTTTGCCGCCGTTCCTGTAATCTATCCGTATGTGCATTTTTGCGCCGCAGTCCTTACAGAAAAGCAAGCCCGACAAAGGGTGGATTTCCCCGTCCCCGTTTGGTCGCTTGACGGGGGCATTTTCCAAAATCCGCTGTACGTTCTCAAAGTCGGCGCGGTCAACAATCGGCTCATGCACATTTTCCGTAATCTGCCATTGGCTTCTGTCTACATAGTGGTTCCGCTTGTCGCGGAAATGCTTTGCTGTCTTGAAGTTGACCACATCACCGCAATACTCCTGCCGCGTGAGGATATGGGTCAGCGTGGCTTTGTTCCACTTGTAACGGTTTTCCTCGTTCAGCGTCTTGTTTTTACAAGTTCCCCGCCCCCGGTCTTTCATGTAGAATGTGGGGGTCGGGATTTGCTCGTTTTTCAGATATACGGCAATCTGGTTTCGGTTTTTCCCGTCCAGAAACAGGCGGAAAATAAGGCGGACAACTTCGGCGGCTTCTTCGTCAACCAACCAAAAATCCTTGTTGCCGGGGTCTTTGACATATCCGTAGGGGGCTTCGGTTGCGATTGGCTTTCCGCTTGTGCCTTTTGTGCGGATACCCGTTTTTACTTTCTTGCTGATGTCCCTTGCGTACCACTCTGACATGATGTTGATGAACGGCGCAAACTCCAACGTGTCGGGCTTTTCGCTGTCTATTCCGTTGTTTACCGCGATAAAGCG
>RAZA01000065.1 GCA_003612485.1 bacterium D16-50
GTTATTCATCAGATATGACTTTGTAACTTGTTAACTATATAGCTCTTGTAGCTATATCATTATTATACTAGGAGGGAAGACGTTGTTCGGCAGCAGGCGGCCAGCAGGCAGCTGACGAAGAAGGAGTTCTTTGAACTGCCCGGAATGAAGACGTATAGGAATAATATCAGAAGCTGTGGGGTGGTATTGTATCTGTGTGCCGCAATGACGGTTCTCATGGCGCTTTTTGAGTGGGGGGAGACCAGCGCTATGGCAAACGGACTGACGAGGCAGATTATAACCAGCGTTACGCCGTCGCTTATGAGCGGCATTGTTACCACAATACTCAGTTTTCTGATACGGTTCGACCGGATCATTGCGGCGGCGCTTCTGGTGGGGCTGGGCATATGGATTCAGCTGGGGAAGAGCAGAGTAGCCGCTCTGCTTACCTTGATTTACGGGTCTTACAGCATGATCATCGGGAGTCTGGAGTTCGGCCGGCTGCAGGGATGGTGGGTACCGGTGATAGGAGGCTTCGGGGTTTTCTACACATTCAAGCTCCATGGGCTATGGGGAAAATACCGCAGAAGCGGCACATTGCCGCCGGGAGCCCTTGAGGGGAAATAACCGCATAGAACGCCGCGGCGTAAGTTTGACCGGAGCATCGTCCCGTTTTTGTGAACGGGGTCGATGCTCCGGCTTTTTTGAGCTGCAATTCTGGTATGAGAAGAGCCAAGGGAAGGAAGCGGCGCTATAAGATTCTCTCCAGTTCTTTCAGGTATTGATACCGTTCCAGCGCTTGTTCCTTAGCCTGCCGGAACAGCTCTTGCGCGCGTTCCGGATGGCGGCGTTTCAGTACATCGTAGCGGATTTCACCGTCAAGAAATTCTTCGTAGTCCAGAGAGGGCTCGCCGCTGTCCAGTATAAAAGGAGCTTTTCCCTGCTCTTTCAGGGCGGGATTGAAGCGGAATAGGTGATAATATCCCGCATCCACGGCTTTTTTTGCCTCATGGGGGGTGGAACCCAGCCCCGCCCGGAGGCCATGGGCAATGCAGGTGGCGTAAGCGATGACGAGGGAGGGACCCGGATAGGCCGCGGCCTCGGTAAAGGCCTTGACCGTCTGATTCATGTCGGCGCCCATGGCGATCTGGGCCACGTAGACGTTTCCGTAGGTCATGGCCATGGCGGCAAGATCTTTTTTGCGTGTTTTTTTGCCTTTTACGGCAAATTTTGCGGTGGAACCGGTGGGTGTGGCCTTGGAGGCCTGACCGCCGGTGTTGGAATAGACCTCCGTGTCCAGAACCAGAATGTTGATGTTTCTGCCGCTGGCCAAAACATGATCCAGACCGGAAAAGCCGATGTCGTAAGCCCATCCGTCGCCGCCGATGACCCATTGGACGGCGGAGGGGGAGACATTCTCCGAGGAAGGGGTATCTGCGCCCTCCCGGCTGTGTGTCGGGGGAAACGGATCCGTGCCGTCTTGGGCTATATTGGCCCCATTGCTGCGCAGGGCCGCGGCCTCCTGAGCCATCAGCATACCGAAGCCGAACTCTGCGGCATCCTCGAACAGAGAGTTGGACCATGCGGGGCCCCGGCCGTCAGCGTCAAGAGCATAGGCGCAGGAGGGGGCGGAATTGCCCCAGATAGAGCTGCAGCCCGTGGCGTTTGCGATATACATGCGGGGGCCGAACAGCTGGGTCAGCAGCTTTACATAGGCGGTTTCTCCGCAGCCTGCGCAGGCACCGGAAAATTCCATCAAAGGACGCAGGAACTGACTTCCTTTGGGGGTGTTCGGAGGGAACTGCTTGGCGGCCTCCTTGCAGGGCAGCAGAGGCTTGCAGTAATCAAAAACATTCTGGCATTTGTCAAAGGCGGTATTGCCGAAGGGGGAGGGCGTCTTTGCGGATAGCCCGGCGCTGTCCTGCGGGTCGGGGACAGTGAGCTCGCTGACGGGGGTCATTTCCAGCGCCTTCTTCCCCTGCTTTCCGGGACAGACGGCGGCGCAGGTGCCGCAGCCGGTGCAGTCCGAGGGGGACAGCGTAATTGCGAACAAGCGGCCGTCCACTCCGAACATGGGAATGGTTTTCAGCCCCTCCGGGGCATTTGCAAGGACTTCCTCATCCAAGACGGCCGGCCGTATCACCCCATGGGGACAGAAGAAGGAGCAGCGGGCGCACTGGATACAGTTTTCGGGCTTCCACACGGGAATTTCCGTAGCCACGGCTCTTCTTTCGTGGGCCGTGCTTCCCGGCGGCGTGTATCCGTCCGCATAGGGGAGAAACGCGGAAACGGGCAGTTCGTCGCCTCTCTGGTCGGTGACGGGCTGCTGGATTTTTTTTACGAATTCCATCATTTCAAGACGGTCCCAAAGAGGTGCGTTGTCCAATGGATTCTGAGAATGGGACGGGACATGAGAGGCTGTGTGTACGCAGGCACTGCTGTGGGTATTTTCCCCCATGCAGGAGGTGCAGGAATGGTGTTCCCGCTTATTTTGCCCTGCCTCACAGGGAATGTCCTGCCAGCCTTGGGGCACGGCAATTTCCGTCACCTCCTCAAAGCCACGGTGGATGGCCTGCCTGTTCATCTCCAGAATCTTGCCGCCGCTCTTTCCATAACTCTTTTTCGCAGCCTGATTCATCCATAGCTTTGCATCCTCCGGGGGCAGCAGCTTTGACACGGCAAAGAAGGCGGCCTGCAGAATGGTGCTGATCTTGCCGTTGAGGCCGATTTCCTTGCCGATTTTCAGGGCGTCTATCACATAGAAACGAATGTGCTGCTTGGCGAGAAAGGCCTTTACGGCATCGGGAAGATAGCCTTCCAGCTCCTGCGCTCCATAGCCGCAATTCAAGAGGAAGATGCCGTTTTCTTTAAGCTCCTGCACCATGTTATATTTGTGGAGGTACACCGGGTTATGGCATGCCACGAAGTCGGCCTCATGTATCAGGTAGGTGCTGCGTATGGGGCTTTTTCCAAAGCGAAGATGGGACACGGTCAGGCCTCTCGACTTCTTGGAATCATATTCAAAATATCCCTGAGCAGTCATGTCGGTGTGGCTGCCGATGATCTTGATGGCATTCTTGGTGGCGCTGACAGTGCCGTCTCCTCCCAGACCCCAGAATTTGCAGGAAACAATGTCCGCCGCCGCAGTTTTGCGGATGGGGGGCGTATCCAAGGACAGACAAGTCACGTCGTCCCGGATGCCCAGAGTAAAGAAGGGCTTGGCATGATTTGCATAAACCGCCGCAATCTGGGCGGGAGTGGTATCCTTGGAGCTTAGGCCGTAGCGGCCGGAGAATAGATAAATGGCTCCATGGGAAACCATGCCGTCCTGAACGGCTACGGATAGAGCGGGAATTCCGCACTGGGCCAGCGCTGCCGCCACATCCAGATATAAGGGCTCGCCGGGAGCGCCCGGCTCCTTTGTCCGATCCAGCACGGTGATCTGCCTGAGGGTTCCGGGCAGCTTCTGAACCAGATGGACACTGCTGAAGGGGCGGTAGAGATGGACGTTTACGAGGCCGTATTTTTTGTCAGGCACACTGTCCAGATATTCCTTTATACATTCGCATACGCTTCCCATGGCTATGATCACATGTTCTGCATCAGGAGCGCCGTAATAGTCAAAGAGCCCGTAGGAGGTTCCCAGCTTTTTATTGATCTTTGCCAGCTGCTTTTCCACTATTGCAGGCAGGGCCTGATAATATGGGTTGGAGGCCTCTCTGGCTTGGAAAAAGATGTCCGGATTCTGGGCTGAGCCGTAGACCCTTCCGTGGCTGGGATGCAGGCTGCGCTCCCGGAAGCTTTCCACCGCCGCCATATCCAGCATGGCTTTTAAGCTTTCGTAGTCCCAGACTTTTATTTTGTGCAGCTCGTGGGAGGTGCGGAAACCGTCAAAGAAGTTGACAAAGGGGACTCTGCCTTCAATAGCGGAGAGATGGGCCGCGGGGGACAGATCCATGACCTCCTGAACGCTGGACTGGCAAAAAATGGCAGCGCCGGTCTGCCTGCAGGCGTAGACATCGGAATGGTCTCCGAAGATGGAAAGGGCGTGAGTGGCGATGGATCTGGCAGCCACGTGGATGACGCCGGGCAGCAGTTCTCCGGCCATGCGGTAGAGATTGGGCAGCATGAGGAGCAGTCCCTGAGAGGCCGTGAAGGTGACGGCCAGAGAGCCTGCCAGCAGCGCTCCGTGAACCGCGGCTGCCGCACCGGCCTCAGACTGCAGCTGGGAGACTATAAGAGGGCTGCCGAAGATGTTTTTCAGTCCGTTTTCCGCCCATTCGTGACAGAGCTCGGCCATGGGGGAGGAAGGGGTGATGGGATAGATGGCGGCGGCTTCGCTGTAGGCGTAGGCTACATGGGCAGCCGCCTGACAGCCGTCCATAGTCTGGGCAGGGCGGGAATCCTGCAGGGAGGGCTGAGAGTCTGTTGCCTGAGTGGTTTTGGTATCCGTAAAATTCATAAAGACCTCCTGAAGTGGAAGTTTGAAAAAAGTTCCTTTCAAACATGAATGTAATATGGCTGCACCGGATTTCAAGAATCCGGTGAATTTGCGCGTCATGAGCCATATTCATTTTCTCCAGAAGGTCTTTGCATTATGCGGTCTATCTTAAAAATCCGTTTACGATCTGGGCCTCCGCCTCCGCTTCGGTGAGGCCTAAGGTCATAAGCTTTGTGATCTGCTCCCCGGCGATCTTGCCGATGGCGGCCTCATGGATCAGCTCGGCATCCAGATCGTCGGCGGTTATTTCCGGAATTGCGCTGATCTTCGCACGGTCCATGATAATGCCGTCGCACTCCGAATGGCCCTTGCAGCGGTTGTTGCCGTTGATCTTGGAGAGAAAGAGCTGGGTGGAATCGTCTCTGGCCACGGAGCGGGAGATGATGTTGGCGCTGGAATCCTGCCCGTCCAGATCCACCTGAAAGGAGGTCTGGGCAGTCTGGGTTCCATGCGTCATGAGCTTTTCGGTGACTATGATCTTGGCGCCGTCCGCCAGCTTTGCCTTGGTGAACCTCTTGGTGGAATCCACGCCCTTGATCTGTACCGTCTCCATCTCCATGAAGCTGTTTTCGCCTACCTCTACCACGGTCTCGGGGTTCATGATCCGGCTGCCCCGGCCATCCCCGCTGCCGTAATGCTTTTCCACGTATTTTACATGGGAGTTTCTGCCTATGAAAAAGGAATGCACGCCATCGTGTCGGCTGTCGTCGTCACCGCTGTTGTGGATGCCGCAGCCAGCCACGATGGTCACGTCGCAGTCATCCCCTACATAGAAGTCATTGTAGACCATCTCCGTCAGGCCGCTTTGGCTTAGAACCACGGGGATATGCACGCTTTCCTTCTTGGTGCCGGGTTTGATGACAATGTCGATGCCCTGCTTGTCGGTCTTGGTTACAATGTCGATGTGGGCGGTGGTGGAGCGGTCCACGCTCTGTCCGTTGGCACGGATATTATAAGCTCCGGCGGGCATCTCATGGAGTCCCGCCACCTGCTCCAGCAGGTTTTTCTGTATTTGATCCATCATATTGACCTCGATTCATGAAATAATGTCAAAACGGAAGGACATCAGCAAATGTATCGTCTTCCGGTTCCATATGCGCCGGAGCGCACGAAACATGGAGCAGCCTATCTCCTTTCCGGAGCGCACGAAACATGGCGCAGCATGTCTTCTTTCCGCGGCGGCAGCTTCTGCGCGTCCGGAAAGAGAGAAGCCTACTGATAGAATTTGCACCCTTCGGTGCCCTTGAGCAGCTCCGGCAGAATTTCCTCCCGGCGGCCTCTGGCCTGCAGGGTGCCGTCCTTCAAAACTATAATTTCGTCTGCAATATTCAGAATGCGCTCCTGATGGGAGATGATGATCAGGGAATTCTCGCTTTCCTTATGCATTTCCTCAAAAACTTGTATTAAATTGTTGAAGCTCCAGAGGTCGATGCCCGCCTCAGGCTCGTCAAAGACGGAAAGGGGGGTGTTGCGGGCGATGATGGTGGCGATTTCGATCCGCTTCAACTCACCGCCGGACAAGCTGCCGTCCACGTCCCGGTTGATATAGTCTCTGGCGCACAGTCCCACCTTGGAAAGATAATCGCAGGCTCCGGCCAGCTTGACCTTGTTGCCCGCCGCAAGGGTGATCAGATCCTTGACCTTGATGCCCTTGAAGCGCACCGGCTGCTGGAAGGCGAAGCTGATGCCCAGATTTGCCCTCTCCGAGATGTTCATTTCCGTGATATCCGTGCCGTTGTAGAGTATCCTGCCGGAGGTTGGCCGTTCGATTCCCATGATCAGCTTCGCCAGAGTGGATTTACCTCCTCCGTTGGGGCCGGTAATGGCGATGAAGGCGTGGTCTCCAAAGGTCAGGTTAATGTCTTTGATGATCTCTTTGTGCTTTTCGGCATCGCCGGATACCTCAAAGCAGAGATTCTGCAGTTCAAGCATATGCATCCTCCTATGTATCATGATAGTGGAATACGGGTATGCGGTTCACGCTCTCTGAACCGTTACCTTAGTAGTATAGCACAGAAATTCAAAAAACTATACTTTTTTTTGAAGGCCGCAGGGAAAAGGGCAAAAATAGTTGCAGCGCAAAAATCCAAAAAATCCCTTGACTTTTTATCCGAATAAGGGTATTATCCCGTTTTAAACACTTGAATAGTTTAAAAAAGCCGATATCCCGCATAAACACTGGGAGTGTCGGCTTT
>RAZA01000066.1 GCA_003612485.1 bacterium D16-50
CAGAGGTCCGGCGCCGAACAGCTTAAGGGGCATGACATCATGGGATTGGAACGCTTCGACCCGGAGGTGCGTCACATGGTTATATTTGATGTGCTTTCAGGTGATTCCACCGTGGGCGATAAAGGGGACCGGATGCGCCTGTTCCTTACGGACATCGGGTATGAGAAGTTCAGGGACCGGCAGGAAAAGGGAGAGCTCAGGATACAGAACCATGCGAAGGTTGCACCAGGCGGCCATCTGCACTATGACCGCAGGGATCGTGTCTTGTAGCCAGGAGGGAAAGAAAGGAGGTTTTTGTTATGGCTGTATTCCGGGTAGAAAAAACAAAAGACTTCACGGTCATGTGCAACCATCACCTGCGCAATGTGAAGCTCTCCCTGAAAGCGAAAGGCCTGCTGTCCCTCATGCTGTCTTTGCCGGAGGATTGGGACTATACCACCAAAGGGCTTGCCTGTATCTGCAGGGACGGGGTGGATTCCATTGCCGGCGCGTTAAAGGAGCTGGAGAAGCACGGGTATCTCACCAGGCAGAGGGTCCGTTTTGACAACGGCCGGCTGGGGGATATTGAGTACACGATACATGAAAAGCCGGTAAGCCAGAAAACAGCGGAGGTCCCGCCTAAATGGGAAAATCCAGGATAGGCAAATCCAGGACAGGAAAAACCTGGACAGGGGAAACCTGCATAGGGAAATCCCCCACAATTAAATACTGATCCATTAAACACGGATAGATCAAACACGGATGGATTAAATACACATCAATCAATCCATCCGGCAGAGCCGGAGGCGGCAGGGCGCCCGGATGGGATGGATAGGATAGAGCTTGTGAACGCATACCGTGAGATTATCCGTGCAAATGTGGAATACGGCTTTCTGGTACAGCGGTATGGAGCGCAGCGGATGGATGAAACGGTGGAGCTCATGCTTGAAGTGGTCCTTTCAAAACGCCCTTTCATCCGCATCGCAGGAGACGATTTTCCCAGAGAGGTTGTAAAGAGCCGGTTCCTAAAGATCAATTCCGGCCATTTGGAGTATGTCTTTGACTGCATTGACAAGAACACCACGAAGGTAGGGAACATCAAGGCTTACCTGCTTGCTGCCCTATATAACGCCCCGGCAACGCTGGACAGCTATTACCGGGCCGAAGTCAACCATGACCTGTACGGCATGTGAGCATGGGAAGGGATGTCCTTGAAACAATTCAGGAAAGGAGGCGGGGCACAATGAGGAAAGAAGTGCCTGGGCCATGCCGGGTGTAACGAAAGAGCAGATGCTCTACCTTCTGAACACGGCAAATCTGGATTGTTACGGCTACTACCACCCGGAGCGGGAGCTTATGGAGAGCGGGCTGGTGGCGTTTTCCGGCTGGCTGGAGCGGATGGACTGCCGCCCTTACCAGACAGAGGTACAGCTTTACAAGTCTCTGCTGTGCTTAAAAAGGAGCATAGACCGGGACCTGATTGTGACCTCGCAGCGGGAGGCGCTGCAGGCGCTCAAATGCGTGATCGCCAATATCGGATACCGCTTTTACAAGGCGTATGAGATGGAGATTGAGGACAAGCGGACCGTGTACGGGGAATGTGCCTACCGGCTGGTGCCCAGGGAGGACGAGCCCAGCGTGTGCCTGATGCACGACTGGATCTGCCTTCCCAGAGCATAGCTATGGGGGCTTTATATTTCGTATATGACCTATCCCGGATGACAGATAAAATCCGGGACGGCCCATTGGTAAAGGAGGGATGCCCTATCACACAAAAAGAAGTAAATGCAGTATTTGATGAACAAGTGAAACGCTGTGCCGCTATTTTGCAGAAGAAAACAAAGGAATACACCGGGGACGACACGGACCGCCTGAGGGCTTTCAAGGCAGCGGCGGCCTTACAGCATACCACGCCGGAGCGTGCCCTGGCAGGGATGCTGGCGAAGCATATCGTGTCTTTGTATGACATGTGCTTTGCGGACAGCGTTTCCTATGAGGAAAGCGTGTGGGATGAAAAGATCACAGACAGCCTCAACTACCTGTTCCTGCTCAAAGCGGTTGTAAAGGAGGGAAAAGACAATAAACAGGATTGAAGTAAAAATATTGAACTGCCAGGCGGTTGCGGAGGCCGAGAAGAACATGGTCTTTGCCGCCAGGCTTACCCAGCGGGGGCACCGGATCGCCACGATGGAGGACCTGCTGGCGCTCTATGAAAAGCCATTCAGCGGGGATACCGTGGGCGCTATCGGCGGCCTCCCCCATCCCACGGTCCAGAAATTCGCAGTGATCACGGTGGCGGTCGTGGGGGCAAGCAGGAGGTTCCTTGCGCAGATCACCAGGCACCAGAACGAGGTGAAGTTTATGAGCGCTTCGCTGCAGTACAGCAACTATGCGGGCCGGGCGGATTTTGCCGTGCCCTATGAGGTGCTGGCCGCCCCTGCCCCCGTCCGGGAGACGTATCTGGAAAGCTGCAGCAGGGGGATGGACTGTTACGGGGAACTGTGCGGCGCCGGAATCGGCCATGACGCGGCGGGGTATGCCACGGCCCAGGGACTCCGGAACGTGCTTTTGATAAGCGCCACGCCTTATCAGTGGAAACACATCATCGGACAGCGGATATGCAGGAGGAACACGGACGAGACCCGGATCGTGCTCTTGAAGATATGGCAGGAACTGTACCGGTTGAGCCCGTCCCTGTTTTCCCCGCAGCTTACCGGCGCTTTCTGCCAGAGGGATAAATGCCTGGAGGGGAAGATGGGGTGTAAAAGAAAGCTGGGGGCCGGCATGGAGCCTTTGGAGATCCTGGAGGCGGATTACCCGGCGCTTTTTGGGGAGGCGGCGCATGAAGATAAAACTCATTGACTTTGGCGCGGAGGAAAGCCGGCTCCCCTACCGGCCACACGGGAACGATGCCGGGGCGGATGTGTATATGCCCTATGGCTGCACCCTGAAACCGGGGGATGTTGAGAAGGTGCCGCTGGGGTTTGGGATCGAGGTGCCGGACGGCTACGCAGGGTACGTGTTCCCGCGCAGCAGCATGGCGGCAAAAGGGCTTGTCTGTGAGCTGCCCCCTGTGGATTCCGGCTACCGCGGGGAGATCCACGCGATTATCAGCAATGTAAGCGGCAGGACCCATACCATCCAGAAAGGGGCGAGGGTCGGGCAGCTTATCATCATGCCGGTTGTGATCGCGGATTTTGTTTCCGGGCTTGGGGAGGAAAGGGGCACGGGCGGATTTGGGAGTACCGGGGAATGATAAGGGAAAGCCACAGAAAATACAGGAAATGGACGCAAAAAAGCGGCACGCTGTTTCCGTGAGGTGCCGCTTCTGCAGTCAGAACTGTTTTAAAATGTCGTGATGGCCTACGTCCACCAGGATAATCATTTTGTCGCCTTCATAATACCAGATAATGCGGATGTCCATGTTGACGCTGCACTCGAACAGGTCTGTGGTGCCCTGAATCCGCTTGGTGCGCAGCGACGGGTGGGAAGGATTCTGCGCCAGGAGTTCCAGTTTATTTTTTAGCTGTTGCTTTTCCTGGACGGTCAGCCCTTTAAAATGCTTCTGGAAACGTGGCGTAAAGGTAAATTCATATGCCATCAGTCTGCCTCCAATTTATCAAACAGAGCGTCCACGCTGTCAAAAACGGGCTGCTCCCCGGAGGCAAGCCTTGCCTTCACACCGTTGATTTCCTCTTTCAGCTCATTCAGATATTTTTTTGGATAGACAGCAACCGGCATAAGGCAGATGGAACCGTCCTTTTCAAAGATGTCCAGTTTGTCGCCTTCTGACAAGCCGAGCTTTACAATGATCTCCTTTGGAATTGTGATCTGTGCCTTCTGGCGAAGTTCAGCAAGCAAAATACCAGCTCCTTTCTGTATTTGGACCCTTGCTTTGGGGCATATAGGTATTGGGTTTTGAAGTGAGAAATTCTAACTTTCTTACTTATAGTATATCCGCTTCCCCAGGAATATGCAAGGGGATAAAAAATTTACAAATAAAATTTGGGAGAGGTTTTGTGTGCAACGGGGGATGAGGACTTTATCCGGGACAATTCTTGGTTTTTCACCGGTATATGGATTGGGCATATCCGGGAGTGTGCTGGGTAGAATAAAAAGAGCGGCCAGTGATGACCGCGTTACCTTTTGGTATTCAGTTCCTTCATAATGCCGAGGATGTATTCAAACGACCGGGAATCCAACTGCCTTGCCTGTGCGATAAATTCGTTTAAGCCTTCCGGGTTGGCGTTTCCCTCATCAAAAAATTCCTGCGGCGTGATACTCAGGTATTCACAGATATAGAAAAAGGACGGCATGGAGGGAAGTGATTTTTTGTTTTCAATGTTGTTGATGTAGTTGTTTGTCTGGCCCAGTGACAGGGACATATCCCGCGCGGAAACGCCTTTCCTGGTCCGCAGCTTTGCCAGCCGTTCCGGGACAAAATCTTCATACATCATCTTCACCTCCCATTCTGTAATAGATTTTACCTTACGTCCTGGTATTATTCGCAAATTGAAAAAGGGTATTTACATTGATATAATAGTTTTAATCTATCGAATTGTGAGGGGATGAAGAAACAAGTCAGACCTGTTTTAGAGTTTGGAGGGATTTTTTATGTTCTTTTTTCGGGCAGTTATCCATCTGCTCATGCAACGCAGAGTTAATTTATACATAGCATATCGGGGAATGGCAGGAAGCCAGTTAAAAAAATCCCTGCCCATGCAACGCTACTTCTCACCATGAAACCAGAAGTAGAATCTCTGCATAATAGAATATGTATCTCCTATAACCGTAAAGGTCACAGAGCCTTTGCGGTTTTTGCCGCAGAGCAAACCACCCGTTTGACGGGTGGTGATGATTGTCCATGGCAATAGAAGACTCGCGATGCGTGGCTTTTATTGTTTAAATGTCAAGCCCTGAAAGAGGCACAATAGACCGCATGGCTGCAAAGATAGTCAAGTGAGTGCTAACCAAAAAATGACCCGGGATCGCGCTGCATTTCGTATTCCGGCTGTAACTGCCTGATAGTAAACAATACTTTTACTGTCAGGCTTTTTTATTGCCATAGATCCGGTGCCGAACAGCTTAAGGGGCATGACATCATGGGATTGGAACGCTTCGACCCGGAGGTGCGGCACATGATTATATTTGATGCGGGTCTGGTCTTTGATTTCATCCTTTGTAAAATGCTGAATGCTTTCCGAAAAACAGCTCACGTCATCATTCTGGGAAATGTTGAAATCAACAAATATTTGATTATAGGTCGTTTCATCAATCTGTTCCCCCTTTTTGTAATATTCTGTGATACCATCTCCGGTCCATTCTCCGTTTATATCATAAACTGCGTTATATATAATCTCAAAGCTCGGTATAGACATGTCTGTCAAAGGCTCAGAATACTGCTCTAACTGATAATATTTATTTGCATATCCGCCCTCATCGCCACCTCCATTCCATCTATTAAATGTAGATATTATGTTTTGTTTTTCAAAATATGACATTTCGACGGTTGTTATAGAATCAATCAAGCATACTGCAGAATCATTTTTTATTGTATAAACAGAATATTTATCCCAATATCTATCAAGAACTACCAACTCCGGAATCGTGTCGTTATCTAAAAAAATTAGTGAGAACGTAGCATCCTCTATATCGATATCAGCAACGATAGGTAAATACGCTTGAATATTTATTTCATGTTCCGGTACATTATTTTGCTCTTGTACTACACTCTTTTTGTTGTTTGCTTGACAAGCGCAAAGCAGACAGCAGGTAAGAACCGAGAAAAATACTTGCATTGATATTTTAAGTTTTGTCATGTTCACGGGTAATTTCCTCCTATTTTATTTTGATATTTTCTCGGAATCTTTAGCCCCCATTCTATAAGGCTATTCAGACCCTATCTCAAAAAAATCACCCACT
>RAZA01000067.1 GCA_003612485.1 bacterium D16-50
CAACCTGTTGTACATATCTGAATCTTACTGGAAGGATTTTTTCCCATAGACACAGAAAAATTTACAGCCTCATCAAACATAGAAAACACTATGTTTTGACCCCAGCATCATGTCATTGTAGGTAAGCGCAAGTAATTCTCCAATCCTCATGCCTGTCCAGTAAAGGAGAAGAAACGCCATTTTTGTTTCCGGCTTGTTCTCCACAGTCACAAGAAACTGCTTAAACTCCTGCTTCGTCCAAAACTCCTTTTCCCCTGCATGGCTCTTTCCGATACTCCCGGCTTTCCTGCATGGATTGTCTTTCAAATCATAGTACCGAACCGCATAATTGAAAATAGCCGACAACTGATTATTGACTGTTTTCAGATACGTTTCCGAATATCCTTTTTTCATCAGTGCATTTTGCCAAGCCCGAATGTCGGAAACCTTAATCTCATTTATATTCTTTTTCTTGAAATACGGAATGATTTTCAAATCAATAATGAATTTCTTTGTACGCATGGTGTTTTCACGCAGACGGTGTTCCATATCCTCATAATAGATTTGTACGAAGTTTTCAAAATTGATGTCTAAATTCCTCTGCTGCTGTTGCAGGAAGTCACGCTCCCACTGTTCCGCTTCCGCTTTTGTCTTAAATCCCCTCTTGTTCTTCTTGTGGCTTACGCCCTGCCAGTCCTTATAATAGAACTGGCAACGCCACATCTTTCCGTCCCTTGTCGCTGACATAAAATCTCTCCTTTCCTACATGGCTACGGTCAGACCGTAGAATTTTTCTTCAAAGTATTTTGTCGGGACTTTGCCGCAGATTGTCCGATAGCCCTTTGCTTTCAGTTCCTCATTCAGCCCCCGAATAATCTTGTAGGCATAACCCGTTGATACGCCAAGCATTTCAGCCGCTTCCTCTGCCGTTACATACATTTTCTTTCCATTCTCCATATAGTCCTGTCCTTTCCTTTTTTATTTCGGGTACACATATGTGACCTTTATGTTCTTATTATACGGTACACTTTTGTGAACGTCAAGTATTTATTTTAATTTTTTATACACAAATGTGTCCTGATGTGATAGAATTGAACTAAGCACTAACGAAAATCACATAAATTGGAGGTATTGGCATGACTACCGGGGAAAAGATTAAACACTTTCGGAATTTGCGTGGTATATCGCAGGAAACGCTCGGTCAGCTTTCCGGCATCAATTCAGCCACTATAAAAAAATATGAATATGGCATCCGCAATCCCAAGCCCGACCAACTGCTGAAAATTGCAAATGCTTTGGGTATCAGTATCAATGTTTTCATGGATTTTGATATAGAAACAGTGTCAGATGTATTGTCTTTAATTTTGAAAATGGACGAACAATTAGATATGAACTTTGAAGCAGAGAGATACGAGGACGGAAGTTTCAATCCCGCTACAATCAAAATATCCTTTCAGAACTCCCTGCTCAATCATAAGTTGGGCGTATATATGAAAGCAAGGGAATTGCAGGAGAACCTTTTGAATGATACGGAGCGCTTCTCGTCAGAGGAAGAACACCAACGGGCGATTGAAGCACTCTCAAAGGATTTAGACGCCGTTAAGCAAAGTATTCTTGATGACAGTAAGATTGTGAAAAAAGGTGTTAGAGGTATCTCTGTCAAAATATATCCCGAAAATGAATAGACAAAAGCTATATCCACCAAAAGGAGCACACAATGATAAAAAGGAGTATCCGAAAAGAAATTGATAAAGTAATAAAAAATATTTGGCTCCGTAATATCTGCACTGATTATGGTAATGGCTTTCTAATAAAAGAAGCAAGCCTTCAATGCAGTTTATACCACCACTTGCAAAACGAATTAAATTTTTTGCTTCAACAAAATCACCTATATATTTATCCCGAATTTTATTTTAAGGAACTAAAATTTTTTGCAGATTTAGTTATTGTTGAAATGGATATGACGTTAGAAAAGAAATGGTTGTCTGAAAAAATGACTGATATAGCTGCTATTATAGAATTAAAATATGATGGTGGAAATGCCATGTCAACATCTGACTACATCAAAACCGATATGCCAAAATTGAAAGAATATATTCGCAGTCTAAATTATGATTGTCAATATTATTTTGGCGTAATTTATGAAACTGACTGTGAATGGCTGCATTGGTTTGATAAGCGAAGCACCAATAATTGGGCAAATGGACGTTTAACAGAATTAAATGCAGGATATTTAGGAGAAACCATGTATTTTGAAGTAAACTCATATAATAATATGAACTTTCAGCAAAAAAGAACTCATTGCAATGTGCTATTTTAATACATATCAAATATAAAATATCTCAATATCTGCTACACTTTAGAGAGCCTTAATGACATTTGAATTTTCTCGTGGTATAGTGGACTTCCACTTTTAAGAAAAGGAGTTGATGATATATGCCACAGATGAATAAAGGCGGTAAATTTATTTTCGGAAAATCGCTGATACGAGATGACTTGACAATCCATCTCCCAACACAGGCTCTTACAGAGTACAACGCCACAGCAGAGAGAAAAGTCTATCTTTTTACTGGAAGCAAGGTCACTGGCGGCTTTTGTGTGACAAGAAAAGGATTGTTAGAACCGTCAAAGTTAGGACACATTCTTACTGATAATCCGGCTTTATTGAATTATCAGACCGCAGAGGGCGAATTTGCCAAATACAAAGGGCGCTCATATTGTTGGGTAAATATTTCAGAGAATGGTGTAATTCAGCTTAATCAGCAGATATTAGATTTTCTTAATCTGAAGATTGGAATGAAATTATTGTCTATCCGAAGCAGTGATATAGCTTTTACAATGGGTGCAACTGGTCCTCTGTTGGAAAGAGCCGACAACTATGAGGGCGAAATTCCTCTGTATTAAAAAGCAGGTATCATGATACCCACCCCCAATCCAGTATTCATCAAATAAATAGAGCCATTTTAGAGCCAAACGGCATAAAGCAATCCCGGAAACGCCCATTTTATCAGCATTTCCGGGATTTTATCCGTTACTCGAACTCAATTTGGTAATGGCGTTTTCCAGAACTTTCATTGTTAAAAAAATTTATTCTACCACTCATTTTGTTGTTTCCTACTCTCTGTACTTCTGTCTTGATTTGCTTTTAACATCACGAAAACATCACGGGGTAATTTCCACCACATCCTCTATACTGCACTGCAGTTCTCTGCAGATACTCTCAATGATTTTGAGGTTGACCGGCTCATTTTTCCCCAGCTTCGCCAGCGTGGCATTGCTGATCCCTATCTTATCCCTGAGTTCTGTCCGGTTCATATGCTTGTCGATCAGTGTTTTCCATAGTCTATCATAACAAATCATCCTTGTCTACCTCCCTAGTTCTCTTATTATAATGCTTTATTTTTGGTTTGTCAACTTTTTATTCTGCTTTTTCAGAATATTTTTTCACTTTTTTAGAAAAAGCTATTGACACTCACTGTGCATATGGTAATATATTCATAGAAACAGAAAACAAATTCACAAAAACAGAAATAAAATTTAGGAGGAAAAATAAATGTTAAAAAATCAGTTATTTGGAGTAGAAGTAGAAATGACCGGTATCACCAGAGAAAAAGCCGCAAAAATCGTGGCAGAAGTTCTCGGAACCACGGCATCCAGACCAGACAACACTTGCTATCACACTCGCATTATTGCCGACCAGGCTGCCCGCAAATGGAAAGTCATGAGAGATTCCTCCATTGAACCCAAAAGGAATGACGACACCCACGATCATCTGGATGAGTACAGAGTGGAATTTGTTACCCCTCCTTTGAAATATGAGGATTTAGAACTTCTCCAGAGTATCATCCGAAAACTCAGAGAAAACGGTGCGAAATCAGACAAAAGCTGCGGTATCCATATTCACGTTGATGGCGCAAACCACAACCCACAATCCCTCCGCAGACTGGTAAACTTTATGACTTCCCGTCAGGATCTAATCTATGAGGCCCTTGAAATCGAAAGACGAGCAGACCGCTGGTGCCGCAAACTGAACTCCTCTCTTTTAGATGAAATGAAAAAGGACAAAAATATATCAAAAGAGAAAGCTGAGCAGATATGGTATAGTAGCGCAAATGATGGATATATGGATGGAATCGACCGCGAACACTACAACCGCACCCGCTACCATGGAGTTAATCTCCACAGTTACTTCTCTAAAGGTACTGTAGAATTCAGGCTTTTCAACAGCACCCTCCACGCTGGAAAGATCAAGGCTTATGTTCAGTTTTGCTTAGCCATATCTGCATGGGCCATCACATCACAGGAAAAAATCGTATTCCGCTCCATGGCCGGATATACAGCCGAGAAAAAAGTTACCATTATGAGGAATATCCTTACCCACCGGCTCGGCCTATATGGAGACGAATTCAAGACTTGTCGTTTACACCTTATGACACCCTTAAAGAAAGCCGCCGGCATGGCCTGCAGGGCAGCTTAATATATCTGCTGGCCTATCGGCATGACGGGGAGAAAGGATAATATTATGCAAGGTTCCAAGAGAAGCACAAATCACAGCTGGCTCCGCGGAAGAGGCCCCGGATCGCAGCGGGCGGAGTGTAAGTATTCAATTAAGCAACACAAGAAGTATCTGAACAGAAAAGCCCGTCATAACAAAAATCTGCCGAACGGGTGCGCCTACAAAAAACTGGCAAAAGAAAAAGTATGGGAATATGTTTCATAGAAAGGAGATCTCATGGGAAAATTATACATTGCATACGGAAGCAGCCTTAACCTGACCCAGATGGCCGCTAGGTGTCCCTCTGCGAGCGTTTATGCAAAGGGCGTATTAAATAACTGGGAGCTGGTCTACAGAGGCCGTAAGGCGAACTCACACGCCACAATCATAAGAAAGCAGGGATCTACCGTGCCGGTCCTTGTATGGGAGATTCAGCCAATAGATGAATACCGCCTCGATATATCAAAACCATTCTTCAATAATATGGACATCAGCATTCTTAAAAAATCCTTGGAATTAAATTCCATTGAATGTATATAAAATTTGTGGTATAAAAAAAGACGTTCGATCCATGAACGTCTTTCTTTATGACAGCAGTGTTGCAGCACTACTTGTCAGATGATGATGAAATCAGAGAGCCGTTCTTGGTATGTAGGACTTTAGGGCTGGTCTCCGGTTCCCGCACAATCAATTCATCGAGTTTGCAGTCCAGAGCTTCACAAATGAGATCCAAATGCTCCAAATTTACCCTATCAACCAACTCATGGTACAATTCGTTGATTGTGTTCGGCCGGATTCCAGTGGCCCTTGCCAAGTCTGCTTGCGTCCATCTGAGTTCACCGAGCTTAGTAGATAGTAAAATTCTTATCATACGCCGCCGCTCCTTCCACTATAAAATATCATTCTTCGACACATTACTGCATCTTTTGTTATTTTATAGCGATTAGAGATACAAATTATCAGAGTACGATATAGCCTATGTCCTACTTGATCTGAGGCGGCAGATATTATTCTGCCGCCCTCTTTCTTTACATATATTTCAGTGCAATTATATTCTTTTCAGCAGCCCGGCAACCAATAGGTTGTATATACGAGTGTTCTGGGCTGCAGTGCCGATATACCCTTTTATGTCGTTAGCGGCGGCGATTTTTGCCCGGAAGGAATAGGAGCTGTTCACACCGATACCGGCCAGCGCCGGAGCCAGTGTGGTCTTCTTGCCGGTGTAGGCGGGATAATAGGTCTCCTTCTTGCCCGGCAGGCTGCCGTTCTGGTTGCCTGCGTTAGGCTTCTGGGCCTGCTGCCCGTTGTCTTTCTTCCTCAGGGACAGCTCCGCCGCCAGAAAACTCACGATCCCCTGAGCGGTCTTCTCGGCGTGGG
>RAZA01000068.1 GCA_003612485.1 bacterium D16-50
CTTTCGTCATCGTCAATGTAGTGCCGGATATTGGTTAATTTTAGCTGTCTGGCATAGCTTTCCAGAAATTTCTTCTGGTTCTGTATGGAGTTGCTTTCGCCGCCGTCCCTGTCCTCGTCCCCCACGGATAGGCGGGAGTAAAGGGCTGTGATTTTGCTGTAATCATTCATGTGCATACCCTCCTGCGTCAATATAGGTGTTGCTTACAGTTAAGATTATGCACCCCACCTTGCAGAGCCATATTCAACGCCCTTGCGGTACTTCTTGGCGTTTTTGCCTTTTAGGTAGACGGCAAGCCGCATAATAACCGCCCCGGTAACGCCGATAAGAAAATCCTGCCCGTTAAGGCTTGGCAATGGATTTTCAAAAGCGGCTGTCACGCCCTCCATGATGTGTAGGAGCTTCCCGGAGAGGTCAGCCCCCGGAGAGAGCCGGAACGCTTCGACAATCTTCATAAAGAGCCATACAAAGAGCAGGTACGGCGCATTGAGGATAAGCAGCTTTTTGATGTTCGGTTTCATCTGTCACGCCCCCTGTCCTTGTTTTTTACTTTCTCTCTGTTCTGGTTCATCTGCTTTGCCTTTTCCTTAAAGGCGGCTAACGCCTTGCGGATAGACGGCTTTTTCTCTCTGGTTAGCTTCTTGGCGGCAAACTCCTTAAAGGCTTCCGTCATAACGTCCACGTCCCGCCCCTTGAAAAAGACAAGATACCGGGGCGGTTCTTCGCCCTTGACTTTCTTTAGGCTGTAATCAATGCCATATTTCTTGGCAACGGGTTCAAACGCTTTTATGTTAGCGTCCGTGATTTCCATACTGGAAACGCCCGTGTTCTGCTTCATTAGGTGCTTTAGCGTCTGTCTGCCCCGGTATTCCTTTGGTGCTTTGTGCTTCCTTGCGTCAAGCAGCTTTTTCACGGCTTTCTGTAAGACTTCGGCGGTCAGCCTTGCCGTCTTGATTGAGATAGCAACGGTCTTTTCGTTGATTTGTTCCTGCATGGGCGGTCAATCCCTCCTTTCTTGGGTCTGTACGGGGAAGCCGTCCCGGTTATCGGTTATGCACACGCACACGCAAGCCGTCCAGTACGTCCGTCTTGATACCGACAAGATACCATTCCTGCCCGGTACTCATTTCAATGCGTGTCGGCTTCCATTTGCCGCCTGCGAACACGTCAAAACATTCGCCGCAATGCAAGCCGCCGTAGTAATCATTCAGCCCAAAGCGGATATTATAACGTCCGCTTTCTTTGTCAAAAATCAAAGCTCCCTGTTTCATAAGGTGTTGTCCTCCCTGTCCTGTGATAAGAATACGCCGCTTGCCATATCGTGGGCGACAAGGGCGGTGTAATAGCTGTCAATGGTGTTTGGTGCATTGAAAAGAACCGCAAGCAGGTACTTCTTGATGTTGCGTATCTTGGTGGTGTTCTGGTGCATACAGTCAATCACAAACTGGATATGGCTGCTGTTCAGCTTCATAAACTTAGACTTTACAAGCTCGGCGGGGTAGTCGTCCCCGGCAATGCGTACCACCTTGCGGCGGGTGCAGACGGTTTCAAGCATGAGGGAAACAATCTCGTCAAGCATACCCCGGTCAATGTTGTTGTCCTGTACCAGATAGGCGTACTCGATATTGTCCTTTATGACTTCCTCATAAGCCCGTACTGCGTCCATGTTGGTGTGTCCGTTTCCTTTCCGTTCCTGCGGCTGTGCCACTTCCTGTCTGGAAAGGGTGGAAAGGATAGGAATGGAATGGTTATTTAATAAATCCGTATTTGATAATTCTTTACTTGATAGTTCTTTATTTAATTGCGTTGGATTTTCCTGCATAGGGTTTTCCAATGTTGGATTTTCCGATACAGGCTTGTCCAGTGTTGGATTTTCCAATATAGGCTTTGGCAGCACTGGAAATTCATGTATCACATAATCAGCCGCCCCCAACTGTCCTTTTTCGTTCCGTACTCTGGTACGGGTCACATATCCTGCCCGTTCCAGTTCCCGTATTGCTTCCCGGATAGCGTCTATGCCCTCCCGGTTGATTTTGGAAAGCCCCTTTAAGGTGTAGTCCCATTCTTCGGGCAGGGATAGCATTTGTGAAAGCAGTCCCTTTGATTTTAGGGAAAGGTCAGTATTGCGCAGGTGGTGGTTTGACATAACGGTGTAGTCCCTGTTTTTTTCCACTCGGAATACTGCCATGTTATCAGCCCCTTTCGTCTGTAATTGGGATAAAAAAAGACGCTCATTTCTGAACGTCTGATTTTGCAGGAATGGTTGTCCTGCATGGGTTTTTATTCAATTTTCAGTTTTTAAGTGTACATTACCTTTTTGTCTGCTGTTCCTAAACCTTGATTTTATCGGGTTTCTTGCAAGTTACGTTATCTAACCTCATCTTTTGAACGGCCAGCAATTCAGGAAATCTTTCAGTTAGTGTCCGAGGGCAAAATAGGCGCCGTTATCGTAAAAGATATGTCACGATTTGGACGGAATTATATCGAAACAGGTTGTTATATAGAGCAGATTTTCCCTTTAATTGGAATACGTTTCATAGCCATCAATGATGCCTTTGACAGTTCAGAATATATTGGTAATACGCCCGGACTTGAAATGGCATTCAAAAATGTAATTTATGACTATTACAGCAAAGATTTGTCTGCCAAGGTAAAGAGCATTAAGAAGATACAGCAGAAACGTGGAGACTTTGTAGCAGCCAAACCGCCATATGGATATATTATTTCTCCCGTTGACCGGCACAAGCTGGAAATTGATCCCAAATCCGCAGAAGTTGTAAAGGATATATTTCGTCTGACGCTTTCTGGATGGAAACCGGTTAGAATTGCACAATGGCTAAATGAACTGCTTATCCCTACCCCTGCACAGAGGTTACACAAACTTTATGGCTTTCAATGCGGTGGTTTCACTGAAGATCAACTGATGTCCCAAATTTGGAAGCCTGTACAGGTCACAAAAATCCTTCAGGATGAAACCATGACGGGAGCGACTGTCAACAACCGCGTTCAGGTAAAAAGAGTAGGCAGCCGAAAGTTCAAGCGGCAGAAAACGGAAGACCATGTAGTTGTCAGGGATACCCATGAAGCAATTATTGACCGGGATACATTCCTTCAGGCAGCTGCAATTATCCGTAATCGCAAGACTGTTCGTACTGATAACCGGAAAAAGAATGAAAACCTGTTTTACCAGAAGATTTTCTGCGGCCATTGTGGATGCAGGCTGAAGCATGAAGTCCATACGCGCCATTCCCGTATTGATGCGATTTATTATTGCCCTCATGCAAGACCTTCAGGTGGGGGTACATGTAATCTTCATTCCATAAAAGATGAAGTGCTAAAGGAACAAGTGCTACGTCCGCTGCAGGTTCAGGTTCAGCTTATTTTGGACAGGCAGATGCCTCTCCCAAAGTCGGACAAGGAAAAACTCCAAAGCAGGTTGCGGACAATTTCACGGCTGCTAGAGCAAAATAAAGGAAAAGTTCCCCGCCTATATGAAGAATACAGAACAGGGCACATGAGCCGGGAACAATTTGTCAAACAAAAAAATGCCATATCATCTGCAAACGATGAACTTGACTCGGAAAGGAGTGAAATAGAAGAAAAGTTATACGCCATAGAATCTGCGCAGAAAAAAACTGAGTCAGAGTCGCTGCTGGAGATAACCAGACTGGAAACTCTAACTCAGAACGCCGTTGATCTATTTGTAAGCAAAGTCGTCGTAAATTCCCCTGATTCCATTGAAATCACTTGGAAGTCAAAGGATTTATTTGATGAAATGTACAATAGGAATGCCTAAAAATCAGCATTCCTATCGAAAAATGAATAATATACAAAAGATTGTAACTACAAACCGGTTTGTCTGTCTGAAACACAATACTCCACGATTACAATGGGCACATTGGTTTTTTTCAGCAGATAATAGCTGTCGTTGGCCTTGACCTGACGCTTGTTCTCCGGATCCGCCCTCTCCACCAGCTGATCCTGAACCAGCTCCGCCAGTCTCTTTCCCTGAGTGCTGCCCGTATAATAAAACACCTGCGCGCCATGCACATACTCCTCCGGATAGCTGTTCTGATGTATGCTCACCGTCAGAGCCGGCGAAGCCTCGTCGATGATCTGGATCCTCCTCTTCATGTCCTGCACCTTTTTGTTGGGCGCCTCCGGATCGTACAGCCCCTCATCTGACTCTCTCACCATCACCACCTCGATATCGTTGGCCTCCAGATATCCCTTCACCCGTTCCGCCACCTGCAGATTGATGTCCTTTTCGTTTGCGCCGTTGATGCCCACCTTTCCCGGGTCGTCGCCTCCGTGCCCTGCATCAATGACCACGCATATCTTCTCTTTGTCCGCCCCCACCTCCACTCTGGCCGCCGCCGCGTATGACGCCACCTGACGCCCCACGTACAGCACGGAAGCCAGCAGCGCCAGCAGCAGGGCGGCAGAAAAAATCTTTGACCGGATTCCCTCCATGTTTCGTTTCCACCTAAGTAACCTTTTTATAATTTATATTCATATTAATTTTTGTTTAAAACTACTAAAAAGATTGCAATATTCTTATTTTTTGTATAATATGGACTTATGGAGGGCATGTCCTACTGCCCTTTAAGGGAACCGACCAACAATTTCTGCCGGCAAGGGGTGGCATTATGAAGCATCCGAACAAGACATTATCCATTATATTTGCATGCGTCTGCGCCGTATGTCTTGCGGCCGCGGGACTGCTTGCGTTCTTCCAATGGATGGACGACCGCCATATGGAAGAGACCATGAGCGCTCTCCGGGCTTCGGCCGACCTGCTGCAGACCGCTCCCGCCAGTCCCGGTCCCGCCTCCGATGCCAATGAGGAACCACAGCCCACTGAGGTTCCTCAGCCCACGGCCGTACCCTCCCCCACGCCGGAACCTACCCCTGTCCCCGTAGAAAATCCCTACAAGGACAGCTTTCTGGACAACAGCGATATGGCGGCATGGCTCCAGATACCGGGCACCGGCATGGACTATCCGGTCATGTGGACTCCCAGAGACGAAGAATACTATCTCTATCGGGGCTTTGACGGCAAAGACAACCGGAACGGCTGCCTGATACTGGACACAGACAGTTGTCTGGATCCTCTTACCACCAACCTGATCATCCACGGCCACAATCAGGAGTCGGGAGCAATGTTCGGCCACCTGCCGAAATACGAGGACTTTTCCTTTTACGAAGAACATAAGAATATCACCCTATACACCAAAGAGCTGCAGCGGAACTACGAGGTGATCGCCGTGTTCCGCTCGGAGGTATACAAAAAGACCGATCAGGTATTTAAGTATTACAAGTTCTTTCAGGCTGACACACAGGAAGAATTTGACTATTTTTATGAGAACATTAAAGACCTATCTCTCTATGATACCGGCGTCGAGGCGGAGTTCGGCGATCATTTTCTGACCTTGTCCACCTGCGTCTACCATGTGGAGCGGGGACGGCTGGTGGTGGTCGCAAAGGAAGTGGACTGCGGAAACAGCTACCTGCCGGTAGACGAATAGAGAGAATCATCAAAATCTAAAGTCCAGCTAAGAAATGTCAATAGGTAAAACGAAAAATGTTTAAAAAGTTTTTTTCAAGCAGTTAATGTAA
>RAZA01000069.1 GCA_003612485.1 bacterium D16-50
TCCGCTGGTATGGAGGGAAAAGGAACATAAACGAGGAGTATGATACGGTGATGGTCGTCGATTCGGGCGCCATGAAGGTAGACAGCTATAATTTCATGACACACCTGTTCGCCATATGGAAGAGTGAGAGACATATTGAAGTGTTTAGGAAGCAGCTGGAACACTACTATGAACGGAATCTGAAGCGTGGCATGGGGCCTAAGGCAGAGGGATGACGCAGCATAGGACATGGACATATTTGACGCATGCATATCTGGATTTGAAATTAAGTGAGATAAAGGGAGATTCGCCATTAGAATGTTGGTTTTATGATATGATTCAAAAGAGGCCAGATGAACTTACGCTTAAGGATGTTTCACATATGCTCCGTCAGGAGATTTATCTTGATATTGCATTGCCGAATGCGTGGAGAAGGATACTTGATGATCCCTTTTGTGGCGAAATGTATGATGGACAAATGGTGGAACTGTTGTCAAGGGTACTTAAAACTCATGTACAAGAGAGAAGGAGAGATCTGTACATACCATTTATAGAAAAGGCAACACAAGAAATGAACAAGCATGAATGGGTAGATAAAGAGGATGAAAAAGAATTCAAAATGTCAATCAAAAAATTTTCTGATTTATTTATGGAAACTTAAAATTATTCCATGAAAAATGTCTTAGAGGTTTAAAATTGGGTGCGATTGGTGATGACAAACTGCCTTGGATGGAATGCTTCTTGTGATTATGATACGAGTGACGACAATGCTGGTACGTTTATAATGCGAGCAATTAGCTTTCTGAAGCCGTTTTCTGTGACGTAAAGAATGTATAGATGGCCGTCTACGACGGCGACGGGAACCGGGTCTGCCAGTAAGCTACAACCCGGAGAAGGACGAGGACTTCAGTGCCTACTACCGCAGCTGCAAGAACGCAGACTACGACGGAACCGGGATCCAGCTCAAGGCCTGGGGGGAGGTCAGCGCCACGGAGGAGGATCTGATGGGCCTCATGGGGGCCTCCGGGGCGGTGCTCACCAGCAGGTACGAGCTGATCGAGTACGTCAACGACGTGAACCGGGAGCATGCGGAGGTTCTGGTGGAGCAGAACTTAAACGGCAGGGCGGGCCCGGTACTACTGCGTGACCACGGCCAGCTTCCTGACGGAGGACGCATACCTTGGGAGCATCCGGGAGCCCCTGACGCTGAATAGGTACAACTACTGCCTGAGCAGCTACCTGAACGATAGGGATCCCAGCGGGAACAAGGTCAAAGGGGACTTCTTCAGGAATATATGGGACGGCATTGCAAAATGGTGGGAGGATCTATGGTATATACCAGAGTATCAGGTAGTGGAGCCCGTTCCGTTGGAGACACCGATGCCTACCGCTCTCCCTGACAACGGCATAAAAGTGGAGAACCCACTATCTGCCGGCGTAACCTGCTTCTTCGGGGAGAATATGAATCTTTCCGATGAGGACTATATCAGATTCGCTGAGGAATATGCGAGGTTGAATAGCCAGACGGCGGAGTGCGATCCAGAACAAAAAATAGCGGCTTTTGTGGGATATTTAGCGTATGGTGCGGAGGAAATAGTGAGTGATAGTCTTGAGTGATATTATATGCTATATGATAACCCTACTTTATTAACAACAAAAGAACAATATTTTTTTGAGGATATATATGAGAAATGTGGCGTTGAGCCATTTGGTGCGCTGCAGTCTTTTGGTGGTGTAAATAGTCGGCTGAATTATTATGGGGGTAATACTTATGGAGGACAAGTACTTGACCCTCAGAGATGGACATTAACTTATGATGGAATTGAACGACATGCTATAGCCTTAGGGCCTAAGTTGCAAGATCCAAATTTTGATTTTGGTGAAATAGATGCGAAAGAAATGGCTTATGGAACATGTGTTGATATTTCGGTTGTATTGGATTCCGTTACATATTATATCCCGGCGATTATTGTTGATGTAAAGGCACATTCAGCACCTATAGGAATGATACAGACAGGAGAATCGTTTGCTGGAGAGAAAGTTGACACTGGAAAGTCGGGACTTATTGTAGAATGGTATGTAATAAATGAAGATGCAAAAGGAAATAAAAAAGCAAAGGGCTAAATAGATTTAATAGAAATGGTTCCATTATCATATATAGGGAGGAAGTGTTAGAGTAGAACATGAATACTGTTATAGAAAGAAAAATCAGTCTTCTTTTGTTGATTTTTATGGTATTGCTGTTTAGTGGGTGTGCCGCAAAGTATGACGATAGTGATGGTATTGCTGAATGGAATGAAATCAGAAGAGGTGACTTTGGATGCATAACTGATGATGATGTGTGCAAAATGCTGCAGAGTATGCAGAACAGCCCAAATTCTGAACATCTGAAATGGGTCTGTCAGGATGTGAATCATGATGGAAAGAAAGAACTCATTCTGCAAGAAAAAGGGGACAGAAAAAATGAAGAGATGAAGTGCATAGTTGGCATTTTCGCACTGACAGATAATGGGGTCAAGACCGTAATATGGGATGTGACAGACATGGTTGAGTATTTTGCTTTTTGTAATGATCAGTTAGTCTATTGCTATAATAGTGACGGCTTAGTTGGCATAGAGCGATTTGAAATTTGCGATTATGACGAGGATTGGAATGTGAAAAGGATAGGCGGTCTGGAAAAAAATTGGGTAGATGATGCTGATGAGGTGTCAAAAGAATGGCGCAAGGAGAATCCGGATGTGGTACAAGAGGGGGTGTACTATAGAATTTTTTCTATTGAAGAGACAAGTGAGGGGCTGCATAGGGTATATACCATTGTGGAAGAGGAGAGATGGAAGGAGGAATTTTATAGATTATTTCAGGTAATGTATAATTCTTGAGGCAATTGATTAAATAAAAAAGTTAAGCCTCCAGCTATGCTGGGTGAATAGAGTAAGCGGAAGCGTAGAGGATAGCAAAATAAAGCTTCCTATCATACGGAAGAACGAATGTCCGATGAGGCTGGTATCGCAGACCAAACTCAATAGGGGAGAGTGGCTTTGGCAACCATGACTTTGAGAGGTACCGTAAATACGGCAGTACTGCCGCCACATCTGCAACGATTGTTGCTATCATATACATACTGCTTCACCTGCTGCTGGCATAACAGTGGCCGGCGGAAGCAAGAGGGATACTAGGAGGGACAGAGATGAAGATAGGGATGAAGGAGAAGAGGAGGCTGGTCAACGAGGTCCTCGTTCCGGTCATGGAGGAGAAGGGGTTCGAGATGACACAGAAGATTCAAGATTCCTATATGATGCGCACAGATTATCGGGCTATGACCGATACGGAATATCTCGTATAGAGATGTCCGGCGATATAGCGAAGACATTAGAGCCATATTCCTGCAAATGGATAGGGAGGACAGTTGTAAATTATGGGATCGAGAAAGAGTACCAACTTCCTGAACTGTCAACAGATAACTACACATAGATTGACGAAGCGATAGCAGAAATAGAGATCCGGTTTGCAAAACGGCAAGAGCATTTTGATTATGATATCTATTTGGGTGACTTTCTCAGAGGTAACGAGGAAGAGATAGAAGGTGTCATAGCTGCGTTAGCTGCAGTTGGAAAAGGGAAGTATTATGTTCGAGTGAAGATTGTGAGAAAACAAGACGGCCATGATATTTGGACGTATCCGTCGCCTTTTGGACGGCCGGGTGTGCTAGAGGAGAGCCAGTACTATGATGAACAGGTCGAAAACATTCTGGAGCTGGACAAGCTGGTGGGGCATAGAGAGAGATGAGGCGCACAATGCGTCAATAGGAAAGGTTACGGAACAGTATTCCGAAGTTGTGTTTCCAAGGTCATTGTCCTCAGGCAGCTGGGCATCAGTATACTTTACACATGCATTAAAATTAGGAGTAATGTATGGTTAATACAAAAAATCTGATTAACAGAAAACTATGTCAGTTTTTATCACATGAAATATCCCAGAAGACTCTTTTTGAATGGTCGGTTAGTTTCCTTCATAAAATGATTGGAGATGATGATTTGGACATTGAGAGAATGGAGGTATGGGGAATTATCACAAAGCTGACAGAAATTGGCGATATGGATGTGCGCTTTTGCAAAGAATTGGTATGTCGATTGCAGAGGATTTTGTCGGGATCTGAATGTGCGTCATTTACATTTGCAATGAAAATCCCACCTAAATATATTAGGTCTAAACTGTTACGTGTGAAAGAGATTTTCGCTAAATATGTAGATGAAAAGAATTTGCGAAAGGAGGATGTTCAGGAACTGAGGTCAATAATTTCAACAAAAAAGGATAAGATCATTACAGTTAATGATTTTTTGGAAAATCATATATTATCTTTGCTGGAGTTAGGGTATGATCTTCTGGATGACGAGGATAGTATTGCCTATGGCCTGAAAAGCACACTTTATATCAGTGAAGATACGGAGGATTTGGAGGGAAATTTATTGACAGAGGTGATGGCGTTGATAAGGTGTTATGAGGGAAAGGCGGCATTTTTTGTTCATGTAAACTATAGAAACGGAAGAGGGAATATTTCAATACATACATGAATTGATGGAGCTGTTGATGAACTATAGGGTCATAGTTTTGCTAGGCTCGTTTATGAATTTGATATATGTAAATATTCCATGGAAAGTTGTCTGCAGGTTGACTTCTGAAGCATAACTATTTGATCTTGCCACCGACCTGCTGAAGGTGGCCAGAGATGGGAGAGATACTATAAATACGTGGGTGCTGCCGCCGCGGTGGGGACGATCGGCATAATCATATACCTGCTGCGCCTATTGCTGGCATAGCAGCGGCGGGGCAGGAGCAAGAAGGATACTAGGAGGGACAGAGATGAGGATAGGGATGAAGGAGAAGAGGAGGCTGGTCAACGAGGTCCTCGTTCCGGTCATGGAGGAGAAGGGGTTCGAGATGACGAGCAGCAGCCATGGGCTGTGGAAGTGGAAGAAGGAGATCGACGGGGTCATGGAGATGGTTTCGGTTCTGGACTTGGACGGGCTGGTGTCCATGGAGATAGGGATGTCGAAGGGGGACATGTGGGCAAAGAGCGCCGTGGACCTGCTCCCCACGCTGGAGCACCCACGGACCAGAGCGATGGAGTGGGCCTACGTGGGCCGTGAGAGGGACGGCCTCTATAGGGACATCCTGCTGGACATGAGGGACATCCTGCTGAAGAACGGTGAGGGGATCCTCAGGGAGAATGCGGAG
>RAZA01000006.1 GCA_003612485.1 bacterium D16-50
CAATTTTTTGGCACAAAATATGCTGTATTAAGTTTTTACGTGGCTTAACTGAACTTAATCAGCAGACACTAAGTAAACCGCAGTATTTAGAAAGTCTCAATGCATCTGAAAATTATGATATGTGTAAGCATTTGGAAACGGATTTCACTGCAAACAGTCTTCTGTTTATAGGGTGCGGTTTGTCAGATGAACTAGACTTGCTATTTGCAGCAGAAAATGGTTTGCGGAAAAAATCTTCCCTAAACAGTGAGATGAACAGTGAGAATTCTCATCTGATTTATCTTTTATATAAAGATAATGATGAAACGACAGTGACATTGGCGGATAAGCTCAAGCTTCAAGAATATGGAATAACGGACGTATTAGTGGTCAACCGTGAAAAGGGAATGAATGATTTTTATCAGATGGTTAATGCTTTGTGCATGGAGTTGAAGGCGATCAAGCAAGAAGATGAATTAGAGAATTATAAGGGTATTCATTTTAGGAAACTCAATGAAGATGATCAGCGAAATTTAGATTATTTCTTTATAAATGAAAAGGTTTCTATCAATAATGGAACGATATGTCTGCCTGGCTTTTTCGTGGAAAGAAGTTTGGGCAGAGAAGTTATAAGGGAGATACATGGGGAAAAAGTGATCCATGTAATTGCTGGATCTAAATTAAGCGGGAAGACATATTTGTTATTGCAGCTTGTCAAGGAGCTCCCGCCAGGATCTACATATTATCTTCCGATAGCGATAAATGATCGTGTGCTCTCTGACATAAAGAAAAAACAAGATTGCATTTTTGTCATGGATAAAAGTGCATTGACTATTGAACAAGTAAAATCACTTTTTATGGATATAGAGAACATAAAGAAAAAGAACATAAAAATCATATTGGTCGTAAACAGTGACGACAAAGATTTTTTGGAGTTTTACAGTAACAAAAATATTGGAAATCGACTGGTTGCATTCCATCTTCTGCCTAATAAATTTGCAAAAGACACAGGAGAAATAGCGGATTTTAATAAACATATCGCTAAACTGAGACTGGTTGACTATAAGCCGCAAAATACAATTTTGGATTTTCTGTTTCAGGTAGAAGAAAGCATTATCACAAACAAGTATCCGAGAATACTTCCTCCCATAAAGTTTTTGGGAAACGATAATCATGCAGAATTAAAAGCTATGATTATTCTTGCGGTTGAAAATGTGATTCCTTTAAGTCTTGCTGTACGGTTGGGCATAGAGGATACTTTATTCAAGTTAAGTCAATTATATAATATTACGGTACAAAAAGATTATTTGACAGATATTGAGTCCGAAGTTGATTTTTCTCGGTTCAAATTTGTGAACAATTCCCCGTATTGGGTATTGAGATGTTTATCTGAATGTGCGCGGAATGTGGCTAATCATGATACGATAGCAAATGCATATTATTCAGTGGTCAATGTATTTTTACAGATATATCAGAATGATACCAGAGCATTTAATTCACACATTAAAAAATATTTCATGCTGGATATGTTGCAGACTCTTTTTTCAAATAATGAGACAAAGGGTATTTTGAAGCTGCCTAATGCGATTTATGAAAAATTACACAATAAACTATTTGACCATTATCAGTTCCTGCATCAGGAAGCAAAATGTGAATTGAGGGTAGCGCGGCGTGAGAAAAAAAGGGATGAAATATTGGCAATACTTGGAAAAGCCTTTGGGAATATTAATCGCGCATTGGATTTAGGGGAAAAATCCCATGCGGAGAATATCGAATATACTTTGAACCACATGAAGGTAACTAAGGCACTTGTATTGTCTAATTATTTGCTGATTGGAAAGATGGAAGATAAGATCAACGAAACCATAGGCATATACTATGAAACGTTTGTTAATGAAAGTAGCTTGCTGGAAGACAACTTTTTGAAAAATGATGATTTAAAGGATGTAAATAATTTCATGAATTATGTATTGAAGAACTGTAATCGAATTGATTTGACAGTGGAAAGTAAAGAACGGTTTGGGGAAATTTATTTTATCCGCAATGGAAAACATATTAGTTTTTGAAAAGATCTTTCTCGAGCAGGGGTGTATCGTTGTGATTCTGCTTTAAGTTTACCTGACATCATCGTTTCATCTAAGGGCTTTTCAGCATTTACTCATATTTTATAGGTACCGTCCCATTCCGGTGTGCTGTGGTTTGTTTCGAGATAAGCGCGGAGATGGCATCTTGCAAAATACGAGGATGAAACTGCCCAATTGGCAAGGGCTTTAGAAGCTATGCTTTCACGTCTGAATGAAGTGGTATAGGGTGTGTTCCGTCATTTGGGCAAAATGGCTCAGGGAAATTTTTGTGAAAATATCATCCGTACATATTGGGGCGATATTAAAAACATTGTGTTCCAGATCAACATTTTGGCTTTTAACGCCGCTGTGGAGGCGGTCCGGGCAGGCAGTGCGGGAAATGGCTTTGTAGTGGTAGAAGATGAACAATTTGGTATGCAAGTTCCGCCTACGTTGGGGCCGGCTGGACACTATATTCTGCTGAACTGCAGAATATAAGCCCGCTGTCTGATTAGACCTTGGAAGGAACCGGGTCCGGACAGCGGGCAAGTATCAGACGGCAGGCTTCAGCCGTGGAATGTCTCCTCCATATGCTTCGTGATCCGGCGGAGCATATGGATTTCTTTTTGAAAGGTGTCGCCAAGGGCCCCATGGTCCTGAACGCGGCATTTGGTGGAGATATGGAGGCCCTCCTGCTGCAGGTAGTATTTAGCGTTGGCCGGATAGAGCTGACGTTCGATGAGGGCGCAGATGGTAAGCAGATCGGACAGCCGGGTAAGATCCTGATGCTGATAGTTTTCGTATAAATATGCATAAAGAGAGCATTGCATATTTGCCATGACGCCGCTATAGCCATATGCGCCGAGCTTCAGAGATTCCAGCAGAGTGGCGGTGTTTGCATTGTACAGCTTCAGGGGGGTGTTCCGGCATACCTGAAGCTTTGCGCTGATATTTTCAATGTCACAGCTGGTATCTTTCAGGAAATAGAATCTTCCGGAATCCGCGCACCATTTGGTCAGCTCCGGGGAGAGCACCCGTTTGTAGGGGTAGGGGCACTCGTAGAGTCCCAGCTTCACATCCTTTGGAAGTTCTTTCAGCAGCTTTTTTAAGTTGGAGAGCCATACGGCATCGCTCTGTGTCTGGAGGGCCAGCCGGTTGGTGATCAGGATTATGGCGTCTGCGCCGGTGTCTGCCATTGCCAGCAGCTCCGTTCGCTGATCCTCAAAGGAATCGGAGATATGTCCGGAGGCGATTACGGGCAATTTTCCGGCAGCCTTTTTGCATACGAAGGCAGCATATCCCACGCGTTCCTCCAGACTCAGGCAGAACATTTCGGAGGATTGGCATACGGCGAAAAGGCCTGATGCCCCGTGATCCATATACCATTGTACCAATTCCTCCAGCGCTCCGTAATCCACTTTGTTGTCCTGCCCAAACGGCGTCAGCATTACCGGCCATACGCCGCCGGGGAAAAATGTGTCATTCATCTTGAACTCCTATTCTGTCACCCATGAGGGGTGGCTTTATTTATTTCATGGGCCGGATCAGGGCCTCAGGATCCGGAAGCTGATATTTGTGCGGTTGCGTGTATAGGTGATGTAAAGATATCCATCTTCATACTGTATGCAGGGGTAAGACAACTCGCTATTCCCACAGCCGTCCTCCAGATCCGTGACCTTCGTCCAGGAAAGGCCGTCGTCCTTGGAAAGGGCCAGAGAAATGGGATATCGCTTTCCCCAGTTTTTGTCTACGGGGTTGTAAACCAGGTAGACATGGCCGTTGGGAAGCTTCACGGCATCGATGCCGCTGTTGTTGTTGGGAAGTTCGGTTTTTTCCGGTCTGCTCCAGGTCTGCCCATAGTCAATGGATTCTGCCCGGTAGATCCTGCCCTCGCTGCTTCGCATCAGGGCATGGACATGCCCCGGAGCGCTCTCCCAGAAGGTGGGCTGGATGACTCCGCGCTTTTTCCGCAGGGGGGATCTGTCCAGCAGCCTATTGTACCATGTAGCGGCTGTCTCCCCTTGGTGGAAGATATTCTGTCTTTCACTGGCAGCCCAAGTCCGGCCGTTGTCTTTTGAGATGTCGGCAAACATGGACCATAGGAAGTCCTCGCTGGAGGCAGGCGCAAGAAGCCATCCGTTGGATAGGATAATGGCCTTGTTGCGCACGGGTCCCCGGCCGCCCACATCCCCGGGAACCAGCTCCTTGGGCCGGGACCAGGAACGGCAGTTATCGCTTGAAGTCAGATACATGGTATACCAGCGGGAGATGGGTTTTCCTTGTTTGTAAAATAGAAAGATCGTGCCGTCGGGAATCTTTAACAGTACCGGATTCCAGTGGGGAATGCCATCGTCCTCTGTCAGCTGTTTTTTTGCGGACCAAATACCCTCCGGGGTGCGCCGGGAGCCCCAGATACATACGTCGTCGTTTCCTTCTTTGGTGCCTTCAAACCATACGGCATAGACGCTTCCGTCTCCAAGGGGCAGGCAATGGCTGGCATGGCAGTTGCGGTTCGTCAGTTCCTGCGGCAGGATTCGTTCGTTGGCCAGTGTTTTCATTAAGCCTCCTTTCTGGGATAGGGAATCAATGTAATCCTAGCATCCTTTAACGCGTATGTAAAGTCCTCATCAAAGAGCAGCCGGAATTCCCACACACGCCGCTGCCAGGAAGGGCAGATTTCTCGTACCTCGGGAGTATCCATGGAGGGGTGGAAATACAGCTCGCTGATGCCTTCAGGAACGGTGTGGACCAGATCGAGGACTTCCTTCTTGAAGGAAGAATAGTCTTCACCTTCCTTTGGAGCGAAATGGAACGAATACAGTCTATCGATGAGGGGTATTTCCAATCGGTCCGCCAGAAGGATGTCCTTTCTGACCGGTTCGGAAGAAATTTCATAGGTGTCCTCATATAGGGCCTTTCGATACATGCGGAAAGGCAGACGGCCATATCTGGCACATAGTTCATATACATAAGGAAGATAGCCGACATGGCTTCCGTCAGGAGAGGGATAGATGCTGCCCATGTGATTGTCCACGTGGGAGAAGAAGATGCCGGTGGCTGCAAAAAGAGCGAACTGAGCTTCCAGCTCTTTGACGATATCCTCTGCTGCGGCATGGGACAGAAATTCCTTTACGGTGGGATATAGAAATCCCTGCTCGTCCTCCAGAGAAGGCATATGGGTCAGGCTTCTCCAGCGGAGATTCTTCCATTCGCTTGTCAGGGTGGTGTGAAGTCCGATGCAGCGGATCTTCTTTTTCTGGCACCAGACCACGGCTTCTTCACAGCCCGGAGTCACCGGCATAAGCGTGCTGGAGGAAATCTTGTTTTCCTCCAATAGATGGAACACGGCTTCATTGTATGAGGAGCACATTCCAAAATCATCTGCGTTCAAAATCAAAAGTTTCTTTGGCATGGCAAGTTCTCCTTTCTTGTCTTGTAGTCACTGCATTCTTTTTTCTTTTCGTTCTTGGGATAATCTATATTTTTACTGTTCTGTCCGGAAAAGTCAATTGATTGGGGGATATTGAGACCCGATTAATTTTTGATACGGTGAGAAGGTGGATAAATGAGTCCTGAAGCAAATCTTGTGGATTGCAAAAGGACAGCCTGCTTGTTAAGCTGAGTGCAGCAGCCCCCCACCGGAGATAAAATGAGGCAGGGGAGAGGGGCAAAATCTTGGTAATATGTAGAACGAAAATTTTAGAGGGGAAACTTACCTTCCGTAGAAGAGAAACGGAAGAAAGGAAGAAAATTGCGAGAGGAGGCGTGATAAGGATGAGAAGAGCTTCAAATGTTTTAAAGCCTTCAAAAGTATCGCAGCGCATAAAGAAGAACAGAGAGCTGTATCTGCTGTTGCTGCTGCCCATCCTATATTTTGTGGTTTTCAAGTACGGAGCCATGTTCTGGCTTGTGGTGGCTTTTGAGGATTACAATCCAATGGAAGGCGTGCTGGGAAGCCAGTGGGTGGGACTGAAATGGTTCAAGACCTTTCTGGAGGAACCTTATTTTCTGACACTGATCAAAAATACGGTTCTGATCAATGTCTGGGGGCTGCTGTTCTATTTCCCGGCGCCGGTTATTCTGGCCCTTATGATCAATGAGGTGCGCCAGAAAAAGCTGAAAAAGGTGATTCAGACGGTGAGCTATCTGCCGTATTTTTTCTCGGTGGTGGTGATCTGCGGCCTGATTTTGAATCTGTGTTCGCTGGACGGCCTGATCAACCAGATTCTATCCTTTTTAGGGCTGCAGAAGATTTCCTTCATGAATAAACCGGAATGGTTCCGTCCTATCTATATTTTGTCGGAAATCTGGCAGAAGGCAGGATGGTCCTCCATTATCTATCTGGCAGCATTGTCCGGCATTGATGCCCAGCTGTATGAGGCAGCCGTCATAGACGGGGCCTCCCGCTGGAAACAGATCATACATATCAGTCTGCCGGGGATAGCCTCCGTCATATCCATACAATTGCTGCTGACGCTGGGCAATATACTGTCGGTGGGGTATGAAAAGATTATGCTGCTGTATAATGGTTCCACCATGAGCACGGCGGATGTCATATCCACATATGTCTACCGGAGGGGGATTATTTCAGCGGATCTGAGCTATGGCACGGCGGTGAATGTGTTTCAGGCGGTAATCGGTCTGGTGCTGATCATTCTGGCCAACAAAGCCGCACAAAAAGCGGAAGCGGCCAGCCTTTGGTAGGAGGTGTTCTTGTATGCGTGGGAGGGAAAAGAAAAAAAGACGGGTGAGGGGAGATAGGGTATTTGCATTTGCCAATCTGGCGCTGCTGCTTCTGTTTACCGGGATGATCCTATTTCCCATCTATTATATGTTTATTGTTTCTATCAGCGGCTCCACGAACGTGGTGCGGGGAGACATCACCTGGTATCCCCAGAACATAAATCTGGATGCCTATAAGACCATACTGAAAAATGAAAGCTTGGGAAGATCCTATCTCAACACCGTTTTTTATACGGTGGCAGGAACGTCCATAAGCGTGTTTATGTCGGCGCTCTGTGCATATCCGCTGTCCAGAAAGCAGCTGTATGGAAGAAGGGCAGTTACCTTCTTCATTATATTCACCATGCTTTTTGATGTGGGGATGATTCCCAGATTCCTTGTGGTAAATGCGCTGAATCTTCGGAATACGGTATTCAGCATCCTGCTTCCGGGGGCTATCGATGTATATTATATGATCATGATACGAACTTTTTTTCAGGGCCTGCCGGAGGAGATGGCGGAGTCGGCAAAGATGGACGGCGCCGGAGAGTGGAAGATTTTCTCACGGATCATAGTGCCCCTATCCAAACCGGTGCTGGCTTCCGTGACCTTGTTCTATGCAGTGGGGATCTGGAACAGTTACCTTGGGCCGCTGCTCTATCTGGATGAAAAGAAGCTGTATCCGCTGCAGCTGATTCTGAGAAATATCGTCATAAGCAATGAGATGTCCACCATGAGCGGCGATATTGCCTCCATGAACATCTCCACCATGAATATCAAATATGCCGTGATTTTCATATCCATTCTGCCCATTTTGTGTATTTATCCCTTTATACAGAAATACTTCAACAAAGGGGTGATGGTAGGCGCGGTAAAGGGGTAATGGCCTATACGTAGGGCTGCAGGCAGGCTTTGAAGCTGCCCGCGCATCTTGCAGGGCTGCAAAACAGGTCTGTAAATATAAATCGGGGTGTGGGAACAGACCTCGTCAAAAGAAAAGGAGAGAGCCTATGAGAAGAACAAAGAAAAACGCAAAGAGGGCCGCGGCGGTGGCATTGACCGTTTTGCTGGGAATGCAGTGCGCCGCATGTGCTGCCGGGGAGGAAGAGCAGGACAGCAGGCCTACAGCTGCAGAGCAGACGGAGTCCGGGCAAGGAGAAGGCGAAGAGGGCGGGCAAGAGCAGAGGTGCAGCCTATATTTCGATGAGACCCTGTCCTTTACATGGATGATTCCGGAGAGCGATATCCCGTTGAAGGATGATATCCTGACATTGAACTGGATACGGGAAAATATGAATGTGGACATCCACATTATGGCTGTTCCGGACAGCGACTATTCCACAAAACTTTCTACCATGGCAGGGACAAACGCTCTTCCGGACGTGGTGGAGATGGACGCCTCCATGATGAAGACTACGGCCAGTGCAGGAATGCTGCTGAACCTTTCGGAACATGAGAGCAGCATGCCGGACTATTTGAAGCTGATGGAGGGAGAGGAACGTGCCGCAAACACAGCGACTTACAAGCATGAGGGAAATCTGTACGGCTTCCAGATATTGGAGGACTATAGGATCGGGATTGCCCCCCTGCCTGTCATCCGCATGGATCTGCTGGAGAAGTACGGCATTGAGACCCCTGCTAGCTGGGAGGAGCTGTATGACGCAATGCTGACGCTGAAGGAAAAGGATCCGGAGCATTATGTATTTTCCACCAGAAACGGCATCAAATATCTCATTGGAAATATGGCATATTCCATGGGAGCAGGCGGATATGGCGCGACTCAGAGCGAGTTTCCGGTCTATTATGAGCCTGACGAAGACCGATATATCTATGGACCGGGCAAGGCGGAGTTCAAGAATGTGATAGCATATCTGGCCAATGCCTATGCCGACGGACTGCTGCATCAGGATTATAATATCATGGACCGCACTATGATGACATCTTACCTGACAAGCGGCACCCTATCGCTGGTCATCGATAACACCACGTTTTCCAATGCCTATAATGAGGCGCTGAGAGAGCTGGAATCGGATGCATATTTCGATATGCTGGATCCTCTGACCTATGGGGATAAGACCACGGCCAGACAAGTGACTTTCTCCAAGGACTGGGATCAGTTTTCTGTAATCAGCGTGAAAGCGAAGCGGGGAGAGGACATTGTGAAATTCTTCAACTGGCTGTATACTCAGGAGGGAGAGCTGCTGACAAACTACGGCGTGGAAGGGGAGACTTATAAATGGGCGGACGGACAGCCCCAGCTGCTGGATGCCGTATGCGAGATTGGAAACTACTCCACCCTCCGGGCCAGCTATGGATTGGGAACATGGTATATTGCCAGACTGGTGAACGAAAAGACCAATATGGACATGCTGAAATATCTGGGAGAAAAAACGGGAGATCTTCCGGTGAATATATCCCAGTCGGAACGGATCCAGAAACTGAAGGAGGAGGGGGTTCTGGTCAGCGTGCCCAGCTTCCCCAGCTTCAGCGCTCAGGAACTGGAGCGGATCACCACGCTGGTCACAAGCTTGAACGCCGTGTTTGAGCAGGAGATCGATAAATTTATCACGGGGATGCGTTCTATGGATGATTGGGATGCCTTTGCCAAGGAGCTCAATAACATGGGGGGCAGTGAGCTGGAGGAAATCTACAATACCGCATATTCCCGGCTGAAATAGAAATATAGGGGTAAACTTATCATAGGGACTGCCGCGAACCGCGGCAATCCCTATGGGCAGTGTGGGAAAAGGGAGAGGGGCCGCCATGGAACCGGGGAGGGACGCTATGTGGAAAAAACTGCAGAAATTCAGGAGCCGGATTGGGGATCAGGACTTTCTGCTGAAGCTGTTTCTGAGCTTTGGCATATTATTTGCCGGATTTTTGATGCTGGTGCATGTCTTCTTCGTGAATCTCAATATCGTAGCCAAGGAAGAGGCGGTGGCCCAGTGCGGTGAACGCTTCAGAAAGGATACGGAAGAGCTCAACGATACCTTTCAGAACATATATAGGAACGGAATTGCCCTATTGCAGGATGATCTGGTAGCGTTGAACGTAAAGGACTATGAGGAGCTTACCATAGAAAACAGAATGGCGCTGCCCAATGTACTGCAGCTGCTGGCAAACCTCACCGTCAGGGAGAAAAGCGTCCTGCACGCTTATCTCTTTGCTGATGACAAAAAGTCTTTCTGGAGAGCGGCATCTATGATACGGAAGCCTTTTTCGGGCAGTTTCACAAATACTTGTCTCTGGATCTTCGGGGCGCCGTCGAGGAGGGGCTGAAGACGGATGCCATGCTTCTGCTGATGCCTACAAAGTTGCAGAAATTGAACAAGTCGTCCCTTGTGATGCCCATGGTTTTTGCCCGTCAGGGAAGCAGTATTGTTCTGGTGCAGGATATCGAGCTTTTGGAGATCGGAAATATCGTATCGGGACACAGCGAGAGCTATCAGGACTTTTTCATCACCTGCAGCGACAGAGTCATCTATCAAAGCAGCAATGAGGCGAAGGAGCTTTCCTGGTATCTGTCGCCTTCCTTTACGGAGGAGAAGGGGGTGGTTTTTCAGGAAAGCATTCTGTATGATATGAAGGTGTACTGCATCATTGACTTTGAGGCTCTGGAACAGGAAATATCGCAGAAATACCAGCATGTGACGAATCTGTATGCATTGTTTTTCATTGTGATTTTCTTTTTGATTGTCTGGATGAGCCTTAGGCTGTACAATCCCATTCTGAATCTGAAAAAGATTATCCTGAACGAGAACCGGAAGCTGCTGGAGAGTTACCACAAGACCAATCTGGAGAAAATGGTCTTTTACAACCAATATCCCGTATCCGAGGCAGAGCGGGAGAAGCTGCTGGAGTCCTTATCCTTCAAAGGCTGGCTCTGCTGTGCCATGGTAGAGATCATACCGGAAAAGGCAGAGCATAATCCGCTGCTGGAATTCGACAATTCACAAAAATTCATGTTTGAGGAGACAATCAGGTATCTTCTGGAGGACATTCTGAGAAAGGCCCTGAACGCCTATGTGATTTCGAGGAATTATCTGAGCTATGTGGTGGTGATGGGGGAGGATGAAATTTCTGAGAGCCGGATTCAGGAGGCCTTTTCCGGAGTCAGGAATATATTTCAGCACGATTATTCCTATTGCAGGATAAAGGTAGGGATGGGAGAGAGGACAAAAAACATACATGAAATACAGAAGAGCTATTTTCTGGCGGAAACCATGGCTGAATTATATGACAAGGATACAAAATTTCAGTTTTTTGCCTGTCGGAAGGACCAGATTACATACAGCATGAGTCTGGACAAGGAAAAGCTGACTAAGATAGAGAATGTCATAAGGACGGGGAATGAAAAGGCGCTGAAGGACATTCTGGGCCAATGGCAGGAAGAGATGAGGGAAAAGACGGTGCTGGTGCAGGAGCAGAAGCAGTTCTGGTACACGGTCTTTCGCAGGATGTGCAGGCTGGCAAGGGAGGAACGGGTGGACTTTCATGAGATAACCGGGCTGGAGGAGGACTGCTTTGCGTTCGGCAGCAGGAACGCGGCGGAGGGCCTTGGCCGCTATACGGAATATGTGGGCAGGGCGGCAGAGGGCTTGTGCGGATATTATCGCTTGAGAAGCGTGAACGTGAAGGCCAGAATGAATGAGATCATCGGCTATATCCATGAAAACTACCAGAAAAACATCGGCCTCACGGAGATTGCCGACCACTTTGGGCTTTCCCCTCATTATATGTCCCGGGTGTTCAAGGCCTATATGAACGTGAATCTGAGCGTCTATGTGGCAGAATACCGAATCGCAATAGCAAAAAATCTGCTGATCTCCACAGATAAGCCCATTGGCCTCATAGCGGAGGAGGTGGGGCTTCCGAGCAAGGCGACCTTTCTGCGGGTGTTTAAAAGCATTGCAGGGGTTTCTCCCACCGAGTTTCGCAGAATCAATAAGGACGTTGCTCCGTGAAGGGGTAGAAGTATAGGGATCCCCGCAGAGGGGATTCCTATTTTGTCATATTCATTGTTGCGTCAGCGGTCTGAATCCGATATACTGAAGATATGTTATACTGTTTCGTATGGAGGAGATGGACATGAAGATGAAAAAATACCATATACTGATCTCGGTTTGTATGGCGGCGGTCTGGATATTTCTCATCAACAGATTTGCAGGGATCGTATTTGAGACCAATGACGATCGCATGATAACGGAGATCTTTTCGGGTGCCATGACGGGTGCTCCGGAGGCTCATGCGTATTATGTAGACTATATACTCGGCTTTATACTCTCGTCCCTTTATAGCATCACTGCCGATGTGCCATGGTATGGAGGAATGCTGGCGCTGTTTCAGCTCTTGTGCTGGTTTTTCATTGCGGACGCTTTTTTGTCCCGGTGTGAAAACAAAAGGGATGTGCTTTTCTCCCTTCTGTGCTGCGGCGTCTTGTATGGGGCGGGGTTTTACATTGTATCCAGTATTCAGTTCACCTCCACGGCTGCCATGCTGGCCATAACCGGATATGTGTGCCTTTTGCTCTATCCTCAGGGAAAAGGCCGATACATTCTTTTTCTGATGTTTGAGCTTCTGGCTTATCTGCTGCGCAGCGATGCAATGCTTATGATTCAGCCGCTGGGCGTTCTGACGTTTACGGCCTTTTATTTCATGAAAAATAAGCTGTATCGGATCAAAGGCCTTTCTGTTAAGGAATGGATGGGGAAGTGCCGCCCGCTGTTTTATACTGCGGGGATTTTGCTTGGCATTCTGGCTCTGGGCAAGGGCAGCTATCTTATTTTCTACAGCAGTGAGGGATGGAAAGAGTATGAAAAGGTCATCGGCGCTCTCATGGACATTACGGATTATGCCGACATTCCTGATTATGAAGATGTGGCTGATATTCTGGAAAAATACGGTGTGACGGAAAAACAGTACAGTGCCTTCGGCCAGTATATGATGATAGAGGAAAATCTTTCGGGAGACTGTCTGCTGGAAGTTGCGGAAGTGGCCGGCCGGCAGGAGATACGGCCGGAGCTGTCTCAGCTGGGCAGAGGACTTTTGGAAAGCTATACCACCCAAGAATATTGGAACCTGAATCTGCTCCTTCTGGCAGCGTGGGCAGTTCTGCTTTTTGCGGTTTTTTGGAGGAAAGCCTACGGATTCCTGCTTTCTCTGGGAGGAATTCTTCTGGCGAGAAGCGGGCTGTGGGCCTATCTGATCTATGGGGGCAGGATGCCTCCGCGGGTGATGGTTCCTCTGTATCTGGGCGAGATAACTATGCTGCTGTGCCTATTGCTTTTGATCGTCGGAAGGGAGCGGCCAGTATGCTCTGCAGGCACAAAAAGGTCTGCGCTGGAATTATGCCTGCCTCTGCTTTTGGTTCTGGCGCTTCTGCCCTTCGGCGCCTATACGTTCCGGTCACAGTACAGGCATCTTTCTGAAAAGAACGCTGTGGAAGAGGTCTACTTCAAAGGCATGGAGGATATGATTTCCTATTGTGACAGCCATCCGGACAAAAGGTTTTTCATTGATGCCAGCTCGCTGATCTATTATAGGGGAAGCGCCTTCGAGACACAGATATTCAGACAAAGGAATGCGGTGGCTACAGGCTGCTGGTATGCCGGCTCTCCGGGCTTCCTGAGGCGTCTGAAGGATTATTTCGCTGATTGTGAGACCATATATCTGGTCGCCTCCGCCCATATGGGGCCTCAGTCTGCCGCGGTGGTCTCCTATCTGGAGGAGCGTCTCGGCACTGAGGCCCGGCTGGAGGAAAGCTTTACGGTTTCCAATGGCGGGGAATATCTGGTCTATGCCTTCCGGCTGCCCGGAGGGAGATGACGGCCTCCCTCTTAGAGTTTTCCCTTCTTATACTTTGCCACCACCTTCTGGATCCTTTCGCTGGGATTCAGAAGATCGCTGATGGAGGAGTCGTGGTTCAGGGTATCGATGATGTAGGCGATATATTTGCTCATGTCACAGTTGATGTACCAGGTCCGCTGCAGCAGTTCAGGGGTCTGGTAGATCAGGTTGGTGGTGAGCACCTTGTCGATCAGACCGTTTTCGGCGGCCTGATCGAACTTGTCCAATCCGCCGGTGAATAGGCCGAAGGTGGCGAACACGAAGATTTTTCTGGCCTTCCGCTGCTTCAGGGCGGCGGCTACCTCCAGAACGCTGTCGCCGGAGGAGATCATATCGTCAATGATGATCATGTCCTTGCCTTCCACACTGGTGCCTAAGAATTCGTGGGCGATGATGGGATTGCGTCCATTCACCACAGTGGTATAATCTCTGCGCTTGTAGAACATTCCCATGTCCAGACCCAGCACATTGGCGATATAGATGGCCCGGCTCATGCCGCCCTCGTCGGGACTAATGACCATCATGTGGTCTGTGTCCAGCTTCAGGCCTTCCACATTGCGCAGCAGTCCCTTGATGAACTGGTAGGCGGGCTGCACTGTCTCGAAGCCGTGGAGAGGAATCGCATTCTGTACTCTGGGATCGTGGGCGTCGAAGGTGATGATATTGTCCACGCCCATCTGCACCAGCTGCTGCAGGCCCAGAGCGCAGTCCAGAGATTCTCTGGCGGTTCGTTTGTGCTGGCGGCTCTCGTATAGGAAGGGCATAATGACGGTGATGCGTCTGGCCTTTCCGCCAACCGCCGCAATGATACGCTTCAGATCCTGAAAATGGTCGTCGGGAGACATATGATTCTCAAAGCCGCATAAGGAATAGGTCAGGGAATAGTTGCAGACATCCACCAGAAGATAGAGGTCCACGCCGCGCACGGACTCCAGAATCATGCCCTTGGCTTCGCCGGAACCGAAGCGGGGAACGGATGCCTTCAGCAGGTAGGTATCCCGCTGATAGCCGGAGAACGCAAGGGAACCCTTGTGCTCGCTTTGCCTTTCCCTGCGCCATTTCACAAGGTACTGATCGATTTTCTCCCCCAGAGGCCTGCAGCCCTCCAGCGTGATGATTCCAAGAGAGCCTACGGGAATGGTTTCCAGATTTCTTTTTTCTTCGCGGTTGCCCATATGAGTGTCCTTTCTTTTATTGTAAGAGTCGAATGAAGCGTCAAGGGTCTTGGGGCATCATGGGCCAAAGCCTCAGGTTGCCGTCTGCGTCCAGCTGCTGGCCATGCGTTTTTTTAGGATGCGGATGTCGGGACCCGTGAGCTTGCACAGCGTAAAGCTGCTGGTGATCCGGGAGAAAATACGATCGGAATACCGGTCACGGAGTTCCTCAAGACTTAAGTTTGTGGAAATCAAGGTGGCTCGGCCACGCAGGTAGCGTTCATTGAGACAAGAAAACAGCTGTGAGGTCACGAAGCTGTTGGTGATTTCGGTGCCCAGATCATCAATGATCAGCAGGTCACAGTTATAGAAGTCTTCATACAGATCATGAAGGGCCTCCTTGGACTTTGCATCAAAGGAGTAGCGCGCCAGCGTGTCAAAAAGGCCAGGAGCGCTGAAATAGATCACGGAATGGCCCTGCTGCAGCAGCTCCTGCGCAATGCAGCCGGATAAGAAGCTCTTCCCCGTTCCTACTGTACCATAAAAAAACAGATTTCGATAGTCTTTCTTGAAGGACTGGACGAATTTTTTGCATATCTGTACCGCGGTCTCGAACCGGCGCAGATCCTCCCCCTGATAATAATCATAGGAGAGAGAGGAAAAGTTCTCTCTGGCGATCTGCTCTTGAATGTTGGACTGGGCATAGAGTATGGAAATCTCCTGCTGCCGGAAGCAATGGCATTTCCGGCGCATTCCATCCTCCGTGAGGATATATCCGGTATCCCGACAGTCCGGACAGTCGTAGTCGGGATCCAGATAGTCTGCAGGAAAGCCGTTCTGGATCAGAAGCTGCTTTTGGCGGGAAGCGATCTCGGTGAGCTGTCTGCGGAGAACGTCCAGCGCGTCATCGTCACCCTCCAGCATGCGCCGCGCGCTGGCTACGGAGAGGGTGCTGACGGATTCCGCCAGCTGCTGAAATTCGGGGATGGCGGCGTAGACCTCCTCCTGTCTGGAACGGCCCAGAGATCGGTGTACGTCCCTTCTGCGCTCATATTTTTTTTGGATGGCTTCATATTGAGAATTGGTGAGGGCCACGTCTGCTCTCCTTTTCTAATAGGGATAGAACGTTTTCGTCAGTTGCTCAACAGCTCCTGCTCTAAAGCCTCGAAATCGTAGGTGTTCTGGGTGAACTGGTTGAAGCGGTTGGCGGGCTGTTTCGGAGCGGGCTTCTTCCGCTGCTGGTATTGGCTGTCTATCTTTGCAATGTCGGATTTGTGGTGTACGTCCTGACGCTTCCAGCTGCTCAAGATCCCCTCTGCGTACTCGAAGCGATGCTTGTCCGTTGCCAGAACAGTGCGCTGGCAGGCCTCCACGATAATGTCGGTGGAAAAGCCGTAATCCTTTGTCCAGCGGGTGATGTACTCCATCTCCTTCACCGTAGGCGAGGCATCTTTTCCCAGACCGTTCATAATGGTATAGACATTCTTGTCGTACCGGGAGGATGCCTTTTGGGCCTGCTTAGGAGTGGTAATGCCGGACTCTGCCCAGTTCACGGCCACCCTTTCTATGTATTTGAAGTCCTTTTTTCCTCTGTCCACACAATATTGAATCAAATAGTCGATCAGATCGTCGGAAAAGCGCAGCACGTCCGTGAAATATAGGATGGTCTTTATCTCCGAGGGCGTCAGGGGCTTTCCGATATAAGACTCCGCGATGGACAAAAGCAGCACGGTTTCCTGACGGGACTTGAATTCCCGAAGCTGGTCGGCGGAATAGGAAGGCTTCTCGTAAGGTGAAGACTCCTGCGGCGTCTCTTGGGACGGGGGCATGGGGGCTTCCTGAGAGCGCAAGGCCGAAAATGCTTTGGAGCTCCCAAGCTCCGGGGAGGGCGAGGACGCCGGCAGGGGAATGAAGGAAGGCTCCGGCTGGGGCACAGAGACGGCTTTGTCCTTGTCATTTCCTGAAAGATCCCGTATATGGATGCCCGCCAGATTTTTGCCGCTGTCGTAGTCAAGATCAAGGAGCCGCTGCTTTTCCCAGTATTTAAGCGCCCGGAGAATATCCTTTTCCGTATGGTTGAACTTGTCTGCGATGTCGGATACGCTGGTGGCCTCACGGGCATTCATCATGCGGAGAAGATAGAGGTAGACCTTTATCTGGGCATCGTTTGCATCCTTCATATATTCATCGATAAACAAGTTGGACACTACGGTAGCATCTACATAATTGGATTGATAAATCGTCAAATGCGACATTGCTGACACTTTCCTTTCCGGCCTCATGAGTGCTGAAGGGCTTTGCTTCACGGTAGACAAAGTATAGCACAAGGCCTTTGAAAAGAAAATAGACAATTTCCCTAAAACCATATGAGCTCAAAAAAGCCATTCAAATGTGGAAAATGTGGATATTGTGGACAAAATCGGGAATAGGCTTCCGTATCCAAGAAAAAATAGGAAAAATTATCCACAGTCAAGAACCGGAATATCCACAGCTCTGCCGGCGCATACTGAGACGATGAATGTGGAAAGTGTGGATAATTAGTTTCCCAGCAGGCTTTCCCCGATTTTCTGTATATCTCCTGCCCCCATAGTTATCAACAGATCATCCTTTATGCAATTTTCCAGCAGAAAGTTTTCGATCTCGTCGAAGGTGGGAAAATAGTAGCATTCCGTACCCAGAGCCTGCACCTCCTGCCGGAGAAGCTCCGAGCTGACTCCCAGCGTGTCTGTCTCTCTGGCGGGGAAAATGTCGGCCAGCACCACTTTGTCCGCCAGAGTCAGGGCCTTTGCGAATTCTTTGAGGAAAGCTTTGGTTCTGGTATAGGTGTGGGGCTGGAAGACGCACCACAGCGTCCTATGAGGATACTTTCCGGCGGTATTCAAGGTGGCGGCAATCTCCGTGGGATGATGGGCGTAGTCATCTATGACGGTAACTCCGCCCACGGCGCCCTTATGCTCGAAGCGCCGGTGAGTGCTGGTATAGCTGTGGAGGGCTTCGCTGATCACTTCCCAAGGGATGTTCAGCCGGTCTCCAAGGGCTGCGGCGGCCAGAGCGTTGTGAACATTGTGCTCGCCGGGAACCTGCAGGGAGAGTGTGTGCTCCGCTCCGTCCGGCCCCTGCAAAATGAAGCTGGGACGGGCCAGAGCGTCGTAGCTGATCTGCGCGGGGTGATAGTCGGCTTCCTTTCCGGGGCCGAAGGTGACTACGGCACAGCGCAGACCGTCGGTGATCTCTTCCAGATTGGGAATCTGGCTGTTGATGATAAGACAGCCATCGTCCGGCAGCAGCTGGGCATATTTGCGGAAGGAGCTGCGTATGTCCGCCAGATCCTTGAAAAAGTCCATGTGATCCTCCTCGATGTTCAGAATCACGCCGATCTTGGGAGAGAAGTTCAGAAAGCTGTTGGTGTATTCACAGGCCTCTGTCACGAAATATTCGGACCTTCCGATGCGCAGGTTGCCGCCTATGGCATTGAGGCTGCCCCCCACAAGGAGGGTGGGATCCGTGCCTGCATGCAGCAGGATCTCGCTGACCATGGAGGTGGTCGTAGTCTTTCCGTGGGTGCCGCTGATGCCGATGGGGATCTGATAATGCTCCATGATCTGTCCCATGAGCTGGCCTCTGGTGAGGCAGGGGATCTGCCTTTGGTGGGCAGCCGCGTATTCCGGGTTGTCGGGATGGATGGCGGCGGTGAAGATCACGCAGTCGATATGGTCAGTAATATTTTCGGCCCGATGTCCGTAGAAAACGGTGACGCCCTTGGCTTCCAGAGCGGAAGTCTGGGCGCTGCGGGCCTTGTCGGAGCCGGACACCTGAAAGCCTGCGTCCGCCAGCAGCTCCGCCAGAGCGCTCATGCTGATGCCGCCAATGCCTACGAAATATATGGAGGAGGGATTGGAAAAGTCGATCTTGTACATATATGTGCATCTCCTTTTTTGCTTTGTCTGTTTTGGTTGCGTTTTTGTTTCTTTCCTTTGCCGCCCTATGTCAGCTTTTTTTGTCTGCGCCGGATGGCGGGAAGAGGCCGTGGGGGCCGGTGGAAATATCCTTCCATTGTAATATTATACCTGCGGCAATGGGGTTTTATGCCATTATTATAATCGCAATCCTCGGAAAAGACAAATGGAATCTTGGGGGAAGCCGCGAATTCTTCTTGTGAGATTTATGTCCGGCGATATGAATTTGATTCCATTGGTATAAATAGACAAAAAATCTTGGACAAAATGTGAAAAATGTAAATTTCGTGCGAAAATGTCACAAGCTGTTTCATTTTCATGAAGAGTATGATACAATGTTAAAAAGAGGGCAGCCGCTGGAAGCGCTGCCGAAATTGAGTGCGCCGATGCCGATTGTCAGAAAGGAAAGGCATGGGACACGGGTTTTGACCGAGGTGAATTCATGATTAAGAAGGAAATGATCGCCATGCTTCTGGCCGGAGGCCAGGGCAGCAGGCTGGGGGTGCTCACCGCCAAGATGGCGAAGCCGGCCGTGGCATTCGGAGGGAAATACCGCATCATAGATTTTCCTCTTTCTAACTGCATCAATTCGGGAGTGGACACAGTGGGCGTGCTGACCCAGTATCAGCCCCTGAGGCTGAACAGCCATATCGGAATCGGCATTCCCTGGGACCTTGACCGCAACATCGGCGGGGTCACGGTGCTTCCGCCCTATGAGAAGAGCTCCAACAGCGAGTGGTATACCGGCACGGCCAATGCCGTCTACCAGAATCTGGAATACATGGAGAGCTTCCATCCGGAGTATGTGCTGATTCTTTCAGGGGATCATGTGTATAAGATGGATTATGAGCTTATGCTGAACGCCCACAAAGAAAACGGCGCAGCCGTCACCATAGCGGTGATGCCGGTTCCCATAGAGGAAGCCTGCCGGTTCGGCGTCATGATCGCTGATGAGAAGGGAAAGATCATGGAGTTCGAGGAGAAGCCGGAGCGCCCCCGCAGCAATCTGGCCAGCATGGGCATCTATATCTTCAATTGGAAGACCCTGAAGCGGGCGCTGGTGGAAATGGCAGGCCAGCCGGCCCTTGATTTCGGAAAGCATGTGATTCCCTACTGTCACGGGAAGGGAGCGCCCATGTATACATACGAGTTCATGGGATATTGGAAGGACGTGGGCACTCTGGACTCTTATTGGCAGGCGAATATGGAGCTCATAGACATTGTGCCGGAATTCAACCTCTATGAGGAGTACTGGAAGGTGTTCACCAAGAGCGAGATTCAGCCGCCCCAATATTTTTCCGATGACAGCGTTGTAGAGCGCAGCATCATTGGGGAGGGGACGGATGTCTACGGTAAGGTGTATAATTCGGTCATCGGATGCGGGGTCACGATCGGAAAGAACACGGTGATCAGGGATTCCATCATTATGAACCGGACCCAGATCGGTAACGACTGTGAGATGTACAAGGCCATTGTGGCGGAAGAAGTGCGGATCGGCAACCATGTGCGTCTGGGCGTGGGCGGGGAGGCGGAGAACGACATGGCCCCCCATATCTACAACCGGGGAATTGTTACCGTGGGGGAGAGGACCGTCATCCCCAACGGCATAACGGTGGGAAAGAATTCCGTCATTTCCGGGGTGACCACCGGGGCGGATTACGAGAACTTTTCTCTGGGAAGCGGCAGAACATTGATTAAGGCAGGTGATTAGCAGTGAGGGCCATCGGAATCATTTTAGCGGGAGGCAATAACCGAAGGATGCAGGAGCTGTCCCGGAGGAGGGCGGTGTGCGCCATGCCTATCGCAGGCAGCTACCGGAGCATCGATTTTACTTTGAGCAATATGTCCAACTCCCACATTCAGAAGGTGGCGGTGTTCACCCAGTACAATGCCAGAAGCCTCAACGAGCATCTCAGCTCCTCCAAATGGTGGGACTTCGGGCGCAAGCAGGGGGGACTGTTCGTTCTCACTCCCGCCGTGACGGCGGAGAACAGCAATTGGTATAGGGGCACCGCGGATGCCATCTATCAGAATCTGGCATTTCTCAAGAGCAGCCATGAGCCCTATGTGGTGATATCCTCCGGGGACGGGGTGTACAAGATGGATTTCAGCAGGGTGCTGGAATATCATATAGAGAAGAAGGCGGATATCACGGTGGTGTGCAAGGAAATGGGAAGCGATGTGGGGGTGGAACGTTTCGGCACCGTCCGCATGGACGAGGACGGCCGCATCGAGGAATATGAGGAAAAGCCTCTGAAGGCTAAGTCCAGCGTGATCTCCTGCGGCATCTATATTCTGCGCCGCCGCCAGCTCATAGAGATGATAGAGAAGTGCGCGGAAGAGGATCGGTATGATTTCGTCAGGGATGTCCTTGTCAGGTACAAGGACATAAAGAGGATATACGGCTACAAGATGAGGGACTATTGGCGCAACATTGCCTCCGTGGAGGATTATTACGATGCCAATATGGACTTTCTGAAGCCGGAGGTGCGCAACTATTTCTTCAAGCAGCATCCGGATATTTATTCCAAGGTGGACGATCTGGCCCCTGCTAAGTATAATGTGGGCGTCACCGTCAGGAACAGTCTGATCTCCAGCGGCTGTATCGTCAACGGCAGGGTGGAGAACTCGGTGGTCTTTAAGAAAAGCTTTATCGGAAATAACTGTGTGATCAAGAATTCCATCATCCTGAATGATGTCTATATCGGAGACAATGCCTATATTGAGAATTGCATCGTGGAGAGCAGGAGCACGATTCGGGCAAATTCCCGTTATACGGGTGACGAGGGGCGTATTCGCATTGTGGTGGAACGCAATGAGAGATATACGGGGTAACTATAGTCTGGCTATGCGCAGGGAACGGGCGGGTGTCCGGCTGCCGCATGGCTTCTCACAAAGGTTTCCGGATAAGGAGGTGTAAGATGCAGGTTACTGATGTTCGCGTCCGCAAAATTGCGAAGGAAAGCAAGATGAAGGCAGTGGTTTCCATCACTCTTGATGACGAATTCGTGGTACACGACATCAAGATAATCGAGGGAGACAAGGGCCTGTTTATCGCAATGCCAAGCAAAAAGGCTTCGGACGGCGAGTATAGGGATATCGCGCATCCCATCAACTCGCAGACGAGGGAGTCGATTCAGAAGGTTATTTTGGAAAGCTATGAAAGGGCGTTGTTGGAGCCGGAGGGGGAATGAGTCTTGACAGCTGACCAGTCAGCTTTAGCATGTTTATGCTTTTGAAAGTTGCTTATGTTTTAAAAGTTGCGGTTCCGGAAACGTCATGGCCTATAGGGCCATGGCGTTTTCGGTTTTTCGGGGATAATCAGGGAGGGCCGTCATAGGGTTTTTGACAGAAGGATCAAAACAAGGTACAATGGTAGTAAGCCCCCAAAAAGCGGATGGAAAGAAACTGCGGAAGCCTCTGCCGCTTTGGGGGGAGCGGATTTAAGAAAAGGATGGCATCCGGCGCAGGCAGGAGGGAGACGGGAGCATGGCGGAGAATAACAGAGACGGCAGGAGGCTTGTGCTGACCGGAAATCCGGTTTCTCAGGGAATCGCCGTGGCACGGGCATATGTATACGGGGAGAGGGAGCCGGAGGTGTGCCGGAGACATTATGAGCCGGGGAGGGAAGCAGAAAAGCTGGAGGGTTTTCACCGGGCGGTGGGGCTGGCAAAGGAGGAGCTGGCGCGGCTGGCAGAGGAATCTGACGCCGTGGCATGGGCGGAGATTCTGCAGGCGCATTGTATGATTCTGGAGGATCATGAGCTGCTGCTTCGGACGGAGTCCGCCGTCAGGGAGGAGCGTCTGGAGCCGGAAGCCGCCGTGGAGAAGGTGTTTGAGGAATTTGCCGGACTGTTGGCGCAGGCGGTGGATCCGCTGATCGCAGCCCGGAGCGCTGATATCCGTGACGTAAAGAAGCGTCTCATACGTGTCTGCCAAGGGAGGGAGGAAAGAAGGCTTTCCCGGTTGGAGCAGGACGTGATTGTGGTGGCAAAAGAGCTGCTGCCCGGGGACACGGCGGCGTTGGACCCGGCTCATGTGAAGGGGATCGTCACCGAGGACGGAGGCTGTAACTCTCATTCCGCCATTCTGGCCAGAAGCCATGGGATCCCGGCAGTGGCGGGGGTGGCGGATGTGCTGTGCAGAGTTCCTCACGGGGCGCTGCTGGCGCTGGACGCGGTGAGAGGGCAGGTGATTCTGGAACCCTCGGAGGAAGAGTTGGATCTTTGCCGAAAAGGGCAGGAGGAGATGCTTCGGAAACGCAGCATGGAGGATCGGTATCTGTCCCGGCCGGGAGCTACCAAGGACGGGGTATCCATTGAGGTGGGGATCAATGTGGAATCAGCTCGCTTTGAAGTCCCCGGAGAACATTATGACTACATAGGTCTGCTGCGCACGGAATTTCTGTATATGGGAAGCTCTGCCCTGCCCTCGGAGGAGGAGCAGTTTCAGGCCTATAAGCAGGTGCTGATAAGGGCAGGAGGAAAGCCGGTGACGCTTCGGACGCTGGATATTGGGGGGGACAAGAGGCCCCATTGCCTATGGCTGCCTAAGGAAGAGAATCCCTTTCTGGGCAATCGGGCGCTGCGGCTCTGCTTTGCCCGGCCGGAGCTGTTCATGACCCAGCTGAGGGCCGCTCTTAGGGCTTCGGCCTACGGCGACCTATGGCTGATGTTTCCCATGGCGGGGGGAATAGAGGACATCCGTCTGGCAAAATCATACGTGAGGGAGGCCATGGCCCGGCTGGAGGAAGGAGGACTTTCCTACAATCCTCATATTCGGCTGGGGATCATGGTGGAAGTTCCGTCTGTGGCGCTGACGGCTGATCTGGCAGCGGAGGAGGTGGATTTCGCCAGCGTGGGCACCAATGACCTGACACAGTATGTCTGTGCCGCCGATAGGACCAACCGGGAGGCGGCAGCTTACTATCGGAGCTATTCCCCGGCTATGCTGCGGCTGCTGGAAGAGGTTTTCGCAGCCTTTGGGGAACGGAACAAGCCGGTTTCGGTGTGCGGGGAAATGGCGGGCAGCCCTCAGGGGGCGGTTCTGCTGACGGGGCTTGGGGCGAGGAAGCTCAGCATGAGTCCGGCCTGCCTTGCAGGTGTGAAGGCTGCATTGGCGAAGATCACTGTGGAGGAGGCCAGGGCGCTGGCGCACCGCTGCAGGCAGCTTAAAACACAGGAGGAGATTCTGGACTGTCTGGGTGTTGGCCATTGAAGATATAATTTGGTGAAAATCCAAAACCGACAGTATAGTCTGGATTAAAGAAGATGTATTGGATATGTCAGAATTATTCTGATAATATGCGCTTTTTTGTCTATCTGTAAAATGCTTTGTTGACATTATACACCTTAAAATTGTAGCACCTAAAGGCATTCCATCGCTTTTAGGTGTTAATTTTTTAGGAGGTATTTTCTTTCGGAAGGTAAAGGTATAAATTAAGAAAATTAACTCCCCGAGAAGCCATTTTATGACAGTGTCCATAGAGATAGCGAGCATCGGATTGCTATAGCCACAATCCTCAGAACAGATCTTTGAGATAAATGTAGAATAATATCGAATAATTTGATAAAATATATGTGTTGCTCACCGACACCCGCAACAGGGAGGAGGTGTTTGCATGGAAGTTGTGATTTCTTTTTTAGTTGCTGTTTTGGCTGGTGTAGCCTGCCACTACATCATCAAATGGTTAGACAGTGACGATAAGAGCAACAACTAACCTAGTGGGTGCTTTGCCACTATAAAAGAAAAGAAGAATCCCCAAACTGTGCTGCAACACGGTTTGGGGATTCATTTTTTGCCCGCATGGACTTGTGATTTCTTTTTGCCTATTGGCATTATAGCATATGCTAAAAATTTTTTCAATATTCTTTTTTTAATCTGAAATTTATCCTTATCTGGTATCAATCAAGAGCAATGATATAATAACTTAAAACGTTACTTTGTGCCACTAATATATAGCATACTGTTTGTAAGCTTGTCAAGAAAGCAAAGGAGACAAAGCAGATATGAGTCGGTTTTTAAGAATCATGGGAATCATAATTCTTTGTATAGTCGTTTTATTTGTGCTCCTGCTTGTATATTTATTAATTAAAGCTGCCATCACGAAAGATTATATCAAAAATATAGAAATAGGCAGGGACATCAAAGCGAAATATCTTGGCTACGGCGCCCACGGATCCCCGTCTTATCAGAACAAGCAGTGAAGAAGACACAGGGGTATTTATAAGTTGCCGATCATATTGTCCGGGAAATAGGGATGCACACGAAGACATATTTCTCGCATAACGCCACAGAAAAATACTCATTCATCATAACTTATTGATGCAATATCATTCCATAGTGTACCTGCAAAATCGGCAACGATGTTTTTTTCTTGTTGTGTTACCGCTTTGAACATCGTAACCGACAATTTTTTCTTCTTCTTTTTCCATTTGCCGACTACCTCGCCATCAATCAGCAATGCAGGCATTACAATTCCTGCAAGATTGAATATCGCTCTCATATTTTCTTGGCTCAAAAATAAGCTTTCCTTTTTCTCGTGAGCTAAGAGAAGCTGGTCAAATCCTGCAAGAAATAAACATTTGGGAATTTCTTGATCGTATGTCTGGTTGTTGTTGATATAATAATAGGTTTTACCTGCACATTCCGTTGTTGATACCGGCAGTTGGGAAAGCCAATCTTTAACCTGCGCGGCTGTTGCATGGAAATAGTACATGGCATCGTGAATGGTGGAAGGACCCATGTGCGTGAAATATCGACGAGCCATTTCAAGTTTTGCTTCTCGCTCCGGAATGGGAGTAAAGGCAGGTGAGAGGCAGAAAGCTTTCTTTTCCTGAACGACATAGTTAATAAATCCACGTTCGCACATTTCACGAACGCCGCCACCCCATTGATCAAACATACTGCTTTCTTCCGGTTCGGTCATGCCATTTTGTCTGCAGACATCCTTTAATTCATCTCTCGTCAGTTCGGAGCATTTAAGGGCCTCCAAGATCACATTAGCAAAAAAGGCTTGTCGCTCCGGCGTAAGCGCCCACTTATCGCGCTGATTCCAAAATGTATATCCGCTCCAATCATTTCGCAGATAATCTTGCCCATTATTACAGTGAATAAATAGGGGGAGGTCATCTTCCGCAAATACATGAACCGTTCCTCTGACAGTCCAGTTTTTCACAAGATCATCTTCGACCGTGTCCTCGTGATAGTCGAAACTCCTTATTTTCAGCGAATGCATAGCGTTTACCATGAACTGCGCCTGAACACCGCAAAGATCGTGCAGCACCGTCATTTTATCTGTCGGTCTCAGCAAATGTTGATTTGCCAATTGACGAACTTTTATTTCTTCTATGGTCATCAACTTTTCTCCTATTACTGTGGCAATAGCTTGTGCCGGTTACTGCCAATATGGTTTTACGTCAATTGCCTGATTATCGGTTCTGTATTTCGGTAGGTGACAGCAAAAGCCGTCCCTTTACGCTGGATGTCCGTGCAGATGCAAAGATATTTGCCGTCTCGGGAAGTTTTTGCAATGCCATGAGGATTTTATGGCGCATGGAAAGTCTGCCTGATGATATGGGCCAAGGCGTTTGGCAGAAAAGTCAATGGCGTTGCCGTGGAGATAATGAGATGGACTTAAAGGGGCTGCCAACTAATTTGCGGGCCAACACCAAAATTATACATATACCTATATTCGGTGTCAATTGCTTTCGGGTCTTTGACAGCTTAATTTTCAGAGTTCCTTCTATCCCTTTGGATCATTCCTTGCTGCAGTATCTTGTGTAGCTGGTAAATTTCAAATTCACCCCAAGGGAGCGTGCCGGATCAGCGATGGTGCTTTCGTCATCGCCGGTATACTAACAGCCGCATTATGCGAGTACGGGATATGCTATTGATATTCGTCAAATTTGGTCATAGGAATTCCCCTTTCTGAATGGTAGTGCGGAGCGGCAGCGCTTTAGTCTGTCGCCCCTTAATTGCTTATCTGTAAAGCTGAATCAGTCTGTTGCTCTTAATCGTTCCACAATACTTTGCTTTTCCAAATTCTTGAAACAAATATACGGAATCAGAATTGCAAAGATAATCAAAATCGGTGTGCAGATCACAAGCGGCATAAGGGTAAAGTGGAAAGTTGCTGTCCAGTCGCCGGACACCATTGCGCGGATGCCGATTGCTACGCCCAATGTTCCCAAAACATAGGAGGCAGCTAAAGTACTGACCGCATAGTAAAGACCTTCGTCAATCAACATACAGCGAAGCTGCCGCTTTGTCATGCCGATACTCTGTATCATGGCAAATTCTTTTTGCCGGGAAACAATCGCTGTCAGCATGGAATTGATAAAGTTCAAAATGCCGACAAAAGCAATAATCAAGCTGATGGCAAAGCCCATGATCGTATTAGCCCGTGTCTGTTCCTGATAATGTTCAATCAGAGTGGATTTTGCAGTATAGTTCAGGGATTTATCTATGTTGTCGCGGTAGTCAATCAGCATTTTTTCTGCCTGTGGCTGATATTCTTCGGCTACATCAAAGAACATCTTTCGCAGAGTGTTGTCCGGATACATCTTCTGGAATGTATCTGCCGGAAGATAGAAGGAAAGGAAATCCTGCGTACTGCTATTGACGCCCTCGGTGATCGCGGGTATATCTGCCACAATCGCCATCACTTCATATTGCTGTCCATTCAGTTCTACCATATCTCCAACGGAATAGGTGGGCTGTGTTTCTTTCTCACTGTCCTCCGCGCCGGTGGCTGCCTCCATCACGACATAGCTCCCGGACAAGAATTTGTCTTTATCAAAGGTGCCGTCCAATATCCGGCTATCTTGTGCAAAAGTGTCCAGTATCAGGCCGTCAACGCCGTACAGAATGGAAACACACTCGCCGCTCAGGATCATATCATAGTAAGCTTCGGCCAGCCCTGCGTCCGTTGCTTCAATGTATGCCAACCGGTCATCAGCATTATAATAGGTCTGGATATTTTCAAGGGCAGAGGTCCCGATTTGTTGGGTAAATACCTGCGAATACAAGCGCCCCGTGGCCTCTAACCCGGAAAGCCCATCAATGTTTCGCGCCAGTGACCGGGAGATGGTTGTGCCGTAGGGGTTATAGGTTCCAAAGGTAGAAGAAATCGAGCTGTCCTCTGCCACAAAATCACTGATAACAGTCTGACTCATGTATTTATCAATATCAAAGCTGGCATTTTTCGCATAGACGCAGGAAAGCAGCACAAGCCCCAGCGTCAGGGAGCAGATCACCGTAATGGTGCGCTTCTTGTTCCGGCCTAAGTTTGCCAGCGCCATTTTCGGGATGCTTGCGCCGCCGGTGTTTTTCTTGATTTTCCGTTTGCCGGCGGCTCTTGTATCGGTATAGCGCAGGGCTTCCATCGGAGAAACCTTGCCAGCAATTTTAGCGGGCTTCATGCAGGAGATCAGGACGGTCAGATAGGCAAACATCGCAGAGCCAATGAAGATATAAGGATTGGCCGCTGTCTGTGCTTTTCCCGTTGTCCCGGTTATCATTACCGGCACTAACACAATTCCCAGCAGATACCCGATCACAAGCCCGATAGGAATACCGACTAACGACAGACGGTTGGCCTGCCCGTAAATCATCTTCTTTAGTTGCTTTTTGGTGGTTCCCAAGGTTTTCAGCCTGCCATAAAAGCGGATGTCGCCGGAAACGGAAATCTGGAAAATGTTATAGATAATCAGATACCCGCTGGCAAATACCAATATCATGCAAATTGCCATCGGCAATACTTCACGGATCATATTCTGGTTCATGGTGGCATCATAAGCCCCGTTGGGAGAAAGGGAGACATCCGACAGGCCGGTGTCGGCTAAAATCTGTGCCGCCGCTCCTTCCAGATTGGTGTCACTATAAAGATCAAGGTGGAGCATCACGGTTCCCAATACCTGCCCGTTTGCAAGCTGCGCTTCTTGGTCGACACTTGTACATTGGCTTTGAACAAAGGCTTCGGAAACCCATGCCATACTTGCCATAGCAGCAAAATTACCGTCCCAATACCCGGAGAGGACAAAGGTACTGGTGGTGTATTCGTCAGAAGTTAAGTCCTTGCGCCATTCAAAGGTGATTTCCTGTCCCAATTCATAGGGCAGCCCCAGCTTATCAAGGGTGATGGTGTCCAAAGCGATCTCCCGCACTTGTACCGGCATGGTTCCTGTTGTGGGATAGGAAAAGCTGGAACAGGCATAGTTTTCATCGGCATAGCGGAGTTCCACCTGCCGCCCGGTTAATTCCTTATTTTCGGCCACTCCGATGATCGTGCTTTCCCCGTAGTCCCGGACAGCTTCATGGGCAATGATTTTCTCCGCATCGGCGTCCGTCATTGTGCCGGAACTCAAATGGCTGTTATATCCGGCCTGCTGGAAATTCATGTTCCGCATATTTTCAACCATGCTCTGCGATAGGACAAACAAGGATGTAAACATGACCGTTGTTAAGACAATGGCAAAGACGGCAATCAAATTGCGCGTTTTATTCGCCTTGAAACTGCGGTTTGCCAATGTGCGTATGATTGATTTCTGCCTTTTCATGGTATCACCGCCTTACTTCTGGGTACGGCCATCCTCAATGTGGATGGTGCGATCTGCCTGTGCTGCGATTTCCGGGTTGTGGGTAATCATTACAATGGTCTGATGGAATTTCTGGCTGGTGACTTTCAGAAGTTCAATCACTTCATCGCTGGTCCTGCTGTCCAGATTGCCAGTGGGTTCGTCGGCAAGGATAATGGCCGGTTTGCTGGCTAATGCCCTTGCAATGGCTGCCCGCTGCTGCTGGCCGCCGGAAAGGGTGTTGGGCATATGCAAAAGCTTCTTTTCCAGGCCCAGCAGCACTGCAATCTCTTTGATGAATTTCTTATCCGGCTTTTTCCCGTCAAGCTGAATGGGCATGACGATGTTTTCATACACGTTCAGGATCGGAACAAGATTATAATTCTGGAAAATGAAGCCGATCCGCTGGCGGCGGAATACAGTCAAGTCCTCGTCTTTCAGCTTGCCCAGCTCATAGTTATCTACCTTTACCGTCCCGGAAGTGGGGCGGTCTAAGCCGCCCAGCATATTCAGCAGGGTGGATTTCCCGCTGCCGGATGTGCCGATGATGGCAACAAATTCACCCGGCTCAATAGAAATGCTTACGCCGTCCAGTGCCTTGACAATGTTCGGCTCGTCGCCGTATTGCTTCGTCAGTTGTTTCGTGCTTAAAATACTCATATACCATGACCTCACTTTGTTTTTCTGGATTTGCTTTCATTATATCCGGCCAAAAGAAAGGCACAATGGAAAATGCGTAATCTAATATCTACGATGAAAAAACTAAAGATCCCCCGAAAATAAGGACAGAAAAAACGCCGCTTCACGAAGAAACGACGTCGTTCAATTAAGGGCATGGGATCAGGATGTTCAACCGATAGGTTCTTTCTTCCTGTTGGAAGCTGCACTGGCCGCCGTATTTCTCTACGGCTTTTTTGATGTTGGGAATACCAAAGCCGTGCACAAAAGGGTCTTTCTTTGTGGTTCCCTCTGTGAGATGGTTTCCCGGCGACATATTGTTTTCTATGGTGATAAGCAGCATATCCCGGACACGCTCGGCCTTAACAGTAATCAGACGCCTGTACTCCGGCAGGTTTTCGCTGGCCTCTATCGCGTTGTCAATGGCGTTGCCGAAAATGGTACTGATGTCCAGTGGCTCCATGAAGCCGATCCCATGAAAGTCAACCATAGCCGAAAAATCAATCTGTTTTTCATGAGCCTTTGCCGCCTTATCTTTCAGAATGATGTCCAGAAATTCATTTCCCGTATGCACATAGTCTTCGTAGTCAGCAATTTGGGAGCGCAACGTTTCCGCCATCCGGCGTGTTTCTTTTGTGTTCTGACTGCTTTCCATTACAAGTAAGTGGTTTTTCAGGTCATGGTAGATGGCGCGAACTCGTTCTTCATCTTTCATTTTCTCTTGATAGTAAGCAAATTGCCGCTGCAGCTGGGCAATCTGCATTTTGTCCCGTTGCCCCTGCTCCCGGAGATAGGACACATTTCTGGAATACAAAAATTGTACAATAAAAACTACACCGAGTACAGATGTAATTAAATCCAATGATGATGTATCGGACGTTCTCAAATTCAAATACCCATAAGTGCTTGCAAATGATACACCGAAAACCAAAAGAAAACTGATAGATACAATGGCTGCATCTTTAGGCAGAATATCATATTTGAAATTCTTTAATAAGCGGTAGGTAACCATCAAAAACAACAATCTCAGCAGCATGATAAAGGCATATATCTGCCATTTGATAATGACTGTTCCATCCACTTGTGTCATTATATCACCGTGATAAACAAAATCCATAATGGAAAGCCCAACGGACTCTGTAAATGGTATTATCAATAAGTAGGATAGCTCCATGACAATCAGCGCCCGGCGGAATGACACTTCATAGCACAGAAGCGTTAATCCTATAAGCAAAGCCAGCAACACAAAAAGACGATATGCTCCTATATCCACAGAAAAGGTCATAACAATAACCGCCATTGCATAAACAACCGGTGGAATAATTCTGCTGATTACTTTTTGAAATCGACAAGTCTTACAGAAACACAAAGTCATTACATAAAAAATAGCCGCTTCTGTTATTGTTGCCACGATGTCCAACAAGCTATAAAGCCACATTACAGCATATCCCCCCAATAATCAGCCAAACGTTCCATAAACTCTTTGCGCTTCGGCTGGCTGATGGTGATAATCTCACCAGTAATCAATTCAAGTTCCAGCTTATTCACACCTTTTACATAAAACAAATTTACAATGTAGCTGGTGTGGCAGCGAATAAAACCTTTGCCTTGCAGCGCTTGTTCCATCTCTTTCATGCTCTTGTAACAGATAATATTTTCCTGCTCTGTATGTAGGAGCAAATTGCGGTTAAAGGTTTCTACATAGCGGAGAGATTTCAGAAACACCTTATATCTCCCTGTATCGTTGGTAATCACCATAGCAGGGCTATCTTCTTTCTGATGCTTTTTCAACCACTGATCCATTTCCGCTTTTAGCCGGACATACTTCATCGGCTTAATGATGTAGTTGGCAGCTTGATATTTATATCCCTCCAAACCGTATTGTGAAAGGGTAGTCAAAAAGATAATGCCGACCTTTTCATCTATCTGGCGGATGCGCTCGGCGGCTCGCAAACCATTCACCAGCCGCATTTGAATGTCAAGGAAAATCAGATCAATGGTAGTATCGTACTTTTCAATTAGCTCCATGCCGTCGTAATAAACAGTCATCTTTATTTCCATGCCGGTTTCGGCGGCGTATTGATTCAATAGGCTTGTCATGTGTGTGACAAAATCTTTCTCATCATCACAGATTGCTATGTGTATCATTTCGTTCCTCTCCATGTCCAGTATTCCACGAAATATTATACTGTACTTTGAGTCTGTTCTCAATGGCGATCTTAGAAGAGCTTCAATGCATGGCAATGCGTGATCATATGGATCATTCCTTGCTGCAATATCTTGTGTAGCTGGTAAATTTCAAATTCACCCCAAGGGAGCGTGCCAGATCAGCGATGGTGCTTTCGTCATCGCCGGTATACCAACAGCCGCTGATAACACTATCGATTTTGCTGAAGCCGGCGAGAACGGTATCCTCATACAGATCCTCAAATACGTCAGGGCGTTTTTGGATGAGAACTCTTTGGGTTTCCGCAGGAAGAGCCGCCAGAGTTTCTTTGTTTACAAAGCCTGTTGAGGTTATAAGCTTACCCCCCGGTTTTAAAACTCGGTAGGCCTCTTTCAGGGCCTTTGCTTTTACGCCTTCGCAATTGCCTATTCCGCCGCCGTCAGAAATGACATCAATACTGTTGTCCTTAAATGGCATTTGGCAGAAATCAAATGCTGCATAATAGATGTTAGGGGAATCGAGAGTTTTGTCCAAGAGATTTTTCCATTCCCTGACAACCGTGGGAGAAAGGTCGCTTATAATAATCGCAGCATCGGGATTGGCCTTAAGAATATACGGCATATATCCGCCGCCGGGACCTGCGCCTATTTCAAGAACGATTCCGCCGCAAGAAGCAATTTGCTTTCCGACGGCATCCATATAGGGATTTGCCGTTCTGGATTGATCCCAATTTCGTTTTATCCAGTTACCGCTTTGGATTTCACCTGCCCATTCGGCATTGGAAGGCCGCTCTTGCTCCGGCACAAAATAGGCGATTCCCGAAGGCCCGGTTTCTCTGCCGGTGAGCCGGCAAAGCAGATCAATGTCTTCAAGCATCTCGTTGATAGTGATTTTGTACAGATGAGACAATTCCAAAAGCATGTCGATGTCCGGAACTGCATTTCCGCATTCCCATTTTGAGACGGCCTGAGAAGTGACACCAAGCTTCTCGGCCAAATCTGTCTGCGACAGACCCGACTTACGTCTGAGGGCCGATATCCTTTTTCCGAAATGAATTTTATTTACCATGAACGACACCTCTTTCTCCTTGATGCTTTCATTATACAGCATTTTTCGGGTGCATGGAAGCGATGGAGGGTTTCATGGATTCGGATTTTTGCAACTGCCGGTTGGAATAGGGGAATATCTGCTATAAGTGATTTCTTTACCAGAAGGCTTTCTCATGGTCAGTGAAGGAAGAGACGAGATTTGTTTCTAATGGAACCTTGTCAGGGGAGGCCGTTTGTGGTATGATGACGCATAAAGGCAGGCTTCAGGGCTTTGCCGATTTTTGGCTTGGAACTTTGCGGCATGGACGGAAAAGGATATGTATATTATTGTTGGGCTGGGGAATCCCGGCAGGGAATACGCAGGAACAAGGCATAATGTAGGCTTTGACATGATAGACAGACTGGCGGCGCAGGAAAACATCGGAGTATTGGAGAAAAAGCACAAGGCCGTCATAGGGAAAGGGGTTGTATCGGGACAGAAGTGCATTCTGGCAAAGCCCCAGACCTTCATGAATTTAAGCGGGGAGAGCATCAGGGAGCTTTTGGGTTATTACAAAGCGGATGTGTCATCCCAGCTGATCGTGATCTCGGACGATATCAGTCTGGAGCCGGGGCAGCTGCGCATCCGCAAAAAGGGCAGCGCAGGAGGGCATAACGGACTGAAGAACATCATCGCGAATCTGGGCCATGACGGCTTCATACGGGTGAAGCTGGGGGTGGGAGAAAAGCCCAGAGGCTGGGATCTGGTGGACTACGTGCTTGGCCGTTTTTCTCCAAAGGATAGGCAGGCTGTGGACGAGGCCATAGATCTTGCGGCGGATGCGGTGCGCATGATCATAGCTGAGGGTCCGGATGCGGCGATGAACCGCTACAACGGTGCAAAAAGAAGGGATGCGGAAGACGTCAAGCCCTGATGATACGAAGGAGAAACAGCCTTGTATTTGACCTGATGGGAGAATACAAGGCCTATTTTCGTAGGAGAGACGGAACTGGAAAACAGTCTCGAAAAGGAAACGCCCCAAAATCCTTCCAGAGAAGGAGGCGTTGGAATGGAGAGACGGAACTGGAATAGGAGGCGGATATGCAGGCATTATTGGCGCCGCTTAAGGAGCTGGCGGAATACGGGGATATCAGGGAAGAACTGAGAAAGAACATGGGAAGGGTTCCCGGAGGGCAATCTCGCGTCACTGCCGTCACGGGCTGCGTGGACTCCCAGAAGCTGCACATGATCTATGGGCTGGGCGACGGCTTTCGGATGAAGGTCATTGTGACTTACAGTGATTTGAAGGCCAGAGAAATTCTGGAGGAATACAAGTTTTATGATAGGAACGTCATGCTCTATCCGGCCAAGGACCTGATCTTTTTTCAGGCAGACATCCACGGAAACCAGCTGGTCAGGGAGCGGGTGAAGGTGCTGCGCAGGCTGATGGAAAGGAAGCCCCTGACCATCGTGACCACCTATGCTGCGCTGATGGCGCCGCAGGTGATGTGGGACATGCAGGAAGATATCATAGAGATCAATCTGGGGGCGTCCTTGCAGGAGGAACGGCTTTGCCGCAGGCTGGTGGCCATGGGCTATGAAAAGAGTTATCAGGTGGAGAGTCCGGGCCAGTTTTCCGTCCGGGGCGGCATCATCGATATTTTTGACCTGACGGAGGAGAACCCGTACCGTATTGAGCTGTGGGGGGATGAGGTGGAATCCATGCGCAGCTTCGACGTGCTGAGCCAGCGCTCCATAGAGAAGCTGGAGAGCGTGTCCGTGTTTCCTGCCACGGAGTTCGTGCTGGAGAAGGAGAGAATCCAAAGGGGGCTGAAGCGTCTGGAGGAAGAGGGGGCCAGACAGGCAAAGCTGTTTCGGGACGCCTTTCAGACGGAGGAGGCCCACCGCATTGTCACGCAGGTTAAGGAGCTGAAGGAGCAGCTTTTGGAGTTTCAGAACAAGGTCAATCTGGAGGGATATATTCGGTATTTCTATGAGGACACCTTAACGCTGCCGGATCTCTTGGCCAGAGCGGGAGAGGCGGCGGGAGTCTCCTTCCGGCCGGTGTTCTTTGTGGAGGAGCCTGCGCGGGTGAAAGAGCAGGCTCAGGCCATCGAGGCGGAGTTTCGGGAGAGCATGGAACAGAGGGCCAAGAAGGGCTATGTGCTGCCCGGCCAGATGGACGTGCTCTACAGCGGGGAGCAGGTGGCGGCAAGGCTTATGGGCTGCAGTCTGGTAACGGTTTCCACTATGGAGTCCAGAGGGTATTTCAAGGCGGACCGTAAGATCGATCTGGCGGCAAGGAACGTGGCCCCTTATAACAATAGCTTCGAGGCTCTGGTGAAGGATCTGGCCAGATTCAAGAGAAGCGGCTATAGGGTGCTTCTGCTGTCCGGTTCCCGAACCAGAGCCAAGCGTCTGGCGGAGGATCTGCGGGATCAGGAGCTTGCGGCGGTCTATACGGAGGATCCCCTGCGGGAGGTGCAGGCCGGGGAGGTGGTCACATATTACGGACACGTAAACAAGGGCTTTGAATATCCCATGCTTAAGTTCGTGGTGCTGTCGGAGACGGATATCTTCGGGGCGGAAAAAAAGAGGAAAAAGGGAAAGAAGCTCTATCAGGGGCAGAAGATCAAGGACTTCAACGAGCTGAAGGTGGGGGACTATGTGGTGCATGAAACCCACGGTCTTGGCATCTATAGGGGAATCGAAAAGGTTGAGATGGAGGGGGTGGTCAAAGACTATATCAAGATAGAATACCGGGACGGCGGCAATCTGTATGTGCTGGCCACAGGTCTTGACGTGATCCAGAAGTACGCTTCCGCCGATGCCAAGGCCCCCAAGCTAAACCGTTTGGGTTCCAAGGAATGGGAGCGCACCAAGACCAAGGTCAGAGGCGCGGTCAGTCAGGTGGCCAGCGACTTGGTGGAGCTGTACGCCCTGCGCCAGCAAAGTGAAGGCTATCGGTTCGAGAAGGACACGGTATGGCAGAAAGAATTCGAGGAGATGTTTCCCTTTGAGGAGACGGAAGATCAGCTGGCTGCCATTGCGGACACCAAGGCGGACATGGAGAGCGGCAAGGTGATGGACCGCCTGATCTGCGGGGACGTGGGCTACGGCAAGACGGAGATCGCCATACGGGCGGCCTTCAAGGCGGTGCAGGAGGGCAAGCAGGTGGTGTATCTGGTTCCCACCACCATTCTGGCCCAGCAGCATTACACGACGTTTGTCCAGCGGATGAAGGATTTCCCGGTGAGGGTGGATCTCATGAGCCGTTTCCGGACGCCGGGGGAGATCAAAAAGACGCTGGCGGATCTGCAGAAGGGGCAGGTGGACATCGTTATCGGCACCCACAGGGTTCTGTCGGAGGACGTAAAGTTCAAGGATCTGGGGCTTTTGATCATCGACGAGGAGCAGCGCTTCGGGGTGGCCCACAAGGAAAAGATCAAGAAGCTGAAGGAAAATGTGGATGTGCTGACTTTGACGGCCACTCCCATTCCCAGAACCCTGCATATGAGCCTGATCGGAATCCGGGACATGAGCGTGCTGGAGGAAGCCCCGGAGGATAGGCTGCCCATACAGACCTTTGTCTGCGAGTATAACGAGGAGATGGTGCGGGAGGCCATATCCAGAGAGCTGGCCAGAGGAGGCCAGGTCTACTACGTGTACAATAGGGTGAACAATATAGGGGATGTGACGGCGCAGGTGGCGGCTCTGGTGCCGGAGGCCGCGGTGGCCTTTGCCCACGGCCAGATGAAGGAGCATGAGCTGGAAAAGATCATGCTGGATTTCATCAACGGAGAAATCGATGTGCTGGTGTCCACCACCATCATAGAGACGGGGCTGGACATTTCCAATGTAAATACCATGATCATCCATGATTCGGACAATATGGGACTGTCACAGCTGTACCAGCTGCGGGGGCGGGTGGGGCGCTCCAATAGGACCGCCTATGCCTTTCTCATGTACAAGAGGGACAAGGTGCTCAAGGAGGTGGCGGAAAAGAGGCTGGAGGCCATCCGGGAGTTCACCGACCTCGGAAGCGGCTTCAAGATCGCCATGCGGGATCTGGAGATCCGAGGGGCCGGAAACCTGCTGGGAGTGCGCCAGCACGGCCATATGGAGGCAGTGGGCTACGATTTGTACTGCAAGATGCTCAATGAGGCGGTGCAGACTTTAAAGGGCGTGAAGGTAGCGGAGGATTTCCCTACCCTCATCGATCTGGACGTGGACGCCTTCATCCCGCCTGCCTATATCGTAAACGAGGTGCAGAAGCTGGATATCTACAAAAGGATCGCAGGCATCGAGAGCGTGAAGGAGCGGGACGATATGAAGGACGAGCTGCTGGATCGTTTCGGGGAGATCCCCAAGTCCGTGGACAACCTGCTGCGCATCGCTCTGATCCGGGTGGCGGCCCACAAGCTGTATATGACGGAGATCAAGGGGAAGAACGAGAGAATTCTCTTCACCTTCCATCCCAATGCCGCCCTGAATCCGGCGGGTATTCCGGATCTGCTGAAAAAGCACGGAAGGGATCTGGCCTTCACCTCCTATGGGAAGGCGTTCTTTACCTACAAATACAAGAGGACGGGGCTGATTGAGACGGATGCGGAGCTTTTGATGGGCAGAACCGAGAAGCTTTTGGAGGAGATGAAGGGACTGCTGGAGACAAATCCTCCGGCGCAGTAAAATATCAGGTATTTTCTTCGCAAATAGGTTTTGAGGGAGTTTTATGACACTCAAAATATGTTACCTTCTATTTCAGAACAGCAATGAAGCTGAAGCTGAATCTGAAGTAGGAGGTAATTTATATGAAAGGATATCATACGGCGGAAGGCTATATGGGACTGGTGGAAGGCAGGTACATTCTCTTTGCCTGCGAATCGGATTACCGGGAATATCTGGAAGAATACGATAATGACTGAGAAAAGGCCGTCTTCGGGGAGAGCCGCGGCATATTTCAGTATATTTGTCAGCAGTATGTTTATGGGATCTTTTTGACCCGAGCGGGTTGTATAGAAAGGGACGGGATGGTATAATATCGAAACAAAAGGACATTGTTTCGACTTCTGATTCCATGTGCGCGGAGCGCACGAAATTATGGTATAATATCGAAACAAAAGGACACTGTTTCGACTTCTGATTCCATGGGCGCTGAAACGTAGAGGCCGCAGCCGGGAAAACCGCCTTGGAGAGAAAGCCATGGGATGGGTGCGGAAACGTGGAGACGAGACTGGAAGAGAAAGGCGAGGAGCGATTTATGGAGCATGTATTCGCAAGGGACGAGAAGACGGCGGTGGTGACCACTGAGGCGGGCAAAGTAAGGGGCTATCTCTACAACGGCATTTCCATTTTCAAGGGCATCCGGTATGCGCAGGCAAAGCGCTTTCATGCGCCGGAACCGGTAAGGCCTTGGGAGGGGGTCTGGGATGCATCCAACTATGGATTTGTCTGTCCGTATGTGGATAAGAAGCCCTGGCTTTCGCAGGAGCTCTATCTGCCCCATCGGTATTGGATCACGGATGAGGACTGCCAGAACCTGAATATATGGACGCCCGCCTGCGACGGGGAGAAGCGGCCCGTTCTGGTATGGCTTCACGGGGGCGGGTTCAACATGGGATCCGCCATCGAGATGGCGGCCTATGACGGGGAGAACATGTGCCGTCTAGGGCAGGTGGTAGTAGTCTCGGTGAATCATCGGCTGAATCTGCTGGGCTATTTTGATCTGTCGGATTTCGGGGAGGAGTATGCCAATTCGGGGAATGCGGGGACGGATGACCTGATTGCCGCCCTGCGGTGGGTACGGGACAATATCGAAAGGTTCGGGGGAGATCCGGAGAATGTGACGCTGTTTGGCCAGTCCGGAGGAGGGGCAAAGATCACCGCCCTGCTGCAGTCCCCCGGGGCCGACGGACTGTTTGCCAAGGGAATCAACATGAGCGGAGTGCTGCAAAACGGCGTGGTAGGCTCCTATGCCAAGAGCGGAAGGCGGCTTGGGGAAGTGATGATGCAGGAGCTGGGAGTCCATGGGGTGAAGGAGCTGGAAACGGTTCCATACGAGGCCCTTGCGGCGGCATTCCGGAAGGTCAGGACGGCCCTTGAGGCGGAGGGGGAATATCTGGGGAACCAGCCCAGACCCAATGAATTCTATGAGGGGGATCCGCTGGCGGTGGGCTTTCGGAAGGAGAGCTTGCATGTGCCCCTTATGGTGGGAACCACTTACGGGGAATTCAGCGCCTTCTTGCCGCTGGTCTTTGACAAGAGAACGGCCACGGCACAGGAGGGCAGGCAGGCGGTCAGCGAGATTCTGGGAGAAGAGAAGGCGGCGGAGCTTCTGCCGGTTTTTGAGAGAATCTATCCCGGACGCAATCCCGGCGACGTGCTGTATCTGGACACGCTATTCAGGGAGCCTACCATGCGCTATGTGCGGAAGCGGGCAGAACAGGGGGGCAGGGTCTATTCCTATCTCTTTGATCAGGACATGCCCATAGACGGCGGCAGGACACCATGGCACTGCGCGGACATTCCATTCGTGTTCCACAACACGGAGCATGTGCCCGGCGTACAGCAGAAGGGAATGACGGACAGGCTGGAGAGCCAGCTGTTCGAGAGTGTGCTCGCTTTTGCCAGAAAGGGGGATCCGGGCCATGAGGGTATCCCGGAATGGCCTGTCAGCACGTCCTTGGAAGAGCATACCATGGTGTTCGGCAGTCCCACGGAGCTGAGGAGCAATCATGACGTGGAGCTGATTCCTCTGGCGCAGAAAAATCTTGCCGGAAGCTTTGAGAAGCTGTTGGAGAGGAAAAAAGCCTGATTCTGTAGAATAAAAGTGATGTAGAATAAAAGTCATGTAGAATAAAAGTGATGTGGAATAACATGCAGAATAAATACTGTGCAGAATAAATACTGTGTAGAATGAAAATCATGTAAGATAAGAATCATTTAGGTAGAAATGAAGAGGGCTGCCGCGCTTATTGATCTGTGCGGCAGCCCTCTCGGGGTTTATTGTTCCATCTGTCTTCCCAGAAAGCCTGCAGCGGAGAGCAGGAGCTTTTGTTCCACCTCTCCCATGCGGCCCTTGTTGTCGCTCTGCAGCAGCACCACGCTGCCGATGATGTCGCCCTCACAGAGGATGGGAGCGATGGCTTCATGTTGATAATCGTCCCCGCCCTCGTCGCAGACGGGAATGAAGCTCCGGTCTCCTCTGGAGGCCATGATGGTCTCTCTATTGTGAATCTTTTCATCCATCTGTTTGCTGACGGATTTGTTCACCATCTGTTTGTAGCCTCCTGCCGCTGCAATGAATTGATCCCTGTCTGCGATCAATGCCGCATGGCCGGAGACCTGAGCGAGGCTTTCCGCATACTGCTTGGCAAATGTGGTCATCTCGCCTATGGGCGAGTATTTTTTCAGGATGACTTGTCCCTCCTTGTCGGTGAAGATCTCCAACGGGTCTGATTCCCTGATATGGAGCGTCCTGCGGATTTCCTTGGGGATGACAATTCTGCCCAGATCATCTATTCGTCTTACGATTCCTGTTGCTTTCATAGTTACGTTCCTCCGTTTGTGGTGTCAATCTTTTATCCCTTGACGTGGAGTTAGTATCTGTAAAAAAAGGAATTATATGCAAATAGAATTTATGTACAGGCGCAAGGTTTTGCCGGGGCCTTAGCGCTGGACTTCGCTCATTTTTTTCAGAAGCTCGATCTTGGTGTCGTAGAGCTTCTGGGATAGATCCACATACACCTGCTGAGGGTTCACCAGACGCTTGGTTTCATCCCAGAGAGTTTCCAGCTCTTGCTGGCAGTACGCCCGAATGTCCATGACCTGAGGAGAGGTATAGCAGCACTTGCCCTCTTTGAAGATATGCTCCATCAGGGGACGCAGGATGTAGGCGCCTGCCTTCAGCAGGGTTCTTTTCCAAGGCTCCTGAGGGTCGAAGAGTTCCAGATCGCTGTTTTCGCTGTAATGCTCCTCTGCCAGACAGATAAGGTCTGCCTTCAGTTTGCCGCTTTCTTTTTCGTAGATGCGGTAGATTTTCTTGTCTCCGGGATTTGTGACTTTTTCGCTGTTTTCCGAGAGCTTGATCTTCGGGATGAAATGACCGTCCTCTCCCCGGATGGCAGCCAGCTTGTAGACGCCTCCGAAGGAGGGATTGTCCTTGGAGGTGATCAGGTTGGTTCCTACGCCCCAGGAAGTGATGGCGGCGCCCTGAGCCTTCAGGCTGTCTATGAGGTATTCGTCAAGATCGTTGGAGGCGGAGATCACCGCATCGGGGAACCCTGCATCGTCCAGCATCTTTCTGGCTTTTTTTGACAGATAAGCCAGATCTCCGCTGTCCAGACGGATGCCGTAGAAGCTTAAAGGTATGCCGGCTTCCCGCATTTCGGAGAACACCCGGATGGCGTTGGGCACTCCGGATTTTAAGGTGTCGTAGGTGTCCACCAGCAGGATGCAGGCGCCGGGATACATGTCCGCATAGGCCTTGAAAGCGGTGTATTCATCGGGGAAGCTCATGATCCAGCTGTGGGCGTGGGTGCCTTTTACGGGCACGCCGAAGAGCTGGCCGCAGAGGACATTGCTGGTGCCTACGCAGCCGCCGATGACGGCGGCTCTGGCCCCATAGGTTCCCGCATCGGGCCCCTGAGCCCGGCGCAGCCCGAACTCCATAATGCCGTCTCCTTTGGCGGCGTAGCAGACTCTGGCGGCCTTGGTGGCGATGAGGCTCTGATGGTTGATGATGTTTAAGATGGCGGTCTCCACCAGCTGGGCCTCCATGATGGGGGCGATCACCTTGATCACCGGCTCTCTGGGAAACATGACGGTTCCCTCAGGGATGGCGTAGATGTCGCCGGAAAACCGGAAAGTGCTCAAATAATCCAGAAAATCTTTCTGGAATATGCCCAGAGAGGCCAGATAATCGATATCCTCGCTGTCGAAGCGCAGCTCTTGTATGTATTTGATGACCTGCTCCAAGCCGGCGCATATGGCGTATCCGCCGTCGCAGGGATTTTTGCGGTAAAAGGCGTCGAAGATGACTGTCTCATTGCGGTTTTTGTTTTTGAAATAGCCCTGCATCATGGTAAGCTCATAGAGATCCGTCATCAATGTGAGATTCTGTCTGTCCATAGATTCCTCTTTCTGCCGTGGCGGTGGATTTTAACAGTTCTTTTTCTATTATAAGCGGAAGAGGGCAGAAATACAATCCCGGAAGATGCAAACTCTACGAAACGTAGGTTGCATTCTGCTGCGGAAGGATATACGCTGATTTCGGAAGGGGGTAAGCGGATATGGATCAAATAAAGAGCGGAAGATTTCTTGCGGCTTGCCGGAAGGAAAAGGATCTGACTCAGCGCCAGCTGGCAGAGATTCTTCACGTCAGCGATAAGACTGTGTCGAAATGGGAAACGGGAAAGGGACTGCCGGAAGCCCAGCTCATGCTGCCGCTGTGCGAGGCGCTGGGAATCAGCGTGAATGAACTGCTTTCGGGGGAGAGGCTGACGGAAACCGAATATCAGAGAAAGGCGGAGGAAAACATGGTGAATCTGGTAGAGGGGCAGAAGGGGAGACAAGGCGTAGGCTCCGGCGTGAAGACGGGCATCGGCTTTGGGGCGGCGCTGGCCATGGTGCTTTCCTATCATACCTATACCTCAGTGTGGCTTGCCATACTGCATGGCATTCTGGGATGGGTTTATGTGGTGTATCATATGCTCAGATTTTAGGGTCATGTAAATTTGGCGCGGAGTTTTGGTGTTCTTACATTTTGGGCTTGACAAAAGAAAACCCCAAAGGCTATAATGGCATATCATGACATGGACGCCCTTTCAAATAGAGGGCATACTTCATGATAGGAAAATGCAGTGCAAAACACAGACAGCAAATGCCATGACGAAGAGAGTAGCCGTTTTGGGAAAGCAGCAGCGAGCCGGTGAGGGTGGGAGACCGGTGCCGGTAGCGGGACGGTGAAGATCACTTCCGAGCAGCCAGAGCCAAAGGAGGGGGAAACCCTGACCCCGGTAGTTGTGGACGGCATTCCCCCGTTACGGGAAAGCGTATGGATTCCGAAGGCCCTCTACAGCCTTCTGCTTCAGAAGGGGAGTGAACGCTTGTCGGGAGAGTGCGATGTAATAGGTGGTGAAACGAATGCATGGGCTTCGTCCTTTTACGGACGGAGCCTTTTTGTATAGGCATGGAAGTCTATAGACATTGGGAAACAATCAGATCAGAAAGGAAGGGATCACAGAATGTATAAGCCAGTTTCCGCTAATCTAAGCATTGTGGAACGAGAGAAGGAAGTGGAGAAGTTCTGGAGGGAGGAGGATATCTTCCGAAAGAGCATGGACAGCCGCAGGGAAGGGCCGGTCTATACCTTTTATGACGGACCGCCCACGGCCAACGGTAAGCCTCACATCGGCCATGTGGAGACCAGAGCCATCAAGGACATGATCCCCAGATACCGCGCCATGAAGGGCTGCATGGTGCCCCGAAAGGCGGGCTGGGACACTCACGGCCTGCCCGTGGAGCTTGAGGTGGAAAAGCTTCTGGGGCTGGACGGCAAAGAGCAGATCGAGGAGTACGGCCTTGCGCCCTTCATTGACAAGTGCAAGGAGAGCGTCTGGAAGTACAAGGGAATGTGGGAGGATTTTTCCGGCTCCGTGGGCTTCTGGGCGGATATGGACGATCCCTATGTGACCTATGACGATAATTTCATAGAATCCGAGTGGTGGGCGCTGAAGACTATCTGGTCCAAGGGGCTTTTGTACAAGGGCTTCAAGATCGTGCCCTATTGTCCCCGCTGCGGAACCCCTCTTTCCAGCCATGAGGTGGCGCAGGGCTACAAGGCGGTGAAGGAGCGCTCCGCGGTGGCAAGATTTAAGTGTGTGGGGGAGGAGGCCTATTTCCTTGCCTGGACCACCACGCCCTGGACGCTGCCCTCCAACGTGGCGCTGTGCGTGAACCCGGAGGAGACCTACGTGAAGGTGAAGGCAGCGGACGGATATATCTATTATATGGCGCAGGATCTGCTGGAGCAGGTTCTGGGCGGTCTGGCGGAAGAGGGAAAGCCCGCCTACGAGGTGCTGGAGACTTATAGGGGAAAGGATCTGGAATATCGGGAGTACGAGCCTCTGTTTTCCTGCTCCGGGGAGGAGGCTGCCAGACAGGGCAAGAAGGCCCATTACGTGACCTGCGACTCCTATGTCACCATGTCTGACGGTACTGGAATCGTCCATATTGCCCCGGCCTTCGGTGAAGATGATGCCAACGTGGGCAGAAAGTACGGCCTGCCCTTGGTGCAGTTTGTGGACGGCAGGGGAAACATGACTCAGGAGACGCCCTATGCAGGGAAGTTCGTGAAGGATGCGGACCCGGATATCATCCGGGATCTGGACACGCAAAACAAGCTGTTTTCCGCGCCCAAGTTCGAGCATGACTATCCCTTCTGCTGGCGCTGCAATACGCCCTTGATCTATTACGCCAGAGAGTCCTGGTTCATCAAGATGACTGCGGTGAAGGACGACTTGGTGCGAAACAACAAGACCATCAACTGGATCCCGCCCACCATCGGGGAGGGGCGCTTCGGCAACTGGCTGGAGAACATTCAGGACTGGGGCATCTCCAGGAACCGTTATTGGGGAACTCCGCTGAATATCTGGGAATGTGAGTGCGGACATATGGAGTGCGTGGGCAGCCGGCAGGAGCTGTGCACCCTCACCGGCAGTCAGGAAGCCGGCAGCGTGGAGCTCCATAGGCCCTATATCGATCAGATCACCTTCCCCTGCCCTAAGTGCGGCAAGACCATGAAGCGTGTGCCGGAGGTCATCGACTGCTGGTTCGATTCCGGGGCCATGCCCTTTGCCCAGCATCATTACCCCTTCGAGAACAAGGAACTTTTTGAGCAGCAGTTTCCGGCGAAGTTCATCTCCGAGGCCGTGGACCAGACCAGAGGATGGTTCTACTCCCTTTTGGCCGAGTCCACCTTGCTGTTCAACAAAGCGCCCTACGAGAACGTGATTGTTCTGGGGCTGGTGGCGGACGAGGACGGACAGAAGATGAGCAAGTCCAAAGGAAACGTGGTGGATCCCTTCGAGGCTCTGGGGGCTTACGGGGCGGATGCCATCAGATGGTATTTTTATACCAGCGCCGCTCCCTGGCTGCCCAAGCGTTTTTCCGGCAAGACCGTGCTGGAGGGACAGCATAAGTTTCTGGATAAGCTTTGGAACACCTATACCTTCTTTGTGCTGTATGCCAATATTGACGGTTTCGACGCCTCCAAATATAGTCTGGAATATGAAAAGCTTCCCGTGATGGACAGATGGCTGCTGTCCAGACTGAATACGGTGGTGGGGCAGGTGGATCAGAACCTGGACAAATACCGGATTCCGGAAGCCGCCAAGGCCCTGCAGGATTTCGTGGAGGAGATGAGCAACTGGTACGTGCGCCGCAGCAGGGAGCGCTTCTGGGCCAAGGGCATGGAGCAGGACAAGATCAATGCCTACATGACTTTGCACCGGGCGCTGGTGACGGTGTGCAAGGCTGCCGCGCCCATGATTCCCTTTATGACGGAAGAAATTTACCGGAATTTGGTGTGCAGCACGGATTCTTCGGCACCGGAGAGCATTCACTTGTGCGACTTCCCTGCAGTGGAGGAGGCCTTCGTGGACAAGAGGCTGGAGGCGGACATGGAGGAAGTGCTGGAGGCGGTAGTGCTGGGAAGGGCCTGCCGCAACACGGTGAGCATCAAGAACCGTCAGCCCATCAGCAGAATGTATGTGAAGACGGGAGCCGCAGCGGGCAGTTTGCCGGAGGACGGCGCAGGAGAGACGCTTGTAGGGGAATCCGCAGGAGCGCTGGGCAGCTTTTACACCGAGATCATCGAGGATGAGCTGAACGTGAAGGAAGTGGTGTACACGGAAGATGTACGTGACTACACCACCTATGCCTTCAAGCCCCAGCTGCGCGCGGTGGGCCCCAAGTACGGAAAGCAGCTGGGCGCCATCCAGAAGGCGCTTGCCTCCCTTGACGGCAATGCCGCCATGGAGGAGCTGAATCAGGCGGGAAAGCTTGAGTTTGACGCAAACGGCGTGAAGGTGGAGCTGACCAAGGAGGACCTGCTTATCGACATGACCCAGAAGGAGGGCTATGTGTCTCAGGAAAACGGGAGGATGACCGTGGTGCTGGACACGAACCTGACGGAGGAGCTGGTGGAGGAGGGCTTCGTGTATGAGCTCATCAGCAAGATCCAGACCATGCGCAAGGACGCTGGCTTCGAGGTCATGGACCACATCCGGGTATCCGTCAACGGAAACCCCAAGCTGGCGGACATTGCCGCCCGAAACTCCGAGTCCATCTGCGGCAAGGTGCTGGCGGAGGAGCTGACCGCGGGGGCGGACTTCGCCGTGGCCAAGGAATGGAGTGTGAACGGGGAGCAGACCGTCATCGCGGTGGAGAGAATCGGATAGAGTCCAAAGCAGAATTTAGGCGGTGGAAACGGGCCGCCGAAGCCGGAATTCAATTTTTTAGAAAAGTAGTTGGAATAGCAGGGAATATTTGGTATAATACAAAATAGCTTTGTCAGATTTTCAGCCAATAGAGATTCGGCAGGAAGGGAGAATTGTTTATGAGGAAGGAAAAGAATACCGCAAAGGCGGCAGAGATTAAGGGCTGCGCCAACGGGGCCTGTGAGGAAAAGGATTCGGCTGTGAAGGCGGAGACTTTAGGGGCACAGGAAAAGAAAAACGAATTCGATAAAGATTTGTTCAAGAGAAGCATTATTTACAATGTAATGACCATGTACCGCAAGACTCTGGAGGAGGCTACGCCTCAGCAGATTTTTCAGGCGGCGTCTCTGGCCATCAAGGACCGTATCATCGGGAACTGGATGACTACACAGAAGGCCTATGAGAAGGAAGATCCTAAGATGGTTTACTACATGTCCATGGAATTCCTTATGGGGCGGGCGCTGGGAAACAACCTGATCAACCTGCAGGCTTATGAGGGAGCCAAGGAGGTTCTGGAAGAGCTGGGCGTAGATATCAACGTCATCGAGGATCAGGAGCCGGATGCTGCTCTGGGCAACGGAGGCTTGGGCCGTCTGGCGGCATGTTTTCTGGACTCTCTGGCAACCCTTGGCTATCCCGCCTACGGCTGCGGCATCCGTTACCGCTACGGCATGTTCAAGCAGCAGATCAAGGACGGTTTTCAGGTGGAGGTGCCGGACAACTGGCTGGCGGAGGGAAATCCCTTTGAGCTGCGCAGACCGGAATATGCCAAGATCGTCAAGTTCGGCGGCCATGTTTCCATGGGATGCGATGAGAACGGCAGAAGCTGCTTCGTGCAGGAAGGCTATCAGGCGGTGCGGGCTATTCCCTATGATCTGCCCATCGTAGGATACGGCAACGGCATCGTGAACACCCTGAGGATCTGGGATGCGGAGTCTCTGGGAGGATTTCAGCTGGATTCCTTTGACAAGGGAGACTACAGCAAGGCAGTGGAGCAGGAGAATCTGGCCAGAAATCTGGTGGATGTGCTGTATCCCAACGACAATCATTACGCGGGCAAGGAGCTGCGCTTAAAGCAGCAGTATTTCTTCATCTCCGCTTCCGTTCAGGAGGCCGTGGAGAAATATATGAGAAAGCATGACGATATCCATCGTTTTCCTGAGAAGGTGACATTCCAGCTCAACGATACCCATCCCACGGTGGCGGTGCCGGAGCTGATGCGCATCCTTCTGGACGATTATCATCTTGGCTGGGACGAGGCATGGGACATCACCACCAGAACCTGCGCCTATACCAACCATACCATCATGGCGGAGGCTCTGGAGAAATGGCCCATCGACCTGTTTTCGAGGCTTCTTCCCAGAATCTACCAGATCGTGGAGGAGATCAACCGCAGGTTCGTGAGACAGATCGAGGAGAAGTATTCCAAGGTCTACGGGGTGGACGTGCAGGAGAAGATCCGCAAGATGGCGATTCTTTACGACGGACAGGTGAAGATGGCCCATATGGCCATCGTGGCGGGCTATTCCGTAAACGGCGTGGCCAGACTGCACACGGATATACTGAAGCATCAGGAGCTGAAGGATTTCTACGAGATGTTCCCTGAGCGTTTCAACAACAAGACCAACGGCATCACCCAGAGACGCTTCCTGCTTCACGGCAATCCCCTGCTGGCCGAGTGGGTGAGCTCCAAGGTGGGCGAGGGCTGGATCACGGATCTGCCTCAGATCGGCGCTCTGAAGAGTCTGGCCGACGACAAGGCGGCCCAGAAGGAGTTCATGGAGATCAAGTATCAGAACAAGCTTCGTCTGGCAAAATATATTCAGGAACACAACGGCGTGGAGGTGGATCCCAATTCCATCTTCGACGTGCAGGTGAAGCGTCTCCACGAGTATAAGAGGCAGCTGCTGAACATTCTCCATGTGATGTATCTGTACAACGAACTGAAGGCTCATCCGGAGATGGAATTCTTCCCCAGAACTTTTATCTTCGGGGCAAAGGCTGCAGCGGGCTATAGAAATGCGAAGCTGACCATCAAGCTCATCAACGCCGTGGCGGAGGTGGTGAACAAGGATGCCTCCATCGGCGGCAAGATCAAGGTGGTGTTCATCGAGAACTACAATGTGTCCAACGCGGAGATCATCTTTGCGGCAGCGGACGTGTCAGAGCAGATTTCCACCGCCAGCAAGGAGGCGTCCGGCACCGGAAACATGAAGTTCATGCTGAACGGCGCTCTGACGCTGGGGACCATGGACGGCGCCAATGTGGAGATCGTGGAGGAGGTAGGGGAGGAGAATGCCTTTATCTTTGGCCTCAGCTCCGATGAGGTCATCCGCTATGAGAACGAGGGCGGCTATGATCCCATGCAGATTTTCAACAGTGACAAGGACCTTCATAAGGTGCTGAGCCAGCTTATCGACGGCAGCTATTCTTCCGACAAGAATCTGTTCCTGCCGCTGTACAATTCTCTGCTGAATACCTTGTCCACCAACAAGGCCGACACTTATTTCATCCTGAAGGACTTCAAGGCTTATGCACAGGCCCAGAAGAAGGTGGAGGAGGCCTATAAGGATAAGGCGGGCTGGGCCAAGAGCGCCATTCTGAATGTGGCGTGCTCCGGCAAGTTCACCTCCGATAGGACCATTCAGCAGTATGTGGACGAGATCTGGCATCTGGGCAAGGTGACGCTGTAAACAACAGCGTGAGAGATCGGCTGTGTTGATTGTTTTTTCTTGAATAGGAACATTGGCATATAGCATACCTGGTTGGGTATGCTATATGCTTCATGGCAGGTGCAGGAAGGCGAAAGATTCAAAATGCTTCCGGGGACAAAAAATTATGGCAGGAGGTTCCTGAGGCATAGGGGGCCGGAGCTGTGGCAGGTCCAAGGAGAACAGCGGCGCTGGGAGCAAAAACGCAGATAAGAGCCGTCAGAATAAGGAAATAGCAGAATGGATTTGAGAGAGAAGGACGGAAAAGGGAAAGGGGCTGCCAACAGACATCCGTGGGAGTTGAGCAGGACCGGACGAGTGCTGGGAGTATTGGCAGGATATCTGGGCAGGAAAAGTGAAAACAGCGGCAGAAGATATGTGAATATAGGGGCGGGAGATCTGTATTTTGACAATCGCCTTCTGGGGAAATACGAGGGTGACCGCGCGTATGCCGTGGATCTGGAGTATGATGAGCAGGTTCCCGATTACCCTAGAGTGGAGAAGTTCCATTATCTGGAGGAAGTGCCGGGAGAGATGGACTATGCGATCATGATGGACTCTCTGGAATATATGCCGGATGACGCGGCATATCTCAAGGCTCTCAGCGGCAAGGTGAAAGAGGGCGGATATCTGTTCTTCACATTGCCTGCGCTGCAATCCGTTTTTTCCGAGCATGATCGTATCGTGGGAAATCTGCGCCGGTATAATGTCAGGGGATTCCGGAAACTGGCCGCGGCGGTTCCCGGATTGGAAGTAGTGGAATGTCAGTATTTTTATACCTGCCTGCTTCTGATCCGTTATCTGCAGGTACGCCTGCACCTGAGAATCGACCGGGAGAGAAAGGTGACTTCAGGATGGAAGTATTCGGAAAGGAATCCGCTCACAAGATGTATGGTATGGTTTCTGAACATAGATTTCGCAGTGAATAGGGCGTTGAGCAAAATTGGAATCAGACTACCGGGACTATCGTTGCTTGTAGTCTGTAGGAAGGAGAAGCCATGATCGATTTGTTACAGGGCGGCGTATATCTGGTGGACGGCAGGGAAATCATAGCCGACGGACCGGATGCGGCGCAGGCCGTTTTGCAGAAGACGGGAAAGACCGTCATGAAAGAGGAGGCGGCGAGACAGACCATCGCCTACGGCATTCTGGAGAGCCACAATACCTCCGGAAATATGGACAAGCTGAAAATCAGGTTCGATAAGCTCACCAGTCATGATATTACCTTTGTGGGGATCATACAGACGGCCCGGGCTTCGGGGCTGCAGAGATTTCCCATGCCCTATGTACTGACCAACTGCCACAATTCTCTCTGCGCCGTGGGAGGCACCATCAACGAAGACGACCATATGTTTGGACTCAGCTGTGCAAAGAAGTACGGCGGGGTCTATGTGCCGCCCCATCAGGCCGTGATTCATCAGTACGCCAGAGAGATGATGGCGGAGGGCGGCGGCATGATTCTGGGCTCCGATTCCCATACCCGCTACGGGGCATTGGGCACCATGGCGGTGGGAGAGGGGGGACCGGAGCTGGTGAAACAGCTCCTGAACCAGACTTATGACATCAATATGCCCGAGGTGGTGGGAGTCTATCTCACCGGATGCCCGGTGAAGGGCGTGGGACCTCAGGACGTGGCTTTGGCGATCATAGGGGCTGTCTTTAAAAACGGCTTTGTGAAAAACAAGGTGATGGAGTTTGTGGGCCCCGGGGTGGCTTCCCTGAGCGCAGACTTCCGCATCGGAATCGACGTGATGACCACGGAAACCACATGTTTATCTTCTATATGGGAGACGGATGAGAGCATTCAGGAATTCTACGAGATCCATGGCCGTAAGGGGGACTATAGAAAGCTTGCCCCGGGCCGGACGGCGTATTATGATGGCATGATTGTGGTGGATCTGGACAAGATCCGGCCTATGATCGCCATGCCCTTCCATCCCAGCAACACGGTGTCCATAGAGGAGCTGAATGAAAATCTGATGGACATTCTGGACGAGACGGAGAAGAGGGCGCTGGTGAGCTTAGAGGGTGCAAAGGCCGCGGACGGCTCTCCTCTGGAATTTCGGCTGAAGAACAAGGTCCGGGACGGAAAATTCATGGTGGATCAGGGCATCATTGCCGGCTGTGCAGGGGGCGGCTTTGAAAACATCTGTGCCGCAGCGGATATTCTGAAAGGACGTTCCATCGGCGCCGGCGGATTTACTCTCAGCGTGTATCCTGCCTCCATGCCCGTGTACATGGAACTGGTGAAAAACGGCTGTGCCGCCGCTATTATGGAGACAGGCGCAGTGATGAAGACGGCGTTCTGCGGTCCCTGCTTCGGTGCGGGGGATACCCCTGCCAACAATGCCTTTAGCATTCGCCATTCTACCAGAAACTTTCCCAATAGGGAGGGCAGCAAGCTTCAGAACGGCCAGATTTCCTCCGTTGCCCTGATGGATGCCCGCTCTATTGCCGCCACGGCGGCCAATCAGGGGATTCTCACCCCCGCTACGGACTTCGACGGGGAGATGGGCAGGTATCAGTATCATTTCGACAGCAGAATCTATGCCAACAGAGTGTTTGATTCCAAGGGCTTGGCGGATCCGGACACGGAAATCCAGCTGGGCCCCAATATCAAGGACTGGCCGGCCATGGGTGCGCTGCCGGAGAATCTGCTTTTGCAGGTGGTCAGCGAGATCCACGATCCCGTCACCACCACAGACGAGCTGATTCCCTCCGGGGAGACATCCTCCTACCGATCCAATCCTCTGGGGCTGGCGGAGTTTACCTTAAGCCGCAAGGATCCGGACTATGTGGCCAGAGCCAAGGAGATCCAGAAGGCGGAGAAGGAGCGGATGAAGGGGGGCCATCCTTGCAGCGCGCTGCCGGTTTTGAAGGAGCTGATGAAGGTGATCAAGGAGCAGTTTCCGGAGACCGGCCATGCCAACACCGGCTTCGGCTCCACCATCTTTGCGGTGAAGCCCGGGGACGGCTCTGCAAGGGAGCAGGCGGCTTCCTGCCAGAAGGTGCTGGGGGGCTGGGCCAATATCGCCAACGAATATGCCACCAAGCGGTATCGCTCCAATTTGATCAATTGGGGTATGCTGCCCTTCCTGATCAAGGAGGGAGAACTGCCCTTTGGGAATCTGGATTATCTGTTCCTTCCGGGCATCAGAAAAGCCGTGGAGGAGAGCGCCGATGCGATTACGGCCTATGTGGTAGGCCAAGGCGGGTTAAAGCCTTTTGAGCTTCGTCTGGGCGAGCTTACGCAGGAGGAAAGGCAGATTATTTTGAAGGGCTGCCTGATCAATTATAATAGGGTGGATTGAGCCGTAGAGGTACGGAGACGGAACAAGAAGGGCTGGGAATGAAAGAAAAGCTGTCGTTTAGAAACTATATATCCGGAAACCGCAGGACCATGGTGCTGCTGGGGATGTTCGTGACGGCCTTTTTTCTGATCCGTCTCCTATTTCCCACCGTGGGCTATGACACGGATGAATGGGTGGTCTCTCCTGAATCCACTTTGCTCCACTGGGAAAACCTCGGCCGGTATTCCCTTGTGTGGATGAAACGCCTGACGGGAAACGGGGCCAATCTGTATCTTATGAACGGAGCCACCGCTGTCAATGTATATCTGTATACGGTGCTGTTTCTCTATTTCCTGAATAGGACGGGGAGGGCGGGAGGATGGAAGCGGGATCTTCTGTGCGGGATGGTTCTGGTGTCCGCCCCCATATTCTGCGAGCAGTATTATTTTACCCTCCAGAGCGCGGAAGTGTCTTTTTCCATGCTTTTGATGATGGCGGCGTTTCTTCTGACCAGACGGGTGCTGGAGCGGTGGGAATGGCTGTCTGCCGCAGGGCTGGTGGTATTGCTGCTGTTTGTGTTCGGCGCCTATCAGGCCTTTGTCAATGTGTATGTGGTGGGGGTGCTGATCTGCCTGTACGGACGCGGCAGCGAGAACAAGAGGGATAATCTGGGGAGGATCGGGACGGCGCTGGCCATATTCTTCGTCTCTCTGCTGGGCCATCTGGGCATCGCGTATCTGGTGCGGGGCGGGACATTTGCAGCGCAGAGCGGATATCTGGAGGTGGTCTGGCTTCAGGAACCCTTCTACATAGGGCTGAAGAACATCATCTTTGCGGTGGGGAAGGTGGTGCTGGGCTATGGAACCATCCTGAATCTCTCCTATACGTTCTGCATGATCTTTGTCTTTGTCCAGATCAAGAGAGGGGGCTTTGCCCTCAGCTGGAAGCATTTTTATCTGCTGGCATTGCTGGCGTCCCCGTTTCTGCTGCACATAGTCACGGGACAGCCGCTGAACGCGCCCCGGGCCGAGCTGAGCCTGCCTCTGCTGTGCGCGTTCTTGTTCTGGAAATATTATGGCGCGGGCAGATGGGCCTCGCGGGCACTTTGCCTGATCATAGCATCCCAGCTTGTACACAGCCAACTGCTCATGTACAGCGATTATCTGCGCAATGAGAATGATAAGGCCATTGCGGAAAAGATCTATAAGGACTGCGGCGCGGACGAAGATACGGTGATTGTCTTTAAAGGGGTGCGGCATGCGGAGGATAGCGTGCCGGTGCTGCTGGGACATGTCATAGGGAGATCCTTCTTTGAATGGACGCCCATGACGGATGTGAACAATGCCAGCGTCCACCGCATCAGATGCTTTATGGAATTCTATGGAATGGACTTTGTCTGCCCCGATGATGCCACGGCGGCCAGAGGAGAGGAGATCGCCTTTCCGGCAGCATATCCGGAGGAAGGATATATAGTTGAGCTGGACGGGGTATATTATGTGAATCTGGGAGATTAGCAGGATAGGAGTAGGACAAGGCAGGCAGAATCAATCTGCCTTTTTGGGAGACAGCCAGAGCCGGGCAAGCCGTACCGCGTCTATGAGGAAGGGGATCAGGAAGATCAGCGTCATCACGGCCATGGAGAGATTCTGCCCTGCTTCGGTGGAAGGGTTCACGGCGGCGAGAAACGAGAAGAAATGATTGAATAGGAAAACGCCTCCCATAAGCAGAAGGATGAAGAGCAGAAAGGCTATGAAGATGCTTTGTGCTATGTGCAGGCAGACCTGATAGAAGCAGCAGATATCATATACGAAGGCCACTGCCAGCAGTCTGAGCAGCAGGGCCGAACCTTCCGAAAAGTGGCCCATGGGTATTGCGAAGCCGCCTGCCAAGGCCAGCGCCAGCTTGATCCCGATGAGTATGAGCAGTATCTTTTTGTCGGTGGGCTTTAAGAAGTTTTTTGTATTTTCAGGATTGTTTTTCTGTATTTTTATCACAGCGCTTACCTCCGTCCGGGTATCCTTCGCATGTGGCAGGGCGTTCCTGCCGTATACGCCAATGATACCATATTTTCAAGCGGCGGTAAAGATGCTTCAGCGGGGAATGGCCGCAGTATAATTGAGGAGGTATTGTCATGGAATTCAACAAATCCGTATCAAATCCCTTGCTTGTAGGCTCTATAGAGCTGATGAAGGCGGAGGATACGCCGGAGCATCGCAATATGTTTCTGGGAGAGCTGATGAAGGCGGAGTTTATGAGCCCGGCCATCGTGGAGCCGGCCCCCCAAGAGGGCGAGGACGGAAAGCTGCAGATCATTCCGGGCAGCAAGGTGCAGTTTCCCATGCTTTCCGCCCCTGACGGAAAGAGGTTCTTTATGGCCTTCACGGATATGAGGGAATACGAGAAATGGAAGGAGAAAAATCCTGACTTTCCCACCTTCGCGTTGAAGCTGGAGGATTATGGAGCCATGCTGGTGCGAAAGGACGCACAGGGAAATGCCTGCCCCGCGCTGGGCATTGTCATCAATCCCTTTGGGGCGAATATCGTGATTCCCAGTCAGATGCTGATCCAGATGCTGTCCGCCAGAGTGGCTCAGGCGAAGCAGGCGGCCGAAAGGCAGGCGGTTCGGGTGGGAGCCGGGATCAGGCCCGGAGGCGCTCCGGATAAGGAGCAGTGAGGAAAAATCTGGAAGCAGAAGGCTAAAGAAAGCGGCTTTCCTGTCGATATAAATAGTACAGGAAAGCAGTTTGGCCGACTGCTGCCGAGTATGAATATGGACACCACGGATGGTATTTTTGCAGGGAAAGGATTTTCCTGCCGAATGCCGTTTTTTTATGCGGCGCAAGGCCTGCGATGGCAGATCTGCTGATGAGCGGGGGCCGGGGATAGCCCGGATATGCGCCAAGGGGGACAGGATGGAAGCCATAAAAGGTTCTTGAAGGGCAGTGTCGTCTGCGTCAGGGAGGACGGGGGGATCGGTGTGCTTTGAGGATGGGTGGGCCATAGAGGGGTGCAAAAGGAGTGAAAATAGATTCCGGAACGGTACAGATGGGATCTTCCAGAAGGTATAGTGAGACTTCAGTGGTATTTAGGCGTTTTACTTTGGAAAGCCGGCAGGTGACGGCGGGAGGCGGAAATATCTTGGACGGGGCCATGGGCGGAAACGCAGGAAATGCCGAGGGCGCGGAGAAGGATCAGGAAGGGCAGGGCGAGGACAAGGCCCAGCGGCAGTCCGCCACGCTTCAGGACTGGCAGAGCCGCCTGCAGCAGGGAGGCTCCAAGGTCTCCATCAGGAGCAGCGCCAGCCAGACCATAGCGGATATCCGCCAGACCACGCTGCGTTATATTTTTAATCTTCTGTTTTCCTACAGAAGGGGACGGTTCGGCCAGTGGATGTCGGAGGACAGTCTCGGAGAGTATAGGCAGAGCGTGGCCAACGGGAGCCAGAACGCAGGGCAGGAAAGCGGGGGCGCGGCCTATGACAATGCCCTGCAGGGGGAGCAGAAGCCTGGCGTGACCAATGTGAGGATACTCAGCTACAGCAGCGATATCCTGCGCATTGAGAAGGAGGAAGCGTCCTTTTCTACGGTGGGGACGGTTCGCACTGCGGACGGCAGGGAGATCAGCTTTAATGTGAATGTAAACATGAGCAGGGAATTTCAGCAGTATTATCAGGGGAGGCAGCAGGCGGCGTTCGTATTTTGTGATCCCCTTGTGATTAATCTGGACACGGACATAGCGGAGCTTTCCGATCAGACTTTTTATTTCGACATTGACGGGGACGGGGAGCTGGACGAGATCTCCGGCATGGGAGCGGGGAGCGGGTATCTGGCTCTGGACAAGAACGGGGACGGCGTCATAAACGACGGCAACGAGCTTTTCGGCACTGCCAGCGGCAACGGCTTTGCGGATCTGGCCAAGTACGACGAGGACGGAAACGGATGGATCGACGAGAACGATCCCATATGGGATAAGCTGAAGATCTGGTGCAAGGACGAGAACGGAAACGATGTGCTGTACAAGCTTTCCGACAAGGGTGTAGGCGCTATCTGTCTGCAGAACGTATCCACCGACTATACTCTGAAGGGGCAGGAGGGGCGCACGCAGGGCGCTATCCGCAGCACCGGCGTGTTCTTGTACGAGAACGGAGGCGTAGGCACGGTACAGCATGTGGACGTGGCGAAGTATCAGGCTTCGGCGTAGTTTCCGAATAGTTTTACGAAGAAGTGAAATGAATATTGAAGAATGAATGAGGGCTGCCCTGATTTCAGGGCAGCTTTTTTCTGTGCAAATCAAGAACGGAGCCTGCATAAATCTCTTCCGAAAGGGCAAACTGATAGCGAGCAGTACGAAAGCAGTATTGACTTAGACTGAAGTTAAACAAGGAAGGGAAGGCATCTATGAGAAGAAATAGAAGGAACAACGCTAAGAAGGAACGTGCCATCATGATTGCCTCGTCGGCATTCGTGCTTACTGCGCTGACTATGACGGGGATCTATATGAAGTCGAGCAATGTGGAGCAGCAGGACGACGGCTACACCATAGACTTCACCTCGTTCGGGGACAATCTTCAGGATAAGATGGACGAGATCGAGGAAAACGGTCAGGAGCTGGCGCAGAATGATCCGGTGCTGGGGGAAGAGGACTATAGGGCGCTGCTTGACGAACAGGAGGAGCCTCTCTCGGGACTGGCGGGAATGGACAGCGATCTTGACTATCCTCCCATGGAGGTGGGCTCCGGGCAGATTGAGATTCCGGGACTGACGAACAGGGTGCAGGATAAGGACCCTATGATGGAGGATGAGCCGGTATCCGGGAAATCTCCGGTGACGGAGGACGTGCCGGAGCCGGAAGAACAGACTCCCGTCATATCTCCCGACGCGGTGGTGGAGCCGGAGCCTGAGGAGGAGAATGAGCCTGCGGACAGTGGGGAGGCGGCTGCGCCGACCTTGCATTTTTCCGAGACGGATGGATTGAAGCGTCCCGTGAGCGGTGAAGTGCTGATTCCGTACAGCATGAATTCCACGGTCTATTTTTCCACTCTGGATCAGTTCAAGTGCAGCCCTGCACTGGTGCTGGCGGCGGAGCAGGGTTCTGCAGTGACCGCCTGCGCGGAAGGCAGGGTGGTGGATATCTTTGAGAATGAGGAGATCGGTCAGGCCGTCACCATGGAGCTGGGGGACGGATACAAGATTACCTATGGGCAGCTGGAGGCCTTGAATGTAACCGTGGGCAGCCATGTGGAGCAGGGCGAGGTCATCGGATGGATTGCGAAGCCTACGAAATATTATTGCGTGGAGGGAAGCAATCTATACCTGAAGCTTACTTCCAACGGAAAGGCAATCAATCCTGAAGCGCTGTTTCGGTAAGCCTCAGGATGCCGGAGGAAAGACAGGACTGATGGGAGTAAAGACATGTATATAATTGGCGGAACAATCAAGACCATGGCCGGCGGTGACATTCTGGACGGATGCATCCGCATCGAGAATGGAAAAATAGCGGAGATAGGAAAACGGGATGAAGTGGATTTTCATCCCGTTTCCGGCGAGAGGGTCATAGAGATCCGGAAGGGCATCATTATGCCGGGAATCATTGAGGCCCATTGCCATATGGGGATCAGCGAGGAGAAAAAAGGCATGGAGGGGGATGACTGCAACGAGACGGTGGACCCCATGACCCCGCAGCTTCGGGCCATAGACGCCATCAATACCATGGATGCGGCCTTCGATGATGCGGTGCGGGCGGGGATCACCTCCGCTATGATCGGTCCGGGTAGCTCCAATGTGGTGGGAGGGCAGTTTGTGTTTCTGAAGACAAAGGGCCGGCGGGTGGACGATCTGGTGGTGAAGGCCCCTGCGGCCATGAAAGTGGCCTTCGGAGAGAATCCCAAGGTGAACTATTCCGGTCAGGGAAAAAGTCCCTCCACCAGAATGGCCATTGCGGCCATGCTCAGGGAGGAGCTGACGCAAGCATTTTCCTATGAGGAGAAGAAAAGGAAGGCTCTCCAAAACGGCGAGGATTTTCAGGAGGATTTCGCCATGGAATGCTGGCTTCCCGTGGTGCGGCGGGAAATCCCGCTGAAGGCCCATGTCCATCGGGTGGACGACATCTTTACGGCTGTGAGGATCGCCAGAGAGTTCCGGCTGAAAATGACGCTGGATCATTGTTCCGAAGGCCATCTGATAGCGGAGGAGCTGGCGAAGGAAGGATTTCCCGCCATCGTGGGTCCTGATCTGGCCAGCAGGAGCAAGATCGAGGTTCAGAATATGGCATTCAAGACAGTGGGCGTGCTGAACAAGGCGGGGCTGATGACGGCGGTGACCACGGATCATCCGGTTTCTTTGATTCAGTCGCTGCCTCTGTGCGCAGGTCTGGCCGTAAAGGCGGGCCTTGACATGGAGGAGGGATACAAGGCCATAACCATACATCCTGCCGTGATCTGCGGGGTGGGTCATCGGGTGGGCAGTCTGGAGGCGGGCAAGGATGCCGATATTGCTGTATTTGACGGGAACCCCATGGAGGTGTTCACAAATACCTTGTATACCATCATCGATGGTCAGGTGGTGTATGACAGGGCGGCGCAGACATAGGTTTATAGGCCTCTTGTCCGTATTGGGCAGGGGGCGTTTTGCCGTACATAAAGAGCGCTTCGGCCAAAATATTTTAGGACTATGGGATAGGCATCCCCCATTTAGCTGTTGAATAATTATCAATATAGGAGTATGCTTTGCATAGGCTTATGAGATTATATAGACGAGAAAGGCGTTTTCTTATGAAGGTAGTGGTGTTGGCCGGAGGAATCAGTACGGAAAGAGATGTGTCCCTGAGCTCAGGGATGATGATTTATCATGCGCTTAAGGAAAGCGGGCATCAGGTTGTCCTGCTGGATGTGTATCTGGGCTATGAGGGGGATCAGAAGGAGATTTTTGAGAGGGGAATGAACCTCATAGCGCAGATTGACGCCGTGAAGGAGGAGGATCCCGACCTGGAGGCCGTGAAGAAGCTGCGGCCGGAGGGGTGGAAGGGATTTTTCGGCCCTGGAGTGCTGGAGATCTGCGGGAGCGCGGACTGTGTGTTTCTGGCTTTGCATGGGGCAAACGGGGAGGACGGCAGAATACAGGCCTGCTTTGACCTGATGGGGATTCCCTATACCGGAGCGGACTTTACGGGCTCCTGCATCGCCATGGATAAGGGAATCACCAAGGATCTCTTCAAAGCCCACGGGATTCCTGCTCCCAAGGGGATCCGGCTCAAGAAGGGGGCAGCAAAGCTCTCTTGGGGGGCAGAGGGACCGAAGGAGACTGGAGGGGCAGAATCGCCGGATGAAGGGGCAGCCGAGGAGGCGGTTCCATACCCCCGTATCGTAAAGGCCTGCTGCGGCGGTTCCAGCATCGGAGTGTATGTGGCCGGGAATCCCGGAGAATATGAGGAGGCCAAGGCGGAGGCATTCCGGTATGGGGAGGAAATCATCGTGGAGCAGTATATAAAGGGAAGGGAGTTTTCCGTCGGCGTCATGGACGGGAAGGCCCTTCCCGTCATAGAGATGGCTCCAAAGGAAGGATTCTATAATTACAAAAATAAATATCAGGCCGGAACCACGGTGGAGACATGTCCGGCACAGATAGAGCCGGAGAAGGCCCGGGAGCTTCAGGATGTGGCGGAAAGGGTGTTTCGCGCGCTGCGTCTGAAAAGCTATGCCCGAATGGACTTTGTCATGAGCGGAGAGGGGGAGGTGTTCTGTCTGGAGGCGAACACGCTGCCCGGCATGACGGCCACATCACTGCTGCCTCAGGAGGCCGCTGCGGCGGGGATGGATTTTAAACAGCTCTGTCGGAGGATACTGGAGCTGGCGTTTTGAGGGGAGAGTTTAGGCAGAGGGTGTTGAAGCTGGCATTTTGAGGGGAGAGTTTAGGCAGAGGGTGTTGGAGCCGGCGTTTTGAGGGGAGAGTTTAGGCAGAGGGTGTTGGAGCCGGCGTTTTGAGGGGAGAGTTTAGGCAGAGGGTGTTGGAGCCGGCGTTTTGAGGGGAGAGTTTAGGCAGAGGGTGTTGGAGTCGGCGTTTTGATACAGAAGAAAGCAGATAAAGAAGAAAAAGGTAGGTTTTGACGGATGAATTTGACAATCAATGAGATAGCGAAGGCCTGCGGGGGCACATTGGTGCTGCAGGGGGATAGGACGAAAGGGGATGCCAATGTCAGCGCTGTGGCCATTGACTCCAGAAAAGCGGAGGCAGGCGGCGTGTTTGTAGCCGTATCGGGAGAGCGGGTGGACGGGCACCGCTTCGTGGGGAACGTGTATGAAAAGGGAATAGTCTTGACAGTGGTCGAAAAGTCGCCCGAAGAGGTGGAAAAAGAGCATGGAATTCCCAAAGACAAATGGGGCAGCTATCTGATGGTGAAGGACAGCCTGCAGGCGCTGAGGGACATGGCGGAGGCCTACCGGAGAAAGCTGGACGTGAAGGTGGTGGGCATTACCGGCAGCGCAGGCAAGACCAGCACCAAGGAACTCACGGCGGCAGTTCTTTCGGAAAAGTACAAGGTTTTGAAGACGGAGGGAAATCTGAACAATGAGATCGGCGTTCCCTTGACACTTTTAAGGATACGGCAGGAACATCAGGTAGCGGTGGTGGAGATGGGCATCAGCGACTTTGGAGAGATGCACCGTCTGAGCAAGATGGCCCGCCCCGACATTTGTGTGATAACCAATATCGGACAGAGCCATCTGAAGGATCTAAAGACCAGAGACGGCATTTTGAAGGCAAAGTCGGAGATTTTCGACTATATGGCTCAGGACGGTGAGATTTGTTTGAACGGAGAGGATGATAAGCTCATAGAAGTAAGGGAAATCAATGGGCGCAGACCTCATTTCTTTGGGCTGGGGGGCGACTCTTCGGAGGAGGTTCTGGTGGAGGAAAGCATCGGCAGAGGGCTTTGGGGCAGCGATGCCACCATGCTGATGAAAAAGGGCGTTTTGCGGAACAAAGAGAGCCTTCAGGAGGTACGGGTTCAGGTTCACATTCCGCTGCCCGGCTCCCATATGCTGCAAAACGCCGCCGCTGCAGCTTGTGTGGCGGGTCTGCTGGGGCTGACCGGGGAGGAGATCGCCGCAGGCATGGCCAAGGCTGCGCCGGTGGGAGGGCGTGACAATCTTATCCGTCTGCCCCGCAACACCTTTATCGACGGCTGCTATAATGCCAATCCTGCATCCATGAAGGCTGCCATAGACCTCCTTGCTCTGGCCGACACCAAAAAGGTGGCGATTCTGGGCGATATGTTCAATCTGGGAGAAAATTCTCACGACTATCATGGGGAGATGGGTGCCTATGCCGTGGAGAAGGGAGTGGATCTGATCATCTGCGTGGGGGAGGAATCGAGGCATATGTATGCTGAGGCCCAGAGGAGCATGGAAGAAGCGCGAATTTGTGAAAGGGCGGAAAACTCTGATGAAAGGCAGGGATATTTGTGCTGCGGGACAGAATGTTCTGCGGAGGAGAAAACACAGCGGGCAGTATACTTCCCGGATCGCAAGGCTCTGATGGAGGCTCTGAACAGTGGACTTGGGGATCTGGTGCCTGAGGGGGCCACGGTTCTTGTGAAGGCATCTCATGGAATGGAGTTCATTGAGGTGCTGGACTTTCTGCAAAATAGTGCCGCTGCGGAAAAGCCATAGAACCAAGGCAGCCCTTTCCTTCTTGTCTTTTGGAGGGTTCAAGTAATAATTTTGTTTGTAAAAAGATGTATCTTGCAATTAAAATTTGCATGTATAACGTGGAGAGGATAGAGAACACCGCCCCTTGGACTTTGGTGAATGTCAGGGCGGTGTTTTTATCAGGTAAAGAATAGTTGATGCTCTTTTCTGCGCAAAGAGTATTCAGCCACATGGGGATGCTTAAAATCTTCTCAGACTGGCAGCAGGACACAAAGGAATTCTCAGAAATTCACTCCAATTTCGATCTATATAAGCATGGATGAAGTTAAACGCAAAAAAAGATGAAAATTGCGTTTTGGATTAACTGTCCAATGACAATGACCGGGGATGCTGTTAGAATGGTATTGAGGCAGAGAATTTCCGTGAGATTTGCTTAATTAAACCGCAATGGGATTGAGTATGGTCACGGAACATGGTAAAATGAGAGAAGGAAGCTGATTATGGAAGAATCAAAGGTGGTAGGCACGCCGTATGATGATGTGTTCCGCACTTTGCTGAACGATTGCAGCAGTTTGATAGTTCCGGTTATCAATGAGATATTTGGGGAAAGATATTCCGGGGCGGAAGAGATTGTGTTTTCAAAAGAGAGCCATTTCATGAACAAACAAGGCGGAAGGACTGATGAGAGGATTACGGATACCAGCTTTGCAATAGTGGGAAAAGAGAGCAAAAAGTACCATTTAGAATGTCAAAGCAATGCGGACAACAGCATGCTTGTGCGTTTTTTTGAATATGATACCCAGATAGCGCTGGACGAGGAAAAAATCAGCGATCATGTTCTGACAGTGACGTTTCCTCATTCAGCGGTGCTATTTCTGAGATGTACTGCGTCTACTCCGAATCGGATGAAAATAAGGATGATTACGCCGGGTGGGAATGTGGAGTATGGTATACATGTAATTAAGATACAAAGCTATACGATAGAGAGCATTTTTGATAAGAATTTATTGTTTTTGATTCCTTTTTACATTTTTACCCATGAGCATTTGTTTACGGAATATGTGAGAGACAAGTCAAAACTGAGATCGCTGGTGTATGAATATTTGGAGATTAGGAATCGCTTGGAAGAATTACTGAGGAAACATTATATCAGCGAATATGTAAAATGTACGATTATAGAAATGTCGGATAGGGTACTGGAAAATATTGCAGGAAAATATGAGTCTGTCAGGGAAGGAGTGAAGGCTGTAATGGGAGGAAAAGTGCTTGAATACGAGGCTAAAACCATAAGAAATGAAGGTTTGAAGGAGGGAGTGGAGAAGGGAATCGAAGGAACAGTTTCCATATTAAAGAGTATGGGGCTTATGCCGCAGGAGATCATGTTCAAGATACAAGAGCAGTATAAGCTGAGCCCGGAGGCTGCCAGAAAATATATTTAAAATTATACAAGAAACGATTTGCCTCATGAAGGTCTCCGGCTTTGATGGGGCTTATGTGCAATGTGATTTTAAGAGCGACACGCAGAATCTTATGAAAATCTTAATCAAATCCTGTTTTATCTGTGAGATAATCCTAAAGGAATAGAGAGTGTATGAACTGAGATAGAGTTCCCATTTGGAAATTTACCGCTATTTAGTCAAGCAGGAATCGGATGAATTTGTCGGGGAAATAGCTTATCATTTTGATGATGAAAGGAAGACTTGGATTCAGCGAAAAATACCGCACCGAGGAAAGCATTATGTTGAAGAAAGACTTGCAGAAATAATTTCCGGTGAACGGAACTTTGAAGTCGGTATGAGAACATTTTTCCGAAGAGAGATATAGGGATATATAAGAGTTTAAGAAGGATCATAGACATGGATGAAAGAATTTTGATAGTAGATGATGAAAAGGAAATAACGGATCTGGTGGCGCTGTATCTGGAGGGTGAAGGTTTTCATGTGGTGAAGTGCTATACGGGAACCGAGGCCATGGGGTATGTGGAGTCCGGGAGCTTCGATCTTGCGATTTTGGATATTATGCTGCCCGGAGTCAGCGGTCTGACCATTTGCCGCAAAATCAGGGAAAAGCAAAATTACCCGGTGATCATGCTGACGGCCAAGGGAGAGGAGACGGACAAGATCACGGGACTGACGCTGGGGGCGGACGATTATATCACCAAGCCCTTTCTGCCGCTGGAGCTGGTGGCCAGAGTGAAGGCCCAGCTGCGCAGGTATATCAGGTACAACACGGGAGTCCAAAGGGAGGAGGTGCTTTCCGTGTCCGGCCTGATGCTGAATATCAAGACACATGAGTGTCTTCTGAACGAGAAGCCCCTTTCACTTACTCCCACTGAGTTTTCCATTCTTCGGATTCTCGTACAGAGGAAGGGAGAGGTGGTCAGCGCTGAGGAGCTCTTTCACGAGATCTGGGAAGAGGAGTATTACACCAAGAACAACAATACCATCACGGTGCATATAAGGCATCTGCGGGAAAAGATGGGGGATTCTTTCGAGAATCCGAAATATATCAAGACGGTCTGGGGGTGCGGGTACAAAATTGAAGGTTGATGGGAGGCTGAAAAGGCTGCTGGTCACGGTTCTGCTGATCATAGGAGGTATCTATCTGTGCAATATGCTCTATATAATGATCGATCAGCTTATGAACGGGTTTGTGGTGGACTGGTTTGAAGACAACTACGTGGAGGAAAAACAGCTGTTTACGAAGGATGGGCTTACCTATTATACTAAGGCCATCCGTTGGGGAAAGGTCAAGGAGCTGCTGCTGAAAATTCTCATCGGTCTGGTAATTTTCTGGATTGTGAGCGTCCGTTTGATTTCCGTGCTGTATGCCTCCCGTCAGGAGACTAAGGTGCTCAAGGAGGCAGGAAAAATGATAGGAGACTATATGCGTCAGGGAAGAGAGGCATCGGACATTTTTCCAAGTGAATACGCTCCGGTTTCCGTGGAGATGGCGGAAATCAAGGCGGCCATGCAGCGTCAGGAACAACTGCAGAAGGAGGAGGCAGGCAGGAAGAACGATCTGATCACATATCTTGCCCATGATCTAAAGACACCTCTCACATCCGTCATTGGCTATTTGAGCTTAATGGAGGAGGTGCCTGAAATGCCGGCGGAGCAGAGGGTGAAATATGTGCACATTACTTTGGACAAGGCTCTGCGGCTGGAAAGGCTGATCAACGAATTCTTTGAGATCACTAGATACAATCTGCAGCAGATCGTTCTGGAGAAGGAGTCCTTGGATCTTTCTTTTATGCTGGTGCAGATGGCAGACGAATTTTACCCTATCCTCAGCGATCATGGAAACACATTGAAGCTGCAAGGGACGAATGAAGAGAGCATAATGGTCTATGGGGACGGGGACAAGCTGGCAAGAGTGTTTCGGAATATATTGAAGAATGCCATAGCCTATAGCTACCCAGACACGGAAATTCTTGTGGACTGCAAAACGGCAGGGGAAAAGCTTTTTGTCACCTTCTCAAACAAGGGCAAAACCATCCCCAGACAGAAGCTGGAAGCCATTTTCGAGAAATTTTTCCGGTTGGACGATGCCAGAGGCACCAATCAAGGGGGAGCCGGGCTGGGACTGGCCATTGCCCGGGAGATTGTGACGCTGCACGGCGGTGCCATCAGGGCGGAAAGCGGGAACGAAGTGACTGCCTTCACGGTGGAGCTGCCCATTTGAGGGATTAGAAATATTCCTTTTTCAATTCAAAATACCTCCGGGAGATAATGCCGCTGACATAGGCTCCCGGATTCTTTTTATCTTCTTTGCTCAGCTGTTTCAGATCAATGGGTTCTTCAAAAGAAATCACTACGGTAGCTCTTTTGATTCGGGGCAGATGATCCTCGAACACGCCGGCGGTGTTCACCATAACCAGAGGAATCACGGGGATGTTGCCTTTGTCTGCGATCTTGAAGCTGCCGTCATGGAAAGGCAGGAAAGTGTCGTTGACCTTGTTGCGGGTTCCTTCCGGAAAAATACATAGAGATATGCCGCTTTTGACTTCCTCCACACCTTTCAGGATGGTTTTCAGGCCCTCCTTGATATTGTCCCGATCCAGAAACAGACAGTGGATGTTTTTCATCCAGTCCTTCAATAAGGGCCACCGGAGCATTTCTTTTTTTGCTACATAGCCGGTGACTCCGGGAAAAATGGGGCAGGTGAGCACAATGTCCAGATAGCTTCTGTGATTGCCCACATAGAGCACAGCCGTATCAGAGGGGATGTTTTCCAGTCCCTTGACGATCACTTTAGTGCCCGTGATAAACCGGATACAGCGAAAGCCCCAGGCCACGATGGCCTTGGAACTTCTGTCCTTTAATCCGGGATTGAACTTGCCGATGATCCACTCCGCAAGCAGCAAGGGTATGCCCAGCACCAAAAATGAAAACAAAAAAATTGCCACCAGAATGAGACGAATCATATCAGGGATCCTCCCTATTGTGCTAATATATGTCCTCTGCCGTTCATATTCCCTATCTGCAGGTTTTATGGCCTTTTTTAGATGGAGAGGGGCGAGGGCCGTACAATGTCCTTATTTTATCATAGAACCTAAAAACTGTACATAGAATAAGGTAAAAGAATATGAGGAATCGCCACATTTTCGCTATGATGAAAATGGCGGCGGGAATTATGAGGTGTATTCTTGAACTTTCTATGGAACTTTTCGTTGGAAATTCGATCGTGTTTGCGGGAAAAGGGGATTTTACGGAAAAGGGAATGTTTACACAAAAAGCAACGGATGTACAGCGGACCCAGAGTTTGGGGGATATTGACGGCCTGCGTTTTGCTCTTTACCGGCTGCGCTTTGCTCAGTGAGGAAAAAATCAAGCTCCGGGATTTGGATTTCACGGTGATAAGCGAGGAGAAGATTCCGGAGCAGCTGAAGACCATCATTGAGGAGAAAAAGTCTCAGCCATTTCAGATCACTTATACGGACAACAAGAATCTATACATATGCATCGGCTATGGAGAGCAGGAGACGGGAGGCTACAGCATAGCGGTGAACGAGCTGTATCTGACGGATACCAATATATGCGTCAGCACCGTCCTTCTGGGGCCGGAACCGGATGAGAAGAACACCCCTGCGCCCTCCTATCCGGTCATTGTGATCAAGACGGAATTTTTGGAGCAGACGGTGATGTTCGAGTAAGGGCAGCGAAGTTGTCATTGAGTTCCGGGAGCATATGTGCTATGCTGAAAATGAAGCTAATGTGCCTAAGCGGCAAAAATATAGGAGCAGTAAGAGGAAAGGGAGAGGACCTGCAGAAAAGGTCGCGGAACCCGGTCTGAAAAAGTGTGGAAACCGTAGGACAAGACAGTACGGGTGGGTAGAGGCATAGGTGCAGGCATGTAGAGCGGCACTGATGCATCCGGCGGAGGGAAATGATGCTGCCAGACAGAAGAGAACCAAAAAAGAATGCTTGCAGAAGCAGAAGAACGCGATTTGGGTTTGCGGTGCGGCCAAAGCAGCATGGCGGCCCGCTGGGCCTATTTGAGAGAACAGAGATATGGTGAGGCAGCGAAAATCTGTCTCACCCATTCGCTTTGCGTATAGAACGTGGGTGTATATAGAAACAGCAATCATAGAAAAGATAATTGAAGAAACGACAATTAGAGAAACGACAATTGAAGAGATGGGGCGGCAGAGGAGGAAGATATGATTCTGATAAAGAACGCTTATATGATTGATCCCAAGTCGGGAAGGGAAGGAAGATACGATATCCTGACGGAAGGTGACAGAATCGCAAGAATCGAAGAAAAAATCGAGAAGCCGGCAGGGGAGTGCATCGTGATTGAGGCTCAGGGGCTTTTGGCGGCTCCGGGTCTGGTGGATGTACATGTGCATTTCCGGGAGCCGGGCCGTACCGATAAGGAGGACATTGTCACCGGGGCGGCCGCGGCGGCCAAAGGTGGATTTACCACTGTGGTTATGATGGCAAACACCGCTCCCGCCATAGACAACGGCCAGACGCTTAGGCAGGTGCTGGAACGGGGCAAAAAGACCGGAATCCATGTGCTTTCTTGTGCCAACGTGACTATGGGCATGCAGGGAAAGGAGCTGACTTCCATGGAGGAGCTGGCAGCGCAGGGAGCGGCAGGCTTTACCGATGACGGAAAACCCCTGACGGATGAAAATCTGGTGCGGGCGGCTATGGAGAGAGCTGCCGGACTGGACAAGCCAATCAGCTTTCATGAGGAGGATCCGGCCCTGATCGCTCAGAACGGTATTAACCGGGGGAAGGCAAGCAGGCACTTCGGGCTGGACGGCTCGCCCAGAGAGGCGGAGAGCCGTCTGGTGGAACGGGATTTGGAGCTTGCGCTGGAAACGGGGGCAAAAATCAATATACAGCATATCAGTGCAAAGGAGTCGGTGGAGCTGGTGCGGCAGGCGAAGCAAAGAGGGGGAAATATCCATGCGGAGGCCACGCCCCATCATTTCACATTGACGGAAGAGGCCTTGATTCAGTATGGCTCGCTGGCAAAGATGAACCCTCCTCTGAGGGAGGAGGAGGATCGGCAGGCGATCATAAGGGGGCTTGCAGACGGCACCATTGATATTATCGCTACGGATCACGCGCCGCACACTGCGCAGGAGAAGGCAAAACCTCTCACGGAGGCACCCAGCGGCATCATCGGGCTGGAGACAGCATTATCTCTGGGCATTACCGAGCTGGTGGAAAAAAAGTATCTAGCCATGAAACAGCTGCTGCGCCTGATGAGCACGAATCCGGCGGCGCTCTATGGTCTGGACGCCGGATATTTGGCGGAGGGAGGTCCCGGAGACATTATATTGATAGACGGGGAGGCGGAGACGATTCCCGGGCAATATGCCTCCAAAGCATGTAACACACCGTTCACCGGCTGGAAATTAAAAGGAAGGGTAGTTTGCACTATTGCTTCCGGTCAAGTGGTGTATGGAGATGAGCTCATGGGAAGAAAAGGGACGGCCGCGCTGTAAAGCGGAAAATATAAATTGAACGGCTTCTGTTGAGCCGGGCGGGATACAACAAATATACGTAAAAAGCAAAAAAGCATGATAAAAAAGAGAAAAGAAAGGAATTTTCGCCATGAGACAAAAGCAGACGGCGGTGGTGATCTCCCAGAGAGAAATTGCACCGGATATTTACGATATGTGGCTGGAGACGGCGCTGGCACGGGAGGCCGGACCCGGTCAGTTCCTTGGAATCTATCCAAAGGATAAGAGTACTCTGCTCCCCCGTCCCATCAGTATCTGCGAAATAAATGAGCAGATAGGCGCCCTGCGCTTGGTATATCGCGTTGCAGGCGCGGGCACCAGAGAGTTTTGCGGCTATGAGGCAGGGGATTCGGTTTCAATATTGGGAGTTTTGGGGAACGGTTTTCCTTTGGAGCAGGGAATGGGAAAGAAAGTATTTTTGATGGGCGGCGGGATCGGTGTCCCTCCTATTCTGGAGCTGGCGAAACGGCTGGAAGGGGACAAACAGATTATTCTGGGATATCGGGATCAGAAGCTTTTTCTGAAGGATGATCTGAAACAAAATGGCAGGGTCTATGTGGCCACTGAGGACGGAACCGTGGGAACCAGAGGAAACGTCATGGACGCCATCAGGGAGAACGGTCTGGAGGCCGAGGTGATATTTGCCTGCGGGCCAATGCCCATGCTTCGGGCCATCAAGGCGTATGCGGCCAAGAAGGGGATTCCGGCCTATATTTCTCTGGAGGAGCATATGGCCTGCGGTGTGGGGGCATGTCTGGGCTGCGTGGTGAAGACGAAGGAGATAGACGGCCACTCCCATGTACACAATGCCAGAATCTGTACGGAGGGTCCCGTATTCGAGGCGGCTGAGGTGGAGATATAGGAAGCGGGAAGGCAGTTCTAGAAGCGGCTTCAGAGCCGGAATGGAGGATAGGCATGAATACAGAAGTCAAAATCGCAGGGGTCTCATTCAAGAATCCGGTCATGACAGCATCGGGAACTTTTGGATCCGGCGTGGAATATTCGGAATTCGTGGATTTGGACAAGCTGGGGGCGGTGGTGACCAAGGGCGTGGCGAACGTACCGTGGCCGGGAAATCCTACGCCCAGAGTGGCGGAGGTCTATGGGGGGATGCTGAACGCCATCGGGCTGCAGAATCCTGGCATCGACGTCTTTATGGAGAGGGATATTCCCTTTTTAAAAAAGTATGACACCAAAATCATTGTAAACGTCTGCGGCAAGACGGTGGAAGATTATGTGGAGGTAGTGGAACGTCTGGGGGAGGAGCCTGCAGTAGCCATGCTGGAAATCAATGTATCCTGCCCCAATGTAAAGGAAGGGGCCATCGCCTTCGGGCAGAGGGTGGATGCGCTGTCCTCCATAACGGCACAGATCAAGAAGCATGCGAGACAGCCCATTATCATGAAGCTGAGTCCCAATGTGACGGACATTGCCGAGATGGCCAAGGCAGCGGAGGCGGCAGGGGCCGATGCACTGTCTTTGATCAATACCATCACGGGCATGAAGATCGATATCCATAGGAGAAAGTTTGCCATCGCCAACAAGACCGGTGGCATGAGCGGACCTGCCATCAAGCCCATTGCGGTGCGCATGGTGTATCAGGCGGCTCAGGCAGTGAAGATTCCCATTATCGGAATGGGGGGGATCGCTACCGGGGAGGATGCCGTGGAGTTTTTGCTGGCGGGAGCCAGCGCGGTCAGCGTGGGTGCTATGAACTTTGTGAATCCCTATGCCACGGTGGAGGTGCTGGAGGGCATCCGAAGCTACATGGAAAAGTACCATGTGGAGAATGTCACAGATCTGATAGGAGCCGTGGAGGGGTAAGCCGGGGGCCGGGGAGAAGAGGACGGAACCAATTTCCTCAGGCAGGTATTGGATAGAAGAGACAAGGCTGGAATGGAGGACAAATGAACACGATTAAAATCAGCAAAGGCAGCACGAAGATGATAGCCCATAGGGGCTTAAGCGGTCTGGAGACGGAGAATTCCATTCAGGCATTCATAGCAGCCGGAAACCGCAGCTACTATGGAGTGGAAACGGATGTTCATGTGACAAAAGATGGAAAATTTGTGGTAATTCATGACGACGCCACGGGGAGAGTGGCGTATGGCGATATAAAGGTGGAGGAATCTGCTTACGAGCTGGTGCGAAAAATCCGGTTGAGGAGTCTGTGCCCGGCTGCAGGGAAAGCTGAGGACAGTGAGGGCCCGTGGGAGGAAGAAGGTCGTCAGGATCTGGTTATCCCCAATCTGGGTGAATATGTCCGCATCTGCAAAAAGTATGAAAAGAGATGCATCTTGGAGCTGAAGAATGAGTTTCGGAGGGAGGATGTGGAGAGGCTGGTGAAGGAAATAAAGGACATGGGCTATCTGGATCAGGTCACATTCATTTCCTTCAGTCTGAACAATATGATCTGCCTGAGGGAGCTTCTTCCAGAGCAGGAGCTGTATTATCTGACGGGGGCATACGACGAGGAGATCCATGCTGCCCTGAAAAAGCATGGGCTTCATCTGGATATCTATTACCGGGCCTTGACCAAGGAGATCGTGGAGTCCCTTCATGGGGACGGCATTCTGGTCAACTGCTGGACCTGCGACGACAAACAAGACGGGGAGAGGCTGGCAGAGTGGGGTGTCGAATATATCACATCCAATATATTAGAGTAAAAGCGAGCGGCGGGGCTGGTCTGCCCGATAGGCTGCAGGCCAGCCCCGCTGTTCTTTACGGTGTCTGCCAGATCAGGAAATTGCTGTCCTCGGTGCCATTAACAGCAGTCTGGTCAGGGCCCAATGGCCTCCGGCCAGAATCAAGCACGCGCAGATCGTGATCAGCACGCCCTTGCAAAAACTTTTTTACAGATCGATGCCATATCTTTTACCATATCCTCCTGATTTTGTTCTAATTTTTTCCATTGTTGATTTCAGGTTACGCTCTGTATATAAGAGATGGAAATCCATAATTCGTTACAAGGTTCTACCTATAAATTTGGGCATATAAATTACGGGCCTTTCATATATATTTTCATACGAGTGTATATAGGGAGGTTATATCGTGGAGCTTTTAAAGAGAAATATACATATGGACCGGACCCGGGTTCAGGCACTCACCCAGTTTGCGCTGGAGGATGATTTGAATATTCCTGAGAACAAGCCGGACATCAATGTCCTGAATCTGGAGAAAGGGGAGCTGGTGGTGGACGAGATCAAGCCTTCCATGGATTTCGTCATTGTCCGGGGCAGGCTTACGCTGGTGGTGCTTTACCATACCATGGAGGAGGGCAGCAGTCTGGTGGTGCTGGAGGGAAAGATTCCCTTTGAAGAGAAGATCAACATGCAGGGAGTGGCGCCTACGGATACGGTGACGGTGGAAGGGGAGGTGGAGGATCTCACCATCAACATGATCAACTCCCGCAAGCTGAACATTCAGTCACTGATCACTATGACGGCCAGAGTGGAAGAGCTGTATGACGAGGAGGCACCCATTGCCGTTCATGGGGACGAGAAGGTGGAGTACCGCAGGATGCCGCTGAATCTGGCTCAGATCGCTATCTGCAAGAATGACATTTTCCGCCTGAAGGAGGAGGTGGCCCTGCCCTCAAACTATCCCAATATCTTCCAGATTCTCTGGAGCACCCTTTCTTTGGGGGATGTGGAATTCAAGGTGATGGAGGAGAAGATTACGATCTCCGGAGACATTCATTTGTTTGTTCTATATGAGGGAGAAGGAGAGGATCATCCATGCCGCAGTTTTGAGACTGCACTGCCCTTCAGCGGGGTGCTGGAATGCCACGGCTGCCGTGAAGGCATGCTGCCGGACATCCGCTACAAGCTGAGTCAGCAGGAGCTGACGCCCAGACCGGACTTCGACGGCGAGGAGCGCAACATTGGCTTGGAGCTGGTTCTGGACATCGCCATCCGGGTCTATGAGGAGGAAAAGCTGGAGATCATTTCCGATATTTACGGCGTATCAAAGGAGGTCAACACCGTCACTCATAGGGCTAATCTGCGCAAGCTTCTTTCCAGAGTCACGGGGAAGACCAAGGTGACGGATCATGTCCATGTAAGCGGGGGAGCCGTGCTGCAGCTGCTGCACAGCGAGGGCAGCGTGACGCTGGAGCAGCAGAGCACAGTGGAAAACGGCATTCTGCTGCAGGGAAGTATGCTGGTGAAGGTCATGTACATCATAGGGGAGGACGAGTCGCCCTATCGCTGTACCCAAGCCCAGATTCCCTACCAGTATACGCTGGAAGTGCCCGACATCGCTCCTGAGGATCTGGGCAAGGTCCATGCGGAGGTAGAGCAGCTTCAGGTCACTATGCTGGACGGGGAAGAGATGGATGTAAAGGCGGTGCTCTGCTTCTCCACCGTAGTGTTTAAAAACATTCCCGTGGAGCTGATCAGTCAGGTGAACGTGACAGAGCTGGACAGCGGCAAGATGAGCAGCCTTCCGGGAATGGTGATCTATATGGTGAAAGACGGAGATAATCTATGGAACATCGGTAAGAAGTATTATGTTCCAGTGAACACCCTGCGGGAGCTGAACTCTCTTGACAGCGACGAGCTGAAGACGGGGCAGAAGCTGCTGATCGTTAAAGGGGCGTGAGGCGGTCTTAAAGAATGGGATGGTTTCGGAATTAGGAAAGGATGCTCTCAGGCGTAGGCCTGAGGGGATCCTTTTTGGGTTTGAGGGTTGGCAAGTTATCTCTGTCTTCTCACCACTTTGGACGCCTCTTATATTTGTGCAATTGTACAGCAATATGGAAGATAAAGAAATACTTGCTCAAAGTGATAATAAATATAATAAGATTTCTGTTGAGCCAGATGAAAAATGCTTAGGTTCTCTGGGATACGGATATCTGAACAGTTTTTGACAAACAAGGGAATCAAAAAATGTATTGTTTTCCTTTCTGATAATCGTATATATGCGTGGCAATATGATAAATATTAGCAGCAATAAATTTGAACGCTTTAATATGCACCAAACTATTGATTTAGAGGATATTACAAGAATAGGCTTTATCTATGCCGGCCCTCAATTATGGCAATTGATAATTGCACTTTTAACGATACCTCTCATCATTCCAGCGATTTTATTGATTGTGTCGTACATAAAAAGCAGAGATACCTTATTAAGTGTTCTCTTAAGAAATGCCTTATGCTTGTGATTGCCGGTTCCATATTAGTGGCAGTCAACATGATCATTGATAAGCATACAGAATGGGTGGATAAAGCAAATGATTACCTTAAATGGATAGATAAATCCATTACCATGCCAGAGTGGATGAACCATATCATGAACGCTCTGGCGGTAATATGTGTTTTGTCTGCTGTTGCTTTATTCTTTTCAAAAAAGAAAGTAATTGAAATATCATTTACTGATAAAAGAATCTGTGTGCCGTAAACAAGCCTGACAAGAAGTGAATATAATATGCGGTATCAGAGCATTATGAATGCCAAGAATATGAAGTAAAAAGATTTTATTGGTAATCAAGGGCTCTTTCAGAGTAGTAACTTGAAATATTCCTAGTCTCATTATAGGTTTGCTATTTCCGCCAGTCAATCCCGGCGCTTACGAGTGTCTATGGCAAAGGGATGGGCTGGCTTTTGTGTATTAACTGCTCTTTGATTTCTACACCGTTTCCAGTACTTTAAGCTTTTATCGTTCGTTACACACTGGAAAAAAATATTGACTTTTTCAAGTAGTCGTTGTAAAATGGGGAGTAGAAATGAAGGATAATTTAGGATTATCCGGTGAGTAGGGTAATGGGTAATTCCTTATTATCGGAGGGTGGGGAGCTAACAGAAAGCTGTCTGCCAGTGACTTACATACCAAATAGTATATAATTTCACACAAATGAGAGAAGAGAATCTTATGGAATATTTGATAGAGGAATACTGGAAAAAAATTAACGCTGGCGAAAGTGCCAATAAGGGAATTAGTTTTGAGAAACTTGTTCAAGATTTATTGATTGCCGAATATGGGAAGGCAGCATTTCAAAATACAAAACATTCATGGGATGGAAGTAAAGATTTTTTTTGCTATTCTAAGCAAAAAAATTTCTGGGCCGAATGCAAGAACTATGCCTCTAGCATAGATTTACAAGTGCTGGCTTCTACAATAATTATGGCACAGATCTCTGAAATTGACACGGTGCTTTTTTATAGTTATTCGCCCATTAATATTAACACAAAAGCAAAGTTACTTATAAATGCTGAGAAAAAAGGTAAAATAATATATTTTTATGATGATGTTGTGCTTGAAAGAAAAATATTTCAATATTGGGATTATATAGGAAAACAATATTTTTCTGGATTCCCTTATAAAGAAATATCTTCAGTACAATCAGAACAAAGTTTTGAAACAAAATGCCTCTTGTTTGGAAATCCTTTAGACACAGCTTCTTCAATAGAGGGATATGAGTTAAAACATTTGACTCTTTTTAAAATGTTTGAAATGAATATCTGCGTCATTAATAAAGAAAATAAAAGTAATACAATTTCTTTAGGATTCAAAAAAACTGAACATATTAAATCATACTTTGATATTTATCCTGAACATATTGTTAAATCAAAAATAGCAATATCTTTGGCTCCCTACGAGGGAAAAAACATTCGGATATGGTTTATACCTATCAAAGAAAATTGCACAATTCCGCATCCGTACATTAATGGTAAACGATTGTCTCTTCCTAAAAATGTAGAGTTTAAAGCATTAGAAGTTAGAAACAAAAATATAAGACGATTGATTGGACAAAGTTATGAGCAATGTCTTGTGGACTTTAAGCAGAATGTATTATTTGAAAACAATAAATTGAAAATGGGGATATTCTACGGTAATAGTGGAACAGGAAAGTCAAAGCTTTATGAAGAATGCTTGAATATATCAAAAATCAATGGTTATGAAATTATCAACTTTTGCAGTGCAATTAATACTGAAAGAGCGATATCTATACAAGACTTTGTTCAAAAACTGCTAATTGCTATTTATGATATATCATTGGATGTACTTGAAAATATTCTCAGAGTTTTAACCTTTAATGAAAATAATGATCCAATTCTTTTACAACCAGAATATCGTATGCTGGCTGATATATTTTGCGTGAAAAATGAAATTGATATGAAAAATTGGATGGAACAATATTTGCAGTTAGTTGTATTAAAATTTGCAAAAAGCAAATATGTAATTGCAATTGATAATTTCCAATTCTTTAGTGATAATATCCTTGATTTAGTCGATGATATATGCAATCGGTTAAATAATGTAAAACCTTGTTGTACGAAATTTTTGTTTACCTTTAATTTGGATTATATAAAAAGGAATTCAAAAGCTGATAAACTATTAGGAAATTATACATCAAACCGTTTAGTTACTTTAGTTAAACATATTAAAGGCTTTGAAAATCATAAAGAATGCTTTGAATTTTTACAAGAAGTTTTTTCTATTGGAGACATATTTCAGGATACAGAAATAAAGGAAATTTCACAAAACTTAAACCAAAATCCGTTTTATTTGGAACAAATGATATATTGGCTCCAAGAGAAGCATGTTTTAGAACAAGTAGAAAATCAATATATAGTTAAGAATGTATTCTTACTAAAAAGCCTAATCAGAAATATTCCAAATAACGTGTATGATATTTTAGTTGAACGCTGGGAGTATTATAAAAAGCATAATGATTTAGATTTCGAAAAAGCATTAACTCTTTTTTCTGCGATTCACTTATACAAAGAATTGGAGAAAAAGGATATTGATGATTTGCGCATTTCTTGGGATATGATTAAAGAATTGGAAAGAATGGGATTTTTAACAATAGAGGATTCTTTCAGCAGTATAAATATAAAATTTAGACATGATTTAATAGATAATTTCTTTTCGAAAATGTACAATTCTGTTTCTGAAATAATTATTCTTTATGAAGAACAATTGGATTTTTGCTTGAGAAATACTGAGTTACGGTATTATTTTGGAATTCTTTATGCCTCAAAAGCAGAATGCTGCTTGTCTAATTCACAGTTATCGGAAGTTTTGACTCTTCAGATTGATGGTAGGCTAGCTTACGAATTCTATTTACTCGTTTTTGAAAAATGCCTTTCTAGCTTTGATAATAATTACTCTAAAGATAAAATTGCTTGGATAAAGAATATGCATCAAACAATAATTTTTATTCACGATATTTTGGGTAATGCTACTATGAAAAAATGTACAGATAGACTATTCTTTAAATTAAGGAATATTAATGAAATTTTTCTATATACAGAATATGGGAAATTATTACTCTACATAAGTGAAGCCTTTGACTCTATGGGAAATTATCAGGAGGCAGTTCGACTTATTAAAGAATACAAAGATAAAGCATTTGAAAATCAGAATATTAGTAATTACACATTACAACAGCGTAAACTTCTCTCAGAAATTTATAACCGGCTACATGTTTATTGCCGTCATCAGGTATTGGATCCTTTAGATAGCAAAGAGATTATGGATTATTTAAATACTTCGACCCAAATTGCTGATGATATTTCAGATGCTGTAATGCAATATGTAAATTACTCAGATAAAGGATATTTATATTATGATCTTCCTCTTTCTGATGAAAGACAAAATAACACTGTGCGCTATTGGATGAATGCATGCAAAATATATGAAAGCGGTGGCGCAGAGACAAAATTACTAAATTATCTGAGAAAAAAAGTCCAGCTCGCTTTATTACAGGGAGAATCTGAAAAAGCTGTTCTGGCAGCAGAGTTAGGACTAGCTCAAATCGATTTTAGTCCTTATGCTTATCAACAAACCTTTTTTAAATGGTGGTTTAATCATGCTTTAGCGGAAGGATATTTGTTAAACTATGAGGCTAAAAATACAACTGCAATTGAAAAGGCCTTGGAACGCGCTCATTTTTTTTCAGAATTACTGGAGTCAAATAAAAAATTTTATTATTTACAGCTAAGATCTGTTTACATGTACTATTTAGGAAAAAGGGAAAAGGCAATTCTATTAAATAATGAGGCATTAGAGTTAGTGGAAACCAGCAATTATATAATGAAGAAAAATTCTATAAGATGCCAGTTATTAGAAAACGGTGAATTTTTATGCGAAAATGTTTCAAAATCGCAACGTGATTTATATTCTCAAGTTCATACTAAAGATTGGCTATTTAATTTACCGTGTATATAAACCTACCGAAAACCGAACAAACTTGCCTATGTATCCGATAATGAAAAATTAATTCTAGTATAATTCGTTTTAAATAACCTTATGTTTCGCTGGTCTGCTTTCCCGAGAGCATAAAGGGAAAATACTCAACGCAGTACCACTACGCCTCTGCATTTCCCTTTGCACTCTTCAAAAGCATCCTCACCGAAACAGAAAGATATTTAAAACGAATTATATTAGTATAAATTAAATTTTATTGTGGTAAATTTAGAAAATTCAGCTACACAAGTTTTGCACTTATATCATAGGCGAATATAATGTTGCACTGTCGATCCACCACAATGTCTTTAGAAACATCGCGCAATCTAAAATAAAGGTCATTATTATGTAATGAAGCAAAGTTATCTACAAAGTAAATAAAGGGCATATTTGAACATAACATTTTAGAGGGGATATGGTCATAAAGGCTAATATGTGGAGCGTCTCTTTGGGAAATAACAATCTTTTTTTGATTTATAATAGTCATTCCCAAGGCCGGAAAAAGTTGGATATAATCTTCGGCATCAAGTAATGTACAAAAGTTAAATAAATAATATCCATATTGAAAGCAAAAATCGGTACTTTTAATCCAGCCATACATGTAATTAAAGCATTCAAAAATATCAGCTTTTATTTTGTTCTTATTTTTTGCATAAAAGGCGGCTTTTGAGTCTTCGCGTAAATATTGAAAGTTTTCATATTTGGAATTGTGCTCATCTGTATTTCCTTTATGATATATTATAGATTTGCTTGATACCCAAGTTTCGTAACCTAATTCCGAAATCTTAATGGAATAATCATTATCACAGTATATATATGGCATCGTAGTGTCTATGCCATTAACCTTATCAAATAAATAATGAGGAGTAAGAAATACGGCACCACAAGCAGATTGTACTTTCCTATCTGCCAAAGTACTCGGATGATTATACGGAAGTTCTTTGCCTATATGAATGGTATTAAAACGATTATATCCCATTCCAAAATCCATAATTCTATTATTTAGCGGATTAATTATTTTTGCACTTAATACACCTATATTTTCATGTTGATTAAAGCATTCAATAAGGTTTTCAAGCCAATTTTCTGTATAAAATAAGTCGGGATCGCAAAAAAGCAAGTATTCTTTATTGGTTCGGCTAGCTCCATAGTTAATGGCTCCTGGCCAAAATAAATTTTCATTTATTTTGTATATATTATATTTAATGAAAGTTGTATCTGTTAATTCCAATTCGTAGGGGTTACTGTTATTCGCCACAATATTGATTTCGGGACAATGTCCATGTAAGGAGTCATCCAAAGTAAAAAGGCTCAGCTTTAACATTTCAATATTTTTGTGAAAGGGAATAATAATAGATATATTGTCCTTTGTAACCATGCTTGTACCCCCCCAATTAGTATTATATATGCTGGAACAAGTACTGGCAGACAGCTTTCTGTTAGCTCCCCACCCTCCGATAATAAGGAATTACCCATTACCCTACTCACCGGATAATCCTAAATTATCCTTCATTCATCCTCATCAGATTCCTCGGATGCTTATGCATCAAAATATCTTTTTGCTTGGTGTTGGAGACGTGGGTGTAGATTTCTGTTGTGCTGATGGAGCTGTGTCCCAGCATCTTTTGGATGTAGCGGATATCCACATCTTGCTCCAGCAGGAGTGTGGCAAAGGAATGGCGAAACATGTGGGGCGTGATGTGCTGGCTGAGGCCGGCAAGGCCGGCATAGCGGCTGATCATAAAGCGGACGGACTGGTCTGAAAGCTTATGTCCAAGCCTATTTACGAAAAAGTATCCGCAAATTTCGATGTCCTTTTGGAAGGTTTCCTGATATATGTTTAAGGCCGAGATGACTTCAGGGTTGCCGATTTGGAGAATTCTTTCTTTGGAGCCTTTTCCGTAGATCAGGATATTGCTGCTTTTCAAATCTATGTCGGAGGGCCTTAGAGAGCATAGCTCCGATATGCGGACTCCGGTGGCGAACAGTAATTCAATTACAGCAATATCGCGGATGCAGCATCGAAGCTGATATTGGGATTTGGCTTCTTCCTTTTGCGCATACAGCGTGGATAAAAAGGTCTGGATAGAATGGAAGGGGATGGTTTTAGGGAGAAGTTTGGCTTCTCTGAAGCGTATGTCCAGCTTTGCAAAGGGCGTTTCGGGCACCAGTTCTCTGTACTCCAGATAGTGGAAAAAGGCTTTTAGGCTTGCGATTTTGCGTTTGACAGTTTTAGGCTTGTATTGTTTGTGAAGATTGGTGATGAAGCTGTCAACAGTGGATTTGGATGCATAGTCATGGATATCAGGGCAAAAAAGCTTATATTGCCGAAGATCTATTTTGTAGGATTTTAAAGTTTTGGGATCCAGACGCTTGCGGAATTGGCAATATTCAAGGTATTCGTCGATGGCGCTGTTCAAGGGTTTCATATGTAGATATTCTCCTTCGTATTTTTTATCATTATGAATCGTTGAAGGATAATTGTCCAGCTTGAGTATTTTTCTGGATAACGTATAATAAATTTCGCAAATTAATTTCAAAAAAATAGACATGATCTATAGCCGTTTGGTAGAATTAAGTCACCACAACAAAACCTACAAATGGAGGTCAATTTGTACCATAAGATAAAGCGGACCGGATACGGCAGAACGGAAGAGCAGCCCAAACAAGCAGGACAAGCAAAACGAGCAAAGCAGCCCAAACAAGCAGGACAAGCAAAACGAGCAGAGCAGCCAAAACAAGCAGGGCAGCCAAAACAAGCAGAATAGCGAAAACAGACAAAACAAACAACACAGCCAAAACAAACACAACAGCCCCCATCACCGGCCCATTGTGGCCGGCGATGGGGGCTGTTTTACCCTCTGCAGTTCATATGATACAAACCGTATCCACGGTTTAGTCTGTTAGATTGCTTCATCCCTGCAGCAATGCCCTTGCAGCGGTGTCTTATTTTTCCGTGGTAGGATCGGCAGGATTGGGCGTGGAAGGCGTGGTAGAAGTGGTCTTCTTTGCTTCCTCGGCCATCTTGTCAAATTTCTCCATAACTGCTTCGTAGGTGCGCTGGGAAATGTCGGGCAGGTCGCCGCCCCAGGTCTTGCCGGCTCTCTTGAAGCCCTTTTCAAAAGCAGCGCGCATATCTTCGATCTTGTCAGGATCGCCGCCGGTCAGAGCCTTGGCGAAATCAATGATTCTATCGGAAGTCTGGTTCACGCCCCAGTAGCCGTCCTCTGCAATGTCGGCCTGAGCCTGCGCCCTGGTAGCAGGATCCACAGTGAAATTGCCGCTTCTTAAGAAGGACCAGATATCGTTGGCTTTGCCGTAGGTATTGGCCTGCTGCGACATCATCTTCTCTACCAGACTGCGCATCTGGGCGGTGCGGGCGTCTGCGTCAGCCTTCATCTTGTTGATCAGATTGGTGTCAGGAGTATATGTCTTCTTTGTGGAAGCAGCACTGGTTTCCTTGGAAGGCTCGTATACGGCGCCGGCTCCTGCAGAAGTGCCTTCTGTTTTGGTATTTTCGGTAGCGGCAGCGTTCGTCTTCACGTTCTCCGTAGCTGAATAGCTGTAGGGAGCCGTTGTCTGGCTTGATGTAACTCCGTTTACACTCATAGTATCCTCCTTCTGGCGAATGGTTCCTTCGCCTTGTATGTCCGGTTCGGACACATCATCCTTGATTTAATTGAAATAGAAAATCACGAATAGCGCATACTTCTATTTACGTCTACCAAATATTTCGGCATATGCAATTGGAATATTTAGCCTATTTCCAATAAATTATGTAGATTTTGAGAGGGGATGCGCCATAATTTCCATGATGCAGTGGGAGAAGGGCTCCCCCTGAGCGGTCAAGCTGTATTCCATGCGGATATCCAGCCTCTCATCCTCCCTCAGGAACTCCATTTTTTTCGTGCGGATCCCCATTTTCATACTTCCGTAGGGAGTGGCATAGTCGGTGAGGTATTCCTTGCCCTCCTGAAAAACCATTCGGGTGCGGACGGCTCCGTTCTTGGTGATCTCCAGAACAGAGTCTTTTAATTTGATGCAGCACTTTGCAGCTGAACCGTTCTGGTCCAAAGGCTCCTGATACAAGAGATAGAGGCTGCCGGCCCTTGTGTAGCATTCGGACTCCACAGTGATCTCGGTGAGGGTTTCCTCCCCCTCCTCCGTGCGCTGCCTGCCGGTTAAAGTCAGATGAACTATGTCTGCCATAAAAACCTCCCCATAGGAAAAATCCGGAATCATAAGGCGCAGGCTTTCCGCTTCAGATCAGTATTCCTCGATATTTACCGCCTTTGCGGAGAGGATTCCGTACTTGATAATGGAATTGGCAAAATGAACAAACTTTTCTGCTTTGTCGCTGACATAGAACTGATAACGATTGCTGCCCAGCCCCAGAGGCTCTTCGTCAAGCAGATCCAGCTGGCCCAGCATTTCCTTAAGCTCCCTTGCGGTTTCGTAGGCCGGATTCACCAGCCTGACGCCCTCCCCCATGATTCTGCCCAAAGTGGAGCGGATCAGGGGATAATGGGTGCAGCCCAGTATCAGCGTGTCGATGTCGATGTCGATAAGCTCCGTCAGATACCTGCGGGCGATCTCGTCGGTGACGGGATCCTCCAGCAGCCCCTCCTCCACCAGAGGAACGAATAGGGGACAAGCCTTGCCGTAGATGGTTATGTCTCTGTTCAGGTTCTGTATGTACTTGGTGTAGATCTGGCTGCCGATGGTGGCCTCCGTGCCTATGACCCCGATTCGGCCGTTTCTGGTGGCCTCCCAGGCAGCTTTGGCGCCGGGTTTCACCACATCGATGATGGGAATGTCTATGTCCCTCTCCAGCGCGTCCAGAGCGCACGCGCTGGCAGTGTTGCACGCCACCACGATGGTCTTCACCTGAAAAGTTCGGAGGAACCGCACAATCTGTTCCGAGAACCGGGTAACGGTCTCTTTGGACTTGCTCCCATAGGGAACCCGGGCGGTATCTCCGAAATATATGATTTTTTCATTGGGAATCTGGCGTATGATCTCCCGCGCCACAGTGAGCCCGCCTACGCCGGAATCGAAGACTCCAATAGGGGCGTCCTTTTTTAAAAGGCTTCTATTTATCTGCTTCCCTGCCATGAAAGGCCTCCCAAAATAAATTTAAGTTTGCCAGCAGTTTGCTCCGGAAAGTGATTTTGTCCCGCCCTGCATGCACTAGATCAAGATAGAGGCTGCCGTCCAAGTCCCAGTCATCAGGGAGGTCAGAAAGGTTGCCGTTCTCGTCCACTGTCTTTATGTCTAAGGTGTCAGGCGTCAGAACCAGTTCCGGGTAGAGAAATCCCCACCAGCCCAGCATGGCGCACATGCTTATGATGATCTGAAATCCGATCCGTCTTTTTTTCATCCGATAACCCCCTTGCCGTTTGCCGCGGCACAAAGCGATAGATCTGCTTCTGCAGTATATCTGCTTCTGCGATAGATCTGCTTGTTGTGAAAGGCCGTCCTATGGGCCTAATGGGATTATTGCCGGATTTGTTCGGATTATTCAACCAGCTTGTCAATGGCGCTGTCAGCTGCTGTTATTTTATGCGCCTTGGCAGGCGTTTCATGCATCTATAACTTTCTGCCGTTCTTCCGATCCAGACGTATCTGGCGGATGATGGCCTTTTTCTGGTTGTCGATATGGGTTCTGGCAGCGGCGGCAGCCGTATCCTTGTCCTTGTTGAGAATGCTCTGGTAGATGATCTTGTGTTCTTCCACCAGTCTTTCATGCTGACTGCTGTCCTTGATATATTCAAAGCGGTAGCGGTACATCTGCTCCGCCAGATTGTTCACCATCTGGATCAGACGCTGGTTTCCGGTTGCCTGCAGGATGATGTCGTGAAGGGCCACGTCGGCCTGAGCGATTCGCTGGGCATCCCTGCCGGCCACGCACTGTTCAAACTGGCCGCAGGCATCCTTCAGGGCGGCGAGCCCCTCCTCGGAGATCCGGTCGCAGGCAAGTTCCGCACAGAGCGCATCCAGCGTCCTCCGGACTTCCAGTACGTCGCTCATGCTCTTCTCGGTGATCTGGGCCACTTCTGCGCCCCGCCTCGGAATCATGGTCACCAGCCCTTCCAGCTCCAGCTTGCGGATGGCCTCCCGAATGGGCGTGCGGCTCACTCCCAGCTTATCCGCCAGATGGATTTCCATAAGGCGTTCTCCGGGCTTTAACTCACCGGTGAGGATGGCTTGACGCAATGTGTTGAATACCAGATCGCGGAGCGGTAGATCCGCTTGTAAAGAAAGCTGCATGGCAATCCTCCTTGTGTTAGATGGGCCTGACCAGAAATGCTTGTTCCAGACCCTCCTGCCGCAGACTGTCCAGAGCGGCCTTTGCGGATGCCTCCTGCCCCTGAGGGAAGATGCCGAATACTGTTGGGCCGCTGCCGCTCATGAGACTGCCTGCCGCCCCCAGACTGCGCATTCTGTCCTTTATGGTGCGGATGACGGGATGGGCAGGGACGGTGACAGCCTCCAGAACATTTTCCATGCGAGCCAGAACGCCTGCCAGATCCTTGGCGGAAAGAGCGCCTACAATGCCGTCTATATCCGGATGCCCAGTGAGCTCCTGAGCGTCGAGACTCTGGTAGACAGATTTTGTGGAAACGCTGATTTTCGGAGTGACTGTAAGAATATGGCAGTCCGGAAGAGGCGGGAGGGCCGTGAGCTTTTCTCCGATGCCTTCTGCCAGAGCGGTGCCTCCCATAAGGCAGTAGGGAACGTCGGCGCCGATTGAAACGCCGTATTCCATCAGCCGCTTTTGGGGAAGATTCAGGTCAAACAGACGGCACACTCCCTTCAGGGCTGCCGCGGCATCCGTGCTGCCGCCGGCCATGCCTGCCGCAATGGGAATGTTTTTCTTTAGATGTATGCCGACGCCGGAGGATATATTGCACTCCTTCAGCAGCAGCGCGGCGGCCTTATAGATCAGGTTGTTTTCATCCAAAGGAAGCTCACTGGAATCGGAGGTGACAGAAATGCCCTTGCGGATCCTCCTGAAAGTAAGCTCATCCCATAGATCGATGCTCTGCATGATCATTTTTACCTGATGGTAGCCGTTGGGCAGACGGCCTATAACGTCCAGTCCCAGATTGATTTTGGCATATGCCCTGATGCTGAATTCGTCCATTTATGTCTCCATGCCCCGGGCCGGCGGGGCGGCTTTTGCCGATTGATGAAAAATTGATTTGCTTTGTCCCGCCTCAGATCTAAACCGGAATCACTTCAGGGGCTTTGCGCCTGCCTTTTCCTGAGCGGATTCCAAGGCCCTTTTGAACCAGCCCTTCTTCTTGGCGGGGACATTGGACTGGGACTTGCCGTGAAGCCCCTTTACGCTCAGAACATAGATGCCGCTCACTACCGCCTTGACCTCCTTTTTTGTGGGGACGGTGTCGAAAATCTTTTCGTCACAGATCAGAGACATGATCTGGGGTCCGATTTTCACTTTGACGATAGGGAGCTTCGACCCTCTCATGAGCTTGGGAGTCTGATCCAGAACGATCTGAGGCAGCCCTGCGTCCCTCAGCTTCATCCTTTTCTTGTCGATGATCAGCATGGAGACATTCTGCTTGTTGGCCTCCAGCATGGCCTGCTGTTCATCCTGCTTTTTCTTTGCTCTCTTTCCCAGAAAGTATAATGCGATAATCGATGCGACGATTACCACCGATATCACGATCAATACAATCATCCATGGTTTCATAAAATGTAGCCTCCTATACGTCCGTTGCTTATTTTTTCCATTTTAACACAGAAGACCCGGGATAGGCAAGGATAAGCATTCAATTTTTGAAAAGAAAAAGCTTTCCATCGGCAGGTTAATGTGGTATATATAAGAGATGGGGCAAAGGTGTGCGCCCTCCGGCAGAAGGCGGATTTTTAGGGAACCCTCCGCTGCCGGGAGTCAGGAGGAGATTATGAAAAAAAGAATAGCGCGGGGAGCGCTGGCGCTGCTTGTGGCAGCTCTGTCGGTGGGCTGCGGCAGCGGAGGCGAGACCAATGCCGACTTAAAGGATATGCCGGTGGACAAGTATGTCACGTTGGGCGACTATAGCGGCTTTGAAGTTACCGCAGCGCCTGCTCAGGTGGACGAAGAGAAGTGCGACCAGCTTCTTTATGCGGTCTATCTCAGCAATGTGACCAAGGACAACGGCGGCATCACCGATAGGGCAGTGGCCGAAGGGGATACGGTGTCCATTGACTATGAGGGCAAAAAGGACGGTGTGCCCTTTCAAAACGGAAGCGATACGGGAGCGGAGCTTACCATCGGCTCGGGGAGCTTTATCGAGGGCTTCGAGGAGGGGCTGGTGGGCGTGATGCCGGGGGAGACCGTGGAGCTTGCGCTCACCTTCCCGGAGGGCTATAAGAAGAGTGCGGAGCTTGCGGGACAGGCGGTGACATTTACAGTCACGGTGCATTATATTTACCCTGATGCGGATAATATGGAGGATTCTGTGGTGGCGGCGCTGGGGATTCCGGAGGTGAGCACGGTGGCGGATATGAGGCAGGTCGTCTTCGACTATCTGTGGGAGATGGCCGCGGAGAGCTATCAATATGAGCTTCAGAACGCCGTTATGGAGCAGCTGATGAATTCCAGTCAGGTGGAGGAGCTGCCGGAGACCTTTGTGGATTCCTACAAGCATATGTTTATCGAATCCAATGCGAACATGGCCGCGATAAACGGCATGGACGCGGAAACCTTTGCAAACAATCAATATGGTATGAGCAGCGAAGAGTATGCCAAGGTCAGCGCGCAGGTACAGGCAAGACAGGAGGTTGTGCTGCAGGCCATTGCCAACAGAGAAGGTCTGACTGTGGGCGACGAGGAGCTTCAGGAAAAGCTGGAGGAGTACGCAGGAGAGATGGGAGTGGCGGTGGAAGAGCTGCTGGGAACCTTTTCCTCAGAGGAATACCGGAATTATTTCATGAGCGAAAAGGTGATGGCCTTTCTTTTGGAAAGAGCCAATACCACAGATCAGCAGTAAATATAGGCGAATAAAATAATTGTGAAAATAAATCAGCGTGGGTGCTGAGGGGAGGTATGAAGATGCAATTGACAGAAATCAAGGAGCTATATCGCAGGAAAGAGGAGTACATCGGCAAGGAGGTGACCGTTGGCGGCTGGGTCAGGAGCAATAGGGATTCCAAGAATTTTGGATTCCTGATGATGAATGACGGAACCTTTTTTGAGTCGCTTCAGGTGGTTTACAGCGATGCGCTGGCCAATTTCGATGCGCTGTGCAAAATCAATGTGGGGGCGGCCCTGATCCTGCGGGGAACCATTGTGGAGACCCCCGGCGCAAAGCAGCCCTTTGAGATGCAGGCAGCTGAGGCGGTGGTGGAAGGCGCTTCCGGAGCGGAGTATCCTTTGCAGAAGAAGCGTCATAGCTTTGAGTATCTGCGGACCATTTCTCATCTGCGCCCCAGAACCAATACCTTTCAGGCAGTCTTTCGTGTTCGCTCCCTGATTGCCTATGCCATCCACAGCTTTTTCAACGAGAGAGGCTTCGTGTATGTCCATACCCCTTTGATCACAGGCAGCGACTGCGAGGGGGCAGGGGAGATGTTTCAGGTGACTACTCTGGATCTGAACAACGTTCCCAAGACCAAGGAGGGAAAGGTGGACTTTAGCCAGGACTTCTTCGGCAAGCCCACCAATCTTACCGTCAGCGGACAGCTGAACGGCGAAGCGTATGCCCTTGCATTTAAAAACATATACACCTTCGGCCCCACCTTCCGGGCGGAGAATTCCAATACCACCCGCCATGCAGCGGAATTCTGGATGATTGAGCCGGAAATGGCATTTGCGGATCTGCAGGATGATATGATATTGGCGGAGAGCATGCTGAAATACATTATCCGGTATGTGCTGGAGAACGCTCCGGAGGAGATGGCTTTCTTTAACCAGTTCGTGGACAAGGGGCTGATGGAGAGGCTGAATCATGTGCTGAACTCCGACTTTGCCCATGTGACCTATACGGAGGCGGTGGAGATTCTGGAGAAGCGCAATGATGCATTTGACTACAAGGTGTTCTGGGGATGCGACCTGCAGACCGAGCATGAGAGATATCTGACGGAGGAGGTGTTCAAGCGCCCCGTCTTTGTGACAGACTACCCCAAGGAGATCAAGGCCTTTTATATGAAGCTCAGTGAGGACGGCAGAACCGTTGCCGCCATGGACTGTCTGGTGCCCGGAATCGGAGAGATCATCGGCGGCAGCCAGAGAGAGGATAAGCTGGAGCTTCTGGAAAAGAGAATGGAGGAGCTGGGGCTGAACAAGGAGGACTACAGCTTCTATCTGGATCTGCGCAGGTTTGGCTCCGTCCGCCACTCGGGCTTTGGGCTGGGCTTTGAGAGATGTGTGATGTACCTTACCGGGATGAGCAATATCCGGGACGTGATTCCCTTCCCCAGAACGGTGAACAACTGCGATCTGTAGGCGCTTTCTCAAGTGAGCCAGCCAAAGGGCAGCGGAAGGGCTCTTTATGTCATCCGGGCGAAGACTTGGTCTTCGCCCTTGATGTTTTCCCCAGTTTATCATTTCTTAATTTTTGAGGGGATGAAATATGGCCGGGAATGTGGTATGCTGTAACCGTGGCAAAGGAGACAATGTTTGAAGCCTGATTTGGACGGCTGGCAGAGAGAGGTTTGAGCTTGATGAAATTCATTATGAAGGGTTTTGGGAGACAGAAAGCGGAACGGGACGGATATGAAAAAAAGGGCAGGGCATGGGAATCGTCTATCTGGAAGATGGCCATGCCTGCTTTTGTTCTTTTGATTGCGGGGACTTTTTTGCCTTCTCTGGAGGTCAAGGCCGGCTCCATCAATGCGATTCAGCAGGACATTAAGGACCATACCGATCAGCTTGCAAATATCAACAACCAGATTTCGTCTCTGGAGGAGGAGCAGGATCTGATTCAGGAGGAGATTGACGATCTGAATGCAGAGATCTTGAATACCCTGACCAGCATCGGCATGAAGGAGGATGAGATTGCCGCCAAGGAAAAGGAAATCTCAACCAAGGAAGATGAGATTGTAGCAAAAGCGGACGAGATAGGGCGGAAGAAACGCCAGATAGAGGAGACGCAGGCAGAGTATGATGCGGCGGTGGGCCGTGAGGAGGCCCAGCGGAAGGACATAGCCATGTGTACCCGTCTGATTTACGAGAGAGGAGACAGCACCTTTCTGGAGGCCATTTTGGGCGGGAAGGGGCTGGCGGACATCTTGAACCGGGCGGATCAGGTGGAAAAGGTTTATGAATATGAACGGAATATGCTGTTGGCATATATAGAACTTAAGAATTATGTGCATGATCTCTGGGAGAAGCTGGAGGGAGAGAAGACGGCTCTGGAGGCGGACAAGGAGCAGCTGGAGGCGGACAAAGAGCAGCTGCAGGAGGACAGGAAGCAGCTGGAGGCAGATCGGGATGAGCTGGAAAGCCAGAAGGGCTATCTGAACGGAATGCTTGCCAGAAAGAAACAGGAATCTGCTAATTTCGAGGCGGAGATAGAGAAGGCCAAACGGGAGGCCGCAGTGGCCAAGAAGCTGCTGCAGCAGGACCAGCAGAGGCTGAAGCAGCTGCAGGCGTCCCAGAACGCAGCTCAGAACGGGGCGAATGTGACCTATACCGATACCAATTATACCTCCACCATCAACGGCGCCACGGGAAGCGATCTGGGCAAGAAGATCGCCAACTATGCATGTCAGTTTATCGGGAACCCTTATGTGTACGGGGGAACCAGCCTGACTTCGGGAGCGGACTGCTCCGGCTTTACCTATAGGGTGTACAGCAACTTCGGGTATACGCTTCCCAGAACCTCCTTCCAGCAGAGGAGCGCCGGAAAGGGAGTTTCTTATGAGGAGGCCCAGCCGGGGGACCTGATCTGCTATGAGGGGCATGTGGGAATGTATATCGGGGGCGGTCTGATCGTACATGCAAGCAGCAGCGCTCCCTATCCCAGAGGGGGTATCAAGGTGAACAACGCCCAGTACAAGACCATTCTTGCAGTGCGGCGGATCATCCAATAGGGTGAGCAAAGCATCAGACAAAAATCATAGAATGAAAAAAGCGAGGCCTGAAGGTAGTGAAAATAATAATAGCCGGCGACGGAAAGATGGGTGCGGCATTGACTCGGAAGCTGTCGGCCGAGGGAGAAGATTTGACATTGATTGACTCCAATCCGGAGGTTCTTGAGTCCAGTGAGGAGCGGTATGACGTGATGGTGGTTCATGGGAACTGCGCGTCCATGGATGTGCTGCTGCAGGCGGGGGTGAAGGAGGCGGATCTGCTGATCGCCATGGCGGGGGCTGACGAGGTGAACCTGCTGTGCTGCATGACCGCCCATGGCCTTAACGGAAACATCCATACCATAGCCAGAGTGTGCAATCCGGAATATACGGATCAGGCCTATGCCATGAGGGACATGTTCGCCCTTTCCATGGCGGTGAACCCGGAGAGGCAGGCGGCCATAGAGATAGAGCGGCTTTTGCGGTATCCCGGCTTTCTGAAGAGGGACACCTTCACCAAGGGGCGGGTGGAGATCGTGGAGCTGAGGATCGATGCCAAGAGCAAGCTCTGCAACGTGGCCCTCAATGATATGTACAAGATCGTAAAGTGCAAGATTCTGGTGTGCGCCGTGCTGCGGGAGGGAAAGGCGGTGGCTCCTAACGGCATGTTCGTGCTGCGGGAGGGGGACCGTATCTTTGTGACGGCCTCCACCAATACATTGACCATCCTGCTGAAGAATCTGGGGATTATCAGTCATAAGGTGAAGCGGGTGATGCTCTGCGGAGGCGGGCGGGTCAGCTATTATCTGGCCAAGCTTCTGGAGAACAGCGGCATCGGGGTACAGATCATAGAGAAGAATCCCGAGCGCTGCATCCAGCTGGCGGCCATGCTGCCGGGGGCCAGCATCATTCAGGGGGATGCCAGCAATCAGTTCCTTCTGGATCAGGAGGGGATTTCCAGCTGCGACGCTATGGCTACCCTTACGGGTCTGGACGAACTGAACATGATCTTGTCTCTTTACGGCAACAGCAACGGCGTGTCTCAGGTGATCACGAAGCTGGGACATATCGACAATGCGAATATATTGGGAAATCTGTCTTTGGGAAGCGTGGTGAGTCCCAAGGAATTATGCTGCAATACGATTGTGCAGTACGTTCGCGCTATGAAGAATCAGACAGGCGCCGCCCTGACGGTTTATGCCATTGCAGACGGGCAGGCGGAGGCCATGGAGTTTCTGGCGGACAGTACAACCAAAAACTGCGGGGTGCCTCTTAAGGATCTGAAGCTCAAAAAGGGCGTGCTGGTAGTGGGCATCGTGAAGGGGGCAAAGATTGAGATCCCCAACGGAGATTCTTCTTTCCACAGCGGAAATACCGTTTACGTGGTGACGGGACGGGAAAAGGGTATTTACCAGCTGAATGATATCTTTGAGTGATGCGAGGCTGAATATGAACTATAAGATGATGGGAAGATTTATCGGCAGGATCCTGATGGTGGAGGCCGTGTTCATGGTGCCCGCAATGCTGATCAGCCTTTGGGAAAAGGAATTCGATGCAGTGTGGGCCTTTATGTGGAGTCTGGGAATCATTATGGCGGTTTCCGGAGTGCTGCTGTTTTTCTGCAGAGGTTCAAAAAACAGGTTTTATGCCAAGGAAGGCATGGCCTGCGTGGGCCTGAGCTGGTTCTTCATGAGTCTATTGGGATGTCTGCCCTTTTATATTTCCGGGGTCATTCCGGATTTTGTGGACGCATTTTTTGAGATCGTATCCGGCTTTACTACCACTGGGGCATCCATACTGCCTGCGGTAGAGGGACTGCCCAAGGGAATTCTCTACTGGAGAAGCTTCAGCCACTGGCTGGGAGGCATGGGGGTGCTGGTATTCCTGCTGGCGATTTCCTCCATGGGCGGCAGGGAGAACGGGTTCACCATGCATCTGCTTCGGGCGGAGAGCCCCGGCCCCAACGTGGGGAAGCTGGTGCCCAAGATGAAGAAAACCGCAAGGATTCTCTATCTTTTATATATACTGCTGACGGTGCTGAATGTGTTCTTTCTTATGCTGGGCGACATGTCCCTTTTCGAGGCGGTCTGCACCGCGTTCGGAACCGTGGGCACGGGAGGCTTCGGCATCCGCAACGACAGCATAGCCAGCTTCAGCCCTTATGTCCAGAATGTCTGTACCGTGTTCATGATATTGTGCGGGGTGAACTTTTCCTGCTTTTATCTATTGCTGATGAAGGAGTTCAAAAATGTGTTTCGGGACGAGGAGCTGCGGCTGTACTTGGGCCTGATTTTGGGCAGCGTGGTTCTGATCGTGCTGAATCTGGGAGATTTTTATTCCACATTGGGAGAGACGGTCCGGCATGCCTTCTTTCAGGTGGCCACTATCATCACCACCACGGGCTATGCTACCACGGATTATGAATTATGGCCGGGGCTGTCCAAAGCCATATTGCTGTGCCTGATGGTGGTGGGGGCAAGCGCAGGCAGCACAGGAGGAGGCTTCAAGTGCAGCAGGCTGCTGCTGGTGCTGAAGAGCCTGCGCAGGAGCGTGCGCAAGATTGTGCATCCCCAGAAGGTGCAGGCAGTGCGGATGAACGGCCATCCGGTGGACGAGAAGGTGATTCAGAATACCAACGCCTATCTTGCGGCATATGTGACGGCGGTGATGGCGAGCTTTCTGCTGATCTCCGTGGACGGTTTTTCCATTACCACCAACCTTTCCGCAGTGCTGGCCTGCTTCAACAATATCGGCCCCGGCTTTGAGATGGTGGGCCCTACCTGCAATTTTGCCGTGTACGGCACTTTTTCCAAGCTGGTGCTCATCATGGACATGTTGGCGGGGAGGCTGGAGATATTCCCTATATTGATATTGTTTTCCAGAACCACATGGAGGCATCGGTAAGCCGACCATTACAGCATGATCCCTGAAAAGAGTATCAATAGGAGGCCGGGTTTTCCGGATCCGGCTTCTATGACAGACGATTCGGCGCCGGATTTTTGGTATGCGGGGTTTTGATTTTAGGTTTGCGGATTTTCCCAAAAAGGGATTAAAAATAGGAGGAGAAACGGATGATTAAACTGACGCCCCCCATGGGATGGAATTCATGGAATACCTTTGGGGCAAACATCAATGAGCAGCTCATTTTCGAGACTGCGGACGCCATGGTGGCAAATGGGCTGCCCCAGAAGGGGTACGAGTATCTGGTGATCGACGATTGCTGGTCGCTGCGGGAGAGGGACGCAAATCAGCGTTTGGTGGCGGATCCTGAAAAGTTCCCTCAGGGCATGAAGGCCGTGGCGGACTATGTGCATTCCAAGGGACTTAAGTTCGGCATGTATTCATGCGCCGGCAACCTGACCTGCGCCGGATATCCGGGGAGCTTCGAGCATGAGTTTCTGGATGCGGAGACCTTTGCAGAGTGGGATGTGGATTTCCTGAAGTATGATTATTGCTATCACAGCCCCATCATTCCCGGAAAGTATCTCTACCGCCGCATGGGACTGGCCTTGGAGAACTGCGGCAGGGACATTCTCTTCAGCGCCTGCTCCTGGGGGGCGGATGAAACCCATGAGTGGATCAAGACCACCGGGGCTTCCATGTGGCGCTCTACCGGAGACATTTTCGACACTTGGGAGTCGGTGAAAGATCTGACCAAGCAGCAGGAAAAGCTCCATCCCTATAACGGGGTAGGATGCTTCAACGATATGGATATGCTGATTGTGGGCATGTACGGCAAGGGCAATGTGGGCCTGAAGGGCTGCAGCGATGTTCAGTACAAAACCCATTTCTCCATCTGGGCCTTTATGGGATCGCCGCTGATGATCGGCTGCGATGTCAGGAGCATGAATCAGGCCACTCTGGACATTCTGGGGAACGAGGAAATCATCCGGATCAATCAGGACAGAACCTGCCGTCAGCCGGTGAAGCTGGTGGGAACCTGGTCGGGAGAGGATCTTCTGCTGTATTCCAGACAGCTGGAGAACGGAGATCTGGCCATAGGGCTTTTCAACATGGGCGACAAGGATGCCTACGCAAGACTGAATCTGGACGAGGTGGGTCTTCCTTTCAGCACGGGCAAGACGCTGGAGGTGAAGGAGCTGTGGACCGGAGAGGTGTCCAAGGTGAAGAACTCCACTCTGACTTGGGGGCTGAAGCCTTATGACTGCGCGGTTCTGCGGGCGAAGGTGGTGGATCTGTAATGAGCGCCTGCATACAGTGCGGCAGGCAGCTGAATTACAATGAGATCGGTGCGCACAAGAAGTTTATAAACCGGGGCAGCAGAGAATTCCTCTGTATCGACTGTCTGGCCAAGAAGCTGGACGTGACGGTGGATGACATCAATAGAAAGATTGAGGAATTCAAGCTGCAGGGCTGTACCCTTTTTGTGTAGGAAGTATACGCAGTCAATGGATCCAGACAAGAAAATGGACGGGCGGAGCATGGAAGCATGGCGTCTGCCGGAAGGAGAGTGGAAGATATGCGCCGGATTGCCATGATGGTGCTGAGGCTTTTTCTGAAAGCGCCCTATTATCTGTTCTGTATCTGGAGGTGCGGCAGGAGGGAGGTTGGTCTGGAGGAGGCCTATGCCTGCGTGAAGAAGGTTACTAAGGCGGCCAACCGGGCCGGGCGGGTCACCATTGAGGCCCATGGACTGGAAAACATACCTCAGGAGAAGGGGTTCATTTTTTTCCCCAATCATCAGGGGTTGTTCGATGTGCTGGTGTTTCTGGAATCCTGCCCCGTCCCCTTCTCCTTCGTGATCAAAAAGGAGGCCAGCAAGGTAATTCTGCTCAAGCAGGTGGTGGCCGCCCTGCGGTCCATCATCATCGATAGGGAGGATGTGCGGCAGAGTATGCAGGTGATCAATCAGATGGCGGAGGAAGTGAAGAAAGGGCGTAATTTTCTGATCTTTGCGGAGGGAACCAGAAGCAGGGAGGGGAACCGCCTGCTGCCCTTCAAAGGGGGAACCTTCAAAAGCGCCCAGAAGGCCAAGTGCCCCATCGTGCCTTGCGCCCTTATCGACTCCTTCAAGCCCTTTGACGAGAAATCCATCGCGCCTGTGACGGTGAAGCTGTATTATCTAAAGCCTATGTACTATGAGGAGTACGCCGGTATGAAGACCAACGAGATCGCAGCGGAGGTGAAGCGCAGGATCGAGGAGGCCATAGCAGTACATGATATACCAGCCGTCTGAAAGAAAAAGGCAAGGAAACTTAAAAGGTAAGGAAACGGTTTCCCGCATATTTCGCCCGGAATTCCATGGGGGAATACCCTTCCTTTTCCTTGAAGAACCTGCTGAAATAATGGACGCTCTGAAAGCCTATGAGATCGGAGATCTGGGAGATGCCGGCATCGGTGCCCACCAACAGCTCCTTTGCCTTCTGCAGCCGGATCTGTATGATGTAGCCGAAGGGCGTGCTGCCGTAGACCTCCTTGAAGGCCTGAATCAGAGTGGTCTTGCTGCAGCCTGCCAGAGCCGTCAGATCCTCCAGAGTGATCTGGCGCATATAGCTTTCCCGGATGAAGCGTTCCACCTTCTGGATGTGGATGCCTTTATATGTCTGGGGCTGCCTTGTCTCGGCGGCTGCCATTTCCGGGGAAGGGCAGCCGGGACGGAGAAGCTGGATCAGGATCATCCAGAAATAGGAGGATATGATCTGGGGATAGAAAGGCTGTCTGGCATCTCCCTCCCTCATGATCCATTGGAAATACAGCTTCATTTTCTGGAAATCCTCCGGCTCTGCCAGCAGCGGAAGGTGCTGCAGCGCCGTGAGAAGCCCAGAGTCATGTACCTCGAATTTTGCGTCATATACATGGAACGCATTTCCCCGGCGGATGCCGTGGGGGCAGCGGGGCCGGATCAGCAGAAGCTTTCCCGGCGTCAGCTCCCATTCCTGCCCGTCCGCATTTGCTCTGGCGCTGCCGCCCGTCACCAGAATTATCTGAAAAAAACCATGTTCATGGGGTTCGTTCTCCCAGTCTTGGGAGTACTCGCCGCACCATAATAAGTCAAAGCTGTTCATCTTTTTGCCGTCCTTGTATGTGCGGGGATATGTGTTTTTTAAGGATTCTCTTATGTTATAACCTTATAGGGCGAAATGGTCAAGCTTTTTTAAATTGTCTATAAAAGGATGACAAGATTATCATGAGATTATTGTTTGAAATGGATAAAAATGACTATGGCAAATGCACACATTCTTTTGTACGCAACTCTGCCAGAAGTATAGTGATAAAGAACCAAAAGGTAGCCATGATTCACAGCCTCAAATATGATTATTATAAGTTTCCCGGCGGCGGCATAGAAAATGGCGAGAACCCGGTGGACGCGATGATACGGGAAACACGTGAAGAAGCAGGATTAGTCATTATTCCTGATTCAGTCAAAGAATATGGGTATGTGCATCGTATTCAAAGAAGCGATACGGATGAGACAGAGTGCTTTATACAAGATAACTATTACTATCTTTGCAGGACGGAAGAGAATACCCTGTCCCAAAAGCTGGATGACTACGAAGCGAAAGAAGGCTATACTTTGGAATATGTGGATCCCGATCTTGCGGTCAGGAAAAACCGTCATGTAATCAAAAGCCCGTATAATCAAATGATGTTTGAGCGGGAGGCGCGTGTTCTTGAATTGCTCATAGCAGAAGGATTGTTTGAATGAAATTTTGCTTTAACGGTCTTTTCCGGGGGTGCCTTTCCTGAATAATAGATTTCAATAAAATGCGCAATTGAGATTCCGGAGCAGCCGAGGCCGGCGGCTTAAACACCCCGCCGGCTCTCGAAGTAGGGAAAACGCTCCAGCGCTGAAAAAATATCCTGAAAATCTTCCTTGGGAGCCAGATCGATATATCGCTCCAAAAGCTCTGTCTCCTGATCTTTGTATTTCCCATAGAAAATGTCGAAGAGATTATGCCCCCGCAGATAGGTGCGTATTTCTTCCATATGTTCTTTCACATCCTGAACGCATTCCAGATCATGGCCTAGAATCTCTGTCAGATGGCGGCCGCTCTGGATACGGTGGAGGTATTCTTTCCATTTCTCCAAAAGCGTCTCATAAAAAGCTTCCTCGGATTCCACCACACCCAGCCGGGCCATGACCTTGGGATTTAAAAAGTAGTTTTCAAAGGAATAGTATTTCAGGATCAGAACGTTCTCCGGCCGCACCTTGGGCAGTTTGTCCATGTCCTCCTGATTTCTTTCCTGATAATAGCGGCAAAGCTGGCTGCCCAGCAGCTGGGGATCCTTGCCGTCGCCGTCACGGACCATGAGAAACTGATCCCGGAGGTAGATCTGGTTCATATATTTCAGATTGGCGTAAGTCTTGATGTTGGTGCAGCTGTTGGTGGTGATGATGGCAATGCGGGATAGGTTGCCCTGATCATCCACGGTCTCCGCATAATATTTGCCCAGCAATAGGGGCAGACGGGATTTGTCCTGCTTGCCCTCCACGATAAAGACGAAGTTCACGTTCATCAGATCCCCTGCGGTGTAGCCCAGATCGTCCAAAATGGCGCTGATATCCGTGCGCTCCCGGATATCGCTGGAACCGTCCTGTGACAGAACCACCTGCCGTATCTGCCTGCTGTTGAAATTGGGCAGAAGATTGGGAGAGTGGGTGGTGAAGACTACCTGATTCTTGGCCGCCAGCCGGTAGAGTATCCTGCCGCAGACCTTTTGAAGGCTGGGATGGAGAAATATTTCCGGATCCTCGATCATGATGATGCTGGACAGATTCTCTTTGATCTGGGTGTAGGCCTCCAGAAGGGAAAAGAGGTATATGGACCGCATTCCCTTTCCCATGCGGGAAATAGGCCGGGGCACATTCTGGGCCGGGTGGCGTATTTCTGTTGTCACACTCAGTATCTTCTCCACGTCCCGATTCATGGAATAGAGAATGCTCTCCCGGCCGCCGTTTTTGTGGAAGCAGTCGTTGACCATGCGGGCGAAGGTGTCCAGATTCAATTGGTATAGTTTGTAGTCAAGAAGCTTGGAAGTCTCCAGAGCGTTCAGCTGTGCCGGAGTCTTCTGCTCGATAAGTCCGATGCAGTGGAAACAGTAGGTGCAGTCTCTGGCCTGATTGAACATGCAGCAGCCGGAGCGCATCTGTTTTAAGATTTCATGTTCCTGCAAGAGCAGCAGGTCGCTCTGGAGCTGCTCCAGCCGCCGCTCCGTATCCACATGGTAGATCTTGGGGAAGACCTCCCGGATGTAGGGATTATTCTTGTTGGCGCCGTCCTGATAGCGGATTTTGCCGTCCTTGTTTGCGGTCATGGTGAAGGTCAGGGTTCCGTTTAAGAAGGAGGGCAGCTTTCTGCAAAAGTCCTGCATCCATGCCTCCTTTCGGCGGTACTGGCTCACCACGCCCCGGAGGCGCAGCAGTTCCAGATCCTCCTCCGTGAAGGATAGGGACACCCGGATCCGGATTTTGGCCCCGGCTTCACCGAAGTCCTCGGAGCTTATTGGGCATTGGCCTCCCGCCGCCCGGATGGCGTCAAGGACGGTGGTCTTGCCGGTGTTGTTCTGTCCTACCAGAATCAGGGCGTTTTCGATATCCGGAATGTGCATGTCATGGATGGACTTGAAATTCTGGATATGCAGATCTGTAATTTTCATAAGCGGCTCCTCCGGGAGGGTTTGTCTGTTGATTCCATTATAGTGGCATGGATGTAAAAAGGCAATGGGCAGATGGAGGCATGTGGGGGAATGGGTTTCCCATGGGCAGCGTACAAGGCGGCTTTGCGCGGAAGAATCTGCAAATTTCCTTGAAGATATTGAATGGGAATCGGGAACCGATCCTGCTATACTGAAAAAAAGAACCTGAGCCGCTGCAGGAGGCAGAACCGGAGAGAAAGAAGGCTGAGGCCTGAGGGCTCTGCCGCGGGGCTGAAGGGTTTTGGCAGGATGTCGGAACCGGAGCAGGGGAATATCCAGAGGAAAGAAGGCTGCGGCGCGGTGCCGGAGCAGGAGAAGGAACCATGGGGAAAGAAGGCTGCGGTATGGTGCCGGAGCAGGAGAAGGAACCAGAGGGAAAGAAGGTTGCGGTATGGCACCGGAGCAGGAGAAGGAACCATGGGGAAAGAAGGCTGCGGCGCGGCGTTGGGGCGGGAGGACGGTATGGAGGGAAAAGTCGGCTTTGCGGTAATCGGATGCGGAATGATTTCAAAATTTCATATATCGGCTATTTCCGGGATTGCGGAGGCCTATCTGGCAGGCGTGTATGATGTCTCGGAAGAGCATGCCCGAAGGACGGCGGCTCAGTACGGGGTCAGGGCATATGGCTCTTCTGAGGAAATCTGGCAGGACGGGAGGGTGGATGCGGTGTGTATCTGCACGCCCAGCGGTCTGCATGGAGAGATGGCTTGTCAGGCGCTGGCCCATGGGCGGCATGTGCTGGTGGAAAAGCCCATGGCGCTGACGCTGGAGGATTGTGACAGAATGCTGCAGCTTGCCCAAGAGCACGGCGTGAAGCTGGGCGTGGTGAGCCAGCTTCGATTTGCGCCGGCAGTTGGTCAGGCCAAGAGGCTTTTGGATAGCGGGGCCTTGGGAAGGCTGGTAAACGCGGATCTTTATATGAAGTATTTTCGCAGTCAAGAGTACTACGACTCCGGCGGCTGGCGGGGAACATGGGCCATGGACGGCGGAGGAGCATTGATGAATCAGGGCATTCACGGGATTGATCTTTTGCTCTATCTGGCGGGGCCGGCGGCGGAGGTATATGGCCGGGCGGCTACTCTGGCCCGCAGAATCGAGGTGGAGGATACCCTGAGCGCGGTAGCGGTATTTGAAAGCGGCGCGTTGGGGGTGGTTTCCGCCGGCACAAGCATCTATCCGGGATTTCCCAGACGGATTGAGCTGTGCGGGGATAGGGGCTCCCTGATTTTGCAGGAGGATAAAATCGTCTATGCCGCCTTTGAGGAGGAGCCGAGGAATTCTCATGTGGAGGAATTCTGTCAAGAGGCGCAAAAAGGGCGTGGAAAAGACCGGGGAGTGCAAAGCATCCACGACTGTGAGGGGCCGAAAAAGGGAGGCGGAGAAGGGCGGAAAACCGTCGGCGGAGGGCATCGAAATCCCGGAGATATCGGAGCGGAGGGGCATCTTTATCAGGTTGGGAATCTGGTGCGGGCAATCCTTCGGGACGAGCCTCTGCTGGTGGACGGACAAGAGGGACGGAAGGCAGTGGAGATGATATTGCGAATTTATGAATCTGCCGGACGGGGAATGCCGGTGGCCCTGAGGGGAGAATGCAGCCCTCAGGTTATGGGGCAGAGTGTATCACCGGATACGAGAGGGGCCAAAAGCCGGATATAAGGAGACAAAAATGATACGTATAGGGGCAGTGAACATAGACACCTCCCATCCGCTGGGCTTCGGGGAAGTCATGGAGAGGGATAACCGGGCCAGATATGTGGCAGTATACAACGATTCCTTCCGGGATCATGGGGAGGTGGAGGGATTTATCCGCCGATTCGGGCTGGAGAGACGATGCGATACGCTGGAGGAGCTGGCGGAAATCTGCGACATAGGGTTCATCCATGGCTGCAACTGGGATGACCACCTTCGCTGCGCAATGCCCTTTATCAGGAAGGGCAAGCCGGTCTTTATCGACAAGCCTCTGGTGGGAAATTTGGCGGACTGCGGCAGGGTGGAGGAGCTGGTTCACCGTGGGGCTGTCATTCTGGGGGCCTCCAGCGCCCGCTATGCCGTGGAGATTCAGGAATTCCTTGCAATTCCGGAGGAAGAGCGGGGACAGATCGTGCAGGTCTTCGGGACGGCGGGAGTGGACGAGTTCAATTATGGCATCCATATCGCGGAGGCTTTGGCGGGGATTCTGGGCAGCGGCTTTACTTCCGTGGGCTACCTGGGGCGGGGCCAGAGGGGCACGAAGTATTCCGAAAGCTATTACCTTTCCCATAAAAGCGGCGCAAGCGCCATTTTCAATACCTTCACGGGCACATGGCAGCCGTTTGTCATCACGGTTATGACCACAACGAAAACCTATTATTTTCAGCTGGATTCCTCTAAGCTGTATGGGGCGCTGCTGGAACAGATATGCAATTATATGGAGGGAAAGGAGCATATTCTGGCTGGGCCTAAGGAGCTTCTGGAGTCCGTGAAAGTCATGCTGGCAGCCGCGGCCTCCCGTGAGAAGAAGGGGGAGACTGTTGCGCTGGAGGAACTGGACATTGCAGGTCCCTGCTATGACGGCGGGAAATTTCAAAAAGAATACGCTGCCGGAGCGGGGACAATGTATGGAAATTTATAGCCGGAGAGCGGTTCTGAAAGCATGGACATGGGATTTTAATGGGTATGTTCCCGGAGCGTGGGGAGGAACGGCAGGAAAGGACGAGTCTGAAAGGCGGATGGGATATGAAACTGGCATTTATCACGGATGAGGCCACACAGAATTTTTCGGAGGCTGTGGAACTGGCCAAGGACTGCGGGCTGCAGGGGCTGGAGCTTCGCAGTGTCAACGACATGCCCATTGACGGGATTGCCCCTGAGCTTCTGAGAGAATGGAAGAGGCGGCTGGACGGGGAGGGGCTTTCGGTATGCAATCTTGCGTCCACTTTTTACAAATGCGGGCTGGGAGAGGGCCTGCAGGAGGAGCTGGGGAAGCTTTCCAGATTGTGCGATGCGGCGGACATTCTGGGATGTGAGACTATTCGCGGCTTTGCCTTTTTTGCCCCTATGGGCAGGAAGGTTTTGGCAGAGGAACTGGCATCTTTTTTCCATGATCCCGAAAGGCTTTTGAGGGAGCGGGGGAAGAGGCTGCTTCTGGAGGCGGATCCCGGTGTGAACACTACGAACCATCATGGGCTGGCAGAGCTTTTGGGGATGCTGGACAAGGAGGTGTTCGGAGCGATTTATGATCCGGGAAACGATGTCTTCGATCCACTGGGAGAAAGGCCTTTTCCGGAGGGCTATGCGGCGATAAGGCCCTATTTGGGGCATGTGCATATCAAGGATGCCGTGCTTTCGGAGGGAGTTCCCTTGTGCGTGAAGCCGGGGACAGGGCTGGTGGATTACAAGGGGATATTAGACGCTCTGGATCAGGACGGCTATGACGGATGGCTGTCTCTGGAGCCTCATTATCGTAAGGATGTGATACTGACTCAGGGCCAGATGCGGATTCCGCAGGGATCGGACTTTTCACGGGGAGGGAGAGAGGCCCTGCGGGAAAGCGCGGTGGCTCTAAAGGCAATGCTGGGATCCTGAGCCGAGGCCGGCAGCGCAGAAGGCCAAAGAGGGCAGAAGAGCGGAAGGACAAGAAGAGCAGAAGGACAAAGAGGGCGGAAGGACAAGAAGAGCAGAAGGACAAAGAGGGCGGAAGTCCAAGAAGGGCGGAAGTCCAAGAAGAGCGGAAGGCCAAGAAGGGCAGAAGGACAAGAAGAGCGGAAGGCCAAGAAGGGCAGAAGGACAAGAAGAGCGGAAGGCCAAGAAGGGCAGAAGGACAAGAAGAGCGGAAGGCCAAGAAGGGCAGAAGGACAAGAAGAGCGGAAGACCAAAGAGGGCGGAAGGACAAGAAGAGCGGAAGGCCAAAGAGGGCGGAAGGACAAGAAGAGCGGAAGGCCAAAGAGGGCAGAAGGACAAGAAGAGCGGAAGGCCAAGAAGGGCGGAAGGACAAGAAGAGCAGAAGGACAAAAAGGCAGAAGGAGATGGGGCAAGGAAGGGCGAAAGCACGATGTGGAACGGGGTAAAACATAGATCGAAAGGATAGAGGAGGGGGAGCGTTCCGTGAAGACAGTATTGCATAATGTAAAGCTGGTGCAGGACGGCAGAGTGGAGTCAGGCAGTCTTCTGCTGGAGGCAGATAGGATTCTGGAATGGTTTCCGTCCCAAAGGGGCGGCCTGTCTTGGGAGTTGGAGTCCTATGCGTGTCTGGAGGGCAGAGGTCTATATCTTTCTCACGGATTCATCGATATTCACGTCCACGGAGGCGGGGGCCATGATTTCATGGATGGCACCAAGGAGGCGTGGGACGGCGCAGGCAGATTCCATTTGATCCATGGAACAACGGGAATCGTGGCTACTACCATGGCCTCCACCACGGAGGAGATGGAGCAGGCGGCCCGCTTGTGGGAAGGATGCAGGGGCCGGGCGGGGGGCGCCAGACTGCTGGGGCTGCATATGGAGGGCCCGTATCTTGCCCCCGGACAGAGCGGGGCTCAGGATAGAGCTTATATCAGAAATCCCGTTCCGGAGGAATACAAGGGATTGGCGCGGATATGTCCCGGCATTGTGCGGTGGACCGTTGCGCCGGAACTGCCGGGAGCTCTTGCCATGGGGGATTATCTGGCATCCCGGGGGATTCTGCCGTCCATAGGGCATAGCGATGCGGTCTTTAGTCAGGTAAAGGAGGCCATGGAGCACGGCTACACCCATGTGACGCATTTGTACTCCGCCATGTCGGGCATTACTCGGGCAGGCGGGTTTCGCAGGGCGGGCGTTGTGGAAAGCGCCTATTTGCTGCCCGGTCTGACCAGCGAGGTGATTGCGGACGGATGTCATTTGCCCGGGGAACTGCTGGCCATGGCGTATCGGTTCATCGGTCCGGACCGTCTGGCGCTGGTGACGGACGCCATGCGGGCTGCAGGGCAGGAATCGGGAGAGAGCATTCTGGGAAGCCTAGCCAGAGGCCGGAGGGTGCTGGTGGAGGACGGGGTGGCCAAGATGCCGGACCGCAGTGCCTTTGCCGGGAGTCTGTGTACGGCGGATCGTCTGGTGCGCAACATGGTGAGGCTGGGAGGGGCCTCGCTGCCTGACGCGGTAAAAATGGCTACGGAAACGCCTGCAAGGATCGTAGGATTGCAGGATAAAGCGGGGAGAGTGGAGCCGGGGCGGCAGGCGGATCTGATACTGTTTGACGAGGAAATCAGCGTGAAGCTGGTGCTGGTGGACGGGGAAACAAGATATGCGGCGGCCCCGCTTATGTCTTAGGCCGGAATTGGCTTAGGAAGCTGTGGAGGCGGAACTATGCAGAGAATGACAGAGGGAACGCAGGGGAGATCCGGCGGAGGAGAGCGGAATGATTGGGAAAAAATATGATGAACTGGATGTAAGAATTTATGGCAGCCCCAGAGAGATGGGGCAGGCTGCGGCTTTGGACATAGCGGAGGCAGTGCGGGAGGTTTTGGGACGGAAGGAGGAATGCTGCATGATCTTTGCGGCGGCACCCTCCCAGAATGAAATGCTGGAGGCGCTGCAAAAGGATGCATCCGTTGAGTGGGGGCGAATCAGAGCTTTCCACATGGACGAGTATTGCGGCCTTGTGCCGGATGCACCTCAGACTTTCGGCAATTTTCTGGAGAAAGCGCTTTTTGCGAAGGTTCCTCTGAAGGCCGTGCATTATCTCAGGGACGCAGGAACCTCGCCCGAGGAAATCTGCGGGAATTATGCCGAACTGCTGGAGCGGTATCCGGCGGATATCGTATGCCTGGGCATAGGCGAGAACGGCCATATCGCTTTTAACGATCCCCCAGTGGCGGACTTCGGAGATCCGAAACTGGTGAAGCTGGTGGAGCTGGATCCCTTGTGCCGCCGGCAGCAGGTGAATGACGGATGCTTTTGTTCACTGGAGGAGGTGCCTGCCTATGCGGTGACGCTTACCGTGCCGGCGCTCTGCAGGGCGGAGAAAATGTTCTGTGTGGTGCCCGGAGCCCGAAAGGCGGCTGCAGTGCGGGATACTTGTAAGGGGGAGGTGGGGGAAAAATGCCCTGCCACAGCCCTGCGTCTCCACGGTGCAGCCGTGCTTTATCTGGATGGGGACAGCGCAGCGGGGCTGTAGTTATATTAGGATATTGAAGTTTTTTGGTTATATTCATACTTTGGGCGGCATCAGGGGGATAGAACATCCCGCCAGATGCCGCCGTCGTTTTGGAAGAAGTCGTGGTTCAGCCTATAAAGCCCCTTTGCGGGAAGGGCCCAGGACTCTCCGGCGGCAGGATCTTCCGATAGCATTCTGTCCCAGGCCAGATAGTTTTGAGCGCCGTTGCTTTCCATGACGCCGCATTTTAGGCCGGGCAGCAGGGGGAGCCTTGCCGCCAGAGCCTTATTGTATTCCGTCATGGCGGGATTTACGGTGAGATCGGCACAAAAGCAAGGGATGCGGCGCTGCCGGGCCACCTCCAGCACCTCCAGAGTGACGGACAAGGTTTTTGCCACGGGCTTCAAGGCCATTGCCGAATAGCCGTATTCTTCTATGAGCCGTCTGGCATCATCGGCGCTGTGAGCGCTTTCGTCCCCCACAACGGGAATGGGGAGATGCCTTACGTTTTGGAGATTGTCTTCCGCAAAGGGTTCCTCCAGCAGCAGGATCCGGTCCAGAAAGCCTTGCCGGGAAGCAAAGTCCAGCAGACGCTCCACCCGTTCCGGGCTGTCATAGCGACCGTTGGCGTCCAGATAATACATGGGATGGCCGCAGTGGGTATGGGGTGTGGCCCTGCCGGATACCAGCTTGTGGATATCCAGCAGCCGTCTGCAGTCCCACTCCAGCATGGCGTCCAGCTGATGAGGTCCCTCCGGGGCGGAACCGATTTTTATCTTGTACAGAAATGCTCCTTCCCCGGCCAGCCGGAGAATTTCTTCCGGGGAAGTGCCGTAGCTGATCAGAGGAATGCCTCCCAGAAGAGGCTGACGGCAGCTTAAGGCAGAGGTGATGGGAGCGGCAAGCCGGGTGAGCTGCAGACAGCCGCAGGCTTTTGCATACAGCTGCCAGAGCGCCCAATCCACCGGGGTCAGTGCGTTCAGCACAAAGGTCAGCCGCAGGTTTTTGAGGCCGCTTTTCCGGCGGCCGTATTCCCATAGGGCCGGAATCAGGTCATGGAGCATGAGGTCCGGGCGGGAAAGAGGACGGCCTTCCAGCAAAAGGAGGGCGTGCCGGGTCATGGACAGCATCAGTTGGTTGCCCTGTTCTTGGCCCAGCCGGGCGAAGACGGCGGAATCGCTCCACAGAACGCTTTGTACCCCCAGCCCTATGCCATGATGTCCTTCGCTGTCCCAAAGGCGGCAGACTACCTGCCACAGCTCGGTGAGTGTGCCGCCTTTGAAGCCGAAGGGACTGATGAGAGGTTCCGGGCGGCAAGTACATTCGTGGGAAAGAATCGTGTTCATGGGGTCTCCTTTTTATCCTCTGGCCTATATCCCTATGCCATGATATCCTTCGGTTCCCATACAGCAGGGGGAAAGATAGGCTCTTGTCTGGAAGCATCCTATGCCATTCTGGCAAGCATCTCTTCTGTCACGCCGTAGAGAAGGGGCTTTCCGGCGAGAAAGCGCTCCAGCTCCAGACAGCAGTGCAGCCCGATCTTGCGCAGTCCGTTCCCGGCCTGCCCGGCCAGATGGGGAGTGAGAATGCAGTTGGGCAGAGTGCGGAGCCTGCTGTCCGGCGCGGGAGGCTCCGGATCGGTGACGTCAAGACAAGCGGCTTTAAGCTTGCCGCTTTCCAAGGCGTGGATCAATGCCTCCTGATCCACCAGAGAGCCTCTGGCGGTGTTGATGAGGATTGCTCCGTCCTTCATTTTTTGCAGCGTCTTGCTGTTTATCATGTGGTAGGTTTCATCTATGGAGGGGGCGTGCAGGCTTACTACATCGCTGCGCCGCAGAAGCTCCTCGAATTCCACCTTCTCCACCCCCAGAGCCTCCATGCGCGGGGCCGGGACATAAAGGTCATAGGAGATGACCTTTACGCTGAAATTGGCCAGCAGCTCTGCAAAATGGCTTCCGGCGATGCCGAAGCCCACGATGCCGACGGTAATGCCGTACAAATCTGTGATGTCTGTATGGGACCATCCCCCTTGACGGATTTCCTGATTCAGGGAAAAGAAGTTTTTGCAGCTGGCTATGGTCAGGCCCAGCGCGGTTTCCGAGACGCCGGAGCTTAGGACATAGGCGGAGGAAATGATCCGGATGCCTCGCCGGTACATTTCTTCGGTGACAATGGGCTTTACGCTGCCTGCAGCGTGGAGAACCAGCTTCAGGCCCGGCGCTTCGTCCAGAAGCTCCTTGGTCATGGGGGGGCTTCCCCAGCTGGTGACGGCCACATCCGCTCCCCGGATGATCCTTTTGGCATTTTCCGTCTCGTTCTGTTCCGTTTCGTTCCATGCAAGCTCTCCGTGAGTCGCGAAACGCCGGATGGTCTCTTGATCCAGAACCTGAGCTCGGGTATTTTTATCCATAAGCATTGCGATTTTCAAAGCGGCACCTCCCTGCCCGCCCTAGCAGGCATCCGTTTACATTGTGTAGACAAAGTATAACATAAGAGGGCCAAGATGGCTTTGGGGATTATTTCACACTATTTGTATTATCTGCAGTTTGATTCCAAAGCCGCCCGAAATGAACCTCTTTCGGGTGAAAGATTTCTGCCAATGAGTATCAACAAAAAGCGGAGGAAAATGAATATGCAAAAACATACAAGCCATTGATAGGGTGGATTGTCTCATTTGTATTGACAGCCTTGTTTTTGGATTTGGGTGGAGCTCATTTAGGAAACGCTAAAATATTATCCCAAATAGTAATTATAGTGGTAATGGCATTTGTCGATATACTCTTCATGATTATTTTTAAAGGGGAATATGTGTACTGAATTGTTGATGAACCTGACTTTGAAACCGCAAAAATTTTAGGTTATGCATTTGCACTACTGTTTTTAGGCGTTACTAATTATATAGCTTACCATAAAATGAATAACAAGTCTACTCTTTTTTTCTTTTACCTGCTAAAATTTTTTTATCAGCTGATAAATACCAATAAAATATCCCTGCAGAAAGAGATTAGGATAATCGGTTGCTCCTGACTTTTTCTATAGGAAAAGGAGAGATTTATTTTGATAGAATTTAATGATATTTGCAAAACATATAGGGTAGCCAGACGCGAGTCCGGGCTCGGCAATGCGGTAAAATCGCTTTTTAAAAGAGAGTACAGCACAATTAATGCCATAAACCATATCAGTTTTTCCATAGATAATGGTGAAATGGTAGGTTATATCGGTCCGAACGGAGCAGGCAAAAGCTCCACAATCAAGATTTTAAGCGGAATATTGATGCCGGATAGCGGAACATGCTTGGTGAATGGGCAGGTGCCATGGAAGGATAGGAAGGAGTATGTCCGACAGATAGGTGTAGTTTTTGGTCAGCGTTCCCAATTATGGTGGGATATTCCGGTCATAGATTCGTTTGAACTTCTGCAGACAATTTATTCCATACCTAAACCGAAGTATCGTAACAAATTGGATGAACTGACGCAGCTTTTACATTTGGAGGAGATATTGAAAACACCCACAAGGCAGTTGTCATTGGGACAGCGTATGCGCTGTGAACTTGCTGCGTCTTTGCTGCATGAACCCAAGCTGCTGTTTCTGGATGAACCGACTATCGGATTAGACGCAGTATCTAAGATTGCTGTCCGCGACTTCATCAAAAAGTTGAATGAAGAACATAAAACCACAGTGATCTTAACAACACATGATATGCAGGATATTGAAGCGATTACTTCTGGGAATTGTTCTATGGAAACGGGCGGGAAAAAGAATCATAATACAAGGAGGTTGACGCCATGAAAATCAAAGAAATTTTAAAATTGTATTTTAAGTATGCCTCTGTCTGTACGCAAAGTGTAATGGAATATAAGTTGTCTTTTCTGCTGATGGTCATTGCGCGGTTCATGATTGCATTTTGTGAATTGGTTGCAATTCAATTCCTTTTCTCCGGTTTTACACAGATAAAAGGCTACACCTATGGGGATGTTTTGTTGTGCTTTTCTGTCATTCAAATGTCCTTTACATTTGCGGAGCTGTTTGGCAGTGGATTCAAATCTTTTTCAGGGATGGTGAGGGGAGGCGGATTTGACCGAATGATGCTCAGACCATGCAGTCTGATCCTCCAAATAATGGGAAATGGTTTTGCAGTAGGAAGAATTGGACCGCTATTCACTGCCATTGTTACACTGGTGCTGGGGATCAGGCATAGCCAGATCACATGGAGTATCATAACTGTCTGGACAATGGCTGCCATGATCATAGGGGGTATGTTATTGTTTGTAGGACTGTTCATGCTGGAGGCGAGTTTTTGCTTTTTTTCCATTCAAGATACTGCGCTAATCAATGTATTGACATATGGGGCAAAATCCCATGGAAAGTATCCCATAGACATTTATGGGAAAGGGATTCTGAGGTTCTGTACTTATGTTATTCCATATACATTGATTCAATATTATCCCTTGCAGTTTCTGCTGGGCAAAACCCGCAATTGGCATCTGGCATTTTGCCCTCTTGGAATTATTGTGTTTTTGCTTATTTGTTATTTCATATGGCGGTTTGGAGTAAAACATTATAAGTCATGTGGTTCATGAGGGTGATAAGCTTTTGGCTGTCTTCAACATCACTCCATATATATCAGACTGGCGCGAAAAGGAGCAGCTTAAATTTGATTGCGCAATCGGTGGAAATTCGGTATACTTAAAATACAGAGGGCAGTCACTTGGGCCATCGGGGAATATGACATGGGAAACGGGAGGCGTGGATATGGAGCAGCTTTCTCTATTTGATATGCAGAGCGATCAGGGGGCGGTTTCCGGGCTGGTGCCGCTGGCGGACAGAATGCGCCCGCAGACCCTTGAGGATTACGTGGGACAGAGCCAGCTGCTGGGAGAGGGTATGATCCTGCGCCGGATGTTGGAGAAAGACATGGTATCGTCTATGATTTTCTGGGGGCCTCCCGGAGTGGGGAAAACCACCTTGGCCCGGATCATCGCAAACCGCACCAAGTCCAATTTCGTGAATTTCAGCGCGGTCACCAGCGGCATCAAGGAGATCAAGGACATCATGAAGCAGGCTGAGGAGAGCAGGATTTACGGTGTGCGCACATTGGTGTTCGTGGATGAGATACATCGTTTCAACAAGGCCCAGCAGGACGCCTTCCTGCCCTATGTGGAGAAGGGCAGCATTACCCTCATCGGGGCCACTACAGAGAATCCTTCTTTTGAGATCAATGCCGCATTGCTGTCCCGCTGCAGGGTCTTCGTGCTAAAGGAGCTGGATGGGGAAGACCTGACAAAGCTGCTGTGCCGTGCCCTGCGGGATAAGAGGGGATTTGGGGGCATGACGGTACATATGGAGGAGCGTCTCGTGGGCGTTATCGCCTCCTTCGCCAACGGGGACGCCCGAAGGGCATTGAACGGGCTGGAGACCGCGGTCCTCAACGGCAAAATATCCCCGGACGGTTCCGTTACCGTGACGGAGGAGCTTCTGGAGCAGTGTCTGGGAAAAAAGACATTGCTGTATGATAAGAAAGGGGAAGAGCATTACAATTTGATCTCGGCCCTCCACAAGTCCATGCGCAATTCCGACCCGGATGCAGCTGTTTACTGGCTGGCCAGAATGCTGGAAGCGGGAGAGGATCCCCTTTTTATCGCCAGACGGCTGATCCGATTCGCCAGCGAGGACGTGGGTCTTGCGGACAGTCAGGCGCTGCAGATCGCTGTTGCCGCCTATCAGGCCTGCCATTTCAACGGTATGCCGGAATGCAATCTGAACCTGACGCAGGCAGTGGTCTATCTGACCCTTGCCCCCCGTTCCAATGCACTGTATAGGGCCTATGAAACGGCCAAGGCGGATGCTCTGAACAGTCTTTCGGAGCCGGTGCCGCTGGTGATCCGCAATGCCCCCACCAGCCTTATGGAGGAGCTTCATTATGGGGAGGGCTATGTCTACGCCCATGACACCAAGGAGAAGATTGCCCGGATGACCTGCCTGCCGGAGGGGCTGAAGGATAAGCGGTATTACATTCCCACAAAGGAGGGGGAGGAAAGAATCTTTCAGGAGAGGCTGGAGCAGAGCAGAGAGTTCAGAAACGGGAGGTGAGCTTTCTCTGATCCATGTAAAAAGCCCTATGAAAAAACTGCTTTTTTTTGCTATGCAAATATGATATAATTTTACTGATGTCAGCGCCGCAGAAATTTTTGGCTTTCGGCCTTGACGGCAGTCAGCCGCTATCTGTTTGTATTCTGTCTTTGTATAAGAAAGAGGAAAATGTATGTTGAATAAAGAGGAAAAAATGTCCCAACGGCACGAATCGAGAATGAAGGCCCGTTGGGGAGACCGCGTGACCCATTTCTTGTTTGGGAGCTTTCTCCTTCTCCTGCTGGTCAGCATAGGGGCATTTGTGTGCTTGGGACGCTATATGAGCAGAGTGAGCGAGGAGGCCATCAACAAAGTCGGCAATATATATATGGCAGGCATAGACGATCACATCTCAGCCCATTTCCGGACGCTGATCAATCTGAAGCTGGAGCAGGCGCAAACCGCTGTGGAGGTGGTCTCGGCGGATTCTTTTGACATAGAGGAGCTGTATGAGGAGCTGATCTACAGAATCAAGGTCAGGAATTTCGATTATCTGGCGCTCTGTACGGAGGACGGACGTCTGGAGATGCTGGAAGGAGAGCAGGTTCGGCTTGCGGATCCGGAGCCCTTCTGCGAATCGCTGAGAAACAATGAAAAGAAGGTGGCAGTGGGCAACGATGTAGTGGGCAACGAAGTGGTTTTATTCGGGGTCAGTGCGGAATATCCCATGGAAAACGGCGAGAAAAGTATGGCGCTGGTGGTGGGGGTTCCCATTGAATATGTCAGCTCCATGCTGGGAACGGATGAAGAAGATGCCATGATATTTTCTCACATTATCCGTCGTGACGGCAGTTTCATAGTCAGTGACCTGAGCGGGGAATATGAGGATTATTTCAGCAGCCTATATGGCAGATATACGCAGGATGATCCAAAGAAGATAGAAGTGTGCGTAAATGACCTTTCCGAAGCTATGGCGAACAGAGAAAATTATTCGGGGGTATTGAACTTGGACGGGAGCAGCCAGCAGGTGTACTGTACCCCGCTTCCCTACTCGGAATGGTATCTTGTGACGATACTTCCGTTCGGCGCGCTGAACCAGACTGTAGAAGGGCTCAACAGCGATAGGACGGTTGCCACGATGATAGTCTGTCTGGTTATTTTTCTGGTGCTGTTGTTCATTTTTTTTGTTTATTTTAAAATGACCTGCCAGCAGCTGGATGATCTGGAGAAGGCGCGGGAGGAGGCCTTGGCCGCAACCAAGGCAAAGAGCTCGTTCCTTTCGAATATGAGCCACGACATCCGCACGCCCATGAACGCCATCGTGGGCATGACGGCCATTGCGGTGACGCATATAGATGATAAAGAGCAGGTGCAGAATTGTCTCAGGAAGATCACCTTGTCAGGTAAGCACCTGCTGGGGCTGATCAACGACGTTCTGGATATGTCCAAGATCGAGAGCGGCAAGATGACGCTGACCGCAGAGAGGATATCACTGTGCGAAGTGGTAGAGGGGGTCGTCGGCATTGTTCAGTCTCAGGTCAGGGGAAAAGGGCAGAATTTCAATGTACATATTGATAATATCGTGGCAGAGGATGTATGCTGCGACAGTGTCCGTCTGAATCAGATTCTGCTGAATCTGCTGTCCAATGCAGTCAAGTACACCCATGAGGGAGGAACCATAGAGTTGTCCTTGTTTCAGGAGACGGCCCCCGAGGAGAAAGGGGATGCCTATATCCGGACGCATATCACAGTGAAGGACAACGGAATAGGGATGGAGGAGAGCTTTATGGAGCATATCTTCGATTCCTATACAAGGGCGGACAGCATGCGGGTTCATAAGACCGAGGGCGCGGGGCTGGGGATGACCATCACAAAGTATATCGTGGACGCCATGGGCGGATCCATTGCCGTGAAGAGCGAGGTGAACAAAGGAACCGAATTCCATGTGGTCTTGGATTTGGAGAAGGCCGACTCAAAGGAAACGGATATGATTCTTCCTGCATGGAAGATGCTGGTGGTTGACGATGACGAGATCCTATGCCATACGGCTGTGGAGGCTTTGGATTCCATCGGAATTCAAGCGGATTGGACCATGAGCGGGGAGAAGGCAGTGGAAATGGTCGACAAGCATCATCAGGCGCGGGACGGATATCAGATCGTCCTTCTTGACTGGAAGCTTCCCGGTATGGACGGGCTTTCGGCCGCCAGACAGATTCGGAAAATTGTAGGCGACGAGATGCCGATTATATTGATTTCGGCATATGACTGGAGCGAGCTTGAGCCGGAGGCAAAAGCGGCGGGCATCAACGGCTTTATTTCAAAGCCTCTGTTCAGGTCGACCTTGTTCTATGGGCTCAAAAAATATATGGGCGTGGCGGAGCCTCAGAGTAGTGCGGATCGGGATACGGATAAGGATCTGTCCGGGCGGCATATACTGGCGGCTGAAGACAATGAGCTGAACTGGGAGATCCTTAAAGAGCTGCTGTCCGATGCGGGAATGATATTGGATTGGGCGGAGAACGGACAGATCTGTCTGGAGAAGTTCCAGAACTCCGAGGAGGGATTCTATGACGCCATTCTGATGGATATCCGCATGCCCATTATGAACGGCTATGAGGCTACCGAGAAGATTCGTGGCTTGGATCGTCCTGATGCCCGGTCCATTCCGATCATTGCCATGACAGCAGACGCATTTTCCGATGATGTCAAGCGGTGTCTGGACAGCGGAATGAACGCGCATACTGCAAAACCGATCAATCTGGAGGAAATCCTTTCTCTGCTGAAAAAACATATGCGATAGCTGTGCAGGGCATGTGGCTGCCATGGCGGAATGGTTCTGGGGTTTTATTTCGATTACGGTTCAGTTTTTGTTGTGCAGTCTTTCATGCAATGTGTTCAGCCAGTGCCCTGAAGAGAGAGCAGGAAAGAAATTGGGCGCTGATTATACAGAAAGCATTGGCTGGAAGGCCGGTAGATTGAAACGAAAGGCACTATCAGAGATTGAGCCGGAAAGGAATAGAGGCATAGAGATGGCACGGACAGTAAGCATCGGAAATCAGGATTTTGAGAGTCTGCGGGTAAAAAACTGCTTCTATGTGGACAAGACGGGCTTTATTCGGGAATGGTGGGAGTCGGAAGACGTGGTGACGCTGATTGCCCGCCCAAGGCGCTTCGGGAAGACCTTGAACATGAATATGCTGGAGAAGTTTTTCTCAGTGGAATATGCCGGCAGGAGCGACTTGTTTGAGGGGCTGGATATCTGGAAGGAGGAAAAGTACCGCAGACTGCAGGGGGCATATCCGGTGGTCATGGTCAGCTTCGCCAGTATCAAGGAGACAAATTATGCCATGGCCAGAAGAAAAATCTGTCAAATCCTCACGGATGAATTCAACAAACATCACTTTCTTTTGGAGGAAGAGTGCCTGACTGATCAGGAAAAAGAGACATTTTGCAGGAAGAATATTGATATGGATGATGCGGACGCGACACTGGCGCTGAACCAGCTGTCCCTCTATCTCTCCCGTTACTATGGGAGGAAGGTGATCATCCTTTTGGACGAATATGACACTCCCATGCAGGAAGCATATATGAACGGATACTGGGAGGAGCTTGTAGCTTTTACCAGAAGTCTCTTCAATGCCACCTTTAAGAGCAATCCTTATTTGGAGCGGGCGGTGATGACGGGAATCACTCGGGTCAGCAGGGAATCCATGTTCTCAGATTTAAACAATCTAAAGGTGGTGGCTTCTACTTCAGAGGAATACAGTGACAGTTTCGGATTCACGGAAAAAGAGGTGTTTGCTGCATTGGATGAATTCGGCATGTCTGACCGCAGGGAAGAAGTGAAGCGGTGGTATGACGGGTTCATATTCGGAAGCCAAGCCGATATCTATAATCCATGGTCCATTCTTAACTATCTGGACACGGGAAGGTTAGATCTCTACTGGGTCAACACCAGCTCCAACAGTCTGGTGGGAAAGCTGGTACAAGAGGGGAGCCGTGAGCTTAAAATGACCATGGAAAGGCTGCTGCAGGGGGAGACCTTCGCCGTCAAGCTGGAAGAACAGATTGTATTCAGCGAGCTGGATCAGGGGGATGAGGCGGTGTGGAGCTTGCTGCTTGCCAGCGGTTATCTAAAGGCGGTGCATCATGAATTCAATACCGATCTGGGCAAGGCAGAATATGAACTGCAGCTGACGAATAGGGAAGTCCGTGCCATGTTTGAAGGAATAATAGGGGGGTGGTTCAGGAGATGCCGGGGAGTGAATAACGCCTTTCTGCAGGCCATGCTTTCCGACGATCTAAGGGGGATGAACGCCTATATGAATAAGATTGCCCTTCAGACTTTCAGCTATTTTGATACGGGGACGAATCCCTCAGAACAGGAGCCGGAACGGTTCTACCACGGCTTTGTACTGGGGATGATGGTGGAACTGTCAGATAGATATGTGCTGACCTCCAATCGGGAGAGCGGATTTGGCAGGTATGATGTGATGCTGGAGCCGAGGCTTGGGAAAGGAAGCCCTGATGTCTCGCCTCTGGATGCCGCCGTAAATAATTGCGGAACAGATGCAATTATTATAGAGTTCAAGGTGCTGGATCCGGAGGAAGAGGAGGAACTGGCTGATACGGTGCAGGAAGCGCTGAATCAGATTGAGAGGAAACAGTACGAAGCCGTATTGCAGGCAAAGGGTATCCCTTCAGAGCGAATCAGAAAATATGGCTTTGCATTCTGCGGGAAAAGGGTTTTGATTGGGAAAGCAGGGTGATTCCGGCGAATGTCCTGAAGAATTTTGAGTCATCTAAGCGCTTCTGGGTGACTGCTTCACACGGAAACAGTATGGACTTTTCCTAACCCAGTTCCGGGACAGCTGTGGTTTGACTGACTGCTTATGTGTATAGAGCTTCCGAAGGCCTCAAAATAGGCAAACGCAAGTTTGCCTATTGAACATTATCACTGAATGTGCTACACTCAGATAGAATCAATCTGTTTCAACAGATTGTGAAAGGAGAGAAAAAATATGACTAATTTATATGAGGTAATTGCGTCTTAAAACTGCATATTTGGTGCAGACAATTATTGAGGTATAAGAGCTCTTTATTGTTGTGCCGTTTTCAGGTAACCTTTCGTGAATACTATGCCTTTCGGTTGTAGCACACTCAAGAGGTGTGTTATTTTTATGCCCATTATCAGCCGCAGGAAGTACCCACAGATTAAGGATACTTTCTGCGGCATTTTTGCACCCATTTTCAGGAAATCGAGAACAAAAAATATAGGAATGGCTGGGCGTGGAGTACCGGAAAGGGTATGGTTTATATGAAAATTATCTGTTCTATTTTTAATATTACAGACATGAAGAAAAAAAGCTTTATAGGATTATGTTTCCTTAGCTTTGCAAGAGGTATCTTCTATATTTTCTATATCAATTATATTAAAGAAATGATGAACTGTCTCATAAATAGGCAATTTCAGGAAGTGTATCTTTATATCGGTCTTTTTATCCTATTTGCAATATTGCAGCTGCTTGTAAAATATATTTTTGATATGCTCCGCAATAAAGAGCAGGCTGCTTTGGAGGCGCATGTCAAAAAGAAATATTTTGATAAGTTAAGCACGGCAAAAATATCTGAACTGTATCAATTCTCCACATCAGATATATTGACGAGATTTGATGCGGAGATAAGCCGGATCGTGACATTTAACGTAGTGACATTGATAGATATTTTTTCAGATGTTCTCATGCTGTCATTTATTATCATATACATCGGCATCAATAACGTGTTCTTGCTTTCTTTCTTATTCTTAACGCCGTTTATTGTCATGCTCACCAAACGATTTGGGGTAAAAAGCAGAAACGAATATAAAGAGGGACAGAACGCCCTGATTGACCGTAATGAGCTTGCAAAGAATATCGTCGATTATTCAGATAATATCCGGGCTTATTTGGCGGAACCGTTTTTTATTGCGAAATATGATAAATATGAATGTAGGTTTACGAAACATAAAAGGAAAGAAGCTTTTTATAACAGGATTTTCTGGCTGGCTAATATTGCGGGCTATCAATGCATTTACATGTTGTTCTATATAGTGGGCGGATTCCTTGCTTTTGGCGGCATGTTTGAATTTGGGATTATCATCAGTCTTTTCGTTCTATTGGATCCGTTGATTATTATGATTCAGGCCCTTGCCAATATATCCCCTGCTTTTTATAAGGCAGGTGTCAGCATCGACTTTTATAACGATATTGCCGACCTGCAGGATGTAACCGACAAAACCGCGTTTCTCCCCTCCGATGATTGTCAAATCGCTTTTGAGCATTTGAATTATTCCTATCAGAATAGAGAATCTGGCATCCCGGTGCCGGTACTGGAAAATATCACCATGAAATTTGGCATAGGACAAAAAATTGCTGTCATTGGTGAAAGCGGTAGCGGCAAAAGTACATTATTGAAGCTTCTGATGGGGTATGACGACAAATATGAGGGTATAATTTCTATCAATAATATAGAGGCCAGAGATCTGGACCTGAAAATTCTAAAGGAACTCTTTTCTTATTTACCTCAGGAGGAACGATTTCTGAATGAAACCATTGAAGAAAATGTATTAAATATGATCGACGCAGAGTTGGATGGCTCAAAAATGCGCTATTATGCAGCCATGGCAGAGATTGATAAAGATATACAAGGTTTCGCAGATTCCTACCAGACCATGATGGAGGATGGCGGACAGAATATTTCCACCGGACAGAGACAACGGATTTGCCTTCTTATGGCTTTGATAAAAGAGCGTCCTATGCTTTTGCTTGATGAGAGCTTCTCGGCAGTGGATCCGGATACTATGTTAAAAATAATCGACAACATAAGTGAGCAGAAAAAGTGTGGAATGGTTGTAATTATGCACACGGTCTATGAAGCTGTTTTGAGTAGATTTGATTCCATAATCATAATGGAGAACGGCAGAATCGTATCAAGCGGAGAATACAATGTGGTGAGACACAGTATACACTACCAAAAACTTGAAAAAATATAACACATGAGGTACGAAACAATGATATCTTGCTTTTATAAAGAATATTTTGGCTGCATCAAAAAATATCGCTGCGCTTCCTTCCTTTTTGCAGCATCTTTCATCGAAATAGTGAGAGGGTTTGTCATGACCCAAGGTGTTGCATGGGGAGTGAACTGGATCACTGCAGGCTGCGTAAATAAGGATTACTCTATTTTCGTTACTGGTATTATCGTATTTGCCGCATCCATTATTTTTTCTGTTGTAGTGGTAAATGTAAGCGGCATATTAGTGGATTATAAGATGATTCAATTGGAAAGCGATATCAGAAGCAGCATCATCAGGAATATATTATCCGGTAATTACAAAGACATAAAGGCTTTTGAAAAGGACGATATATTATACCGGTATAATAATAATGTGGCTGATATCAAAAATATTTTTATGGGCACCATGAACTTTATCGGCGGTTTTGGCAAAATACTGGGAGGGTATATAGCAGGTCTGATGATTTCATGGCAGCTGACACTTATATTGGTGGGTTTTGGATTTGTAAAGATATTTGCCGATCGGTGGATCATGAGACCGGTTGTGGAAATGGCTGAGAAGAGAAATGCTGCCGCAAACAAAATATTTTCCAATATACTGCAATTTTTGGAAGGTTTATTATTCTTCCGCCTGACTGCCAATCAAGATAAAATCAAGAAAAGCTTTGACCATGAGCTTGAACAGTACAAAAATATTGTTGTTCCCGCAAACAGCATCCAAGTCTGCATGGATACGTTCGGCAATTTGATAGAGTTGGCTGTCATACTCAGTGTAATAGGAATCGGCGCAGTGCTGTATATCAATCAGGTCATTTTGCTGGGAGCCTACGTGTCGCTGATTTCGTTATATGATTTTTTCGTCAATCCTTATAAATTTGTAAGCAATTTTATCCACATGAAAAGACGGTTCTCCGTGGGCTGTGTGAAAGTTTTTGGATTATTGAAAATAACAGAAAACGTAAACCGCAATCAGGAGCAGATAAACTTAACGGACATTCCTTTTCGCTTAAAAATCGAAGATGTGAGATTCGCCTACGAGGAAGGCCATCCTGTACTGAAGCGTCTGAGCGCAGATTTTTCATCCGGCCAGATAGTTTATATAACAGGCGTCAGCGGGGCGGGAAAAAGCACATTGTTGAAACTGATTCAGGGGATTGTACCCATGCAAAGCGGCCGGATATATCTGGAAACAAGCACGGGAATGCGTTTTAATGTCATTGATTCACCGCTGGTTACATATGTGTCACAGACGCCGTTTTTATTCCCCGGGTCAATCGCTGAGAATATTGCCCTCTGCGAAGAATCGGATATGGATCTTGGCAAAATCAAATATGCACTTGAAAAATCCTATAGCCGTAACTTTGTGGAGAAACTGCCGGGTGAAAGCAACTACATCATTCAGGATAACTCAAAAAATCTATCAGGAGGCGAGAAAGGCAGAATTGCCCTTGCACGGGCGTTTTATAAGCCGACACCTATTATTTTATTGGACGAAGTTTATGCATCTCTCGACAACGCGGCTATCCTCGAAATCGAGCAGGCCATACAAGAGCTGTGCAAGCTTAACTGCTGTATTTTGTTTGTAACCCATCGGCTGGAATGGATCCCGAAAGATTCCAGAATTTATTGTTTGGATTCTTGTAGAGCGTAAGGCAGGTAAAGAGCATGAATGTAATTAATTTGGGAATTCTTGCGCATGTGGACGCGGGCAAAACGACGCTGACTGAGGGCATGCTGTTTCAGGCCGGATGTATCCGGAAAATGGGGAATGTAGATGATGGAACAACTGTTACGGATTCAATGGACTTAGAGAAAAAGCGGGGAATGACAATTAAGTCATCGGTTATTTCGTTTGAATGGAATCATTTGAAGATTAATTTGATCGATACCCCTGGGCATTTTGATTTTTTGTCCGAAGTTGAAAGCGTATTACATGTACTTGATGTTGTTGTGCTGGTGATTGCTGCCAGAGAAGGGGTTCAGCCGCAGACAAGATTATTTTTCAGGAAGCTTTCGGAACTGAATATCCCGACGGTTATTTTTATCAACAAACTGGATAGGATGGGGGTAAATTATGAAGATCTGATCAAAACCATAAGAACGAAGCTGACGGACGAAATTCTGGAATGTCAAAGGTATCACGGGGTAGGCGGGAAGCAGGTAGAAATAGAGGATATCCCTTTGGAGGATGAAGAACTTCAGATGAAATTATTGCTTTCATCAGAAACATTGCTAAAAAAATTTGATGAGTCTCAGGAAATAACGACAAAAGAGTATGAATCGGAATTTGAATACTACGATTTTATGAGCGATTATCGCTCACCGTAGGTTTTCTATAAAATCCTCCAAAAGCCTTGAAACAAAACAAAGGATTTTTCACAGTGTGTTCACCTTATCCCTTTATTCGGTTTCACACAAGTTTACCCTTGTCCTGACTGCCCATAAGGGCAAAAGCAAGGGCAAGAAAATCTCGCAACAGGATATGACAACGTGTGGCAATCGGAGAACTATGACGTATGTGCGAATATATTATGGCGGAGGATTTCACTATGGACAAGTACATTTTTGACAAGAACAACGGTCTTTGGTATGAACTGATTGGTGACTACTATTTCCCCTGCCTGACCGCTCCCACTGAAAAAGAACAGCCGGTTGGCGTGTGGGGTCAGCGGCACAAGCAGTATCTCAAAGAACACCGTCCAGCCCGGTATAACGCCTTGCTGTTGAGCGGCAAGCTGGACGGCTACCTTGTAGACATTGACCAGCAGGCACAGGAAATGATGAACCTAATCGTCCAGCAGATGGCCCAGGCCCAGGGTATCACCGAGGCGCTGAAATCTACCGACCAAATGGCCTGGGTCGGCAAGATGAACAACATCCAAGCGTGTGCGAGGGAACTTGTTGACAAAGAGATCATATACGCTTGACAAAATGGCGGCAGGGATACGTCCCTGCCGCCATTACGTGTTAAGAAGTTGATAGCTCTTGTGACAACATAGATCATGATGCTGACTGTCTCATGAATTTATCAATCCAAGTCCAATAGACTGCACATTGCCATTCACGGCATCATAGAGCCAGTCGCACACACTTTTTCCATTCTCCAGTTTGTCCAGGAAGTTGCTTGAAATAATTGTGTGCTGGGTATTATGCGTCGTTGGATCTTCGTTAAGATTCCAAATGTAAATACCGACATTGGGAATGTTGGTCTGCAATCCAATGACCATTTCTCTCAAATTGTTTTGAAATTGATCGCCAAGTTCTTTTGTTTTGTCCATTACCCCGGTATTGATATAAGATTGATATTGAAGCAAAGTATCATCACGGTAGGAGCAGTCAAACAGGATTTTTACGTTGTCCCCATGTTTTTCATGAAGTGCGATCAAGCTGTCAAGCACAATGTTGTTAGAAGTCAACCTGTTGGAAATTTCTTTTGGGGCCTGCCACAAATTCACAGCGGTATCATGCCAACCATCATACAGGAGAAGCGAGCTATCAACACATACTGTGACATTTTTTGCTGTCGGAAAGCGTCCAATCACATCATCCGCAAGCAAGGATGTTGCAAATCCACCTGCCGAAAAACCAGTTACAAGTAAGGTGTCAGGCTCCCCTACATATGCCTTGATTTCATCTATGAACGCAGAGTAATTGTTATAACCGTTGTGATAAACTGTCTTGTCTTTCCCGTCTTGGGTGTAATGGTATTCACCCGTTCCAGTATGAAAGTCACCAGACGCATAGGGAACAACGATAAACGTCCAATCCTTGAACGGGTTTTCATCAACTGTACTGCCAATACCACCCTGCGCCACAAAATCCTGTCCGAACACCGTGGTCGCAAAAAAGTTTTTGCCAGCTTCTGAGGTTTCTCCGGCAATGCTTACCCCACCACCAAAGAAGTATACGATCACCTTGTTCTCGCTACCCTTTCGGAAAATACCGTGCCATTCGCTGCCATCAGAAGACTTCGCAGATTTTACAGGTACATCATACCACTTCCCGATTTCCACTTCTCCACGGAATGTTGGGAAGGTTTTCAAAAAGGTGAGTTTTAGAAAAATGAATATGCCGATTATCAGGATTAAAAAAGCGGAACCGATGATTGCCAAAATTTTTATACCCTTATGAAAATGTGTGTTTTTCTCCATCTTGACATACCTCCAAATCAGAAATTCTTATCTGAAATATTCAAACAATATCCCAGCTAAAACCAGCTAAAATGAACACCGCTAAAATTGTCAGCCTTATGATGGTGCCTTTCTTCATAACACAGTCCTCATTGACAACCGCACAAGATTTATGTATCATAGGCATGACAAGTGTATCACAAGGGCTTGCAATGTCAATACCTGCTGCAAAAATGAGACAAACAAGGGGATTTTGTATCATGGAAACGGGCTATGCGGTGGAGAAAATCACGGACGGGCTGTTGGAGTTGATGGGCGAGAAGCCCTTTGAGAAAATTACGGTCAGTGATATTGTCCGTAGGGCGGAGGTAGGCCGGGCCTCTTTTTACCGCCATTTTGACAGCAAGGAGGCGGTGGTACACCATCACTTGTCAAGGCTTCTGAAAGAGTGGGGCAGGGAGTTTGAGGCCATTGGAAAGCCGGAAGAATTGGAGCCGAGCTTGCTGCGGCATTTTTATGGTCATAGGAATTTCTATCTATTGCTTCATCATTGTGGTATGAGCCACTATCTGTTGGAGGCGATCCGGGGAGCGATGGAGTTGGACAGTAAATTAGAGCAGGAGGCATACCCTTTGAGTTGGTTTGCCGGGGGATTGTATGGTCTGGTGGACGAGTGGATGCGTCGGGGGATGGTCACATCACCAGATGAACTTGAGGCAATGTCACGGGAGAACAGCGAGTAAAGGGTATGTGGAATGATATTCTATGTACGCACCGCATGGCCGTATAGCTGTGCGGTGCTTTTTGCCGTCAGTCTTTCGTGTAAGCGTCCACGATACGTACTTCCAGTTCCCGGTTCCGCTCTAACGCCCTGCGGAGTTCAGGCACTTCCAGCAACCCCCTGGCGTTGGCAATGATGAGGATTCGGTTCAGGCTGGCTCCAACTCTGCGGACTTCGTAGATCAGCTTCGGTACGTCAACGGAGGGGGCCTCTCTAATGGCAGCGCCGCTGATACACTGACGGATAAACCGCTCACGGGAACCTCTTACCCTGCTGACCTTTTCGTTGAGGTCAGCCAGTTCCTCATCGGACAGCCAGACGTTGATTCGGTTTGTTCTGCTTCGCATAGCTTCTCCTTTCTCCGGGGTCATAGGGGTGGAACCCCTGTCAAGCGGTATTGTGGCCCCACAATACGTTGCTTGTTAAGACTGTACCACTTCTGCCCCGATATATTTTGCAGGTGCGTCCCCACCGCCCCGGTTGCTCTTTTCAGCCGGTGAATTTTTGAGGGAAGGTCACTCGACCCGGCGGACGTCACCCTCCCGGAGCAGGTTTCGCCCCTGGTTGGCAGCCATAAACCGTTCCAGCGTGTCCCGCCGGATGATGGCTTTCCGGCCCACCTTCAGCACCGGCAGCTTGCCCCAGTCCACCAGCTTCCGCATGGTGTTGCGCCCAATGCCCGTACATTCGGCGGCTTCCTCGATGGTCAGCCCCATTTTAACTGCGCTCATTCTGCACGCTCCTTTCTGTTGCACTTATTTCGCAACTACGACGCCGTTATTATATTTAAAACGCCGCTGTTTGTCAACTCGTTTTAAGGCGTTTCAAAAAATGCTTCTGAAAATATATGAAAAATAGGGTTGCAATTCAAATCTGGCTATGTTATACTCACACTCGATAGGAGGTGAACTTCTTGGATAACGCAGAAATGCTCACTCCAAAAGAGGTCGGCAAACGTATCAAAGAGCGTAGGAACGAGATCGGTATCTCCATGCCGGAGCTTGGACGGCGGGTGGGGGTCAACAAGTCCACCATCCAGCGGTATGAAACGGACGGGGTCAATCCCAACCGCAGCATGATTATCAATGGCTTGGCGGACGCTCTGCAAACCACCCCGGAATGGCTCACGGGTCTGTCCGAGGAAAAAGAAGTCAAAGACGTGGATGGCCGAACCATCTGCGAGGGAGAGGTTTTAGACCATCTGAACAGCTTCTTGGACGCTGTAAGCAGGACAGTACAGCCGGAAGTCCAGCAGCGGTTCCTCACGTCCACGCTTTGCCTGCTGATTGACCTGTTCTCCATCACCGCCCAGCACTATGGCCGGACGCTGGACGAGATCGACCGGCTGGCCGGGGATGAAGCCCTCAAAAAATCCATCCAGCAGTACACCATCCACGTTGATGACATCATCGTGCCGGTCTATCGCCGGGAGATGGATGCTCCTATCGAGGATATGAAGCGGTTCTTGGACGGGCTGTTACATATCTTCGACAAAGGGCGTACCAGAGTCGATACAGTCTATCTGTATAACATCCTGCATGACGCCCAGGTGCGGCTGAACGCCGCCAATGATTCCGTGGCACCTTGACAACATAATATGCCGGGAAAACCCGGCAGAAATGATGGAACGCACATCATACGTCACAGGCCCGATTGCCACGGATAGAAAGGAGCATTTCATCTATGGCAAAAGGTTCTGTACGCAAAAAGGGCAAAAAGTGGTACTATCGTTTCTATATTGAGGACGAGAGCGGGCGGCAGGTACAGCGGGAGTTCGCCGGGACGGAGAGTAAATCCGAAACGGAGGCCCTGCTTCGTAAGGCGATGGAGGACTACGAGGCAAAGAAATTCGTGGCAAAATCCGAGAACACCACTGTGGGCCAACTGTTGGATCTATGGGTGGAGGAAGAATTGAAGCCCGGAAATCTCAGCAACGGCACCGTGATGGCCTATCAGGGGACGGTCAACCGTATCAAGCAGCACCCCATCGGAAATCGCAAGCTGAAAAGCGTCACCCCCGACCATCTGCAAGCCTACATCGACCTGCTCAGCTTCGGCGGGACAAACCCGGACGGGACAGCGGCAAAGGCGCTGAGTAAAGGGTACTTACGGCAGTATTCGGCAGTCCTGCAAGGGGCGTTCCGCTTTGCGGTGTTCCCCAAGCGGCTCATCAGCTTCAACCCCATGCAGTATGTGGTCTGGCGGGGGAAGAAAGAGGAATACGAGCTGTTCTCCCAGGAGGACGGGGACGGCCCGGCGGTGCCCACCCTCACCCATGAACAGTTCCGGGCGCTGGAGGACTTTCTGAAAAGGAAAGACAACCCGGCCCTGCTGCCCATTCAGATTGCCTACTACACCGGGCTTCGCATTGGCGAGGTCTGCGCCCTCACCTGGCAGGATGTCAACCTGGACGAGCAGTATCTCACCGTGCGGCGCAGCATCCGCTACAACGGGGCGAGGCACAAGACGGAGATTGGGGCCACCAAGCGGAAGAAAGTCCGTACTGTGGACTTCTGCGACACGCTGGCGGCGATCCTGCAAAGGGCCAAAAAGGAGCAGATCGGGAACCGCCTGCGCTATGGGGAGCTTTACAGCCTGAACTACTGCACCGAGGTCAGGGAGAAAGACCGGGCCTATTATGAGGTCTACACCCTGCCCAGGACGGCAGGCGTGCCGGAGGGGTATAGGGAGCTGTCCTTTGTCTGTCTCCGTCCTGACGGGGCCATTGAAACGCCGGGGACGGTGGGTATCATGTGCCGTCAGGCGAAGAAGAAAGTGCCGGGGCTGGAGGATTTTCATTTCCATATGCTTAGGCACACGTTCACCAGCAACCTCCTGTCCAACGGGGCGGCTCCCAAGGACGTGCAGGAGCTGCTGGGCCACGCCGATGTCAGTACCACGATGAACATTTACGCCCACGCCACAAGGGAGGCCAAGCGTACCTCCGCCCGACTGCTGGATAAGGTAGTCTGCGGGGAGTGAAAAAGTTTCCCTTGTTTCAGCCCATAAGGGCAAAAACAAGGGAAACTACATAAGGTTTGAACATTTAATCAGGGAAAAGCCTTGACGTATCAGGGTTCTAAGAGGATTTGACAGATAAAACAGAATTTATCCATCTTATTCAAAAGGGGAAATTGTATCCTGTGATGGGCGGAGTCGCATTAAAAAATCAGGGAATTACCAGCCTGATGAACATGCTGACAAAAATCATGGCAGATGTTAAGCCCCGAATGGATATGTTGTCAGCGTATGTCTTTAAAGTGGATTTTGACCAGAAAGGACAAAAACGTGTTTTTTTCAGGGTTTTCAGCGGAGCTGTTACAGTCAGACAAAATGTGTCTATCACGAATGATGAATCCCAGAAAATGCTGGTACGCAATTTGGCTTATTTTGAAAATGGAAAAATCATTTCTGCCAGAAGCATTGCATGTGGGGATGTGGGAATTATTTATGATGAAGAGTTGTTGAAAGTCGGCACGGTCATTGGCGGGGATAATGGGGATGTCAGTAAGGCGAAGCTAAAGGAGCCATTATTCCATGCCAATATTGTGGCCAAAGACAATAATGAAAGGTACCGATTATTGAATGCATTGAATACCTTATCTCAGGAAGACCCGCAGCTGAAATTTGAAATCAGTTCGATGACAGATGATATTATCGTTTCTTTGTACGGACCTTTGCAGATGGAGATTATCGGAGAAATATTAAAGAACAGATTTGGGTTAGACATATCGTTTGGACCTTTAACAAATATTTACAAGGAACATCCAACGAAAGAGGGGTATTGTTCCATAAGAATCGGGGATCGGAAGAATCCTTATAATGCGGGGGTGGTGTTTCAGGTTGAGCCGCTGCCATTGGGAAGCGGCTTTCAATACGAAAATCTGGTTTCCTACGGATATCTTGAGAAGCCCTTTCAGAATGCGGTTATGGATGGGATAAGGATTGCATTGAATGAGGGGGCGCAGGGACATGAAGTGATTGATGTTAAAATAACATTTTTGGAAGCAGATTATGACAGTGTAATGGGCACACCTGCGGATTTCCGCAGATTGGTTCCTATGGCACTGAAAAAGGCGTTTGATGACTCGAACATAGAAATGTTGGAGCCGTGGCAAAGTTTTATAATAAGCGTTCCTGTGGATTATGATAAAACCGTGCTGAACGATATATGTAAAGTGAAAGCCAGAATCACAGAGTACCAATATGGAGAAACGGAAACATGTTTTATAGGAAAGGCCCTTCTTCAGGATATGATGAATTATGAATCAAGGCTGAATATTCTTACCCATGGAAGCGCGTCTGTTTTACAGGATTTTTTCATGTATTTACCGATGAATGAGAATGTGGAGACATTAATGGAGAAATATAAATGAAAAATATGATATATGCGAAGTTGCTTGAAAATTCTCCAATATATGAGGATGCGCGGTCTGGCGGAGGAGTTGGTGAAATATCTGTCGGAGAAGAGCTCCACAAGTTTTTTGGGTGAATGTCATGGAATGGTTTAACAGATTCAGTCATACCCTCCGGAAATCCTTCATACAATGGAAAAAAGGTATCTTAAAGGGGTATTCCTTTGAAGGATTATATCGAAGAGCGCGCCATCGGCATCGCCAATTATATCATCGATAACAATGCCACAGTACGGCAGACGGCAAAGGCCTATGGGGTAAGCAAGAGTACGGTGCATAAAGATGTAACCGAGCGCCTGATGCAGGTGAATCCTACTCTGGCGTTGGAGGCCAGAAAGGTTCTGGATCTGAACAAGTCCGAGCGCCATATCCGCGGGGGGCTTGCCACAAAGGAAAAGTACATGCATCAGCATGGGTGATGGGAGACGGGGACAGAGATACATATCCGGGTCGGCGGCTCTTTGGCCGGGAAGACATTGCCGGCGCTGCGGGAAATGGGGCAGAAGGCAGCAGCCGGCCTAGAATAGCGGTATCATGGAAGGTATGCGCAGGCTGTGCGCATTACCGTTCCGGATACCGAATGTCCGTTTCCGGGTGGCGGCATCCCTTTTTATAGCTTTTTGTAAAAGAAAAATTCGTCATAAACCCTTTCTTCGCCCCAGAGTTCCCGGATGCCGTCCGGTATTCTGCCGCACTGTTCCATTCCGATGGCTTTGTAAAAATGCTCGGATCCATCGCCGCGGCAGGAGGTGGTCACATAATCCGCTCCCATTTGTTTGGCATGGGCGAAGGCCTCATGGCAAAGCCGTTTCCCTAAACCCCGCTTTTGGAAGGCGGGGTTTACAATCACGTCTGACAGCTCGCACTTGTGGGAGTGGAGGATGTACTGTGATTTTTCCGCAATAATAGTGCCCACTATCTGGTCTTCTGCTGCGGCTACCAACGCGATATAATCTCCGGCCTCCATTTTTTCTACAGAGTTATGAACCCGCAGCCGCACTTCTTCCGGTGTATTGGCCGAAAAGATGTTTTCCCAAAGGCTCTTGGCATCTTCAAGCTTCATTTTTCTGATGTTGATTTCATTCATGTCTTTTTTACCCTCCCTTACTGCCAACAGTTTTGCTTGTATTTTTTTGTGCTGTCGAAGCTGATGGTGACGGCGGTATTCGCTGGGTGTGCATCCGATGCATTGAAGGAATGCCTTGTAAAAGCCGGCCTGAGTATCAAAACCATAATCCATAGCGGCGTCATACATTTTCCGGCCCAGAGCGATCTCCATGGCGGCGCTGTAGAGCCTTCTTTTTCTGACATACGCCATGATGGGCATGCCCATTATATTATGGAAATCATAATAGAGCTGCCTGATGGAATAATGGTATTTTTGACTCAGATCTTCCAGCGTAAAGTCTTCTTTCAGATTGTTTTCAATATAGTTCAGTATATCGTCAGGAGACATTTTGTGTCACCACCCTTTCTCAGTATAACAGATAGGGCACGAAAATCTTTTCCAAAACTGCAAAGCCTATTGGATTTAAAGGGCGATACCAAAGGCAGGGCTTATGCCTGAGCGCGGCGGGGATATGCTGATATCGGGGGAGTCAGGGCGGGCGCGGGAAACAAAAGAGGCTATTTGTGTTCCGCAATCCAGTAACCGCTGTAGGGATAGCCGTCCTTTCCTATCAATAGATGGGGGGATTTCCGGAATCCCAGTTTTTGTATGGCTTTGATTCTTTCCACCGCATAGATGGGGGCTTTGGTGATAAGTTTTGTGCAGTTGAATAGGCCGAAGGCGTTAGGGACAATCAAGGAACCGATGCAAGTCAGCGATTCTTCCTGCTCATAATCGCTTCTGACATCAATTCGCAGGACTCCGGCCCCGTCAAAAGCATCATCGGAGACCCGGAGGCATAGCTCCACCGTTCCCACGGCCTTTGCGGCGGCTTTGTCTATGATGCTCCATCTAACGAACCACTTGTTTTCATACGAGGTCCGCCAGAAACGGTTGGCTTCCCGCATCCTCTCTATTGAGGGATAGTAAAAGTTATCACCGTCGCAGTTGTCGCTGTTGAAAAAGGGCAGGGCGTTTTTGTCGGCATACACCTCCAGCAAGTCTTCGCTGTCCTCCATCTCGGTAAAACGCAGCAAAAAACGGTGGTTTTCATAGGTGGGACATTTCTCATAGACGTTCATGTTGATCCTCCTTGTTCTTTCGGCAGCTTTTGTTCGTAGGTGTTCTGAACTTGGGATGTTTATGGGCTCTGAAACCTGCTGATGCTTGTTAGTATACATCAATCATCCGAAAATGAAAACCTTATTTTGTGTGCCGGTTTTTTCCCGTTTTTTCAATATATGCAAAGCCGAGGCCAACGCGGAAGAAATTTAATAGTAATATGTGTGATTGTGGTATTCTATACAAAAATGCAAATCATGGACTATATTTTATAGTGAATGGAGAATGGAAGTGGTATGATCAAATTGATACATTAAAATAAGTTGTAGTACGTTGTTATCGAAGGGAGGCGATTGACATGAAAGCATATCAGAAGAATATGAGTCGTGATAAATCCGAAATCTATGAGGTGAATTAGAATTTTTGTGCTGTCTGCAAGGCAGATTTCAAAAGTTCATTGTCAAATTGCCGGGATTTGCTATAATAGAGGCGTAGCAACATTTTGGCGACAGAAAATTAGTTTCTTTACAATGGAGTAAGGCTATTCAACCTATAATAATTGATTATGATGAGTCAAATCTGAAATTACATGTTGTAGATAAAGGGTTTATTATTGGGTTATCTGTGCAAGACAAAAATGAATTATTTGATATGGCTGTTTTACCGCATGATAAATAATGTTGCAATGTAATACTAAATTTTGTGCACCAGCCTGCCGGCATTGTAGGAGGTGTGATGGAAAGAATTCTTGTGATAGAGGACGATGAAAGCGTCAGGCAGGAGCTTGTGATCCTGCTTCAGGCGAATGGTTATATGACAGTCACTGAGCCTCCCTGCGATCTGGCGCTGCTGGACGTGAATCTGCCGGGGACAAGCGGATATGAGCTGTGCCGCAGGCTGCGGATGAACTCGGACGTGCCGGTTATTTTTCTTACGGCCAGAGACTCTGCCTGGGATGAAATCATAGGCTTCGGGGTGGGGGCGGATGATTATATCCGCAAGCCTTACAATTCAGCTGTGCTGCTGGCCCGGATGGCGAGGCTTTTAAAGCGGAAGAACAATCCGATGATGACGGCGGGGGAACTGACCCTGAACATGTCGGAGCTGACTGTTGGGTATCGGGGACAAGCTGCGGATCTGACGAAGAACGAGGCGCGGATTCTGGCGTGTCTTATGAAAAAGGAACTCTGCACCAGACAAGAGCTGGTGGAGGACTTGTGGCAGAACAACTTGTAATGTGAATGTCAACCGACTGCGGGAGAAGCTGAAGAAAATAGGGGCAGGCGAGTATATCCGCACTGTCCGGGGCGTGGGGTATCGGCTATGAGCGCCCGGGAGTATCTGGCCTCCAAGGCGGTGACGCTGTGCTTCCTGGGCATAGGAGGCGTTCTGTTTGCAGGCATCATATTGATGGCGGGAGCCGGGATTGGGCTTGTAGGTGTGTGTGCCGCCGCGTACTTGTGGCTGGTGTCGGCGTGGCTTTTGGCAGGCGGCCTGATTGAGGGCAGGAAAATCCGTGCGCTGGAGAAGCTGCTGGAGGAGCTGCCGGAAAAATACTTGTTGGGAGAGGTGCTGCCCAAGCCTATGGACGGAGTTGAAAAGCGGTATTTCCTCATTATGCAGGAGATGTCGAGATCTGCGGTGGGCATAGCGGAGCAGGCGCTTCAGGAAAAGGAAGAGTATTGTGATTATGTGGAGAGCTGGATCCATGAGATCAAGACGCCGCTTACAGCATGTTCGCTGATTCTGTCCAATGGCGGGGATGCCGATAAGCTGCGCAGGGAACTGAAGCGGGCGGACAATCTGACGGAGAGCATACTGTATTATGCAAGGCTGCGCACAGCTCAGAATGATGTGAAAATCAAGGAATTTTCCGTGGCAGAAGTTGTGGAGGAGGCGGTGAAGAGCCAGCTGGAGCTGCTGATAGCCGCCGGGATTTCCATAGATACGGAAGGGGATTTTGTGATTGGCTCGGACAGAAAAATTCTCTGCTTCATACTGAAGCAGCTGCTGATCAATTGTGCTAAATACTGTCCGGGCTGCAAGGTGCGGATAACGGCCAAAAACAAAGCTATACATGTCTGGGACAACGGTCCGGGAATCCCCGCCCACGAGCTGCCCAGAGTGACGCAACGAGGATTCACCGGCAGCGGAGCCGGAAAGGGCTGGGAAGCCGTAAGGAGCAGCGGAGCCGGAAATGACTACAAAATGAAGCCTGAGGGCGGCACCGGCATGGGACTGTATATCGTGAGGGAGCTTTGTACCAGACTTGGGATTGATCTGGAGATTCGGTCGGTGCAGAGGGAGTTCACCTGCGTTTCTCTGACCTTTTCTTTAGACTAAGCTGGCATAACATTCCTGAATAGAAAAAATTCATCTTCATATTGGACGAATTCCATGATATAATTTTCCAAATAGACTATCGGAGCGTAGAAAACATATGAATGATTTAACACTGAACTATCAAAGTGATTTTAATACCATTCTAAAAAGGTAAAGGAACTGGAACGGCAGATTGACAGCGGATATCTTGCAAAAGAAACTTGAGGAATCAGCAGAAATGGCAGATAAGGATAAAAACTTTTTCATATAGGTATAAGATAGCAGGGATTATGATGAATTTCGGTTACTTTTGTAGCCTCAACATAAGGAGCAAAGCGACGCTGACATTTCGGGCCTAGTTGGCCTGAAGCCGGGTTTTGGGGTGCTGTGCGCGGTGGCGCGCAGCCGGCACCGACCGGAGCGGTAGAGGAGACCTTCCCAACAAGCAGTTTTTTGCGTTTTGCCCGGAAGGTTATATCCCGATCAGTTTCTTGTTTTACATCTGCATTCTTACAAAACCGTAAGGAAGGGCAATGTCTTCTGTTAGAACTAATAGGGTGGGGACATGCTATGATGTTCATGAGGATGCGGAAAAAAGGCAGCCATATTGCAGAGGCGGAATCGGAATAGGAACGGAACCGGGAGGTCAAGATGGAAAAGGTATTGGAGGTCAGGAATGTAACGAAATATTATGGGGGCGGCAGCGTGGTGGCGAAGGCGCTGGACGGAATCTCCCTCTCTGTGGAAAAGGGGGAGTTTACGGCAGTGATGGGGCCCTCAGGCTCCGGAAAGAGTACTTTGCTCAATGTAATCGCTACCATAGATAGAGTCAGCGCCGGGGAGATCCTGCTTAGGGGGAAACGGCTGACGGAAATGAAGGAAAAGGAGCTGTCGGTGTTCCGGCGGGATCAGCTGGGCTTCGTGTTTCAAGAATACAATCTGCTGGACACTCTCACGGTGGGGGAGAACATCGTACTGCCCCTGAACCTCAGAAGGGCGGATTATCAGGAAAGCCGAAAGAAGCTGGAGCAGGTGTCAGAAGCGCTGGAGGTGGCGGATCAGCTGGATAAATTCCCCGGAGAGCTTTCGGGAGGCCAGCGTCAGAGGGCAGCCTGCGCCAGAGCCATCATTACCGATCCGGCCCTTGTGCTGGCAGACGAGCCCACCGGTGCGCTGGACTCCCGGAACTCGAAAAAACTGATGGAAACTTTCCGGAGCATGAACCGGGCGTTTGGCTCCACCATATTGATGGTGACTCACGATCCGGTGGTTGGCTCCTATGCGGACAGAGTACTTTTTTTAAAGGACGGCAAGGTCTGGAACGAGTTGTACAGAGGAGACAGAAGCAGGCAGGCTGTGTATAGAGAGATCATGGCTGTCTCTGCGGCGCTGGGGGGAGAAGGCGCATTCATGGAGGGGGAAGAGCCGTTGGCGGCTGAAACAGCCGCTCCTATGCCGGAGGGAACAAGCGTCTGCTATGGAGGGCCGGGGATGGAAGGTGCGCCGGCGGCAGGAGAAGGCAGGGGTCTGATGGGAAAAGACGCCTCTATGGAAGGGGAGGTGTCAAAATGCTGAGAAAGCTTGCTATCAGGAATGTAAGGAGACAGCTGGGAAATTACCTGATCTATTTTATGACGCTGGCCCTTGTGACAGCCCTATTGTTCGCAGTGAACAATATCATCTACAGCGACAATTTGGCCGTTTTTGTGGTGGATGAGGAAGAGGCGCAGATGGTGCTTGCCATGGCGACAGTGCTGATTTCTGCGGTGGTAGCCTTCGTGCTCAGCTATGCCGGTTCCTTCATGCTGAGGCTGCGGAAACAAGAGTTCGGCATGTACCTGACTCTGGGAATGTCCAGAGGGGACATTCTGAAGCTATTCTTTTTGGAAAATTCAGTAATCTGCATTGCGGCTCTGGGAGTGGGGGCTGCGGCGGGACTTTTCTTTTTTCAGGGATTCACGGCGGTGCTGATGAACCTTTTAGAGATTGAGTTCACTATTGCAGCCTATTCTCCGGAGGGTATGCTGCGCACGGCGCTGCTGGTAGCGGGAGTCTTCTTTTTTGCCTCTCTGGCCTCGGCTTTCTATCTGAAACGCGTCAGTATATACGGTCTGCTTCACGGAGCCATGAAGGTGGAAAGGAAAGTGAAGCATCCCTATGTATGGTTTGTGGTTATGGCAGTTTCTTTGGCCATGATGGCGATTTGCGGCCTTGCATTCTTCAGAGAGGTGGATGCAATTATGCTGGAAGGCCACCGTATGGACAAGGCGATGGGGCTACTGTTGATTTTGGGCATTTTTCTGTTGCTCTTTCACATGGGGCTTGCCAAAGGGCTGGTATCGGTGCTGCTGCGCAGGCCCGGACTGTGCAGCCGAGGTGCCGGCACTTTCGTGCTGCGCCAGCTTTCCGGAACTCTGAGCATCAATTCCCTGATGCTGGGCTGTCTGGCCTTTTTGCTGAGCTTTGCCGTCATCGGTGCCGACACCTCCTTTATTGCCAAAACAATGTTGGACGATATGCTGGATCAGGAGGCGCCCTACGACATTTTGTGCCATGCCGAGAAGTCGAAGAATTCGGGCTTTTTGGAGGAGGCGGAGAAGGTCGCGGGGGAATATATGGAGATCAGGGAAAGGCTCTCGTATGGCATTTACAGATCGGGAGGCCATGAATTCAATGAGTTCACTGGCTGGTATCAGCAGTATGTGGAGGAGGGCCGGGGATGGGCGGACTTTCAGGATGTATTCATGAAATTAAGTGATTTCAACAAAATAATTACGCCGCTGGGGTATGAGCCGGTGTTTTTGGAGGGACGGTTCCTGATCGTGGGAACGGCGCTGGAGACAAGTCAGTTGAGCTGGTCAGACATGATCTTTGAGCATAAGGGGAAAAAGTATGCTTTTCAGGACTGCCGTACAGATTATCCGCTGTTGTGTTATGAACGGTTTTATGTAATACTGCTGGACGAGGCGGTGGCTGATATGGAGTGCCATGAAGAATATGCCGCCTATAGGACGGCAGGTGTAAAATACGATGCGGCAGAGCTGTGGGAGAGGCTCCATGGCATTGTTCTGCGGTATAGGCGGGACGGTGGGGCATACAACTGCGGATTTGTGCTTCGGGAGTACAGCAAGCTGGAGAAGGATGAGTCTGCGGCCGTTCTGGTGCTGGGCGCACTGTTCACGGCAGGGGTGTTCCTGCTTCTGGCAATGGCGATTCTTGCCCTGAAGACCCTCTCCGCCATGGGGGAGGACAGGCGTCGATATGAGATTCTGTTTCGGCTGGGGCTGGGAGAGGAGGGACGCAGCAGGGCATTGTTTTGGCAGACCTTCAGTTTCTTCCTGCTGCCCTTTGCTGTGCCCATAGCCATGGGAATTCCGGCGGCTATGGTAGGACAGCGCATCATGGAGCTGGGGAACATGGAGGGCAGCATAGATGCCATGCCGGTGATTGCCGGGAGCGTGGCTTTTGTTATGGCGGCGGTTTATCTGCTCTATTACATGGCAGCCTACCTGATAGCAAAAAGGGCGGTAAGGGTAGGATGAATACGCCGCAGGAATTTGATAAAAAGTTGGATTATACAGTTGACTTTTAGTACAAAACAATATATAATGATGACAAGTGATACGGAGCATTTTAAGACTGCAACAGTGGCCACTGGGAATTATGATTTGTAGGGGATGTCGGTATTGCTGCATGTGGAGAGCACAGCGGCGCAGTATCTGTGCTTTTTACTTGAATGAATATGCTGCGCAGAAAGCGGGAATTTTACATGAGAAAAAAAGTGGTTAGAGCGGTTCTTTCGATGGTGTTGTCGTTTGCGGTGGTGATGTCTTTTGCGGCAAGTACGGTAGAATCCAATGCGGAAGAGGGCAGCAGGTGGGGGAAGGATGCCAGAGGCCTGGAAGGTGATCATAGGATGGTCAACGACGGCTCATGGCGTGACGGGTATGCAGAATGGAACAGTGAGTATCATTTTTTTACTGACCACATTAGGCTGAGGTGTCTGGATTGCACTTTGAAGATAAGCTATGAGGAGGAGGGGTACGAGTACCATGATTTAAGGGGGGTTTCACAAGCGCCGCTTCGGTGGCATTGTATTTTGTGCGGTTATGAGGAGTAAGCAATGCAAAAAACAGCCAGAGGAGTATGCTGTTAATGTAAGGTTGAGGGTTATATAAGGGGCATGAACGGCAAGGGCATTTAGAGACGGCTACCATGACTGAGGCAGAGCTGTGGCTGTAGTCCGGCTGTGGATTCTATATTCACGGTCGGACATTTTATATATGACAGCAGAATTCTCGCGAAGCATGATTTTATTGTATTGTTGTCAAGGGGTGGAATTTGGCCAATAAGGAGATTTGAACCAGTGAGGAAGATGAATACTTTTGCTATTGTGTTGACTTTATGCATTTGGTGCATGGCTTGTCTTGCAGGCTGCGGAAAGGAGGAAGAGCCGCAGCGTTTTGATCTGCAGGTAGAACAAGAGCCGTTTTATGATGTGGCTGCTAATGAGGATGTATACACCCATTTCCTGAGCATGCAGTTTTATCGGGATGAGCCGGTACAGCTCTGGATCGTGTATGACGGGGTCAGCAGTATGGATGCGTACTTGTATAGGATGGATGGGAGCAGAGAGCTGATTTTAAAAGATGTGCCCAAGGAGTACCGTCATGGCGGCGGTTTTCTGGACAAGGACGGGAATTACTATTACTGGGCCGTAAATCAGGAAAGCATCATTAAGGTGGATTCTTCCGGAAAACAGGTTTTTTGCAGACAGCTGTCAGATTTTGACCTATTAAGGATAGAGAATCTGTGCCAGCTAGAGGATGGCAGAGTGTATGCAAAGTGTCGGAAAGTAGACAATGGGGAAGGGTCTTATTGGGTGTGCAGCATAAATCCGGACACCGGTGAAATCGCCAAGGTTAACGGAGCCGTTTCCGAGACGGACTATTATACATATGTGGCAGCCGGTGAGGGGTGCCTGCTTTATCTGACAGAGGAAGGGGTTGAGAGGGTCGATGCGGAGAAGGGGACACGGGAAGAGGAGTGGCCGTTTGCGGGAACCAGCTATGCCAGAGATCATAGAACCACCTATCTCGTATGGGATTTTCGGATACTGGAGGACGGGAGTCTGGAGCTTTTGGAGGCGGAAAGCCACTCGTTGGCCAAGGGCAGTGACGGGAGCGTCAAAGCGCTTCGGAAGGTGGCTGTGGGGGAGGAAAGGGAGATCGTGGTTCTGCGGGGCACCTACCTTGTATACGATGAGTGGATCAAGGAATGCATCAGAAGCTTTAATGAGCAGAGCAAAGACTGGTACGTGATGCTGGAGGAATGTGGGAATGACGACAGTCTCTGGGAAGACTACGCCAGACAGACCAGCATAGAGATAGCATCGGGGGAGGGACCGGATATCTTGTATGGGAATGTGCTGTCCGACTATGTGTACGGCGTTATCAAGCAAGGAGGGTTTGCTGATCTGAGCCCTTATTTGGAGAGCTCAGGCCTGAGTAGAGATGACTTTTTCCCCTGCGTTTTTGACTGTTGGCAGGAAGAGGGGAAGATATATGGCGTCTCGCTTAACATAACCTTTCTCAGAAAAGGAAGCATTCTCATGGATGCTGCGGTGCTGGGGGACAATGAGGAGCCGGATATTGAGACTCTGGTGAATGCTCTGCTTACATGGGAAGGAGATGCAGCCCTTTTAAAGGCAGCTGATCCTGAGGGTGTTTTAGAGCGGTTCTTGGTGGGGAGCGAGAACCTCTGGGGAATGGTGGACTGGGAAGAGAAAAGCTGCGATTTCGGTACGGAACTATTTGCCGGGATATTGGAGATCGCAAAACGATATGGGAGAAGCGGGAGAAACGATGCCCGGCCTTTGCTTGCGGAGGAAGAGATGTATTCTACATACGAATATCTGGACAGCGCGCTTCTGGAGAAAAGCGGGAAAGTGAAAGTGGGCATCCTGTTTGACGACGGGTGCCACGCTGCTGCGGATTCTGAATGTGTGGTGGCGGTCAATGCCAATTCTCCTCAGAAGGAGGGGGCATGGGAATTTATCAGGTTTGTGCTGGAGGATAGGCAGGTGACGAAGAAGGATGTGTGGAGATACCCTGCCGGAAAAGAGGCCTTTGACAGGGCCATGGCCAGCGAGAAGGCAAAGGGGCTCTGGGAGGATGGAAGTGCACTTTATAATAAATGGGACGATACAATGATGTATTTTTATCCCTTGACAGAGAAAAGAATCAAGGAGCTGAAGGCGATTCTGGAGGATACCCGGTTTACTCCCATCCGAACCGAACCCATTCTGGACATTATCTGTCAGGAGGCCGCAGAATACTTTGGCGGAACAAAGAGCGTGGAAGAGGTCATCGACATGGTCAACAATCGGGTGCAGGTTTTTCTGGACGAGGGAACGGCGCAGCAGGCTGGTGGAGATGATGCTTCATAGGCGGTGCCAAAAAACGGTACTTTATTTTTCAAATATATTGACAAGCTTCTTTGTCTATGCTATGGTACAAAGACAATATCCATTTTCTTCCGGACTTCCCCTGAATGGGGACAAGCGGGAAGAGGTATAATAAAAGAAACCCATGGGGGAGTAGTAAGCGCATTTGGCGTGGCATGTCAACAAACCCGACCTTCTGGTCTGGCATGTCTTAAATCACGAGACTCATGTATAGCGGCAGGCTATATGTAAGTGCTTCTGGTGCGCAGGCCCATGGAACATTGTTGCAGCGTATGCGACCCGGCGGAGCGTCAGCCAGCCGGGTCTTTTTTTGCATATGGATTGGGACGGAGGGCTCAAAAACGAAATTCACGAAAGAAAGGGGTAACACAGATGGAGCTGGCATGGATTATTTTTCTGTTTCTCGTAGGCATCATATTCATCGTGAAGGGGGGAGACTTCTTCGTGGATGCGGCGTCCTGGATCGCGGAGGTCAGCGGAATCCCTAAGCTGATCATAGGGGCCACAATCGTGAGTCTCGCCACTACCCTTCCGGAGCTGCTGGTCTCCGTCATGGCGGCGGTCAGAAAGAACGTGGACATGGCCATAGGCAATGCGGTGGGCAGCGTTACGGCCAATATCGGTCTGATTATGGCGATTTCCCTGATCTGTATGCCGGCGGTGATCAAGCGGGCAGACTATCTGATGAAATCCCTATTGATGCTGGCTGCCGCCGCTCTCATTGTAGCCTGCGGCTTCTTGGGAGAGACGGGAATCGGGATTTCCGCCGTGCTGATCGTTATATTCCTTGTGTTCCTCTGGGAGAATGTGACCTCTGCAAGGCGCTCCATGAGGCAGGGGCAGGAAGGGGAGAAGCGCAGGCTGAAGACCGGAAAGAAAGAGATCGGGATCAATATCGCCAAGTTTGTGGTGGGCGCTGTAGGCATTGTATGGGGAGCCGATCTGCTGGTGGACAACGGCAGCGCGCTGGCCGCCATGGCCGGTATTCCTGAGAGGGTCATCGGTGTGACCATCATAGCCGTGGGAACGTCCCTGCCGGAGCTGATCACCACCATCACAGCCATCGTGAAGAAGCAGTCCTCCCTTTCCGTGGGAAATATTTTGGGAGCGAATATCATCGATCTGTCCCTGATACTGCCTCTCAGCGCGCTGGTTTCAGGACAGGCCCTGCCCATTACGGAGACAGCGGCCCGGATCGATCTTCCGGCCTGTCTTTTGGTGGGCTGTATCGCCGTGATTCCTGCCATGATCTTCCAGAAATTTCAAAAATGGCAGGGAATCCTGATGCTGGCAGTGTATGGAGGGTATCTGTGCCTGACCTTGACGGCGCAGTGATGTAATGAAGAAACGCCCCGGAGCAAATTGCCGGGGCGTTTTTGGACTCTTTTTTCTATTCTCCGGCCTTTTCCTGCAGCCATTCTTTCTTCTCGTCGCACCACAACACACGATTGCGGCCCAGCCTCTTGGCCTCGTAGAGCATGGAATCCGCCAGCTTTAAGTAATCGTCATAGATGTCCTCGTTCTTGGGAACCAGAGTGACGCCTCCGGCGCTGACGGTGACCCACTGGGATATGGGTGAGTTGTGGGGAATGTGAAGCTCCTCCACGGACTGGCGTATCTTTTTCAGGAACTCGAAGCAGGAAGCGGCATTGTTGCCTATCAAAAGCGCAATGAATTCCTCCCCGCCGTACCGGGCAAAGAAATCCGTGGACCTTCTCAAGTGGAAGGAAACGGTTTTCGCCAGTGTGGAGATCACCTTGTCCCCGGCGGGATGGCCGTAAGTGTCGTTATATAGCTTGAAATGGTCGATATCAAACATACAGATGGAGAAAGGGAGCTTGAGGCGGGTGGCCATGCGCCATTTTGCATGGCGCTCTTCCTCGTAGCACCGTCTGTTGGGGATGCCGGTGAGCTCATCTATCATGGCCTGCTGCATGAACTGCATCCGATAATGATGCATGCGAATATGGTTGCCCACTCTGGCCTTGATGATGATAGGGCTGAAGGGCTTGGTAATATAGTCCACTGCGCCCAGCAGAAGGCCCTTCTCCTCATGCTGAATGTCTGAAAGGCCGGTGATCAGGATTACGGGGACATGCTTGGTAAGGGGCATTTCCTTAAAGATCTTCAGCAGCTTGAAGCCGTCCATGTCCGGCAGAATCACGTCCAGCAGAATCAGGGAATAGGACCCGGAACCCGCCAAATCCAATCCGTCTGCGGCGGTATGGCAGATTTTAGTCTCATAATCGTCCTTCAAGATGGATTGCAGGTATTCTGCCTGCATAAGGCTGTCGTCAATGATCAATACTTTGTCCAATGGGGGTTCCTCCTATTTGTTGTTCTTCGGTCCGCTTGCCTTGTTTCTATATGTTGTTTGTATTCTTTTTGGTTTCCGTGATATCCTGAGCCCAATATACCACTGTCTTTGGAATGTCGTCCTCTCCGATCTGGGCGACCACCGCCGTGGCCCGGATCCATCCGCATTCTTGTGTTTCGTCGTCCGGCAGCGTGCGGTATTCCAGCGCGGTATAGGGATGCCACCACCGCAGGGTCCGGCGCCAGTTCTCCGGATTCATGATCCGCAGGTACTCCTCCCGATCCTCGGAATGAACGAAATTTTCCGCATAGATCCGAAGGGCGGCTACGCAGTCCACTTCGGTGCCCAATATATCGCCCACCTTGCCCAGCTGAGTCACGGCCCGGAAGGTATCATGCTCTAAATCCACATAGTAGGTGGAGAAAAACAAGCTGCTCAAACTGCTGATGATGTAGGATCTGTCCTCCAGAGCCTGATGCTCCGCCGCCTGCCGGTTCTTTTCTCTGGTGATATCCTGACCGAGAATGTTCACCATCACGCCGTTCTCCTGCCGGGTATAGATCACATGCTGCTCTATCCATCGGACGGGATCGCCCTTCAGCCTATACTGACAGACTTCTTCCTGATAATCCTCGGTTGCGGCGCCTTTTTGCCGAAGATGTTCCAGAGACAGAAGGCTTCGGTATTTTTCCGCATCCTCCGGATGAATGTAGGACAAGGCGCATTGCACGTGGCTGTCATAATCGTCGATCAGCGTATTCTGGGGCTTTGTGGGCTTGCTCAGGATGACGCGTTCGCATTGGCCGGTTTCCAGATTTACGGTGTTCATGATGCTGAAACGGGATTTGAGGATGGCAGCCATCTGCATATCCCGCTGGGAATGAGCCAGCTCCTGACGCATTCTCTGATCTACATCCCGGAAGGCCAGAACGGCATAGCTGGTCTGCTCATGCTCCCGGCCGAGGGTGGCGGTGGCGGCAATATAGCGGTAGTCGTCGCCGTTTTTCTGCTGGCACAAAAATTCCTCCTTCTGAAGGCCCAATTCCTTGGAGCGGCGAAGCCCGTCCAGAGAGAAGCGTTCCAGAAATTCCTCCTGATAAGCGCTGTGAAGTTCTTTTTTGATCCGTGAGCATACCGTGTCCCAGAGAAGTATCTTGGAAGACAACCCATCCTGCATGGCATCGTTTTCCCGCACGGCTTTCGCCGCGCCGGTATTGAGATCTACGGTGTAGATGCTGAAGCTCTGTTCTCCCAGCGAATAGATGATCTCACGATTGCGTATGTTGATTTCCTCCCGTTCCAGTCCCTCCCTCAGCACATCATGTACATCGCGAACGCAGATCAGGGCTTTCAGGCTGCCGGTGGTGTATCCGAACCCCGGCATGATCTCTATCAGGTTCCATCGGAAGAGATTTCCTACCCGGCGTCGATAGATACAAGTCTGGGCGGTGCTGTTGGTGCCCAAGACGTCTTGGAGATGCTCCAGACGGACAAAGGAGACAAAGCGTTTTTGGTCGTCAGGATGAATGGAGCCGTCCTCAGCCAGCCGGGCCAGCTGTCTGGAAATGTTCTCTCCGGAGGGCGGAAAGCTGTCGGGCTCCGTTTTCAGGGCCTTGTAGGCACCCTGATTCAGATCGACCTGAATAATCTTCCGGTATGTATAGCCGGCCACCTCTACGCGGGGCATCACGGCGATCACGAAAGCGGGAATGCTGCCCTTCCACATCATTCTGGCCGCCACCAGATCCACTACGCCCCCGAAGGCCTCATTGTAGCTGACGGAACGGCTTTCTTGCTGTCCTTTTATGGTTAAAAGGGGGCAATTTTCGCAGGAGCCGGACCACACATCATGGCAGGCTATCCCCAGCCGGACCTCAGGAGACATCTTCTCAACCCATTTGTTGTAGTATAATATGCTGTGATCTGCCTCTTGTATGACGTAAATGCCTACTCCGGACACGGCGTCCAGAATTGTTTCATATGCTATGCTTTCCACAAGCTGCCTCCCGTTCCGGAGCCATGTCGATCGGTCCGGTTTTTTATTATGATATGTCAGAATGGCCGGCGGCGTTCCGGGCGGAAATCAATCTCTGGAAGTGATGACCATAATGCTGCTGTCTTCCGGAAGGGTTTCCAGTATCGTGTTTCCCGGGCACCATACGGTCTGAAAGTCAGGCAGGGAAGCCAAAGGCTTCAAGCTGGTCACATTGTTGTCCGTGATGTCCAGATACTGCAGCTTGGGAAGGTTTTCCACGAATGATATGCTGTCGATTTCCGTGGCTTCCAGATACAGATCTGTGAGATTGGGAAAATGGCCGAACATGTCATAATGCTCGGAAAGCTTCACGGTCTGTCTGTTCCAGCCGTCATAATCGTCTGCGCCGGCATCCGAGATGGCCACCTTGTCCAGCAGCAGACATTGAAGGGTCTCGTTGACGGGCAGGGTGTCGAAATTCAGCGCAATGCGGCAGTCGGTGAGGTTTAGGTAATATAGGGTGGGAATGCCGAATATTTCGTTTACGCTGCCAAAGATGTCGGTGCCGGTCAAGTCCAGCGCTTCCAGCTTGGGAAGTCTGGTCAGAGGCTCCAGAGACTCTGTGGCGGAGTTGAAGTCGTGGATCTCAAGGGTGGTGAGCTCCTGCATGGCGGTGATAGCCTCCAGCTCCCAGCCGGCGCAGCCCTCCAGACAGAGATAGGTCACATTGGGGGCATTCCTTAAAAGAGACAAGTCATTTGCATATTTTAAGGTCAGCCAATTCAGGCTGCCCAGATTCTGGAAGGAGGGCATCTCTTCACTGTAGTTCAGCTCCAAAGTCAGGTCAGTGAGGCCGGGCAGCGTGTCCAGACCTGTAAAATCCTCTATGCGATAGTTTCCGGTCAGGTGCAAAGCAGTGATTTTGGGACAGTCGGCCAAGGCGTCCAGATTGGGGATCAGGCTGTCTGCAATGGTCAGGCTGGTGAGGTCCGGCATATTGCTGATAAAGTCGATGGTTTTGAGCTGTACCGAGTCGATGGAGAGCTCCTGCAGCTGGGTCAGATCCATAAGGGGGCTGAAGTCCGTGAGCTTATTGCAGCCCGTCAGGGACAGTCCCAACAGATTTGGCAGCTGGGATAGGGCGGAAATATCCTCAAGAGAGCCGTATTCCACGGAAAGGTACTGCAGGCTGGGGAAGGCGTCGATTCCCTCAAGGGAATCGCTGAAGAGAGAATCCTCCGTGCCCAAAGCCTGAATCTTCTCCGGATTCGGCAGAATCTCCAGATAGTCCCGGATGCTGTTTTCGGCATAAATCACCTGCAGGTTATACAGTCCGTCCAGATCGCCTTTGGATAAGTCGTCGTCGATGGAAAGAAATTCCAGACCGGTGAAGCAGGACAGATCAGAATACTTTCTCCCCATGTCGCTTTCATAGGTCAGGGTCAGAGTCTCCCCGTAATCCAGCTGATAGTAGATCGCCTTTTCTTCCCGATCGATTTCAAGGGCCGTGAGCCGGGCATACTCCTCGGCGGAGATTGCACGGTAGTCTTTTTCCCAGATAACTTGGGCAAGCGCCTGAAAAAAGAGGGATTCCGGCTGGCGGCCTGAGGAGACGGCATCTCCGGAGCCGTCATCGGAGGGAGACTGTCCTTCCTGAGACGGGTCGTATAAACTTGAGGCCGCCAAAGGGAGATCGGGGGAAGGCTCGTAGGAGTCAAAATGGTCTCCGGAGAAGAGGCTGCCGATATAGTCGATGGAAGCGTCGACTCCGTAGTATACCACGAAATAAACCGCCACCGATACTATCACGGACACTGCGGCCCCGCCCAGAATCCCCCAAAATTGCTTTGTCTTGGAGGGAGACTTTTGAGCGGTCTGTCCGGCGTTGGTCTGACTGGCGCGATATTGTCCGGCATTGGATTGTCCGGTACGGTATTGCCCGGCGTTGGACTGACTGGTGCGATATTGCCCGGCATTGGATTGGCCGGTACGGTATTGCCCGGCGTTGGACTGTCCAGTACCGTACTGTCCGGCATTGTACTGACTGGTGCGATATTGCCCGGTATTGGACTGCCCGGCACTGTACTGGTCGCTGCTGTAGTTGGTCTGCTGGTCGGCAGTCCTATAATAGTAACCGCAGCTTTTGCAGGTCAATCTTCCGTTTATCATTTTCAATTTCGTACTGCACATGGGGCATTTCTGTTTTTCGCCGGCCATAGTTCCTCCCGTCCCGCCGTTTTCGGCAGCGTTTGCTTTACGTTTCTTCCAATAATTATACAATTAAACCTTCCGCATTTCAAGGATGGCGGGCGGAAAAGTTGTGAAATCAATACATGGCAATACATGTTCAGGCAGTCAAAGACAAGGCTAAGGCTGACTTGGCCTGCACCGGAAGCGGAGAACGGATTGACTGGAAGCGGATAAGGGGCTATAATTTTTCTAATGGGCAGAAAGGGAACTTTGGGGAAGCACACAGAAGGAGCAGGAGTATGAGATTTGAGCCAAAGACTTATGATTATGAGCTGAGCCCTTATACGGGACTTACCAGAGAGAGCTGGGTGGAGGCCGGAAAGTATCTTCTGGAGGGGATTTTTCACAACATCAAGGACTTTCAGGATCCGGTAGTCATGCCGCGGAAGGAGACGGAGATTACATATCCCCATCTCTGGGCGTCCCAGAAGATTCAGGCCACCCAGAGAAGGGCGGAGGTGTTGGAGGGCCTGACCCGCTCCTTCTTTATTGCGGCGCCCTTGATCAGCCATGAGCCGGAGCTTGAGATCTGCGGCTATTCCATGAGAGAATATTATAAGAATCAGATTCTTCGCGCGTGTACCAGAGGGGATGAGCTTTATGTGGGGACCTATGGGGATCAGCAGGAACTCACGGGACATGCGGATCCCTATAGGGCTTTTCAGCAGACCGTGGAAACCTGCGCGCTGGTGATCTGCCTATGGGTCAGCAAAAAGCAGATATGGGACTGCTGCACCAAGGCGGAGAGGGATGTGGTTGCAGAATTTCTGGAGGGCTATGCCCATGACGCCACGGTGCCCCAGAACTGGCGTCTTTTCAATATGCTGGACATGGCCTTTCTGAACATGGAGGGCTATCCCATCCGGAAGGAAGTGATGCGGGATCATGCTCAGGCCATATTAAACTACTATGCAGGGGACGGCTGGTATCGGGACGGCCATTCCTTTGACTATTATTCCTGCTGGGCGTTCAATGTGTACGCTCCCCTATGGAATCTCTGGTACGGGTATGAAAACGAACCCTATTTTGCCAAAAAGTTCGAGGAGCATTCCAACAAGCTTATGGAGACCTACGGGGACTTTTTCGATAGGGACGGCTGGACGAACATGTGGGGTCGGAGCAATATCTACCGCAATGCAGCTACCAGCGCCTTTGAGGGGAATCTGCTTCTGCGGGGCGCCAAGGCGGATCCGGGGCGGGCCAGACGGATTTCTTCGGGCTCGCTGATGCAGTTTCTGGGCCGGGAGGATTTCCTGCATCAGGGGGTTCCTACTCTGGGATTTTACGGACAGTTTTCGCCGCTGGTACAAGGGTATTCCTGCGCGGAGTCGCCCTTCTGGCTGGGCAAGGCGTTTCTTTGCCTGCACCTGCCTGCGGATCACCCCTTCTGGACGGCCAAGGAGAACAACGGAACTTGGGAGGAGCTGAAGCCGCGGGAGGTGAAGGTGACCTGCTTAAACGGCCCAGCGCTGTGCTTTTCCAACCATGAGGCAAACGGAGAGACCGTTCTGCGCACGGGGAAGGTGGTGAAGGGGGCCGGAGATGTCCATGGCATGTGGAGCTATTCCAAGCTCTGCTACAATACCAAATATCCTTGGGAGGCGGGGCCTCAGATTCCGGAGGACGGGCCGGATGAGAAGGCCCAGCGGAAGGAGGGACCGGATGAGAAGGCCCGGTGGAAGGACGGGCCGGAGGGGAAGGCCCATGTGAAGCCGGCCTTTGGGGAGGAAAATGCGGGGAAGGGCTCGCCTGAATCCGGAGGGATGTCAGGAGAAGAAAATTCCGGGACGGAGCAGGAGAAACTGGTAGAGTCCCAGCAGTATGTGCTGAGGGATCATGTGTCCGGCAGGGCATCCAGAGCAAACGTGACCTTTTGGCATGGGGAGAGGGATGGTGTGCTGTACCGCAGACAGTTCTTCGGCTATGATTTAAGCAAGGAGAGCCATTGGGTGCAGGCCGTCAATCTGGCGGATTTTCCGGTGTCCTATGGCATTGTGCGAGTGGATAGGCTTCGGCTGTTCCGGGGCATGGTGACTCTGACACTGGGCGCTTACGGTTTTCCCGACAATGGCACAGAGGTGATATGGAAGACCTGCGGTTTTGCAAAGGCCGTGGTTCTAAAGGGCAGGGACGCCGTAGGCCGGGAGAAACAGATGGCAATGACCGTATACGACGGCTGGGCGGATCTGAGGCTGCTGCACAGCCGGGGGACGAATCCGGATTCCGAAAGATCCCTTCTGCCCTACGCGGTCATGAGAAGGCAGAAGCAGTACGGCGGCTTCGAGCCCTATGTGCTGATCTCTCAGGTTATTACGAAGGAAAGCCATGAGGATTTTGCGGAGGAGGAGATTTTTCCGGTGAGTCAGGTGATCTATACCGACCCTGAGGGCTGCGGAAGCTATGGGCCGGTGGTTTTAAAGCTGCGGGACGGCACTGTGAAGAGAGTGGACTATGAGGGCATGGAGGGAAGGCTGGAACTGTAGCGTCTTAAGCCCGGTAAGGGGCTTTGTTTGGATCGGAAGGCTAAACATGCAGGAGGCAGACATGGAAAGAGATGACATAAAGCGGGACACGGATTATAGTCTCCTTTTGGAGCAGCTGGAGGCGCTGACGGAAGGGGAGCGGGATACCATTGCCAATCTGGCAAATGCATCCGGGGCGCTGAGCATGAATTTGGCGGATGTGAACTGGGTGGGCTTTTATCTGATGCGGGAGGAACAGCTGGTGCTGGGACCCTTTCAGGGAAAACCTGCTTGCCGCCGCATTGCGCTGGGAAAGGGGGTCTGCGGGACTGCCGCCGCCACGGGCCGAACTCAGCTGGTGGAGGACGTGCATGCTTTTCCGGGGCATATCGCCTGCGACGGCGCCTCCAACTCGGAGATCGTGGTTCCCGTTTATCATGAGGGGAGGCTTGTTGCAGTGCTGGACATAGACAGTCCTCTTTTTGGGCGCTTTGGGCAAAGAGACAAGGAGGGACTGGAAGACTGCGCCGCCCTGCTGGGGCGGCGCTGCAATTGGAAAATCTGAAGAAGGGGCTATGTGAGACATGTGCCTACGGTGAGTTTTACAGTCATCCGTTCCTTCAGGATCCCATCGTCCAAAATGAAACAGATAGAGTATTCGCCCTGCTGGTCTTCGCAAGGAGTCCAGCTGAAAATTCCCCGCTTTTCATCGAAGACAGCTCCCTTGGGCAGGTTTTCGCAGGATAAGGTCAGGGGAATTTTTTTGCCCCGTACACTGTAGTTTTTCCGGGCTGTCTGCTCGTTGTAGATTATGCCGGTATCTGCATCCTGAGCCACATTGCTGGCGGGATTGCGGGGAATCAGCGTCAGGCTGAAAGCCTCCTTGGGGGCGGCATACTGCGGGGCCACAGGACGAAGGAAGGGCCGGTGGACCGTCAGCGGAAGGGGATAGGCGTCGGTGTCTATGGGATAGGCATATCCGGTTTCCGCGCAGGGCACGGTGGGATAGGGGTAAAGGCTGTCCGAAGGCGTGCCCGGGGCGGGGGCGTTGATTTCTATTTCCGCGATATCCTCTTGTCCGATGCTGTGGGCGGGGCCGTGGCTTCCCTGCAGCTTAAGAGGCTTCAAAAGGGAAAGTCCCGTTACTTTTGTGGTGAAATAGGGCTGTTCCGGCACGTTCTCCCGATTGGTATGTCTTCTGTAGCTGTGGGTCACTGCGGCTATGGGGGCTATGCCGGGGGCGCAGAAAGCCTCGATTCCGTCCAAGGTTATGTCACATGCATCGTCGAACACACATACATGCCTGCCGTCGGGAACCTTGCAGGAAAAGCGTATGTTTCGCAGGGTCAGCCCGTCCACATGCTTTGCGAAAAGGCCGTAGGCAGGTAGGATGCCCCAATTGCTGGGCTCCGGGTATACTTCGGGAAGCTCAGGCACGTTGTAGGGATCGTCCCGCCAGCAGCAGGCCTCTTTGTCCCAGTCGGCACGGGGCAAAAGGCCTTCGTTTTTTAAAAAGAAGCCGTTTACCAGCCAAGGGAGATTCTGGACATGCTCTTTTGCGTAGAACTGGGAATAACTCCATTCCGTGTTCAGCTGCCGCTGTTCCACGGCGTGCTCCATGGTTAGGCCGCCTCTGTATTCCACCTGAACGTTTTCCAGCACCACGTTTTTGATGTGGGAGTCGGTGAGCCCCATGAGCAAAATGGGGTAGCGGGGATCCGCATTGGTGACGGTCACATTGCGAATCAGGATATTGGATAGAGAAGCCATCTTGGAACTGCCGATGCCGTTGGCGTACAAGGGCAGATCTTTTTTAGGGATCTCTCTGGAAAAGTCCGTCTCGTAGCTGCCGGCAGGGCATGTGGGGGGAGCCGTTTTGGAGAAAGGGCACTCCGCAAGGAGGGGAGCATATTCGGAAAGGCTTCCCTGAGGAGGATTCTGGGCGGCAAAGGGCCGGGAGACGGCGGGCTGCCAGACCCGCAGATAGAACCGTCCGTCTCGCTCCTCATAATTTGCGGGATTGGGTTCCACGGGATTTTCGCCGTCTACGATCTCGAAAAAGGAATGCCCGTCCACGGTGACGGTTTTGGTCCGGTTATAATGGGGAGCGTATCTGGCGGCAGGGAAGCAGGCATAGTCTTCCCGGCGGGGAATCACCCAGTTTTTGCTGTCCAGACGGATGCTGTCGCCGGAGGGAGGATATTCCGTGGAGGAGCCGTAACCGGTGACGGGAAACCGTCCCCGATCCCCTGCCCGAAGGAAGATGGGGGAGCTGGATACATTGTCCAGACAGCAGTCCTCAAAGATTACGTCCGTCAGGGAGGAACAGTCCACCGCTTCCAGACAGAAGCCTCTGGAGCGATGGAAGTTTACCCGCCTCACGGTGATCTGATGATAGCCGCAGGTGCTTTCCGTGCCCAGCTTCACCCTTCCGGTGGGGCCGCAGCGGTCTGCCGCCGCCAGCTTGTCCTGAGTGTATTCCCCGGCGTACACGCTGCCGGCATCATATCCGCTGACAGTGCAATCTTCGATCAGAACATTGGTCAAAGGCTTGAAGACTCCGGCCCCGAAGGAGGCCTTCAGGCAGATTCCGTCGTCCGTAAGGGAGTTGCAGAGGGTATGCCGCACCGTCACGTCCCGGCAGCAGTCTATGTCGAAGGCGTCTCTGGTGGTGTCCACCAGCAAATGCTCCGCATACAGATTTTCGCAGCCTTCGGCTATGATGGCGAAATGGCCCCCTATGGTAATGGAAAAGTCCTTGAGGACAATGTTCCGGCACCGGACCAGAGCAAGGCCTTTGTTGCCGAACCATTCGCCCTGATGGCCCCTTGCCTCTCTGTCCGTGGGCTCCGGCGGATCCCCGCCCTGCAGGACATACTCCAGAATGCCGCTTTCGGGGTCGAAGCGCCCTCCGGTAAACAGCCCCTGACCGTAGATCATGATGTTTTCCAGATTGGCCCCGTACACAAGACTGTTGGCAAAGTAAGAATGGCCGTGATCTTGTATTCCCACATAGGGATTGGCCTCCGGCTCGTCATAATTACCGCCCTCCCCGGTCTGTTTTTCATAGGAACGGCGGATGTCTGTCTTTGCGGCGGAGATGACGGAGCCGTTTTCCAGATAAAGGTTCACATTGCTGGCCAGCCGGATGGTATAGGTGTAAAAGGTTCCCGCGGGGAATACCACGGTGCCTCCGTGAAGGGAGGCGGCCAAAATGGCGCTGTTGATAGCGCGGGCGTTGTCCGCGGGGGTGGCCTGAGGGGATGCCCCGAAGTCCGTTATAGGAAAAATGGAATCTTTTGATAGAGCTTCAGGCCTGACGGAAGCGCCGGTGGCCTCCAGAATGCTGTCTGTTGTCTTGTTTAACATAAGTATGCCTCCCTGCCCGTTTTCGCGGGCAACTTCGCCTTTGCAGGCGCTGCGGCGCACATGGAATCAGAAGTCGAAACAGTGCCCTTTTGTTTCGATATTTTACCATATCCTCAGCCCTGCTTCAACGCCGGAAGCGAAAAAGGCTTTTTTACAAAATGGCTCTTGACATTTTTGCATAGTGGGGTTATCATGCAAAATAGTTTGATAGTCAAATATATTGAATATCAAACTATTAGAGAGCCGAATCATATCATATAGTATTCAAAGCTATGTGATGGCTTCTCCGTCTGCCATGAGATGAGAGGCGGGGGAATACAAGAAAATTGTTGAGAAGAAGGAGAGAAAGGTATGTTTGACAGATTGAAGGCGGTTATTGAGGAAAAGCTGAATGCGGAGGGTGTTGAGATCACCGAAAAGACGGATTTCAAGGAGGATCTGAACGCGGACTCCCTTGATTTGTTTGAACTGGTTATGGCTCTGGAGGAGGAATTCGGCACGGAGATTCCCTCGGAGGATCTGGAGAAGCTGGCCACGGTGGGAGACGTGATGGAGTATCTGGAGAATAAGGGCGTGGAGATGTAAAAAGGCCGCTTTTGAGGCGCTGTCTGGCGTAAGGAGGTATGATGCCATGAAAACGAGAATTACAGAGCTTTTGGAGATCGAATATCCTTTGATTCAGGGCGGCATGGCTTGGGTGGCGGAATATCACTTGGCATCGGCGGTGTCCGAGGCCGGAGGACTGGGCATCATCGGTGCAGGCGGGGCTCCGGCGGAGTTTGTGAGAGAGCAGATACGCAAGACCAGAGCCGTCACGAACAAGCCCTTCGGGCTGAACATCATGCTGATGAACCCGGAGGCCGATGCCATTGCCAAGGTGGCCGCGGAGGAAGGGGTGAAGGTGGTGACCACCGGAGCCGGCAATCCCGGCAAGTATATGAAAATGTGGAAAGAAGCGGGCGTGAGGGTGATTCCTGTGGTGGCCAGCGTGGCCATGGCCAGAATGATGGAGCGGGCCGGCGCCGACGGGGTGGTGGCCGAGGGCATGGAGTCCGGCGGGCATATCGGCTCCGCCACCACCATGACGCTGGTGCCTCAGGTGGCCGATGCGGTGGAGATTCCGGTCATTGCCGCCGGCGGCATAGCTGACGGGCGGGGCTTCGCTGCTGCTTTCATGCTGGGTGCGGAAGGAGTCCAGATAGGGACCCGCTTCGTAGTGGCAAAAGAGTCCATAGTCCATGACAACTATAAGAAAAAGATCATCGCCGCCAGAGACATCGATTCGGAAGTGACCGGAATGAGCCACGGCCATCCGGTGCGGCAGCTCAGGAACCAGATGACCAGAGAATACCTGAAGCTGGAGAAGGCGGGGGCGTCCTTCGAGGAGCTGGAGCAGCTGACTCTGGGAGCCCTGCGCAAAGCAGTGGTAGAGGGAGACGCGGTGAACGGGACTCTGATGGCCGGCCAGATTGCCGGGCTGGTGAAGGAGGAGCAGTCCTGCCGGGAGATGGTGGAGGAGATCATGGAGCAGGCGGAAGCGCTGCTGGGGCATAATCGGAGAGAGGTGTGAGCATGGGTAAGACGGCGTTTATTTTTCCGGGACAAGGCGCCCAGTACTGTGGTATGGGCAAGGACTTTTATGAGTCCTTTGAGACGGCGCGGAAGCTGTATACAATTGCGGAGGAGGCCACGGGGCTGGATGTAAAGAAGCTTTGCTTCGAGAAGGATGACAGGCTTGATATAACCGAGTACACTCAGATCGCCATGCTTGCCACGGAGGTGGCCATACTGAAGGTGATGGAGGAGCAGGGGTTTCGCGCGGACTGTGCCGCAGGCCTGAGCCTTGGAGAGTATGGGGCGCTGGCGGCGGCAGAGGTGATGGAGCTGCCCCAGCTGTTTCGGCTCATACGCTGCAGGGGAATCTATATGCAGGAGGCCTATCCCACGGGGGGAGCTATGACGGCGGTTCTGGGGCTGGACGCGGAGACAGTGGGCAGGATCTGTGAAGAGACCTCCGGCATCGTGAGCATTGCCAACGATAACTGCCCCGGACAGATCGTGATCACCGGGGAGGCGGAGGCGGTGGAAGCGGCTTCGGCCAAGCTGGCGGAGGCCGGGGCCAAGCGGTGCGTGCCTCTGAAGGTCAGCGGTCCCTTTCATTCCTGCCTGCTTGCGGGAGCAGGGGAAAAACTTGCGGCCCAGCTGGAGGAAGTGGCAGTAAAGGAGCCGAAGATTCCCTACATATGCAATGCGGAGGCTGTCTATGTGCGGGAGAGCGCTCCTATAAAGAAGCTTTTGGCCATGCAGGTGTCCGGCACCGTGAGATGGCGGGAGACCATGGAGCTGATGATTGCCAATGGAGTAGACACTTTCATCGAGATCGGGCCGGGGAAAACCTTGGCGGGATTCCTCAAGAGGATCAGCCGGGACGTGAAGGTGGTCAGCGTGGGCACGGTGCAGGAGCTGGAGGCGGCCAAGAGCCTTTTGTCGTAGGGGCGTGAGACGGATTTTGTCTGCAGGGGCAGATATGCTCTTGCAGGGGAGGAAATAGATCGGGGCGGATGTGAAAAGAACCCATGGCATGGAGTTCTTTAGAAGGATCCGCAAGACGGAAGCTTAAAGGGTGGTGGATATGGAAGAGGAAACAGTAAGCACAAAGGAGCTGGAGGGCAGAGTGGCTCTGGTGACAGGGGCCAGCCGGGGAATCGGCAGGGCCGTGGCTCAGAGGCTGGCCCGGATGGGCGCTACGGTGCTGGTGAATTATAACGGTTCTTTAGACCGCGCCATGGAGGTGGTGCAGGAGATTCAGGAGGCCGGGGGACGCGGAGAGGCTATCTGCTGCGATGTGTCCGACTATGGCGCATGCGGCAGGATGGCGGAGGAAATCATCAAAAAATATGCGCATGTGGACATTTTGGTAAACAATGCCGGCGTCACCAGAGATAATCTGATTCTGCGTATGTCGGAGGAAGAGTACGACAAGGTGCTGGATACGAATCTGAAGGGAGCCTTCAATACCATCCGGCATTTGTCAAGGTATTTCCTGAAGCAGAGGGGCGGAAATATTATCAATATATCGTCTGTGTCCGGGGTGACGGGCAACGCGGGGCAGGCGAATTATTCCGCATCCAAGGCGGGGCTCATCGGGCTGACCAAGAGCGTGGCAAGGGAGCTTGCAGGCAAAGGAGTCAGAGTCAATGCGGTGGCGCCGGGCTTTATCGAGACGGAAATGACACAGGCGCTGCCGGAAAAGGCGAGGGAAGCGGCCGTGGCGTCCATTCCGGCGGGAAGGATGGGAACCGTGGAGGACGTGGCCCGTCTGGTGGCATTTCTGGCCGGAAAGGGTGCGGACTATATTACGGGACAAGTGATCTGTGTGGACGGCGGCATGACCTGCGCGTGACGTAGGGAGAGGCAGACCTTAGAACCTTGATCCAGCGCAGGAGTATGGAGCGGGAATGAAAAAAGGCAGGAGTTGGAGACGAAGATGAGGAGAAGAGTGGTGATTACGGGCATGGGCGCGGTGACGCCCATCGGCATCGGCGTGGAGGAGTTTTGGGCCGGCATTCAGGAGGAGAGAATCGGCTTCGGACCGATTACAAGCTTTGACGCATCCGGCTACAAGTGCAGGCTTGCGGCAGAGGTCAAGGGGTTCGAGCCGGAAAAGTACATGGATAAGAAGGCAGCCAGACGCATGGAGCCTTTCTGCCGGTATGCGGTGGCTGCGGCAGGGGAGGCCATGGCGGATGCGGGGCTGAACATGGAGAAGGAGGACGCTTATAGGATAGGCTGCTGCGTAGGCAGCGGCATCGGGAGCCTGCAGGCCATGGAGAGAGAGTATGCCAGACTGACGGAGAAGGGGCCCGGCAGGGTGAGTCCCCTTTTCGTGCCCATGATGATATCCAACATGGCGGCGGGCAACGTGAGCATTGCCTTCGGCCTGAAGGGCAAGAGCCTCAATGTGGTCACGGCCTGCGCCAGCGGCACCCATTCCATCGGGGAGGCATTTCGATCTATTCAGTACGGTGAGCTGGACGCCTGCGTGGCCGGCGGCGCGGAGGGGGCCGTGACGCCTCTGGGCATCGCAGGCTTCTGCGCGCTGAACGCGCTGTCGGAGAGTCAGGATCCTCGTAGATGCTCCATTCCCTTCGACAAGGACAGAAGCGGATTTGTCATGGGCGAGGGAGCGGGAATCGTGGTTTTGGAGGAACTGGAGCACGCGAAGGCAAGAGGGGCTCATGTCTACGGGGAGGTGCTGGGCTACGGCTGCAGCTCCGATGCCTATCATATCACTTCCCCCGCGGAGGACGGTTCCGGCGCGGCCAGAGCCATGAGCAATGCGCTGGAGGACGGCGGTATAAGGCCGGAGCAGCTGACCTACATCAACGCCCACGGGACAGCCACCCATCTCAATGATTTGTTCGAGACCAGAGCCATCAAGCTGGCGTTCGGGAGCCATGCGGCCAGTCTTAAGATCAATTCAACCAAGTCCATGATCGGGCATCTTCTGGGCGCGGCGGGCGCGGTGGAGTTCATCGCCTGCGCGAAGCAGGTGCAGGAGGGCTATATCCATAGGACGGTGGGGCTTCTTGAGTCGGAGGAGGAACTGGATCTGAACTACTGCCGGGAAAGCTATCGGGAGCAGGTGCCCTACGCCCTCAGTAATTCGCTGGGCTTCGGGGGACATAATGCCAGTATTTTGATGGGACGATATGAATAAGATTCCATAAGGGAGACAAAGGTTATGTCATTGTATACGGCAAAGGAAATCATGGAAATCATTCCCCATAGGTATCCCTTTTTGTTGATAGATACCATAGAGGAGCTGGAGCCGGGGGTCCGGGGGGTAGGGCGCAAATGCGTCAGCATGAACGAGCCCTTTTTTCAGGGACATTTTCCGGGAAATCCGGTGATGCCGGGGGTTCTGATCATAGAGGCTCTGGCTCAGGTGGGGGCCGTGGCTCTATTGTCCCAGCCGGAGTGGAAGGGGCGCACCGCTTACTTCGCAGGAATAGACAAGGCCAGATTCCGGCAGAAGGTGGTGCCGGGAGACGTGCTGACCTTGGAGACAGTGATTCTCAAGGTAAAGGGCCCCGTGGGCGTGGGAAAGGCCGTGGCTGCCGTGAACGGAAAGGTGGCCGCAGAGGCGGAGCTGACCTTCGCCCTTGGATAAAAACAGTCTCAAAAAGGAAACTGGAATTAGAGGTGAAAGAAATGAGCAGGTTGCTGGATCGTACAAAGGTGGGAAAGTATATTTTGTTGAAACAGAAGCGTTCGGATTTCTTTACCAAATGGAAGGATTCCGAAAAGCAGGCAGCCGGAACGGCAGGCTCCGGGCCCGAAGCGGAGACCTCCGAGGAAAAGCGTAAGGAGTCGGAGGATCTGCGTAACAGAGAAGGATATAAGATACGCTGTCCTAAGTGCGGGAAGTCGGTGGACCGGGACCGGGTGGTGAAGAGGAAATATATCTGCTATGAATGCAATGGGTATTTCCGGGTCAAAGTGAACAACCGCATCCGTATGGTCGCTGATCCTCATAGCTTTGAGCCTTGGTTTACGGATATGCCCGTATCCAATCCGCTGGACTATGAAGGATATGAGGAAAAGCTGGCCGGAGCCAGAGAAAAGACAGGTCTGGAGGAAGCGGTGACAGTGGGACAGTGCAAGGTGTTCGGTGAGGACATGGTGCTGGGGATCTGTGACTCCAGATTTCTCATGGCCAGCATGGGCCATGTGGTGGGGGAGAAGATCACTGCCGCCATTGAACGGGCCATTGAGAGAAGGCTGCCCGTTTTTCTGTTCTGCTGTTCGGGAGGCGCCAGAATGCAGGAGGGCATCGTCTCTCTGATGCAGATGGCCAAGACTTCTGCGGCCGTGCGGAAGCTGGGGGAGGCCGGGCTGCTGTACTGCACCGTGCTCACGGATCCCACCACGGGAGGCGTGACTGCCAGCTTCGCCATGCTTGGGGATGTGATCATGGCGGAGCCGGGCGCGCTGATCGGATTTGCCGGGCCCAGAGTCATTCGGCAAACCATCGGTCAGGAGCTGCCGGAGGGCTTTCAGACTTCGGAGTTTCTGGTGGAGCATGGCATCATTGACGGTATCGTAAAGAGGGAGAACCTGAAAAAGACTATCTATTTCCTGATCAAGGCCCATCAGGGCAGGGAGGGGGAGTACGCCCGCTTTCTGCCGGGAACGGAGAACCATTTCATTTTGAGCGAGGTGCTGAAGGAACAGTCTTGGAACGAGAGGCCCCGCAATGCCTGGGACAAGGTGAGGGCGGTGCGGAGGGTGGAGAGGGCCTCCGCCTGCGACTACATAGAGCATATCTTTGATTCCTTCGTGGAAGCCCACGGAGACAGGAGCTTCCGGGACGATCCGGCCATCATAGGAGGCATCGGCTTTCTGGACGGCCAGCCGGTGACTGTGATCGCCCAGCACAAAGGAAAGGATGTGCGGGAGTGTCAGGAGAGAAACTACGGCATGCCTATGCCGGAGGGCTATCGCAAGGCTTTGCGCCTTATGAAGCAGGCGGAGAAATTTCACCGCCCCATCGTCAGCTTCGTGAATACCTCCGGGGCCTTCTGCGGCATCGAGGCGGAGGAGCGGGGGCAGGGGGAGGCCATCGCCCGGAGCCTGACGGAGATGTCGGCCCTGAAGGTGCCTGTCCTTTGTATTTTCATCGGAGAGGGAGGCAGCGGCGGCGCGCTTGCCACCGGCGTGGGAAATCAGGTGTGGATGCTGGAAAACGCCACTTATTCCATATTGTCCCCGGAGGGCTTCGCGTCCATATTGTGGAAGGATTCCACAAAGGCCAAGGAAGCCAGCGAGATCATGCGCATTACGGCTCAGGACTTAAAGGAACTGGGCATTATCGAGAAGATCATTCCTGAGTTCGGGGGCGCGGACGCTGGGACGGCTTCGGCCATAGGGGGCTACCTGAAGGAACAGATCAAGGGATTTCTGAAGGAGTTTCAGGGAATGACGGGAGAGGAGATCGCGGCGCAAAGGTATGAGAGATTCCGCAGATTCTGAGACAGTGTAGGGCAAAGGTTCCATTTTCCGGATCCCGGCGTTGATATGGGAGGATATGGGAGAGATTGGGCAAGGACGGCGGCGCTGAAAGATTTCGATAGAAAGGATGGTTTATAGGGATGTCTGTTAGGATAATAGGAACCGGAAGCGCATTGCCTGTTAGATGCGTTGGCAATGGGGAGCTGGAAGCTTTGGTGGATACCTCTGACGAATGGATCAGGGAGCGCACGGGAATCTGCAGCAGATATGTGTCCACCGGGGAGACCGTGGCGTCTCTGGCGGCGGCAGCCTGCGCCCATGCTCTCGAGGACGCCGGGAAGGAGAGCGGGGAGGTGGAGCTGCTGCTGATCGCCACTTGCACACCGGAGGATGCCCTGCCCTGCGTCGCATGTCAGGTGCAGGAGAGGATCGGGGCGGTGAACGCCGTGGCCTTCGACCTGAATGCGGCCTGCGCCGGCTTTCTGTTTGCCCTGCACACGGCATGGGCATACATCGAAGCGGGAATCTATAGGAATGCTCTGGTGGCAGGAGCGGAGGTGCTGTCCAAGATCATAGACTGGACGGACAGGGGAACCTGCATTCTGTTCGGTGACGGCGCGGGGGCCGTGTATCTGGAGAAATGCGAAACGGGGGGGCAAAACGGCATTCTGGGCTTTGCGCAGCATTCCGACGGCAGGCGGGGACCGGTGCTGTCCTGCGTCGGGAGACAGAGTGGCAATCCATATTTCCGGCAGGAGCCTTTGTATCCATATGTGAGGATGGACGGCAGGGAGGTATTTGCCTTTGCCGTGCGTCAGGTGCCTGAGGCCATCAGGGAGGCAGTGGGAAAGGCGGGGATAGGAGTGGAGGATGTGGACCTATTCGTGCTCCATCAGGCCAATAGGAGGATTCTGGAGGGAATTGCCAAAAGGCTGTCCGTGGACATGGAGCGCTTTCCTATGAATCTGGATAGGGTGGGAAACACTTCTTCCGCCGCCATCCCCCTTCTTTTGGATGAACTGAGACACAATGGGCGCATAGTCCCCGGAATGACTCTGGTGCTCTCAGGCTTCGGCGCCGGACTTACCTACGGGGCCTGCGTGCTGAGATGGTAAAGGTTGTCCTTGACATTTTCTGAAAAGTTGGTACATTTATATTAGCCGTGGTTGGGGCGATTGCGGTCAAAGGAGGATAGCGGCGGCGAGATGGCACAGAATACGAAGCGTTCCATAAACGAACTGCTGGTGAGCTTGTTCAACCATGTGATGGCTCTGGAGGCAAAGGCGGTCATCACGGAGGAGTATAAGGACATCACCAACAATGACATGCATATCATAGAGGCCATCGGAGTGGAAGAGCCCAGAAACATGTCCGTGATAGCCCGCAGGCTTTCCGTGACGGTAGGGACCCTGACCACAAATATGAATGGATTGGAGAAAAAAGGCTATATTAGAAGAGAGCGCAGCCTGAAGGACAAGCGGGTGGTGCATGTGACCCTCACGGAGAAGGGGAGAAAGGCCTTTTTTCATCACCGGGATTTTCATAAGAAAATGATCAAGGCAATTTTGAAGGACTTAAGCGGGGAGGAGATGGAGATTCTTTATAGGTGTTTGGAGAATCTCAACGGATTTCTGGAGCCGGACGACGGAAATGCGGGGGAATGAATGGTTCGGCCCTTCAGGCAGGCCTTGAAAAGGCGTAAAAGAGGTCCTTTGATGAGGCCGGAAGGTGGTATGGATGAGTACGAGTGAAAAGGGCGACAGAAGGTTCGGCGGAATCAAGACGGTGATATATGGCCGCACCATCGTGATACTGCTGGGTTTTCTTGCGCAGCTGATTCTGCTGGCGGCAGGATATTACCTGCTCAGGAACTATAATTTCCTTTTTTATATATTGTTTTTGTGCATCAGCGCCGTTGCGCTGGTGTATATTTTTAATACGCCGGGAAATCCGGACGTGAAACTGACATGGATGTTTCCCATTGCCATTTTTCCGGTATTCGGTTCCATCTTCTACATGACCATCACTTTTCAGCCGGGAACCACGGTGATGTACGATAGGCTTAGAATCCTTTCTGAGCATACGAAGAAATACGTGCCCCTAAGGCCCCTGACCAGAGGGAGGCTGCGGGAGGAAAGCCCTCACATGGGGCAGCTGGCTTATTATCTGGAGAGGCGGGACAACAGTCCTGTGTATGAGAATACGCAGGTGAAGTATTACCCCTTGGGGGACGGCCAGTTCGTGGATATGGTGGAGGAGCTGAGAAAGGCCGAGAAATTCATTTTTCTGGAGTTCTTCATCGTCCATGAGGGCAGGATGTTGGACACGATTCTGGAGATTCTGAGGGAAAAGGCGAAGCAGGGTGTGGAGGTGCGGTTCATGTATGACGGCACCAATGTATTGCTCAACCTTCCCAGTTTTTTTCCGAAGCTCATGGAGGACGAGGGCATCCGCTGTAAGATGTTCGCGCCGATCAGGCCTGTCTTTTCTCCCCACTACAATAATCGGGATCATCGGAAGATACTGGTCATCGACGGCAAGGTGGCTTTTACGGGGGGCATTAATCTGGCGGACGAGTATATCAATGAGAAGAACCGCTTCGGCCATTGGAAGGACGCGGGAGCCATGGTCAGGGGCGACGCGGTGGAGAGATTCACCTATATGTTTCTGGAGATGTGGAATGAGTCCGAGACAGGGCCGGAGAATTATGGGGCCTATGTCCTGCCGGAGGAGGCGGCAAGGCCCAGCGACGGGTATGTGATTCCTTACAGTGTCTGCCCTCTGGGGCCGGAGCGGGTGGGGGAGAGGGTGTATCTGGACATCATCAATACGGCCCACACCTATGTGCATATCATGACCCCTTACCTGATATTGGATTATCAGATGCTTATGGCGCTGATCTATGCCGCCGGCAGGGGCGTGGAGGTGGTTATCATCATGCCTCACATTCCCGACAAGAAGTATGCGTTCATGCTTGCAAAGACATATTATAATCAGCTTCTGGAGGCAGGGGTGAGAATCTGTGAGTATGAGCCGGGCTTTGTGCATGCAAAGGTATTTGTGTCCGATGACGTGAAGGCGGTGGTGGGCACGGTGAATCTGGACTATAGAAGTTTGTACCATCATTTTGAATGCGGGCTGATTTTGTATAAGAATTCCCAGATAGCGCTGATGGAGGAGGATATCAAAGATACTCTGAAAAAATGTATTGAGATGACCGTGGAGGACTACAGAAAGCTGAAGCTGACGGATCGGGCGCTGGGAAGGATCATGAGGTTTTTGGCGCCGCTGATGTAGGGCGTTATGGGGCAGGTTTTGACCTGCCCGTTTTTTATTCATAACAATAGAAGACTCGCGAAGCGTGGCTTCTATTGTTTCAGCTGAAACTTTTTTGCGCAAAGATCGTCTATAGTCTCAGAGGGGAGCGGAAAGGATGCCAAAGCGCGCTTAAAAGATGCGTGAAGGGCGGTTGGGAAGCAGTCTTACCGCCAGAGGCAAAGGGACGGGAATAGGAGGGCAGAGTTTGAAAGATACGGAAATAATTGATTTGTACTGGGCCAGAGATCAGCAGGCGATCGCGGAGACGCAGAAGGCCTATGGAAAATACTGCTACAGCATCGCATGGCATATTCTGTTCAACAAGGAGGATTCGGATGAATGCGTCAACGATACCTGGCTGAGGGCTTGGAATGCCATCCCGCCCAAAAGGCCGGGGAGGCTGGAGGTATTCTTGGGCACTATCACGAGGAATCTCTCTCTGGACAGGTGGAAGGAAAGGCATACTATGAAAAGAGGAAACGGGGAAATGATGCTGGCTCTGGACGAGCTGGCGGAATGTGTGCCGGACATGCACGGCACGGAAGAGCAGGTGGAGGCGGCGGAGCTGGAACGTCTGTTGAACGAATTCCTGCATTCGCTTCCGGAAAGGGAATGCAATGTGTTTCTGCGCAGATATTGGTACGTGGAAGAATACAATGAAATCGCAAAGCGATATGGGATGAAGCTGAACACGGTGAAGACATGTCTGTTTCGCACTAGGGCGAAGCTACGCAGTTATCTGGAGGAGGAAGGGGTGATAGTATGAGCAGAGATAGGGACGAAGGCATGAGGGAGCATGCGCTGAGGATTATGGAAGCGCTGTCCGGTGTGGACGAGGAGCTTCTGGAGCGCAGCGGCAGGGAGCGGCAGCGCCGAAACCTGACAGCGCCGGGGCATAGGAGGGCATCCCGGACCGGGGCTGTCGGCTCCCGCAAGCGCCCTATATGGCAGGCGGCAGGCGCTTGGGCAGCAGCGCTGTGCCTTGGCGTGGCGGGCATTGCCAGCTGGAGCGCATACGGACAACGGGGGGGAGCCGGAGACGGAAGTCCCCTGGTAAAAAGCGGCACCGTCTATGAGGAGAACGGAATGGATATGGCGGGAGGCCAGAACGATTATCCGGGAGACGCTCCGGAGTGTGAGGGCGCGGCAGACGTGGAAGAACATCAGAAACTCGGCCCGGCCCAAGGGGATGTGGCAGCCCAAGGAAACGGCGCGGCACAAGGGGATGGCACGGTCCAAGGAAACGGCGCGGCACAGGAAAACAGCTCCGTGAAAGATAATAGCGCGGTACACACAGGCGTGGAGTCTGCCGGAAACTATGGCGATACGGGCCGGAAGGATGGCTTGCCACAGAATATTGATTCAGAGAATACCGGGAGCTTCGGACAAAATGATACAGAAGATGGTATGACGGAGATCGTAGACGGCTGCGGCAAGCTAAACGCCATAGAATATTCCCTGCAGGCGGCTGGTCAGATAGAGGGGCTGGGGGAGTATGTGCCCGAAACACTGCCGGAAGGCTATAAATTTGAGAGCGCCTACAGCAATCAGGATCTGGATAGAGAGAACCTTACAGTGAGCTGGAGCAGAGGAATGGATATGATCCTGCTGCATCTGGAGCAGACACAGGGAACCGTGGAAACCGTGGACGTGGAAAAGCCGGAGATCTATGATGAGCGTCTCTATGAAGTTCCCTATGGGGAGACGGTGCCGGAGGAATATCGGCAGGTATTTCAGGATCCGGTGTTCGCGCTGGAGGATTTCAGCTTGGAGATCGTGGAGAGCCGGATGAAGGCTTATGAGGACAGCGGGGACACAGCCACACCCAGAGGCAATTTCAAGGTTCTGTATCCTGACGGGGTTCTGGTATCCTTCAACGGGCGGGGCACGGCTCAGGAGATATGGGACATGTTCTGCTCCATGGGGCCCTGAAGGGCCGGACGGGGACGGTTTGGCAAGAAGCGCTGAGAATGGCCGCTGAGGATGCGGCATTGACGGGGCGGCGCAGCCGCGGCAAAGCTATAGGGCCGTGACTGCGTCGTTTTCGCGCATTCGATATCCGATGCCTACTTCCGTGAACACATATTGGGGCTGGGCAGGATTCTGCTCTATTTTTCGGCGGATGTTTGCCATGTTCACCCGCAGAATTTGGTTGTTTCCGTCTATGTAAGGCCCCCAGATATTGTTCATGATGAAATTGTAGGTCAGCACCCGCCCTGAATTTTTCGCCAGCAGGGTCAGGAGCTGGTATTCGATCTGAGTCAGGTGAATCTGTTTTCCCTGAAGCAGCACCAGCCGTTTCTGGAAGTTGATCTCAAGATCCAGTGCCCTATATGTGGTCGCGGGGGAGCTGCCGCTGTTGTGGCGCAGGGAAGTGCGTATCCGGGCCATGAGCTCTGCGATGCCAAAGGGCTTGGTGATATAGTCGTCAGCGCCCATGTCCAGAGCCTTGACCTTTTCCTGCTCCTCGTTGCGGGCGGAAATGATGATGATGGGAACATGGCTCCAGAGCCGGATTTTCTGCAGCACTTCACAGCCGTCTACATCGGGAAGCCCCAAATCCAGCAGAATCACGTCGGGACAGAGGGAGGCGGCCAGACTTAATCCCTCCCGTCCGGTAAACGCTGCTCTGACCCGGTAGCCGTTTCCGCTCAGGGTGGTGGTGATAAAGGAACAGATGCTTTTGTCGTCTTCTATTACCAGTATACTGAGTCTTGCAGTCATATGGAGTCCTCCTATTCCAGTGCCGTCTCTACGCTACAGCGCCCATTTTACGGAAGGATTTTCGGCCGCAAGGGCATGCGTCCGTAAATCCTTCCGGGCGCATCCGCTTCGAGACTGATTCCAGTGCCGTCTCTACGCTACAGCGCCCATTTTACGGAAGGATTAATATTACTTCTTTTTGGGCAGGGTGAAGATGAATTCCGCTCCGTGCTCGTGATTCCTTCCCAGAATGGTTCCCTGATGGGCGCTGATGATGGTTTTGCAGATAACCAGACCAATCCCCATTCCTTTCTGGGCGTCAGGTGCATGGACGGCGGAGTAATAAGTGCCCTCGAATAAACTGTTCAGCATGTTTTCCGGAATGCCAATTCCATAGTCCCTGATAGTGAAGGAGACGTAATCAGGCTCGTCTTCAACCACCATATCCACAGGCTCCTTGCTGCCGGAATGGCGCAGGGCATTTTCCAGAAGGTTCAGGATTACCTGCTCGATCAGTACCACGTCCATGGGCAGCAGGATGAAATCGTCGGGAATTGTCACATGGATGGTGCAGCCGGGATGCCGCTTTTCCATTTTCTGCAGGGCCTCTCCGATCACCTCCTCCACGATCTCGTCAGTGGTATTGATAATGGGACGATCTTCTCTGATGCGGGTGATGGACAGAAGATTTTCCACCATATTGATGAGCCAGTCGGAGGATTCCTGAATATTGGTCACGATCTGTCTTTTCTCTTGTTCGCTTAAGAGAGATTGGTTTTCCAGAAAGATTAGGCAGTTGCCCAGAATTCCCGAAAGCGGAGTCCTCAGGTCGTGGGAGATGGCCCGAAGAAGGTTGGCGCGGGTTTTTTCCAAGCCGGCTTCCGCCAGCTGCTTTTCCCGTTCAGCGATGAGTTCTGATTGTGTGGTTGAATGGGAGATCAAAGCGCTGATGAATATGGTGACGGCGGCCATGCCCAGAAATGTGATGAAGAGACTGCCGGGAGAGACGTCCTGAGTCAGCCCCAGCCACAGTACGGCGAGAAGAGAACAGAGAAGGCCGTAGAAATACCCTATGGTGTTGCAGGATATGATGATGAGGCTGAAAATGAACAGTAAAGTGACATTGGAAGGATCTCTTCCTGCAGTGCCGCCATAGATGGCTGCGGCGGCTATGGTGATGGCCATACATACGACAGAAAAAAGTACACTGTAAAGATGTTCGTTCCGTTTGCGCAGGGTCTGTAATTTTTTCAGCATAGGTTACTCCTCCGTCAGCCGGTGCATGGAGCGTCTATTCGCCCTAAGGGTGCTGTGAAAAGCCACCACCTTCATTATATAGTCTTTGTGCAGGTTAGGCAATAAGCCCAATGTAAAGATAGTGTTAAGAATTCCGGCATTCAGTTTGAATTCCTTAAGATTCTATTGCGTCTCTTGCATAGGGCTGTCTTGGGTACTATAATGAAAAAAATAAGTTCTGGCAGGGCTGCCTAGGCCGGTATGGCGGTGTAGACGGTGTGGGCGGAACGGGGCAGGGAAAGAAGAAGTATGAAAAAACGGGAAGTTTTTCTGGATGGACTGCGGGTGGCGGCCACTTGCGCAGTGGTGATGCTGCACACCATCACGGGGGCCATGGACATTACGAACATGAGCGAGTACCCTTTGGAATGGAAGGTGTTTTTGGCAGGGCTGGATCTGCTCTGCTGGTGTGTCCCGGTTTTTTTGATGATATCGGGATACTTGTTTTTAAATCCGGCACGGGAGATAGGCATGGTGAAGATGCTGACGAAATACTGCAGAAGGATCCTATTGGCTTTGTTTGTGTTCGGAGTGCCTTTTGCTCTGCTGGAACAGGTGGCCACGGAGAGGTGTCTCCGCCTTGACATGGTGGGCAGAGGAATCCTGATGGTGCTTCGGGGGGAGAGCTGGTCCCACATGTGGTATTTGTATAGAATTCTGTTCCTTTACCTGCTCACTCCGGCACTCAGGTGGTTTTTGACAAGGATTCCCGTATGGGGGGTATATCTGGTGCAGGGTCTGCTTCTTGCAGTCTGCAGCGGGCTGCCTTGTCTGTGCAGGGTGCTGGGACTGGGATGGGGTGACCAGCTGCCGGAGGAGGGAATCTATCTCTTCTATTATATATGCGGATATTTGTTTGCCGCAAAGGCCGGCAGCCCCCCAGCGGCTTGGAAAGAAAAAGGGGCTCCGGCCAAGGAAGGGGGGCGTCATACTTCCCGGAAGGTATGGGCAATGAGGGGCTTGTGCATATTTGCCCTCCTGCTTGCGGCGGGAGCCGTATATGGGCGGCTGTCGGGAAAATACACTCTGGTCATGGCGTACAACCATCCTATGACGGCGGCGTTTGCGCTTCTGATCTTTTGGCGCAGCATGTATTTCCGGTGGAATGTCCCCGGAAAGGGGGCCGTCTTGGAGAAGCTGGGCAGGCTTTCCTTTGCAGTGTACCTGGTGCATCCGGTGTTCCTGAATCTCACTTACAAATTCCTCCATGTGACGCCGCTCTCATTTCCGCTGGGGCTGTCGCTTCCGGTCTTTTTCATAGGAACGCTGCTTCTGGCCACGGGAACGGCATGGATTCTGCACCGTCTGCCGCCTATGAGAAAGTATGTGGTGTGATGCGCTCCCAGCGTCCCGCCGCGCCGCAGGGCAGCACCAGACCGCTCTGTGTCACTGGGAGGCCGATTTCCGCTGCCTGAGCTTGTCCGCCCAAGGGTTTTGTGATCTCGCTGTTTAACATGTAGGACAGCACTGCAGGCTGCAGCCCGGTGGTGTAGGAGTTGATCAGGAAAAATAGGGCGTTTCGGGACAAGAGCTTGGCTGCCAGTCCTAGAAAGGACCAGATATTGTCCTCCATCTTCCAGATCTCTCCCTTGGGGCCCCTGCCGTAGGAAGGGGGATCCATGATGATGCCGTCATAAGTGCTGCCCCGGCGAAGCTCGCGTTCCACGAATTTCACGCAGTCGTCAACCAGCCAGCGGATGGGGGCGTTTCCAAGTCCGGAAGCCTGTGCGTTCTCCTTGGCCCATGCCACCATTCCCTTGGAGGCATCCACATGGGTGACGCTGGCGCCTGCGGCCGCGGCTGCCAGAGTGGCGCCCCCGGTGTAAGCGAATAGGTTCAGAACCTTTATGGGGCCGTTTTGGCTGCGGCGGGCTCTCCGGATGATTCCGTAAAACCATTCCCAGTTGGCCGCCTGCTCCGGAAACAGTCCTGTGTGCTTGAAGCTGAAGGGCTTCAGCCGGAAGGTGAGACGGCTGCATTCTCTGGGCTGAGAGGAGTCGGAGGGGGCCAAAGAAGTCCCTTGATCTCCCAGAGAATAATGAATGCTCCACTCGTCAGGCAGCCGGAAGAATTCCCATTCTCCGCCGCCCTTGGCGCTCCTATGATAATGGGCGTTCCTGCTCTGCCAGCCTATATGTTTGCGGGGGGTGCTCCACAGCACCTGCGGGTCGGGACGCACCAGTATATATTCGCCCCATCGCTCCAGTTTCTCGCCGCCAGAGGCGTCCAGCACCTCATAATCCTTCCAATTGTCTGCAATCCACATTGATCTTTGCCTCCGTAGGTTCTATCTATAATATGAAAACACTTTAACATACAGAGTTTTCTTTTTCAATAAGATTTGTAGGAGTCTGAAGGGATCAGCCTTTGGTTCCTCTGTCCAGAGTGCCTGCGGCCTGAGATCCTTGCGCAGGAGAAAAAGCCGAAATGGTTTTTAACACTTCTGTCCCTTGACCTGCCATAAGCAGTCCATTACAATGGGAATAGACGTAAAAAAGAATTTTTTGCGGAGGTGAGTTGATTTGAAGAGAGCTGACATGAGGAAACATAAAATGTGGAACTGGTGTAGATTATGGGGCTTCCTGCTTATAGGAATTCTTCTGGCAGGCTGCGGAAAAGAGCAGGAGGCTGAGAGCGGGAGCTTTGGAGGGGAGGTCTCCTCTTCCGTGCAGCAAACCGGGCTGGAAGCACTTTATGCGCAGTATTGCAGTGTTTCTATGGATAGCGCCCGTCTTGCGGTGAATGACAAAGTATCGGCAGGGGTGCTGGGGCAGCTGATCAAGATGAAATGTTTGGCGGCTAAGGGCGGAATCTATGTGGCCGGGAGCAGGCTGAACCATGGGGAAGCGGAGCTGGCGGTCTATCAGATCGGGATGGATCGAACTCCCCGGCTGGCAATATCATATCCCGGGGAGGTGCTGGTGGCATGGAGCGCTTCGGGGGAGGAGATTGCCCTGCTCTGTATGCGTGGGGGCAATGGTGAAGGAAGTGATTCTGTACAATATAGTCTGCACAGCCTGCTTCTGGAAGAAGAGGGAGGTCTGAAAGAAACGGATGTCTGGACATTGACGGAGGAACTGGGACAAGCCAATATAGATGGCATGATCGCAGAGGAGGGGCGTCTGACATTTTGGGACGGAGGAGGCCGCGGCATGACGATGATAGATCTGGCATCGGGAGAGGCGGGCCTTTCTGTTTCGATGACGGAGAATGTAGTGGCTGCGGCATATGGCAAGGAGGACGAGGTACTGATTTTGACGGCTGAAGGCAACTTATATTCCTATTCTTTTTTGACCGGGGGGCGAGAAATCAGAGGAGAGAGATTATTTGATCAAATCAAGGGGAGAGGGCATTATGCTATAGGCAATAGCGAAATCTATGTGGGAGGAAATTTGAGCCTATATGGGGTGCGGATAAGCGGGGGAGAAGAAAAAAGGCTGCTGGATTATGATCCCGGCATGAAAATGAGCAGCAGTCTATGGATTGATGAGGGGGCGGGAGAGGGATCTGCCGTATGCTGGGATGAGGAAAGCCGTCAGGTGTTCTGTTACTTCCTTTCCGCGGTGCCGGTGCCCGATGCAAGGGAAGGGCGCAGCATTGTGACGCTGGAGAATTATCGGGTAGACGATGAACTGAAGGCTGCTGCCGCGGACTTTAACCAGATCAGCGATAAGTACTGGGTGGAAATTGTGGAGGCCAAGGAAGATGAGAATGCAAGCGATTACGATACTGGTTTTAAGACGCGCCTGATGGCGAAGCAGGGGCCGGATTTGCTGTTGGCTGCTGAGGGATTTGAGTTCAGTGATTATGTCAGGCAGGGGCTTTTGGAAGATTTGTCGGTTTATATACAGAGAGATTTACAGCCGGAGAATTATGTGAAATCAGCGATGGACGCTTATGAGAGGGACGGCGGCATCTATGCGCTGGGGAGCGGCTTTGGTCTGGAAGTACTGATGTTGGACGGCGAAATGACTGACTCTGCAAAGGGATTTGACCTAAGGAGCATATCTCAAATCATGGAGGAGGCAAAGCTGTCTGTGTTTATGCCGAATATGGAAAGGGATCGGCTGTTGGCTTTTTGCCTCGTAAGGCTTGACGGTGATTTTAGGGAGGAGAATGTGCGGGAGTGCATCTTATTTGCGGAGAAGTATGGGAGTGATCATGAAAACTACTCTGAAACATTTGAGGTGGGAAAAGAGGTTATGGCCGAGTGGGAGCGCATAGACACACCCTTGGACATTCCCGACCTGCAGGCATATTATGGAGATGGCATTGTTATGATCGGTAATATCATGGGCCATGAGGAGGAGTTTGAAATACTTTTTTCCCCTGAGGCGCTGAGTGTCAATAGCGCTTCAGAAAACAAGGAGGGCGCATGGGAGTTCATAAAGTTTATGCTGGGAGAAGAATATCAGTTTTCTATGAAGGACAAGCTGCCCATGCGAAAGGATGCCTTTGACGCGATGCTGGCCAGCTATCAGCAGCCAAGAACCTTTGATATCTATATTGAAGAAAGCAATGAGATAGTAACTGTAAGCAGTATGTATTATCCGAAACGGCTCAGCAAAACGGGGATGGGAAACGGCATAGACGCAGTGACGCAGGAGCAGACGAAGCTGCTGCGGGAGATGGTGGAAAAAGGTGTGGCGGGCAGCGCGGGAAGAGAGTTTGGTGCGGAAACGATTATATATGAAGAGGTTTCGGCTTATTTTGAAGGGAAGAGAAGTCTGGATCAGGTCATGGAGATTATCATGAACAGATTGGGGCTATATTTGGAGGAGAGGAGATAAGGCCCACATTGCAAAGGGATTCTTAGAAGCGCCTCTTGAGGAGAAAAATCCTTACGGGGCGCTCTGAGAGGGGCAAGTGTGGATTGTACTTAAAAAAATACAATAAAAATACAAAAAAACTTGCAAAACAGAAAAAAACACGTTGCAATCCTGAGAATTACCATGTATAATAGTCTCGCTGTGGCATGATAGCTTTGAAGCGTGAGGTTGCTGACTGCCAGCAATGGCTGTCAGGTTTTCCGTGGAGCGAATGTCAAGTTAGAAAACTGACGACAAGTCACTGTACCGAGAATAAAGTGGGGGTCCGGATTCAGAATGGTTGCGCAGGAATTTAGGACACACACGGGAGAGTGTACAGTCACCGCTTGTCGTACTGGCAATGAAAAACGCAGGAGATGCGGATTTTCATTTCGTTAAAAGTGCGAAAAGGAGGCGACTTTTTTTATGGCAAGTCAAGTAATGAGAATTACACTGAAGGCGTATGAGCATCAGCTGGTGGACGCGTCCGCCAAGAAGATCATCGAGACTGTGAAGAAGACCGGATCCGAGGTGAGCGGCCCCGTGCCCCTTCCCACCAAGAAGGAGGTAGTGACCATCCTCAGGGCGGTACACAAGTACAAGGATTCCAGAGAGCAGTTCGAGCAGAGGACCCACAAGAGACTGATCGACATCATCGCACCGACCCAGAAGACAGTGGATGCATTGCAGAGACTGGAGATGCCTGCAGGTGTGTACATCGACATCAAAATGAAGACGAAGTAATCAATTCAAAAACCTCTACTTAGACGTAAGAACGCATCTCTCTGCTTGAATGGAGAGGGACGGGGAATTCTCCCTGAGAGAGCTTCCTGAGGCTGCGGCGCAACGGCGGTCTTGCGGTCCGCTATGTAGATGAAGCCCTATGGGCAGAAAGAGAGGAAAAATGAAGAAAGCAATTTTGGCAACGAAAATCGGAATGACCCAGATCTTCTCCGATGGAGGCGTGCTGATTCCGGTGACGGTTCTTCAGGCAGGCCCCTGCGTGGTCACGCAGGTCAAGACCGTGGAGAACGACGGCTACAAGGCAGTTCAGGTGGGCTTTGTGGACAAGAAGGAGAGGATCATCAACAAGGACGCCAGCGGCAACAGGGAGATGATTCACCTCCACGGCGCAAACAAGCCGGAGATGGGACATTTCAAGAAGGCCGGCGTCAGCCCCAAGAGATATGTGCGCGAGTTCCGTTTCGAGAATTCCGAAGAGTACACTCTGGGAGCAGAGATCAAGGCCGATATCTTTGCACAAGGCGATAAGATAGATGCCACAGCCATTTCCAAAGGTAAAGGATTTCAGGGCACCATCAAGAGATTCGGACAGCATAGAGGACCTATGAAGCACGGCTCCAAGTTCCACCGCCATCAGGGTTCCAACGGCGCCTGCTCCTCCCCCAGCCGCGTGTTCAAGGGCAAGGGAATGCCCGGCCACATGGGCTGTGTGAAGAAGACGGTTCAGAATCTTGAGGTAGTGAGAGTGGATGCGGAGAAGAACCTGCTGTTGGTAAAGGGCTCCGTGCCCGGTCCCAAGAAGGGATTGGTAACCGTCAAAGAAACAGTCAAGGTTGAATGCTAGTATAGGGTGAAAGGAGGACCAATCGGATGTCAAACGTATCTGTTTATAATATGGAAGGCAAGGAAGTCGGCACGATTGAGCTGGATGATGCAGTGTTCGGCGTGGAAGTGAACGAGCATCTGGTGCATATGGCCGTGGTGCAGCACCTTGCGAACAAGCGTCAGGGAACCCAGAAGGCCAAGACCCGCTCTGAGGTGTCCGGCGGCGGAAGGAAGCCCTGGAAGCAGAAGGGAACCGGCCATGCAAGGCAGGGATCCACGAGAGCTCCCCAGTGGAAAGGCGGCGGCGTAGTATTCGCGCCCGTGCCCAGAGATTATTCCTTCAAGATCAACAAGAAGGAAAAGAGAGCTGCGCTGAAGTCGGCGCTGACCAGCAAGGTTCAGAGCAACAACCTGATCGTGCTGGATGAGCTGAAGCTGGACGAGATCAAGACCAAGAGCTTTTTGGCAGTGATGAACAACCTGAAGGTGCAGAAGGGTCTGGTGGTTATGGCCGGAGACAACAACGGCAACGTGATTCTGTCCGCAAGGAATGTGCCGGACATTGACACCGCAAGGGCGGACATGATCAATGTCTACGATATCATGAAGGCGAAGACACTGGTACTGACCAAGGATGCCGTTACGAAAATTCAGGAGGTGTACGCATAATGGCTGATATTAAATACTATGACGTGATCCTCAAGCCGGTGATCACCGAGCGGAGCATGGCAGGCATGGGAAATAAGGAGTATACCTTCCTTGTGCATCCCGAGGCAAACAAGACCATGATCAAGGAAGCTGTCCAGAAGATGTTTGACGGCGTGAAGGTAGAGCGCGTCAACACCATGAACTATGACGGCAAGAAGAAGAGACGGGGCATGACGGAGGGCAGGACCGCCAAGACCAAGAAGGCCATCGTCAAGCTTACCGCAGACAGCAAGGATATCGAGATATTCTCGGGCTTATGATCGGGATTCGGCGGAGAACCTAGAGGGGCTTTCCGGCCGTAACTGATCAGGATTTAGGTATGCGGCACAGATAAGCGGCTGCGCAAAGAATCGAAGAAAAGGAGATATACGACAATGGGTATCAAAACATACAAGCCATATACACCTTCCAGAAGGCATATGACCGGCTCCGATTTCTCGGAGATCACGAAAAAGACCCCTGAGAAGAGCTTGTGCGTGGCTTTGAAGAAGCATTCCGGACGCAACAATCAGGGCAAGATCACCGTTAGGCATCGGGGCGGCGGTGAGAGAAGAAAGTATAGGCTGGTTGATTTCAAGAGAAACAAGGACGGCGTAGTGGCAACCGTGAAGGGCATCGAATACGATCCCAACAGATCCGCCAACATCGCGCTGATCTGCTATCAGGACGGTGAGAAGTCCTATATTCTGGCTCCTCAGGGCCTGACCGACGGAATGAAGGTCATGAACGGACCTCAAGCCGAGGTGAGAGTGGGCAACTGCCTCCCTCTGTCGGAGATTCCCGTAGGTACTCAGGTACACAATATCGAGCTTACTCCCGGCAAGGGCGGACAGCTGGCCCGCTCCGCAGGCAACAGCGCACAGCTGATGGCTAAGGAGGGCAGGTACGCAACGCTGCGTCTTCCTTCCGGAGAGATGAGAATGGTGCTTCTGGGCTGCAGAGCCACAGTGGGCGTGGTCGGAAATGCTGATCATAACCTGATCAACATCGGTAAGGCAGGGCGCAAGCGCCATATGGGCTTCCGTCCCACGGTTCGCGGTTCCGTCATGAACCCTAACGACCATCCTCACGGCGGCGGCGAAGGCAAGACGGGCATCGGACGTCCCGGCCCTTGCACTCCTTGGGGCAAGCCGGCGCTGGGCTACAAGACCCGCAAGCCCAAGAAGGCTTCCAACAAGCTGATTGTAAGAAGACGTGACGGCAGGGCGATCAAATAATGAGGAGGAAATACAATGGCTAGATCACTTAAAAAAGGACCTTTCGCAGATGAAAGCCTGTTAAAGAAAATAGATGCTTTGAACGCTTCCGGACAGAAGCAGGTCGTCAAGACCTGGTCCCGTCGTTCCACGATTTTCCCTTCCTTCGTGGGACACACAATCGCAGTGCATGACGGCAGGAAGCATGTTCCGGTGTATGTCACCGAGGACATGGTCGGCCACAAGCTTGGAGAATTCGTCGCAACCAGAACCTTCCGTGGTCACGGAAAGGACGAGAAGAAGTCTAAGGTCAGGTAATGACCGGGGAGCTTCCCCGCGTGGCAGCCGCCACGGCGCGGCCGCTGTGCGGCTGCAGGAGGCGGTCCAAGGTCAGGCAACTGCCTAAGGTGCTTCCTCGTGGCTGCTGCCGCGAGGGTGACGGGAAGAAATCCAAGGCCGGGTAATATGATAAGGAGGATATAAATCTATGGCTAAGGGACATAGAAGTCAAATCAAGAGAGAGAGAAATGCCCAGAAGGATACAAGGCCTTCGGCAAAGCTGTCTTATGCGAGAGTGTCCGTGCAGAAGGCATGCTTCGTGTTGGATGCCATCAGGGGCAAGAATGTAGAGACGGCGCTTGCCATTTTGCACTACAATCCCAGATACGCTTCCAGCCTTATCAAGAAGCTGCTTGAATCGGCTATTGCAAATGCTGAGAACAACAATGGCATGAATAGGGACAATCTCTATATCGCAGAGTGTTATGCGAATAAGGGGCCTACCATGAAGCGCATCCATCCCAGAGCTCGGGGCATGGCATATCGGATCGAAAAGAGAAGCAGCCATATCACCATCGTGCTGGATGAGAAGCAGTAGGGAAAGGAGCGAACAAATAAATGGGACAGAAAGTTAATCCTCATGGCTTAAGAGTCGGAGTTATCAAAGAGTGGGATTCCAGATGGTATGCCGAGAACGATTTCGCAGACTATCTGGTGGAAGATTACAAGATCAGAAAGTATCTGAAGGATAAGCTGAACAGCGCAGGCGTATCGAAGATCGAGATCGAGAGAGCCTCCGACAGAGTCAGGGTCATCATCCACACGGCAAAGCCCGGCGTGATCATCGGCAAGGGCGGCGCTGAGATCGAGGTTACAAAGAACCAGCTTTCCAAGCTGACCGACAAGAAGGTGCTGATCGACATCAAGGAGATCAAGAAGCCCGACAAGGATGCCCAGCTTGTGGCGGAGAACATCGCGCAGCAGCTGGAGAACCGTGTGTCCTTCAGGCGTGCCATGAAATCCTGCATGGGCAGAACCATGAAGTCCGGCGCGCTGGGAATCAAGACCTGCTGTTCCGGCCGTCTGGGCGGTGCCGACATCGCCAGAGCAGAGTTCTACAGCGAGGGAACCATTCCTCTTCAGACCCTGAGGGCGGACATTGATTACGGATTCGCAGAGGCGGACACCACCTACGGCAAAGTCGGAGTCAAGGTATGGATCTACAAAGGCGAGATACTTCCTACAAAAGGAAACCAGACGGAAGGGAGTGATAGATAATGTTAATGCCTAAAAGAGTAAAGCATCGCAAGCAGTTCCGCGGCAGCATCAGAGGCAAGGCTTCCAGAGGAAACAAGATCACCTACGGTGAGTACGGCTTGGTAGCCATGGAGCCCTGCTGGATCAAGTCCAATCAGATCGAGGCGGCCCGTATTGCGCTTACCCGTTATACCAAGCGTAACGGTCAGGTATGGATCAAGATATTCCCCGACAAGCCTATTACGGCGAAGCCTGCCGAGACCCGTATGGGTTCCGGAAAGGGGTCCGTGGAGTATTGGGTAGCAGTTGTCAAGCCCGGCCGTGTGCTGTTCGAGATTGCCGGCGTTCCCGAGGATCAGGCAAAAGAAGCGCTGCGTCTGGCAATGCACAAGCTTCCCTGCAAGTGCAAAATCGTTTCTAAAGCAGATTTGGAAGGCGGTGTAGAAGAATGAAATCTAGCAAGTTTGTAGAAGAGTTAAAGGGCAAGTCCGTTGAGGAGCTGAATCAGGATCTTGTTTCTGCTAAGAAAGAACTTTTTAATTTGAGGTTCCAGAACGCAACCAATCAGCTGGATAATACTGCAAGAATCAAGGAAGTCAGGAAGAACATCGCCCGCATTCAGACAGTCATTACCCAGAAGGCTAGAGCATAGCTGTGTGCGGGGAAAGGAGATCAGTGGTGGAAAGAAATTTGAGGAAAGTTCGTGTTGGCAAAGTTACCAGCAACAAGATGGAGAAGACCATCGTGGTGGCCATCGAGGAGCATGTGAAGCATCCTCTATATAAGAAGGTCGTTAAGAGAACCTACAAGCTGAAGGCTCATGATGAGAAGAACGAGTGCAATATCGGTGATACCGTAAGGGTCATGGAGACCAGACCCTTGTCCAAGGATAAGAGATGGAGACTTGTTGAGATCGTAGAAAAGGCAAAATAAGGGGACCGCATTCTTTAGGATGACCGGTAAGGAGGAAAATCATGGTTCAGCAGGAAACAAGATTGAGAGTTGCCGATAACACCGGTGCGAAGGAACTGCTTTGCATCCGCGTTTTGGGCGGCTCCACGAGAAGATATGCGCATGTTGGTGATGTGATTGTTGCTTCCGTCAAAGATGCAACACCAGGAGGCGTTGTAAAGAAGGGTGACGTGGTTAAGGCAGTGGTGGTTCGCACCGTGAAGGAGGTTCGCCGCAAGGACGGATCCTACATCAGGTTCGATGAGAATGCCGCCGTAATCATCAAGGAAGATAAGACTCCCAGAGGAACCCGTATTTTTGGACCGGTAGCAAGAGAGCTTCGTGAAAAGCAGTTCATGAAGATCGTGTCTCTGGCTCCGGAAGTATTATAAGGAGGTGCCGTATATCCATGATGAAGATTAAAAAGGGCGATACCGTGAAGGTGATCGCCGGCAAGGACCGCAATGCGGAGGGAAAGGTTATTTCCGTGGATGTCAAGAAGGGAAGGGTGCTGGTGGAAGGGGTCAACATGATCACGAAGCATGCGAAGCCTTCTCAGGCAAATCCCAACGGCGGCATCATCCGGAAGGAAGCTCCTATTCATATTTCAAACGTAATGCTTGTCTTCAAGGGAAAACCCACCAGAGTAGGCTTCAAGTTTGACGGAGACAAGAAGGTTCGCTTTGCAAAGTCTACGGGCGAAGTAATTGACTAATCAAGCTGTGGAATGCACAGTTTAGGAAGGAGCAACGAGAAGTGGCTAGATTAAAAGAATTTTACTATGATACTATAGTAGAAGCAATGATGAAGAAGTTCGGATACAAGAACGCTATGGAAGTTCCGAAGCTGGAGAAGATCGTCATCAATATGGGAATCGGTGAGGCGAAGGAGAATGCGAAGGTTCTGGAGAACGCCGTTTCGGACATGGAGATCATCAGCGGCCAGAAGGCCGTTCTCACCAAGGCGAAAAAGTCCGTGGCAAACTTCAAGATTCGTGAGGGCATGAACATCGGCTGCAAGACCACTCTCCGGGGCGAGAAGATGTACGAGTTTCTCGATCGTCTGGTGAACCTTGCCCTGCCCCGGGTACGCGACTTCAGGGGCGTCAATCCCAATGCCTTCGACGGCAGGGGAAATTATGCTCTTGGTATCAAAGAGCAGTTCATCTTCCCTGAGATCGAGTATGACAAGATCGACAAGACCCGCGGCATGGATGTGATCTTCGTGACCACTGCCAGAAGCGACGAAGAGGCCCGTGAGCTGTTGACTCTGTTCAACATGCCTTTCGCAAAACAATAAGGAGGGAAGTTCTAATGGCTAAGACATCACTGAAAATAAAGCAGCAGCGCAAGCCCAGATTTTCGACGCAGGCGTATTCCCGCTGCAGGATCTGCGGCCGTCCCCACGCTTACTTGAGGAAGTACGGTATCTGCAGAATCTGTTTCCGCGAGCTGGCTTACAAGGGCCAGATTCCCGGTGTCAGAAAAGCGAGCTGGTAAGGTGTGTGCAGGAGAGCGCACCGGACGCTCGCTTGCGAGCTGGTAAGGTGAGCGCAGGAGAGCGCGCCGGACGCTCGCTTGCGAGCTGGTAAGGTGAGTGCAGGAAAGCGCACAGGATGCTCGCCTGCAAGCTGGTAAGAAGGAGGAAAAGACAATGACAATGAGCGATCCTATCGCGGATATGCTTACGAGAATCCGCAACGCCAATATGGCCAAGCACGACACGGTGGATGTTCCCGTTTCCAAGATGAAGGTGTCCATCGCGCAGATCCTCTTTGACGAGGGGTATATAAGCAAGTTTGACATTATCGACGACGGCAACTTCAAGTCCATCCATATGACTCTGAAGTACGGCAACGACAAGAGCGAGAAGATCATCTCCGGTATCAAGAGGATCTCCAAGCCCGGCCTGCGGGTGTATGCGGGCAAGGACGAGCTGCCCAGAGTTCTGGGGGGCTTGGGAATAGCGATTATTTCCACCAATCAGGGCGTCATCACTGACAAGAAGGCTCGCGAGCTTCAGGTAGGCGGCGAGGTGCTGGCTTTCGTGTGGTAAGGTTCCGGATTCAGGAATCGGCAGAGGTGAGCTTGCAGGGCAGGCTCACGGAGGCAATGTTTTATTGGAGTTTAAGAATATAGGAGGTACGGGCATGTCGCGTATAGGTAGAATGCCAATCGCAGTTCCCGCAGGCGTAACTGTGGAGATTGCAGAAAATAACAAGATCACTGTGAAGGGACCTAAGGGGACGCTGGAGAGAGTGCTTCCCCATGAGATGACGATCACGCAGGAAGACGGGCAGGTGCATGTGAGCAGGCCCAACGACCTGAAGAAGATGAAGTCTCTTCACGGGCTGACCAGAACGCTTATCCATAACATGGTGGTGGGCGTCACCGAGGGCTACCAGAAGAAGCTGGAGGTCAACGGCGTGGGTTATAGGGCTGCTAAGGCAGGAAAGAAGCTGACCCTGAACCTTGGGTACTCCCATCCCGTGGAGATGGAGGATCCTGAAGGCATCGAGACGGTAGTAGAGGGACAGAACCTGATCACCGTCAAGGGCATCGACAAAGAGAAGGTAGGCCAGTTCGCCGCTGAAATCAGGGACAAGAGGAGACCGGAGCCTTATAAGGGCAAGGGTATCAAGTATGCCGATGAGGTCATCAGACGCAAAGTTGGCAAGACCGGTAAGAAATAGCAGATAAGGAGAGTATGAAGATGGTTAGCAAGAAGTCAAGAAAAGAAGTTCGTGTTAAAAAGCACATGAGAATTCGTAACCGCTTCAGTGGCACGGCCGAAAGACCTCGTCTGGCTGTGTTCAGAAGCAATAATCATATGTATGCTCAAATTATCGACGATACGGTTGGGAATACATTGGTATCCGCCTGCACTCTGGAAAAGGAGATCAAGGCAGAGCTTACGAAGACCAATAACGTTGATGCTGCGGCATACCTTGGCACCGTAATCGGCAAGAGGGCCGTGGAGAAGGGCATCAGCCAGGTTGTCTTTGACAGGGGCGGCTTTATATATCACGGAAAGATCGCGGCGTTAGCCGAGGCGGCCAGAGAAGCTGGCTTGGAATTCTAGGAAAGGAAGACGAACACACCATGAAAAATACAATCATAGATGTAAGCCAGATGGAATTGACCGACAAGGTTGTAACCATTAAGCGTGTGGCCAAGACCGTCAAGGGCGGACGCAATATGCGCTTCACTGCTTTGGTGGTGGTGGGCGACGGCAACGGCCATGTGGGCGCAGGCCTTGGCAAGGCGGTAGAAATTCCTGAAGCCATCCGCAAGGGGAAGGAAGACGCCATGAAGCACATCGTCAAGGTTGCCATGGACGAGAACAATTCGATTTCCCATGACTTCGTGGGCAAGTTTGGCTCTGCCAATGTTCTGCTCAAGAAGGCTCCCGAAGGTACGGGCATCATCGCAGGCGGTCCTGCCCGTGTTGTCTGCGAGCTGGCAGGCATCAAGAATATCCGTACCAAGTCTCTCGGATCCAACAATAAGCAGAACGTGGTTCTGGCAACCATCACCGGCTTGAGCCAGCTCAAGACGCCGGAGGAAGTGGCCAGGAGCCGTGGAAAGTCTGTGGAAGAGATTTTGGCATAGGCTGAAGGCTTTGGTCCGGCAGCTTTGAAAGGAGAACAGGAATGGAAGGAAAGAAGTTGAAAATCACTTTGGTAAGGTCCACCATCGGCGCGGTACGGAAGAACAAGGAGATTGTAGAGTCTATGGGGCTTCGCAAGATAGGCAAGTCCGTGATACTTCCTGACAATGATGCCACGAGAGGACAGATTCGCCTGGTGAACCATATGTTAAAGGTTGAAGAAGTATAATCAGACAAGGAGGTGTTAGAAATGGAATTATCCAATTTGAGGCCTGCAGAAGGTTCCAAGCATCACGATTTTAGGAGAGGCCGCGGCCATGCGTCCGGAAACGGCAAGACCGCAGGTAAGGGACATAAGGGTCAGAAGGCTCGTTCCGGCGCTCCCAGGCTTGGTTTCGAGGGCGGCCAGATGCCTTTGTACAGACGTATTCCCAAGAGAGGCTTTACCAATATAAACAGCAAGGAGATCGTTGCCATCAATTTGCGCGATCTTGAGCGTTTCGAGGATGGAACGACGGTGGACATAGCGAAGCTGAAAGAAGCCGGCATCGTCAAAAATCCCAGAGACGGGGTTAAGATACTCGGAAATGGAGAATTAACCAAAAAACTCAATGTAAAGGTGAATGCATTCAGTGCATCCGCAAAGGAGAAGATTGAGGCGCTTGGTGGAACAGCAGAGGTGATGTAATGCTTACAACGCTGAAGAACGCTTTCAAAATTAAAGAGCTCAGGGGCAAGATTTTCTTTACTTTCGTCATGCTGGTTGTGATCCGTATCGGATCACAGCTGCCTGTGCCCGGCGTGAACGGCGAGTTTTTCAGAAGCTGGTTCGAAGGCCAGGCAAATGGGGCCTTTAATTTCTTTGATGCGATTACGGGTGGTTCTTTCATCAATATGTCCATTCTGGCCTTGAACATCAACCCTTACATCACATCATCCATCATTATGCAGCTGCTTACCATTGCGATCCCCAAACTGGAGGAAATGCAGAGGGACGGCGAGGATGGAAGGAAGAAGATCACGGCCATAACGAGATACGTGACCATTGTGCTTGCGCTGATTCAGTCCACTGCCATGGCCGTTGCTTTCGGAAGGCAGGGGTATCTGCTGGAATATAATGCGTTGAGCGTGATCTCAGCGGTTGCCACGCTTACGGCAGGCAGCGCGTTCCTGATGTGGGTGGGCGAGAGGATCACGGAAAAGGGCATTGGAAACGGTATATCCATCGTTCTGGTCATCAACATCATTTCAAGGCTTCCGGAGGATCTGAAGAATCTGTTCGAGCAGTTCGTGTTCGGCAAGGCGCCTGCCACGGCGGTTCTGGCGGCGGCAGTCATCATCGCCATCATCGTGGGCATGGTTGTGCTGGTGATCATTCTGAACGACGGTGTGCGCAGGATTCCTGTGCAGTACGCCAACAAGGTGCAGGGACGGAAGATGGTGGGAGGACAGACATCCAACATTCCCCTGAAGGTGAATACCGCGGGCGTTATTCCGGTAATATTTGCCCAGTCGCTGATGCAGATGCCAATTATGATTTCGTCATTTGCAGGCTACAATGGGACGGGCGCATGGAGCGAGATCCTGAAATATCTGAATTCGGCCACATGGTGCAATCCCAGCGACCTGAAGTATACGGTGGGTCTGCTGGTGTATGTTGTGCTGATTATTCTCTTTGCATATTTTTACACTTCAATTACCTTTAACCCGCTGATGATCGCGGACAACATGAAGAAGCAGGGCGGCTTCATTCCGGGCATAAGGCCGGGAAAGCCCACCAGCGACTATCTGAACGGGGTACTGAACTACATCGTATTCATCGGTGCTGCAGGCCTCACGGTAGTGGCGGTTCTTCCCTATGTGTTCAACGGTATCTTCAAGGCCAGTGTCTCTTTCGGCGGAACGAGTCTTATCATCATCGTCAGCGTAGTGCTGGAGACCATGAAGCAGATGGAGTCTCAGATGCTGGTGCGGAATTACAAAGGCTTTTTGGAGAAGTAGGCCATATGTGTATGGTGCAGGAAACTGGTACACTGAGGGGAGACCCAAGGTGTGCCAGTTATTTCGTTGGATCCGGTATTTTTGGGAATTATATGAATTTTGTGTATTGCAAATCCGCCGGAAACTATGTACAATAGGAAAAGAGTCTGTGGCTGCGGGGCATCTATGGATTCTTTTGTGGTTGGCATGTGCGCAGAAGCGTATAGGGAGGTATAAGGATGAAGATAGTCATGTTGGGTGCGCCTGGCGCCGGAAAGGGAACGCAGGCGAAGATGATCGCGGAGGAGTACGGTATTCCCCATGTGTCCACGGGGGATATTTTCCGGGCGAATGTGAGCAAAGGGACGCAGCTGGGGGTGGAGGCCAAGAAGTACATGGATCAGGGCCTTCTGGTGCCGGATGAGCTTACCGTGAAGATCCTTCTGGACCGTGTGGCCAAGGAGGACTGTGCAGGAGGCTATGTGCTGGACGGTTTCCCCAGAACAATCCCTCAGGCGCAGGTGCTTGACGAGGCTCTGGATAAGCTGGGCGAAAAGCTTGATTATGCCATTGACGTAGATGTGCCGGACGAAAACATCGTCAGGAGAATGTCGGGAAGGCGCGCCTGCCTGAAATGCGGGGCGACCTATCATGTGGAGCATATTCCTCCCAAGAAGGAGGGCGTCTGCGACGGCTGCGGCAGCGAGCTGGTGCTGCGGGACGACGATAAGGCTGAGACCGTCTCCAACCGCCTCAAGATATACCACGACCAGACCCAGCCTCTGATCGACTATTATACCCAGAAGGGCATTCTCAAGACCGTGGACGGAACCATGGACATGAAGGATGTGTTCGGGGCCATCAAGAATATACTTGCAGAGTAAGGCAGCGCCGGAAGGAAAATGATTGTGCCATGGGAATAATAATTAAGACGGAAAAACAGATCGAGCTGATAAGAGAATCCTGCAGGCTGCTGGCCATCGTGCATCAGGAGCTGGAGGAATTCATTCGACCGGGCATATCCACCAAGGAGATCGACATTAAGGGCGACTCTTGCATCCGCAAACTGGGAGGAATCCCGAACTTTCTGCACTACAACGGGTATCCGGCCAGTATCTGCGTGTCGGTGAACGACGAGGTGGTGCATGGGATACCCAATAAGCACCGCATTCTGGAGGAGGGCGACATTGTCAGCCTGGATGCGGGGATGATCTATCAGGGATATCATTCGGACGAGGCCAGAACCCATGGGGTGGGAAAGATCAGCGCCGAGGCCCAGAAGCTTATCGACGTGACCAGAGAGAGCTTTTTCGCGGGCTTGAAGATGGCGAAGGCAGGGAACCATCTCTTTGACATCTCCAACGCCATTGCGGCCTATGTGAAGCCCTACGGCTACGGCATCGTGCGGGAGCTTGTGGGCCATGGCGTGGGAACCAAGCTCCACGAGGATCCCCAGATCCCCAATTTCGCCCAGACCCGCAGGGGACCTAAGCTCCGGCCGGGAATGACTCTTGCGGTGGAGCCTATGATCAACATGGGCAGAGCGGACGTGGAATGGCTTGACGATAATTGGACCGTTGTGACCGAGGACGGCTCCTGGTCCGCCCATTACGAGAACACGATTCTGATCACCGAGGGAGAGCCGGAGATCCTGACACGCTGCTGAGAAGGCTTTTGCGCCAGAGGCCGGGGTATTTGGGTGGTGCCGGGCAGGAAGACGGAGAAGCGGAGCCAAAAGGAGATGCTTTTGCAGCAGAGGGGGCCGGGACGGAGGACATGGTATGATAGGACATCTGGCTACGTCCAGAGCGGGGCATGACAAGGACAGATTGTATGTGATCGTGGCGCGGGAGGGAGATTATTACTTTTTGTGCGACGGGGATCTGAGGCCGCCCCACAAGCCGAAGAAGAAGCGGATCAGGCATGTACAGCTCATTGGGGAGACGGTGGAAGAGACGCTTCTTGACAAGCTGCTGGCCGGACGGAAGGTATATGCGGAAGAGATCAAGTATGCATTGAAGCAGTATAGAGCAAAATGATTTTATATGGAGGAAGTCTATGTCGAAGAGTGATGTGATCGAGATTGAAGGAACCGTCGTGGAAAAGCTGCCCAACACTATGTTTCAGGTAGAGCTGGAGAACGGACATCGTGTGCTGGCGCATATCAGCGGCAAGCTGCGTCAGAATTTCATCCGGATTCTGCCCGGCGACAAGGTGACTCTGGAGCTTTCGCCCTACGATCTGACGAAGGGGCGGATTATCTGGAGGGATAAGTAGAAAAGCGTGGAAAAGCTTGAAAATATTTAATAAAAAAGATTGCAAACAAGTTTTTCCTATGCTATAATACGAAATGGTCTTTTTTGAAAGGAGGGTTTAACGTGAAGGTTAGATCATCAGTAAAACCGATTTGCGAAAAGTGCAAAATCATCAAGCGGAAAGGACGCATCAGAGTGATCTGCGAGAATCCGAAACACAAGCAGAGACAAGGATAATCACCGCTTGCCGGGGCCTTAGGCAGGTTAAGTGAGTTCTTGTCCGGTTATTATGTGCGGCTGAACCAATGCTCAAAGTATGCGTGTCAGTGCCGCTTCGTTTCAGGGAGGCTCTTCCGGCATGTTGGGGAGGACGCCTGCTGGCGGGTATGCTTTGAGCATTGATTATCATAAGACTGGGATAGGGCTTACAGGAGATTACTTCTTGATACCATGGCGCTTTGACAGGCGCCGCGGAAAAATCGGATCGGATCAGACGGACTGAGCGGCCGGTTGGGTGAGAGCCCCAATCAATTAGTAAGAGAGGCGCAGACTGGAGAACCAGAGAATGCGCAGAGCGGAAACGCAAAGAATGGAGGAAACGTAAATGGCTCGTATCGCAGGTGTTGACTTACCCAGAGAGAAACGAATTGAGATCGGACTGACCTATGTCTATGGAATCGGCAGAACCACCTCTAACAAGATTTTGGCGGAGGCTGGCGTGAATCCCGATACCAGAGTCAGGAATATCACCGACGACGAAGTGAGGAAGATCGCAGAGGCTATCGAGAAGCTGGGCGTAGTGGTGGAAGGTGATCTGAGGCGTGAGGTAGCCCTGAACATCAAGAGACTTCAGGAGATCGGCTGCTATCGCGGCATCCGCCATCGTAAGGGACTGCCCGTGCGCGGACAGAATACCAAGAACAATGCCAGAACCCGCAAGGGTCCCAAGAGGACTGTTGCCAACAAGAAAAAGTAAAAAATTGCGAGAAAGTAGGTTAGTTTGAAATGGCGAAACAAGTTGCAAAAAAAGTGACAAAGAAGCGCATTAAGAAAAACGTTGAACGCGGACAAGCGCATATCCAGTCGTCCTTCAACAATACCATCGTTACGTTGACGGATACGGAGGGCAATGCTCTCAGCTGGGCAAGCGCCGGTGGTCTGGGATTTAGAGGTTCAAGGAAATCTACTCCGTATGCCGCGCAGATGGCGGCAGAGACGGCCACGAAGGCCGCTCTCATCCATGGACTGAAGTCTGTGGACGTGTTTGTGAAGGGACCCGGTTCGGGACGTGAGGCGGCCATCAGAGCCCTCTCCGCATGCGGACTGGAGGTTCAGAGCATCCGGGACGTGACTCCCGTTCCCCATAACGGATGCCGCCCGCCGAAGCGCCGTCGTGTCTAATGCTGTTTAGAGCAGGGCTGACGGAAGTTTTTTTGAGGCTGCGGAGTGCGCAGCGGTTGCTCCGGGGTTTGGAGGAAGGCGTCTAAAAGGCGCTGTAAACAAAAAGAAAGAGAAGAGGAAATCAGAAAATGGCAGTAAATCGTGTACCCGTATTGAAAAGATGCAGAGCACTGGGTCTGGAACCCTCCTATCTGGGATATGATAAGAAGTCCAAGAGACAGAATGTGAGGGCAGGCAAGAAAGTAAGCGAGTATGGACTGCAGCTTCGGGAGAAGCAGAAGGCGAAGTTCATCTACGGCGTTCTGGAGAGGCCTTTCAGGAACTATTATGAAAAGGCAGACAGAATGAAGGGAATGACGGGTGAGAACCTGATGATCATGCTGGAGCGGAGACTTGACAGCGTGGTATTCAGAATGGGATTCGCAAGAACCAGAAGAGAAGCGAGGCAGGTGGTAGGCCACAAGCATGTGATGGTCAACGGCAAGAAGGTCAGCATTCCTTCCTACCTGATCAAGGCAGGGGATGTCATCACCCTCACGGAGAGCGCAAGATCCCTGCAGAGATACAAGGATGTGGCAGAAGTGACCGGCGGAAGGCTGGTGCCTGAATGGCTGGATGTGGATCTCGAAAACCTGACCGGAACCGTCAAGAATCTTCCCACCAGAGAGATGATCGATGTTCCCGTAAATGAAATGCTTATTGTTGAGTTGTACTCCAAGTAAGCCCTGCTTGCCTCTGAGGCCGTGTTCCGCACAAGTTTTTTGACAGGACATGGCTTCAGAGCGCTTGTGTCTTTGTGAATAACAATAAAAAGGAGGGTATTCGAGTGTTTGAATTTGAAAGACCCAATATTGAGGTCGCTGAGATTTCAGAAGACAAGAAGTACGGCAAATTCGTGGTCGAACCTCTGGAAAGAGGCTACGGCATCACGCTGGGCAACTCTCTGAGGAGAATCATGCTTTCCTCCCTGCCCGGAGCAGCGGTCAGCCAGATCAAGATCGAAGGCGTGCTGCATGAGTTCAGCGCCGTACCCGGCATCAAGGAAGACGTGACGGAAATCATCATGAACATCAAGAGCCTTGCCATCCGGAACAACAGCGAGACCAATGAGGCCAAGACGGCGTATATCGAGTACGAAGGGGAGGGTATCGTACATGCTTCCGATATTCAGGCTGATCAGGATATCGAGATTCTGAATCCGGATCTGGTGATCGCCACGCTGAACGGCAAGGATGCAAAGCTGTACATGGAGCTTACCATTACCAAGGGCCGCGGCTATGTCAGTGCCGATAAGAACAAACACGAGGATTTACCGATCGGCGTGATCGCAGTGGATTCCATCTACACGCCGGTGGAGAGAGTCAACGTAACAGTAGCCAACACACGTGTAGGTCAGATCACGGACTATGACAAGCTGACGCTGGACGTGTTCACCAATGGGACTTTGGTGCCCGATGAAGCCGTCAGCCTTGCGGCGAAGGTTCTCAGCGAGCATCTGAGCCTTTTCATAGATCTGTCCGAGAACGCCAAGACCGCGGAGGTCATGGTGGAGAAGGAGGACGATGAGAGGGAGAAGGTTCTGGAGATGAGCATCGACGAGCTGGAGCTCTCGGTTCGGTCCTACAACTGCCTGAAGAGGGCGGGAATCAATACGGTTGAGGAACTGTGCAACAAGACTTCCGAGGATATGATGAAGGTCCGGAATCTGGGCCGCAAGTCTCTGGAGGAGGTTCTGGCGAAGCTGAAGGAGCTGGGGCTGCAGCTGAATCCCAGCGACGAATGATCCGCAGATAGCACCAAAGATATAATCCGCAGCTGGTAAAGCCTATAGGTTCGGCTGCGGTTGATCTCTAAATGGAAAACAACACTGCATTCGGTAAGTAAGTCCAAAAGGCGTGGCCGGATGTACCATGGACGGAGAAAGGAAAACAATCATGGCAAAGTATAGAAAGCTTGGAAAAACATCTTCCCAGAGGAAGGCGCTGCTGAGAAATCAGGTCACGGCGCTGCTGTATCATGGAAAAATCGTTACCACTGAGGCGAGAGCCAAGGAGGTAAAGAAGATCGCTGAGGGTCTTATCGCACTGGCCGTCAGGGAGAGGGATAATTTCGAGAAGGTCACTGTCACCGCCAAGGTCGCCGTGAAGGACAAGGACGGAAAGCGCGTGAAGGAAGTGGTGGACGGCAAGAAGGTGACAAAGTACGACACCGTAGAGAAGGAGATCAAGAAGGATCTGCCCAGCAGACTTCATGCCAGAAGCCAGATCAAGAAGGTGCTGTATCCCGTGGTGGATGTTCCCAAGGAGAATGCCGGCAGGAAGAGGAACACCAAGACGGTGGATCTGGCCGGAAAGCTCTTTGATGAGTACGGCCCTAAGTATGCAGGCCGCAACGGCGGTTATACCAGAATCATCAAGATCGGGCCCCGCAGGGGAGACGCGGCTATGGAAGTCATTCTGGAGCTGGTGTAATATTCCAAAAGAGCGCGGATCGGTCCCATGAGACGGGAAGGAAACACAAGGTAGATAGGGGGGAGCCAATGTGAGAGCATTGGTTCCCCTTTTGACAAGGCTACAAATTGCCGGGGGCAACGGTGGGAGCCGGGCCATATATTTGCCGGACACAAAGATTAGCCTGCCTGGCATCGGCTGCAGCGCAGAATCAGGGGAGAAGCGACATGATAGGATTTCGTCATAGTAAAGAGGATATAAAAAAGACCTTGGACATGGCATGGCCGGCCATGCTGGAATCGTTTTTTGCGGCCTTTGCTGGGCTGGTGGACTCTCTGATGGTAAGTTCTCTGGGCTCCTACGCGGTAGCGGCGGTAGGGCTCACTACCCAGCCCAAGTTTCTCGGCCTATCCCTTTTCATAGCATCCAACGTGGCCATATCGGCGCTGGTGGCGAGGAGGAAGGGGGAGGACAAGAAGGAGGAGGCGAACAAGATTTTTTCCACCTTTCTGGTGTTTCTGCTGGCGGCGGCTGTGCTTATGAGCATTGTACTGGTGGTTTTTGCGGATCCCATCATCAGGCTCTGCGGTTCAGAGGAGCTGACCCATGACAGCGCGGTCACCTATTTCCGCATCATTATGGGGGGGATGCTGTTCAATGTGCTTCAGATGGGCATCAATTCGGCCCAGAGGGGTGCGGGCAACACCAGAATCACCATGCGCACGAACCTTGTGTCCAATACGGTGAATATAATTTTCAACTACCTGCTGATTCAGGGACATTTCGGCTTTCCGGCGCTGGGTATCCGGGGCGCGGCCCTTGCCACGGTTCTGGGCACGGTGGTGTCCAGCATCATGAGCATATGGTCCGTGTGGAAGAAGGATAACTTTATCAGCATACCTTACATACTTTTAAATAAGATCAGGCCGGGATGGGAGGCCATGAAAAATATTGTCAAGGTGGGCTACAGCGTCTTTGCGGAGCAGGTTCTGATGCGCATCGGCTTCATGCTTACCGCCATTATGGCTGCGGATCAAGGCACCTCTGCCATGGCGGCCCATCAGGTGGGAATGAATATCATGGGATTGTCATTTTCCTTCGGAGACGGCCTGCAGGCCACGGCCGTGGCGCTGATCGGCTACAGTCTGGGGGCTGGGAAGCCTGAGAAGGCGAAGGCATATGGCCGGACCTGCCGGATGATAGGGGGAGTCATATCCGTGATTTTGGCGGTGACGTATTTCTTCGGCGCAAATCTGCTGATGGAGATGTTTTTTGAAGAGAAGGATATCGTGGCCATAGGGGTCAGCATCATGCGGGTCATAATTTTCGTGGTGATTCTGCAGATAGCGCAGGTGATCTACATGGGGTGCCTCAGAGGGGCCGGGGACACGCTGTACACAGCCGTGGCCTCCACAGTCAGCGTGACGATCATGCGCACGCTGGGCTCCTATTTCTTCGGGTATGTGCTGCATATGGGCATAACGGGAATCTGGCTGGGAGTGGTGGCTGATCAGCTGTCACGGTTTGTATTCGCCAGCATCCGCTTCCGCCGGGGGAAATGGACGGAGATAAAGATATAAGGGTCAGGGTTTGGATTTCTGGAAATGCTGGTAATCCTTCACATTGTTCCAGTTGCCTCCCCAGATGAACCCATGCTGGGTGAAAAGCTTATAGCATAGATCGTCTTCGTCGATCTTGTAGGGAAAGCTTTCTTTACGGTCGGCATAGGGCTGGGCGGAGGCGGGAAGGATCTCCTGACTGCCGTCCTTTTTAAAGGCCACATAGGGGTTGTAGAGGGGGTTGATGTCCACAGCCAGACCATATGCGTGCATGGACAGACTGGCGCTGTTGGTCAGAGGCCTATAATTGAAGCAGGAGGTGTTGTTTGCCTCCATGGAGGCGTTGTCGTCCCCCTCATACTCGTCGATGAGCAGCACGCTCTGGAGCCTATATTCATTGCGGTACAGTTCATAGAAAATTTCTACTAGATCTTCTGCAATGTATTCGTTGCAGATCAGCTCTCCCGGTACGGAGTTGCCTTCATAGTCTATATGCAGGATATGCACATAGCGCAGTTCGTCAAGACTGATTTCAGGCTCCGGGGAATCCTTCTCGGAACTTGTGTCAGGGTAGGAGATGCCCGTGACATAGCGCTTGAGTTTGTTGGAGAGAGGCTCATAGTAGAAATCTTCCGTAAGGGAGACGCGCTGATCCTCCATGGAAGAGCCGTTTAACACAGCGCCCACCGGCTGCTCTTGGGAGGGATCTGTATCCTTGGAGGGCAGGGAAGAGCTGCCTTCCTCGGAGGGAAGGGAGGCTTGGCTGCCATTGTCTCCGGAAAAAACATGGGAGGGGCCGCCCGTGGGCTGGGGCGTCTGGCCTTCCGGGCCTTCGGACTCTCCGGAGGGCGCAGGAACCCAGCCCTCGGAGGCCCCGGATTCTGGGTCCTCGGAATTTGACGGATCAGCTGTCAGGGATTCCCCCGGCTGAGGCGTGGGATGAAGATCGGCGTAGTCCATAAGGGTCAGGGAGTCTCTGTGAAGGAGCTTGGAGATGCTGCCTGCGATGACCACGATGGCCGCCAGTATTACAATCATTTTCAACATTTTATCTCTTTTCATAGGAACCTCCATCTTTCCCTAAGCATAGCATAAGGCACTGTCTTTGTAAATCGTTTCCAAGGAAAGTCAGGAACGATAATAGTTGTAAAACCAATAGAAATCTGATACAATTCAGCCGTATAGGAATTGCTATAACGCGCTGCCGCAATGGCCCGAAAGCGGAGGAACGAGGAAGAATGGGAATCGTAAGGACGCAAGATCTGACTTTTGAATATATCCGCCGTGACGAGGAAGGGAATGTGGAGGGCATCACCACGGCTGTGGACAAGGTGAGTCTGGACATCGCTCAGGGAGAGTTCATCGCGATTCTGGGGCACAACGGGTCCGGCAAGTCCACCCTTGCCAAGCATATCAACGCCATTCTGAACCCCACGGAGGGAACCGTGTGGGTGGACGGGATGGATACCTCTGACGAGGAGAGGGTATGGGATATCCGCCGGACTGCGGGTATGGTGTTTCAGAATCCGGACAACCAGATCATCGGGCAGGTGGTGGAGGAGGACGTGGGCTTCGGGCCTGAGAACATGGGAGTTCCCACCAAGGAGATCTGGGAGCGGGTGGAGGAGAGCCTGAAGGCGGTGGGGATGTACGAGTATCGGAAGCATTCTCCCAACAAGCTTTCCGGCGGCCAGAAGCAGAGGGTGTCCATAGCCGGCGTGCTGGCCATGCATCCCAAGTGCATCGTGCTGGATGAACCCACCGCTATGCTGGATCCCAAGGGCCGGAAGGAGGTCATCCGTGCCATCAGGGCGCTGAATCAGGTGGAGGAGATCACGGTGATACTGATCACCCATTATATGGAAGAGATCATACATGCGGACAAGGTCTTTGTGATGGACAGCGGAAGGATTGTGATGGACGGGACGCCCAGAGAGATATTCTCTCAGGTGGAGAAGCTCAAGAGTCTGCGGCTTGATGTGCCTCAGGCCACATTGCTGGGATATGAGCTGCAGAGGCGGGGAGTGCGCCTGCCGTCCGGCCTGCTGACCGCAGAGGAGCTGGCGGACGCTCTGGGTCAGAGTCTGGGCGCGGAATGAGCGAAGCGGGGCGGATTTCGGCGGGGAGCGTCAGAGAGGCATAGAGGAGAAGAGCATGTCGATGATTTTGGATCATGTGAATTATATATACGGTCAGGGGACGCCTCTGGAGACCAAGGCTCTGGACGATATCTGTCTGCAGATTCCCCACGGGCAGTTCGTGGGCATCATCGGTCATACAGGTTCGGGAAAGTCCACTCTGATGCAGCATATGAACGGGCTGCTGAAGGCTTCGTCGGGCCATATCTACTTCAATGGGGAAGATATCTATGACAAAGACTATAATATGAAGAAGCTGAGGAGCAAGGTAGGGCTGGTGTTCCAGTACCCTGAGCATCAGCTGTTTGAGATCGATGTGTTCAGCGACGTGTGTTTCGGCCCCAAGAATCTGGGGCTGGACAAGAAGGAGACAGAGCTGCGGGCATTTGATGCCCTGCGGAAGGTGGGGCTTCCCATGGAGCTGTACTATCAGTCCCCTTTCGACCTTTCCGGCGGCCAGAAGAGACGCGTGGCCATAGCGGGGGTACTGGCCATGAACCCGGAGGTTCTGATTCTGGACGAACCCACCGCGGGGCTGGATCCCAAGGGAAGGGACGAGATCTTATGCCAGATCAAACAGCTGCAGACGGATACGGGGATGACGGTTCTTCTGGTGTCCCACAGCATGGAGGATGTGGCGGAGTATGTAGACAGAATCATCGTGATGAACAAGGGAAGGGTTCTGTATGACGACGAGCCGAAGACGGTGTTTGCGCACTATAAGGAGCTGGAGGCGGTGGGACTTGCGGCTCCCCAAGTCACCTATATCCTTCATGAACTGAGGGCAAGGGGGCTTGCGGTGGATGTGAACGCCACCACTATTGAGGAAGCGGCGGACACGGTGTATGCCGCGCTGGGAAAAGTAAGGCGGAAATAGGCCGGATGGCGGCAACGGACGCGGCAACGGATTTTGTGCGTTTCCGGCATGGAGCTGTAGTATGGCGGCGAAACTGAGGCCGCAGCTCATAGGGGACTGAAAAAGGCCTGCATAGGGCGGCTTAGAAATACCCGCATAAGGAGAGGTATGCTGAGAGATATTACGCTTGGACAATATTATCAGACGGAGTCGGTGATCCATAGGCTGGATCCCAGAGTGAAGCTGGGAGGGACGCTTCTGTATATCGTTTCTTTATTCGTCTTCGGCCATTTTCTGGGATATGCAGTGGCGGCGCTTTTCCTTGCCATGGTCATCCGGCTTTCCCATGTGCCCTTTCGGTTCATGGTGAAGGGGATGAAGGCCATTCTATTCCTGATGCTGATTACGGTGGGATTCAACTTGTTTCTGACGCCGGGAGAGGAGCTGGTGTCGCTGTGGAAGCTGTCCGTCACCAGAGAAGGGGTGCGCACGGCGGTGAACATGGCGGTGAGGCTGGTGATGCTGGTGATCGGCTCCTCCGTGATGACGCTGACCACCACGCCCAACAATCTGACGGACGGTATGGAGAGGATGCTTGGGCCCCTGCGGGTGTTTCGGGTGCCGGTGCATGAGGTGGCCATGATGATGTCCATAGCCCTCCGTTTCATCCCTATATTGATGGAGGAGACGGACAAGATCATGAAGGCCCAGACGGCCAGAGGGGCGGATTTTGAGGGGGGAAACATTGTGCAGAGGGCGAAAGCTCTGGTGCCGCTGTTGGTGCCGCTGTTCATCTCCGCTTTCCGCAGGGCCAATGATCTGGCCATGGCAATGGAAGCCAGATGCTACCGGGGCGGGGAGGGCCGGACCAAGATGAAGCCGCTGGTGTATGAAGGCCGGGACAAGATAGCTTATCTGTGTATTTTGCTTTATCTGGCAGCAGGCATTGGGGCGGGTTATCTGGGCAGGTTTTTAGGGATATAGGACTTAATCATTAGATCAAAAGAGGGATGGGATTGGCTGCTCTGTTCGGGTAATTGGATAGGGCCGGGCTGCCGACTGGGGAATGGACAATGGAAAAGAAACGTATCCGCATTATAGTTGCCTACGATGGGACAAATTACCATGGATGGCAGCTTCAGGAAAACGGGATTACGATTGAGGAGGAGCTGAACAGATGCCTCTCGGAGCTGCTGGGGGAGAGGATCCGGGTGATCGGAGCCAGCCGGACCGATTCAGGGGTACACGCCATGGGGAATGTGGCCGTGTTCGACACGCAAAATAGGATGCCTGCGGAAAAGGTGGCCTATGCGCTGAACCAGAGGCTTCCGGAGGACATTCGCATACAGAAGTCGGAGGAGGTGCCCCCGGACTGGCATCCCAGACACTGCCACAGCATCAAGACCTATGAATACCGGATCTATAGGGCAGAGTTTTCCATGCCGGTCAAGCGGCTGTACTCTTACTTTTTTTATCGCCCTCTGGATATAGTGTGTATGCGGGAGGCGGCTGCTTGTCTGGAAGGGGAGCATGATTTCAGGAGCTTCTGTCAGACAGGGGCGCAGGTGGAAAGTACCGTGCGAACCTTGTATGCGGTTCAGGTGGAAGAGCAAGGGGCGGATCTGGTGGTAAAGATCCGAGGGAACGGATTTCTCTACAATATGGTGCGGATCATTGTGGGGACCCTGATAGAGGTGGGGCAGGGGAAACGGGAGCCGGAATCCATGTGGGAGGTGCTGGCGGCCAGAGACCGCTGCGCCGCAGGTCCTACGGCTCCTGCTCATGGGCTGACGCTGGTGAAATATGAATTTCTGTAAGGGAAACCATAGCGGGGCTTCCTTTGAGGCGAAGGTTTTTCGGCAAAGATTGGCTTGTACAAATTTTTCGTATTTATGGTTTATATTGTTAAAATAACAGTTGACATAGGATTTCGTCTATAGTAAAATAAAAAACTGTGACAGCGTATGAAATGCGGAGCCAAAGCCCCGGCGAAGCATTTGGAAATACAGAGAAATCAGCGTCCGTCAGGAAGCATGGAACGTGGCCGGACATCTGCGGGATATGTGGATCGACGTCGCATTCGAGTCTGCTGAAACTGGCTCGGAAGAAAAAGCAATACGGAGGGAAAATCATGAATGATACATTTATGGCTAGTCCAGCTACCATCTATAGAAAATGGTATGTAGTTGACGCTACTGACAAGACCTTGGGCCGCCTTGCATCTGAGGTTGCCAAGATTCTGAGAGGAAAGAATAAACCGATCTTCACTCCCCATATGGACACGGGCGATTTTGTAATCATCGTGAACGCGGAGAAGATCAGCGTTACGGGCAAGAAGCTTGACAACAAGATCTATTATCATCATTCCGAATACGTGGGCGGCATGAAGCAGACAACCCTGAGGGAGAAGCTGAAGAAGAAGCCCGAGCAGGTAATCGAGCTGGCGGTAAAGGGAATGCTTCCCAAGGGACCGCTGGGACGTCAGATGATCAAGAAGCTTCACGTATATGCAGGCCCTGAGCACGGCCATGCCGCACAGAAGCCGGAAGCGCTGGAAATCTAGGGGATAGGAGGATAATGAATCATGGCTAATACAGAGAGATACTATGGCACAGGCAGAAGAAAGACTTCCGTCGCCAGAGTGTATTTGATGCCCGGCAAAGGAGATGTTAAGGTAAATAAGAGATCCATGGACGATTACTTCGGGATGGAGACTCTGAAGGTAATCATCCGTCAGCCTCTGGTAGCGACCGGAAACGCGGATAAGTTCGATGTGCTGGTAAATGTAAGAGGGGGCGGCTTCACCGGTCAGGCAGGCGCCATCCGTCATGGCATTTCCAGAGCCCTGCTTCAGGTGGACGCGGACTATAGGCCCGTGCTGAAGAAGGCAGGCTTCTTGACGAGAGACCCTCGTATGAAGGAGAGAAAGAAATACGGCCTGAAGGCTGCAAGACGCGCTCCTCAGTTCTCCAAGCGTTAATTTCAGCTCTCCAGAAAATAGCCTGAAATTTTATATGGAATCAACAGAACCCTTGAAAACTAGATGTTTTCAAGGGTTTTTTATCGCAAATGATCTGTATTTCAGACATTTTTTCACATACTGGATATGACGCAAATAACTTATATATCTTACTGGATGAACAATTATATGGCTTTCTGTTCTGCCGTGCATAATGATCCGAACACTTCAATTTCGTGCAGGAAATACTGTTCTTGGAAATAGACCGCTTTTGCAATTTCCTCCTTGGTGAAAGAGATTCCTTCCGGGGCCGCCACCAGCTTATCCTCCACATCGTCAAACCGATGGACAATCCCGATGACATGGGCATCAAATTCTTTTGCCGGAACATCTACGCCCAGCAGATAGACGTCAAGGGGCGCTCCGTCCCCTCCCAAGACATTTGGGATATAGCCATAATTGACGGTATAGACCAGATTCTCATGTCTGGGGTGTACGCTGTGAAGAGGCCGGTCGATCTTAATATGGACGGTTTTTCCGAGATAGGAATTCACAAGGGCCTTCCGCAGGGTGTAGACGATAAAATCATGCTTGCCCTTTAGATAGGCCTCTCTGCCGCCGTTTTGGGGAGCTGCTTGTGCCAGAGATACTTTCAGGTTCTCGTATTCCTTTGCGGCGGAAGGGGTTTTGTTGAGGTAATCTCTGAAGTTTATGTAATTGATCCAATCCATACTGCCGGTTAGGACAACATGGATGAAATGGGTCTGCAGATCTCCCGTTCCCTCATAATAGTTTCCGCAGCCAAACAATAGCTGAGATCTGAGGGACGCCTGCGCGCCAGGGCGATAATGGAAGCCCTGACTTTTGAGCTGTTTTTCATATGCCAGAATATGGTCGAAATCATCCACCGCAAGGGCGATGTCAATGATGGGCTTTGCCTTGATGGAAATGATGGAGGTGCTGCCCACATGCTGAATGTCCCGGACGGCATCCCCCAGAATTCCCTTCAGGCGCAGGATCGTATTTTGGGCTTCGACTTCCCATTCTTTTTCATGCTGACAGAGCTGTACGGTGCCTCTTTTCAGTCCGATCATAATATGGCCTCCCCATGGCAGATAAATTATAAGACAATTATCACATATAGATGTAAGAGATGTCAATAGCAGCGGATGGATTTTTCTTCAGACCCGGATTGACAAGAGTTTATGTCAGGGAGTATGATGGAACTATGAAACGGGTTTCAGCTTGAGATTCAAAAAAGGGAAAGAGGGCTGGATTGATATGTTGGATATGCAAAAAATTTTGGAGCAGGTGGATAGGTACTTTGAGGAGAACAAAGGCGAGGAAGCGGAAAGCCTCATGCAGCAGGCGGCGGCTCAGGCAGTTCAGGAAGGGGACCACAGCGGCCTGCTTCAGCTGCTGAACGAGCTTCTGGGCTACTACCGGGAGACCGGTCAGGAAGAAAACGCACTGACTATGGCGGGACAGGCCATTGCTCAGGCAGAGCGCATGGGACTGCAGGGCACGATACCTTACGCCACTACGCTGCTGAACGTGGCCAGCGCCTACCGGGTATTCGGCAGGCTGGAGGAATCCATGGGGTATTATCTGCAGGTTCAGACCTTGTATCATGAGCTGTTGGAGCCCGACAGCATGTTCATGGCGGGCCTGAAGAACAATATGGCGCTTCTATATCAGGAGATGGGGGATTTCGCTCAGGCCAAGCGGAGTCTGCAGGAGGCGCTCTCCATTGTGGAGAGGAAAGATGCGGCATATGAGACGGGAGTGTCCTGTGCAAATCTTGCCAGTACCTGCATCCAGCTGGAAGAGCTGGAGGAAGCCAGAGGATATGCGCTGAGGTCCATGGAGGTGTTCCGCAGGGCGAATGTGATGGACAATCATTATGCGGCTGCCCAGTCGGCCATGGGGGCGTATTTTTTCCGAAAGGGGGATTTCGGGCAGGCGGCGGAGTATTATGGTCAGGCGCTGGCCACTGTGGAGAAGTGCGTGGGCAGAAACGGGTTCTATGATAGGCTGCAGGAGAATCTGCAAGCCTGCCGGAGGGCCATGGGAGGACCGGCTCAGGGAAAAGAGGGCTTGGGCATCAGGCTTGCCAGAGAGTATTATGAGGAATACGGGAGGGAAATGATCGAAAGGGACTTCCCTGCATATGCGGGGCGGATCGCTGTGGGGCTGGCAGGGGGTGGCTCCGACTGCTTCGGATATGATGACGAGGCCTCCAGAGACCATGACTGGGGACCGGATTTCTGTCTGTGGCTGACCGACGAGACTTATGATGAGATCGGAGAGGCCCTGCAGCAGGCCTATGAACGGCTTCCTGAGGAATTCAAGGGCTATAGGCGGGCTCCCAGAGTGAACGGGCGCGGGCGCCGGGGCGTGATCAGAATATCGGATTTTTATAGGGCGCTGGTGGGCACGGATGATTACGACAAGATAGACTGGAGGCAGGCAGGCGACGCAGGGCTGGCAGCTTCCGTGAACGGTACGGTGTTTCGGGATGACGAGGGGATTTTCAGCGCGTTCCGCAGGAAGCTGGAGGCGGGATATCCGGAGGAGATACGATATCTGAAGCTGGCCGAGAGCGCGGCCAGATTTTCCCAGACGCTGCAGTACAATTATCCCAGAATGCTGGCGAGAGGAGATATGCTGTCGGCCAGAATGCTGGCATGGGAGGGTGTTGGGGAGGCTATGAAGCTTCAGCATTATATTGAAGGGAAGTATCCGCCCCACCAGAAATGGCTGCATAGAAGCCTGCAGGAATCGGAAAAGGGCAGGGAGGCAGCCGGAATGCTGGCCCATGTGGCCGCAGGGCTGGCAGGGAGGCTCTCTCAGGATCCGGATGCAGCCCCGAAGGAGGGGCATGGCCGGCAAAGTGAAGGAGACGCCGGGGAGACGGATCCCATCGGGCGGCTGGCGGAGTATTTTGCCATGGAGCTGTATAGGGCAGGGTTTGTCAGCGACACCGAGAGCTATCTGGACGCGCACAGTCAGGAGCTGGTATACAAGGCCTCTCTGGGGGCAAAAAGCAATGAGGAGCTGGCGGAGGAAATCGCCAGACTTGAGTTCAAGGCCTTTGACAAGGTGAAGAACTTGGGGGGCAGAGCCAGCTGTCAGGACGATTGGGGAACCTTTTCCATTATGCGCAAGAGCCAGTATCTGACCTGGAACAAGACTATGCTCATGCAGTATATGTATGATTTTGACAGGGAATACCGCAGGGGGCACAATCTGATAGAGGAAAAGTATGGCCGCATGATGGAAAGCACGGCGCCGGAGGAATATGCGAGGATCAAGAACCATTTCCCGGAGCTGTCGCAGGAGAAAAAGGCCATCATCGGGCAGATCGTCGGAATGCAGGTGGGATGGATGGAGGAGTTCGCTGAAAGCTATCCTGCGCTGGCAGGCAATGCCAGAAAAATCCATACCTGGGAGGATGATCCCTTTGACACCTCCTATGAGACCTATTTGCGGGGAGAGCTGGGGACATATTCCGACAAGATGCTGGAGTTGTACGGGAGGTATGTAGTAGAATATGCCAGAGCCGGGAAAAATCCGGCATATGATATCATGCAGAACAGTGTGAAGATGTATGGGTACGCCGATGTGGAAGAGGCGGAGCGGGAGGTAGGAGCCCAGTAGAGCGCCGGTACGGCAGGGCATAGAAGGATAAACGGTTCCCAAACGAAAGGATCTAAAAGAAAATTGCGGCTGGGAGGGACAGCGCTGAAATAGGAGGAAGATTGCATGAGGCAGTTTGAGATAAGGGACACTTTTTATTTGGACGGAAAGCCTATGAAAATTATTTCGGGGGCATTTCATTATTTTAGGACGGTTCCCGAATATTGGCGGGACCGTCTGGAGAAGCTGAAGGCCATGGGCTGCAATACGGTGGAGACTTACATCCCCTGGAATCTGCATGAGCCCAACAAGGGAGAATTCTGCTTCGAGGGTATTTTGGACGTGGAGAGGTTTATAAAGCTGGCTCAGGAGCTGGGCTTGTACGTGATCATACGCCCCTCGCCCTATATCTGTGCGGAATGGGAATTCGGCGGGCTGCCGGCGTGGCTGCTGAAGGAGGACGGAATGAAGCTGAGAGTGTGCTATCCGCCCTTTCTGCGCCATGTAGAGGAGTATTATAAGGTGCTTCTGCCCAGAGTGGCGCCCTATCAGATCACCCAAGGGGGCCCGGTGATCTTGATGCAGGTGGAGAATGAGTACGGCTATTATGCCAATGACAAGGACTATCTGGACACCATAAGGAGGTATATGGTGGAGAACGGGGTGGAGGTGCCCTTTGTGACCTCCGACGGGCCCTATGTGGACAGCCTCAATGCCGGAAGGCTGTCAGGCGCTCTGCCCACGGGTAATTTCGGTTCCCGGACAGAGGAGCGTTTTGACGTGCTTCGCCCCTATGTGCAGGGAGGTCCCCTTATGTGTACGGAATTCTGGGTGGGGTGGTTTGACCACTGGGGCAACGGCGGACATATGCGAGGCAATCTGGAAGAGAGCGTAAGGGATCTGGACAAGATGCTGGAGCTGGGGCATGTGAATATCTATATGTTCGAGGGAGGCACCAACTTCGGTTTCATGAACGGCTCCAATTATTATGACAAGCTAACCCCTGATGTGACTTCCTATGACTATGACGGCGTGCTAACAGAGGACGGGCAGATCACGGAGAAGTACCGCAGATATCAGGAGGTCATTGGAAAGTATGTACAGCTGCCCAAGGTGGAGTTTTCCACAAAGATTGTGAGAAAGGAGTACGGAACCCTGAAGGTCAGCGGCAGAGTCTCTCTGGATGCGGTGCTGGATAGGCTGAGCAGTCCGGTGTCCAGCATTTATCCCCAGTCCATGGAGCGTCTGGGACAGAACTACGGCTATATTCTGTATCGGACCAGCCTGCATACCGAGGAGGGGCTGAATAAGATGAAGCTCTGGGGGGCAAACGACAGAGCGAACATCCTGCTGGACGGTGAGGAGATCCTGACGCTGTACGACAGAGAGCTTCTGGAGGAGAGAGTCCTGAACCTGCCTGCAAGAAAGGGGGCCAGACTGGACATTCTGGTGGAAAATATGGGAAGGGTGAATTTCGGCCCCTACATGGAGCTGCAGCGGAAGGGAATCGATCAATGCGTGCAGATCAACGGCCATATGCACAATCATTGGGAGCAGTATTCGCTGCCCTTGGACGACATTTCAAAAGTAGATTTCTCTCTGGGAGAAGAGGGGACAGACTCCGGGGAAGGGAGGCGCGAGCCGGCATTCTATCGGTTCGTCTTTACGGCTCAGGAGCCGGGAGACACGTTTCTGGACTTTCAGGGCTGGGGCAAGGGCGTAGCCTTCGTGAACGGCTTCAACATAGGGAGGTTCTGGGAGATCGGGCCTCAGAAGCGCCTGTACATACCCGCGCCGCTGCTGAAGCAGGGAGAAAACGAAATCATCCTTTTTGAGACAGACGGAAAAGCAGCGGATACCATCGTTTTGAGAGACCAGCCCGACGTGGGATAAAAGGGAAGATTGAGGCGTTTGGAAATAGGCAGTAACAGTGTAAGGACATAAATGTCATAGATCATAGGATTTTTTTGCATAATCCGGTATTTGGCTGTCAGGATGTTTAAAATTTGGCAGGATAAATATCATGCCGATGTACACACTTAAAATAAGCTTGCATGGTTTTGTGGGGCGAGCGAAGGATCTGACCCATGTCCCAAGGGGCACGGAGCGGATGTGAAAGGAGTGTGTGCAGATGGATATAGACGGACTTCCTTTGGGCTTCGGCATGGCTCTGGCTATGAACGAGCCGGCCATGCGGGGCTATGCGGGTCTCACCGAGGCGGAGAAGGAACGGATCATCCTGCGCTGCAAGGATGTAAAAACCAAGAGGGAAATGCAGAAGATCGTAGAGTCCCTTGTCCCTCATATGGATATTCAGGAAGTGTTCGAGGAGGAGAAGGAACATTTTTCATAAGCAGCGAGCCAGTATCTTTTAAACGGTATGGGCCGGACGAACCCATTGACGGTTTGTTCGGCCCATAGGCGTGTCAGTACCAGCCGCCGTCGATGGTGATGATCTGTCCCGTCATATAGGCAGGAGCCTGAGCGGTCTGGAGAATCAGCTGGGCCACTTCGGAGGGGCGGCCCAGCCTATCCGCAGGGATCTCCTCTTTGAGGGCTTCCAGTTCCGCCGCGGAGAGAGTGCTGTTCATGGCGGTATCGATGATGCCGCAGGCGATGGCATTGACCTGAATGTTGCTGGGAGCCAGCTCCTTGGCCAGAGCCTTGGTGAAGGCGTTCATTCCGCCCTTGGAAGCGGAATAGGCCACCTCCATGGAGGCACCGTGGGTTCCCCAGATAGAGGATACGTTGATGATCTTGCCCTTATGGCCCTTCAGCATAAGAGGCACCGCCGCCCTGCAGGTGTAGAAGCAGGAGTCCAGATTCACGGCCATGATTCGGTGCCATTGCTCTGCAGTCATATCTGTCAGCAGTCCCAGATGGGCTATGCCTGCGTTGTTCACTAGGACGTCCAGATTGCGCAGAAAGGCAAAAACGCGCTGCACGTCAAGCTCGCTGCCCATGTCCGCCTGAACGGGCTGGCAGGAGATTCCGTAGGAGGACCGCAGATCGGCGGCCAGTGATTTCAGCGCCTCTGGGGAGCTGTGGGATGTGAGTACAAGATCGTAGCCCGCTTTTGCGAAGGCTTCCGCGGCGGCCCGACCGATGCCTCTGGAGGCGCCGGTGATGAGGGCATATTTTTTCCTGCTTTCTGTGTTCATGGGGTCTTATCTCCTTTTGTCCGGCGGCGTCAGAGATGTTTGGATTATTATTTTGCGCACAACCGGAGACACCATGTTATCGTAGCACATGTTGAGAGGGTTTTCCATAGGAAAAAGCCACAAATTACGGGAAAGGGATAGCTGTTTTAAGGCTTTTATGATAGACTGTATCTGAATAGCCGTCGCAGGGTTATCAAGACGATGGTATATTGTTAATTTAACCAAATCAGGCAATTGTTGCTGAGTCTGCAATAGCAGAGAAGGAGCGGAGGAGCGTATGTACGATTTGATCATCATTGGGTCCGGGCCGGCGGGGCTTTCGGCGGCCATATATGGAAAGAGGGCAGGGCTTGATCTGCTGGTGGTGGAACAGGCGCCTATGAGCGGCGGGCAGGTGCTCAACACCTATGAGGTAGACAATTATCTGGGGATGCCGGGAATCAACGGCTTTGACATGGGCGTGCAGTTCCGGGACCATGCGGATAAGCTGGGGGTGAAGTTTGCGGAGGCATGTGTCAGTGCCATTCAGGACAATGGGAATACAAAGACGGTGGTGACGGATGACGGGCCTCTGGAGGCGAGAGCCGTGATACTGGCTTCCGGCGCCGTCCATGCGCAGCTGGGCGTGCCCGGTGAGGAAAGGCTTTCCGGAAAGGGCGTGTCCTACTGCGCTACCTGCGACGGAGCCTTTTTCCGGGGACAGACCGTGGCCGTGGTAGGCGGCGGAGACGTGGCTCTGGAAGATGCGGCCTATCTGGCCCGTACTTGCGAGAAGGTGTATCTCATCCATAGAAGGGATCAGCTGCGGGGTGCCTTCGTCCTGCAGCAGGATCTGGAGGCGCTGCCCAATGTGGAAGTGCTGTACAGTCATGTGGTGGAGGAGATTCTGGGAGAGACGGCAGTGGAGGGCATCCGAGTCAAAAATCTGAAGACGGAGGAGACCCTGACGCTTCCTCTGGCAGGTCTGTTTGTGGCAGTGGGGATCCGCCCCGGCACGGAGCTGGTTCGCGGCCTCGCAGACTGTGACGAGGGGGGCTATGTGCTGGCGGGGGAGGACTGCGCCACCAGCGTGCCGGGGCTTTTCGCTGCCGGAGACGTGCGCAAGAAGCCGCTTCGCCAGATCGTCACCGCAGTGGCGGACGGTGCCAACGCCGCGGTGGCCGCGGGAAGCTACTGCAAGAGGATTTAGGGGCGCTTCGCCGGAGAGGGTGATGGGAATCTCATGAGGGTGCCGGAACGAAAGGGTACTGTAAAACGCAGAAGGATGTTGCAAACCGCAAAAGGGTATTGCAGATTGCAAAATTAAAAATATCTTAATAAAATCTTTCGATTTCTCATTTCTGTAGTTGACAGAATTAAGATTTGGTGTTATATTTGTTAACAGATGTAATAAATCTGTAATAAATTATGGATATAAATGTAATTTCTATATAAATATAGAGCCAATCTTGATCATGTACATACTTTCCGGAGTGAGAGGAGATAAGAATGAATTGCAATACTAGAAGAAAAGTGAGAACAACGGCTTTGGCGCTGGCAGCAACCATGACATTTACGGGATTCGGCATTACGGCAGAGGCGACCACCGCTGTTCTTCCCGGCGGCGGCGTGAGCCTTATCATTGATAAGGGAAATAAGCTTGAGGATATCGTAACCAACAATTCTACCATCCCCATCGAGTCCATCATGGAATTCGTGCAGGTGGACGACACGGCAGTGCCGCTGGCAGAGCCCACGGAGGAGGATTTGTTTCGGAAGCTGGTGATCGCGCAGGTGAGCAGCTGTGTGAACGTCAGGAGCCTTCCCAGCGAGGAGGGAGAAGTCCTTGGAAAGCTTTACAACAACTCTGTAGGCACCTTCTTGTCCGAGGAGAACGGATGGTATCAGATCACTTCCGGTACAGTGACCGGATATGTGAAGGCTGAATACTGCGTGACCGGCGAGGACGCTGTAGAGCTGGCCAAGCAGGTAGGGAAACGCTTTGCCACAGTGGATACCCAGACCTTGTTTGTCCGCACGGAGCCCAACACGGAATGCGCCATTCTGGGAATGGTTCCGGAAGGGGACGAGCTTCTGGTTCTTGAGGAGGCCGAAGGCTGGGTGAAGGTGGATGTAGAAGAAGGTATCGGATGGGTATCCGCGGACTTTGTGAAGCTACATAGCGAGTTTGTTCAGGCGGAGTCCAAGGAAGAGGAGAGAGCTCGTCTCGCCAAGGAGGAAGAGGAGCGCAGAAAGGCCAGAGAGGCTGCTGCAAGAGCGGCTGCCGCAAACAATGCCAACAATGCGCCTGCCCAGTCTCAGCCGAAGGAGCCTGCCACTTATACCGTCACCGGCGACAGCGAGATGGGAAAGGCAGTAGCGGAATATGCTCTGCAGTTCGTGGGTAATCCTTATGTATGGGGCGGCACCAGCCTAACCAACGGCGCTGACTGTTCCGGCTTTGTAATGAGCGTCTACGCCAACTTCGGCGTCAGTCTGCCTCATTCGTCCGCATCCGACCGCTCTCAGGGATATGCGGTGGACGGTCTGGAGAACGCCCAGCCCGGTGACCTGATCTGCTATTCGGGGCATGTGGCTCTGTATATAGGCGATGGGCAGATCGTGCATGCATCCAGCCCCGGAGTAGGAATCATCGTCTCCGGCGCAAATTATAGAAGCATTCTGGCCATCAGGAGAATCTTCTAATCTCTATGAACCTTGTTTAGAAGGATGGGGGATAGAAGCTTTGGTGAAGGAAGGCCGGTTCAGAAACAAATAGAATAGAAGGTAAGTTGATAGAACGGCTACGCCGAAGGGATTCGGCGCAGCCGTTTTTTCCTTTCGCACTTCACGGACGAATTGCTGCTTATAGTCAAGTATTATAGTCTGTAAATTTGTGATAAAAATATATATTGTCTAAAATTTGTTTTGCAAAGTGATCTAAATGATTGCCAAAACCTATGAAAGCATGGTATAATATCAGTACAGAAAGAGATGGTGTCAACTTCTTGTTTCGTGTATGGTGCCAGAAGTGGGCATCAAGGGCGTCATAATCATAATGGTGTAATGAAGAAACATAAAAAACGTGGTTTAGGCTTTCGGTTTCATGTGCGTTTGATCTGAGCGTAGATCTGGGCTCAGGTTCAGCTCCGAGTGTAAGGTTCGAGGTCGTGTCCGAAGAGTGGAAGACATTGTCAGGTGCCAAGGCAATAGATATGGAGGCCTGAAGTATATAAGGATTTGATCTGAATTTTGGGAATCGGGTTCAAGGGCGCATATGAAGTCAGCATATAAAAATAATTGACAGAAAGGGATGATTCGTATGAAATTTGTGATCGTAGGCAGGAATCTGGATGTAACTCCCGCATTGAAGGCGGCTGTAGAGGACAAGATCGGCAAGCTGGCCAAGTATTTTAATCCTGATACGGAGGTGCATGTAACCCTGAGCGTTGAGAAGGAGCGCCAAAAGATTGAAGTGACGATTCCGGTGAAGGGGAATATAATCCGCTCCGAGCAGGTCAGCAATGATATGTATGTTTCAATAGATCTGGTGGAGGAAATTATCGAAAGGCAGCTGAAGAAATACAAAACCAAGATTGTGGACAAACATCAAGAGGCAGGCTCTTTCAGCAAGATGTACATGGACAATGATTATATGGACGAGGAAGAGGTCAAGATTGTAAGGACCAAGAAGTTCGACATCAAGCCCATGTATCCGGAGGACGCATGTGTGCAGATGGAGCTTCTGGGACACGGATTCTTTGTGTTTATCAATGCAGAGACAGATCAGGTAAACGTGGTATATAGGAGAAAGGGAGATACCTATGGGCTGATAGAGCCGGAGGTTTGAGGCTGTAGGTAGGCCGCCGGGGAGACTGGTTGTGGGAAGGGGCGTGCGGGTTTGATGCGACGCAGCTGATGCAGTTGCAGGCTGTCCCGAAGCTGCTCCGGGGAATGAGAGCTGTAGACTATAGAGTTGCAGGGTTCTTGAATTGTTAGACGGTAAGAGTATTGAGCTATTGCGTCAAGGAAACATGACGAAGTGTAGGGTTCATGAGTGATGTAAACCGACATTTTGGATATGTCTCCCTTGACGCAATGGCTCTTTTTTGCATGGGCACATGGTTCTGAGACGGTGATATTGGATAGGAAAAGAATTGGCAGGGAAGGAACTTTGAGGGAAGAGTTGGAATCTGAGGTGCATTATGGATAAGGAGGCGCATAAGCATGAGGCTGTGGATTGCCGCATATATTTTCTATGATAAATGATCCGGAGCGGGCATGGACAGAGGGGATAAGAATAAATATTTGGGCTGGCTGCGAAAAGGAATCATGGCAGAGTGCGTGCTGGTGACTGCAGTGGCGGCGCTGGTCATGGGAGGCAGGGGAGAAGAGGATGCACAGACCAGCCTCAGCAACAATACGCTTGCTATAGAAGATGATTACATAAAGTGGGTAGACTTCACAGTGACCTATGAGGCGCTGTGCAAGGCGTATGAATGGGATGTGGAGACCCACGGCTCGGAATATGAGATAGACTGGGTAGAGCTGCTGGCATATACGGCAGCTAAGACGGGGGGAGAATTCGACAAGTCAGCCTTGAAGACCTTGGACAAGGCAGCGGAGAAACTCTCGGAAGGAGAGAAGACCATACAGGAGCTGACGGAGGATCTGAAGTATTATTCTTATTATAAGGAGGCCTATGATGCAGCCATCGGCGGCCTGGTGGGGGAGTACAAGGAAGAAGCCAGAGATGCCTCCGCTGAAGGGGGCTATGTGGAGCGATATGGCCTGAAGGGGTATTTTCCGCTTGCACGTGGGTTTGATTATACACATTATGATGATTTTGGCGCAGGAAGGAGCTACGGCTACCAGAGGAAGCATTTGGGCCATGACATGATGGGGCTGGTTGGGACGCCCATTATGGCTATTGAGTCCGGGGTGGTGGAGGCTCTTGGGTGGAACCAGTATGGGGGCTGGCGGATCGGGATACGTAGCTTTGACGGGAAGCGGTACTATTACTATGCTCACCTGCGGCAGAATTACCCTTATGCAGAGGGGCTGGAGGAAGGCAGCGTAGTGACGGCGGGAGATGTGATCGGATATATGGGCCATACCGGGTACAGCACTACGGAGAATGTGAATAATATCAAGATCGTGCATCTGCACTGGGGGCTGCAGCTGATATTTGATGAGTCCCAGAAGGAAGGGAATAACGAGATATGGATTGATGTGTACCCGCTGACCAGGTTTCTGGCGAAGCATACTCAGGCGGCTGTGAAAGTGGAGGGGACGAAGGAGTGGCGGAGGACGGTGGATATTGTGGATCCAGAGGTGGAGGAGTATGAGGCGGGGCATAAGGCACAGAAAGAAGATGATGAAAATAGAGTGCCGGAGCAGACACAGTGAATTGTGGAGGGAGAGGCGAACTGAGTCTTTGTAGAAAAATTAGATAAAAAGAGAAATGGATAATTTATATGCCACAAATCGTGAAAAAAGTCAGGATTTGTGGCATTGTATTGTTTCAGAACAGAAGACTCATGAAGCATGAATTCTACTGTCTATCGCGATAGAGTATTTGTAAAACATGATATTGTATGACTAAAGAAATACGAGACAGTTTATTTTATATTGTATGTGACTATAGGAAGGTTTTTTAATGCTATAGGATAATCTGCTTGTAGGAAGCCTATAATTCATCATAATGTATAGTTGTATTATCTGCAAAAAATCACATATAATTATTAACAATCGCATATAAATTTTGATGTAAAAATATTGCATAAAAAATAATTTTATGATATAGTTAGTTTTAAAAGGGGAGAATTATTTTCAATTCTCGGAGGAAATGAATATGTTGATAGAATTAAGAGCAAAAAACTGCTTTTCTTTTTCAGAAAAAATTACTTTTTCAGCGAAGGCAGATATGCGGAATAAAAAATTTGTATCTAATGTATACAGCGAAAATTATTTTAATATTCTAAAGACATTAGGAATTTATGGGCCTAATAACGCAGGAAAAACCTGTCTGGTAAAATGCATTCGCAGTGCAAGGAATATTTTATTGAACCGTGAGCCGAAGCTGATGGAGAATATTTTTCAGGAAAGTTCCATCTGCGAGATGGGGATTTCATTTTTGGAGGATGGAAGAGAATTTTCCTATGATTTCTGGTATGATACGAAAAAGGAGGAGTATCCATACGAAAAATTCTCAGAGATTATCAGGGATCAGTATGGAAATGAGAAAGAGACCATATGGCTCCTGAAAGACAGCATCCGCGGAGATTATCAGTATGAAGATGAAGAACTCTTGAAAGTGATCTCTGTTATTTCGCAGAGCAATCTGCTGTTTTACCTGGCGGATGCCGACAAATTTAAGAAGCTGGCAGAAATGAAAAGGGTCTGTACTGCGTTCGCGTCCAGAATTGACATTATCGATATGAATAATATCCCAATTAAGCGCACCATTGAATTGATGAAAGCGCCAGGCGAGCTTCAGCAGAAGATTGTGGGCTTTATCAAGAATGCAGATTTGTATCTGGACAGTTTTGAATATGTGGACATAGATAAGGTGCGCATAAAACCAGATAGGGAGGTTGAAAAACCGGAAGAAAAGGCACTTGACATTCCGGAACAGATAATGGATCAGATTCGATTGGTATCTGTATACAAAGGTGTCCATGTTCCCAGCATACTGTTTGACTCTACAGGGACAAAGAAGCTTGCGGCCCTTGCGAGTTACATTATAGAGGGGATAGAGCAGGGCAGGATACTGGTGGTGGATGAGTTGGACAGCAGTCTCCATTTCAAGTTGACCAGAGCGATAGTAGCCATGTTCAATAATGAGTTGAACATGGGGGCGCAATTGATTTTTACGATTCACGATATCAATTTGATGGACTGTAAGAAAATGTTCCGCAAAGAGCAGATTTGGTTTGTCCACAAAGATGAAAGCGGTGTCTATGTTTATTCTCTGGGAGATTTTACAGCCCAGCAGGGTGTAAGGGATACCACGGATATTATGGAGAAATATCGGAGGGGAGCGTTAGGGGCGCTTCCGGATCCCGAATTGATAGGTTCGCTGCTCGATATGAAAGGAAATCGGAAGGAGGTGCCTGCCGGTGGGGAATAGGCTTCCGAAGATTTTTACAGGCAGCAGGATATGCATTATATGTGAGGGGGATGAGGAATATGAGTATCTGGAGAAACTGATATCGTTGGATGTTTGGAGCAAAGAGTATTGCTTTCAACTGGAAAATGCTGGGGGAAATGGGAACATTCCTGCGCGGTATCAGGACAAGTATCAGAATGGCGCTTTTGATTTGGTTCTGGTATTTTGCGATACAGATCGGAAACCGTATGAGCAGTATGTGGATATTAAGCGGAGGATTGATGAATTTCATGGAGTCGAGAATGCGGCGGACAAAATAATGATATATGGAAATCCATGTACCATGCAGATTATTATTGAGCATTTTGGTGATGTTAGACTTTGCTCTAATAATAAAAAGAAGAATGCGCCTGTTATTTATGATTTGACAAGAATAGAAGGGTATAAAGGCAGGAAAGAACAGCGGAGAGAACTATTTTCGCAGATTACTAAGGAAAACTATCAGGAAATGAGAGAACGAATAAAACAAATTCCATGGGACGATACAGTGGAGGGAAGCACTAATTTTGGTAGGTTTCTGGATTATTTTTCTTCAGATGACAGAAGATGGATGCAGATGATTAATGAAGTTTTGGATGAGACTAATTAACATTTTATGTGATAAAGATAATTAGCAAAGGTGTTTAAATGGATAATGTTAAATGATAAAGTCTAACAAGTGAAAAATTATTTGTTTTATGAGGAAGGAGCATAGAAAATGAACGGTAATATCATGACCTTAAAGGATAATTCTCGTGGAGTAAAAACATATGGATTTATTTTTGGAGAAGATGGGAAAGACTATTTTTTTATAAGGACAGTTTGATAAATTGTACAATTTACCAACTTGAGGAAGGGGACTGTGTTGAATTTAATAAAGAAGAGGATTGTTCTGGGGAGACCAGCTATGAAAAGTCAAGTCTAAATTAGCAAAAAATGTATTTTCCGTATCGGTGGTAAAAAAGGG
>RAZA01000070.1 GCA_003612485.1 bacterium D16-50
TGTTGGCAAACTTATTATACTACGAAAAGTGCCTTGTGCGTTATTTTATTCTCAAAAGTTGTAAAGTGGTGTTATAATACACTCCTCTTTCGATTCACCATTTTCAATCTTTCCTCCTGGCAAAAACAGCTTTCCGGAACATGATTTTACCAAGGCAAACAGATCACCGTCTACCAACACCAAATATGCAGCTTCTCTGTCATGGTACTCTTTATCCTGCAGTTTTTGACCGAATACCTTCGCTTTCATATCCATATTTGCCTTTCTTCTTACTATTCCATCGAAATTGTTTAACGCAATATTGTCACAAAGCAATATGTTCCTTTCTCAGAGGGTTCTGTTCAGCTTGTTTTGTATTCATTTTTTTAATTCATCTATAGCTGTTGATAAAGACATGTTAATATCAGCACAAGTCTATTCTACCTTTTTCTTTACATCCTTGTCTATATGCAAACTGATTTGTGTCATTACGTCATCTCTCCCTTTTTGATGTTACTAGCATATCAAACATTACGGCATTTATAAAGCATGTTACACTACATATGTTAATATTCTTATTGTTTTTCTATAATTATCTAAAAAATATACAGTTACACTGGCAACAATCCGCTGTTACTTTTTCTAAAATAATTGATATCCCGCATATCCTCTGCCCAGTATTATGGCTTGTTGATTTTCTGTTGCAAAAATAGAGCCAGTAGCAAAATACCGATTTTCTCCTTATCCGCCCTTATTACATGGTGCCAGCGCCATATATATAAACATTAACAAGGAAAGAATCAATTCGTTGTTTTCCACCACTTTAATCGGTAAACAGGAATTTCTCCACTACCTAACAACGCTTAAACAATACGGAAACATCGTCCTTATTCAATCCACATTTCCCATAGAATACTTCATTATTTTCTATCGACATTAGTTGCACAACACAAATGTTTTTCTCATGTAAAATATTCTCAAGTTCTTTTAGCAAAGTTCTACCTATTCCATTTTTCTTTCTCTCAGGAATCACAAATAACTCTGACACATAGAAAAAATCTTCATTTGCATATGGGTCTACATATCCTAATAGACCACCAATTATCTTGCCATTTTCTATTGCTGCCAATCCGACCGATTGAAAATTACCCATGATTGCTTTCACTCGCCTGACAGCACGTTCACTACTCCACTGCTCCCTCCACGGTTCTTCCGAATAAGCCAAAATCATTGCATTAGCTAATCCCTCAAAGTCCGCTTCATTGGTAATTCTATATTCCATACTCAATATCTCCCTTGATAAATAAAATCCCGATTTGTTTACTTGATTATACCACTTCCATTCGCAATTTACCACAAAAATATAGTGTATAGCAACCACCACGCCCTATATTTTTTATCGCTCCAACGATTTTTCTATTTTATATTTCTGCCCTTTCAAGTCATTCTGCTTCTCATACAAACTATTCCGCTCTTTGCAGAGTTGTTTCATACGCTCCAACTGCGCTCGCGCTCCCTCCCGGCAATCCAGCTCAATCTTTTTATATTCTCTAGTCAGATTACGGATTGTATTATTGTTTTCCTTTATCTGTTCCGAAAGACATACCCAGTCTATCAGATTTTGCACTTCCTTGTCCGTTTCGTAAAAGTCTGTATCTGCCACAATTTTAGCACACAGCCGTATCATAACTTTCTTTTCCATATCTGTCATATCCTATCAATCCCCTTTCCTATCGGCTCATTTCAAAGACACGTTTCGGGCGTTTATTTGCCTTTTCTGCCTATTCCAATGCCTTTGAGCGCTCCACTATCGACTGTACTTGTTCCCTGCCTAAATGACGCTCCAAACGCCCCAAATCCGATACTTCCTGCCGGATCGCTTCGCCCTCTTTGCGTATCTGTTCTGTTTCTTGTCCTGCCGCTATATGCTGATGAAGAATATCATATAATTCCTCTTTACAGCCGGAAATCGTCTGCTCCAATTCAGCAACCTCTTTTGCTCGCTCCTTTTTCTCAAAATCCAAAACGGATAAATGTTTCTCATATGTTCCCTTTTTCTCCCACTCAATACCATGTTGCAACATAATCTCCGCAAGCTGTCCGTCCTCTGTCTTTGTTCCCATTTCGTCTTTGTTCCCATTTCGTCTTTATTCCCGATTTGCAGAATAATCTCATGGAATGGCTTCTCCTATTTGCCGGAACAGATTTTCTCATAATAATCATCAATCCGGCGGTCACTTCTAGTCTGCTTTTCATTGTACCGGGCAAGTGCTTCATCAAATATTTCATGGTAAATATCTTTGATATTTTCGTTGCAGTATTAATGAATGATAAAAGTTTCGGAAAGATGAATATTAATTAGATAAACAATAAAAATAGAAACTAATGGCAATTAGGTGAATTTAAGCAAGCAATAGTGGAATGGATTTATTGACATAATTTTTTTATTTTGATAGCATTTAATCAGAGCAGACGTCTACTACTAAAATATCAGGAGGCTACAAAAATTTACATGAACAGAAAAATATATCAGCGTTATTTAGAAACCAGTGTTTATACATATGTAGGGAAATATAAAGAATTTATATTATCGTTGCCTGACGACATACCTTCCATCGGCATGTTGGTGTGCGATCAAATTACTCATCCATCCATGTATTTTACAGAGCCATCTCCTTACTTAGAAGATACTTATTTTGGAAAATTTGCGTCCTATCCGAAACATCGTTTTAAAAATGAAGATGAACTATATATAACTGCTGTTTCAATGATTGCTGGCATTCTACATTTAGATGAAACAGGATTTACAAAAAATAGGGACGTGACAAAAAGAATTACTGTATCCTGCCGACATGCTTCGGTATTATTTAGCGCAATTTTAAAAGCAAAAGGAATTCCCTGCCGTTCTAGGGCTGGATTTATGGACTTTGGTAATACAGGTGATAGCTATATGGAACATTGGGTTAATGAATACTGGGATTTTAATGAAAATAGGTGGGTTTTGGTAGATGTTGATGGTTATTATGAGTATGAACAGCGTTTTGGTTACAGCCAATTTGATTTACCACGTCGAAAGTTTGTAACTGCATCCGAAGCATGGATTGGTTTAAGAAAAAATACGCTAACTAAAAAGTTAAACGTTTTTTCACTAAATCCTTTGGACGGTGTCTGTGAATATTTGTTCATGGATTTCCATGCATTGATGAATAATGAAATTTTTTATTCTTATCAACCCTTATATCTTCGCGACGGCATACATACATTAAGCGAAAGTGAATTGCATGACCTTGACCGTTTGGCAGAATTGCTGTCAGAGCCTGATAAAAATATGGAACAGATAGAAAATTTATGGACTACAAACGATAAATTTTCTGTGCTGACAAATAATACACAGAACATCTACTATGATACTTTTGGATAACACTATGTCAAAAAATCTGTAATACTTTAGAGAACCTTAGTGATATTTGGATTTCGATAATTCGGCTTTACAGAATTATCAGAATGCAGAAAGCGAATTTATCAAATATAAAGGGCAGTCGTACTGTTGGGTAAATATTTCAGAAAATAGTGTCATTCAGCTTAGTCATCAGAGAATGGACTTCCTCAATCTAAAGATTAGAATGTAGCTATTGTCTATCTGAAGCAGTGATATAGCTTTCAAAATGGGCGCAACGGGTCCTCTGTTGGAAAGAGCTAACAGCTATGAGGGGGGAAATTCCTTTGTATTAAAAAAGCTGGTATCACGGTACCCGCCCAAAGTCCCGTATTCCTCATACAACAGAAAGCATACTCCGCATACTTTCTGTCGTCGTGAACAATTAGAGTCATTTTAGAGCCAAACGCCATAAAGCAATCCCGGAAATACCCATTTTATCAGCATTTCCGGTTTTTTATCTGTTATTCGAACCCGGCGTGTTCTTTGTTGTTCTTAACTATATTTGTTTAAGTTTTATGCAAAAATGGTTGATTATCTCAAAAAAGCCTTGATTTACGGGCATACAAGCAGGATTTCAAGCTGAATTTACTACCAATTTACTACTTTTGAGGGAAAGAGCCTTGATATGCCGCCCGGAACCCTGCAAGTCCTGTTCTGCCGATGCGACACCAAACGTCTTGTGGAACAGGTTCTTGCAGAAAATAAGGAAACCTCCCTCTGAAAGAGGGCGCAATTATACACCCCTTAGGGAAGTGGTGCATTGCGCCCTGCCGGGGGCGTCCTGCAGACAGCAGATGATTTTCACAAATTTTCAATCTGCTCCAATCATCACAAGGGAATCTACACTTCCCCTGCGCTGGCTCCGCCAGCTACCCCTTTGTGGACTTGCCACCCGAAAATCTTTCAGAAAGCATATTCCATCTAGCAAGTTAAAGCTGTATAATAGTGTCAGCGATAAATCGGAATAGGGAGGTAAATTTATATGAGTGATTTTGCTATTCGTTTTCTTAATAGCGAAGGGGAACCTATTACACAAGAAACTGTAGACAAACTGGTGTGCAAAATTCGGGGAAATCATTGTAGGTCTGCATGGTTAGCTTTGGATGAATATGGCGAAGAGGACTTTCTTTCTGTAGATATTGAGAATGATTGGGCGGCTCTGGCTTTTAACACATATGGTGAAGATGAAGAGGCTCATATGTATATGCCTATCAATTCCGAATACGGTACATCCAAAGAGGACGCTCCTGTAAATATCAGCGGACAGACTCCGGTTCTCAAGCGAAATGCACTCAATGATTTGAATCTGGTTGCTGAATGTGTTCTCCATTTTGCTAAAACAGGAGAGCTGTATCCAAAGTTGAAGTGGGAGGAAGTAGAGTGAAAAACACAACTTCCCATTTGTTGAACGGATAGCCCATCAAAAAACTAAATACCCGCCACGGTAGTGTAAAAAAGTTTGTGTCTTAGGTAAAAAATGTCTCCTTTTTGGTAAGAATCAAGATATGGAAATT
>RAZA01000071.1 GCA_003612485.1 bacterium D16-50
CAATTTTTTGGCACAAAATATGCTGTATTAAGTTTTTACGTGGCTTAACTGAACTTAATCAGCAGACACTAATTAAATTGTTATTTTATCTATGCAAAGAACCTGACAGATTCCCATTTGTCGGGGAAAATCAGAACAGAAAAAGGATGTAAAAACTGAATATTGTTTACCTTTAGGTAGCGATTTATCTTAACAGAAAATCAGCTACCTTTTTTATTTCAGAAACTATCAACACAGCACAGAAAGAATGAGGTATCAAAAATGATTGAGAACAAACAGGAAATCAGCAAGGACTTAGAAAAAGCATTACAGGTATTGCAACAGGCAAAACAGCGTGTAGCCAATGAAAAGAAAAAACAGAACGAGAAGAAACGCAAAGCCGAGAAACCACTCCCCCACAAACCGTTCTCTCCCATGCCGAAAATGAAAGCGGGAGCGGTGTGGAATGACGAGGGCAACGGAACTGGAAAGTCGAGGTAACGTATTCACCCCGTTTACGGGGTGCGCACAGATATACCACCAGAGGCGGTATATCTGTGCGCCCTTCGGGGAGCAAGTTTCACTTGCATGGTTCTCCGCTCCGCTTTGGTCGGCGCAGAGCCGATGTCCACCGGACATCGTGCGCCCTGCGGAGGGCGTTGTCTGCCCTGCGGCAGCCAAAAGGGGAAAAGGCCAGCAAGCTGCCCTACACAATTCCCCTTCGCAAGCTGCGCTTGCTACCCTTAAGCGAAGCCCTGCTTCGCTTTGTGAACATTTGCGTTCAGACAAAAGCCAAAGTGCGGCTTTTATCTGCCCACAAAGTCTATGAGTGCGCCCCTCTATCCTATTGGAAGAATGTAGGTGCTGCGTATGGGTAATGTCACGAAACAGGCAAGCACACGTTTCTCCATAGTCAAGCGGAGCAAGGGGCAGTCGGCAGTCGAGAAAGCATCATACATCAGCAGGAGTATTCTTGTCAGCGAGTTTGACGGGCAGACCTACCGCCCCAAATACCATGAGGATTTAGTGCATAGTGAAATCACTCTCCCACCCAATGCGCCCAAAGAATATGCAGACCGAGCCACCTTATGGAACGCTGTTGAACTGTCCGAGAAAGGGCAGAAATCACAGCTTGCGAGAATGTTAAAAGCGTCACTTCCCAACGAATGGAGTTACGAACTTGCAGAGGAAGTTGTAAGGGATTACGTTCAGCGGAATTTTGTTGATAAGGGAATGTGTGCAGATTGGGCGATACATGATAGCGAGAATGATAAAGGACAGCGCAATCTACATATCCATGTTTTACTCACAATGCGTCCTCTCACTGAAAACGGGGAATGGGGAGCGAAACAGAAGAAAATCTATGACCTTGACGAAAACGGCGAAAAGATACCAGTGATTGATAAAAAGACAGGTCAGCAGAAAGTTGACAAGCGGAACAGGAAACAGTGGAAATGTCAGACCGCCAACAGCACCGACTGGAACAGCAAAGAGAACGCCAAAATGTGGCGCAAGGATTTAGCCGATACAATAAATGCCACCAATGAGCAGTTAGGGATTGCGCTTCATTGGGAACACCGTTCTTTTAAGGAACAGGGAATTGACAGAGAGCCGACTATCCATATCGGGGCGATTGCCAAAGTAAGGGAGCGCAAAGGTAGATTAGACTTGCCGATTGTCAGCGGAAAGCACCTAAGAAAAATATCCGACAGAACCGCCTTGCAGTCAGCCGACAATGCGGAGAAATTCATCACGACAAGGAAGATAGACAGCTTTGAGAGCCTTGTAAACTTTACAGCGGATAGGGAACAGAAATACAGTCAGCTTGAAACAGTGCATTTGTCAAAGGGGCAAAAACTAAACCGATTAAAGGAACTGTCAAAAATGTATGCCCTCTTTGCGCCAATCCAAGCCACCTATAAGGAGAGCCAGTCACTCAAAGGACTTGCAAAAATGCGGTACGATAAGGAACATAAGGACAGCTTATCGAAATACCCCGAATTAAAGGAGCGTATGCAGAGCCTTTTACAGAACGGCGAGAAGATAACGCCGAAACAGTGGAAAGCCGAGATACAGTCTTTGCAATCCGAGTATGACAGTATCGGCAGGGAGCAGACCAAGACCGCCACAGAATTAGCCTATGCCGAGGTAATCAGCTACAACAGAAAGAACCTTGAGAGGGAACTTCAGAACGAGAGCCGACAGCATAACAGGCAACAGAACAAAACGAAACGGAGGGGGAGGAATTTAATGAAAATCTGATAGAAATATGAGTGTGATTGTGGTATTCTATTGGAGATACAAAGAGGAATTTGAAAGGACATATAAAAATGATTTCGGCAATTTATGACAGACGAAGTATAAGGAAATTCTTAGATAAGCCTATATCCCAAGAAGATATTATGGATATTATCCAAAGCGGAGTAAAAGCACCTTCTTCAAAAAATAGACAGCCATGGAAATATATTGTGATACAAGGAACTGCAAAAGCAGAAATGCTAAAAGTTTTCCGTCAGGGAATTGAACGGGAAGAAAACGAAAATGCATTATTACCACAAAGCAAACAACATATCCCTGCGGCAAAATATACCGTGGATATAATGGAAGAAGCTCCAACTATAATTTTTGTTGTTAATTCTTTGGGGAAAAATATTTTGTCAGAATTGATACCAGAAGAACATATTTATGAAATTTGTAATATTCAATCTATAAGTGCTTCCATACAAAATATGCTTCTTGCTGCTACTGAAAAAGGAATAGGCAGCCTTTGGATATGTGATATTTATTTTGCATATTCAGAACTATGTGAATGGCTCAATAGTGACGGACAGCTTATCGCAGCGATTGCGTTTGGCTATCCTAATGAATTTCCTAAAGAAAGACCACGCAAAAAACTTGAAGATATAGTTGAATGGAGAACTTAGACTATCAAACCTTACCGCTATCATAACTGAAAAAGTAACACAGCGTCAGAGCGTATAGAAAATCGAGAAAATTTTACGGAAAATTCAGTTTTCAAAAGGCATTGTCTGATATATAATAAAAGCAGTGGAAGAAGGTGATATTTTTGAATACAACGGAGCAGACACATCAACAGGATTTAGAACGTCTGAAATCACTCCGATATATGGACGATGATTTTATGTCCGTCTGCCTTGCAGATAATTTTGAGGGGGTGGAACTAATACTTCGGATTGTTTTAGGGCGGGGGGATATAAAAGTTAAATCGGTCAGGACACAAGAACCATTGAAGAATTTGCAGGGACGTTCGGCTGTTTTAGATGTTCATGCGGTTGACGACGCCGATAAGGAATTTGATGTTGAAATTCAGAGGAAAGACGCAGGAGCAGGCGCAAAGAGGGCAAGGCATAACAGTAGCTTGTTGGATGCGCACATATTAAAGGCTGGTGATGATACAGAGGATATTCCTGACAGCTATGTTATTTTCATAACAGAAAATGATGTAATGAAAGGAAACCAGCCGATATATCCGGTAGAAAGATATGTCACTATCGGGGAAAACAAAGTATTGTTTGGCGATGGTTCGCATATCATATATGTTAATGGGAAATATAGGGGCAACGATGAGATTGGAAAGCTGATGCACGATTTTTCATGCACTAATCCTGATGATATGAATTATGAAACGCTTGCTAAAAAAGCACGATATTTTAAGCAAGACGAGAAAGGAGTTGCGGCTATGTGTAAAATTATGGAAGATATGAGGAATGAGGCGGAACAAAATAAAGCAAAAAGAACGGCGGTTCATTTAATAAAGTTAGGTAAAATGACTTTAGAAGAAATAGCAGAAGCTACGGAATTATCCCTTGATATAGTTAAAGAGTTAGAAAGTCAATCAATGCAGTTAGCGTAATCGGCAAAACAATTTATACTGCACACCGGTTAAATTTGCAGTGCAACCCGACTGCAGACCGCCAGCCAAGTACTTTCCCAGAGGCACCACTGTAAATTCTGGCGGTCTGCAGTATAATATCAAAATAATAGCGTAAAGACGCATGGAACAGTAAAATTGTAAACCATGCGTCTTTTTTGCGTCCAAAGGAGGAACATGAGCGACAACATTCAGACCAACACCACAGGGCGATTAACGCCCTGTTTACAACAGAAGATTGACAAGACAAGGTATTTAGTCGAGGTACATTTTTCGGCTACAAGTACCCAAAGCGTAGAGGACAAGTTAAAGCGTGTCATTCTCCATGATTTAGAGCATGGGAAACAGGGCAGACCAAGAAAACGTGATGAAAAATGATGAATACGTCCTTGACAAGCAGCAACAGGAAAGACAGCAAAATCTATCCTGATTAGCTGTGGGGCAAGGTTAGCCCCGTTTGATATTAAAGAGCTGCGTGACCTGATGGAATATGACGATCTGGAGCTTGATACCCTTGGAGAGAAAAAGACTGCATTATTTGTCATTATATCAGATACGAATGCCACATTTAATTTTGTGGTTTCGATTATGTATTCCCAGCTCTTTAATTTACTTTGTGATAAGGCGGACGATGTTTATAACGGCAGGCTTCCGGGTCATGTAAGGATGCTGCTTGACGAGTTTGCAAACATTGGGCAGATTCCGCAATTTGAGAAACTGATTGCTACCATCCGGAGCCGTGAAATATCGGCTTCTATCATTTTACAGTCAAAATCCCAGCTCAAAGCAATTTATAAGGACAATGCAAATACCATCGAAGGCAATTGTGATACCACCTTATTCCTCGGAGGGAAGGAAAAGACCACTCTAAAAGAGATGGCAGAGATTTTGGGTAAAGAAACGATTGTGCGCCCGTTAGGGTGTATGCCATAAGCCGCCTTTAGCAAGCGGTAGACAAAGATATCAAAGAAAGG
>RAZA01000072.1 GCA_003612485.1 bacterium D16-50
CCTGCAGTGATCGCAGTCATCACCTTCATACTGACGGAGGACATGCGCAATCCTATGATCCTTGTGGACAAGTGGACATTGCTGATGCTTCTGTACGCAGTGGTGAACGTGGTGCTGGCGTTCTTCTCCATCAAGAAGCGTGAGGTAGAGGAGACGGTGAAGCGCTAAGGTCTTTAAGGCAATGCATTTAATCCTTGAGAGGATTGAGATTGATCTATACCAATGGAGGGGCCGCAGTCAAATGCGGCTCCTTCCTGATATAATGCAATGCCGACTAGCAGACATGAATTGGAAAAGCGGAAGAACCGATACTGCGCAAGATCGATTGATCATGATAAGGAGTAAAAAATGCATACCAGAGCGTTCTTAAAGAGTCAGGCTCAATGGAAGCCTAAACAAATTTATATTATAGCGTTTGCGGTTCCGTTCCTCATACTGTGTGTGGCATTTGCTCTGCTTGGAATATATCCTTTTGGCGACAGACAAATTCTTGTCATAGATGCATGGAATCAATACTATCCGTTCATGGCTGAGCTTTGCAGGAAACTGAAGGATGGGGAGTCTCTGCTCTACTCTTGGAGACTTGGAATGGGAGGCGATTTCATTTCGCTGATGGCCTATTATCTGGCCAGTCCCTTGAACATCCTGCTTGTCTTGTTTCCTCCTGCGCTGTTGAGAGAGGTTTTTACGCTGTTCATCATGATCAAAGTGGGGCTGGCCGGTTCTTTCTGTGCCTTTGCGCTGAACAGAATGAACGGGAAAAAGGACTTGGGGGTAACGATATTTTCTACCTTTTATGCACTGTGCGGATGGACCATAGGATATTACTGGAATATTATGTGGCTGGATTCATTTGCCGTATTTCCTCTGGTGGCGCTGGGAGTATGGCTGCTGGTCAGAGAGAAGAAGTATAAGCTGTACACGGTGGCGCTTGCCGTTGCGATTTATGCAAATTTTTACATGGGATTTATGATTTCCGTTTTTGTCGCAGTTTTTTTCTTTGTGGAATGTTATGTCCAGAAAAATAAGTACCCAGAGTTTCTGTCTAATCTTAAAAATATCATTGTGTTTTCCTTAGTGGCAATTATGATGTCGGCGGTCGCTATAGTTCCGACAATCATTGCTCTGCAGAATGCTTATAAAAGCGTCGGGAACTTTGGAGATAACCCGTTGGCAAGGGGATGGCTAGAGACATTTTCGAATTTGTTTGGATATTTGGAGCCTACTCGTATGGGAGGGCGTCCCTATCTGTATTCCGGTGTTCTCTGCATTATTCTTTTGATTGTGTTTTGTAGATTGTCTGTGATACCCAAAAGAGAAAAGATATCATATGCGCTGTTGGTTGTGTTTGTGTTCGCAAGTACCAACATCAAGTTGTTGGATTACATGTGGCATGGTCTGCACGCCACACAGGCATTGCCCTATAGATTCACGTTCATTTTGTCTTTTCTTTTAGTAATGCTTGCATATAGAGCTTTTTGCAGCATGGATACACTGAAGAAAAGGGATTGTTTGATTGTCTGTGCTATATATGCGGCGCTTTATTTTCTTGTCGTTCTGGATTATGCGCACGAGTCAAAAGCAGCAGAAAATGTACAAGATTTTTTGGTTCAGAACCTATTAGTGGGCGCAGCGTATTTGGCCATAATCGTTTTGGCGTCCAGAGGGAGAGTCGGAAAGAAAGCAATGCTTTTTGGGATTGTGCTCGTTGCGGGTCTGGAACTGGCGCCCACCGTATTTTCCGGGATCAAGGCCATTGGGACTACGGATAGAATCGGCTATCCTGACAGATATGAAGCTGTCGAGGAAGTGCTTCAGGAACTTGCAGCTGGGGAAGAGGAGGATGCCTTTTACCGAACAGAGCTTACCGATCACTATGGCTGGAATGCCCCTGCATTATATGCTTATAACGGTGTTTCTGTCTTTTCATCCCTGATAAATGTAAATGAGACAATCGTATTTGAGAACATGGGAATGGTTGCCAGACAAGCGGGAAACAAACGCACTTATCAAAATTCCACGCCTGTCAACAATATGTTTATCAATCTAAAATACCTGATTTCCAGAGGAGATCAAGTCAGCAATCAGGAATATCTTGCGGAAGTCGCAAAATCGGGAGATGTGTACGGATATAGGAATGAGGCCTATCTTCCTATCGGCTTCATGGTAAGAGAAGAACTGGCTGATTATCATTTTGAGGGAGACACGCCGTTTGAGGTGCAGAACAATCTTTTGAAAGCTGCTACCGGAATCAAGGAAGATGTATTTCAGGCATTGGATATCATTCATGTGGGCCATAGGAATCTCTATGTTACCAGACCGGCATATGGCATGTATCATTATAGGCCTTCGGATGATGCGGACAAATCCAAGAAGGGAAGTTTCAAGTTCAATTATGAAATGCCGGAGGACGGCTGTGCATATGTGTTCATGGATCTAAGCTCGGAAAGCAGGACGGAGAGCTCTGTCAGCGTCGATTTTGAAGGCGGATCGGAATCATATGGCGTATACAATCTGGGAAGTTTTTTCCCGGCAGGGACCTATGAGAAGGGTGATATCTTTTCGGTTCGTTCGGAAGCAGGCGCAGGAAAATCGGGCAAACTGAGGATATTCGTCAGCGTGCTGGATCAGAAGGTGTTTGACAAAGCGTATGAAATACTTAGAGATGAGGTGCTGCATGTGACAGAGTTCACTTCAAGAAGTCTGAAAGGAACCATCAATGTGAAAGAAGGCGGACTGATGTATACATCCGTTCCCTATGAAAGAGGATGGAGAGTATATGTGGATGGAGAAAGGGCAGACATAGATTTGATTTTCAATGTTTTTATGGGAGTCATGCTGTCAGAAGGGGAACATGTCGTGGAATTTGTGTATGTTCCGGAGCATGTATATGTGGCTGTGCTTATATCGCTGCTGGGGATAGGAATATTTTTAGTAATTGGCAAGAAAATGATCGATAAGAATAAGGCAGCTTAAATGATGCAGAAGGCGGAAAAGGCCTTCTGCAATTTTTTTGCAGAGATTGGAACCGGTTTTCGGGGAGTCATAGGCGTTGTTTTTCTGGCGTTGTCTTCACTCTTGTTTTTTTCTCTTTTGTGGGTATGATCTATGGATATGGGGCAAATGCTAAATGGGAAGGCAGAGTCTTCATAGAATAGACAAGAGAAGGAGAAAAGAAATGATGCATATGATCACAGAGGAAATGATTGACGGTTACCGGGAGCATCTGGGGCAGGAGGAATATGCGGGGGAGACGGTGAAGAAGTACCTGAGAGATATCCGGGCGTTCATGGTCTGGCTGGAAACCGGAGGCAGCAATACGCCCGGCCAAGTGGGAGGAGCTTTGGAGGCCGAGGCTATGGAGACGGATTCCGAAAGTGACACTGCGGACCGGATCCGGCCTATAGGTGTGGACAAGGGCTCTACCGCCGGCTGGAAGGCGCACCTGACGGAAAGGGGCTATGCTCCCGCCACCGTCAACGCCATGCTCTCATCCCTGAACAGCTTCCTTGGCCATCTTGGCTGGGAGGAATGCAAGGTGAGGTTTCTGAAGATCCAGCGCCGCACCTTCCGGGATCAGGAGAGGGAGCTGAGCCGGACAGAGTACGGGCGGCTGCTGAGGGCTGCCAGAGAGGGCGGAAAGGAGCGGCTGGGGCTGCTTTTGGAGACGGTTTGCGCCACGGGGATCCGGGTGTCGGAGGTGCGATATGTGACGGTGGAGGTTCTGAGACGGAGGCGGGCAGACATCTCCCTGAAGGGGAAGGTACGAACCATCCTGCTGCCGGCGAAGCTGTGCCGGAAGCTTATGGACTATGCCAGAAGGCGGGGGATTGCATCCGGTGAGGTATTCGTCACCAGAAGCGGGCGGGGGATGTCCAGACGGCAGATCTGGCAGGAGATGAAGGGGCTGTGCAAGAAGGCGGGAGTCAGTCCGTCCAAGGTATTTCCCCATAATCTACGTCACCTTTTTGCCCGGATCTTCTACGAGGCCAGCAGGGATATCGTGAAGCTTGCGGACGTTCTGGGGCATAGCAGCATAGAGACTACCAGAATATATTTGATTTCCACGGGGGAGACCCATGCGCGCCAGATGGAGCGGCTGGGGCTGATCAGCTGAAAAGGGACAGAATCGCAATTTTGTTCCATACATAGAAAAATTCATGCGCAGATCGCCTTGATACGCCTTCAGTATAGCACTTGGGAAGGTGATTTTCAAGTCTATTTTATGCTGTATTTATGGGATGGTGACAGAAAGGACTGCAGATCCTTGTCTGACCCAAAGATCAAGGCATGGAAACAAGAGGCTCTAAGGGATATTTCCGAAGGGTCTCTGGTTTTCCATGCTTTTTTTGCGTTTTTTGGCCTAAAATAAGGGGTTTTCTGGATTTTTCTGGCATTTCCCCAAGGCTTGTCCCAAGGATATTTTCCGTCCCGATTTTAGGATTCCATACCCATATGAGGGCCGCAGGCACAGCTGGTTGATTAAATTGCGATTCTGTGACTAGGCAGGCAGCCCGTGGCCATGAGTTTTTGGCAGCGGGAGCTGCTATTAGCCTGCCGGAGCCAAGGACATAAGTTCGGTGATCTGGTGGGCTGTCAGCATGGGTGCAGGCCGTGCATGGAGATGAGTGTCAGGGCAGTGAGGAGAGAGAAGAGAAGGGAGGGGGACGCATGAACCTTGCGATGAAGGCTGAGAACGGTCCGCCACGCTGCTATGCCCTGCGGTCCAAACATCGCAGGCGGCGGGGCGGAAGGACTATGAGCGATGGGCAACCGGGCAAACCGCGGGAAACGGCGGGACGCAAAGCCATAGGGACTAAGGCGGGGAAC
>RAZA01000073.1 GCA_003612485.1 bacterium D16-50
GGAGAGCCGTGTGCATCGAGAGGTGCCCGCACGGTTCGGGAGGGAGCGTCCACGAGGCGCTTACCTCATGATCTTTACAACACTTCCGATACAAGGGGTACATCACAGTCCTACGGTCTTAATTATCAAAAGACCGGGAAGGCGCTGATGAGCCAGGATGAGATTGCGGTCATGGACGGCGGGAAATGTATCATGCAGCTTAGAGGTGTCAGACCATTCTTCTCGAATAAATTCGATATAACGAAGCATGGCAGGTACAAGGAGCTGTCCGATTATGACCAGAAGAACACCTTTGATATTGAGGACTATGTGAAGCATTTACAGCACATGAAAGTCACTCTGAATACAGAGGTGGACGATGCCTTTGACTGTGGGGAAGTCAGCGGGCAGGAAGATATTTCCCCAGACACAACTGAATAGCGACTTCTGGACATGATGTCCAGAAGTGCAGGAATGACAACTGAATATGGAACCCGTAAACCAACCACAAAACTTTTGGACAAAAAGTCCAGAAGTGGAACGGAGTTTTGAATGTACTTGGGAAAGGACAAAACAAAGCACCCGGCATAGCCAATCGCCAAACTGAATATGCCGGATGCCCGCAGGGTTCTTCCTAAAGGATTGCCCTGTCTTTATTTTACCATAAGGCAGGGCATTTTAACACGAAAAACTCTTTCAGAAACCAGACAAAAAATTTTATGAGAAAGAAAGAGGTAGAAACATGGCATTTTTTACAACAGCGGTAACAGGATTAAAGACAGTCGTAACAGCAATCGGAGCAGGCGTGGGCGTATGGGGCGTCATTAACCTTCTGGAAGGCTACGGGAATGATAATCCGGGTGCAAATGCTCATGTACGGTAAAGAAGCAAGCAACCGAAAACAAGAGATAGACCGCCAGCACCACACTATTCCGAACCAAAGAAACCAAAGACCAAAAGACAAGCATTGTGGAAATGTGCATAACTGGCTATGGAATCATGGATAACTCTATTCACAGCACATGGAAAAGCTAAAGTGCAGCTTTCCCACGTCCTGCAAACAGAGTTACCCACAATTCCATGAGATAGCCAGTTATACACATTCCCACAATGCCGACTACTACGGAATCCCTTGTCAATTCTTAATATCTTGACATAACTAATTGAATTTGTTAAAATACAAACTGGATTAAGAAAAAAGGAGGAGCTTTATTTTGCCGAAAATAAAAATTGATAAAGAATCGGTTATCAAAGAAGCTGCATATATAGCAAATATGATAGGCATAGAAAACCTATCTTTAAAAACGCTTGCATCGCAATTAGGCGTTAAGTCGCCATCGCTTTATAACCATATAGATGGGCTTGACGACCTAAAACAGCAGCTTATGCTATATGGTTGGAAAGAATTAGAAGACAAAATTATTCAATCTGTAATAGGATTTTCTGGATATGATGCGATTAGAGCTATGTGCTACGCTTTTCATGAATATGCAATAGAGAATCAAGGAGTTTTTAGCACAATGCTTTGGTACAATCAATTTGAGAATGAACAGATGAATGAAGTGACTTCAAAAATGTTTTCAATTTTTTTCAAAATAACTAAGTCACTAAATATTTCACAAGATAATTGCATTCATTTAGTCAGAATGTTTAGAAGTTTTTTAGAGGGCTTTGCATTACTTGAAAATCATAACGCCTTTGGTAATACACAGTTGATAAAAGATAGTTTTGAATTATCAATAGACATTTTAATTGAGGGAGCAAAAAAATTAGAGGGGAAATGATAGCGCATGGTATATCAGAAAAAAACAAGGGAAAAGGTTTTATGAATCGAAAAATCAGGCAAATCATTTGTGTAATACTGTCACTAATTTGTGTTATTGCTATATGGGATAAGCCTGTTTTGGCATATGAAAAAAGTAGCAATTATAGCGATATTGACAGCCAGATAAAAAAAGAAATAAAGGAATTACATATTCCCGGAATGGCGATAGCCATTGTAGACTCTAAAGAGGTTCTGTTTTCTGAAGCTTATGGAAATTGCGATAATTTAGATACGCCTTTTATTATAGGTTCATTGAGCAAATCATTTACAGCATTAGCTGTTATGCAGCTTGTGGAAGAAGAAAAAGTAGATTTAGACACGACAATATCTGATTATATTGATACATCTGATTATTTTATAAATGCGTCCGACGGAGATAAAATTACTGTAAGACAGCTTTTGAATCAGACAAGCGGTTTAGGGACATATCAGCGTTTTGGAAATGCAAAAATAACAGAAAGTTACGGACAACATCAATATGCAAATATCAATTATGGATTGTTAGGAGAAATCATAGAAACAGTCAGCGGAATTAGCTATTCAGAGTATATGGATAAAAACATTTTTTCTCCACTAAGTATGAATCATACGGCAGCAACACTTGTACAAAGCAAAGAAAACGGATTGATAACAGGATATCGAAATTATTTTGGACTTCCGATTGCGGGAGAGCCGGACTATCCCGATAAACATTCATGGTCTACCGTTCCGGCAGGTTATTTAAGTTCCAGTGTATCAGATATGGCAAAATATCTGCAAATGTATCTAAATGGAGGAATGGGAATAGTCAATCAGAATAGTTTAAATACTATGCTTTATGACAATGTATATGTAGATGATAACACTCCCTATTATTACGGAATGGGGTGGACTTTGACAGAAGAATATACAGAGCCTGTATTGGGGCATTCAGGGCTGGTTGAGAATTATATGTCTAATATGTATCTATTGCCGGAAAGCGGATTAGGAATCATTTTCCTTATCAATATGAACGATTATCTTGTCACGAATCAACTGGCAGATATTATCTCCCAAAATGTGATATTTGCTCTTTTGGGCAGAGAACAATATGATATATCTGGCAGCCCGTATATTGTAAGACACCTGTTGCTGAATGGAGCATATTTAGCGTTGGTTGCAGTGGCAGTATATCCGATAGCAACAATAAGAAAATGGAAGAAAAAGAAACAGACAACCAGACTGATACTCTTTGACATTACAAGGCATGGCATATTACCACTACTGTTACTCTGTTTGCCCTATATGGTAGGTATTCCATTATGGGTAGTATGGTATTTTGTAAAGGACTTGTTCATTGTATTGCTGTTAAATTCAAGTTTGCTTTTGGTTATAGGCTTATACAAAATGTTTTTTGCAATATTCAAGATATGACAGACTACGTGCTGTTATTTCTCTGAATTATTAAATGTAACTGTCAACCATAAAACGCCCATGTGGGAGAAAGGGGGAAATCACCTATGCCTTGCACAGAAGCATACAAGGAACACATCATGTATACCTTCAACGGCTTTTGCAAGACCGTCATACGCTATGCAGCACTCAACGCATGGCGTGACAGGAGCAGACGGCGGCAAAAAGAAATATCCCTTGAATACCTCACAGAAGAAAAGTTTTACCCTTTAGGCACAACAGACAAATATTTTGAAGCACCTTATGAAGAATACCCTATAACGATATGCGGTCAGACAGTTATCCTCACCAATGGGGAGCTTGCCGCCGCCCTGTTATCCTTGCCGGAGAGAAACCGGGAAATCATATTCCTTTACTTTTTCGGGGATTATACACAACAGGAAATCGGGAAAATGTACGGACGCTGCCGGAGTACGACCGGGTATATAATCCGCAGGACGTTAAAACTCCTGCAAAGGAAAATGGAGGTGCTTTCGCATGGGAAATCCGAATCTTTTGCCCTATGAAACGATTGTCCGGGCGACCAGCGGAGAGCCGGAAGCCGTGGACGAGGTTTTGCGGCATTACAGCAAGCGCATCCGGATAGCTGCCATTGAAAACGGACATATCGACAGGGATACCGAGGACAGCATAAAACAGCGGCTTGTCACTGCCCTGTTCAAGTTCCGTTTTGATGAACAGCCATACCGAAAAACTGAATAACCGCCGCTACATAGAAGCGGCACACCAAGACAGGAAATCAAAAAAGGTTTCCTGTTTTTTTGCGCCCATTTTTGGCATTTTCAAAAATCGCCAGTATTATGCCGTGCAAAGGGGGATAAAAAGAAATTTCTCAAAATTCCCGCCTATTCCGGCTTGCGTGGTGTTGTAAGGAATGAGGGGAAATTTCCACAAATCAACGTCCATTTTGCTTTTTGCTGGTTTGTAGGTATCAGAGGGAGAAATACCGCCGCTGCTTTGGCAAAATCCCCGCTTGCGGCACTAAAGGTATTGAGGGAAGCCCATACAGAGGAAGCCACCACTTTTTAAGAGCAAGATTCTACCACAGTACCAAATTTCGCTAATCGCTCATTTTGTCCTATGGGAATCTTGTTGGGGTTGCCACCCCAAGCCCGCCTTTTTGCGGCTTGCGCCGCTTGAAAAATCCCCGAAAAAATATTTTCGGATTTTTCAAAAAACACTTCCGCTTTGCCCCCTGTTTTTCTCCTATTGGTGAGAGGGCAAACCATAAAAAGAAAGGAGCTGAAAGCCATGAAAAGATACAACACGCCCCACCGCCACCGGGTAATCAAGACACGCTTGACCGAGGAAGAATACGCCGAGTTTTCCGAGCGTGTCACCCTCTGCAAAA
>RAZA01000074.1 GCA_003612485.1 bacterium D16-50
GAGCCGCCACAGCGGAGCTTGCCGCCTTGAAGTTTGAAGTCTTGCAGAAAGTAGGTGAAGCCGTTGGCAACGTTCAAACATATCAGCTCTAAAAATGCCGACTATGGGGCGGCTGAACAGTACCTAACTTTTGAGCATGACGAGTTTACCATGAAGCCCACTCTTGATAAAAACGGGCAGATTGTACCGAGGACAGGTTATCTCATTTCCTCTCTGAATTGCAACGGGGAAGATTTCGCCATAGCTTGTATGCGCTCCAATCTGAAATACGGCAAGAACCAAAAGCGGGAGGACGTAAAGAGCCACCATTACATTATCAGTTTTGACCCCCGTGACGCTGCCGACAATGGGCTATCCGTAGACCGGGCGCAACAGTTGGGCGAGCGGTTTTGTAAAGAGCATTTCCCCGGACACCAAGCCCTTGTATGCACCCACCCGGACGGGCATAACCACAGCGGAAATATCCATGTGCATATCGTAATCAATTCCCTACGGATTGAGGAAGTGCCGCTATTGCCCTACATGGAACGACCAGCGGACACAAGGGAGGGCTGCAAGCACCGCTGTACGGACGCTGCTATGGAGTATTTCAAAGCGGAAGTCATGGAGATGTGCCACCGGGAAAACCTCTATCAGATTGACTTATTGCATGGGAGCAAGAACCGAGTTACCGAGCGTGAGTATTGGGCGAAGCGGAAAGGACAAGCCGCACTGGATAAAGAGAACGCTTCCCTTGCCGCCACAGGAGAGCCGCCCAAACTTACGAAATTTGAAACGGACAAGGAGAAGCTGCGGCGCACGATCCGCACCGCCCTGTCCTCTGCTGTTTCCTTTGAGGACTTTTCCGGGAAGCTGTTACAGCAAGGCGTGACCGTCAAGGAGAGCCGGGGGAGGTTGTCGTATCTCACGCCGGACAGGACGAAGCCAATCACCGCCCGGAAGTTGGGTGATGATTTTGACCGTGCCGCCGTACTGGAAGCACTCACCCTAAACGCACAGAACGCCGCCAGAGCCGCCGAAAAGCCCCTACCCAAAGAGGAATACCCCCGGAGCATAAAAGACCGCTTACAGCGCAATAAAGCCGCCATAAACGCCCCGAAGAATGACGGAGTACAGCGCATGGTAGACATAGCCGCCAAGAGAGCCGAGGGCAAGGGGAAAGGCTACGAGAAATGGGCGACCTTGCACAATCTGAAGCAAATGGCGGCGACCATGAGCATTTATGAGGAATCCGGCTTTTCTTCCCCGGAAGAACTGGAAGCCGCACTTGCCGCCGCCAGTGCCGGACTGCATGAAGTGACCGGGAAACTAAAAGCCGTGGAAAACACTTTGCGGGAGAAAAAGGACTTGCAGAAGCAGCTATTGGCATACATCAAGACCAAGCCAGCCCGTGACGGACTTAGGGCGCAGAAAACGGAGAAAGCCCGGAGAGCCTACCGGGAGCAGCACGAAAGCGAGTTTATCATTTCCGAATCTGCCGCCCGGTATTTCAAGGCACAGGGAATCTCCAAGCTGCCAGCGTCCAAGACCTTGCAAGCGGAGATTGAGCAGCTTACGAGGGAAAAGAACACGCTTTACAACGAATACCGGGAGAAGAAAGAAAATGTCCGGGAATTGCAGACCGTCAAGGGCAATATTGAGCAAATCCTACGGCGAGAGCCGGAACGGGGAAAGGGGCGGGAGAATGAACGGTAAACGCCCATACATGGACTACCGCCAGTACAGAGCCGCCTGCCGCCTTGTGCATGAGTGCTGCAACTATGACAACGGGAATTGCATTGCGCTGGATAACGGCGAGCCTTGCGTGTGTGTGCAGAGTATCAGCTATTCCCTCTTGTGCCGCTGGTTTATTGTCGCCGTGCTGCCGCTGGACGGGAAACTGGAAGCCGACCTTTTGCACCGGGCAGACAGGAAACGCTGTACCGAGTGCGGCGGGTACTTTCTCCCCAAGTCAAACCGGGGGAAATACTGCCCGGATTGCGCCGGACGCATGAAAAGAATCAGAGCCACACAGCGCAAGCGGAAACAGAGGGATAAATGTCACGCTTTAGGATATTCCAAACCCCCGTAAATCAAGGCTTTTCAGACCGCCCTCAACAGGTAGGCGGTACATTTATCCTTTACCCCCGGAAAAGCCGCTTTAATTGCGTAACAGAAGCCACAGACAGGAGGTGAGAACCATAACCGATTACATCACAGCCGACACCGCAATGCCGCAGTTTTTCCCTTATCCCTGTTTTCTGCTGAAAATGGACTTGTCCTATACCGCAAGGCTGCTCTATGCGCTGCTGTTAGACCGTGCCACCCTCTCACAGAAGAACGGCTGGCAGGACAGCGAGGGCAGGACATATATCTTCTATCCCGTTTCGGAGATAGCGGAAACGCTGGATAAAGGCAGAACCGCCATAAAATCCGCACTGAACGAGCTGGACGCTGCCGGGCTTTTAGTGCGGGAACGCCGGGGATTTTCCGCACCGAACCGCCTTTATGTGAAAATACCGCAAGTGCCAGTGGTACGGTTTTCCGACCATATGACAGCCATACAGCCGGAAAACCGACCCTCTGATAGCCGGAAAAGCGACCCTCATAAGGGCGGAAAACCGACCTTTGCGTTGGACGGAAAACCGACCCCTAACCAATTTACTATAAACCAATTAAAAGAGAACCAACTAAAAGGAGCGAGTGGGGAGCCGCCCGCCCCGTTTGGCAGATATAAAAATATTTTCCTCTCTGAATCCGAGTATGCGGAACTGAAAGCGGAATACCCGGACAGGCTGGAACGGCTTATCGAGGAAATGAGCGAGTACATAGCCGCCAGCGGGAATGATTATGTGTGCCATGCCGCCGCATTGCGCCGCTGGCTAAACCGTGAGAAAAAGGAGAACCCGAAAAAGGGAATCCCCGATTATTCCTACAAGGAGGGCGAGAGCCTTTGACAGCATAGACACAACGCCCCGTAAACAGGGCGTGAAAGACCATGAACAAGGAGGAACGATTTTATGTGTGATTACGATAACGCTATTTTCCGGCTTGCCACGGCACAGGAAGCAGAGCCGGAGGACTACACGGGCGAGGACGGGCTTTTATATTGCGGGAGCTGCCGCCAGCCCAAAGAAGCCTACTTCCCGGAGGGCAAGACCTTTTTCGGACGTGACCGCCACCCTAAAGAATGTGACTGCCAGCGGAAACGCCGGGAAATGCTGGAAGCCGCAGACCGGGAGCGGAAGCACCGGGAGGAAGTGGAACGGCTGAAAAGAAAGGGCTTTACCGACCCGGCTATGAGGGCATGGACGTTTGAAAACGACAACGGCAAATGCCCCCAAATGCACAAAGCCTATTCCTATGTGGAGCAATGGGAACAGATAAGCACCGGGAACTATGGATTGATTTTGTGGGGGAATGTCGGCACGGGCAAGAGTTATTTTGCCGGGTGTATTGCCAACGCCCTCATGGAGAAAGAGATTTCCGTGTGCATGACGAACTTTGCCCTTATCCTCAACGACCTTGCCACCAGCTACAAGGACAGGAACGAATATATCTCCCGCCTTTGCAGCTTCCCCTTGCTTATCCTTGACGATTTCGGCATGGAGCGTGGCACGGAATACGGGCTTGAACAGGTTTACAACGTGATTGACAGCCGATACCGCAGCAGAAAGCCGTTAATAGTCACTACAAATTTGACACTGGAAGAATTGCAGAACCCGGAGGACACGCCCCACGCCCGCATTTATGACCGCCTTATTGAAATGTGTACCCCCGTCCGCATTACCGGGGAGAATTTCAGAAAAGCCGCCGCAAGGGAGAAAATGGAACAGCTTAAAAAGCTGCTGAATGGAAAGGAGATTTGCCTATGACCGACACGCCCAAGAGAAGCACCGCCACTACCGCCCGCCGCCCGGATTGCGTGACCGAGGTTCGCCGGGGGAACACCGTCCTTGTGGTTTCCGGCTATTTCAAACAGGACACCACCGCCACCGCCGCCGACAAAATGATGAAAGTGCTGGAAGCGGAAAGCGCAGCCGGGGGAACAGCCGCCCATGCCATGTAAAGCGACATTCCTTACTGAAAATCAATCGACATTATGTGCCATAAAGTAGCAAAAAAGGCTGTACAGCCAGCCCCGCCGTGTGATATAATGGACTTACGGAATAGTGTGGCTGGCTGTCGGAAACGGAGGAATCTATGTCAAGACAGACCACCACAACACTTATCACCGCCCTTTATCCGAGGTTATCCCATGAGGACGAGCTGCAAGGCGAGAGCAATTCCATAAGCAACCAGAAGCGAATCCTTGAAAACTACGCCAAACAGAACGGCTTCGGCAATCTGAAATGGTACACGGACGACGGTTATTCCGGGGCGAACTTCCAAAGACCCGGCTTCCAGTCCATGCTTGCCGACATTGAAGCGGGGCTTGTGGGAACGGTTATCGTAAA
>RAZA01000075.1 GCA_003612485.1 bacterium D16-50
TTGGTACTCTGGGGATCGCTACTGCTTACTCCGTTCTCCCCAGCTCTGCTGGGGGCTTAATGGACGTTCAGTTAGGTCTAATACATATGACTTCGGTTCATTTTTACCCCCATAAGCTGTACCTGCTTTTCGACAGCCTCCACATTCTGCGCTAGCTGCTCTATTGTGCCAGTACGGTTTTCGGGCTTGATTTCCGGCTGTATCAGTTCCTTTGGGTATTCCTGCCTTGTGTGGATATCCATATACGATTTCAGACGGTAGTAATAGCCTTCATTCCTGCTATCTTCAAACACAGGGGAAACTTCACCCTTTGAAGTCTGCCACCGCATAAGGCGTGGAAACCAGCACAGTCCGTCCACGATGATTTCCTTGAAAGAATTGAGCAGCTCCCCAAGTGCGGTAAACAATCCCCGAAAGCTGTTTCCTGCCTCAATATCCGAACCACGCTCCACATGGTTCGCAAATTCCTCAATCAGCGGCGCAAAGGGAAGATATGACTGTATAAACTGCTTTATCTTTTGAAGTGCTTTCAGAAAGATATTGGAACTTTCAATCTCCCCGTCCAATTCGTCCAATACCCTCTGCGTAGTGGACTTTTTATGGTTCAGAACGAGAATGTCAGCCTCCAGTCCTATTTTATCCGTTGATAGTTTTTCAATCTTTTCTTCCTCTTTTGCAACTTTGTATTCCGCAACCGTCAGGTCATGGTTTTTTCCCTTTTTCTTTTCCTTTACTTCCTGTTGGAAGATAGCTTTCATATAGTGGTTGGCGTCTGCCCGCATTTTATCCTGCAAAACTTCCGACAGGACTTGGGGCGTGAATACAGACCGCTTTGACACTTTTGTTGACAAGCCACGCTTAAACCCTCTCCCTACTGGAACACCTACAACGTGCATATGCGGGCTTGCCTCATCAAAATGGACTACCGCATTTGCAATCTTAAAATCCGGCAGATACTCCTGCAGTTTCAAAAGGAGCTGCTTATAGACCTGTTTCATAAATATTTTGTCCCCGCTGTTCTGCTCCCAAAATTTTTTATCCCCGCATTGTATGATGACTTCCACCGCCATATCCTGTTCCGTTTCGGACACATGTTCAAAATAATCGCCAATCCGTCTTTCCGGTCTTGTCTGCTTTGCATTGTATTCATGCAGGGCAGCGTCAAACTCTCTACGGTAAACATTTTTCACGTCCTGCATGAGATTGGTTGTCCCATAAAGAAGCGTGATGTTATCCCTACTGTAATCCTGCGAATGATACTTCCTCAGATTGTGTTTTGCAACTCCGGCGAGTTTTACTTTGCTGTTGATTGCACTTTTCTTGTTGCTGATATGGTTGCTGAAAGAGATTTCTCCCATGTCCTTCCTCCCTGATTTCGTGTTAAAGCAGTGCGGTTATCATCTTGGCTCCGCCATAGATGATAACCCCTTAGCAGTATTGTCAAAGTCAATGTTCCATTGCCTTCGCCAATACTGCGGGGGCTCTCCGAGGGTATTCAGCAAAATGTGCTTTCAGCATATTGGAAACAATTTTCCGGCTACTTTATGCTTGTTTTATTAGCAATCCTTTTATTTCTGCCCATCTTTGTTATCCTTATCTGTCCTGAATGTACTGGTTATGCTGAATTACATCTCTGCTGTTTCTGGCGTTCAACTGACTTTATTCAAAGTGACTGCACTTTTTAAGTTCATTTTTTATGAGGCATATACCACAGTTTTTTCCGTGAACTTATTTTTTAAGTTCATTCTTTCAAAGTGACTGCATTTTTTAAGTTCATATTTCAAAAATGATTGCATTTTTTAAGTTCACCGCAACTGTGCGCCCGACTTTTAAACCGCCGTCTTTCTTGCAACAGCTTTTACGTTGCCCCTGTCACTCAAATCCCTCCCCTCATTGACAGTCATAAACAGTTCCAGAATATCCTTTTTGATAAGTACCTTTCTCCCCACTTTCAGTACAGGGAGTTTATCCCATTCCACCAGCTTTCTCAGTGTGTTCCGACCTATTCCGGTGTAGTCTGCCGCCTCCTCAATGGAAAGGGCAATCTTCATTTCTGTCATTCATTTTCCTCCTCTTAAATTGCAATATGCAATTTTATAGTATGCTTACTATACATCATTTATATTTCTTTGTCAAGCATTATGTAATTTTAAAAATTATTTCTAACTTGCATATTGCAATAGCGGTTTTGGTATGGTATACTCTAACCATACCGATAAAGGAGGAAAACCAACATGAAAGACAAAGAGCTGCGCAAGGTAATCGGCATCAGGGCAAAACAGCGTAGATTGGAATTAGGCGTCAACCAGCCTTATGTTGCTGAAAAAATGGGCGTTACCGCATCCACCATTCAGAGATATGAGGCAGGAACGATTGACAACACCAAGAAACTCGTTCTTGACGGTTTGGCAGATGCCCTCCATGTTTCCGTAGAGTGGTTAAAAGGCGAAACGGAGGAATACGAATCTGACATTACGGATAAAAAGGAAATGTTAATACGTGATGCCATGTCCTCCATTCTTTCAAAGCTGCCTTATGACATGGAAACTTCCGAATCAGACTTTTCAAAAGACCTGTTGCTGCTGATGTTGCAGGAATATGAGCTGTTTGTGGATTCGTTCCGCCTTGCGTGCAGGAAGTTTAAGGGCAACAGGGAAAGCGCACAGCTTGCAAAAACAATGGGATTTGAATCGGACAGGGAATATAATGAAATCATGTTCCTGCGGGAGATTACCCACACTGTAAATGCCCTTAATGATATGGGCGACATAGTGAGGCTCTACTCCAAAAACCCTGACACCGCCGCTGCAAGGCTTTCCGTTCTCTTATCAGGGGAAGATTCCGATTCGGTATAGCGGGACGGCAGATTTTATGCTATCCTTATTTTCAGAAAGCATTCCATCAGTTCCGACTGCCATATCTGTTCAATGAATTACATACGCAGAAATGCGTTCATTGAAAGGAGAAACGAATATGGCAAAGGGATCAGTACGGAAGAAAGGAAAGAAATGGTACTACCGCTTCTATGTAGAGGATGCAAGCGGCAACTTGGTACAGAAAGAATGTGCTGGAACAGAAAGCAAGAGCGAAACGGAAAAGCTGTTAAGGCAGGCAATGGAGGACTATGAAAGCAAGAAATTTATTGCAAAGGCGGACAATATCACTCTCGGACAGTTGCTTGACACATGGGCGGAAGAAGAATTAAAGGTTGGCACTCTCAGCAATGGTACAGTTGAGAATTATCTCGGCGCTATCCGTTGCATTAAGAAACATCCGATTGCTGACCGCAGACTTAAAACCGTAACAGCGGAACATTTGCAGACATTCCTTGACCTGCTTACTTTCGGAGGGACTTACCCTGATGGTAAAGTGAAGAAGGGATTGAGCAAAGATTATATCCACTCTTTCTCGGCGGTTTTGCAGCAGTCATTCCGTTTTGCGGTATTCCCAAAGCAACTGATTGCGTTCAATCCAATGCAGTACATCAAACTGAAACGCAAAGCTGAAGAAGTGGACTTATTTTCAGAGGAAGATATGGGGCATACAGGAACACAGCCTATTTCCCATGAAGAATACGAAAAGCTGATTGCGTACTTGGAAAAGAAAAATCCCCCTGCTGTGCTGCCGATACAGATAGCTTATTATGCCGGTCTTAGGATTGGCGAAGTATGTGGGCTGACTTGGCAGGACATTAACCTTGAGGAACAGTATCTTACAGTAAAGCGCAGTGTCCGCTATGACGGTGCAAAGCACAAAATGATTATCGGACCGACAAAACGCAAAAAAGTGCGAACGGTTGATTTTGGGGACACGCTTACCGCCATACTGAAAAAGGCAAGGAAAGAACAGCTTAAAAATCAAATGCAGTACGGGGAACTGTACCACCGCAATTACTACAAGGAAGTGCAGGACAAAAACAGGGTTTACTATGAGTATTACAGCTTGGAAAACACGCAGGACATTCCGATGGATTACAACGAAATCTCATTTGTATGTTTAAGATCAGACGGTTGCCTTGAAACTTCGAGTACATTGAGTATCGTATGCAGGATGCTCGCAAAGAAACTTGACGGATTTGAGGGTTTTCATTTCCACCAACTCCGTCATACTTATACAAGCAATCTGTTGTCGAACGGTGCAGCACCAAAAGACGTGCAGGAACTCTTAGGACACTCTGACGTGAGTACCACAATGAATGTATATGCCCACGCCACAAGGGAAGCAAAACGGACTTCCGCAAGGCTCTTGGATAAAGTGGCAGGCAACGAGGCTGTAAATTTTTCTGTGTCTATGGGAAAAAATCCTTCCAGTAAGATTCAGATATGTACAACAGGTTG
>RAZA01000076.1 GCA_003612485.1 bacterium D16-50
CTTTCGTCATCGTCAATGTAGTGCCGGATATTGGTTAATTTTAGCTGTCTGGCATAGCTTTCCAGAAATTTTTTCTGGTTCTGTATGGAGTTGCTTTCGCCGCCGTCCCTGTCCTCGTCCCCCACTGATAGGCGGGAGTAAAGGGCTGTGATTTTACTGTAATCATTCATGTGCATACCCTCCTGCGTCAATATAGGTGTTGCTTACAGTTAAGATTATGCACCTCAGCGGGCCGAACCATACTCTTCATCCCGGCGGTATTTTTGGGCTTTTTTGCTTTTCTGATAGATAATCAGCCGGATCGCCACAGCCCCCGCGATGCCAGTGAGCCAGTCAAAAGGAGCAAGCCCCGGCGCGAAGTCGGCAAAGGCCGGGCCGAGGGCCGCCACCATCCCCACCAGCTTATGGGCCAAATCCGCCCCCGCCGCCAGACGGTAGGCCGTCCCCACCTTTAGGCAGGCCCAGCCGATGAACAGATAGGGGAGGTTCGGCAAAAGGTACTTTTTCAGCTTATCTGTCCTCATGGGCGGCCTCCTTTACACGCTCTTTCTTGTGGGCGGGGTTATGCAGTATCTCGGCGGCGGCCCGTCTGAGCTGTTCCCGGATGGGTACGCGGTCAGTCTTTGCCTTGTCCAGCACCCGGCGGGAGTATTCCGAGAAACAAGCGGTGATTGCGTCCGCCTGCCCGCTCTTGAAGAACAGCAGATACTTGTCCGGCCCGGTCTTATAAAAGGCATAGTCAACATTCCACTTCCGGGCCACCCGGTCAAATTCCTTTGGGGCCCCGGTGAGCTCGATACTGTTCGTGGCCGCGCCGTGGGCCATGAGCTTTTTCACGGACTGCCTGCCGTGGGGCGTCTGGTGGGCCCGGTGCTCCTTTTGTATCTTCCGGCCAGCCGCCCGGAGCGCATAGGCCAGCACCCGGGCCGTCAGCTTTCCCGTCCGCATGGATAACGCGATAGTGCGCCGGGAAACATCCTCGTCAATCAATCAAAACCGCCTCCTTTCATGGGGGATAGGCCCTCCGGCCTTTGGGACAAAATGTCTCGAAGTCACCGCTCCTCCCGGTTTGTTTCCGGGTGCTTGCGTTCAGCCGCCAGAGAGGAACGGTCAATCACTTCCTTGTAGGCAGCCATCTGCTCCCGGATGGAGAGCCGGGGGAGGGCAAAAACCTTGTGCTCCTTGGGAATATCCTCTATCCCGTGGTAGACTTCCTTAATATCGCCCGTCTGGACGATATAGCCGCCGGGGGCAAGGTGGCCGCCCTCATTGATGGATATGTCCCGCCCGTATGCCTCATAGTCAAAGTAGTCTTTCAGCTCGGCGGGGATCGGCAAGTCCTCTGCATAGTAGCGGCCCAAATCTTCCTCGCTTTCAATATCCGGGTAAAATTCAAAGCAGTCCAGATTTTCCGCAAGGTTGATGATGTCTGCCACGCTGGAGGTATGCGCCCCCATATGGAGTGCGGCCTCGAATTTTTCAATCTCGCTTTGGGGGAGCTCCGAGAGCAGGCAGGCCAGATGGTTCAGCTCGTCCAGATTTTCATACTCGCCCAGATAGTCATAGAGCCCCAGCACATCGCCGTCAAAGCTGGTGATGAAAAATTCCCCGTAGCGTATGCCGTCCACGCCGATATTCTTTAACAGCGCCTCCACCGCCTGGGGGCTGGTGGGGAATTTCAGCGTTTCCCCCACCAGCTCGCCCTCGTTGTATTTCCCCAGATTGGTGATGTACGCCTCGAACAGCGCGGCCACGTCAGCGGCGGCCCTGTCCCTTGACGGTCAGGATGCCCTCAAGGGTGGTGGCGGTGATGCCCAGCCGCTGGGCCACGGCGATGTCGTTCTTCATGGACTCGGTGACGGTATGCCCGCACACCACCAGCACCCGGGAGCGGCGGAGCAGGTCGCGGCCAATGTCAATGCTGCTCTTGTGCTCCTCGGGAACCGCGTCATTGAGGAAAAGGGGCAGGAACAAGGCCGGGCAGATAGGGGCAAAGCCCGCATCGTAGACCGCCCGGCAATACTGCGCGGCCAGCTCCGCATTTTCCGTGTCGCCGCCATACCAAGCGGCGGTGATGTAAGCAAGGGGTCGTTTCATAGTCGTTTACCTCCGATATTTTAATAGTTGTCGTTCAGCCCTATCCCCCCGCCCTTTCCCATTCATGGGAAAGGGGGCGGCTCTGGAGGATATATCCCCCGCCGCGCCGGGAGGGGTGGCACAGCCGGGGCGGGCCGTCAAGGGCAAGCCGCCGCAGGCGGCGGGCGTTCCGCCCCTTGACCGCCCACTCCCGGCTGTGCTCAGTAGCAGGCGGCGACGGGGGATATACCACCAGAGCCCCTCTCTAAAAGAACGCCATGCAAGGCGCGGGGGAGGGGCGCGGGAAAGAGAAAAGCCTTGGGACAAAATGTCTCAAGGCTTACTTTTCCCGGTCGGTCTTTTTCTCCGGGGCGGTGCGCTCCGGGGGCTGCTTCTCTTTCCACGCGTCCAGCAGGGACATAATCTGGTCTTTCATTTCCCGGGGCGTGGCGTCCTTGCCGAAATACTTGTTCAGCTCTGCGGCGGAAATAATCACTTTGTCTACCTCCTTTTTCTCACGGCTCAAAATGCCGTCAATGACATCGCCATTCAGTTTCCCATCCTTATCCAGCTTGCGGAGCTCCTGGGCCTGGGAGAGCGAGGGGGATGCCTGCTCGCCCTCAATGGAAACGGCGATGAACCTCTGGTTTTTGGGCTTGATGAACGAGATTTCCACGGCGGGGGTGAAAGACAGCTTTTTCTCGTTCACCATAGACTGGAGCTCCGGCACAAGCTCGGTCAGCCGGATATACCGCTGTACCTGCTTGTAATTCATGCCGTTTCGTTCCCCCACGATTTCCGTGGAGCGTTTCCCCACGTCCTTCGCGTCATCGCCCGCCAGCTTTGCCCCCTGGTGGCTGATGGCCTCTACCTGCATTTTCAGCGACTGCGCCTTTTCCATCGGCAAAATCTTTTCCCGGTGGCGCAGGTTGTCGTCCGTCATCGCAAGGACAGCCTCATCGTCCGTCATGTTGCGGACGATACACGGCATATTGGCGAACCCGGCCAGCTCACTGGCCCGCTGGCGGCGGTGGCCCGCGATGATTTCATAGCCCCCGCCCTCGCGGGGACGCACCAGCGCGGGCTGGTGTACGCCGTTGTCCTTGACGGATGCTACAAGCCCTTTCATTTCCGCATCGTCCCGCACACCGAAAGGATGGTCTTTGAACGGGAACAGCTCCGAAAGTTTGAGATATACGATCTCTTCCTTTTCAGCGCGGGTCGCGTCACGGGGCTGGGGCGGCACTTCCGGCGCAGGCGGGGGAGCGGCGGCCTCTTCCTTTACCGTGGCGGCCTCTTCCTTTACCGTGGCGGCCTTGGCCCCCTTGCTTTGGGACATTTTGTCTCGAGGTGGGGACGGGGGCTTGTCGGGGGTCGCCTTGTCAGCCTTGGGTGGGCGGCCCTTGCGGGCCCCCGTCCCTCCCGCTTCGCCGGGCCCCGCTTTTTCTTCCTTGGGCTTGCGGCCCCGCCTGCCCTTGGGCTTTTCCGGCTCGGGAGCTTTTTCCCCGGCGGTCTTGCCCTCTTTGGTGGGCCTCTTTTTCTCGGTGGCCTTTTCCTCCGGGGCCGGGGTGGGCGGCTGTTCCGGTTCAGGCGGCTCGTTCTTTTCCACCTCCGCACGTCCCGCCGCCCGTTGCTCTGCCATGAGCTTTTCAATCTGGTCAGCGGATACACTCACCTCGCCGGGAGCACCCGCCGGGGCATCCTGGGCGGGTGGTTCGCCGCCAGTCTGCTCGGGGGCGTTCTCCGGGGCCGGGGGTTCCGGCGCAGGTGCTTCCGGGGCAGGAGCATCCGCCGGGCCTGCATCGAACAAGCTGGGCTGGGGATTTTCCTCCGGGCTCACGTTCAGTTTTTCGTCTGCCATTCGTTACCTCCTTTTTTAATTTCGTGAATGTTGCACAAATCTTGCGCTAAAAGTTTGTTACTATTTTTTCGCCTCCCTCCCGGCTATCCACGCAAAAAAGCCGCCCGTTTTTTCATGCCGGACGGCTTTCTGCGTAATGTGATAGCTCAAATAATATTTTTTTGTGGTTGCTGGCTCCGAAAAGCCTTGATATTACAGTGTTCCTATTAAAACACAAGCATACCATGGATACGGGATTTTTGCGAACACGGCGCTGCCGGATGTCCGTCATAATGCCTATGGTTAAAAC
>RAZA01000077.1 GCA_003612485.1 bacterium D16-50
TGCCCCGATTTCCCAAAATAGTGCTAACATTTCGAGAGGAGGTTCCTATGGACAGAAATCAAGGCTATACAATCTTAAAGGCCGTCATGCTGGAGAATGGCCGGGGCTTTGCGCTGGGGGAGCATCCCCGGGCCCCCTCCCCCTTTGTGACGTGGGCCTGCTATGATGACGAACACGGCGCAAGGCAGTATGAATGGGGGCATTATGGCAGTGACCGGGCCGCGCTGGAGCAGGACTTGCTGGAGCGTGTGGAAAACTACCAGCAGCAGTTCTCCGTCAAGGTGGCGCAGATTGAGGCCCCCGGCCTTTACAAGTATTATTCCACCCAGCGGCCTGTTGACATCGGCACGTTTCCCAAGCCTGCGGGCAACGAGCCGGACGAGATCGAAAACTACGACAAGCGCGTACCCGTGGAGGGCGGCGCGTTCCTTGCGTGGGGGCATCTGACCTACACGAAACCTTTGACGGAAAAGCAGGCGGCGGACTATGAGCTCCGGCCCGCCCCGGAGGTGTCCGGCCTACTGCGGGACGGCGGCAGGCCCCGCCCGATTGCCGAGCAGATGAAAGAGGCGGCGAGGCTGGCCGGGGAACGGCAGGCCCCCTCCGCGCCTAAACGGAACGCGCCCGACCGGGGCGGCAGGTAGGCATGGCCGGGAAAAAGCGCCGCCGCCCCGTCCATCTTCATGTGATGGTGTCCGAGGATGAGCAGGCGCTTATCCGGGAACGCATGGCCCAGGCGGGCATCCGCAACATGGGGGCCTATATGCGGAGGATGGCTCTCTGCGGCTATGTGCTCCAGATTGACCTTGCCCCCGTCCGGGAGCTGGTGTCCCTCCAGCGGCGGTGCTCAAACAACCTTAATCAAGTGGCTATCCATGCCAACACCTACGGGGGGATTTACCCCGAGGAAATATCGGCCCTGCAACGGGACTACTCCGCTTTGTGGGGGCCTTTGTCTGATTTGCTGAAACAGCTTTCCGCGCTGGTGGAGCTGTGATTTGCTGGGGAGCGGTGCTGTGCCGCTCCCCGGCTTTTCGTACTTCGGGACATTTTGTCCCAAAGGTGGGTAGATTGTCAATGCGAGATATGATATACTTAATTTCTAATTGCAACTCATATTAAATTGTTGAGCGGAAAGGGGTTATGTTATGTCTCAATTAATAATTGGAAGTGTAACCATTGGAGAGTATAGCTATCCGTTCCAATATGAAGAAGAAACGGAGAAAATTACTGTTTTTTTAGGAGCACGAACAGTTACTGTTCCAGAAAATATAGACATGATTGTTGGTCAAAAGTTAGGAATGCTCACAGGAGGAAACATCCTTTATAAATTGGGCATCCCACTTTCAAATGATTGCATGGCTGTTGAGGGAGCAGAAGTAACGTATGTATCCCTTGCTAATCAGATGCGCTCTGTCGAATATTTCATTGAGGATTATCAAGCAAATAGTAGCTATACCGAAATGAGACTTCAATTTCCTGAATTAGATTACTTTATTCCATCTGCGAGCATAGCAACTGTTTCAAACAAAGAAATTATTTTTTCAAGAATTAAAAATAATTTATGTAGTTTTGAGATTAAATACTGCAGCACCGTAGTATCTGTATCGTTCGATATAAAAATGATTTGTCATTCAAACAACAAAACTACAGCCGAAACTATATCGGAGGTTTCTATTAAATTCCCTGAAACAAAGGACTTTGAGTATCTGCTAAACCTATATTTTTCCGCCAAAGCTTTTTTCAGTTTTATTTGTAATAGGAAAAATATTGGATTAAGGAGTGCAACGCTCATTGGGAAATATCCCGCCAAAGCCCTTGAAGATAAAAAAATGGTTGATGTTGATAAATATACACAGCAGAAGATATTTTTTAGCCAAAAATATCTTGAGCCTTTGGAAAATGAAAATAGTGTCAAAAAGACCCCACGCATCGGATTGTTCTATCCTAAAATCAAAGAGCTATTCCAACTGTTTTTTGAGGAAAAAGCTGGAGATGGTGCTATACTCGATGGAGGTAGTACCCACCCATCTTTCAAATACAGAAACCTTATTGACTTGGAGCAAAGCCTACATATTACGGCAGCATTTGAATATTACGTGAGGACTATACTACCCGAAATATCATCGCCAGATACGATAGCATTTTTTAGCGATATGGAGTCTCTTGTTGATGAGTATATTAAAACCGCTAAAGGAAAGAAGAAAGAAAAGGCAAAAAGTTTTAAGAAGTCGTTAATTCCCCAAGTATCGCTCAAAGAAAAAATTAAGAAGTCCTATGGAGGTTATTCAACTTGGCAATCGTTGAAACCTATACTCGAAGAATGGTTTGGGGACGATGTTGACAATTTAGCAAGTGCGGCCAATTTATGGAGAAATGAATTGGCCCATGAGAAAAGAGAATATCAACCCAATGTAGATGTTATTACGGCAGTTCGTCTTGTTGAACATCTTAGCTACTGCATTGTATTACGCTATGCTGGATATAACGATGAACAAATTAAAGCTATTCTATCTGATATTCTCACAAGATAAATAAAAAATAAGACACATAAATTCTGACCTTTCAAATAATAATTATTGCATAGACGGTGACGGCGGGTGACTTATCCACTGTCACTGTTTTTATATGGAGAGGAGGTGCTACCACGGCCACGACCTACATCCGGCCCTACAAGCAGGCGGCAGGACTGAGCGCCGTCCAGACGATGGAGGAGCGGTTTGCCTACGGGCTCAATCCCCAAAAGCTGGGGGCCGTGTCCTCCCACCTCTGCGACCCGGCCACAGCCGCCGCTGAGTTTCTGCTAGTGAAAAGCGAATACCAGGCGGCCACGGCCCGGCCCGTGGAGCGCGGGGCTCTGTTCTTCCAGATACGGCAGGCGTTCCCGCCCGGTGAGGTGACGGCGGAGGAGGCAAACAAGCTGGGCTTTGAAACGGCGATGCGCTGGACGAAAGGCAAGTACCAGTTTTTCATCTGCACCCATACCGACAAGGGCCACATTCACAATCACATCTATTTCAATTCCACGGCCTTTGACTGCTCCCGGAAATTCCATAATTTCCTCGGCTCCAGCTTTGCCCTCCGGCGGCTGTCCGACCGGGTATGTCTGGAGCATGATTTGTCCGTGATACAAAATCCCAAACAGCACAGCAAGGGCCGCTTTCTCCACTATGGCCAGTGGATAGGGGAAAAGCCGCCCTCCGCTCAACAGCGAGTGCGGCTGGTAATTATCGCGGCCCTTGAAAAAAAGCCCGCCGACTTTACGGCGTTCCTCCGATTGATGGAGGAGTCCGGCTTTGCCGTCAAGCGCGGGCGGGGCGGCGTGGTGTCGTTCCTCGCTCCGGGGCAGGACAAGTACACCCGGCTCCGGGCATCCACTCTCGGCGCGGGTTTTGACCCCGAGGACATCCGGGCGGTTATCGCTGGGGAGCGGCCCCTCCCGGAGCTCCCAAAGGACGCGCCGCCCCCGATCCGGCAGGTGGGGCTTATCATCGACATTCAACAGCGCATGGCCGAGGGCAAGGGCCCGGCCTATGAGCGGTGGGCGAAAGTCTACAATCTGAAACAGATGGCCGCCGCCCTCCAGTTCCTGCAGGAGAACAATCTCACCGACTATGACGCGCTGGCGGCAAAGACCACGGCGGCGGTTGACCGGGCCCACGCGCTGGCCGGGGAGCTCCAGACCACCGAGGCAGCCCTCTCCAAAGTCTCCGGGCTGATGGGGGCCGTGGTGGACTATGCCAAGGCCCGGCCCGTGTTCGACGGCTACAAGGCGGCCCGGTACTCGAAAAAGTATCTGGCCGAGCACGAGGCGGAGCTTGCCACCTACCGGGCGGCCCGGGCCGCTATGAATGAATTGCTGGGCGGTGAAAAGCTCCC
>RAZA01000078.1 GCA_003612485.1 bacterium D16-50
ACCTCTTTGGGACATTTTGTCCCAAAGAGCCGGGTTTGGGGAGGCTCCCCAACAAGCATTTTTGCGGGCCCTGGCCCAGCAAAAATTTCGGAGTGTGGCCACACCCGAATTGCTTGCCGTTTGTGCGCTCCTTTAGGTTTGCGTGATTTCAAATAAGACGATTAGTAATTACACTTGCCAATATTGCAAGGTCGTTAGGAGACTTTTTCATTCCATCAATTACCCACTTGAATAGTAAGCTCCAAAAGCCACCCGCATGAAAAAACAAAAAATAATCCATATCTTGACTGAGGGTTTCAGACATTTCATCACTTCGTACTTGAGCATGAATGATGGGAAGATTAGTGTAAAATTTATCTAACAGAAAGTACATCAAATTATTTCTATATAAGAGATTGATGAAATCCCGATTTTGAAAACAAATCTCAAAAAAATTTTTGGTTATTGTATATGTATCTGTAGGAGCAATTCCTTTTATAGAGTTAAGATATTCGGTAGTAATGTCATCAATAACTAAACGTAAAACATCATCTTTACACTCAAAATGACGATAAAATGTTCGACGGTCAATCAATGCTTTTGAAGAAATCTCTCTAACAGTAATAAGGTGATACGCTTTTCTGTTCATTAGTTCTAACAGTGCATCAATAATCCATTTCTTTGACTGCATTGCTATTGGATTATTTGACATAGATAGTCCCCCCTGTCACACATAATCGGTTTTGTAGCACTTAATCGCAGCTACTTGATTTTGCAGTGCTCTTTCATTATACTACAGACAAAGAAATGTCTCAAGTGTGGCATTTCCATTGAAGAGGAGTAGGGAATGAAAATATTAGTGTTATACTTTTCTGGTGTAGGTTCAACGAGAAAAGTCGCAGAGCTTATACAAGATTGTCTTTTACATACCAAAAACTGTATCGTGGATTTGTATTCTATCGAAAACTGTGTAGCCATTAACTTTATAACTTATGACGCTTTCATAATTGGCACTCCGGTTTATCATGGAGCCCCATCTAATATTGTCAATAACTATTTTAATTCGTTGCCTCCATTGAGCAAAAAGATACCCGCATTTATTTTTAATACAAGGGCTTTGTGCTCATGCAACACTAATAGACTATTGGCAAAGCAATTATTAAGGAAAAATATCATCACTATTAAAGATCGAGATTATCGGACTCCAGCAAGTGACGGCGCACTTATTCTTCCATTTATAAAAAGATTTTTTTGCTATGAGAAAAATATATACACAAAAATACATTTAGATTGTATGGATTTTTTGGAACGACTACAAACAAAACGGCTGTACGGATATGTGCCACGATTTCGTTTTAGTAGTGTCATAAATGCCCCTAATAAGTTTATGGGACAAATGATTACTTTTAAGATATTTTTACATCAAGATAAGTGTGTTAAGTGTGGCCGATGTATTAAAAATTGTCCGCATTATGCTTGGGAAAGAACTAAATCGGGCTATCCGTTATTTAACAGAGCAAAATGCGAAAACTGCTACCGATGTATCCACCATTGTCCAGCAAAGGCATTATCATTAAGCAAGTATTCAACTCCCCAAAAACTGTTATCATTCATAATCGAAAAGTGAAATGCCTTATAAGATGTTTCGTCTAAAGGTCATAAAAATATTGCCGCACGACGGCAAAAGAAAAAAACCGTCGTGTAGCAATTAAATTCTCATGCTTTGATTTTATCGGCGGTTTTGAAACAACAGATTTCAAGACCGCCGTTTTTGATTGACGCGGCGGCAAAAGGAGGTTACGCCGTGTCTTTCTATATTGTCCGCCCCCCTAACTTGTCAAAAAAAGCCCAGGCTCCGGACAAGGATTTTCCGCTGCACTCTGCGAAATTTGTTGCAATTTAGATAATCACCTCAGTTTATGCGCTTGCGTGGTATTTTGCCGCGCAAGCGTTTTTTGTTTGCCCGGCTTTGGGACAAACAGTCCCAAGGTGAGGGGTGGCTCCCCCCGGTGTCGCTCCCCGCCGCCCTCCATATCGTTTCCCGGCAACCCAACCACAAAAACGATATGGAGGTACATACAATGACTATCATCAACTTGCGCGACTTTTACTACTGGTACACCCAGGATGAATATATGGAAGTTTCTGACGATGTGGCCGAGGCGCTCCGGGCCAGCGTCCGCTATGAGGCGGCCTATACCGAGCGGGCCCGCTACAACAAGGCGTACTATTCCTTGGATGCGGATGACGGCATCGAGTATTCCGCCTGCCTGCACGAGCTCACCCCGGACGAGGTTCTGGAGCTCAAGGAACGGTTCTGCCGTTTGTGGAACGCGCTGAACAGCCTGCCGGAAACCCAGGGCCGCCGGGTGGACGCTCACTTTATCCTCGGCATGACCTACTGGGAGATTGCCAAAGCCGAGGGCGTGGATAAGAGCGCGGTGCGGCGCTCCGTTCTCAGCGGCATCGCACAGATGAAAAAATATTTGAGAAAAAATCCGTGATTGCCGTCTCCATTTGCTCCATTTTTCTGGTGGTATATGAGAGGAAGTTTTTTCTTCTCTACAACTGAATAGCGGGCGGCCCCGGGTGAACGCGGGGAGCCGGGCGGCGGGTGCGCTATGACTTCTCCCACGGGAGGACGAGCGACCAACACCACCGCCGCAAGTGGGGAGACTGCCAACCCCACGGCCACAATCCGCGAGGGACAAGCTGGCCGCTTGCCACTTGGGGCCGCCGCACAAAACAAGGGAACGCCGGGCCACTACTCGCTGTCTTTTGACGGGCCAAACATACGGGCCCGGCGTTTCCTCTTTCAAACAAGTTTGAGACAATTTGTCCCGAGGTGGGGACAGGCCAAAGGGCAGCACTTTCGCAGTGCTGTCCTTTCGCGTTTCCCCACAACCCAAAACGCAAAAGGAGGTTTTGCCGTGAAACTGACCACACAAGAGCTGGAACAAATGAAAAGCGTGAACATCGGCGCGGTGAGCGCGGATGCGCTGGCTGACGTGAGCGGTATGGCCTTTGACCGCACCCTCCCCCGGGAGGAGCGGCTGGCCCGATTTGTGAAACGGGCCGTCAATCCGTACTGCTTCAGCGTGGGCGGCGTGGGCGTGAAAATCGAATTTGCCGAGGGCGGCCCCTCCCTGCAGGAGACGCTGACCGCCTTTCTTATCCGGCAAAAGAGCGGGCTGTAACTGCTGTTGCGGCCCGTTCTCACTTCGAGACAAAATGTCCCGAGGCATCGACATCCTTGTTGATACCCCCGGACAGAGTTATAATATAAGTGTAATGTGAATAACTTCTCGGAATCTCAATGAATGAGATGCCACTTGAAAATTGACAACTGAATATCGTGCAGAAAAAGA
>RAZA01000007.1 GCA_003612485.1 bacterium D16-50
TGTGATAGAAATATAGTCTATTGTCACATATTTTGCCTCCATAGTCGAGGTACGCACTATCTACCGTTTACTTTCCTTTGTATCAACACCACAGCCTCAACATGTTCATCGTTGTCCAAACCAATATTTAAATCATTTTCAATAATTGATACCCATTCCTCAGCACAATCATTAAACCATACACTTACTTATTTCATTGAATTTTCTATTCAAATTCAATTTCTTCTTCTGCCTTACTGTATACATCAATCTGATTTTCTATATCGATTCTATTGACAAGCCATCCTCTTACCATACACAATTTTATAAATTCATCAATACGATTTATACCATTCATCTCCTTTAACGTAACAACCACACCAAATTGTAATCCTCTTCCTGCTTTTGGAACAAGTCGTTCCTTCGTTTTAATACTCAATCCCCACATTCCCGCTGAATAAGCTTTTCGAGGCCTTGCATTTTCTTTAATTGCCTCACTAATATGTTTTATATTATCCCATTTTCGATACAGTTTACGTGCATCTTCTTCATAAATATTTTGAATTCCTTCATCTGCTTGTTTATTGTAATCTATAGCTTTAATCATAGCTTTTCCATCTTTTTCAATTATTCTTCCAAAGTGGAGATCCATTTCTGTACTTGTATAATCTACACCCTGATTTCTATCGCTATTTGGAAAATATGCCAATGTTGCCTTTGCAAAAAAAGGATGTGCCTTCATATCTTGTGGAACTGGAATATTATACGTATATGTTTCATATTCATCAATGGTTCCATTCATAATAAATCTAATTTCATCATCTTTGGAATGTGTAATATCCTCAATACGTTTTGGTACAACCCCATACCCCATGGCAAAATATTTATTATCCTGACGATTCCATCCTGCTGCCGAATCAATTATCAGTGCTTTTGCAACTTCTCTGCTTAATCCTACGATATGGATAAGATATGCCATTTTTCTTGTAATCCAAGGTGCAGCAAATGAAGTTCCACATACTGTTGCCATGCCTAAAGGTTCACAAACTGTAATTTTTTCTTGTTTATCTCCCCCATAGTAGCAAATATCTGGTTTATAAAAGAAAGATAGTACCGGTCCTACCCTTGTATATGAAGCTGGTTTACCGTTAAAATCAACAGCATTAACTATTAATGAGTTAAGTGAATCTGCTGGAGCACCTATTTTCACAGTTCCTGTCATTTTTCTTGTTTTGTTTGTCCCTGCGACAACAAATATAACATCATACTCGCATTGAATCTTATCTAACTCTGCTGCTTCGGGCGATATAAAATTGGGATCAATTTCCATCGCCGATCCTAATGAAAGATTCCATACTTTAATATCTCTGTTACTCGCTATGATATCTCTAATCATTTTAAGGATTGTAAACGAACTGAATCCATTTGCTGTTGCTACTCCAAAATGTTTTACCCTAAATCGTCCACAGCCATCATCCAGTTTTGGATTAAAAGCTGGTCCATCCACAATTATTGAAGTTACCGCTGTTCCATGGAAAAGATCTTCTGTAGTAATTGTGATGTTCGGATCAACCATATTGTGTGAAACGACCCAATTATGAAAATATACCCTTTTGTCAAATTGAGTATCAATAACACCAACTGTTGGTTCATTTGTGGGTTCTGGAATCGATATTAAACTTTCTGATTCATCTTTCACAATATCTTCAGCTATAACAATTTCTGCTAAATCTCTAACATGCATTGCAATCAAATATGGGGCATTATTTTGCAAAATCTGAATTTCTCTACTGTCAAGTCTAAGAGTTGTTTCATCAATCATTTTAGCATGTATCATATCAATGCCAAATTTGCTTAATAATTCTACTGTATTTACTCCTGTTTTATAAATCGTTACAATTGATCTATCTTTAATTGTTTCATCTGCACGATCTAATCTAAAACTTTCTACATAATTAGAATCTACAACTACTTTTAAAAAACTAGATTTAGCCATTATATTTACATTATATTTTCCACTATTTATTAATTGGGTATCTTTATCTGTTATTTCACCATTATAATACTTATTTAGAACCAATTCACATTTTTCTAAATATTGTATTGATTTCCGCAAAGCTTCAAAAGAAATAAAATACGTAAAAACATGCTTCTTTACTTTTTCATTTTTTGCGTTATTCTCATCCACAAATTTTGCCCCTCTAATTGACATGTTGGGATGTGAACTTTTTTCTCCAAGCAAAATCTGCAACCTATTGCTCTTTGCAACAATGCACTTATAATGAACGCTGATTAGAACTCCACCTATCGTCATCTCATTTTTCCAATAGTTCTCTAATTGTTTTAACTGTTGTTTCATATTTCCGACATGCTCAGCTGTAACTTTTGAACCTTTTGGAAGATTCGTCGGTCCAAAACCATTCACATTTTTCCGCTTCTGAAACTGTCCTCTAAGTTGTAATATATTATTCATCCATGCTCTCCTTAAGTTCTCTAGCTACAGTGCTCCTAGGGATCCTCGATAAAATTTCTATTTCTCTAATTGTAAATTTCTGAGATTTTAATTCTTTCAAATTTTGAGGCTGTTTACCATTAACTGCATAGTACAATCGTCTAAAATAATCCATTCCATCATTAGGATCACTAAACGCAACCGCTGTCCTTATTAAATTTTTTAAATCTCCTGGATATGGAATTGGTTCCATCAATCCAATGATTTTACGAAATAAGCGGATATCCTTACTTGCTAATTTAAATTTTACTAAAAACTTATTTAAAAATTCTTCTGCGATTGACATTAAATCTCCTTTTGTATATCTGTTGAAATCTATCACAGAATCAAATCTTCTAATTAAAGCTTTATCAAAATGTTCATATAAATTGGTTGTCGCAACTAGTACAACTCTTTCATCCATATAATCCATTCCTTTAAGCATAGAAGATGTCGCTCTTCCCATTTCTCGCAAATCATTTGTATTAGTTCTGTCTAGTGCAATTGCATCTATCTCATCAAATAGTATTATTACATTTTCTGGATGAACAAAATTATTTATTTCTTTAAATAGAAAAGAAATATTTTTTTGTGTCTGCCCTAATTTACTATCAATAACAGCAGCAAAATCCACCATATAAATATCTCTATTTAAGATACGAGACAATTGTTTGACCGCTTCCGTTTTCCCTGTTCCCGGCGCTCCTTGAAATAGGAATTTATTTATTCCAGCTTTATGTGCAACTGCATGTACAATTCCAAGAATATCCTGTGTGACCGAATCTGGAAGCCATAAACTATCTCCAGATGATTCAATTTTTTCAAATAACGCTGAGTCACTTTCATTCATTTGAGGTACAAATGTATTCGTATTTGACATTAATGCCATAATATACTCAGCTAATTGGTAATCTCCTGATTCATCAAAATCTTTTGCAATCTCATATGCTTCACTTCTAAAACCTGCATCATTTTCTTCTGAATAATATTTTATCAAATTAAGAACGCTTTTCTTCTTCATAATGTGCCACCCCTATCTTTTTCTTAATTATATCTCCACGGGACATTTTTGTCAATATTGGGACAAAATTTTAATTGACTTTTTTTGTTAAGTCGTGTTATAGTGATTATGAAATTAAAACAAATAATTTGCACACTAATCAAGACATTAGCAGTAAGAAAGATTTTTGTGGATTCTGCCCACACCCTGTCTCCTGAATAAGACTGGGCTTTTCTGGAAATACTGCTAATGTCATATGGACAGAACAGTTTATGCTGTATGGCAGACCGTTCTGGTCTTTGCGTTTACAGATACTGGGTGAGGCGTTCCCCATAAAGTACAGTCAGCTGGTTCAATACTCGATCCCGGTTTCTGTAACGCTGTGTCCATTTTTTCACTACATTTCCACTTGCAAGATAAAGTATCTTTTCTAGTGCGCTGTCACTTGGAAATACACTCTTTGTCTTTGTTACCTTTCGGTACTGGCGGTTTAACCCTTCTATGATATTCGTGGTATACATGATGCGCCGGATGTCATCGGAAAACTGGAAGAAGGAACTGACATCTTCCCAGTTATTCTCCCAATTACTAACCGCATAGGGATATTTCTTTCCCCATTTTTCCCGGATCTTCTCAAGTTCTGACAAGGCAGCTGTCTCACTGGGGGCATTGTATACAGATTTGAAATCAGAGGAAAACTGCTTCAGGTCACTGTAATTTACATATTTGAAGGAATTGCGCATCATATGGATGACACATCTTTGGATCTGTGCATCTGGATAGACTGCGCTGATCGCTTCCTTAAATCCTGCAAGTCCGTCCACGCAGAAAAACAGTACCTCCTGCACACCGCGGTTTTTCATGTCATTTAACATTCCCATCCAGAATTTACTGGATTCATTGGCGCCTACAGTGATGCTCAGGATATCTTTATAACCCTCCGCAGTGATGCCAAGTACAATGTAGGCAGCGCGGCTAAGGATTCGGCCATCTTCCCTTACTTTGTAATGAATGCAGTCCATAAACACAAACGGATAGACCGGATTTAACGGGCGCGACTGCCATTCCCTGACCTCTGGAAGAATCCTGTCCGTGATTTTGCTGACCATTTCAGCGGACAGTTCCATGCCGCAAAGCTCTTGGATCTGGTCATGAATGTCCCTTGTGCTCATGCCTCTTGCGTAAAGGGAGATTACTTTTTCCTCAATGCCGGATATATCCTTCTTGTATTTAGGGATAAGCTTTGGCTCAAATTCCCCCTCACGGTCTCTTGGGACATCAATCTGAAATTCACCATACTGGCTCTTGAGTGTTTTTGTAGAATGACCATTACGCTTGTTGGATGTCCTGACATCACCCTTGTGATTTTTTGCATAACCAAGTGATGCGTCCAGTTCTGCCTCCATAAGTTCCTGAAGTATGTCTTTGAAACTGTCCCTGAGCAGGGTGTAGACATCGGCTACGCTGTTAAGGTTGTTATCTGCAATAATCTGTCGATTTGTTCCTTTGCTACTGGCATAAAAATACTCCTTTTCGATAAGAATTGTCATAAACTAATTCTTACCAAAAAAGAGGTATTTTTTTCCAAAGACATAAAATTTTTTACACTACCTGCGGTTTTTGACATTGCTTTCTGTAATTTTGGAGATGTTATAGTTCTTTTAACTTTCGCTAACTTTCATAGTCATAAAATTTGGCATCAATTTTACTTGGAACACTTAAGATATTTATTTTTATATGCCAAAGCCTGTTCAGGTTCCTGCCAGCGGCTATACAGGTTATTCAGATACAAGTAAACAGTTTTAGCATAATCGTTATCGGTTCCCATGACTTCCAAAATAATATTCTCCGCAGATAAAAGATGAAGTTCGGCTTCTTTAGCATTGCCCTCAGAAAGCGCAATCGCGCCATACATCATCTGGCAGATTCCGTTATCTAAAGTTTGTGTTCCCTCATGTTCTAAAACAAGACTTGCTTCCTATTATGTACATAAGGGGTGCCTGATACTGGGTGCCTCTTATTTCTTTATTTTCATAAAAAAATTCTCATATAAAAAGAGGATTTGTCTATTGAACTTTGTTCAACGGGCAAGAATTGGACTTTTGCTATGCTATAGACATCAAGCATCCAAAGGATGTTCAAATAAAAAATGTTAAAGCCATAACGTGCGCACATTTGGCGAGGATAAATAAAATCATAGAAATTTTTATAAAGCTTTGTGGAAATTTCAAGATTTTATAGAATCTCGTCTATTTGCCGTGCGTCAGATGGGATTGTCTTCTCCAAGTGTTGCAGACAAGGCGGAAAGGACAATCTCATGACAAAGAAAGTAAAAAATGATGTAACCGCAGGCTCTTTTTGTGTTCCTCCGTACCACTCGGACGGAAAGTACAACAGTACACTTGAGGAAAGAATTAAAAGGACTCCTAAAGAAAATGCCATTAGAGGAATGTGGACAGGTAACAGAGGAGAATCTTGGTATATACCGACAAACAAAAGCATAATTGATATTTTACATATATTTGAATTGGAGGGTATATTGTATAAGGCGGGGATACCTGATTTTAGTGTATGCGCAAAAGTAACAGTTAGTATAGAAAATATGAACGAAATTAGAAGAGAAAACTTTCGGAAGTGTGATATAAAATGTGCAGAGATATGGAGTCGGGAAAAGTATGAAGGAAAAAGTAGATGGACTCCAAGCGATGTAAAACAATGGCGAAAAGAAAACGGATATACATGGCACGAAAGAAATGATATGGTGATTTGTGATTTAGTACCAACTAAAATCAATAGATTTTTTGGGCACTTGGGTGGTGTATCAGAATGTAAAAAAATACAGAATGATTTAAAATGACTGTTTTGCGAGAAGAATATTGATGTTAAGAAGCAGAATTCCATTGATATTCGCAGATAAATTAGGTACAATATCAAATATCAATGGATAAAGGGTGATGATAGTGGCATTAGTAAATATTGGTTCTGAGACAGAGCAAATTGAATATAAAAAGAGTATCGGTGAGCTAAAGGAAGCTATGTTTTCTATTGCTGCTATTCTGAACAAACACCAGAGCGGCGAGCTGTATTTTGGTGTGAAAAATGATGGAACGGTAATTGGGCAGGAAATTAGTGATGAATCCTTACGGAAAGTAAGTCAGGCAATTGGAAATCATATTAAACCTGCCATTTATCCGGAGATAACAATCCAGCAATTTGGTGATAGACAGACAATATTGGTGCGCTTTGAAGGAAGCAGATGTCCATATCTTGCATATAATGTTCCAAGAATAAGAGTAGCGGACGAAGATCTTGTTATGGATCAGGATACTTATGATTCTATGATACGTCAGCGTGATAATATTGACTATTCATGGGAGAAGAGAGTATCTAAGTATACAATTGATGATGTAAATGAAGATGCTTTTGCGGAGTATCTGAGGAAAGCAAAAGAAGCTGGACGAATTGATTTTGAGGACATCGATGTAAAAACTGTATTGGATAAATTGGAGCTGACAGAGGGAAACTATCTTTTAAATGCAGGGGCTGCTCTTTTTTGTGATTGTGGTATTGTCAATGAATTGCAGATTGCGAAATTTGCATCTGATGAGCGATTGACATTTACCGACATACGAAGGTACAGCGGTTCTGTTATGGAATTAAAGAAAAAAGCGGAACAGTATATTATTGATGCTATGGATTGGCGTGTCGAGTTTGGAAATTTGACGAGAAAAGAAATACCGGAAATTCCATTGGATGCAATCAGGGAGGCGATTACAAATTCTTTTGGGCATAGAATGTTCGATAGTGGACAGAGTAATGAAATTACTATTTTCAAAAATAGAATTGAAATCTATAATCCGGGTGCTTTTCCCGCAAATAAAACACCGGAAAGTTATGTGGTGGGAAATCAACGACCAATTCGTAGAAATCCTCTAATTGCCCGTACATTATATTATTCTAAAGATATGGAAAGCTTTGCAACAGGATTAAAGCGCATTAAGGATGCTTGTGAGAAAGCGGGATGCAGGGTGGAATTTCAAACACCAGATGATGGTTTTGTTGTTGTGTTTTATCGGCATGGTACTCAAAAATTGAGCGGTACCGCTCAAAAAACCGCTCAAAAAGAAGAAACGACCGCTCAAAAAACCGCTCAAAAGGAAGAAAGGCTCAATGCGCTGCTTGAATATTGCAAAGAACCGAGAGACAGAGATGAAATGATGAAGTTTCTTGGTATAAAACACAGAACCACATTCAGAAGCGATTACCTGAATCCATTATTGGATGAAGGGAAAATTGCAATGACAATGCCGGATAAGCCGCGAAGCAAGAATCAAAAATTTTACTCTATTTAACTTTCGCGAAATAATAAATTTGCAATCTACAACGATAAGAGCAATGTCAAAGCCTGATATTTCATGCGGTTTGAGACTGTAAAAAATCTTGTGTCTATGAGCAAAAAATTTTTCTTGATATGAATTAGATATGTAGAAAAATGTTGTCGCATAGGAATGTTTTTATGTTGTCGAATTTCTTTTCTAATTATAGTATTGCCGATAATTATGCTTTTATACATCTTTTTTGATTTTTTTGCACACTAATCAAGACATTAGCAGTAAGAAAGATTTTTGTGGATTCTGCCCACACCCTGTCTCCTGAATAAGACTGGGCTTTTCTGGAAATACTGCTAATGTCATATGGACAGAACAGTTTATGCTGTATGGCAGACCGTTCTGGTCTTTGCGTTTACAGATACTGGGTGAGGCGTTCCCCATAAAGTACAGTCAGCTGGTTCAATACTCGATCCCGGTTTCTGTAACGCTGTGTCCATTTTTTCACTACATTTCCACTTGCAAGATAAAGTATCTTTTCTAGTGCGCTGTCACTTGGAAATACACTCTTTGTCTTTGTTACCTTTCGGTACTGGCGGTTTAACCCTTCTATGATATTCGTGGTATACATGATGCGCCGGATGTCATCGGAAAACTGGAAGAAGGAACTGACATCTTCCCAGTTATTCTCCCAATTACTAACCGCATAGGGATATTTCTTTCCCCATTTTTCCCGGATCTTCTCAAGTTCTGACAAGGCAGCTGTCTCACTGGGGGCATTGTATACAGATTTGAAATCAGAGGAAAACTGCTTCAGGTCACTGTAATTTACATATTTGAAGGAATTGCGCATCATATGGATGACACATCTTTGGATCTGTGCATCTGGATAGACTGCGCTGATCGCTTCCTTAAATCCTGCAAGTCCGTCCACGCAGAAAAACAGTACCTCCTGCACACCGCGGTTTTTCATGTCATTTAACATTCCCATCCAGAATTTACTGGATTCATTGGCGCCTACAGTGATGCTCAGGATATCTTTATAACCCTCCGCAGTGATGCCAAGTACAATGTAGGCAGCGCGGCTAAGGATTCGGCCATCTTCCCTTACTTTGTAATGAATGCAGTCCATAAACACAAACGGATAGACCGGATTTAACGGGCGCGACTGCCATTCCCTGACCTCTGGAAGAATCCTGTCCGTGATTTTGCTGACCATTTCAGCGGACAGTTCCATGCCGCAAAGCTCTTGGATCTGGTCATGAATGTCCCTTGTGCTCATGCCTCTTGCGTAAAGGGAGATTACTTTTTCCTCAATGCCGGATATATCCTTCTTGTATTTAGGGATAAGCTTTGGCTCAAATTCCCCCTCACGGTCTCTTGGGACATCAATCTGAAATTCACCATACTGGCTCTTGAGTGTTTTTGTAGAATGACCATTACGCTTGTTGGATGTCCTGACATCACCCTTGTGATTTTTTGCATAACCAAGTGATGCGTCCAGTTCTGCCTCCATAAGTTCCTGAAGTATGTCTTTGAAACTGTCCCTGAGCAGGGTGTAGACATCGGCTACGCTGTTAAGGTTGTTATCTGCAATAATCTGTCGAATTTGTTCCTTTGCTACTGGCATAAAAATACTCCTTTTCGATAAGAATTGTCATATACTAATTCTTACCAAAAAAGAGGTATTTTTTTCCAAAGACATAAAATTTTTTACACTACCGAATACTTTGCTAAAGAATCCTTATATGATTACCTAAAAATAACCCTGATTCCATTCAGGTAAACATTTATCCTTATCCAAACTTAATCCCTGCACTCAGCAGTAATCAAGAAAAATATGTTCGTTCAGAGCCAAATGATACTCCGAATGATAATCTTTTAAAATTGCCAAGAAACTAATCCATACTAAGCAATATTTACATCAAACACGTAGATGAAAGATGCCATCTACGTGTTTGCAATTTCTATAATAAATTATTAAATCATCCGAAAATGTTCCAACGCCTCCCTTATAGCCGCTTCTTTCTTTGGTGGGCATTTCGGCTGTCTGGAATTTTCCGATTTTGGCAGGTTATAATTTGCTCTTTCAATAATCCCACATTTCTGCTTTACTTGTGCGATATGCAAGTTGCTGACTTTCAATCCGCTTTGCTTCAAAACATAATCCTTGATTTCCTAATAAATTGCTTTGCTCTCCGCCGCCGTCAAATCAAGTTCATCCATCTCTAATTCCACATTGATATGCTTCAACTTATTTGATTTAAGTTTGGAAAGCAAGGCGATACTTTCCACATGCACCGTCATCCCAAACTGGTCCACGCCCCTCACCCGCTTCACCTCATATCCACCATCGCACAGTATCCTCAGGTCTCTGGCAAGAGTAGCCGGGTCGCAGCTCACATAGACAATCCTCTCTGGCTGTGCCTCGAGCATAGCCGCCAGACAAGCTTCATCGCAGCCCTTCCGGGGCGGATCCACCACAATCACATCCGCCTTCTTATCCCCTGCATCCTCACAATACTTCTCCAGAATCTCCTCCGCCTTCCCCACAAAAAACTCGGCATTGCGGATTCCATTGCGCTCGGCGTTTCCTCTGGCATCCTCCACCGCCTGAGGAACTACTTCCACACCGCAGACTCTTTTTGCCCTTCCTGCCAGAAAAAGGGATATGGTGCCGATGCCGCAGTACAGATCCCACACTGTCTCCTGCCCCGTGAGTCCCGCATACTCCAGCGCAAGACTATAAAGCTTTTCGGTCTGAACGGGATTCACCTGATAAAAGGATAGGGGAGAAATCTGAAAGGTCAGCTCTTCCCCCGTATACGGATATCCCTCCTGCCCCATATCCCGCATATGAATGGTATCGGAGATGGCACTTTTGCCCCATATGGTATGTATCTCGTCTCCCATGATCACATTGGTCTGCTGAGTATTGATACTTACCGACACACTTGTCATTCCGTTTATCTGCGCCAGTCCTAAGATCAGCTCCTCCTGTCTTGGCAAAAACTGCTGTCGGCTCTCCTCATGATGACAATTTTCCTGCCGGCTCTCCTTATGGCCTTTCTCCCTCTTGAAATTAATCACCAGACAGACCATGATCTCCCCGCTGGCAAAGCCTTTGCGTATCAGGACATGACGCACCAGCCCTGTTCCCGTGCTTTCATCATAGGCGCTGATATGATTTTTCTCCATATACTCCAACACACAGTTCAGCACAGCCTGATTTTCCTCAGCCCCCAGCCGACAGTCGGTGTTTGCAATGATGCTGTGGGTTCGCCCCGCATAAAACCCGGCAATCACATTTCCGTCCTTGTCTCTGCCTATGGGATATTGCGCCTTGTTACGATAGCGGAAAGGATCCTCCATACCCAGAATCGGCTCCATACGCCCGTCCACATATTCCGGAGCAAAACCGCCTATCCGTATCAGGCTGTTCCTGATCTTATCCTGCTTGAAGACCAGCTGCCTCTCATAGGAAAGCGCCTGCAGCTGACAGCCGCCGCACTGTCTATGGCATGGGCATTCCGGCTTTATGCGAAAAGGAGAAGGCACAACCACCTTCTCCAGCCGCGCGTAGGCATAATTCTTTTTGCTCTTCACGATCCGGGCCTCCACTTTATCGCCCGCCACCGCGTCCTTCACAAACAGCGTGAAGCCGTCTACCTTCCCTATGCCTTCGCCTTCGCTGCCTATGTCTTCTATTTCCACCGTCACTATATCATTCTTCTGAAACTTCATATTTTCTCCCATGTCGGCTTTCTTGCCACGCAAACTCCTATTCCGCCAGCTCCTCCGCCAGCGCATTCAGGCGCTCCTGACTCTCCGGCTTCATAGCTGACATTAGTGTCACAACATTTTCCGCAAAGGTCAGGTCCTTCCCCTTCTCAAGCAGTCCCCGAAGCACCTTGGCCGCCATGGGCGCCCAAGAACCGTTCTCAATCAAGCCCACCTTACGCTTCTGGTAACTGCGCTCCATAAGGCGCTCCACAAAGTCCCGCATAAAGGGATTGATGCCCGCATTGTAAGTGTTGCAGGCCAGCACCAGCTTACTGTATCGGAAGGCATCCGCCACCGCCTCCGTCATATCATCTCTGGCCAGATCGTACATTGCAACGGCCGTTCCCCGTTCCCTCAGACGCTCCGCCAGATACAGTGCCGCCTCTTTTGTGTGCCCATACGCGGAGGCATACGCCACCGTCACGCCTTCCTCCTCCGGCGTATAGGATGACCACTTATCATAAAACCCAATATAATAACCAAGATTCTCCTTCAGCACAGGCCCGTGCAGAGGAGCGATCACACGGATATCCAGAGCAGCCGCCTTCTTCAGCACGGCCTGCACTTGAGGTCCGTACTTCCCTACAATTCCGATATAATAACGACGGGCCTCCTGCACCCAGTCCGCCTGATTCGCCGCACCGGACTTCTCAGAGTCTCCTGCCATCTCCTCCGCCCCGTCCGGCTTTCCGGAATGATCTGCCGACGCATCCGCCCCGCCGAGCTTCCCGCAGCCCTCCGCCTTCGCATCCAGCGCCCCGAACTTCCCAAAGCCGTCCGCCGAAAAAAGCACCTTCTCCTGCGTCTCATAGGTCATCATGACCTCCGGCCAATGCACCATAGGGGCAGAGACAAACTGCAGCTTATGGACGCCCAGATCAAGCTCCCCGCCGTTGGACATAGGAATTCTTGTCACCGCAGGATCCATGGAAAAGAACTGATCCATCATCTTCAGGGCCTGAGCCGTGGCTACGATCTGCACTCCGGGAAACTTTTTCAGAAACAAGGGAATGCAGGCAGAATGATCCGGCTCCATGTGCTGAATGATCAGATAATCCGGCACACATCCCTGCAGCGCATCCTCCACATTGATAAGCCATTGCTGGCCGAACGCCGCATCCACCGTGTCTATCACCGCAGTCTTTTCGTCCCGTATCACGTAAGAATTGTAGGCCATACCCTCCGGCACCTTGTACTGCCCCTCGAAAAGATCCACCTCATGATCATTTACGCCCACATACCAAATACTTTCTGTCACCTTCATGCCGATACCTCCCTAACATTCCTTCTGAAATTATTCCGCAATGACTCCGCATATACAACACTGTATATGCTTTTATTTCGCGCACATTCCGCACACTTTCCTCTTATGCGCATTTTCCCTGCATACTCTGCACGCATTCCTTTTACGCATTTTCCCTACATACCCTGCATGCATTCCTTTTACGCATTTTCCCTGCACATTCCGCACGCATTCCTTTTACGCACAATCCCTACATACCCCGCACGCATCCCTTCCGCGCATTTCCGCAGCCTCTTTTTTTCACCCTTCTCTGGATGCCCTCAGATTGGACTCAAACAGCCTATTGTATCCCAGCCATCCCTTGTTCCCGCTGTTGTTCTCCAGCAGCTCCTTGAATATCTCAATCTTTGCGTCCGTGTCGTCCGCATAGTTCAGCGCCAGAGCCTCGATCAGCGCCGGGAGCTTGGGCGAGCCGTACTCATATTTCCCATGGTGGGCCAAAATACAGTGCTGCACCTCCGAAAGCAGTCCATGGGGGAACCCGTCAATCTGCGCCGCCCTCTCCGCCACCATCTGGGAGCCCATGACAATATGCCCCAAAAGCTGTCCGTCATCCGTATAATCGTTCTCCGGGAACGGAGAAAGCTCCTTCACCTTCCCTATATCATGACAGATTGCCGCCGTCAGCAACAGATCCCTTTTCAGTATGGGATAAGCGCTGCAATAGTATTCACAAAGCTTCGCCACATTCAAAGTATGCTCCAGCAGACCGCCTACAAATCCGTGATGCACCGTCTTCGCCGCGGAAGCCTTGCGGAACATTCCTGCAAATGCCTGATCTTTCACGAAGAATCCTTCCAGAAGCTGCTTCAGATAGGGATTCTTTATGGACTGAATCATTTCCAGAAGCTCCCGAAACATACTGTCCAGACTCTTTGTGCTGACCGGAAGATAGTCAGCCGGGTCAAATTCCCCTTCCCGGCAGACCCTGACTCTTTTGACGCTCACCTGCAGATTCCCCTGAAAGTTGTTCACGTCCCCGTACACCTCAATGTAGTTCAGCGCGTCGAAATCCCCTATGCCCGGATTGTTGGGCTCCCAGACCTTTGCGTCTATGGTGCCCGTCTTGTCCTGCAGAATCACGTTCTCATATGCCTTTCCGTTCTTGGTCACAGCCGACTGCCTATACTTGCACAGATAGATGTCCGAGATCTTGTCCCCTTCTTTCAGCTCCTTGATATACTTCATCACTCTACCTCCCCCAGCTCGATATTGAAACTCATCTCTTTATATTCCTCCTGAACCTGACGCTTCACGGTGACGGTCACCGTCTGACCCGGAATCATGGCCATCAGCGTATTGCTGTAGTTGCCAAAGCTCACTATTGTTGTATCGTCAATCATTGTGATGATATCCCCCCGCTGAATGCCCGCCCGCATGGCAGGAGAATCCATATCTATGTTTTCCACATATGCCCCATAAGGCACGCCCAGCTCCTGATTGGCCTCTCTGGTCACGTCCACGCCGCTTATGCCCATGTAGGCTATGGGGCTGGCATTGGACATCTTCTCCACGATCCTCCGAAGTTCCGCAATGCCGAACGCGCTGATCATATTGCGCATGTCCGATCCCGTCTTGCCGTTAGTGATGATGCCCACTACCTGCCCCTGCAGATCGAACAGCACGCCGCTGGCATTCTGGCTTCCGCTGATGTCCGTCTGTATCAGCCTATAATTTCTGTCTGTCATGGGCAAAATAATTCCCGCAGAAGTGATCATCCCATAACCTATGGAATGGATGCTTCCCATAGGACTGCCCAGCGCCACCACCGGGGTACCCGCCAGCCTATTTCCGCTGGAATAGCCGAAGGACGCTCTGGGAAGCTCCTCATTCATCCCCTCCGGCAGATCCGCCAGATCCACCGACAGCACCGCCAGATTGGTAGCCTTATTGTGCTCCTTAAGCCTGCCCTCCATGATCAGCCCATTGTGGAAAGTCAATGCCAGCCTCTCCGCAGACTTCACCGGCGCATAGTCGGCCAGCACCAGCAGTTCCACCCCATTGTCGGAAATGATCAGGCCCGGACATTGGTTCCTGCTCTCCTGCACGCTGTCAAACCAATTCACATTTGACGTCACTGCAGTCACCGTCACCATATACTGGCTCAATTCATCCACATATCCCGCCATGGCGGTGTACAGCTCCTTATAGTTATTTAGCTCCAGCGGCATTTCCCCGAGAATCTCCCGGATCTGCTCCTCCAGCAGAACCCTTTCCTCTTCCGGCTCCGGAGTAGGATCCGGGGTGGGACCCGGACTTTCCGTGGGAAGATTCTCCGCCAGCATGTCCTCCGGCCGCATCTCATCCCCGTCCTCCGGAAACTCCACGATCTCCGGCTTCTGCTCCTCCTTCGGATACAGCCAGTTGCTGATCACAGGCTCCAATATCAGGAAGGTGACGCAGGCCACCAGCCCGAAGATCACCGCCATAGCCACTGTGATAATGGTTCTCCTGATCAGCTTCTTCCTATTCACGGGCTTGATCTTGATCTGTTCCGTGATAAAGTCGCTCTCGCCATTTTGTTTTAAGTCCGGCATCCGTCCTCCTTCTGCCTGATACAGCGCTTTCCTCCATACAAAGGCCGGCTCCCGGACTCCCCGGGCTCCCGCCCCCATTAGTATACATAAATTCTCTTCACAGCACAATCCCCAAAAACGGCATAGGCGAAAAAAGCTGGTTGTTGCCCCTGCCCAAATATGATATAATATCGAAACAGAAGGGCATTGTTTCAATTTCTGATTCCATGTGCGCCAAAGCGCACGAATTATAGTTTAATCCCTATAATATCACATTGATTCTGTGACGCATTCATAAAAGGAGCACCAAATGAACGAAAAAGTAAGAAAAACTCTGGAATACAATAAAATAATTGACATGCTGGCCGCCAAGGCGGACTCGGAGCCCGGCAAGAAGCTGTGCCGGGAGCTGGCTCCCTCCACGGACTTAGGAGAGATCCGCCGCAGCCAGACCCAGACGGCAGACGCGCTAAAACGCCTGTTCAAAACCGGCAGCACCTCCTTCGGAAACAACAAGGATCTGGGCTTCTCCATCAAATCACTGGAGATCGGCAGCACCTTATCCATTCTGGAGCTGCTCAACATTGCCGCCATGCTGGACAATGTCTCCCGCATCAAGGCCTATGGCCGGAGGGAGCGCGACAACGCTCTGGAGGATACCCTTGACGAATATTTCCAGCTCCTATCCCCTTTGACTCAGGTGGCCAATGAGATCAACCACTGCATCCTTTCCGAGGAGGAGATCGCAGACGACGCAAGCCCCAAGCTTAAGAGCATCCGGCGGGCTATGATCCAGACCAACGACAAGATACACACCCAGCTCACCAATATGCTCAGCGGCCCCTACCGCACCTACCTGCAGGACGCCGTCATCACCATGCGGGGCAACCGCTACTGCATTCCCATCAAGGCGGAACACAAGACGCAGGTAAACGGCATGATACACGATCAGTCCGCCACCGGCTCCACCTATTTCATCGAGCCTGCGGCCATCGTGGAGCTAAACAACCGTCTCCGGGAGCTGGAGCTGGAGGAAAAGGAAGAGATCCAAAAAATCTTGGCCAACCTCAGCGCCCTGGCCGGAGAGCATACGCTGGAGCTGGCGGACAACCAGAAAATCATGACCCTGCTGGATTTCATCTTTGCCAAGGCGGAGCTGGCCATGGACATGAACGCCACGGAGCCTCTCTTTAACGACGACCATTTTATCAATATCAGAAAGGGACGGCATCCCCTTCTGGACAAAAAGCAGGTGGTTCCCATAGACATCCATCTGGGAAAGGACTTCGATCTGTTGGTGATCACGGGCCCCAACACCGGCGGCAAGACCGTATCCTTAAAGACCGTAGGACTGTTCACCCTTATGGGGCAGGCAGGTCTCCACATTCCGGCAGCCGACCGCTCGGAGCTGGCCATCTTCCGGGAAGTCTACGCAGATATCGGGGACGAGCAGAGCATAGAGCAGAGCCTCTCCACTTTCTCCTCCCACATGAAGAGCATTGTACACATTCTGGCCCACGCGGACGCGGATTCCCTCTGTCTCTTCGACGAGCTGGGGGCCGGGACGGATCCCACGGAGGGCGCTGCTCTGGCCATCGCCATCCTGAATTTCCTCCACGACAGAGGCATCCGCACCATGGCCACCACCCATTACAGCGAGCTGAAGATCTATGCCCTCTCCACCTCCTTCGTGGAGAACGCCTGCTGCGAGTTCAACGTTGAGACACTGCAGCCCACCTACCGGCTGCTGATCGGCATACCGGGAAAGAGCAATGCCTTCGCCATCTCCTCCAAGCTGGGCCTATCCGGCGATATCATAGAGGCTGCCAGAGAGCAGATCGGCATGAAGGACAAAAGCTTCGAGGACGTGATCGCAGATCTGGAACAGAGCCGCGTGACCATCGAGAGAGAGCAGCAGGAGATCGCAAGACACAAGGAGCAGATCCGGTCCCTGCAGGAACAGCTGCAGCAGAAGAACGACAAGCTGGATCAGGCCAGAGACAAGATCCTCCGGGAGGCCAACGAAAAGGCCCGGGAAATCCTTCAGGAGGCCAAGGAAGTTGCGGACGTCACCATCCGGGATCTCAACAAGATAAATTCCGGAGCGGACATGCGGGAGCTGGAGCAGAGGCGTCAGAAGCTCCGGGACAAGATCAATGAGAAAAATTCCAATCTGTCCATGCACAAGAACGGCTCGGCACAGCCTGACAGAAAAACCGTGGATCCGGCCAAGCTCAAAAAGGGCGACACCGTAAAAATCCTCTCCATGGGCCTTCAGGGCACCGTCAGCAGCCTGCCCGACGCCAAGGGAGGACTTTTCGTGCAGTGCGGCATCATCCGCACCCAGACCAATGTGAAAGATCTGGTCTTGGTCAATGAAAGCTCCATCTCCACCCCCGCCCGGATCTCCGGCGGCGGTGCCGGAGGCGCCGGCAAGCTGAAGATGTCCAAGACCATGTCCATCTCCACGGAGATCAATCTGCTGGGCAAGACGGTGGACGAGGCCATACACGAGCTGGACAAATATCTGGACGATGCCTATCTGTCCCATCTTCCCAGTGTCAGGGTTGTCCACGGCAAGGGCACCGGAGCATTGAGGAGCGCCGTCCACAGCCACCTGAAACGCCTGAAATATATCAAGGAGTTCCGGCTTGGGGAGTACGGAGAAGGGGATGCCGGCGTTACCATCGTCACATTCAAATAGACGGCCTGACCCGCGGCAAAGCATAAAAGGAGGTTCTCATGGTAAGCAAACAGAAAATTCTGATCGTAGACGATGACAATAATATTGCAGAATTGATATCCCTCTATCTGACGAAGGAATGCTTCGAGACTCAGATTGCCAACGACGGAGAATCTGTCATGCCCGCCATGGAGAACTTCTCACCCAACCTCATTCTGCTGGACATCATGCTGCCCGGCATGGACGGCTATCAGGTCTGCCGGGAGGTTCGGGCCAAATATTCCGTTCCCATCATCATGCTATCCGCAAAGGGCGAGGTCTTTGACAAGGTGCTGGGTCTGGAGCTGGGAGCCGACGATTACATTGAAAAGCCCTTTGACTCCAAGGAGCTGGTGGCCCGGGTGAAGGCGGTTCTGCGGCGCTACAAGCCCGTCTCCCCGGCCCCGGAGAATCCCAAGGACAAATGCGTGCAGTATGCGGATCTGTCCATCAACCTCACCAACTATTCCGTCCTCTATAAGGGGCGCAACATAGACATGCCCCCCAAGGAGCTGGAGCTTCTGTACTTCCTTGCCTCCTCACCCAACCATGTATTCACAAGAGAGCAGCTTCTGGACCAGATCTGGGGCTATGAGTACGTAGGAGACACCCGCACCGTGGACGTACACATCAAGCGCCTCCGGGAAAAGATCAAGGATCATGCCAATTGGAAGATCTCTACCATCTGGGGCATCGGGTACAAATTCGAGGTGCGCAATTCATGAAAAAGACCCTCTATCCGAAATTCATACTGGCATATTTCATATTCGGCATGTTCAGCTTCATCATCGTCACCACCTTCGTGCCCAATATGACCAGAGAGCATCTGGTGCGGTCCAAGGCGGAGACCCTCTACCGCGAGGCCTCTTTGATCTCCAGCACCTATGCCTCCTCCCTCTATGCCAGCGAGACGGATCTTGAAACCGTAAAGACCCATCTGGATCTTCTGGCCCTCCATCTGGATTCCACCATCCGCATCATCAATCCCTCCGGACGGCTGGTTCTGGACACGGACGCCCCCTTGGACGTGGATAAGGAGGTCATGGTGGAGGACTTCGACCCCACCGCCGCCGGCAGCTCCTATTATATGGTCAATGACTTCTTCGGGAACTTCGGTTCTGATATGCTCAGTGTCTTCTTTCCCATCACCGCCGATTATCTGGTAAAGGGATATGTGGTTATCCACTGCGATATGGCCACAATCCAGCAGTCCTGCAACAGTCTGCTGAACATCTCCTACATCACTCTGGCAGTGCTGCTTCTGCTCTCCCTGATCATCCTGATCTTCTTCACGGAAATCGTTTATGTCCCTCTGCGGAAAATCACCTACGCCACGGAGCAGTACGCCAACGGAAATATGCATTATGAGTTTCAGGTGGACAGTGATGACGAAATAGGCTACTTGGCCGCCTGCCTGAGCTATATGGCAAGCCAGATCGCGGGAGCCGAGGATGACCAGAAGAAGTTCGTAGCCAATGTCTCCCATGACTTCCGCTCCCCCCTGACCTCCATCCGAGGCTATCTGGAGGCCATGCTGGACGGAACCATCCCTCCTGAAATGCATGAAAAATATCTGAATATCGTGCTGAACGAAACTGAGAGACTCACCAAGCTCACCAACAGCCTATTGTCCCTGAACAACCTGAACACCAAGGGAATGCTTCTGGACCCCACGGACTTCGATATCAACGGCATCATCCGCAGTACCGCCGCCGCCTTCGAGGGCACCTGCCGGGCAAAGACCATCGCCATCGAGATGATACTGACCGGAGACAAGATGTACGTACACGCTGACATGGAAAAAATCCAGCAGGTCCTATACAACCTGCTGGACAACGCCATCAAATTCAGCCACCACGATTCTGTCATCAAGGTGGAGACCTCCGTGAAGAAGAGCAAGCTTTTTGTGTCCGTGAAGGACACGGGCATCGGTATTCCCAAAGAGGATCTGAAGCTGATCTGGGACCGGTTCTATAAGTCCGACCTATCCAGAGGCCGGGACAAAAAGGGCACCGGTCTGGGACTGTCCATCGTCAAGGAGATCATCAACTGCCACGGAGAGCATATCAATGTCATCAGCACTGTGGGCGTGGGCAGCGAATTCATCTTATCCCTGCCCATGTCGGACCGGGACGACGAGGAGGACTGACCCCATGGCCTCCGCCCGCCCATGTGAAAGGAGGTACAGCCCCTTCCAAAGGCTGTACCTCCTTTTTGATTTAAATAACCCTTACTAAGTTCAAATCCTTGTCCGCCAGAACCACATCCGCCCTCTTGCCCGGCGTCAGGGAGCCTGCCTCCCCGTAGATTCCGATGCTCTTTGCAGGATTCATGGTAGCCGCAGCCACAGCCTCGCCCAGAGGAATTCCAAAGGACACCGCCGTGCGCATGCCGTCATAGACATTGGTCACGGAGCCTGCGATGGTGCCGTCGGCCAAAGTGGCCAGCTTGCCGTTCACCGTCACCTGCTGGCCTCCCAGCTCATAGGTGCCGTCGGCCATGCCCGCCGCCCTCATAGTATCGCTGATCAGGACGATCCGATCCGGGAACAGCTTGAAGGCCGCACGCACCATGCTCTGATGAACGTGGATGCCGTCGCAGATCAGCTCCGCCCTGCAATTCTCATCCTCCGCAGCAGCGCCGATAAGCCCCGGCGCCCTATGGCTCAAGGGCATCATGGCATTGAAGAGATGCGTCACATGATGAGCCCCTGCATCCAGAGCCTTTCTGGCCGTATCGTAGTCCGCCCCCGTATGCCCCAGAGAGATCACTACCTCGTCATGAAGCTCCTCTATGAACTCCATGGCCCCCTCCGTGTTGGGGGCAAGCGTCACCAGACGGATCATCCTGCCGCAGGCCTCGTTGCACGCCCTGAAAAAATCCGCATCCGGAGCCAGTATGCATTCCGCCCTATGGGCCCCCTTCTTTCCCTCATCCAGAAAAGGCCCCTCCATATTGATGCCCGCCACATGGGACATCCTGCGGCCGTCCGGCAGCGTGCCCTTTGGCAGATTGGCCGTCTCCCGGAATATCTTTTCCAGCTTCTCACGTTCGATGGTCATGGAAGTGGGGCAATAGGTAGTGATGCCGTGGGCAAATTCATAGGCCAGAATCTCCTTCAGCCCCTCCATATCCCCGTCGGAAAAATCATGCCCCATGGCGCCGTGACTGTGGACGTCGATCAGTCCGGGAAGCACCAGCAACCCTTCCGCGTCCACCTCTGTCTTGTCCGTGACCTCATCAGGGCCATTGACTATCATCCCGTTTTCGATATAGAGATCCTTTTTTGCAAAGGACTTATCCTCCTGAAAGACGGAACCGTTCTTAATTATCATAGATCATTCCCTCCCAGCTCTCCACGAAAAGGCCGGCCTTCTCCTTCACCAGAGCCAGCGCGTCCTGATCCGCAATGACGACCACGTCGCTATGGAGCTGCAGCACGGAAGCAGGCACATGGGGCGTCACCGGCCCGAAGCAGGAATCGTATACCGCCTGCGCCTTGCCTGCGCCGGAGGCCAGAAGCAGTATCTTCTTTGCGCCCATGATGCTTCCGATACCCATGGTCAGGGCATGGGTGGGCACCTCGTCGATGGACTGGAAGAATCTGGCATTGCTCTGTCTGGTCTCCTCCGTCAGCGTAACCACATGGGTTCCCTTCTCAAAGACCTCGCAGGGCTCATTGAAGCCGATATGGCCGTTGCCTCCGATTCCCAGCAGCTGCAGGTCAATGCCTCCCAGATCCTTTATGACCTGATCGTAACGACGGCACTCTGCCTCAGGATCCTCCGACAGACCTCCCGGCACATTGGTGTTTTCCTTATGGATGTTCACATGATCGAAAAGGTTGTGGTTCATAAAGTAGCGGTAGCTCTGATCATGCTCCCCCGACAGCCCCTTGTATTCGTCCAGATTCACGCTGAGAATCCGAGAGAAGTCCAGATCCCCCTGCTCATGCCATTTGATCAGCTGCTTATAGGCGCCCACGGGAGTAGATCCTGTGGCAAGTCCCAGCACGGCATTCGGCTTCAGAAGGATCTGAGCAGAAATAATATTTGCCGCCTTACGGCTTAAGTCATTGTAATCCTTTGCTGCATAAATTTTCATCGTCACACCTATCCTTTCTGCGTTGGGCAATTCAATTACGAACTCTCAGAACTCAGGCACACCGATACATCGACCTATAAGCAGTCAGCCCCTCGTGAAGACCCTCATGGCAGCGCCGGCGCTGACCGTACCTAACCATACAAGACAGAATCCCTGAAGATGATTGAGGGCTTGATAAAGGCCAGCTCATAGGGCGCATCCTCATGATCCATGCGGTAGATGATCTGCATGGCAAGCCGCTTCCCCAGAAGCCCCGTCTTTACGTCCACCGTAGTGATGAGTCCCTCCACATTGGCGTACTCGCTGCTTCCGTCATACCCCGTCACAATGATTCCCTTCGGGATCCGCTCCGGATGCTCGCTCAGATAGAGCTGGAGGAAATGCGCTATATAGTCGCTGGCGCAGACAAATGCCTCCGGAAGCTTCTCCAGCGAATCCAAGAAGCGGTAGATTTCTTTGTCATACGAAAAGATCCCTATCTTTGAAGTCATACAGATCTCTTCCTTCACCGCAATCCCATGATCCTTCATGCACTGGCAGAATCCCTTGTATCGGTCAAGGTTGGTCTTCGCATACTGGATGTCACCGACGAAGCCGATGTCCCTGACGCCTCTGTCCAGTATGGATTCCGTGATCTGATAGATGCAGTGGAAACCCTCCAAAAGCAAAAGATCGCCACTGAGCTTGCTGCGGTCGAACTGGGGCACAATGTCCAGAAATACCTTGGGAATCTTCAGCTGGTTGATCTGTTCCATCAGCCTGATGTCATAGACATTCAGTACGATGGCCCCCTGCACCGTATTGCTGTGCAGTATGGGCGGCATTTTATAGTTCTCGGAATACCTGGACGGCATATAAGTATACATTAGGTTGATATTGTGAAGATAGAGCTCCTGAGCCAGCCTATGGATGATATTGGTCCAAAAGACGGCCGAATTCGGTCTGGACACAATCACGGACACATTTCTCTCCGACTCTGGCGACTCAAGCTCCGAGACTCCCTTAGTATACCCCATCTCCTTCGCCTTAGCCAGAACACTTTCCCGAAGAGCTGCAGATACATTCGCATAATTGTTGAATACCTTCCAGACCGTCACACGGGAAATGCCTAACGCATCGGCAATATCTTGCATTGTCACTTTGTTCATAGCTTCCCTCTCTTTGGTTCCCTGATGCCTTTTAGCGCCCGCCGAAGCGGGCACTGTTTATTATGTCGTCCCTTGCTCATTTTAACATATTTAACATTTAATTACAATATCTTCCTACCGTTTCATCCACCATCCTGACAATTTCCCTGATCTTTGGCATGTCTTCCTGTACCAGAGCGGCAAGAGGTTTCCTGACGCTGCCCAGCTTTATCCCCTCCCGCTGCTCCATGACTTTCTTGATGACCGCGTACATATTTCCATGGCAGCCGCAGAGCGCATAGATGATTCTGCATGCCTCGTTCTGGATGGCCTGAGCTCTGGCCACATCCCCTTCTCTAAAGGCCCGGAAGATCTCCATATAAATCTCCGGCATCACGCCATAGGTTCCGCCTATCCCGCCGTCTGCACCGATGGCAAGACCGCTGACAAGCTGCTCGTCAGGACCGTTCAGCACGATATGATCCTCTCCCCCGGCATCCTTGAACATCTGAATGTCCTGAGTGGCCTCCGAAGAGTTCTTGACCCCGATCACTCTGGGATTCTCAAGCATCTTCTTGTACAAAGGCAGGGTCAGCCTGGTTCCTGCCAGCTGGGGAATATTGTAGATAATGAAATCCGTGTCAGGCGCCGCCGCCGAAATGTCGTTCCAGTACTCTGCAATAGCGTGCTCCGGAAGGTGGAAATAAATAGGCGGGATGGCAGCTATGGCATCCACTCCCAGCGACTGGGCATGAGCTGCCAGCTCCCGACTGTCCTCCGTGTTGTTGCAGGCCACATGGGCGATCACAGTCACCTTTCCCGCAGCCTCTTCCATCACTGCCTCCAGCGTCTGCTTGCGCTCCTCCTTGCTCAGATAGATGCACTCTCCCGAAGAGCCGCATACATATAGGCCGCGCACTCCCTTTTTCACCATATGTCTTGTCAGTTCCTTGGACCGTTTAACGCTGGTTCTGCCTTCTTCATCATAGCAGGCGTAGAACGCAGGGATAATGCCCTGATATTTTTCGATTTTGCTCATACTGTCCCTTCCTTTCCGATTCTGCCTGCAGCTCTTGGCAGGCGCTTCCTCCACGGCGGCTGCAGCCCCGAATCCTTTATGCCCCAGCCGCCGGCAACTTTTAAAAAACTCCTGCCGGTTTCGGACCATGAACTCCCCTTCTCCGGCACCGGGGCTCCCTCAATTAGGGATGGCGTCCACGAAACGTCTGGTGATCTCTCTGGGTCTGGTAATGGCAGTTCCAACCACAGCGGCATGAATGCCGCAGGCAAACGCCTCCTGCAGCTGTCCTCTCTCCCAGATTCCACCCTCCGCGATCACAGGAATCTTCAGATTCCCGCACATTTTCCGGAGAAGCTCATAGCAGGGAATCTCGGTTCCTTCCGTCTCCTTTGTGTAGCCGCAGAGCGTGGTCCCTGCAAAGTCGAAGCCCAGCTCCTGCGCCTGCAGGGCGTCCTCATAGGTGGAGCAGTCCGCCATGAACAGCATGTCAGGGTATTTTTCCCTGATCTGAGGAAACAATTCTTTGATGGTCACATCCCCTGCCCGTTTTCTGTCCGTGGCGTCCAGCGCGATGATGTCCGCCCCCGCTTCCACAAGAGCATCCACCTCCGCCATGGTAGGCGTGATGTACACGTCATAGCCCTCCGTAACCACTTTATGCAGCCCGATCACCGGCAGATCCACGGTCTTTTTGATCTCCACAATGTCCACAGGGGTATTCGCCCGAATACCTACGGCGCCTCCTTCCATAGCGGCATACGCCATCCGCCCCATAATGTAGGAGCTGTACAGCGGCTCCGTCTCCAGAGCCTGACAGGAAACTACCAGACCGCCCTTGATTCTCTCCGCAACGTTTTTTTTCATATCACCTTTTCCTCCTCTTTATGAGTCTGTTTTCCGATTTATCCTCTTATCGGCAATTTCTTCCCCCTAAATCCCTCAGATCTCTCCAAGCCTCTGCTTACAGTAGTACACCGCCCCTGCCATTCCCGCATTGTTGGCCAGCTTTGCCGCAACGATCTCCAGATTCGGGGCAAACTCCGGGTGCATCCGGGCGAAAGCCCTCTGCCGTACCTTGTCAATGAAAAGCTCCTGCTGGGAGGACACTCCTCCTCCGATGATCACCGTCTCTGGATTGAAAATATGGACGAAGCCCGTGATTCCCGCCGCCACCACATCTATCCATTGATCCGTGATCCTCTCCATCTCCTTGTTTCCGTTCCTGATCTCCTGAAAGATAAGTCTGCCGTTCACTTCCTTTGCGGGTATTCCCTCCAGCCTGCCGGCCTCTATCTCCTGACGCACCTGCCTCACCAGCGCCGTCATGGATGCGTACTCTTCCAGACACCCCGTATTTCCGCAGGGACATTCCCGTCCCCCATAGCGGATGGTGATATGCCCGATCTCCCCTGCGAATCCGCTCTCGCCCAAGAGCAGCTGGGAGTTCACGATGATGCCTCCCCCCACGCCGGTTCCGATGGTCACAGCCACTACATTGCGCTTGCCCTTGGCAGCCCCCAGCCAGACCTCTCCCAAGGCGGCGGCGTTGGCGTCGTTCAGGACATAGACGGGCACGGGAAAACGCTCCTCCATCCTCTCCTTGATCCTGCTGCCCTTCCAGTTCTTCACCTGACCCGCGCTTCCGTCCACCGTGCCCTTGACTGTATTGATAGAGCCGGTGGCGGACACGCCTATGGCCAAAAGCGGCACGTCGTCCTCATCGAATTCCTCCATAAAAATCCCGCAGCTTGCAATCACCGTGTCCAGAATAGGGGTCTCATAGTCGTCAAAAGCCACCGGATATTCCGCCGTGTGCAGAAAGTTTCCCTCCTGATCCACAAGTCCGATCTTCACAGCAGTGCCTCCGATGTCCACCGCCAGATACCTTCCGTTTTGTCTATTCTCCATATTGACACCTCCCTGCTCTCTTTTAACCCCTTTTGCTGCCCTCCGGGCCTACACCCTGCAAAGCATAGAGCTTTTGGTTCACCTTATCCCTAAGCTCCAGTATGAACTTATCGTTTCTCGGATACCTCTTGAAGGAAAGTTCCATTCCCGCCTCCCTGCGGATCAGCTCCAGCACCTGGTCCCTGCCCACATAGCTTTCCAATAGGCAGAGCGCCCGATAATCGTTCAGCGCCTCCTCAAACACCATCAGCCGCAGAGATTCCTCCGGAACACCGTCTTTTCCGGGATATACCACGAAAGGATCTCCTGCGGGAAATCCCTCATCCGCATCCACCGACTCATAGGGATCCAATTTCTTCTTGGAATACATGCTGTTGTAAAAGTTGAAACCCCAGTGCAAAATTCCGCTGATTCCATGCCAATACAGCAATATCCCATAAATCCTGTTCCGTCTGGACGGCATACTGATGAAGCGGTTCGGCACTTCTTTCGTCTGGGCGCAGCAATAATATGACCACAGTTTTGGCGGACGTTTTTCCAAAAAGGGCTCTATATGATCCACCGCGCAGACGGGCACATCCACCAGCCCCTTCTCGTAATACAGATAATCACTTACCGCTTCAATGATGGTGCAGCCCTCCAAAAGTCCCCGCACCGTCCCCTGAGAAGCCTGATAATGCTCCGAATTGATATCCGGCTCGTCCGATATATGGAAGAAGGTACGTTTCAGAAGACCTCTCCTGTCAAGATACTCCTTTAAGGCGGGCAGCAGCACCGACAGAAAACCCAGATACTCCGGGTCGTCGGAGGGCGTGTCCCAGCCGAAGATCCGCTCCTGCCTTCCATCCCTCCATGCCATCACCTTGGGCGCCGCCGCGGCTCCCCACTGAGTAAATAGGTGGCAGATCTCAAAATATTCAATGCCTTCCTCCAGACAGATGTCCAGAAAACGCTCCAAATGATCAAAGCCGAGAATATAGCCGCCCTCCCGCAGCTCTACATCCACAAGCTGGATAGTGGTGCGCTCCCCGTTTACCTCCGTGTCCAGAGGCGGTGTAATGATCGGGGTAAGAATGGTATTTGCGCCCCTCTTTACATAGATCGACACAAAATTGCGGAAAATTCTCCAGAATTCCTCCGAAAATGCCTCCGCACCATAATAATTCACGATGCCGTCGCAATGAAACCACTCCGTATGGGGAATGGACAGCTTGGGGAGAACCGTATTGACCATACGGATATCCACGGAATCCAGCACCTCCCCAGCGCCTTCGGCCGCCGGCCTCTTTTGCACATTGGCAAAAAGAACAAGACCCGAAGCCGATTCTTCCAGAACAAAATCTATATGGCAGTCTTCGGGCGCTTGGCACTCCCCCGGCCTCACGTCCACCCAGAGGCTCTGCCAATCTCCGGTGACGGGAATTTCCTCTCCGGGTTTCATATCTCTCAACAGATCCGGAGCCATTCTGGCGTCATAAAACAAGTAATCCTCGTCCACGGAGTCCGGATTGCAGCTGCGCCTGCACATGACCGGCAGAACCCGGCGTATGCGCACTTCCGGCCCCTCAGCCGCCTGATCCGAATCTGCCCTCTCAAATACGATTCCCCCGTATGAGAAATGGGTCACTGCCCTATCTTTGCCCCATCCGCCTATTTCCTCGGCGGAAAGCTTTTCCCGGAATGCCAGCTGGAAGGAAATGGTCTCTCCCCCAAGAGCGTATAGAGGCTTCGGCCCCATTTTTTCAGGATCAGGCCCTATTCCCGGCTTCTCAAGTGAACTTACCAACCTAAACTCCATCATCGACCTCCTTATTCCCAATGTCCTTCTTTCCAAGGCCCAGCAGCTCCTCTATAGTGTACACCCCGCAGCGAATGGCATATTCCTCGTACTCATACCATAGAAGCACTTTTCCGTCCGGCAGCTCTGTCAGGCAGCTGTAGTAGAACGGCGCCTGATTCACGGGATAATGGTACTTCCAGTCCACCTCCCCCGTGCCTTCGTCCACCAGGCCCACGGCGATCACGCCGTTCATCCTATGGTACGGCACCCCGTCACCCTGCGGATAGCTTGCCAGCAATACCGGCCTTCCCTCAATCCGCCGGGAATAGTTAATCACGGAAACCATGCAGTTCCCGCAGTAATGAAGCTGAGGCTCCCTTTTGTATGCACTCCATGTCTCGCCGCCGTCACGGCTGTCCGTGTAAGTTATCTCCTGAATCAGGTTTCGGGAAAACATCCTCAGACTGCCGTCCGGCATTCCCACAATCTGGGACTCGGAAGATTTGACATAATCCCCGTTCTGCCGAAATCCCGTCTCTCTGGCCCTCTTCCCCCTCTTCCAAGTGACCCCTAAATCCTCCGTATAGATAACGCCGGCAAACTCCACCCCCAGATTATTGTCGTAAATGGGAAAAAGCATTCTCTCCTTCCCCTCATGCCAGTAGGAATAACCTCTGCCGGGGCAGACAGCGGTAAAGCCCCTTCCGCCGATCTGTTCACTGACAAACGTTAGCTTACTCCATGTCCTCCCTTCGTCCTGACTTACCCTGCAGACAATATGAAAGGAAGGATAAGCCTTCACCGGGGAAGCCGCAAAGAAAATATTGGCGTGGATCTTGTGCGCGGTAGGCTCCCCCTGCCCGTTCAGCTGGGGAATCATCACCCTTTCCACACCGGACTCTCTTCGTCTGTACAGATACATCTCATCGTCCAGCACATAGTCCTCATAGGGCCCTCCGTCCTTCAGCCGCAGCACCGGCAGATAACCGTCCTCCTCCGGTTCCCCCACATAATAAGGATAGGTCTCCTCGTCCAGCTCCAGAGGCTCTCCATGGAAATAGCTCTCCCCGTCCTTCAGCGCAAGTCTGCCGTTGGGATGACGGCCTCCGTTTTGCTGTCCGCAGACAACGCCGTCTACGGCATAGGCCCCCACGAATGCAGGACACAGATCCGCCAATAGATAAAGATTTCCCTGACTGTCCTCCCCCATGATAGGATCGATGAAGCCGGCGCTGAAAATGCACCTTTCCGAGCCGTCCTCCACATCATCGAAATGATTCACGAACTGCCTCTCCCAGCTCCTGCCGCCGTCTTTAGATATAGCCGTCACGGTCTCCAGATTGCCTGCGGAATCCAGACCATGGCTCCATCTGGCGTCACATGCGGCAACAATTTTATTCTTTTTTGTAGTTATAATTGACGGGATCCTGAACCTTTTGCTGCCCATGGTTCCCGGCGCAAAGGGTTCTGTGATTATATTATCCATATATAATATACCTCCCTGCCCGCTATAGCGGGCGCCTTGCCGCATCTCTATCCCAAGATGCGCAGCAGCATGTCCGCCATCCCCACATTGTAGCCCGCGCCGGAATAGATACATTCCTTTCCGCCTTCCAGAACCGCCACAAGGGGCAGCTTTCCGGGATTGCAGCCCGCCTGACGGGCAAACGTCTCGTAACCTTCTCCGAATTCATCCATGAGAACCTTAGTCTCCGGCAGCGCCTCTCTGGTCTTTTTCAGCGTCCCGTCCGCCTCATAGTCCGCTCCGTTTCTGACCACAAAATATATCGGCACCTTAAGGGCCGCGAACAGCCCCTTCTTCTCGCACATCTCATTCAATATATGTTCCGTGGGCTCCTTGGTAAGCTCCAGCCATAAAAGAAGACTCCGTCCATCCCCTCCCAAATCCCAAAGACCAAGTTCCTCTCCTTCCGGAGTATGCAGGATCAGCCCCTCCACGGGCCTCTTGTCCAGAAGATCCTCCGGCGAAACCTCCCGCAGGGCAAGTTCCACCTCCTTCACCTGATCCTCCTTCAGTTCAAAATCATATATGCCGGCAAGCTGGCTTCCGTTGGTGAGGCGGTTGGCAGTAACCAGCCTATAGATGCCCGCGGCAAGCTCCAGCTCCAAGCTCTGCTCGTGGGAATCTCTCTCCTTAAAGGCTTTCTCGGCATCTTTTTCTTTCTCCGCCGCCTTTTTCTTTTTCATCCCCGCCCTGATGAACAAGGGATTGAAGCGTCCTTCCTCAAACCGGGAAAGAGAATAGTGCTGCCAGTCCTCCAGCTTCAGAGAATTTCCCGGCCGAAGAATGAGTGTTCCGGTTTTTTCGGCCTCCCCCGTCACCCCGGGTCCTCCGGCCTCTTGAGCTCCTGCTCCTTCTTTGGTCTTTCCGTTCTCTTTTTCCTTTCCGGCTGCCGCAGGCTTATACTCTCCGTTTTCATAGTATTCCATGGCCCTGTCCATAGGACGCACTCTGGCGGGAATCCCCAGCGCACGGTATATCTGGATACAAAGCACTGCCTTGGAAGCCTCGTTTCCCAAACCTCCCGTCAGGCATCCCATGGGCGTTGTGACCAGATTGGCATATTCCTGCTCCGGCATATAGGCCACCAGCTCATCTATCATTTCAGGAAGACACTCCGGATTCTGCCGGATCTTGTCCTTTTCCTCCTCTCCCAGCCCAGAGATCAACGCCTCCCTGCAGGCTCTGGGCTTTTCGTGCATGACAGTGGGGCAGACAATCCCTGAAAAAAACACCTCTCTGGGAAATTTCCCGGCATAGGGAGATGCCGCCATACAGCATTCCGCCAGAACCTCCGCTTTGATATCCCAATAATCGTTTTCCTTCAGTGTCTTTAAAGCTTCCAGCTTCCATGCTTCCTGACCGTAATGCCGCACCAGCTCCATGGTTCTTCCGGCATAATCCCACTCCAGAAACCGGACGATCTCCTTTATGTTGCCTCTGGCCTGATGGAGAATCCCGTCCAGCTCTTCCCGGTCCTCTCCGGAAAACCGCATGAGAACCCTTTCCGCATCCTCTTCCTGATAGAAAGCCTCCGTCCTTGCGCGCCTGATCTCCGCAGCCGCCTCCGAACGCTTCTTTCCCTCCTCAGGATCTCCCTCGTCCTCCTGCTCCTCCTGAAGAACCTCTCTGGGGGCGCGCATATCCACATCTCTCCACTGATCCAATCCCTCCATGGCGCTGTTTAATACCACCACGCACTCTGCCAGAGGATGAACAGCGTCTCCGGCTTCAGGATTTACGCCGTTCTGAGCGCCCTCCGGCTTCTCTTTTGTCAGGGATGCCTTCGTCAGGGACACATGCTCCTCCCCGTATAATCCGTTCCCATGGGCACAGACCAGCAGATCCCCATAGCCCGTCTCCAGCCTGACTGCGCCATAATCTTCATCCTCCGGCTCTCCTCCCGTCACAAGCGTGGCCATGCTGCCAAACCTCCCGTAATTCAGCAGACAGAAGTCCACCTTCGCTCCCGGCACGGGACTGCCCTGAGAGTCAAGCACCTTTACCTTCAGCCAGCAGGTGTCCGCATAAAGATTCAGCTGATTTACTTTTGCAGACATATCGGGCCTTCCCGCCACCGACTCCTCCGGCTTATCTTTCCCGAACCACCGGGAATTGATCATCATAGCCCGGGCGGCAGGTCCCTTGAACCATGCCTTGTCCAGACGGCTCTCACACTCGCCGCCTCCCAGAAAATGCCACTTTCCATCACACCATGCCTCTACCCAGGCATGATTGTCGTCACAGTGCGCCCACCAGGGAGTAGCCACCTGTCTGGCCGGTATTCCGATGCTGCGGAAGGCCGTGCAGGCGAAGGGAGCTCCCTCCCCGCAGCGCCCTATGCCCGTTTTGTACACGGTCAGGGGACTCTGGGTTCGCATAAACGTGGTGCGATAGGTAGACATCCCTGCGCACCAGAAATTGGCCTCCAGAGTCGCATCATACATGTTTTTCCCTGCTATCTGCCCCTTCAGCCTATCATAGAAGAACCTTCTGTTGTCAGAAATATCCTCATTGTGAACCCTATAATGCAGTACATAGTTGGCAAAAATCTTCTCGGGAACCTTGCCCGCAAAGGGTCCTTCCTGCCAGAGGAAAACTCCGTGTCTGGCAAAGGAAAGGTACACTGCAGCCGGATAATCCAGCATGTCGCTGAGAGGCATGGCGCTGTACAGAAACTGCAGCGCCTCCGCCTCGTCCTTGGTACATCTCTTTAAGGTATCCTCGATCTCCTCAATTTTTTGCTCCAGAAGCTCCCGGCATAAATGTGGCAATCTACCATCCGCATCCGGCAATCCTGTCTCTTTCCGTCTCAATTCCTCTCTTCTGTCATTCAGCAGAGCCATCTGCCTATGAAAATATTCCTGTATCTCGCTGTTATACGATTCTGAAAACATCGCCTGCTTCTCCTATTTTCCATCTTTATTTCTCCCACAGACAGCATACGCAGTAGCCACAGATATACGGCGCATTCGTCCCGCTGCCTGCGGGGCTTTTATACAAAAAGGGCTGCCAAGGATATTTCAGCTTAAATGTCCTATTGGCAGCCTTTTTACTGCATGAAGATTCCTTCTTCTAACGGATATTTTTCTATGTGGATATTCCTTTTCCAAGCGGAAGTTCTTCTCTTTTATAAACGACTTCAGCCCCGCTTTATACAGGCATCGGATATTTCTTCATCCAGTCCATAAGATTGTCAACGGTAGTGAACGCCAGACCTGTCACGGTATCCGCACAGCCATAGTAGACCGCGATACGGCCTGTATCCGCATCTGTCAGCGCCGCGCAGGGGAACACCACGTTGGGAACGTCCCCGGCCTGCTCATAGATCATCTCAGGAGCAAGCAGATAATATCTGGAGCGCATCTTCACCTTCCAGGGCTCCTCCAGATCCAGCAGAGCGCATCCCATACGGTACACATAGCCGCTGCAGGTCCGAAGTACGCCGTGATAGATCAGAATCCAGCCCTCGTCCGTCTCGATAGGGCAGGGGCCCGGCCCAATCTTCATGGACTGCCATGCGGAAAGGTCTCCCGGCACCGTGCCCATGACAAACCTATGGTGTCCCCAGTACTCCATGTCAGGGCTCTGGCTCAGGAAGATATCACCGAAGGGAGTATGTCCGTTGTCGCTGGGTCTTGACAGCATCATATATTTCCCGTTGATCTTTCTGGGGAACAGCACACCGTTTCTGTTGCAGGGAAGGAACGCGTTCTCCAGCTGATGAAACTCCTTGAAATCATAGGTGTAAGCCACGCCGATGGTAGGGCCGTGGTAGCCGTTGCACCAGGTTATGTAATACCGATCCTCTATCCATGTCACTCTGGGGTCGTAACGGTACTCCCTCTTGGTCACCTCCCCGTCCTCCCCCATGAAGGTCACGGGCTCATGATTGATCTCCCAATGAACGGCGTCCTTGCTGAAGCCTGCAAAGATGTCCATGCTCACAGAAAGACTATCACACCGGAATACTCCTGCATAACCGTCCCCGAAAGGCACTACTGCGCTGTTGAAGATACTGTTTGCAATGGGAATCTCATGTCTTCCGATGATGGGATTCTCCGAATAGCGCCATATAGGGCGCTCGCACCCCTCCGGCCTCTCCTGCCAGGGCATACCCGGCAGCGATTTTCCAATAATCTTGCTCATTATATCTACCTCCTATTTAATTCCCCTCTTGCTCTGGATCTTATAATGCATGTGTGCCGCCTTCCCCGGCCAATGGGTCCCTACTGACTGCCTTAGCCAAAGAAGCCTTTTTCCCACTTTTTTATTATAGCACCTCTTCGCTCCTCTTTGAAGCCCTGATACGCAAACGGTGCTCCTGAAAGCATGAACGGTAACATACGAATATCCACGAGTTCTAAAAAGGGCGGTGCCGGCTTCCCGACACCGCCCTTCATCATATCGTTCCATGGAACGCTCCGCTTAAGGGGAAGCTTCCATTTTGAACCACAGAATATGCAGTTCTTAAAACATCCTTCAGATCAGGCAGGCCCTGCCCGCCATTCCCTCCGCGAAACCGATACAAGGATCAATCTCCTCCCAGTCCGCTTCGAGCCGCGCCCTGAACGAAACGCTTCTGCACGAATGCATACATGATCAGCAGAGGCACCACTACCAGAATGGCACAAGACGAGATCACGGCTGTCTGCATAAAGGGATCGCTGGCATTGATCACCGTGATCCAATCCTTATTCGCCTTTGCCGCTGTCTCTATGCCCCAGCGGACATTGCCCTGAAGCTGGGAATACTGGTAAGCAAGATGGTGCGTATTGCGGTTCAGAAGGCCGGTATAGTAGGTATCCGTATAGTTCCAGAGGAAGCTCAGAACGGAAACCGTCAGGATGGAGCCGGACATACTGGGAACCACAATGCTGAAGAAGGTCCTCAGGAATCCTGCGCCGTCCACATGGGCCGCCTCCTCTACCGAGATCGGCAGTCCTCTCACGGCCTGGCGCATGAAGTAAATGTACAAGCCGCTCTTCACACCCATACCGGACGCTGCAAGGATATACTGGGAGATGGGCTTGTCGATCAGGTTCAGCCCTACGCCGGTTCCGTTGATCAGGCCGATGAGGCCGAAAATATCAAAGTTACGGAAGGCTGCATACTGGGCCAGCATGATGGAATCGCTGGGCACCACAATGGTCAGCACCACGCAGAAGAACAAGATACCGCTGCCCTTGAACTTCAGCCTTGCGAAGGAATAAGCCGCCAGCCCCGTAGTAAGCACCTGCAAAAAGGTCAGTATAAATGTATTGAACAGCGAGTAGGCCAGGCTGGGCCAGTAATCCATCAGGCTCTTGGATCTGGCTATGTCCATAAAGATGCTGGAAAACTGCTGTGGAATCCAGGTAGTGGATTTGTCCCCCAGCACGGCCGGAGCCGTGAAGCCATCCCTGATCAGATTCCACAAAGGGGTAATGACCACAAAGCTCAGGCAGATCAGTATCACATACCGGAAGATCATTGAAAGAATGTGCTTCACCTGCTTCTGGATGGCGTACTTGGTGAGACGTCCCTTTCGGAGATCGACCCAGAAACTAATGCCCGCCATTTCCTCGGCCTTCTGCATTCTCTCTTTTCTGCTTAATTTAGTCATAGTAGAACACCCCCTTTGACACGATGCCACAGATCACGCCGATAACGACCAGTGTTACGACAAAGTAGATTAAGCTCATGGCTGCGCCGTACCCAAAGTACTCAGAGGCTCCGTTGAAAGTTATCTGTCTGATATAGGCGGTAAGCCTAATAGTGGTATCATTATAGGGCACTTCCGCACTGGCAAAGGACTCAGCGATACTGTATACAAGGCATACCAGAATGGTAGGGGACACCATGGGCAGCGTAATCTTACAGAAGGTCTCGAACTGAGTACAGCCCTCCATCTTCGCCACCTCGTACAAGGTGGGGGAGATGGCCTGCAGGCCCGATAGGAACAGCAGCACTTGTACGCCGCAGGTGGTTACCACGGTAAAGATATCGTTTACGTAGGTGACCAGCAGCGAGGTGAGCTCCGCCGGGATACCGGAATTGATGACCAGATTCTCCAGCCATTTCATATCCATGACAGACTCTACCGCCACCGCCGTCAGAGATGCCTCCCTCAGCTTGAAGGTGGCCACACCGGTAGCCAGTATGATGGGAATAACAAAAATCGCCCGGAAAATTCCTCTTCCTCTATATTCTCCGTTCAGCAGAATGGCGATAAACAGCGCCAGAAAGATCTGGAAAGGAACTGCTTTGAGCATATCCGTCAATGCCGTTGTAATCATTCTGTTGTAGTGCGCATTGACTCCCAGCACCCATTTAAAGTTCTCGATGCCGTTAAAGGTTCCCACAAACTTGCCGTTCTCCATCTGCATACTGCACAGCGAATACCAAACTGTATTGATCAAAGGTCTGAGGAAGAAAAAGATCAGACCGATGAGCCAGGGAAGCAGGAAGATCATTCCCCACAGCGCCGTCTTTTTGGAGAAGTCCATTCTCTTGTACCACGATAGACCCGGCTTCGGCGCTGCCGTTTTCTTATCTTTTTTCATCTTAACTCCTCCTTTACTTTACTATATAGCCGAAAGCCGGCACCGTCACCCCGCCGATATTTTCCTCAAGGTCGCTGTAGTTGAAATAAACCTTGACCCCGTTGGAATAAGTCACTATGCGGAGCTTGTCATTGCGCTCGTACAGCTCATGACCGGTGATCGTAGCGCCCTTGACCGCATTATAAAACTGCTTGTATTCCTCGTAATACGCACTGATTCTGTCCTTCCAGTAGCTGTAGTCAACGGCAAAGAAGTTCTCCTGCTCCGTTCCCGACAGCAGATAGCTGTCCTCGTACATAAATGTGAACTTGGGCACACCGTTGCTCTCAAGGACACGCATGAAGTTCACGTACACGTCCGTGCTCTCCTTGTTCAGGGACTCGGAGGAATACAGCTTATAGCCGTCCAGCACCATCCCCGTGAAGGGTATGGATGCATCCAGCACCCTCATGCCGCTGTCCGTCATGGGAATGTCCGTCAGGTACTTACTGTAGGCATAGGCTTCACTGATAGGATTGCTCAGCATCAGCTGCATCCCGTCCGCCAGACCCGCCGCTGCGGTCTTCATCAGCTCGCTGCCCGTGGAGGGCGAGGCATGTGTACCCTGATAGGTGGTGGAGACAAAGGTAAACAGATCGCTGGAAGCCATGGAGTCCAGACCAATCTTGCTGGAATAGGACTTCTTTACCTTGCTAAAGTATTTGTCCAGATAATATGGATTTACCAGATACAAGGGATATTTCTCATCCTCCAGAGTATTTACCTCATGCTTCACCGGATCGAAGGTATAGACCCGTCCCCGCTCATTGACGATGCTCCATGCGGACATCTCATTGCTCAATTTCGTTTTGGTATTTGCGGTCTGCAGCTGCAGGTTCGGAAAGATCTGCGCCCCTACGGAATCCGCATAGGATTTCAGGCTCTTGAAGCCGGACTTTCCTCCCATGCCGGACACGAACTTGACTCCCGACGCAAGAGATCGCTGGTTCATACCCCCGTTCACCATGCCGCTGTAGATCAGCTTGATGTTCTGGATTCCGTCATTTGTCAAATCCTGCAGGATCTCCTCCGCCTGATCGAATGTTGTCAGGACCTGAGTTCCCTCATAAGGAATTCCCAGCATATACTTGGTTTTGTCGGTGCTGCCCAGAAGCTCCACATAGAAGGGCGCCGCATCCTCCGGCGATTCCTTCTGCAGAATGCCCTTCTCCTCCAGATAACCGGCATAGCAGTTGGCCATGTCCAGATAATCCGCACCCTCACCCAGCCAGAAATAGCGAATGGTGATAGGGTCGTCATAGATATCGTCGGAAACTCTATACATGACGAACGCGCCGCTGGCGTTCTTTGCCCCGGAGGCAATGATCTGCTGGGTCTGAATATCGAAGGACAGCCTCATCTTGGCAAAGGGCTCCCCATTGTCCGTCCCCTGTACATAAGCGTCCATGGACGCCACCTCCGCGCCCTCCTCGATAACGCCGAAAATCGTGCTGGAAGAGCTCTTCATGCCAAACACCGGAAGCATCAGATGGTTATCCACGCTGCTGTAGGTATGGGCGTTCACAAGCTGATCCCCATTATAATAGGTTCCCACATAATGATACTCTCTGGTCTTAGTGCTGTCCAGATAGATCAGTGCGCCGCTGTCGTCAGGAAGGAACATATATCCGTCCTCCGCCTCCTGCGCAGGATCCGAGGTCAGGAAATAAGGCAGCAGCACCAGCTGACTGATGGGATGATCCTTACCGGACTCCATCAGAGATGTGTCCACGCTCACCACCAGCTCCTCGCCGTCCAGCCGATAGTCCACCGGAACCTTGATCGTCAGATTGCTGGGATAGTCGTCCGCAGGCACTTCATAGGTCTCCAGATCCGCATACAGCTCATCCTCCGTATAATGTCCCACTTCGTAGAAGATATTGTAAAGCTGCTTCACTGCCAGCTGACTCATCACGCTGCCGCTGGCGGCGTTCCGAACCCACTCCCCGGTGCTCAGCTGAGTATAATAGCTCCGCTCCAGCGCATCCCGTTGGGAATCGTCCAGATACTGCAGCACCAGCTCCTGCATTCTTTCCTCCGAAAGCTGGGGAGGGAAATTCTTATAGGTCATATCGTCATTTCCCAGAGAATAGAGCACCCGGACTCCGTTGTCTATCTTCTGATAGGCCAGCTGTTCCCGGCTGGAACACATACTATAGGAGTCATAACTACCTACACTGTTGTAGGTTCCGTTGGCCTTTTTATCTCCGGAAAAATACCTTACCACCAGATCGGACTGTTGCATGTCGGACAAGTTCATGCCGCTCTCGTCATGGCTCATATTGCTGTCCTGATAAACGCCGGTGGAGGTGTCCCGCCAGCGGATGGTTCCGGTGGAGGGATTCAGCAGAAGCTCCATCTTGCCGCTCTCAGCCACCTTCACAAAATCGGTTCCGCTGAAGGTGTCGAACTGCTGGGTGTCCCAATAACTGGATTCCTCAACTACATCGGTATCGCCTTTGGATCCGCAGCCTCCCAGGAAAGCAAGGCAAAGGCCGGCCAATGCGGCATAGGTAAAGATTTTTTTCTTTTTCATTCTCTTCGCCTCCCTCCTATAGTACCAAGAATATCTCTCTGATGATCTGCATCCAGTCATTCACAAACTGAGCCAGCAGCGTGGCGAACAGCATCAGCACGAAGCATACGATCAGCATGGCCACCAACGACAGAAGCAATGTAGCCACATTCTTGGTAAAGGTATACTGGTTCACCATGATTGTCCCGATAAACATGTAAAAGAAGAACAGCACCATACCGAAGGTGAACAGCGCGCTTACCAGAACCGCCTCGTTCTCCGTCACAAAATTGGAGAGAATCGTTCCTGCCAGATACAGCCAGCACGCGGGATACAGAGAATATCCCACCACCTTGGTGATATGCACGATCTTACCCTTACCTGAAAGCAGAACGCCCACCGCCCAGTTGCCTACGATGAATGCCACATAGGGAAGGATTGTGCTGCCCACGATCAGGGGAACATTCACATTGTTAATGTCCACGAAGCTTACTAAAAAGCCTGTATACCGATACTTGATCAGATTGATCCAGCCGAACAGAAAGATAACCACGACACTAAATACAAGTGATCCGTCATCATAATACTTTACATCGTCAAAAGCCTTAAAGGGACTGGACAGCACATAGCCCGGCCATTTGAACAAGGTGAACTTCACCTTCTTCCAGAACCTATTGAATTTCGTGTCCTTAGGCTCCTTGCGCCAGAACTTCTTGTAGACCTTCCATGCCACCAGCAGAACCAGCAGGGCAACGATAATCCCGATGATCAGGCCGAAATTCCGGTTCATCCACTCGCTGGATACTTGTTCATAGGCATTGGAATAATATGACCTATCGCCGCCCCGGTAGAAATTCTCCTGCGCCGCCTCATATTCTCCGGCCCGCAGCTGATGCTTGCCCAAACCCAGATTCGCATAATAGAAATTGTTGTTGATATCCAGTACCTGCTGCCAATAGCCCGCAGCCGTCTCATAGTCATATTCCGACTGGGCCTTCAGACCGGCGTTGATCAGCGCCCCGTAGGTAGTGGGGGCAAAGATTTCAACCGACTGGTACACGGAATCCACCACGATAATCTTATCGTCCATAAAGCAGAAGCCGGAGGGAGAGTTCAGCAGACCCTCTTTGCTGCCTGACCCGGCGACCTCATAAAGCAGATAACCGTCAGGGCTATAGACAAAAATCCTGAGGCTGACGGTATCCATAACCGCGAATCTCCCGTCATCAGCCACGGCAATACTGTTGAGACTGGAAAGGGATTTCCCGTTCTCATAGTCACCCATGGGCGGAATCTCGAACTCGCCCACCGTCAGGATATCCTTCCCGGAGGAATTCAGCTTTCTCACGGGATTACTCGATGTCATGTCCGCCAGACAGGCGAAAATAAAGCCGTCCTTGTCTATAGCCACACCGCTGTAGGTGGTAGGCAGCCACAAAGCGCTGGCAGCCTTCTGGGCTTCCGTAGCAATGCTGCGCCAGAACAGATCTGCCAGACTGAAGGTAACCTCCGTAGCGCCTACATAACGATTGAAATTCCCCTCGGGATCCAGCTCCGCCAGACCCTCGTAACAGTTCTGGACAAGGACGTAGATTCGTCCCACACTGTCCACCACCAGCCTGCTGGGATGATACTCCATCTCTAATCCGGTACAGTGGGGATCCCCCAGAGCCCGCACATACTTGCCGTTCTCATCGAACTCTACGATCTCTCCGGCAGCCTGCTCACAGATATAGATATGTTCCTCCTCCGTCACATAGATCCCTGTAGGAGCGCTGACGGCGCTTTTGGTCCCGTCCTCTCTCGTATATTCCGTGATGTAGCTGAAATTCTCAAAGCTCTTGTCGGCAATGATAATGCAGCCCTTCTGAATGATATATATCTTGTCGTTCCGATAGAACACGCCGGAAACGGTTGAAAAGTTCTCCGCACCCAGATCCGATGCGTAAACCGTCCGTTCCAGCTCATATGCAGCGGGTGCGGCAACCACATTGCCCCAGATGTCATAGGAATAAGACTCCGCCGCATAGGACACCGTGCCAAATCCAAGGATGGCACATAGTACAAGAGCAAGTCCAGCAAGGTACCTACTCCAAATCTTTCTTGATTTCTGCATACGCCACCTCTTATTCTTTCATGCCGGATGTTGCCATCGTAGATACCACGTTGTTCTGCATGATCAGGAAAACAACCAGCGGTACGGCAAACATAAGCACCGAGGACGCAGACGAGATTCCTACAAAAGAAGCTCCCACGCCGGCCACCTTGCCGCTTGCCAGCTGACCTACCACATAGGCAAAACCCTTCTGTGATTCCGTATAAATAAAGTTTGCGCCCGTATTGGTCCAGAATGCCTGAAACACCATGATGAACGCCGTCACCAGCGCCGGCTTCACCACCGGCATGACGATCGTGAAATGGATGCGGGCATAGCCTGCACCGTCGATCTGGGCCGCCTCCATCAGGCTGTCCGGAATCTGCTCCATGAAATTCTTCATCAGGTATAAGCCCAGTGTGGATGCAAGGCCGGGCACGATGATGGCCCACTGGGTATCCAGCATCCCCAGTCCCGCAATGGTCAGGAAGTTGGGAATCGCCGTAACCGATGCGTTGAACATCAGGGAATACACGATGATCTGGTTAAAGAACTTCGAGCCCGGGAACTTATATTTCGCCAGCGGGTAAGCGCACAGCGAAGCCAGCAGTATATGCCCTATAGAACCGATCACCACTACAAACAGCGAGTTGAACAATGACCTCGTCACCGGCACCATCGTATTCGCCAACACGTTCACGAAGTCGCGGTAATTATCAAAAGTAGGGTTCTGCACCATGATCTTCGGCGGGAAGATGAACATTTCGTTCATAGGCTTTAAGGACTGGCTCACCATGTACAGCACCGGAAAGAAGAAGGCAACAGCCATCGCCAAAAGGAACAGCCCAAGGATCACATTTCCCCAGAAGCTTCTTTTGGATTTCTTGACGGAGGGAGCAAAATCCTTCATGGAATTTTTTTTCTTTAAACGCTTATAATACAGTCTTTTTAATATTTCCATATTTACCCTTCCTCCCTCTGATCAGGTTCCGACCTTGCGCAGCAGCTTCTGGATCAGGCCGTTGCATAGGATCATAACCAGGAACAGGATTACGGCGATTGCCGAGGCGTAACCCATCTCCATACGGATCGAACCATAGTCGTTCAGATGGTTGACGATGGTATGGGTCGCATAGTTGGGGCTGGGGAAGCCTACAAGAGCATCACCTACAGCGCCTACGGACAAAGAGCCGGTAATCGTCATAACTGCGCCGAAGAGAAGCTGGGGCTTCATGTTGGGAAGCGTGATGTACCACAGCTCCTGCCAGCGGTTGCGGATGCCGTCTATGGCTCCCGCCTCGTACTGGGCCTCATCCACGCCCTTGATACCGGCTACGAAGGATAGGAAGCCTACACCCATGCTCATCCACAGAGACGCCAGAACAACAACAACCATTACATATTTTGAATCCGACAGCCACTTAATGGCCTCGTTCACTCCCAGATTGCGCAGGAAGGCGTTCAGATAGCCGTTGCTGTCGTTAGAAAAGATCATGGCGAACACGGAGTAGACTGCAGCTCCTGCCATGCTGGGCGCGTAGAAAATCACCGTCAGCACCGTACCTACCTTGTGGGGAAGCTCATTGATCATCCATGCCAGCAGATAGGACATAATATAGCCTCCGGGACCCACGATCACCGCGATGATGAAGGTATTCTTGATTGCAGTGATAAAGGTCTTATCCTCCAGAAACAGCTTCTGGTAATTACGCAGCCCTACAAAATTGGCTTTCTCCAGCACATTGTAGTCAGTGAAGCTGAACCACATGGCCTTCAGCACAGGGTATACGACAAATACGAAAAACAGCAACATGAATGGGGCAATCATGATGTACAGAGGGATCGCGCGCTTCATGTCTCTCAGGGTCAGTTGGGCCCTTCTTTTAAAAGATATCTTACTAGCAGCCATCTCTCCCCTCCTATTCTGCCGTGTCCAGACCGAACTCGATGCGCTTGCTGGTGATTTCCCTGCTGATCTCGTCCAGCATGATGTACAATGTATCCACCGGTTCCTTATTGTCAGTTACAACTGAGGTGAATGCGTTTCTGATCACGCGCCCCGTGACATAGCCACCGGGAATCTGAGGCTCCGCCCGCAGATCGTCTAACAGAGACAGCACCACTTCCTTAAATTCTGTCTTCAAGCCGCCGTTCTCGATAGCCTTCACATTGGCTACAGGGAACTCTGCAGCTTCGCCGTTCTCCGCCTTCAGCTCGGTGGAATAATTCACCTGTGTCTCCTCGCTGGTCCACCATTTCAGGAAATCCCAGGCCTCCTCCGCCATGCCGTCCTTCTCCACCGTAGAGGACACGATGAAGCAGGTAGCGATCATGCATGCCGCAGAATGATCCACGCTGCCGTCCGCCCTTCTGGTGCCCGGCATTCTGGCGATGGACCACTTGCCGGCTATCTCCGGTGCGGACACGTTCAATGTATTCACATAGGTATAATCCACCACCGCCAGAGGAGTCTCTCCCGTGCGGAATCTGGTGGACAAGTTGATAGAATAATTCAGTCCCTGATTGGTATAATACTCTGTCCAGCCCTTGAACACCTCCATCAGCTCCACCTGATCCAGAAGGATACCGGTATGCTCCGAATTATAGAGTTCATATCCCTGCTGATACAACATGGAAAGGAAGATGGCGTTCACGGGAACGGTTGTGGAGCTTGTTCCTCCGCCCAGAGTATTGTACTCGTTGCTTGCCAGATACACGCTCATGTTGTCCGCTTCCAGATAAGGGATGATCCCGATCAGATCCTCCCAGGTCTCCGGAACTTCCAGACCCATATCGTTCATGATGTCCGTCCTATAGATCATCACCGGGAAGCTCAGCTGATCCGGCAGACCATAGACGCCGCCCTCGTACTCCAGAAACGCTTTGGTGTCCGCAGGGAAACGCTTGAAGATCTCCTCGAAATCACTGAACTGGGTCAAATCGTAGGCCGCGTTGCGGTATGCGAAGTTGTTGGGAGAGCTGTAGCTGGAGTGAAGCACCACGTCGGGACCCTCTCCTGCCACGGTAGCAGGAAGCACTGTGTCGCCGCCCACCATGCTCAGATTCACTTCATAGTTCGTATCCTCCACACGGGCATTAATCATCTTCTGGATGATATCGTACTGCGCCCTGGTATCAGTGGCAACCCATACGGTGAGCTGCTCCTTCTTCTGGCCGTCTCCTCCCCCTGCATGCACCTTGAAGTCATTGGTGAAGGAGCCTATGAAGGCCTTCCAGCTGTGAACCATGTTGGCAAAGAAGCCGCCGTTAGCCTTGGGAAGGGAATATCCGTCTCCGGCCACCATCAGATAATCCAGCTCCAGAGGCAGATTGTTGATATTGTTCACCCACTCGCCCAGAGCGGAAAGCTTGGAGTTGAAGTCTTTCAAATACTTAGCCACATCATCAGGCTTCTTGATCAGCTTGATCATGGAATTCATCATATCCACGATACCCGAAGTCTTATTGGAGGACTCCATGGTCTCTCCGAACATTCCCACCACGGCGTTGAGTCTGGTGTACTCCACCTCCAGAACCTCCTGCATATTAGACACATATGTGGTAATATGATAGTCTCTGTACTGATCCGGCTCGGTTCCGGTAACTGCGGTGAGCTCTCTGTAGAGCTTGTTCAGATTGTCCACACTGGTGCTGACCTGATCCACTGCCTCCGCCAGCTCACCCAGAGTAGCCGTCATGGTGATGGTATTCTCGCCTTTTTCCAGATAGAAGTAGTAATCGCCCTCATCTCCGCCCAGATAAGCCGTCTGCCAGTCCGGCCCATAGGCGAACCTGATCTCGGCGGCCTCCGTAAAGGGAGTCTGTCCATTGATGGTAAGGCTGCGGGCGGAATAGAAGCCCCTGTTCAGGTACTGCTTGAAGCGAACGCCTATCTTGTACAAGCCCGCCCGGTCCGTATTTACTTTCCATGAAATATTCTGGCCTGCCGATGCCCAGCTCTTGCCGCCGATGGTATTGTACACGATATTGGAGGCATGGTAGGGCTGTGTCTTCACAGAAGTACGGTCATTGTTCGGAGAAAGGGATGAGCTGGATTTCACCGCAGCATCCTCTGCCTGAACAATGATGGCGCCGTCCGCAACATTGTTGGCGCTGATAATCTCCGCATCCTTCTCTTCCCTATACAATGTCAGATACTTGTCATAGGAAAGCAGCTCCGATGCAGGGACCAGAGCGATTTCTCCGATTCCCAGAATGGACTGCTTGGACTCCAGCGTGACCGTGTTCTTTCCCTTCTGGAAATAGAACATATAATTCCCCACTGTGTCGCTGTCATTGGAATCAATATAGGCCTGACCGGGCCCCTGCTCCTGCACCTGAGTAGGCGCGGCCTGATTACCCTTGGTATTCATGAGCCAATTCTTGTTGTCGTCCACCCAGAGACGGTCGATGCTGATATCCTCACAATCGTCAAAAGGTATTTCCCCATTTACATACACATTGCGCAATATAGTCTGTGTGCTGGAGACGTCCGTATAATATGTAAGCTGAATATAATACAGACCTGCCTCCGCTACATTGAAGTCATAAGAAATAGAGCCTTCATCCTGCGTCCATACGATGCCGCCCTCTTCCTTGAGCCCCTTCATGTCCGTCTCGGAGTACTGGGAGGCCTTCAGGACAATCTGATCGGCCTGATCTGACACATACTCCTTGGCATGGCGGGAAAGATAAGCGTCATAGGTAACGGCGGACGCATCCTCGTAGCTGAGGTACTTCGCCAGAACCGTATCTCTGGTTCCTGCATATTCGTCGCTTGCCGCAAGCTTATACGCGACAATCGCTACGACAACCAATGCAGCCAGAATGCATATATTGCGAATGCGGGTTTTGTTTTTTTTCTTTTTCACCCCATCAGCCCTTTCATATCTAAATAGTATGTGGCTGCGCCCCTATTTGCATAGAATCCACAGCCACACAGCGCAATCAATATACTACGTTTATAACATAAAAGCTTATTTCAGGCCCATCTGCTTCAGGTTCTCATTGGCCTCGTTCACAAAGCTCTCACCGGCAGTTCTGGCATCCTGATGGCCTGAAATGATATACTGGGCACATCTGAATACCTTAGCGATTCCATTGTCGTTGAAGCCCCATCCCCAGTCGCAGCCGCTCCTGCTGTGCATCCAGCTGGATATCTCGATATCCTGCTCGTTGGTAAACTTGCCGGGATCATCAGGATTATAGCCCCTATTCACATAGGTCTCGCCCTTGGACTCGGCCAGCCACTCCTCATGCCTTACTTTGCCGCCGTTAGGGTTATCCATTGCGTAGAAATCGCTTGCGATCTTGTGAAGGACGATGTCAGGAATAGTCTTTGCTCCCTCTCCCCTATACTCAGCCTTGGGAACCATCACGTTGGTCCACAGAGACTGGGGAATCAAGTAATTGTCGCTGAGAGTGGTATAGTCGCCCGTGCAGGTAACCAGCGCGGGATCCCAAGGGAAGGGAACGATGCCCCAGTCCTCGGTCTTCTTCAGTACATCCTCAAACTGCCATGCCTCGACCATAGTCAACACATACTTGCCAGGCTCACCGGCCTTTCCGCTCATGTCACCCGTGCCGTAAGGGATATCCAAAGAGATTCCGCCCGTCTCCGTAATCTCTTTGATTTCGGTCTGTCCGGCCAGCTGGTCTACAACAAGGGAACGATAGAACTCCATTGCCGATATATAGCCCTGCTCCAGGAAATTCACATTTGAATCGGAGTCAACCCGAACCACGCCGTTGGCTGCAGGTCCCATGCTGCTCCAATGATTGGGATGAACCGAGATGGGATAAGTGCCATCGGGCAGCTTAGCCTTCAAATCGCTCAGATAGGTGCGGCAGCTGTCATAATCCCACTTGCCTTCCATGAACATGTCCGTAGGAGTCTTCTCCATACCGATGCTCTTCAGGTAAGAACGGCTGTAAGCAAGAACATAAGCATTGCCCATGTCGTCATAGGTCCATCCAAGCACTTTTCCGCCGAAGGTGCCGGGCTCTATGTAGGTGGAACCGATCTCCAGCTGATCCACATCTGCGGTGATATCCGCCAAATACTCTCTTGCGCCGATCATAACGCTTTCTCTTCCGCAGAAGATGTCCGCATGAGCCTCGCCGTTGGTAATGGGCGTCACAACTGCCGAAATCTCGTCATATCCGTCGGTGTTCAGCTTCGCGTACTCAATCTTGATGTTGTACTTCTGCTCAAGCTGGTCCGCGATATCCCTCTTCTTGGTATAATCGCTCTTTACATTGCCCTTGTCATCCAGCTTGTTCTCCTCGTCCAGAGCATTGAAGGACCCGCCCTGTACGCGAACTACAGCTCCGCCAAAATCATAGGTTTCTTCCTCTTCCTGAGAGTCATCAGGAGCCTCGCTCTCCTGACTATCTGCCCCCCCTGACTCCTGCCCGGGGTCTCCGGCTTCACTGCTGCCGGGGGTGCTTGCCTGACTGTTGTCGCCACTGTCATCGCCGCAACCTGCCATGCTTGCCACCATTGCCGCTGTCATGACAATGGCACAGATTTTTGTTGCCAATTTCTTTCTCATGCATAATCCTCCTTTTACAATTTGAGTGTTTCCACAACAAATCCTAATAAAAATAAAATATTTTTATTAAGATTATATAAATAATATCCCCAGTTTAGCATTTTGTCAACTGATTTTTTAATAAAGACTTTATTTTTTGTTAAAAATGTTTATGTGGAGTTTTTATCATTTGTTAACTATGCCTGCTTTTGAGGGATAACCTTATGGATTTTTGAGGTTTTCTGTATTTTTCCACAAAGTCCCACAAAATCCCCCTATTTATCCCCTCTTTCACCTGCGTCCCACCGGTTTTATTTCATATCAGTCTTTCCTGAGGACTCCGCCGCGCCTATAAGCGGCAATCCCTTCGGAAATCCTTCACGCTTTTCGCCCTGAGGGCAGCCTCGAACCAACCGTTAAGAACCTTTAAGTCTTTCTCAGCCATGATCGTCCTCCGCAGCTCCTCCATGGAACAATCCTTCCCCACTGGGTACCCTTTTTCTGCAGATTTGCCATTTTCCGTGCCATGGCTCCCTTTTGTATAGGAAACCTCCTCAACATCATCCATATTATCAAGCAGCAACAAGATATACTCGGCCTTTCCCTCTGCCTTTCCTTCATTTCTTCCGCACTCCCTTACATACTCATCCTCCGCCTTGCGGTCCCGCCTGAGCTTCAGGTTCATCTCGTGCCGATAGCGCATGGCCTTAGTGAGACTCATTTCCCTCAATGCCTCAATAGCCTCCAGCATACCCACGCTTTTTGTCTTGATCATACTTAAGTCCTCCTCCTTCTCAGCATTGAACAAGCGTATCCAATCGTCCACCGCATCCGTCCCCTGCAGTTCCTTTCGCAGCTCTATCACATGGGCCTCCAGCACATCTGACATCCCCTCTCCCCTTTCATTACGCATACGATACAAATTATGGTATCCGGGAGAGTCCGTCACATTGAAGTCCAAGACAGCAATGCTCACACACCTATGGAGCCTATCATAATTTTCTCCCGACTTCAGATCCTCCGTATACATTTTGGCCAGATAGAACAGCTGCCTTTTTGTCCAATGTGCCAGCCGCCGCACCTGCATTTCCACATTGGCCTTCGTACCGTCCTCCAATTCCATCAGCACATCCAGAATCCCTTGCTTCTGCTTCTTATAGCGCGCCCACAGATTAGGGCTCGTCAGTATGGTATGCCGTATCTCTCCTAACGGAATACCTAATACATCGCTGAGAAACTGCCTCCTGACATTTTCATAGGAAAACAGCATTCTAAAAGCATAGTCGCTTTTTAAAGAGACAAGCCTCATATTTCCTCTTTCCGGAGCCGGGACATGACATTCCAGCGCTCCCTGCCTTACATTTCCGTGATTTTAAGCAGAGAATCTCTGAACATGAGAATAATAGACAGACGGCATATATTGCCGATCAATAGAACATCCTGCTTAATGAAATTGATTTATGACTAAAGAAAGTATAACACATTCCCTTTTCAGGCGCAATTATTATTCAAAAAATTTCAGGAGCCATAGGCAAAGTGTTATTTCCCGCAAAAAAGAGCGTGCCGAACTCCACGTCCGAACACGCTCCTTGAACTTCCTCATATCTTCAGGTTCTATTTTGTCTTACACTTTACCTTAGTCGTTGTTGGTAACGACCTCGCCGTGGCCCAGATTGTATGTAATTTCTCCCTCCAGCTCCACCTTGAGAACCGTTGTCAAGGGATGAAGCTGCATCTTGTCCCCGCGGATCCAGAGTGTGCCCGGAATGCCGCTCCAGGGCAGAGAACCCGTGTAACCAAACGAGAGCTCCTCTCCCGTGTGCAGGACGCTCACCCGCTTCACCGGTGTCTTGATTCCCTTCACGCACAGAAACTCCGAGGGCTTGTCATACACAAAGAGATAGATGGTCTTTTTGTCCTGAGAAAGAGTGCTGCCCCCCAGATACTGATTGTAGCTCAGGCCCTTTTCCGTGTTAAAGACAGCCTCCTCATTGTCGCGGATGAAGGTGCCCATATCCTCCAGAACCTTCACTTGTCTCTCATCCAGAGTCCCGTCCTCCTTGGGGCCCACGTCCAGAAGCAGCCTGCCCCCCAGAGTGATGCAGTCGCAGAACATCCTAATCACCTGACGGCTGGTTTTATAATCATTGTCGGAAGGCCGGTATCCCCAGGAGTTGTTGATGGTGGTGCAGAACTCCCACTCGCCCTCGGGGCCGTAAAGGGGAATACCCTGCTCCGGCGTCTCGTAGTCCCCATAGCCCTGCAGTCTGGAGTTTACGAGAACATCGGGATTCATGGAGCGCAGATACTCCTTGAATTCCTTCGCCTTCCACTGGTTCGCGCTGCGCTCCCAGTCCCCGTCGAACCATAATAGGTCGATGGTGCCGTAATTGGTCATCAGCTCCCGCATCTGATTGTTGTTGAATTCCAGAAACTCCTGCCACTTCTTCGGATCCTCCGGCCCGCCGGCAGGGGTAGCGAAGACATCCTTTAAATGATTCTTAGGATCGGACCCCTCGGGATACACCGAGCGGTAGCGGGGATCGGACCAGTCGATGAGTGAGAAATAAAGCCCCACCCGCATGCCTGCCTCCCGGACCGCGGCCGTGTACTCCTTGATCAGATCCCGGCCCGCAGGGGTCTTCTTCACCACGCTCAGATCCGAATACTGGGTGTCGAACAGAGCCACGCCGTCATGATGCTTTGAAGTCAGCACCACATACTGGGCTCCGGCCCGCTTGAACAGCTCCGCCCATGCCTTGGCATCGAACTTGGAAGCCGTAAAGCCTTCACATTGCTTCATGTAGTCCTCGTAGGAAATGGCCCCGTTGTGGAAGGACCAGGACTCCGAGACATCGCCAACGGCATAAATGCCGTAATGGATGAATATCCCCAACTTCGCCTTTTTAAACCATTCCTGCATCATAATGAAAAATCTCCTTTAATATACATGATGAGCCCATCATACCACAGCCTGCCGCAAAAGTCACCCCTCCCAGAGCCTATTCCTTCTCACAAATTTTCTGCCTCAGATACCATCATTTTCTGGTTCACATCATTTTCTGGTTCCATCATTTTCTGGTTCAGATACCATCACACAAGCTCATCAATCTCAAACGACAGTGCCGTCACCTTTTTCCCCGTCAACTTCTCGCTCCTTGTATCCGGCGCCTGACCTCCTACAAACACCTTTGCCACACCCTTCCGAATCTGCAGCTTTCCCTCCTGATCATAGAGTCCAAAGGCCTTGGCAGGAAGATGAATCATGGCCTCCCTCTCCTCTCCGGGCATCAAATGAAGCTTGCAGATCCCCTTCAGCTGGGCATTGGGAGTGTCCTTCCCCTCTACCTTCACATAGGCCTGCACCGTCTCTGTACCGGCCACGGAACCTATATTTTTTACTGAAACCCGCAATGTGACGCCTGCGTCGGTTATTGTGGAGGCATCCTCCTGCACCTTCCCATAGGAAAATTCCGTATAGGACAACCCGTAACCGAAGGGGTACAAGGCCTCCCCGGCCATGTAGCGGTAGGTTCTTCCCTTCATACTATAATCTGTGAAATCAGGCAGCTCTTCATGGGAGCGGTAAAAGGTCACGGGAAGCTTTCCCTCCGGGCAGCGCTGACCGAACAAAATTTCCGCAATGGCCCGTCCGCCCTCCGCACCGGGATACCATCCCTGCACAATGGCGGGGATATGTTCGTCAGCCCAGTTCACCGCCAATGCGCTGCCGGACAGAAGCACCAGCACCGTGGGCTTTCCGCTTGCATACACCGCCTCCAGAATCTCCTGCTGCAGGCCCGGCAGGTTCAGGTTCGGCTTGTCCCCGCTGCCGTACTCATTGTTGGCGTCTCCCTGCTCCCCTTCAAGGCTGGCGTCCAGCCCAAGGCATACGATAACCACATCGCTGCATTGGCAGACCCCTCTCACTTCCGCCATTCTGTCGTTCCTATTCCCTATGGCCTCCACTCTGTCCTTATATAAATGGCAGCCCTCAGAGAACATGACACGAACGTCACTTCCCAGATATTCCTGAATCCCTTCCGATATGGTCCAATATCTGGATGCTGTCCCCTCATAATTTCCCACCAGCGCCCTGCGGTTGTTGGCATTGGGGCCGATGATCCCTACTGTCTTCAAGGAAGCCTTATCCAGAGGCAGCAGTCCGTCCTGATTCTTCAGCAGCACTACGCTTCTGGCGGCAGCCTCCCTATTCAGTCTCCGCATATCCTCGCTGTCCACCACGCTGTAAGGAATCTTGTCATAAGGATTCTCTTCCTTCCTATCCAGCACGCCCAGCTTCATCCGGGCCGTGAAAAGGTTCACAAGAGCCTCATCAAGACGGCCTTCATCCACCATCCCCTCCCGCACTGCCTGCTTTAGGTAAAGGTACATATTGCCGCAGTTTAAGTCACAGCCGTTGTTCATGGCCATGGCGGCGGACTCCGCAGGAGTGTCCGTGAGGTGATGTCCCGCATGGAAGTCCTCGATGGCCCCGCAGTCGCTGACCACATGGCCCTCAAATCCCCATTCTCCCCGCAGAATCTCCTCCAGCAGCAAAGAATTGCCGCAGCACGGAACGCCGTTGATGCAGTTGTAGGCTCCCATGACAGCCTCCACATGACCCTCCTGAACGCAGGCCTTGAAGGCGGGAAGATAGGTTTCATACAAGTCCTGCTTTCCCACCACCGCATTGAAGCTGTGGCGGATGCCCTCAGGGCCGCTGTGTACCGCAATATGCTTGGCGCAGGCAGCAGCCTTCAGGAAATTCTCGTCATGGCCCTGAATGCCCTTGACGAAGCCCACTCCCATCCGGGAGGTCAGATAGGGATCCTCCCCGAAGGTCTCATGGCCTCTGCCCCACCTGGGATCCCGGAAAATATTCACATTGGGGGACCAGAAGGTGAGACCCTTATAAATCCCGCTGTCTCCCTCCGTCTGCTGCAGATTGAACTTGGCCCGCCCTTCCGTGGAGATGGCATCCGCCACCTTCTCTATGAATTCCTCGTCAAAGGTGGCGGCTAGACCGATGGCCTGCGGAAACACGGTGGCCACCCCCGCTCTGGCAACACCGTGAAGCGCCTCGTTCCACCAATTGTAGGCTTTCAGCCCCAGCCGCTCCACTGCCGGCGCATAATGCACCGTCTGTTCCACCTTCTCCTCCAGAGTCATCTGGGCCACCAGCTCCCTGGCCCTCTCTCTGAATTTCTTTACCCTATCCCGATTCTCCACAATTTCCATGATGCCGCCTCCCGTCTGTTTATCTGCGCCCTTGCGCTTTATTCATCTCAAAGGGAACTTCCTATTGTCCAAAAACTATATTAGAGAGAAAGGAAACTCTCCATTGTCCAAAAACTGCAACAGAAAGAAAGGAAACTCTCCATTGTCCAAGAACTGCAACAGAAAGAAAGGAAACTTTCCATTATCCAAGAACCATTATACAGAAAATACCTTCCCCTTTCAATGAAATTTGTATATTTCCGCAGCGGCGCTTCAAGGCTTATGACAGCTATTCCAACTGAAAAATCTATCCCAAAAGCCGGCATCCAATTTCCCCATAAAGGTTTACTTCCCACCCCCGAAATGCTATAATGCAGCTAGACTTTATCACCTGCAGCAGCCCTTTGCAGGCTCCGGATATGCGTCAGGCGTCCCCGGAGGGCATGGTCTGCAGGAATCCACGAAAAGAGAGGTATGACATGAGCACAAGTTATCGCATCCCTATTCCGGCGCTGGGGTTCCAGCCCCCTGTCTACGCATGCCGGTACAATGACAAGCCTTTTGAGCTTGACGGCAATCTGGAAAAGGAATTTTGGAGAAATATTCCCTTCACCGGAAACTTTGATGATATCGAGGGCGGCATTCGTCCCACCCCCAGATTCCGCACTCGGGCAAAGATGGCCTGGGACAAGGAGAATCTTTACATCGGAGCTCTTCTGGAGGGAGACGAAATCTGGGCAAACTTAACGGAACATGACTGCGTAATCTTCCACGACAATGATTTTGAGATCTTTATTGATCCTGATTCGGATACGCAGGCCTATTTTGAATATGAGATGAACGCCCTGAATACCACATGGGATCTGCTCCTCACCAAGGCCTATAGGGATCAGGGAAAGCCTGTGAACGGTCTTGAGCTTAAGGGGATGCGCTCAGCCGTACATATTGACGGAAAACTAGGCAAGCCCGGCTCCCACAACCGTTCCTGGTCCGTGGAGGTGGTAATCCCTTTTGCGGCGCTGCAGGAATGCGCTTCAGAGAACCGTCCCCCCCTGCCGGGAGAGTATTACCGTGTCAACTTCTCCAGAGTACAGTGGAAGGTGGATATTGTGGGCGGCGCTTTCCAAAAGAGACTGAACAAAGACACCGGCAGACCTCTGCCGGAGGATAACTGGGTATGGGCTCCCACGGGAGTAGTCAACATTCACTATCCGGAGCTGTGGGCATTCCTCTTCTTTACCGACGAACCCAAGAGCTCCAAGGATTTTGCCATCCCGGAGGACGAACTGCGCAAATGGGAGCTTCGGAAGCTTTATTATGCTCAGCAAGCCCATTTGGACGAAAAGGGCTGCTATACCGACAGCCTCGACGCCTTAAAGGAGGTTCTTGACAGACTCAGCCCCTGCGAGGCCAACAAGACCGTGGCGGATCTTCCCTACAGTCTCAGCGTCACGCCCCACAGCTTTGAGATCACCTGCCCCGCCGCTGACGGGAAGAGGATTCTTGCCATCTTCTCCGACGGGAAAACGGCTTCCTTTTCTGCCCTCTGATACAGTGGAAACAATGCCCCTTGTGTTTCAATATTATTCCATAAATTTGTGCGCTTTGGCGCACATGGAATCAGAAGCCGAAACAGAGCCCTTCTGTTTCGGTATTATTCCATAAAAAACTGCCGCACCTTATTTTTACAGCTTCGGTGCGGCAATTTTTTATTTATATCTGATATTTTGCTCTCTTCCAAGTCCTGCAGAGAACATTACCCCGTCTCACAGCCTTACAGTCCAGCTCTCCGACATACCCTAGAAAATCCGAATATCCTTCAAAAACACCTCATCTCTGGCCGCCGTCACTTTTACCACCAGCCTATCGATCTTGTCTCCGCTGTCGTCGATCAACTTGTTCTGCTCCGCAAAGGGATCCGTCAGGACGCAGATCTTACGATTGCCGATGGTGGTTCCCTGAAAGAGAGGAAATTGATTTCCGTCCGGGAACATAGCCTCCACCCGGAATCCTTCCACTCTCTGACCCTTGGCGATATCCTCCGAAAGCTCCACGTACTTCACCTTCGTCACCGGATGGGCCAGCGTGATCAGATATTCCGGCTGTGTGGGGTAGCCGGACTCCCTTTTCTCCACCGTGGCCTCCAGCGGATGGCCCAGCTCCTGATCCAGCAGCTCCCTCAGCTCCTTCAGGCGGGCCACATCCCTCTGATCCAGCAGCCCGTCCCTATCCGGGGGAATGTTCAGATTCAGGCAGGCATTGCCTCCCACGGAACCCAGATAGATCTGGAACAGCCTCCGCAGAGGCTTGGGATCCTCTTCCTTGTGCCAAAACCACCCGGGACGGATGGAGGTATCCACTTCCGCCGGAATGTAGGCGAGACCCTTGGAGTAAAGAATGCCGCTCATGGCCCCCACATACGCATCCGTGTTGTAGAGATAGGTCATATCACCCTCCGCCGCCATAGGGCCGGGGCCCGTCTGCACAGACGCCATAGGACACAGCTCTCCCGGCACCACAGCCCATTCGGAAATCCTGCTGCTTCCCGCCTCGTTGCCGCACCAGCGCACGTCGGGTCCCTTGTCGTAGAAAATCACCGCGTTTGGCTGGTACTTCCGGATCAGCCGGATATACCGGGGAAAATCATACTCCTGCTTCCTGCCGTCCGGCCCCTCTCCGCAGGCGCCGTCGAACCAAATGCAGAAAAGCTCTCCGTAGCCCGTCAAAAGCTCCTCCAGCTGATTGCAATAATAATCATTGTACTCCGGGGTACCGTAGTACTGACTGTTTCTGTCCCAAGGGGAAAGATAGACTCCGAACTTCAGCCCCGCCTCCCGGCAGGCCAAAGCAGCCTCTCCCACCACATCCCGCTTGCAGGGGGAATTCTTCACGCTGTGCTCCGTGTACTTGGAAGGCCAGAGACAGAATCCGTCATGATGCTTTGCCGTCAGCACCATCCCCTTCATCCCTGCTGCCTTCACCGTCTCCGCCCACTGGCGGCAGTCCAGCTTTTCCGGGTTGAAAATACTCTCAGGCTCTGTCCCGTCCCCCCATTCCCGATCCGTGAAGGTATTCACGCCGAAATGGATAAAGGCATAAAACCCTATGTCGAACCATGCCAGCTGACGTTCTGAGGGAACCACCCCCGCCGCCTCTTTCAAAAACTCTACCATGTATAACCGAACCTCCCCGTTTTTCTGTCATATTTATCACATCATCGTCTTTATTATAGCAAATTACGCCGTCTTTATAATTACTGCAGCACCTTCCACAGCATGTCCGCAAGACCCACATTGTAGCCCGCATCGCTGTAGATACACTCTTGTCCGGCCTCCGCCACCACCGCAAGAGGCAGCTTTCCCACCTCCCGGCCCACAGCCTTGGCCAGCGCCTTATAGTGATCCCCGAAATCGTCCAGCAGAGGACAGATACCCGGCAGAGCCTCCATGGTCCTGCTCAAGGTCGCATTCTTCAAATCCTCAGGAGACCTCAGTATCGCATAGATAGGCGCGGCAAGCTCCCTAAAGTCTTCCTTCTTCTCATACAGCTCGTTCAAAATATGCTCCGTAGGCTCTCTGGTGACTTCGAGCCACAAGAAAAGAGCCTTTCCTCCGCCGGAAAGAGCCGACAGATTCTCGCTGCTCCCGTCCAGACGCCGAAGCGCAAAATCATCTATGGCCGTTCTGGTGAGCAAGCCCTCCACGGAGACCTCCTTCAGGGAAATCACCACTTCCCTATGTTCTCCCTCTTGCAGGGAAAACACCGCCATCCTAGCCAGCTGATTTCCGTTCTTTTTCCGGTTCACGGTGAAAATACGGTATATGCCGGGCCGCAGGTTCAGATCCAGCCTGCCCTCTTTCATATCTTCCGTCTTGTCCCACAGACCCATACGGCAGAAACCGTCTCCCTCGAATCGCTCCAGAGAATAATGTTCCCAATCCCCAAGCTTCACGCTGCCGTCCTCCACCAAGGTCAGAACACACAAGCCGCGGGTTTCTTCGCCCCATTCCTCTTCGGACGCCTCCACCGGGTGAAAACCGCCCCCATGGCAGTCTTCTTTCCGGTAATACTCAAGCCTGCCATCAAACGGACTCAGCCTTGCGGGGATCCCCAGACTGCGGTAAAGGTTGACGCAGAATACCTCTCTGGAAAGACTGCTGCCCACACCGCCTCTGACACAGCCCACCGGAGTGGTGATCAGGTTCTCATACTCCTGATCCGGCATGGAAACGATCCACTTCTGAGCCAGCTCAGGCAGACATTGAGGATTCTGACGAATCTTTTTCTTTATCTCCTCATCAATACAATTGCACAGAAACTCCCTGCAGCACACCAGAAGCTCATCGGACACTCTGGGACAGAGCACATAGCGGAACAATATTTCCTCCGGCACGGTTCCCGCATAGGCCGCCCCCACTCTGCAGCAATCCTTCAGAACATCTGCCTTGATGTCCCAATAGTCCTTTTCCCGCAAGGTCTTCAAAACTTCCAGCTTCCAGCGGTCCCTGCCGGCAGCGTCGGCTCTGTCCTGAGCCTTTCCTTCCCCATCTGTGTTTCCCTCCGGATCCTGCCAGACCCCATCCGGACAGCCAAAGGCCAGAGCCACCTCCAAAGCGTCCCACTCCAGAAACCTCACGATCTCGCCTATATTGCCATGGGCCTTGCGGAGAATGTTCTCTGCCAAGACTCTGTCATCCCCAAAAAAGCGGCCCAGAACTCTCTCCGCCTCACCCTTGTCATAAAGCCCCGCCGCCTTTTTCTGGCGGTATTGCGCCGCTCTGGCAAGGCGGGCCGCCCCGGACTCCTCCTGTTCAGGCGTCAGCGTGCCATTATGGATATCGCAGGGCTTGGGGGCATGAAACTCCAGCTCCCGCCAGCCCTCCCAGCATTCCGGCTTCTCCTTAAGCACCACCGTGCATTCCGCGCCTTGGCCCGGTTCCAGCCCCCTAAGCGACACCATGGTCTCTCCGTAGACCGCGCCCCCCAACCTTCCCGAAGCGGCAGCGCTGATATACAGATCCCCCAGCCCCGTGGTCAGTCTGGCTATCCCTGCGTCCTCCCCATCCGTCCCTGCCTGAATCAAGGCTACGGAACCCAGCCCGCCATGGTTGGCCACCTGAAAGTTCAGCCTTGCGCCGGGCACCGGCAGGCCGGCCTCGTCCAAGGCCTTCACCGTCAGGGAAGCAGTATGTGCATATCTTTCCAGATGATTCAAGACCTTTGCCATGCCCTTGGGGCCTACCTGCGGATCCTCAGGCTCCTCTTTTCCGAACCATCTGGAGTGGAGAACCATGGCCCGGGAGGCCGGCTCAATGAACCATCCTCTGTCCAGCTTCTCCTCCGGCTCGCAGGCTCCCAGAAAATGCCATTCTCCGTCGCACCACACCTCTACCCAGGCATGATTATCGTCACAGTGGGTCCAGAGCGGCGCGTAGATCTGCCGGGCGGGAATGCCCACGCTGCGCAGAGCCGTCACCCCAAAAGTGGACTCCTCCCCGCAGCGGCCCATAGTGACGCCGAACATGGTCCGGGGGTTCTGGGTCCGCCCGTCCGTGGATCTATAGGTGGCCTCCCCGGCGCACCAGAAATTAATTTCTACAGCGCAGCCATATATAGCTCCGCCCTGTGCCAGCAGAGAATTTTCCCCCAACGCGCCTGTGATCTTTTCATGAAAAAATCCCCTTACATCCGCGATATCCTCATTATTCACTCTATAATGAAGCACATAGTTGGCAAAAATCCTCTCCGGCACCCTGCCGGCAAAAACTCCCTGATTCCACAAATAAACCCCATGTCTGGCATAGGCCAGAAACAGACTCGGGGGATAATCCAGCAGATCGCTCAGGGGCATGGCGCTGTAAAGGAAGGTAAAAGCCTGCGCCTCGTCCCCGCCGCAATTCCTTAGTATTTCCAGAATCTCCCTTTTCCTGTCTTCAAGCAATCTTGCCGACAGCCTGCCGAGCAGCTCCTTTTCCTGACCTTGCGCCTGCTCCATGGCCTGAATCCTTTCATCCAACAAGGCCATCTGCCTATCGAAGGCGGCTTTGATTTCGGCATAATATTCCGCAGAAAACATAATATCCTCCCAAAAAAGGGAAGAATCCGTGAAGAGGATTCTTCCCGCAAAATTTTTTCTCTCTATTTCTGCATCTCATCATAAAGAGCATCCAGAAGCGTTCCGGTACTGTCGCATTTATGCTCCCAATAGAAAATACCGCCGTAACCCTTCTCCTTCACATAGGCTGCCTTGGCCCTCAGGGAGCGGGGATCGTCATAGGAAAGGAAGGTGGAGCCGTTGAACAGCCAGGGCGCCTGAGCTTCCTCGTCCCAATAGCTGGTATAGCCGTTCTTGTCTATATAATCCTTCAGCAATATGTCATAGTCAGGCCCATAGCCGCCTCCCTTGGGGCAGAGCACCAGCAGTCCATGGTTCTCGTTGTCCTTCAGATCCTCCCATTTTCTGGAATAGAAAGCCGCGCCCATGAGAAGCCTATCGGCGCTGAACCCATACTTTACAAACAGCTCCAGCGCCTGAGCGCAGCTGTTCATGAACACGTCCGCCGGCTTGGAAAACAACTGGGTGTGATGTCCCGCCAGAGCGTGGAATCCGCATTTCAAATCATAGGTCATGACATTGATATAATCCAGGCATTCCATCAGCTCCGGCAGCTCCACGCAGTTTACATAATACAGATCCGCTCCCGCCGCAATGGTAAGATAGCGCTTTTTGCCCCCGATGGCGTCAAGCCTGCTGCGGATGGCCCTGCAGAACAGCGTAAAGTTGTGCTTGTCGGCAGGGGACACCGCACTGTTGTTGGAGGGAACACAAGGATATTCCCAATCCAGATCGATGCCGTCCAGATCATATTTCACAGCGGCCTCCGCCAGATTGGCCGCCGCCTTCTCCCGCATCTCCTCCGTGCCGCAGCATACCGTAAAGGCATCCCTATCCGCCTGCACCATGGAAAGCACGATGCGCAGCTTGTCGTTCCACTTCCGAATCTGGGGAATCATGTCGATCTTGTTCCGGCATCCCGCCACCGTGACGCTGCCGTCATTGTGAAGCTCTCCGAAGGCCAGATTGATCCCGGTAAGCTTTTTTGCGTCCTCCTCCGTAAATTCCCCGCTTCCTACGTATCCGATGATTTCATTCTTCATGCTTACATCCTTCCTGCCCGCTTAATCGGGCATTCTACTCTATCAGACATATTATGATCACTATGCATTGAGCTTTGGGCTGCAGGCGCTCAAAAGCCAATGGAGCCAAAGCCCGATGCCGATTTAAAAAACCATGGAAATCTCCTCTTACCCCTGACTGCGCAGAATATCACCGTACCAAGCGAACACGGCCGAAATCTTCATCAGGTCGCCCTCCTTGCCGTTCTCCCTCCAGAGCCTCTGGTAAAAATGGAGAATCCTCTCCAGATCGGCAGCCAGCTGCAGGCCGTTTCCGGGCTTCTCGTTCTTCTTCAGCTTGTCAAGGAACATGCCCACCTCGTTCCAGCAGCGGATGATCTCAAGGGATACATGGGCGCATTCCACGATTCCCCTGCAGGCGCTGTCAATGCTTCTGCTCACCTTGCGCAGGCGCATTTCCAGATCCGCGATGCGCTCATTGCATTCCGGAGCCTTCTCCATCTTCAGCTCCTCGAAATTCTGTAGGAGCTTCTCCCGATCCACGCCCTTCTGGGCCCATTCCTTAATGTTTGCCGCATGGTACCAGTCAAATACCGTAGTGCCGTTTATCTGTGCCAGCAGGCCCACCAGCTCCCCGGAGGCGTCCCCGAACTCCAGCACGGAAATCTGCCTGTTCAGCTCTTCATACTCCGGCACGTTCTCTCCCCAGGAGCATACTGCCCCATAGATCAGGCCGGGAATGGAGAAGACGGGATGGTTGATATGGCCGAAATCACCCCAGTCTGTGTTCAGAACGCCGATGGCTTCATAGGTTCTGGCATAGCTGCACATTTTTGTGATATTTTCATAGCTGCCACTGATATAGTTCACCCAGGTGTTCCAGCCGCACACGCCCGGACACAGATACTGGGTTGCTCCCACACTGTGGAGAATCTTTGCCTCCCGGTCGGACTGGTTGGCGGCATAGCCCCATGTGAGACAGATAACCTCCTTAGGCAGCTTCTCGTACAATTCCGGATGGCCGCTGATAATGTCTCCCCAGAACATGGGCGTCTTGCCTCTGGCAATGAGGAACTCGAAGAGCTCGCTGATGTAATCCAGATACAGCTGGCCCGTGCCCTTCTCCTTGGCAAGCTCCACGCTTCTTCCCTTGCCCAGATCGAAGGTCTCGTCCGCGCAGATATTGAACTTGTCCGTGCGGAAAAGCTGCATGTACTCCTCTATGAGGGACTTCACCAGCTCTATTGCCGCCGGATTGGACACGTTCACCGTATGGTGGTCCATCCGATCCCGGAAGGAAAACAGCTTCGCGCTCTCCGCGCTGCCCGGCAGCTCGCACAGCTCCTGATGGCTCCGGGTTCCCAGAAGCTTGTAAAGATGACCGAATGAAGACAATGAGGGCACCAGCTCAATTCCTCTCTCATAGCAATAATCGTCCAGCTCCATGATCTCCTCCGCAGTGAGAGGGGTGTCGTCTCTCCAAAGCTCCGTCTCGTCCCGGAACAGATAGGAATGCTCCACATAGAGCTGCAGCTGATTCATCTTATAGAAGCAGAGAATGTCCGCAAGCTTCTTTAGATTGTCCAGATTCTGAATGCGCCCTCTGGTGATATCATGATAATATCCTCTGTTTTTCATGTCCGGCTCGTCCTCGATTGCAACGCAGGGAAGGAGCCCGCCCTTCTGGCGCACGATCTGCCTTAAAGTCTGTACCCCCCAGCCCAGAGCGTTCAGGCTCCCGCCCAGAACAACCGCCCCGTCCTCCTCAATCTTTATGCTGTAGTGGTACTCCCCAAGGGATCCGTCCACCTTCAGAAGGATGTCGCCACCTCGAAACGCCCCCCTGCATACTCCCAGCCGGAGGCCGGCCCATTTTGAGATCTCCTCCTTCAGCTGTGTCCCATAGACCCCCGCGCCTTGAGGGCAGGATGCGTCCATCACGATCATGGTGGACATCTTCAGCATCAAATTACCCTTTTTTTCTTGAATTTGTTTCGGTAGTGGTAATAAAATCATTTTGCTACCTTCCTTTCTTCCGCCGTCACAATGGGCTTTCCTAAACACTACATTGCAGGCTTTACGTGATATATGTTTTTAAGTTCCAAGTTCCCGCGCTGCTTAAAGCCTTGTCCCCCCAACATATCTTTATGCGCCTTCCGGCCCATAAGATTCCTTTTCTCTGCCCGACATAAAAATCGGACAGTCAATCCACTTGGAGTATAACAAAGATTTCCATTTGTTACAATCAAATCTTTTGTATTTTGCATAAATATTTTTTGCCCTTCTCTCTATCTTATACTGCATTTCGTATCTTTGGATTATTGAATTATGGGACTTTTGTATCATTGTATACAAAAGTCCCATGACCATTAGACGGGTGCTCGTAAGAAAGTAATTCACCCAAAATTACACTTACGTCATATGTCAGACGGGATTGGCTAACGAAAAAATTAGTAGAAGGGTAAAAATAAACGATTGGAGGTGACGCTATGACACAACCGAAAGACCCCAAAAGCTTTCTTGTGGTGCTACCCGGTGAAATTATCGAGATACCATAGGATAGCGATAAATAATGGCTGACCTTGTTTTACAGCCTGCAACAAAGCCTGCATTGAAAAAATCACATTTTCGTGATATACTTAGAAATCTGATCGGAGGTGCAGCATGGCGGTTTGCTATGATAAATTGTTTCATCTGATGATTGATCGACATATAACCAATGCACAACTAATTACTAAGGCAGGGTTTAGCGCAAACATATTGACAAGATTAAAAAAGAATGAATATGTGTCATTAGAAAGCATTGAAAAATTATGCTGTGCCATGGAATGTAGTGTTGATGACATTTTGGAATTTCAGGAGAATGTGAATGATAACCGTTAACGACTATATAAATAATCCGACATTGGCAGAACCATGTTTTGTCCAAGGGGATTCTTTGAAAGTACTCTCTCAATTGCCAGATGGTTGCATTGATTGTGTGGTAACGAGTCCGCCCTATTATATGAAACGTCAGTATTTGGGTGGTGGTATAGGCTTAGAGCCAACATATACAGAGTATATCGACAATCTGCTTGCTATTGTGCAGGAAATTTATCGTGTTCTTAAACCTACAGGCTCATTCTGGTTGAACATTGGAGATAGCTATCAAAATAAGCAACTATTGAATATCCCTTACCGTGTAGCCATAAAAATGCAAGACGATCAGAAATGGATTCTTCGAAATACTGTTGTTTGGGATAAAATGAAAGGTGCTATGTCACAATCCAAAGATAGTTTGGGATGTGAGTACGAGCCTATGTTTCATTTTGTAAAGAAGAAGTCTGGGTACTATTACGATTCTGATGCAGTAAGAAGAAAACCTCGCAGTGCTCGTGTTGAGAATGGTGCCGTAGTTAGTGCAACTGGTGTAAGTGGTGTTCGGTACAGACGTAAAATTGAGCTAAGCACAGAGCTTACAGAGGAACAACGTCAAAACGCATACAAAGCGTTGGACGATGTGCTGAAGCGCATTCAAAAAGGCGAGCTTGCTGACTTTAGAATGGTCATCAAAGGAGCTAATCAGCGTGTAACTAATGGAGATACAACAAATTTGAGTGGGCGAGCGAAAGAGCTTCAAGAAAAGGGATTCTATTTTCTATTCTATAATCCAAATGGTAGCATGATCTCGGATGTATGGCAAATAATTCCCGAAGATACACAAGGACGAAAGCTGCATTTTGCACCGTTTCCAGAAGACCTGGTTAAAACACCCATAATTTTAACATGTCCCCCTAATGGTATCGTTTTAGATCCGTTTGTGGGAACGGGCACAACCAGCTATGTAGCAGCCCAACTCAAGCTAAAATCCATAGGCATCGATATGTCGAAAGAGTACCTTGAACTTGCAGAAAGCAGATGTTCAGATTTCGGTTGCCTTAATAATGGAGAACTGGAGAAAGTATTATGAGTAAAATTAGTGAGTTTTTCGGACTGAATTGTAATGATGATTCATTAAATTTTGAAGCAGCAATGAGTACGCAGATCTGTCCATATACACAACGTGTCTGCACTAAAATGAGAAAATCTGATCCAAGTGTGAAGATAGGAACCTGCTCAGTCAAATATCAGAATCAAGACGTGATTATTTGTCCGTTCAGGCTATTGGAACATAATCAGATTTTTATTGACTGCTTACATTTGCTAACCATGCACGAACCCGGAAATGAACTTTATCTCGTCCCGGAGGTACAAATTCCCGGTGGACATGTTGATTATTTCTTGGTTTCGGCTAAAGACAAAAAGGTTAAGGATTTTATTGGAATCGAGTTGCAGACCATGGATACAACCGGAACTGTGTGGCCCGAGCGCCAGAGATTCTTGAATGAAAAGAGTATCGCAGTTGAAGTCACTGACTTAAATAATAAGAAGACGTTCGGAATGAACTGGAAGATGACGTTAAAAACCATCCTCATTCAGATGCACCACAAAAGCGAAACATTTGAGCATTTGAACAAGCACTTAGTTCTGATAATTCAGAAGCCTCTATATGAGCACATGAAAAGCGATTTTAACTTTGATGGGATTGAAGGTGTCAGACTTGGAGACCCTGTTCACATCCATTCATACAATTTTGAGGAAAAAGAACAGCAACTTAATTTGTCTCTTCATACACGTGTCAGTACTGATTCGGAGGGTATTGCAAATTGCCTTGGACTAAATGCAGAAAGTAAGGTTGAATTACAAGATTTAATCCGCATTCTTGAACCCAAGTTAATTGAAGCGAACAGATTGAAAATCGGAATTGCCGGATAAGTTAGCAAAGTCTGATTAGCCTATTATCAAAGGCCATTGATTAAAGTGTATAATATATTTGATTAGTAATGTCAGTGGTGAGCAATATGGAGCGAACAAAGCAGTTAAGGATAAGGATGCTAATCAAGACATCCCTGCCTTTGAGATTGAAAAGAAATTAGAACAATATCCCACAATATTACTTGCTGGTCATTTTTGTATTTTTGACAAGTTAAATTGTGTAGAAAAGTTACCCCATAGTGTTTTTGAGAAAATATCGATAGAACAGATTCTTTTGTTAGAAGCTGATCCGGTACGCATATTAACCAATCTAAATATCAGAGATAAAAAGAAATATGAACTTAGGCATATTGAACTGTTGTTGGAGGAAGAACGACGGGCTGCGGAAGAAATTTCCCGGAAATGTAGTTGTAGATTGCATATTCACCAAATGGCTTTTGATGAATCAGATTTCCGAAAATGTTGCAAGATATTAAATGAGGAGGTACAAGCTGTATGAGAATTCTTTTGGACAAAAATATTGTGATACATCTTGAGAACAAAAGAGTGTTATAGAAGACCGCAGATTGCGCAACAAGGCTGCCCGTCTTGGCCTCGCAGAGCATGTATTTTCAATCAACAGCTTTATCAGCAAAGTAACCGTAGAAAACCCTGACCTTATTGAGCATAAAGCTCTTGCGGTCGAAAAAGTGTACTTTGGAAATGTAGATATCAATGATAGCTTCTTTGATAATTTTCGGAATGCATATGACGGATTTGAACGGTGGTTTGCTCGCAAATGCGATGAAGAAGCATATATCTGTCGCTCAGATGATGGAAAAATACTTGGTTTTCTGTATTTGAAAACCGAGGGCATTTCTGAAAATTACTCTGACATTGAGCCTCCGTTCCCCCCTTAGCGTAGATTAAAAGTAATATCAATTAAACCCGAATATGTAGAGAAGATATTACAAGGAACTAAGAAATTTGAATACCGAAAGCGTTTGGCAAAAAAGGGCGTGCTTGTTATTATGGAACGCCGCGTCAGAACGCACCGCCTTTGCGCCCGTGGCGGCTATCTGGAAAGTATCGTGCCGGAGCTGATCGCCATGACGGACGAGGAGTAAACGGTAGATAGTGCGTACCTCGACTGATATGAAGAAGTATGGGAGAATAGACTATATTTCTATCACGAGTATCAAAAGTTAAGTTTCAACTTTTGATACCGATATACGGAGGTAAGTTTATGAGTTCAGAAACAACTATGATGGCCGAGCAGTACCGTCTCCGGGAATGGGCCGACCAGATCAGGGACTGCCAGAGCCGTCCGTCCGGCATGAGCGTCGTCAGCTGGTGTGCCTGCCACGGTATCACAAAAGCGAATTATTATTACAGGCTCCGCCGTGTGAGAGAAGCCTGCCTTGAAACCATGCAGGGGGAAATAACCGCGCAGCGGATAGTCCCTGTACAGCCCGGGCTTTTACAGCAGCAGGAACAGAAAGACGGCAATGCACAGCCGGGACTGGATATTTCCATAAAAGGGGGTTCCATCCATGTAACAGAATCCACGCCCATGCCATTGCTTGCGGCAGTTCTTGAGGTGATGCGGAATGCTTAATGATGCCATCTGTTTCAAGGCAGTTTATATTGTCTGCGGATACACAGACCTGCGCTCCGGCATGGACCGGCTGGCGGCGCTCATTGAAACGCAGACCGGGAGCAGACCGTATGTCCCAGACACGCTTTATCTTTTCTGTGGGCGGCGCACCGACCGCATCAAAGGACTTGTATGGGAAGGGGACGGCTGGCTTCTGTTATACAAGCGGCTGGCAGAAGGCCGGTTTCAGTGGCCGCGCAGTCCCGAAGAAGTGCGTGAATTAACGCTACAGCAGTTCCGGTGGCTGATGGAGGGTCTGACGACCTCCCCGAAGAAATCGGTCAAGCCAGTGGAACCGCCGGAATATACGGGATAACTTTGTGCAAAACGGAGAATTTCCAGGGCGTTTTTTCCACCGGGAAAACAGTCTTACCACGTTTCTGCGGAGCCGTGTATCCGGCTGTAAAAAGGACCGGGAAAGGGTCAGGGACACCCCTTTTCTTTTTTTAAAAGATCCACAAAACAGCGGGATACAGCGGCTTCTGCCGCTGTTTTAAGCATAGTCATTATGACGGACGCCCTGCTGCGGCGAATTCGCAAAAACTGCCGTTTTCTGCTATACTGAAACCAGTGGAACCAGCGGGAGGCAGAGGCATGGCTTTGGAATATACAGAAGAAAAACTGAACAGCCTTGACAAGGAAACCCTTATCCAGCTGTTTCTGTCACAGCAGGAGCAGCTGAAGCAGATCGACCATAATCTCCAGCTGGTGCTGGAACAGATGGCGGACTTAAAACGGCACCGTTTTGGCCGGTCAACAGAGAAACATGAAATGGAAGACCAACTCTCTTTTGTGGAAGCGGACGGGAAAATCGTATTCTTTAATGAGTCAGAAGCCGTTGTGGATGAGGAATCCGTAGAAGAAGCAGAAACAGTTTCCCGCAGAAAACCAAAGAAAAAACAGGGAAAACGGGAAGAAGACCTGGACGGGCTTCCAGTAGTTGTGGTCGAACATTCCATGGCGGATGCAGAATTGGAGGATATGTTCGGGAAAGACGGCTGGAAGCAGCTTCCTGATGAGATATACCAAAGGTACAGTTTTACACCGGCGAAAATCGAGGTGGAGGAACACCATGTCAAGGTATATGCCGGGAAAAAGACGGACGAAATCGTCAGAGCACCGCATCCGGAGAGCCTGTTGAGAGGGAGCCTCGTGTCCCCTTCGCTGGAAGCGGCAGTGATGAATGCCAAATATGTCAATGCCGTCCCGCTTTACCGGCAGGAACAGGAATTTGAGCGGTACGGACTGCACATTTCAAGACAGAACATGGCAAACTGGACAATCCTGTGTGCGGACCGTTACCTTGCAGTACTTTATGATCACCTGCATGAAAAGCTGTATGGTTACCATGTCCTGCAGGCAGACGAGACTCCAGTACTGGTAAATAAGGACGGCCGTCCTGCAGGCAGCAGAAGCTATATGTGGGTGTACCGCACAGGGCGGATGTATACAGACAGGCAGATCGTCCTGTATGAATACCAGAAGACCCGTAATGCCAGCCATCCGAGGGGATTCTTAAAGGATTTCAACGGGGTATGTGTCACGGACGGTTATCAAGTTTACCACATGGTCGAAAATGAGCGTGAAGACTTAAAGATTGCCGGATGCTGGTCCCATACGAGGCGCAGGTTTGATGAAGCAGTAAAAGCGCTGCCGAAAGCAAAGCAGAAGGACAGCCGCGCATACCTTGCGCTGACCATGATATAGGCCATCTACCGAGAGGAAAAACTGCTTAAAGATCTTCCGGCAGGGGAACGTAAAATTCGCCGCCAGTTGAGTGTAAAACCCCTTGTGGAGGCTTATTTCGTATGGGTGCGTGAAAACCTCCCGAAAGTGCCGCAGAAAAGCAAGACATGGGAAGGCTTCAGCTATTCACTTAACCAGGAAAAATACCTCAAAGTATTTCTGGATGACGGTGAAGTCCCGATGGATAATAATGCAGCGGAACAGTCTATCCGGGGATTCTGTATCGGCAAGAAAAACTGGGTGATGATCGATACGGTTGCAGGGGCAAAGTCCAGCGCCATTATATACAGTATTGCTGAAACCGCAAAAGCCAACAATCTGAAACCGTATGATTATTTTGAATACCTGCTCACTGAAATCCCAAAGCATCTGGACGATACTGACCGCAGTTTTCTGGATGACCTGCTTCCATGGTCACCGAACCTGCCTGCGAACTGCCGGAAGCCCGGTAAAGAAGAAGTGAAATAAGGACAGGAGCAAATCTGTTTCTATCATACAGGTTTGCTCCAGTTTTGTATAGGTACGGACTATCTACCGTTTACGACGAGGAAGCGAAAGACTACCTTTACCATGCAGTATACAGCGAGGAAGCAAAAGCATTTTTGAAAAAACGGGCCGAGGGAGGGACTACGGAATAATACCTTGTTTACAAGGACGCACTCATACACCCTATCGGGTGTCGTGCGCTCTGCCGAGGGCTTTTTGGGAGCGTGGAAAATCCACACTCCCACATTGGCGGCTTGCGCCGCATAAGGAAAACTGCCTTTTCCCTGCGATAACTTACGCTGTCTACCCTTTAGTGCACTCGCGGAGGTGATACCATAGCAATCTACCATTGTAGCATTAAAATTGCCATCCGTGGCTACAAGACGCAGCTTGCATAGGCAGAACGCTGCCTTGTGGAGCTTGACCGACTGTTTATCCGCATCTATGAGGACAATGTTTCCGGGCGTATCACCGATGAACGCTTTTCCCTTATGAGCAAGACCTACGAGGACGAACAGGCGCAGCTCAAGGTGGATATTCACCGCTTACGGCAGGAAATTGAAGTATAGGAACGACAGATTGAAGATTTAGAGAAGTTCATTCAGCGGGTACACAAATACGAGGACTTGCAGGAAATGACACCCTACGCCCTGCGAGAGCTTGTCAAGGGTATCTACATCGATGCCCCCGACAAGAGCAGCGGAAAGCGCAGACAGGGCATCCGCATCTCCTATGACCTTGTGGGCTTTTCCCCGTAGAAGAACTGATGAAACAGGAAACGGCATGACCAAAGCCATGCCGTTCCTGCAAAAAGCAATATTACTTTCTTATGACTCCCGACCATTTCAAGGCGGGCATTTTATTTATTAAAACAAAAAGAGACCGTCCCCCTCCTTTGGATTTGACGGGACAGTCTCTTTGCAGTCATATCTCATCGGTAATTGGACGCCTTCCCTGCAAGGGCTATATGATCTCCACCCTCTCAAAATATCTTATAAGGATATTGGCGCAGTTTTCTATGCCCAGCTGCGATGTGTCCAGAATCATGTGGTAATTGTTCACATCCCCCCAGACCTTGCCCGTGTGCTGGTAATAGTATTCCGACCGGGCCTTGTCGTTCTGTTCCAGCATGGCTTTGGCGTCCTCGTAGGAAAGTTCCTTCTGCTCCATCACGCGGCGGATACGGTCCTCCTTGTCGGCACACACATAGATATTGAATACATTGAGTTTGTCCTTCAGGATTTCTGAGGCGCAGCGCCCCAGAATGATGCAGGAACGAGATGCCAGCTCCTTTATAACCCCGGCTTCGTCCGCGTAGCTGTCCCCCGCAAGCTCGTGCTCGATGTAGGCCTTGTCGTAAACCGGAATGTCCAGCCTTTCGGAAAGCTCCTGCGCTATCATGCTGGCGCCGGTTCCAAACCTTCTGCTCATGGTAATTACCAGATTCATACTCTTTCCTCCTCGTAACCTGCCATTTTTGCGTGCCACTGTGTCAATCTGTTTCGACATTATACCACAATTTCGTGCGCCCTGGCGCACATGGAATCAGAAGTCGAAACAGTGTCCTTCTGTTTCGACATTATACCACAATTTCGTGCGCTCCGCGCACATGGAATCAGAAGTCGAAACAATGTCCTTTTGTTTCGACATTATACCACAGCGAACAAGCAGTTACAAGATTATCTAAGATTTACCCAATATAGCTGGCTATCCGCCATAAGAAAGCTCAAATACCTCTTCACTGAACATATCCAGCTCCAAGATTGTGTTCCTCCTATGGCCTCCTACCTCAAACCATCCCTCTTCGCCGTTTTCTCCTTTCAGACAGATCCATTCGTAAGCGCTGTCGATCTTGATGAACTGCACCCTCTGGGGCGCCATGACAGAAATCTCCTCGCCGCTGGGACTGTCATGGACGGGAAGATCCACCAAGAGCTGCCCGTCGCCGCAGATCAGTTCATAGGCTTCCTGAGACACCTGAACCAGCTCGTTGTTTTGGTTGATCTCATAGGATACCTTCATGTAAAGGGGCATCATAGCGTCATACAGCACGCTGAGTCCTTCTATCCGCCCCTCCCCTATGGTACAGTTTCTGATGTCATTGGGAATGCTTCCGATTTCATTCAATTCTTTGTCCTTATAGGTAAACAAAATGGTTCGGGAGTCTAAGCCTCCTCCGTCGGAATACAGCGCCAGAATGATCCTGCTGCCGTCAATGCTGAAAGCCCAAATCAGGTTGCTCAGATTCTCCGCCTTTCCGGTCAGCCAGCTATCTTCCACCTGAAACCGACAAGCGTCCAAGGGACGATACCCCGGCTCCTCCTCCGGATCTGCCGACAGCACGATTCTTTCCGCCTTTCCGTCCCCGTCTAAATCCAAAAGAGCAAAAGTCTCCTCCAGACTGCGGTTGGAAAGCTCCAGCAGAAGTCCGGGATTGCTCAAGAGCTGCTCTCTCACCGCCGCACCATAGGCATTGCGCTCCGCTTCCTCCAGCTCCGCCACAGCCTTGCCCTTCCATGTATGCCCTGCGGTAAGGGGAGTTTCGCCCGTATTCACCAGAGGAATAAACACATCCCTGCCCTTTCTGTATATAGTCAGGAAACCTTCCCCTATATCCAATAGATACATGTCTTCATCCTTGATCTGTGCTTCCACCCGGAGCGACTTTTTATCCAGCTCCCCGGTTTTTATATCCAGCATGTAGATTCCAACTACAAGAAATTCTCCGTCTTCTTCGGAATCGGCGCCCATGGTAAAATACAAGATTCCGTCCTTGTCGCACCATTGAACATTGGGACTGATATAGCCGGAATACAGACAGACCCGCTGATCCCCCTGCCCTCTATAGATGCCCTCGGCGCAGATCTCCACGGCCATGTCCCCCCATACCTGCCCCTGATCCCATGCGGTCAGATCCCCGCTCCAATACACCTGACTCTGAGACTCCGCCCCATCTTTTTCTTTGCCGCCTTTCTCGCCTTGCCCTTCCTCCCCTATATTCCGCAGACTGTCTTCGTTCAAATACTCTTTCTGGAGAGGGTTCTCCTGCAGCCCGCTTTTTTCCGCTCCCTCTGCTTTTGTGGTGAAAAGAGCGGCTCCCACTGTGAAAATGATAATCATGCCCAGAACGGCGCTCCATTTCTTGGCATTTTTATAGGAAAGGACATTCTTGATCCTGCCCTTAACATTGCTTTCTCCAAATGTCAAGGGAGTCATTGCCATATGGTCCCTTTCTGCCGCAAAATTCAACAGCGATTGGGAATACTGTTTCTTGATGTCCTTTCCCATAAATCTGACTACACTCTCATCGCATGACATTTCCATATCGTTCTCCATGAAATGAAAGGCTGCCCAGACAAAGGGATTGAACCAGTTCATGGCAGTCAGGAAAAACGCTATGGTCTTCACCAGATAATCCATTCTGTTCACATGCACTCTTTCATGACACAGAATGTACTGAAGCTCTATCCCTTCGATACCCTTGGGCAGATAGATTCTGGGACGGAACACCCCCATGGTAAAAGGCACTCCGATTCCCTCACACACATATATATCTTGTTTCAAAAAAGCGCTTCGCGGCCCCTTCACAGGCAATGCTTCACCTATTTCCTCCAGCTTTCCGGCATTTCCCAGTCTCCTGCGCACTTTGGCCATAGCCGCAGCGCTGTATACCAGCACCCCTGCCCAGCCTGCGGCCCAGATAAGAAAGATCAAAATCTTAACATTAAAATACCTTTGCCAGAAAAGTTCCCTCTCATCGGCCTCCAAGCGCTCCTTCTCCCCTTCCTGCCTTTTTGCCCACTCCGGATTACCCGACTGCAAACCTGCCAAAAGGTCGTCCGCGCCCATTTCCGGTTCTGACTTAGCAATTATCATATTTTCTCCGGGCTCTTCCCAATCCAATGTGCCCTTTTCCCACTCTTGGGAATCCTTCTCCCCCGCTCCTTGGGAACGAAGCCCTTCCACCCAATGGATGCCTTCCTCCAGAGACGGCATAATGCCTATCCTGCTCTCCAGCGAGAACGGACAGAGTAGTCTTCCGAAGATCAATATCCAGAGCAAGTAAGAATAGATCTTAGGCAGCCTTTTCATCCCCTGCCGGAGAATCAATATCAATATCACTGCAGCGCTGACCTGAAGCTGCAGAAACAAAACCCTTGCTCCCATGGCTCCTCCTTTTACAAGCCCTGATTCCAGACTCTTTTACTCCTTGTAGTCATCAATCAGCTTCTGTATCTCGTCTATCTGTTTCCTGCTCAGCTTCTTTCTGCTCATGAATGCCGCCACAAAACGGGGCAGGGAGCCTTCAAAAGCATCTTCCAGCACCTGCTCGCTCTGTATAGCCATATACTCCTCCTTCTTGATCAGAGAGGTCACTACTGCATTGCAGTTCTGCAGAATACCCCTCTGGCAGAGCCTCCGCAGCACTGTGTAGGTGGTGGATTTCTTCCAGCTCAGCTCTTTTTCACAAAGGTTCACCAGCTCTCCGGAACCGATAGGCTCCCTTTCCCAGATCATTTCCACAAAACGACTTTCTACCTCTCCCAACCTAATCTCGTCCATGACGCATCCCTGCCTTTCCACGCTCTTTTTGCTTCATTTCCCTTTTCAGCCTTTTATTTCCCGATGTTTCTGTCATATTCCTTGTTTGAGTCTACATATTGTAAACTTACTTTAAATCTACTCTGTCAAAGATAAATTGTCAACTCTTTTCTATTCATTTATAACTGCGTGAAAAAAGAACGTCCCAAGCCTTATAGACATAGATTTTCTTCTGGGTACTGGCTTCTTTTCTATTGACAAGAGTATAATAGAACTTAGATAATAGAATCTTGTTTTAGATTCTATAATAGAACTTAGATAATAGAATCATGCTTTAGATTCTATTACCTATGGTAAGATGGACGATTGGATACTATGTTAGAGCTATAGCTTTTAAATACATATTGTGCTATAATATGGTAGGGCGTTGTACCCCAGGATCTTTTTTTCAAACGTAATGGAGATTTGTAAATGAACGAGAAACTATCCGAAAATCAAAAAAAGAAAGAATTCTCTCTGCTGCTGTCCATCATAGCTGTCTTCTGTATACTGGGAGCCATTGTATTCTCCGTAGCACAGAAGCTATCCAATGAAATGTCCGCATCGGCCATTCAGAGCCTGAGTGAGAACCTCAACCTGATCAAGTCTACCATAGAGGCTATTTTGAATAATGAAGCGGAATTTCAAAATCTCATCGCACGCGAGATCTCTTCCTCCGACGATCCCATAGAATATGTCCGCTCATATGAGGCGAACAAGACCATGGTCAAGCTCTCTCTTGTCATGGCAGGCGAAACAGAGGGCGTTTCCAGCAAGGGAGAGGTCTTCTCAGAGGAGGAGCTGGACTTTTCCGGAGGCGGAACCGTGAACGGTCTGCCCATCTCCAAATCCTATCTGAATCATATGGGCGCCTGGGCATATACCATGAAATGCCCCATAATGAAGGACGGCTCTGAGATGGCTACATTATATATCGAATACACTTATGAAGCTCTGAACAGATTCCTTCCCAACGGATTCTACAACGATCAGGCAGTTCTGTACATCATGGATGCGGAAAGCCAGCGGTTTGTGCTGAAGCCCGAGGGCATGGGCCTGCGCAGCGCAGGGCATCTGAATCTGACTGACTTCTACCGGGCCAACAGCATAGAGGATCCACAGCTGCGCTCTCAGGTGGAGGATTGTCTGGAAAGCGGCAAAAATATCTTGTTTTACCATGATATCCGTCAAGTGAACTCCCTCAACTATATGTGGTCGCTAAACGGCGGAACCATATATCTGGTAGGCTATGTGGCATTGGATGCCATACAGCAGGAGGGAAGGACAGTGAACCAGAACATACTGCTGGTGGTCAGTGTAATGCTGGTGGCCTTCTTTTTATGCTGCACACTCTATTATTTCAACCAGCGGCAGCATATCAAGATCAGGAAAGAACGGGAAGCGGAAAGGGAGCTTCACAACAAGCAGCTCACCGAAGCCCTGCAGGCCGCACAGATTGCCAATCAGTCCAAGACCATGTTCCTTTCCAACATGTCCCACGATATCCGCACTCCTATGAACGCAGTGCTCGGCTTCACGACTCTTCTGGGCAGAGACGCGGAGAATCCGGTCAAGGTAAGGGAATACACCAAAAAGATTACCGCCTCCGGCCAGCATCTGTTGAGTCTGATCAATGATATTCTGGATGTCTCCAAAATTGAAAGCGGAAAGGTTGTGCTGACTTTTGAAGAATTTTCCCTAAACGACGTGATATCTTCCGTAGACGCCATCATTCAGCCCATGGCCAGAGCCAGAGGACAGAATTTCCATCTGGAAGTCACGGGAATCCGGCATGAATACCTGATGGGAGATGAGACCAGAATCAACCAGATCCTGATCAATCTTTTATCCAACGCCGTGAAATATACCCCGGAGGGCGGCAATATCTGGTTCCGCATCACGGGACTCAAGCAGCGCTCCAAACAATACGAACACATTCTGATTCAGGTTGAAGATGACGGATACGGCATGACGCCGGAATATCTGAAAACTATCTTTGATGCCTTCACCAGAGCGGAAAACAGCACCACCAACAAAGTGCAGGGCACCGGTCTGGGCATGGCCATCACCAAAAACATTGTGGAACTTATGGGAGGATCCATAAATGTTTCCAGCGAAGTGGGAAAGGGAAGTCTGTTTGAAGTGGAGCTGGAATGCAGAATCCCTGAAAGGCAGGCCGACAGACAGTTCTGGAAAGAATGCGGTATCTCCCGGATCCTTGTAATAGACAGCCACAAGAGCACCTGCGAGGGCATACAGACATTGATGGAAGACGTAGGCGTTCAGGTTACTTCCCTCCAAAACGGGGAGGAGGCGCTGGAAAGCCTCCAAAATACGGATGGGACACATGATTCCTATGATCTGATTCTTTTTGACTACAACAAATTAGAAAACAATGGTGCAGACATGGTTCAAAGGCTGCGGGACGCACCAGAAGGCGCGAATTTGAACACACCGAAGCGGATCCTCCACTTCTTTGAAAAAGTGGTGGCCGTGGTGCTCAAATTCTCAAAATAGAGCCGAGAAGGCGCAGAAAAAGCCCGGAGGGTATAAACTTACCCGCCGGGCTCTTTTCGTGTGTTCTGAGGGATCGTGAGGGCTCTCAGCGGCATGTATTTGTTATTCTTTGCCGGTGTCTGTCTCGATCTCCACCTCCACCGCGCTTTCGGTGGCCGGTGCTTCGCCTGCGAGCTGCTGCACCGTTGTGGCTGCGATCGTGGTCGCTACGCTGGCCGCGGTAGCCGCTGCCGTGGTGGCTGCCGTTGTCGCTGCCTCCCCGTTGTCCGGGCGTTTGAGGTCGCGGCATACCTGCTCGATCTTGGTGTCGATCCATGTGTCGAAGTCTCCGTAAATCTCATTGAGGGCAGCCACGGCCGTGTCGCCGAGGATCTCCAGCACTTTGTCTCTGGACTTTTGGAAGGCTTCGAGCTGCTTCTCTTTGGTGAAGCCGCCGGAGCTTTTCAGGGCGTCAACGAAGGTCTGGGCGGTAGACGCCACCGCCTGCTCTACCGCATCCACGGCCATGTCCATGTATTTGTTCGCGGTTTCGTTGTCGATCTCCTTCTGGAGTCTCGCCGTTTCCCTGCGGAGCAGCGCTACGGCATAGGCCCCGCCCGCCGTGATTAGCAGGCAGAGGACGGGCACGCAGGCGCTCACGATCTGTTGCATTGTTCCGTTCATTTCTTTGTACCTCCTTCTTTTTTGTGGTTATCACAAGGGAAGGGGCAGGCGTCGCACTGAGTTTCGTCGCATGAGACGCTCCCGTCCCAGTTTGTGATCGCGTGGATCCAGAATAAAAACGCAGCCAGAGCCATGACTGCGTTTGCGATCGTTTCTATGCTCATTTTGTCACCCGGTCGGCGTCTACCCAGCCATAGACAGAGGACTGCCCGTTGGTGTGTACGACATGGTACGGGTGTTTTGCCCCCTTGCTGATCGCCGTCACCTTGGCCGGGCCAGCCTTCGGGCTACTGCTGGAGCTCGCAGCGTTGGCGCTGGTGTAGTGAGGGCCTCCGGCAAACTGTACCGTGTCCCCGACACTGATCGCGCCTCCGGCGATTGCCTGCACCGTGCTGGCGTCCACCCAGCCGTAAACCGTAGAGCCGGATCCTGATACTGCGATCAGGTGGTACGGGTGCTTGGAGTTTTTGCTGATCGCTGTCACTTTGGCCTTGCCCGGTTTGCAGGCCGGGCCGCTTGCTGCGTTGGCGTTGGCGTAGTGGGTGGAGCCGGTAAACTGTACCACGTCGCCCACACGGAAGGCCAGGGAGCCGCCAGCAGACGGAGCAGGGGCAGGGGTTCCGGTTCCTGCGGAGCTGGAGCTGCCGCCTTTGAATTTCGGCACGCCATAGCCTCTGATGTACCGGCCGTTCACTTTCAGGGTGCGGCGGCCCACCGCGTCGCTCATGTTGCCCTCGATCACTTTGATGTCGGAGCCGTTCACGCTCTCCACAATGCCGACATGATCCGGCCAGCCGGTATTGTCACCGACGCCGGAGTCGTCCCAGTCGTAGAAGATAACGTCGCCGGGCTGCGGGGCGTGGGCGTCGTTTTCCTGCCATGCTCCGAGCTTCTGGAAAAGCTGGATCATTTGGCCGCACCCGCACTCGGTCGGGATAATGTCAGTCAGGCCGCACTTGATCGCCATGGCCGACACGAAGGTGGCGCACCATGCGTCTGTATATTTCATGGCGTAGCCTCTGGCGAGGGGCTTGTGTCCGTTGTAAATGTCAATGATCTGGCGGTGGGTTCCGTCGGCTTCCTTGCAGCCGATATAGGACGCCGCCATGCTTACAAATTTCTGTCTCATTGTTTCGCCTTCCTTTCCGGCAGAGCTGCCGCCTGCGTACTTGCTGAGGTACGTCTGGCCGTAGCCTGCCCGTTTGATTTTCACGTTTTCGCTCTGGTCTGCCGGGCGCTCATACTTGGTGAGAATGACGTCCGACGCCTCGCGCACACTCTTGGCCGATTTCAGGGCCGCCAGTATGGAGGGGTAGCTCTCGGCCAGCTCCTTGCGTAAAAAGCCGAGCTGAGCCTCCAGATCTCCCACAGAGGCCCCGGCCGCCTTCACATAAGCCAGCAGCGCCTCCTTGCGGCTCCAGTACGTCCACTGGGCGAGGCCGTAGCCCGCAGCGTCCCGAACGAAGCCAGAATACGCTCCAGAGTCCACGGCGGCCGTGTAGGTGTCGTCCGTGTAGCCGAGGCGTTTCTCGTAGCTGTTTTGCAGGTTCCGGGGATTGAGGCCGCTCTCGGCGTATAAGTTCCCCATGAGAGCCGCCACGCCGTAGTCGTTCAGGATCCAGCCTTTGAGGTGGTTCCAGATCCTTGCCTCGGTGTTGTTTCCGGTTAATGCCATGTTGTCGCCTCCTTAAAAATCGTTAAAGTTTGACGCCTCCGGCTGTATGCCAGACTGCGCCATGAGCTTGATCTTGTTCTCGGCCTTGGCCTTGGTATAGTAGAAGCCGGTCGCGCTCGCCATTTCAGCGAACACGGCCGGGATCAGGTAGGCCAGCGCCGAGGTGTCCATGGTGAGCCAGATCACGCGGCAGGAAAAGACAGTGATCGCTATGGTGACGATACTCACGCCCATAAAAATGAGCTTTGAAAACTCCACTTTTTTCTTCGCTGCTGCAGCTGCCTTCATCTGCCGGATCTGCTTCCTGAGTCTGCGGTTTTCTTCGCAGAGCTGCCGGATCCTCTCGTCGGGATCCAGCATGTCTACTTCCTGAACTTTTGCTCTGGTTTCTTCATAGCCCTGCATGGTTTCCTCCTTCCTTTAGTCGTAGAGGGCTTCGATCCCCTGCCGGGTGAGGAAGTCCTTCTGTGCGTGTTTCACCTTGGCGGCATAGTCGAGGGCCGCGTGCATGTCTCCGTTACAATGAGCGTCCGGGATCCTCTGCACGGCCTTGGCGGTTGCCTCGCCGAGAGCGATCGCCGCCCCCACTCCCTGCACCAGAAGGAGCTCTTGCTGCTCCCTGAGCCGCTCGCGCTTTTCCTCTGCCTCCCGGCGCTCGTTTTCCTCGTCCTCCCGTTTCTTTGCCCGTTTCTGGATCCGTTGCTCAATCAGCCAAAAACAGAAGCCCGTCAGCGCCGAGGGTATGCTGGCGGCTATAACGATTGCTGTTACGTCCATGTGTTCACCTCCTGAGAAAATTCGCTTTCCCTGCGTTTGAAAATAATGTTTCGCTCGATCCACTTCTGGAGCCCATGGGTGGCACAATGCCCCAGCATACCGAAGTAGCTCTGCATGGTTGCGTCCACCGCGTCGAAGTCAATCAGCCACGCCTCGTACTCCTTGGCAATATACCGCATACGGGCCTTCATTTTCTTGACGGCCTGCGGCGTTGGCTTGCGCCTGCCCGGATAGATCCGGCAGCCCACGAAGGTGACGCCCCGGCAGACGAGGCCGATCGTGGTCTTGCTGTTGAGGTCGAGGTGCAGCACGTCGCCCAGGTAGTCCTCAATGAGCACGCGCCACTCGTTTAGCGTTTTGGCGTCTTGGTGCAGCAGCACCATGTCGTCCATATACCGGACGTAGTAGTGGGCCCTGAGCTCGTGCTTGATGTACTGATCCAGCTCGTTGAGGCAGACATTCGCGAGCAGCTGGCTGGTGAGATTGCCGATCGGCATACCTACCTCAAAGAGCCGCTCAGACGGCGGCACCTCGTCGGCGCTTTTGCCCGGCGGCAGGCCGAACGGCGTATGATCGCAGCATACGATCACGCGCATGAGCCAGAGAAAACCGTCCTCGCCCGGATATTTTCGCGACAAAATACCGAGCAGCACCTCATGGTCTACCCGGTAGAAATATTTTGAAATATCCAGTTTTAAGTAGTGCCAGCGCGGGCCCGGTTTTCTGTCCGCCTGCTCGGCCCAGTATTGCAGCCGGTCGGCCGCTCTGGTGGTTCCTTTGCCGACTCGGCAGCCGTATGAGTGGTAGATCATGCCATTGTCGAGCTCTTGGTTTACTTGCAGGTATATGGCCCACTGTACGACGCGATCCCGGAAGCCCAGCGCCATAATGAGGCGGCGCTTCGGCTCTGAGACATAAAACTGCCGGTAGCGTCCCACGGTATAGGTGCGCCACATGAGATCGTTCTGTATGCCGATCAAGCTTTCCTCCAGATTGGCCGAGAAGGCCACCACGTCGCTGCGGAACCATTTCTCGCTTGCTGCCTCGTGGTATGCGTTGAGCAGGTTCTCCCACGAGTATATTCTCTCCAGAAGGGAAGGCCAGTTTGTTGTTTCCATGTCCTCGCTCCTTTTTATCAAAATAATGGCCCGCGTGTGGCACTCCTTGGCGCGTCCGTTCCCCTATGGCCGCCACACCATAGGATCCCGGCCACCTTCACCCGCTTATGAGGGAACGGCCAGCCTCCGCGGTTTGCCCGCCGCCTCTGGCGACTTTCACCAGCAGGCTGCACGGGCGCTGATCTTTGGCCTTGTCGGCCGGGAAATGCGTCCCTTTTGCCTTGCTGTTTCTGCTGAGCCGTAGCCCGCAGACAATAACGAATAAGGCGAGAGCGGAGCGGAAGCCCACGTTCCAGTTCACATTCGCGCGGGAGTTGTTGCCGTTGAAGTAGAACACACCAGCGTTCGCACCGTTGTTCCAGTTGCCCCCGCGGATCACGCAGCGCCTCCTTTTTTCTCGACACATTCCCCACGGGCTCACTCGTTCGACTTTTTCCAGCCGCCGAGCATACGCCCGATTTCATTCAGTTCTTTGCTCCAGACTTCGTGGAGCCCCGGAGAGATCAGCCGATCCTCCGGCGAGACTGCCGTGTCCACCAGAGTGCGCAGCACGTCCAGCTTCGTGTCCATTTTGTTCTGGAGCTCCAGCCGTCGGTTGCCCCGTGAACGGTTGGCCTCAATGCAGAGCTCCAGCATTTCCGCGTAGGCGTTCGTCATGTGCTTACGGTACTCGAATTTCTCCGGCCGTCTCATATTTTGGGTGCGCTCGGCCACCCGGATCATGCTCCGGGCGATACGCTGGCGCAGCTCTAAATTGTCCATACTTACTCCTTAAAAGCGGAGGGCGGCCCTTGGGTGGGGGCCGCCCTTGCCAGATTTTCAGATTGCCAGATTACCCGATATTCGGGATATAAGCGGAGCGGAAGCCCACGGCCCAGTACACACGCGCGCGGGAGTGGCCGGCGAAGGAGACCACACCAGCGCCCGCACCGTCGGTCCAGTTGCCCCCGCGGAACACGCAGCGCTCGGCTACGCCGTTATTCAGCCAGTAGCAGTCGCCCTCGTAGCTGGCCTCGGTGGTTCCCTCGTCAGGCAGCAGCGCCAGAGAACGCAGCAGCACCTTGGTAGCCGCGCCGATCGCGGCGGTGCAGGAAACGCTCGCAAAGAGGCAGCTCCGGCTCTGATCCGCAAGGCTGGAAATGGTGGTGCTGTATGTCCACTTGCCGCTCACATAGTCCAGCTTCACGGTATTGCCGGAGAGCTTCGCGGAGCCGGAGACGGTACACTCAGGATCCACCAGAGAGCCGTCGGCCGCGTTGATTGCCTTCCAGCACACGCTCGTCTCATTCTGCGGGTTGTCAGGATCCGCAGCGTCATTGTTGGCAAGGATCTGGAGCTCGCCCCATACGAAGCGGATCCCGCCCTGCCATTCCCACACGTTGCCGTTCAGATCCCAGATCCCGCCCAGCGTCTTGTCGTGGCTCCATGTGAGCGGGCCGGTGCCGGTTGCCACGCGGCCAGTGCGGTTGTTGTCGGTTGACATGGGGATCGCTTTATAGTTGCTCTCTCTGGTGTCCTTGCCGTAGTTGTTGTTACCGTAGGGCATGAAGCCGTTCTTTTTGCACCAGAGGGCGATCGCGGCCCACTCTGCATTAGTGGAGAGGTGCCAGCCGTGCCCCTTGGCCTCGCAGCGGGCGCGGGAGGTGTCAAAGTCAATATTTACGGCCGGATCCTCACCGGGCAGACTGTACGCTGCCGTCACGTTGTAACCTTCGGTGTTGATTGCTGCGTGTACGACGTTCTGGTACTTGGAGTAATAGAAGCCGGGGATCTGGACGCCATTCACGATAAAGGCGGGGTGGATCGAGTCGTTGCCGCCGGTCAGCACGTCGCTGTTCTTAAATGCCGGGATATACACCAGCACGGAGGGGAGATCGGTGTCGTCCACCTCGATCGTATTGTTGGGGCACACGCTTTTGAGTGCCAGCATGGAAAGATCAAAATTTGCCATTGTCATGTCCTCCTTGTCTTATTCAATGCTCCAGAGAATGACGGTCACGTCGCCCATGTCGAGCGGGTTCTTGTCCCTCTGTACGGTGGTTTTCTGGTTCATGCCGTCGTTGCCCTCGGCCGCGTCCTCAGCTGCCGGAGCTTCGGCGGGCTCCTCTGCCGGGATCTCTGTCTCGGTGTAGGTCGCGGCCGGGATCATAACCTGCGCCACATAGCGCAGCCCGGAGCCGGTGCCGATCGTCAGGTTGCCGGACTTATCCCGGCAGACGTCCACCTCCACGTCCCAGTCCTTCTGGTACTTGGCAGCGTTCAGCATGATCTCGTCGTCGCCGAAGATCAGGCGGGTGCCGCTCTGCTCGAAGTCGATTTTCTGGCCCGCGTTCTTTTCGATCACGGTCACTTTGTTGGTTTTTGCCATGGTTACATTCCTCCTTTAATTCTCAGTTTAATGGTGGCGCTTTTGGCGCTGCCGTCGTAGGCTACCTTGAAGCCGTTCAGCATACGGTCGAAGATCCTCACGTCGCCGACGTTGCCGTCGTGGTCGGTGATCTCAGCCTCCACGGTGTAGTCCGTGAAGTTTCTCACCCTGCTGAGGGCGATCGTCTGGGTGGAGTTGTTGAAGGGGTAGCTCTGGCTATTGCTGAGCGTGACCGCCTTTTCCTCCGTCGCCACCTGATCGGCCGTGAGCCCGCTCTGAATAATCAGCAGAGCTGCCGCGAGGTGTGCGTCTGAAATGCCGTGCTCCATGTTGTTGAAGTTCCCGGCGCTCTGCGGGGTGCCTTCCTGAATGACTTCCTCGGTGTCCTGATCTTTTACTTCGTCAATCCACTGGGTATTTCTGTACATGCCTTTTTCCTCCTTCCTTTAGGTTGTCACTTCATAGATCGGGATCGTGAGCTTCACGAGGACGCCCTGCCTTTGTACCTTCTCTATGACGCGCTGCTGATAGGCTGCCACCTCTCCGCGCACGTCAATGAGGCGGGAGGCCGAGATCGTACACTCTACGGAGTCCAGCGTCGGAAACGTCGCCATAATCACCAGAGTGTCGTCCTCGATCGTTTTCTTGTTGATGGTTCCGCGGTGCCATGTCGCGCCCACCTGAGCCTCTACGGCGTGGATCGAGCGGAGCCACTGTTTCCTCCGGTGCCCCATGAAATTGTCCGAAAAATACGCCATGTGCGTGCCCTCCTTTCTGTTTATTCACCGCAGCGACGTGTCCCACACCTCACGAAGCTATACGCCGCGCAGGTGAGGCCCGCCGCTGTAGCTGCCTTGTTGGTTATGACCGCGCCTTTTGTGCCGGTTCCCCGTGTTCCGCACTTTATAAAGTCATACGCCCCGCAGAAAAGCCTCGCGGCGGCTGCCGCTTTTTCTGCTATGGCTGCGCCTACGGCCATTGTGCGCGGATAGGTGCCGCAGGCAAGGGATCCGGCTCCTTTGTACCCGTAGCCGGTGAGCTCTGTCTCCAGAGCGGAGCCGATCGGCTTCTGGAGCGTGTGCCCCAGCGTGCCCGGCCGTGGGTAGGTGCCGCAGGTGATTGTCCCGGAGCTGGTGAAGCCATAGAGCTGCGGTTCCGTTTCCGGCGTCGCCTCAATGTCCGGCTTTATGACTGCGCCCAGAATACCGGGCCGCGGGTAGGTTCCGGCTTTCCGGTTGAAGTTGTACCGGATAGCTCCGGCCGTGCCTTCGACGGCAATCCTGTGCTTGGCGGCGGTTCCCAGAGTGCCGGGCCGCGGGTAGGTGCCGCACTTGATTGTCCCGGCGTGTGTGAAGCCGTAAAAGAGCAGCCTCGCCTCCGGATCCAGCTCAATGCTCGGCTTTACGATAAAGCCCACGGTTGCGATCCTTGGACGAGTGCCACACTTTACAAACTCGTACCGGTGCAGCTTGGTGTCCAGAGCGTACTCAACGCCGGGATCCGGCCCCTGCTGCCAGAAATAGAAAACGCCCGCGAGGTGCGAGCGCACGTTCTTAGCTGCCTTCACGGCCTCCACGAATTTGCCGAAGTTCTGGGCCGTTATATGCGGGTTTGTGGTGAGCGCCACGAAGGTGTACGGGGTGCCGTACATTTCGTACCATTCCATGATGTAGCCCTCGCCGAAGTATGCAGAGATCAGCTGCTCCACGGCCCACTTCGTCCCACGCTTGCGCTTGATCTGCTGGGCGATCTTTAGTGTGGCCTGCTTTTCCCCCAGACTCATGCCGGTGGAGTCGTACCAGTCCACGTCAAGCTCCCACGCCAGCTCGTCGCACTCCGCTTCGTTGAGGTTGTCTATGTTGTCCCACACTCTGAGCGTTTTCAAGCGCTTGCTGGGCTCTCCTATGAGTCGGTTCATGGCCTTGCTGAGAGCGATCGCTGCCTCGTCGTCCCGCATGAAGGCAGGGAGAAGGCGCAAAAACTCCAGCTCAGACACTTTCATGCCGCCCATGTTCCACCTCCTTTCAATCCTTTACAACGTGCTGCACGTTGATGTTCCCGGAAAACTTCGCCACGGTGGTGCTCGGCAGCTCCTTGTATTCCGGTTTGGTGATAGTAACGCGGGTGGCCCCGATCGGGTTCTCTATCCAGTGAGGGCAGAGGATCAGTTTCCTGAGCTCGTCGGGGTTTATATCCTGATCCAGATTTGAGCCTTGCCAGTAAATGTACCGGTTGATCGCTCCGTCCGGGCCTTCCACATTCTTGACGACTTCGGACTCGTTGGCCTTGGTCGTGTAGTAGGTCAGTTCTATGTCGTAGAGCTCCACCTCCGGGGCTTCCACCTGCACAATGTCGGTGAGCGGCCTCACGTCGTCCGCAGAGCAGGCGCGGCGCACGGCCTCCAGTATATCCTCGTCCGGCAGCTCTCCACCGGCGCAGATCGGCACGATTTTGACGCGCCCGTACATGTTCCGGGTGATCTCGATCTTTACCTCGTCGGCTGCTGCCAGAGAGCCGGAGAGGGCCAGTGTCAGAAGCTCGTCGTCGTAGCTGGCCGTATAGTCAGCACCGGCCACGGCCTCAGATCCGCCCGGCAGATACACCGCCAGAGACTCCGGGATCAGGTTTGCGCCGCCTTGGAAGGCGTGCCCGGCGTAGGTTTTCAGCGTCCTGCTGATCCGCTCGGTTTCAGACTCCACCACCGCGTCCGTGACGATCGGGCTCGAAGATAGCGCCCAGTAGCGGTACGCCTTTTCAGGGCCCGCGGTGCTGAGCCGGTTCTCCGCTTCCCGGATCCTTTCCCGGTATGCTTCGTCGGTTTCCTGATCGCCGCCCCCGTCGGTCGGCTCGGTGTTGGCTACATAGTCAATCAGGGCGACGTCTGAGAGGTCAACAATCTGTGATAGTTCCCCGATCGCTGCGTCGTTATAGTCTGCGCCGCCTTTCTCGGCCGTCGCTCCCACCTCGACGAATAGCTGCCCGGCATAAAGAACGACGGTTTGGTCTGTCAGAAAATAGTGGATAAAGTCGCCAGTCACCCGCAGCCGGGCCGGTATGATGATATTGTGAGACACGGCCTCATTCACGCCGAAGCGCAGCGTGGTGGTGGCGAAGGTAGGATCGAGCCGGGCGGTGTCCCGGTTTTCTCCCAGAGCGTCCAGCACGTCCCCGCGGGCATACCGGAGCATTTTCTGGCGGCAGGCGTCGTTCACGCTGTTGTACACGGCCACGACTACCTGAGCCAGAGCCTCGCCGAAGATCCGGCGCTCGTCGCCCGGATATAGGGGATCGCCGACGCCGTTCTCCAGATCTTCGAGTATTCCGTCCCGGATCGGCCCCGCTTCGGTGTCAATAAATTTGAGCTCGCTCATGCGTCCTCGTCCTCCTTCCTTTCAATGTCCACATAGGTGTTAAAGTTTCCGGGGTTCCCGGCCTCCGGGTTGATCTGTATGTCCTTTATATTGACGCGGGGCTCGAATGTCTCCAGCACCCACTCAGCGTCCGCGACGGCTTCGTCCGTGGCGTTCGGCTGGTCGATCAGGGCACCGTCCCGCCCCCTCACGCGGTCGTATGGCACCTCGCCGCGGATCGTCCGCAGCAGATTGGAGGCGCACGTTTCCGGGTTCCCGTTTCCATGTGCTTGCATGTCCTCCCTCCTTACACGAGCGTGACTTCGCTCAGATACACCCAGCTGTTGATCCCGTTCGGGTGCCCCAGCAGTACCCTGTTTTGGCTTTCCTTGATCTGGCTCACCTTATGGCTGCGCTGCTTTACCCATGCCGGGATCGTCTGGCCGGTTGCGTATTTCTTGCCGGTAGGCTTCACATAGTCGCCCACCTTGATTGTCTTTTTTGCCGCCTTCTTGACGGCGGTGTTTGTCTTTTTCTTCTGGGCCTTGGTCGTCTTGCTGGCCTTCACTTTCAGCGCCGAGGTGTTCACCTTCACGCTGGTGGTGTCTGGATCGTACTCTTTGAACTCGAAGGAGAGCGTCGCCAGCCGTATGCGGCCGGAGTCGTCGGTCTTTACGCTGCCGACGGACACTTTCCTGAGCTGGAGCTTCGGGCCCAGCTGCCTGCCGCCCAGATAGAAATAATTTACTTTTGTAACAAGCGCTTTCCAGCTCTCGATCTCGGCTCGGACGTCTACGCCCGCCCCGGAGTGCAGCGTCGTGGTGAAGCTGAGCGGGAAAAGCTCGGTGCCTCTCTCGTTGGTGGTTTTCTTTTCCTCGGTGGAGGTGTTATTGTCCGCCACCTGCGAATAGGAGAAGCTGAGGTCTTGAAGGGCGACGACTTTCTGAGAGCTCACGGCCCATGTTTTCGGGCCCCATTTTGCCATTGTTGCCATGCTATCCCTCCTTAGTGCGGGCTGCTGGTTTCGCCATGCGCTCCGGTGTGCGTGTGGCCTTTCAGGCTCACGCCTGCCGCCGTGACGTCTCCGTCAGGCACGGCCCCCGTTATGGTTCCGGCTGTCAGGTGGGGAAGATATGCGCCCCACTCTCCGTCGGCGCGTCCCAGCAGCAGCCCGGTGGCGTCGTCAAACTCGACATACACCACGGCCGTGCCCTTCTTTAATTTCCCCGTGTCGCCTCTCAGGTGCCACGGGATCGTGATATTTGCGGTAGGCTTTGCGCCTGCGTCAGAGGGCACCACGCGGGCCGTGTTGCCTTCTATGCTGGCGATCGCGCCTTTGTTTATTTGTCCCATTAGTAGCCCTCCAGCAGATCCCTGAAATACAGGGTTGATTTATTGCCTACGAAGTCATGGCGCACTTTATAGATGAACACGGGGCCGTTCCACGCGCTTGCCTTGTCGGTCTTTAGCTGCAGCAGGCTTGCGGCAGCATAGCCGGTCAGCAGAGCCTTGGAGAACTGACCCGTGTGCCCGTATTTATTGGCGTTCCTCAGCAGCCCCTTGGCGAAGCGGGCCGCCTCCGCGTTGCTGTTGCTCATAAGTGCGACGCGATCGCCGGAGGCAGGGAGCCCCGGAGCCCGGAGCTGCGCCTCGGCGATACATTTCGCCCGGAGCACGGCCGTGTTCTTTGCGTCCGGCGCGGTGAATGTGCCGGAGAAGCTGCCCGCGGTTACTTCGCAGGATCCGAAGCTCGTGCTCCGGTTGTCTTGGTAGGTAAAGTTTCCGTTTTCGTCCACCTCCAGCGTGCCAGAGACGGCCTGCTGCTCAATGTATTGCTCACTGTATGCCAGCAGCTTTCCGTCATATATGAGCATTTGGCAGCCCTCCAGTGTGCAGAGGCGGGAGAACAGAGCGAAGTCTGTCTCGCTTTCTTGTTTCAGATACGGGTACACCTGATCCGTGCAGCCGTAGTTCTGAAAAGTGAGGCCATGGTTCGCCGCGATCTCGTTCCCCAGTTGCAGGAAACGGACGCCCGCCCAGCTTTTGGACTTTCTGGTGGCTCCGCTTTTAGGCATAGCCATGGCCCGGATCGTAAAGAGTCCGTTTTCGGGTTTCATGGAGTGTAGAAACATTTTCCCGGTGTCGCTTGCCCCCTCAGTGAAGCGGAGGACGTCACCGTCTGCCGGGTTCCATTTGCTCCAGATCCCCTTGGTGTCATTGAAACGGAGCACGAGCGTGTCGGCCTGCTTTTCTGCGTACATCTCATGCACGCAGTAGTTCAGCGACACGTCGTTGTATATGTCCGTCCCGTTGTAGAAAAGTTTCACGGGCTACCCCCTTCGCCCTCAGTGTCCCGACGCCACGGCGGCAGCGTGTCCGGCGTCTCCACGTCCTCGACGATCGGCAGCCGGAGGGCCACGTTTGCGTCGAAGATCAGCACGTCCGCATAGTCGGGGTTAAAGTCTATGATATAGTGGGCGAGTGTTTCGTCGCCGTACATTTCGAGGGCCAGCGCGTCGAAGGTGTCGCCCTCCCGCGTGGCGTATTCCTTATAGGCTGTTACTCTGCGCATACTGCGCCACCTCCCGCATTTGAATAAATTCCTCCAGCCAGTCGAAGAACTCAGCCTCGTGCGCTCTGAGTTGGGCCATAAAGTCGTCGGTGTCGTCGCCGGTGTTTCCCGTCTGGATCTGTGGGCTCCATGTGAAGCCGGAGAAGTCGTAATAGATCACCGTGCTGGCGTCGTTTGCAAGACTCCCCAGAGAGAAGTCGTCCAGCGTGAGCAGCTTCCCGGCCGTGCTCGTTAGCCCTGCGCCCTCCCCGGCAGACGTGCCGAGGGTTCCGAGCATTTGTCCGGCTTTTTCCCAGATTGCCACGTTTTCGCTGTGGTATCTCTTATCGAACGAGATCACCGCCTCCATGCCTGCCTCGCCTGCGATTGATACGCCGTCGGTAAAGCCGCCGCTTGCGAGCATTGGAATGGTCGGTATGTCTAATCCAAAATGGCTGCCGCCTACAAACGGCACCCAGTCTGGTATGTCAACACTGATACTGTTCAGGCCGTTAATGGCTCCGTTTATAAGCCCGATCACGGCGTTGATCGGTGCCTTTACGATAGCCACGAGGCCGTCCCAGAGGCCGCCGAACACTTGTACTACGCTGTTCCATGCTTGACTCCAGTTCCCGGAAAATACGCCGGTTATGAAGTCGATCAGCCCTTGGAAGATGGAGATCAAGCTCTGAATGATAGGCTGGATCGTCTGAATAGCTGCGCCGAGCACAGAGGTGATGATGTTCGCCACCGCGTTCAGGATCGGCATGATCGGCTGTAAAATGGTCGAGATCAGTGTTGCGAATATGTCTATCAGCGGAGTGATCGCCGTCATAATCAGGTTCAGGATCGGCTCCACCAGCGAAATAATGAGGTTCAAAATAGGTTGCAAGAGTGAGATCACCATATTGAGGATCGGCGTCAATGCGTTGAGGATTTCCACGAGCACCGGCAGCACGGCGCTGATTATCTGCGTTATGATCGGCAGTATCGTGTTGATTAGCTGGATCAGGACGGGCAGCACGGCCTCCACGATCTGAGTGATGATCGGGAGAATGGCCTGCACGAGCTGGAGCAGCACCGGCAGCACGGCGCTGATTATCTGCGTTATGATCGGCAGTATCGTGTTGATTAGCTGGATCAGGACGGGCAGCACGGCCTCCACGATCTGAGTGATGATCGGGAGAATGGCCTGCACGAGCTGGAGCAGCACCGGCAGCACGGCGCTGATTATCTGCGTTATGATCGGCAGTATCGTGTTGATTAGCTGGATCAGGACGGGCAGCACGGCCTCCACGATCTGAGTGATGATCGGGAGAATGGCCTGCACGAGCTGGAGCAGCACCGGGAGCACGGCCTCAATTATCTGCATAACGAGCGGCAGCAGTTGGTTGATAACGTCCACCAGAACGGTGAGCACGCTCTCAATAATCTGCGTCAGCACGGGGAGCAGTTGGTCGATCAGGCCGATAATAACCGGCAGCAGCTCAGAAATAAGCTGGATCAGGATCGGAAGCACGGCCTCGGCTATCTGCCCGAAGGCGGTCAGGACGGTGCTTGCTATTTCCGAAATTAGCGGCATGAGCTGGTTCAGCATGTCGCTGATTTTGCCGCCCAGCTCTGAAAAGCTGCCTTGCAGTTCCTCCCATACGGCCGTCACATTGTTGCGGAAGTCCTCGTTTGTTTCCCATAGGTACATAAAGCCAGCAGCCAGCGCGGCCACTATGGCGATTATTGCCAGCACGGGGCCATGGATAGCAGCGATCGCAGTCTTGAAGCCTGAGAAGGCCCCGGAGATTTTGCTGATCTGGCCCACGATTGAGCCCCATTTCATAGCGGCGATCACGGAGCCGATCGTCCCCAAAATTATGCCGACTTCTGGCAGGTGGGAGAGCAGCCACTCGACTGCCGGGCCCACGCGCTCGTTGACGAAGTTCACGGAGTCCTTAATGGCAGGCGTCAGCTTTTCAGCGATTGGCTGCACCACTTCGGCCTTGACAGTCCGGCCCAGCTGGGAGAGCGAGCTCTCCAGCGTATCGTAGGCGGCGCTGTCCATTTGCGCCATAGCGTCCGAGGCGCTGTTTATGGCCCCCTCTGTGTTGGAGAGGGCGAGCACCGCCTCTTGGCCCAGATCCTCGTACATTGTACCCAGCAGGCCCACGCCTATGTTGTAGCCTTCTGTCGTGGTTTCGAGCCCGTCGAGCTCATTCACCAGCATGTTGAATACTTCTTTTGCGCTGTCGCCACCTTTGCTCCAGTCCTCTGATACCTTTTCCCACGAAAAGCCGAGGGCCTCCACGGCGTCCTTTGCGGATCCGTCGCTCATTCTTATGTTGAACTCTTTCACCGCGTCGCCGAGCTTATCGACGCTCCATGTGCCGGACTCTACACCGTTCGCCAGCATGTTGAACATATCGTCGGCGCTGTACCCTGCGTTTTTGAACTGGACGCTGTACTCGTTGATAGTGTCCAGAAGGTCGTCGTTTTGGTTGAGCCCTTTCTGCGCCCCCTGCACTATGAGGTTGAAGGCTTGATCGGAGGTTATGCCGAATTGATCCATGAGGCTGTTCACGCCCCGCATACTTTCCATAATGTCGAAGCCGAACACGTCCTCCAACGCGATCGCGTTCTTGGTTACGTTCGCCAGTGAAGCGTTGTCGAGGTCGTCCGTCATTTGGATCACGGTACTGAGCTTCTCGGAAACGTCGCCGAGGCTTTCGCCGTAGTTGGCGTTGTAAACCTCGTACATTACGTCCTCGAAGCCTTCCATTTCGGAGGACGTGGCCCCGGTTCTTGCCTCCAGCATAGCCAGAGCGCTGTCCCCTTCGGTTGCCAGCTCTTTGAAGGCGTCTACCGCCTTGCTGATTGCCTCCGTTGCAAGGTTGGCAATAACATTTTTCAGTACGGTGTAGCCCTCGCTGGAGTCCTCGGCCTGCTGCCCGGCGTCCTCCATGGTGTCGCCGAGCCGGTCGGCTGCCCGCTCTGCATTTTCAAGTTGCTGCCGGTTTTCGCCCAGCTCGCCAGACAAGCGGCTGATCCGGCCCGCGAGCTCTTGGGCCTCGTCGGAGCTTTCGCCTTGTTCGAGCACGAGGTTGGCGTATTCCCTTTGCAGCGCTTCGAGATCGCCCTGCTGTTTGCTTATAGTCCGTTGAAGTGCCTCGTATGCGTCGGCGGTGTCGTCCTGCGCGTCGATCAAGTCTCTGGCGGCACGTTCGGCCGCTTCGAGGGTGTCGCGGTTTTCGTCCAGCTCGTCGCTCAGGTTTTGGATCCGGCTGGCGAGCTGCTGGGCCTCGTCGGAGCTTTCCCGGCCGCTCACGATATAGTCAGCATATCCATGTTGCAGGCTCCTGAGCACGGACTCCTGAGCGCCGATTTTGTCGGCCAGCCTTGCGGCAGCTCCGGCGCTTTCCAGCGTTTCCTCGCTCATTTCCTCCAGCCGGTCAATGGCCTGCCGGATCGCCTGCTGTAAAGAAGGACTGAGGGTACCGGCGATTTCGATTGTAGATTGTAAAGTTCTGCCCGACACGTCCTCACCTCCGTTTCACATGCTTGGGCTTTCGGCCTATTGGCGGCCGTTTTTTCTCTTGGCGCTTTCGTTCCTCCGCGAGATCCTCGGCGGCCTCTGCGTATTCCAGAATAAAGTCGGTTACTCTTTTTCTTTCGAGGTCGGACGTGCTTGTGTGGTAGACTCTGGCGTAGTCTCGGTAGGCTCGCCGGAGTCGTTTTCCTGTTGTCCCTGCTCCGACGTGAGAATAAAATTTCGGCCGATCGCCATTACCTCCACAACGTCGCGCCCCTTGATTCTCTCCACGTCGGAAAAGTCATAGGACGGGTTCACGGCTATGATCGCAGCGAAGCCGAGGTATAAGTGCAGGCCCACGTCAAACTCGGCTGCCGGGGTGATCGTGGTGTTTTTCATGCCTGCGGCTGCCTTTTTCTTGGCCTCTGCTGTGGCGAAAAGGATCCCGTCGATCTCGTTCGAGTCGTAGGTCACTTCCTTGACTTCCTTCCCGTCAATCATTACCGGGTTTTTGAGGGCCAGCTTGCCCTTGAAATAGTTCTTCTTTTCTTTCATTGTTGGCTCCTTTCTACAAAAAAGAAGCCGCCGATCAATGTGATTGACCGGCGGCCTTTTATTTGGTTGATTATAGAAGATTGTCAATGCTCTGGTAGTAGTCCTTGCCATTGACGCGGAGGATCTGGTTCAGCCTATCAACGCACAAAACCTCGATTCCGTTCGCATAGATTTGCAGGCGTGTGACGTTGTAGGTCGCTTCGATCTCCGTCGCGTTTCCTACCTCCACGCCGATCTCCGGGATATTGCTCGGCAGCGTCCGCACGAACGCCTTGCAGCCCTCTGTTGACTGGGAGCCGTCCGAGCTGATAACGCTTTGCACCCATCTAAATTCGAGGTTCTGCTTTTCGAGACGGTTCAGGCGGCTGAGTCCGTTGTCCACGCCGATCTTTGTGACGGTGAGCTCCATGTTTTCCAGAAGCCCGATCAGCGGCACGGTCATTGTCCCCATGGCCTGCACGTCTGCGGTTAAAAACTCAATGCCCGGCAGCGTGAAGGACGTGTCCTTCGCCACCAGCACATTGTCCGAGTAAACGGTGTCGGCCACTACGGGGCCTTTAATGTCTACCCATTTTCCCATGCTTTTGCACCTCCTTATTCACTTTCAAAAAACGCATTGAAGCCCTCGTCTGTGTAGCATACGCGGGCGGTTGCAGATTTCAGCGGCGGTGTGTTGGTGACGGTGAAGTCCCACACGAAGTCGCCGTTCATCATCTGGTTGACCGGGTTCTCACTCTCCAGAAATGCCACGGTAGGGGAGCCGATCAGGGCCCCGATCCCGCAGAGGTTGTCGAGCCTGCGCTTCTCGTCGTTCAGGATCGTGTCCTTAGCCGTCGGAGTGAGCGGGGAGTCGATCTCTGTCCCGTGGTCGATCTGGAATTGGTTGGTGATGTACATGAGCATACGCAGGTTCACGTCGAAGATCGCGCGGGCGTCCATGTTCCCGGTTATGCTGTCCTCGTACTTGTACGCGGCCGTATGAGGCCCCCAGAGTACCCACTGGCCGCCCCAGAAGCACGCCGTCGTGATCCCGGACTCATTCAGGGTATTGGCTTTCTGCTGGTCGAAGCCGCGGTTATTGGAGCTTTCACCGAAGTATTGCCCCGTTGCCATGATCGCCTTGTTGGAGGGCGACTCGAACGGGACGCCGTTGTGGCTCAGGTCAACGCGCAGCATGGTGGCAGATCCTACGGTGGAGAGGTGGAACACGCGGCCGGTGCCGTCCTTGACTTTGGGCCAGTACACCTTGCTGCGCTCGCTGTTGTATGCGTGATCCTCGGCCCACTTTTTCGCCTTCTCCATGGTGTCGATCGGTTTCCCGGCTTCGTCCTCCAGTGGTATGTCCGCATTGACGAAGCCGTCCCAGTGCCCGTTCAGCTTTGTGACGGTGTTCACCATGGCCCGGTAGATTTCCGGGTTATGGCTCCAGCCCGGCGCTGCCAGAATGTCAAGTACCGCGTTGCAATACTGGTAGAGCAGGCTCATGGCGTGCAGGCCGGTGTATTCCCCTTCCTCGGTTTCCTTTCCCAGAATGTCGGCAGCGTCCACCATGGAGGCGTCCACTGTGTTATAGGAGCAGGTGACAGTCTCGGTCGTGGGCGTCTTGGTAAACTGCACCACGGCTGCCCCCTTGGAGAAGTTGTAGCTCAGGGTGTAGTCCACACCCTCGGCCATGTCATTGATCGCGAGGGTGTCGAGAATGATCTCCGCGCTCTTGATTTCCACGCGGTTGTTCTTTACGGTCAGTTCCTCGGTGATCGGCTCGGTGTCCCGGTGAATGTCCGGGTTGAGCACATTCACGATATAGATCGGGCCTATGTCCCCCTCGGTGTTGTCGAAGTGCTCAGCGAAAACCTCGCAGAGCGTGAAGTCCTCCCAGCCGGTCTTGGAGTACCCGGCCTTGTTCTGTACGTCCCCCATGCCGGTGAGCTTGACCGGCATGTTGATGATCCCGGCCTCAGCATAGCCTCGGACGAGGTTCACGGGTGCGGTGCCGATATAGGCGCAGATCACGCTTCCCTGCCGGACTTCGGTTACTTTGGAGTCGCCGATCTCGCCGTATGCGCCGTGTAAATATGGCATAATAAAACCTCCTTTTCTTACAAAAGATCCTCGTATTGTTTCGGTGTCGTCGCAGAGACTCCGGCCTCCAGCGTGAAGCTGATCCAGTTGTGCCAGTACGGGTAGTAGTCCCATATATTGCCGTCCTCAACGAACGGCCCGTACTTGATCCCGGATTCCTTCACGAGCCGGTGCCCTGCTATAAATTCCGCGTTTTCGACTTCGCGCAGCACAATGTCCGCGAAGTTGAGAGAGTCCCGCCAGCCTTCCATGTTGCGGGTGTAGGTTTCGGCAGCTTCCCCGGTCACGCGGTAGTAGGAAAAGCCGCCGATCTTTGAGGCGTCCGGCTTCGCATGAAGCACTTCGGCTCCATGTAATCCGGGGTTCCAGCACGAGAGGCAGAGCCGGAGCTGGAGCTGCCGCCTGAATTTCAGCAGATCGTCGCTCCCCTCCATGAGCTGCACGCATACCGAAGGGATCGGAGCGGGCACCGAAGGGGGGAGCCGGTCTTTTCCCGGCACATAAAGAGGGAAGGCTGCCGGGTGTACATACTCCACGGGGTACTCCGCGCCGTTCCGGTCGTCGTCCGGGAGTTTGAGGGTGATCTGGCTGCATACGTTCTCAGCGAGCCAGCCCACCACCTTGTCAATGCTTTGTGTCAGTGTCATGTCGTCGCCTCCTTAGCCCGTTCTGTTTTGCCGCAGGGCCACCTCGACGAGTCCCAGATCCCTGCCTGAGTTTGCCACGAGCATTTCGCGGCCGTCTACGTTCAGCAGGCGGCCCGGCTCCAGATTGGCCGGAAAATCTGCCTCTTTTCCCATGAGCAGCATGTCGGCCTCTATGAGTCCGAGGATCTGCCCCTTTTTGAGCTTGTTCAGCTGGTCGCTGTCCACCACGACGGGGATCTTTTTCCCTTCGACGCGGTGGATCTCTGCGAACTCGTCGAGGTTGAAGAAAACAGAGTCGAGATCCTTCTGGAGCTGCTCTTTGAAGCCCACCGGCTTACTCCTTGCCGGAGCCCGGCGCAGGTTTCGCCGCAGCTTCCAGCAGGCCGATCAGTTCCTTCTTGCTCTTGGCCGCTTTTGCCTTTTCTGCGTCCACTCCCGCAGCTGCAGCAGCCTTGCGCAGCTCTGCCATTTTCATGCGGTTGTAGTCATTGGCCTGATCGGACGCTTCCACCTTTACGGCCACGCCTGCCTTCACCAGCTCGGCCTCGCGGGCTTCTGAGAGGGAGAAGGGGCTGGAGCGCTTTGTCATAGGCTCCACGCGCCCGTTCGCCATGCGTCCGTAGGTTCCTTTTACCATTTGGATCATGTCCTTGCCTCCTTTACTCAGGATCGGCAGCTCCCAGATCCGGGAGCTCGTCATCTCCCTCGTCCCTGCTGCCGTCCTCTGTGTTGTCGTCACCGGCCGTAATCTTTGCGGCTGCGATCGCGGCGATATAATCGGTTTTTTTCTTGCCTTCGGGTTTCAGGCCCATGTCGGCCGCGAGCTTGCGCAGATCGTTGAAGTCCCATTTTTCCAGATCCTCAGCAGAGAGGTGTCCGGTCTGGGTGTCCGGGGTTTCCCCCGGATCCTGATCGCTGCCGTCCTCGGTCTTGTCCGGTTCCTTTGTGGTTACATAGGCGGCCACGCCCAGACGGACGAGGCGCTCGGCCTGCCCGGCGTCGCACATGAAGGGGCCGCTCTCGGCCGTTTTCAGTGCGTGCCGTGCGTTGCCGTGCTCGTCCGTGTATTCAATCCCGCAGCCGCCACATGTTACTCTGATTTTTACCATGCTTTGCTCCTTTCCCCGCCAGCATTAAAGCATTTTCGCGGTGATAAACGGGTTTTCGTTGTTCGGCATACAGAGAGGCGCGGAGCTCAGGATCAGCTCGCGGACGTTGTGCTTCGCGTCGCTGAGGTACTTCGGCACGTCCACGCCGGTGTAGGTGTGGAACTCGCCGTCGGACTGCTCCACCTGAGTGATCGCTCCGTACACGGTGCGCCCGGCGTTCGGTGCGCCCGCTGCGATCATGCCCGCAGGAATAAAGGGCTTGACGGATCCGTCCACTTCGGTGTAGGTGTCCTCATAGCTCAGGAAGTCGATCATGCGGCCCTTGACATTGAGGCGGGCGATCTTGGTCGCGCCGGAGGGAAGGACGGCAGGATCCACGCCGCCGATCTGATAGTTGCGGTTGTCCAGCAGGCGCAGGATCCACTCATTCGCGAGGATCACGTCTGCGACGTCGGGAGCCACCAGCACCTCGGTGAAGGCGAGCCCGCGGGACGTCAGCATGTAGCCCATGGCTGCCACGTCTGCGAGGAAACGCTTCCCGCTCGCCTCTGTGGTGTCCAGAGTGGCGGCCGGGGTGTAGATCGCCGGGTTTTTCTCGCCGTCGTAGTACCGCACCTCTTTTTCCTCGAAGTTGTGCAGGTCGTCCACATACTCGTCCATGACGCAGCCGTTTGTGAAAATCACCTCGGACGCCATGGCCTCCTTGCGGCGCATGTTCATGGCGCGGAGCTCGTCGAGGTCGCCCAGCATAATGACGCCCTGCCGCTGCTGCGGTGTCAGCTTGGTGTAGAGAGCCTCGCCGAAGCCGCGCTTTTTCAGGTCGTCAATGGTGAGCGGGCGCTTCGGCGCGATATAGGAAGGCGTGAAGCGCTTCATGGTGTAGCCGTCGCGCAGGATCGTGATCCCGCCCTTGCGGGGAGCGACGAACGGCGCCGCCTTCTTGGAGCCCTTCTTGTATTCCACCAGCACGTCGTCGGTGGCGAAAATGTCGGTCGCTGCGTTCGTGGGGAAGTAGCGATCCAGCAGGAAGGTGTGAAGGGGCGGGAGCTGCTGCACGGAGGCAAGCAGGTGGTGGGTGTCGTAGTAATTAAAAGCCATTTTTCTGTCCTCCTTCTTAGATTTCCACGGCCTCAGAGGTCAGGATCCCCGCGACGCGGAGCGCTTCTCTGTCTGCTGCCGTGATTGTGTAGCCCTCGGCCACGATCAGCCGGTTGGTGTTGAAATGTCCGGTGCGGTACGCGATACCGGGCACCGTTTCGGGATCGGCCGCCGCCGCTTCGCCCTCTGCCTGAACTTCGGCAGCAGGCGCTCCGGTGTCCACCGGCTCCGCGAGTACGGCGTTTGCCTTCCCGGTGGTTGCTGTGTCGATCATTTCCATGGTGCCGTCGGTTTTCAGTGCCAGCAGGGTGCCACGTTCGAGGATCCCCTGCCCGGCCACCAGCTGCACGCTGAACACGTCCGTGGGCGGGTAGCTGTCGGCGATCAGGTTATCGAAGCCCACGCCGCCGAGGTTTTCGTCGAGTCTGCTCATTAGTTCATACCTCCTTTGGTCTGGTTGTAGGCGTTCACTACCGCCTGAATGTCTGCTGCGTCCTGTTCTTCCTGATTGACGCCCGCGCCTCCGTTGGGAGCTGCGCCCACGTCACCGACGCCAGAGGCCGCGCCGTCCTTCTCGTAGTTCGCGAGGAAGGTCTGGCCGGACGCTGCGCTCTGCTGCATAACGCGGAAGCAGAGCTCCTGAGCGGTGCAGGGGTTGTCTCCGTACTTTGCGTCGTGGACGAGCTGCGGATCGGGGATAGAGGCCGCGATCGAGTCAATGTCCGCGAGGCGTTTCCGTTCGGCCGTCACCGCGTCAGCACTTGCCTGAGCCTGCGCCGCGTTCGTTGCGGCCTGCTCGATCTGGCTCACCAGATCAGGCTCCTGAGCTTTCAGTTCTTCGAGTGTCATGTGGTTTTTACCTCCTTCTGTTTTTGCCGCCTGATTGGTCGGCCTTATATTTGCTGCCGGTCTTGCGGCCGGTTTAGCACTTTGTCGGATCGGGATCGTGCCCGGTATATGCCGGAACCCCTCGACGTTGTGGCCTATGCCGTTGACGTAGAGGACTTTCCGGTCGTGGCTCATGCTCATGTCGGGATCTTCCTCGTCCTCCAGCAGATTGTCGGCGAAGCCCTTCTCCAGAGCCTCCCGGCCGGTGAGCCACGTCTCCTTTGTCATCATGCCGCGCAGGGTGTCCACCGCGATCCCGGTCTTGGCGTTGTAGATTTCAGCCACGGCCCGCTCGCTGGCGTCCATTCCCTTCATAAGCTGTTTCATGTCCTGAATGTTCAGCGCGTCCCAGAGAAAAACGCTGACGCCGTGGATCATTACAAGCGATCCGGGGTACACGGTCACGGTGTCACCGGCGCACATAATCACGCTGGCCGCGCTGGCCGCGATCCCTTCCACGACGACGTTCACCTCGCCGCTGAGAGCTTTCAGGGCGTTGTGGATTGCGATCCCGGTGTACAGATCCCCGCCGCAGCTGTTCAGCTTGACGGTGATGTGCCCCTTGTCCTTGACTGCTGCCAGATCCTCCATGAAGCCCTCCGGCGTGATGTAGAGTCCGGGCTCAGGTTCGCCCGTCCACCAGTCAGTCGGCTGGCGGCTCATTACGTCGCCGTAGAGAGTGATCTCGGCCTCGTCGTCTCCGACGGTCGCCACGTTCCAGAACTTCGTCGCCGTGGCGGTTGGTGCTGCTGCCGGTGCCGGGGCGGGCCCCATGCGCAGCCTGCTATTGTGTTTCATTGGCTTGCCCTCCTTGTACGGATTGTTTGATCTGCTCCGCGATAATGAGATTACGGAGCGCCTCAGAGCCCCGCCTGCGTGCTGTTTCCGGGTTGTGCGGGTTGTTGTCCCCCTTTTCCGGTTCGTCACCTTCCTGCGGCTCCTGAGTGCCTTCCTGAGCCCCTCCAGCGCCTCCGCTCTGGTGCGGATCCGGCGTCTGCCCGTCGAGCTTTTCGTTTTCGCGTTTCAGCCGCTCCACGTTGCTGTCCCATTGGCCGCCGTTGAGCCGGATCGTGCTCTGTTCGTGAGTGGAAAAACCTTCGCTGCACGCGAGGATCTCCGCGGTGATTTCTTTCACCGGATCGAGCTGTCCCTGAGACGGGCCCAGCCATTCGCTGCCGAGGTATGCGGCATGGATCGCCGGATTGTCGAAAAAGCCCGGCGCATAGATACGGCCGCGGGCCACCGCTTCGCTCATCCAGATTTCATAGAGCGGGCGGCAGAAGTCGTCGGCCAGCCACTCCCGGCGCATTTTGAACGCCTTCCACGCTTCCAGCAGGGCCGCGCGGCTTGCGCTGTACGAGGCGTTGAACTTTTTCAGCAGCAGATCGGCCGGTATTTCCAGAGCCGCGCCCACCTGTGCGCTGATCGCCTCCGCGAACTTGTCGAAGCTCCCGTTCGGGTGCTTTGGTTCAGCGAAAACGACGTCCTCGCCGGGATCCATAATATTGACTTGTCCCGGCCCCATGTTGTAGTCGTTCGGGTTTCTCGGCTCGTGTTCCGCTTCCTCGTTCAGCTCATTGAACGGCATTTCCTCCTTTGACGCCTCCGTCTTTATGAAGGCAGTAAAAAAGGACTCGATCACCGCAGCCATGAGCTCGGACTCTGTGTAGCGCCTGAGCTGGAGCAGCGGCTCGATCACCTGCGCGAGATAGCTCACGCCACGGTACTGATCCGGGCGCTCCGTGTCAATGACGTGCAGCACGTTGGGGAGTCCGGTGTGTTCCTGATATGCCAGAACGCGGGCCCACTCCGTCCTCAGCGGTGCGCCGAGCTCGAAGGGGTATGTGCTGCGGATATGGTAGGCCACCACCATGCCGTCCTTGTCTACCTCCACGCCGTCGTATATGGTGTTCCCGGTGTCCGGGTTCTTCCCGGTGGTGTATAACAGAGACGTGCCGAGGCCGGAGCCGGTCGGTGTTGCGATCCGGTCGGCTTCGATCAGGTGTACCCGCAGGGAGTAGGGGAGCAGCCGCGTGGTTTTGCGCTGCTTCACTATGCCGATACAATCACCGGAGAGCAGCCACGACACGAGCGCGAGCTGCTGGAGCCCGTAGAAGTTGTTCATGCCGGTGGCGTCGCAGGCCCTTTTATCGGACGCCCAGAGGGAGAACTCCCGCTCGGTGTCTTTCTGCCACTTTTCTGCCTGATCCGGCGTGAGTCCCAGCACTTCCCGGTCGATCCGGCTCTTTAGCCGGAGGCCGACGCCCACAACATTTGTGCGGTTGGTCTTGATCGCTGAGGTCGCCACGGGTGCGGCCATGTATAACATGCGGGCCCGCTGCCTCATGGTGAAGTTGTGGAAGTCTATGTCCTCATGTGCGGAGCCGCTGGGAGCGTTGAAGCCTTTCACGGCCCGCTTGTTCCAGCTGGCCCCTGCTTCGCCGTAGCCTTTGTTTTTTGGGCGTATGGTTTCCGGCAGGTAGAGGCCCGTCTTTTTGTCGTACCTCGTTTTCCTCACCTCCTTGTCTGAAATGAAAAACGGCAGCGCCGGGGGAGTAAAGGAGCGAAACCTGCCCTCCGGGCGTTGCCGTAGTAAAGCCGGGAATCCCGGCGTTTACCCGTTACCAGTCGCGGGGGACTGCTCCCACCGCACGGCGGGGCGTTCTTCCCGCCAGTTCTGCCTCCAGTTCCTCGATCCGCTTCCTGAGCCGGTCGATCTCGGCCTGAATAGCGGTGAGTGGTGTCTGGTATCTTTGCAAATTTCTGGATCCGATCGCGTAGAGCTGCACGCCGTCCTTGCTGAGCATTTCCTGCTCGCGGGCCAGATAGAGATCCAGCCGGGTGCGTGCTCTTTCCAGCTCTGCACGCACGACTTCCTTCGATTGTCGTCTTGTCATGTGTCTGCCTCCTTACCAGTCGTCGTTGTAAAGGTTGGCCGCATTGTTCCGGCGCGGCCGCTGCTGTGCTGCAGGTTTCTTCGGTGCCTTTTTTGCGGGCAGGCTTTTGAGCCTTTTCTCCACCGCCTGCATGTCTGGGTTTATGATCTTGAAGCCTCCCAGCGCATAGTTGCGGCAGTCGAGGGCCTCGTTTCTCTCGTGTCCGGGGAGCTTAACCCACGTCCAGCGGTTGCCCCGCTTTGTCTGGGTGAGCTCCAGCTTCTCGGACAGCAGGCCGCTGAAATAATAAGAGTCGTACCCGTAGGACTCGCCGAGGGGAAAATGGCAATATTTCGGCCCAGCTTCCTGCACCAGCACGCTTGACATTATGAGCTCTTTCCCGGCGTCTACGCCCAGAGTATAGAGCCAGCACTTGCCGATCGTCTGCCCGTTTATCACGATTTTTACCTGAGAGGGAGGCGTCACGAAGGGGATCCCCTCGCCGTTGCCGCCCTTGATAGCAAAAACGCGCTTATTTTTCCGGGCCCGGCAGCGAAGGTACACCTCTTGCGTGTAGTGGCCGCCGGAGTCCACGCAGGTGATCGAGATCCTGAGCCCGCGCTGGCTGTCCTTGAAGTGGTAGACATGCTCGATCACGTCGTCGAGCCGCTCCCACACTTCGTCGGTGTCCGGCTTCCCCATGATGTAGCCCTTTTTTATTCCCCACGTTTCGCCGTAGTGGCCGTGGCCCACGACTTCATACTCCAGCCGGTTGTCCTGAGTGTCCACTCCGCAGGTGAGGACGAGAACGCCCTCCGGTACTTCCACCGGGGAGCCGTCGGCGTTGGTGCCGTAGTCCTCGCGGCGTGCCATCATGCCTTCCTCGTCCGGCACGTCTCCGCGATCCTCCCAGAGCTGGCCCAGCAGCGTGTTGTAAACGACTTTTAGCTTCTGAGGGTCGTCCAGCGCTTGCAGGAATTTGAGGCAGATTTTCTCCCACGGTGTCCACGGGGACGAGAAGGCGTTCAGCCAGAAGGAGCGCACGCCGGTGGCGTATGCGTCCGGGTTCTCCGCGATCCACTTCGCAGGCTGCCGCCTCATGGTTTCCTCTGTGCTGATACACCCACAATGAGGGCAGGCCCATGTGATCGGGCCGGTTATCTTGTAGACTTTCTTCCCGCGGATCCTCTTGTGGGTGTGCTCGAAGTGGATCCGGTCGAATATGATCTCGCCGTACTCTCCACACTCAGGGCACTGGTGGCACCAGCGCTCTTGCGTTCCCTGCTCGAAGCTGTCCGCGATATTGGACGAGCCCTTAATGGTCGGCGTTGATACCTCGACGGCCTTCGCATTGTAGAACGTGGTCTGTCTGGCCTCAGCCAGAGCCCACGGATCGCCCTCGGTTCCGGCGCTTATGGCCCAGCGGTCGCGCTCGTCGCCGATAATGTATCGGGCCGGAGTAGAGGCCAGAGCCGAGGCGCTGTTTGAGCCGGTGATCGTCAGCATACCGCCGGGGAAGGACTTCTGGAGGATCGTGTTCCCTGAGTCCCTCGTCCTCACGTCCGAGACTTTGGCTTTCAGCACCTTGCTGTCCCGGATCATTGGAGCGATACGCAGCCGGGAGAACTTGCGGGCGTCGTCGAGCGAGGGCTGCACATATAGGATAGAGCCCGGATCTTGGTCTATGATATAGCCGATTATGTTCAGCTCAAGCTCAGACTTTCCCACCTGAGAGGCCGCCACCATGACGATTTTTTTCACCTTCGGATCGGTGAACGCTTCCATAGGCTCCCGGAGGTAGGGCGTGCGCGCCGTGCGCCACGGGCCTGCCTCTGCGGAGGTTTCCGGCGATAGGCGGCGGTGTCTATCGGCCCATTCTGCCACCGTCAGATCCTCCGGCGGCTTGAAGTTGCGGACGGCCGGGCCTATGGCCGCGTTTAGCTTCTTTGTGGCTCTTTTACTCGTCGCTTTCATCTGCGAGCGCTTCGCTCCAGCCTTCGCGATCCCTTACCCGCCGCTTGTATGCTTCGGGATCGTATTGGTAGCCCGCGAGCTCGTTCAGGATCTTGTGGCACTCGGAGCGGATCAGAGCCGAGGCTTCGGCCGCGCTGGCTGCCTGAGATACGTCCATAGCCAGACGTCCGGGCAGCGCCATTATCATGCTGCGGACAGTGAACACGAGGTCGTTCGTCATGGCCTCCACGTCCTCGCTCCGGTGCATTTTCCCTTCCAGCTCTTTGAGCTGCATTTCTGCGATCTTGGCCTTGCTCTGTTTGAGGTCGGCCTCGGCCCGCAGCTTGTCGGCCTCAGCTTTCGCGGTGTCTGCGGTCTTGGCTTCCTTGCCGTTGGCCTTTTCCCGCAGGTGCTTTATGTACGCCTTAACCGTCGGCAGCAGGTCGAATTTATACGGACGGGTGGACGCCGCAGGGAGCACGCCGGACTTTGCGAGCTGCTGCACCCGGCGCTCGTCGAGGTCGAAAAGTTTCGCGATAATGGCCGTCGTTTGCAGGTTTTGTTTCGGCGCGTCTGCCATGGCTTCCACCTCCTTTCCGGTGTCCAAGCGAAACGAAACGCCCTAAAAAAATTTTTTGGAGTCTGCGCGGCTTTTGGGCTCGCGAGCACCGCAGGGCTTTTGCGGGCTTCACAGTACCTTGCGCGGCTGCTCGGCGCGGGCTCGTTTGCCCCTTGGCCTTGTGTGCCCCGTGGTGGCCTCTGTGTGGCCCTCTGGCGGCCTTTGTGGCCGGTGGTGTGGTCTTGCTTGCCCTCGGCCCTTGGTGCCCGTGTGTGGGGCTCTGGCGGGCTTGTGCGGGGTGGCCTTGGCGGGCTATCTCATGGCCCGCTCTATGTGGTGGTTGAAGCGCTCGCCCAGCTTGGTGTTGATTGTCTGCTCGATTGTCTCGCGGGCTCTGCCGTCTATCATTTGAGGCACGGACAGAGTGCGCACGGCCTCGATCGGCTGGCGGTCGTCCCCGCTCTTTTGGTAGGGCAGCACGACGCCACCGCGCCCAGCGGTCAGGAATGTGTCGCTGCTCATGGCTGAGCGCTGGCCCTTAATGATTGTCGCCTTTACGGTGTAGGGCTTCGGCGGCCGTACCATAGCCACGGGGGATCCTGCGGCTATAAGCTGGCCGGGGATCCGGATCGGGTTCTTCTGCTTGGTTGTGGGTGCCTGCTTCGGGCTCATTTTGAAGTGAAGCGGCGTCAGGGTTCTGCCCTTATACTCCAGCGTTGCCCCGTCCACGGATATGCCCGCGACTCTGATCGAGGTATGCCCGCGGCTCGGCCGTTTGGCTGCTTCCTTTATGGCGGCAGCGTCCACACCGTAGTGCTCGCGGATCCCCTTTGATACCCAGCCGGGCCCTCTGGTTGCGAAGTCCGACACGGTGCGCTTGATTGCCACCTCGCCGCCGTCCCGTAGCTTCTGGAGCTTTTTCACAATGTCGCCCGCTCCAGAATGGGACACGGTAAAGCCGCCCCTTGTGTGCCGGGCCGGGCCCGTGTTGAATAGGTCACTCATGGTGCCCGCCTCCTTTCCGGTGCATGTGAAAAGCCGCCCAGAGGCGTGAGTGCTCTCCAGACGGCTTTCGCTATTGTATAGGGTAGCACTTTGGGTTTATCCCTTTCAATCCCCTTTTATCCCTTTTTATCCCTTTTTGTCCCCCCGGCCTTTCCACAATGCCGCCGGGTGATGTGCATAAAAAGGCCCGCCTCCGGCCGTTTGGTGGCTTTTGGCGGGCTTTTTACTCGCTTTCTTTTGTCTGGGCGTATATCTTCGCCAGAGCTTGCAGGGCAGAGCCGTGGAGCTTGAATGTCCTTTTGAGGTACTTGTCGGCCTTCTCGGCGTAGTCTGCTTCTCCACTAAATAGGGCCGCGCATATCGGCCACCATTTCACATGGTCGAGGTAGTGCATTTCTATGACGGTCTGCTCGTCCGGCCGTTCCATTTGCTCGATCATGCCCTCCAGTTCTTTGCGCTCTGCGGCTTCGTCTGCGATCATGTCCCGGATCGCCTGCTGGAGCTCCAGCTTTTTGAGGACTTGCCGCTCGGTCTTGCTGGAGCCGTCGCCGCCCCCGCTCGGTTCCTCCGATAGGTTCGGGCTCGAAGGTGCGCCCATGACGGACTCCAGATACTCCAGCCGCTCGATCTGGTTGTCGATCCGGCGCTGGAAGGCCGCGTAGTGCTCCAGTTTTTGCTTGATCGCGTCGGTTTCCTTTGGCTTTTTGGTCTGGCTCATGGGCTCGCCTCCTTTCTGCTGCTATTCCGCGAACATTTGCTCGAATTGCTCACGGGCCAGCTCCTTGCCCTTCCTGATTAGCCGGATCCCGGTCGTTTTGCCGGTCGTCTTTATGTAGCGGCGCACGATCACGTCCACAAACCGGGGCTCCATTTCCATGATGAACGACGCTTGCCCGACACTTTCAGCGGCGATCAGCGTCGTGCCTGATCCTCCGAATGTGTCGAGCACTCCCTTGGCCCAGTCCGTATTGTCCAGCAGCTTCTCCAGTATCTCCACCGGCTTTTGCGTCGGGTGAAGCTCATTCCCGGAGCGGGTGGCCTCCAGTACGTTGCCGTAGCCCTTGTGATTGTCCCATTTTGGCTTTGTCCGGTGGGCGAACATAACGAGCTCATGCTGGGCCCGCCAGCCGTTCCCCATGCCGGGGCTTTTCTTATTCCACACGATCATATTCCGCACGCCGAGGCCGGAGCTTTCCACGAGGTCGAATAAATACACCCACATGCGCCAGTCCGTAAAAAGGTAGGCCGCTTTCACGTCAATGGCTCCGAGTACGGCCTTCATTAGCACCTGATAGCCCCGCGTTGAGAGGTTGTCGCTGCTGATCGTCGGCGTGGTGTAGCCGCCTTGGCCGTCTGCCTGCTTTGTTCCTATGGAGCCGGTCACTTTCCCGGACTCTTGGAAGCCGCCGGAGCAGTAGGGCGGATCCGTGAGCAGGATCTCCGGGTGTGCGCCGTCCAGCAGCAGCGCCCGGTCTTTCTCGCTGGTAGCGTCCCCGCAGACGACGCGGTGGCGGCCGAGGATCCAGAGGTCGCCCTTCTGGGTGACTGTCTGATCTGGTTCTGGCGGCTCTGGTATGTCGTCCGGCTCGTGGAGGTCGTTGTGCAGGGCTTCTGACAGCGCGGTGACGAGGCTCTCCACCTCGTCCTCCGTGTACCCGGTCAGCTCCATGGGGATCTCGCCGGTGTCAATCTCCGCGAAAATGTCGGCCAGCAGCCGGTTGTCTGTCTCGGCCAGCTCCGCGATCCGGTTGTCAGCCACAAGATCGGCGTATTCCTCCGCGTCGTTGGTGTAGTTCTGGTAGTCCACCGGAGCCTCTTTGATACCTTCCAGAAGGGCAGCAGAGAGGCGGCCGTGTCCTTTTACTATGAAGCCAGAGCGCTTCGAGACGGTGATCGGCTGCCGCCAGCCCGTCTGCCTGATTATGCGGCCGAGTAGCTGGATCTGGCTGTCCGGGTGCTGGTTCGGGTTCTTCGGGTTCGGTACCAGCTTTGCCACGTCTACGATCGCGTCGTGTGCGCAGAATACCGGCACGCCGTCGGCCCATGCTTTCGGCTCGGCTTCTGGTTTATACTCTGCCATTTTTTCGCCCTCCCTCCAGATTTTTGAGAACGGCCTCCCGGATCCGGTTCTGGAGCTTCTCGTCTGTCTCGTGCGGGTAGCGCCTGATCCCGTGCTTCTTTGCGATTGCGTCGAGTTTCTGGCCGGTTGCCGGTTTCGGCGCGTTCTGCACGTTCACGGTGTCCAGTGTCCGGGCTGCTTTCAGGATCCTGCGCTTGTAGCTCCGGTTCTTTTCGCCCGGCTGCCGCTTTATGCCATAGATCGGGCCGATATTGTTCAGTGTGAGGCTCTCCATGGACTCCCAGAGCGTCCGGGCGACTTTCCGGCGGCGTTTCCATTCGTTGATCCGCTTCGTGGCCTCATGGAGCAGGACGAGCACGCCGGTGAGCCCCAGAAGGGCGGTGAGAGTCAGCGCCGGGATCCATACGGCCCCCAGAATAGCGGCGGGCCAGTTTATGCCGATTTCGCCGCGGCCCTTTGCGATCAGGATCGCGATCCATGCCGGGGCTGCGATCAGAAGGGTGAGAGCGTAGAGCTTATTTTTTCCTCTTTTCACGTTTTGCCCTCCTTCTCTGCGCCCGGTTCCCCTCCGGGTGCGGTGTGTTGTTCTGCCGGTAGGGGGAGACGAGGCCCGCCTCCAGAGCGCAGCGTGTACAGAGCCACTGGACGCCCTGCTCTTTTTTCAGTCTGTCAGCTTCGGGAGCTTTCCAGCACTTGCTCCCGCAGTTCGGGCAGTCGATCAGCTCCCAGTCCGGGTGCTTTGCCTTTGTGTCCCCGTTCAGGTTCTCGTCGAGAGGCAGACAGAGGATCCCGCCCTTCTCGCCGTCTTTCCTCGGCGTCAGGTCAATGCCGAACTGTCGGAGCTTCTCGCGGGTGTCGTCCTTTTGTTCTTCCTGCTTCACCTCTATGACTTCCACCTGATCGAGCTCCAGACAGAACGATCCCTGCGGCTCCCATTTCTTTGCCCGCCATACCTCCGCGAAGGTTTCCAACGTGTCGTAGAGGCAGGGCCCGGCCTTTTCCTCGGTGATGAACATTGTCTCCATGACGGCCTCGTCGTCGGCGTCGTCCCAGCCGTAGAGGTGCCAGCTGTCGTGGTTGTCATAGTCCCACATGGAGAAGTAGAGCACATGGCCGTCAATCGGCCAGCCCGTCCCGGTCACTTTTCCGGTGATGATTTTCGGTTTATATCCCATTTTTGTGTCCTCCTTAAAAAATCGTACTCATGCAGATAATGAGAGCGATCACGGCCACGAAGGCGATCACGATCGACTGGTGGCGCTGGTTGTTCTTTTCGCCCAGAACGCCGATCAGCAGCACCGCCGCCACGACGCCCAGCAGAATGTTGAGTGCTGTCATTTCTTTGCCCCCTTCCTGAATGTGTCCGGCGCGTTGCAGGTGCTCCAGTGTGGCGTATAGCCCCAGCCCTGAGCCTCTGCTGGATCGTCCACTGTTTCGCAGCTTATCACGTCCCCGGCAGGCGTTACCAGCTTTGTGCTGCCTCCGGGCTTTATGCGGTAGTTTACCGGCCGAGTGTCGCACGGCATTGAACGGCCGGAGCGGGTGCGGATCCAGTGGATCGGCTTCCCGCAGCTTTTACATGTGCTTGTTCCCATGTGCTCGCCTCCTTACCATGTCCATGTGTCGCGCTTCGGTATGAATACGATCGTCTTGTCCTTGTATCGCTCCATAACCTCCAGCGGCGTGTCCGGTTCTCCGTCGAAGGCATTATACAGAGCGCTGCATAACTTTGGCCCGTCGCTTGCCCTCGGCTCAACGTCTTTCCAGAGCTTCCCGCTTTCGTCCTCATACACCGGGCGATCCCAGCTGTCGCGGCCTTTATGCCTCAGCAGCAGGCACGCCTCCCAGTTCCAGAGCCCCTGCTTGCCTTTTGCCGGTATCGGCTCCGGCAGGAAATTGACGTTTTGAAGCTCCCACGCATACCGGCCCGGCGTCCAGTCTCCGAGCTCCATTTCCTGCTCGGTTGGCACGAAGTAGTCGCCGAAGTCCGGCGCGTGCTTGTCTTTCGTGAGGCTTTCTGCTCCGATCGGGATATTCCTTGCCACGTCCACGTCGGTGCCGGGATTATATACTATGTGCCAGACGTTCACAAGCTCGGCGGTGGCTATAATGGCGCCGCGCGGCAGTTCGTCAAGCTGTCCCAGTTTTAGGCAGTTTTGGCCCACATGTTCAGCATACCGTCTCAGAGCCTCGCGGACTTCCTGCGGGAGCGTCCGGGGTTCTTTGGCTGCTGCATGAATAGCGATCGGCCCGCGGTATTTTGTGGGCCAGCTTCTTGTCTCATATTTCTTAGCGCCGCAGGCTATGAGAGAAGCCCACGGCTGCCATATTGTGATTGCTTTCATATTTTCACTTCCTTAATAAAAGCATTTGCTTTTTATGCTTTTATTTGCTTCCTTTTGCTTTGATATGCTTTTTAGATTTTGGGAGGGTTTGAGGCCCTCCCGTGCTTCTTATGCAATAATGGTGATCTGCTCGCGGTTTGGTATATCTTTCAGCGCTTCGGTGAGGTATTTTTTCACATTCTCGACGGCCTGAGACTTCCAGAGCCCGCCGTCTGCTGCCACGAGCTTGAATACCGGAGCGCCGCCCCTGCCTTCGCTGATCCTGAATATAAAGTCGCTCGCGGGTTGCTCCACCTCCAGAAATGTGCGGTAAGGGATCAGGTTGACCGGGTTCGGCACCAGCACGTTTTCCTTCGTAGTGATCCCAGTTTTCATGGTTGCCTGCTGGGTGACGCCATTGTCTGAATATGCCTGCTCCTGCGTGTTGGTGATATTGCTCGCCAGAATGGTGACGGCTTCGCGGTCGTCGCTTGCCATAAAGCACGATTGCATGGACACGAGAAAACTCTCCTGATCGTACTCCCGGCCGTATTCAAAGTGTGGCAGCAGGGCGTTGACTTCGAACAGAGTTTCGCGATCCCGCTCCGGCAGCAGTCCAGAGTAGAGCAGCACCTCGGTGGCGCTTATTACCTGAATAATCATACGATCCCTCAGTTCTTCCCTGCTTTCTTTTATGTAGTCCACCAGAGAGGTGAGGGTGGTCGCCTTGATCGGGCTCGCCTTGTCCGCTGCGTCGTAGCGCCTTAAATCCTTTGTGCAGTAGGTTCTCCCATTGATCTGCACGACTTCGGGCTTTTCTGCCTTTACCGCCAGTCCCGTGATAAAAGCGATTGCTTCCTTGATACCTTCCATGTGTTTGTCCTCCTTTTTATGCTTGTGCGGCTCTTTGGCCGATTGCAACTATTTTTTTCTGATCGTCTGCCGGGTGCCCGTCTTTTAATACTTCCCCGGTATCAGGATCAAAGTCTCTGCCAGGCACGAGATCGCCTGCTGCCGCCTCGGCCTTTTCCGGCTCTGGTTGCTTTTTTCTGTTTTTCAGATCCAGAGGTTTTCCGGTGGGTTGTGGTTCGGCGACTTCCTGCTCCTTGGTGCCTGCTGCCACCTCGGCCGCTTTGGTCTGCTGGGCGTCGCCTGCTGCCGGTTCCGGCTTTTCCTGCGGCTGGGTGAGGTCGGAGAGGCTCATTTGTCCCCGGATCTGGCCGTCATACTCTGCGATCTCCAGCTGACCGGTTCTCATGTTTACACCCATAATCATTTGAGTGTCGATCGCCTCGGTGGCGGCCAGTTTGGTTGTGACGGCGATCTGGGTGTTGACGAGCTGGCGGGTTTTGTTCGGTGCAAATTTGATTGTGACATTGATCTGCCGCTTGGTGGTGGCCTCGGTGTTCGGGTTCTGGATATTGTCGGCCACCTGAATGAGCGCCTCGTTGAGCTTCTCGGCGAAGGCACCACCGGCAAGCGCTTCGAGGTTGATCTTTGCCTCGGTTTTCTGTTTCTTCATGTCTGGGATCCCTCCTTTTAACTTTTTACTTCGTCTAAATATTCTTTGTAGGTTTCAGCCTCCTGCTTGATACTTTCCAGCAGGGAAATAATATCCTTGAAACTTTCTGCTTTCCCGCTTTTGTAGGCTTTTAGGCGTCTTTCGGTTAATTCCTCCGCTATGGAAATGATTTCAAGCTCATATTCGAGGCAGTCGTCGTGTATGGTTGCCAGTCCGTTCATACGCCCTCCGCTGCTGTCCAGGCGATTGCAGAGCGTCCCGTCACGCTGCACGCCCGCTTTCCGGCGTTCTTTATCTTACCTGCTGCCTGCGCTTTTGTGAGGATCGGGCCCACGTCGCTGCGGTTCACCTGCTGCCCTCGATCGGAGAGGGTGGCTGCGATTTCGTTTGCGGTCATTGGCTCGCCCTTAATGAGATCCAGCACCATGTCCCGGAGGCTCTGTGCCATGTCTTTGCTGCGCCAGATAATGACGGCAGAGGGGAAGGGTGCCCTTCCTTTTGGATCGCCTTCTTCGTCGGTAAAATAGAGCCGCCCCCGCAGGAAGCGCACTTCGTCAGCCTTCCCGCCAAAAATATAATCGTGGTAGTATGAGGTGTCCGTTCTGGCCGGTATGAGCATAACCACGACGGTGCCGGGCTTCTGGCTTTCCTCGTAGCCCTTTTTCACCCACTCGCCGATATTGCGGCCGTAGGGCGGGTTACAAAATACGCGGCTGCCTCCCCAGTCTGCTTTCAGGCCGTCGGTTTCCGGTGTGAAATATTTCGCGCATTTGGCGCACTTATCGGTGGCGGCCGGATCCAGATTGAAATGAAACTCTTGATCCAGCTCGTCGAAGAACTCCGGCGGCGTACACCAGTTTAAGTTCTTGCTGCTTAATAATGCCTCATTCATTTGTTTGATCTCCTTTCTGTTCAATGTCTGGAGCGTCAAGTTCCACGCCCTCCAGCAGTTTGAGCACTCCGGCGATATATTCGACGCGGAAGGGTTCAAGCTCTGCCTGCGTCATGTGCTTATGGCCGTACCGGCTTTTCATGTCCCGCCATATTTCCCACGGCACCCGGTAGAAGTCTTGCAGCTCGAAGCTCACCATGATGAAGGCAGCAGCTCCGAGGCGGTGGTGCTCTGTCAGGCTGTCGATCTGCTCCTTGGTTAGCCTTCCATATTCGATCCGGTCGCTGTCCGTGTGCTTTGCCTCAAATACGACGGCCCGGCCTCCGGTCAGCGTCCCCTTAAAATCAGGCTGCCCCGCTTTGGTATAGCAGGCAAGAAACTGGCCCATGCGGTTAGGCGGCCGGAGAGGGCGCATAGGCTCCGGCGTCTTTTCAATGAAGGCCACGCCCTTGTCTTTGTACCAGTTCAGGCTTGCAGAGATCAGGTTCTCGAAGTGTTCCCCGGCCCGTTTGCTCTGGAGCCCGCGCTGGCTGCGCTGCACATTTGAGAGGGCGGTGGCAGCAGTCGGATCCCGGTAGCCCTCGCTGTTTTTTCCGGGCACCGTGTCCCAGCTCATTGATCTGCCTCCATGGTTATGTCGTGGCCGGGGTGCTTCCTGAGCTCGTTTGCCAGTTCTATGACAGCCTCGCCGGGTATTTGAACGGTGGTAGACTCCACGACGGAGATCCCGCTCATTGTGCCGACGTGGCAGGGAAGGACGATCAGCGCGTCGCCCAGCTCGGTGTCCGGCGTTTCGCTTCCTGCGCTCTGGTATGCCTCCGCTGCGTCCCGGACGAGGATCCCGTGTTCCTTCGCGTATTCGATCTCGGCCTTCATGCCTTCGCTTGGATTGTCCATGCCGTACACCCAGAGCTCTGAGCATATCCCCAAAAGGGAGATCCCCAGTTCCATGCCGAGGGCCCGCTCCTTCGGGTTTGTGTCGTCCGTGAATTGCGTACAATAGACATGCGGCGCGATCGGCACCACGTCAGGGAAAAGCTCGACGACTTCCCGGCAGTAGCCCTGCGCTTTGGTGATGTTCTTTTCCATATCTCCCCGGCACGGGGAGCAGATATAAATAAACCGTTTTCTCATGGTGTTGCTCCTTTCATTCCATAAAGTCAAATATTGATAGTTGGCTGTCCTCGGCCTCAATGCGTCGGCAGGAAATATCGAAGTATTTCAGCTCCAGCTCTATGCCGATAAAATGGCAGCCTTCCCGGATTGCAGCCACACCGGTGCTCCCGCTTCCCATGAACGGATCCAGCACCGTGCCGCCTTTGTTTACGCTGTTATGTATGCAGCGGGCCATGAGTGCGACCGGCTTTGGTGTCGGGTGTTCTCCAGCCGGATCCCGCGATACTCGCCAGAGGTTTGAGGGCCTGCCATCTTTGAGCTTGTGCCTGCCTTTATGTGCAAACAAAATGAGCTCGCATTGGTTCGCGTAGTCCCCGGTCAAGTCGCCGCTTGTCCAGTTTCCCTTGTCCCATATAATCGGAGTTTTTAAGATTGCCCCGGCGTCAATGAGCGCCTGCTGCCACATTGGTGCTACGTCAAAACGGGTGCAGAGATAGATCGCCCCGGTATTTTCGACAACTTCATACATGAGCGGCACGCTCCAAAGCGGGGCTTTGCTATCATTTGCCAGCATGTCTGGCGTGTCCATTACCTTGCGCCGCCCGGTCTGATATGAGATCCCATACGGGGGATCCGTCACTATGGCCGCCACCCCCCCGCGAGCTCTGGCAGGATCTCCCGGCAGTCTCCGCAGTAGAGCGTAGCCTTTCTAAAATGTTCTACCCGCATGTTATCGCCTCCTTGATCCTCTGTTCACTCATGGTGCAGTATTCCGGGTTTATGTCTATTCCGATAAAGTCCCGGCCTTCCTGAATTGCCACCGCTCCAGTAGTCCCGCTCCCGCAGAACGGATCCAAAATGGTGTCGCCGGGCCTGCTGCCAGCCAGGACACACGGCCGCACCAGTTCCTCTGGAAATGTGGCGAAGTGTGCGCCCTTGTAGGGCCTTGTGGCGATTGTCCAGACGGTGCGCCGGTTTCGCTTTCCGGTTTCGTTCGGCGCGAGGCCGTGGCTGTCTCTTTCCACACTGGCGCTGTTTTCTGCCGCCTGATCGTGTGTGTATGCGTTGCCGCCTCTGAATGTCTTGGTATTGCCCCGGCGTCTGGCGTTCGGGTTTTCGCTTCCCGGAAAACCTGCTGCCGGTTCCTTGATTGCTTCGGCGTTGTAGAAGTAGTCTGGGCTCTTGCTTAACAGAAAAATATACTCGTGGGCCCTTGTCGGTCTGTCCTTTGCACTTTCCGGCATAGTGTTGGGCTTGTGCCAGATTATATCGGCCCGCAGGTGCCAGCCGTCCGATCGTAGCGCGAAGGCCAGAAGCCACGGGATTCCGTTCAGACCCTTGCGCTTGACTTCACCTGCTGCCGCTTTGCCTGCGTAGCTGTCGCCGATATTCAGCCAGAGGGTGCCGTCGTCTTTTAAGACTCTGCGCACTTCCCTGAATACTTCCACCAGCCGCCGGGTGTATTCCTCCAGCGTTTCTTCGAGCCCGATCTGTCCGGCTTCTCCGTAGTTTCTCAGCCCATAGTAGGGCGGTGAGGTCACGCATGTGCTGCAGCAGCCAGACGGCAGCAGGCGCAGCGCTTCGGTGGCTTCTCCGGTTATAATTTGCATTAGCTTTTCACCTCCCCGTCTGTGAGTTCCAGCGGCGCGTCTGCCGCTTCCAGAGCCCTGCGGCTCCAGCCGTATGTGATCCGGTTCATGGTGTCGTCGTGCTCCCTGCGGGCCTGCTCACGGTCAGCGAGTAGGCGCTGGCCCTTGTCAGGAATAGCAGAGGCCACGTCGTCAATCTGCGAGGTGAGCCCCTCCGGTGTCATGGCCCGCTGTTTCTCCCGCTCGTACATTGGCTTGTAAATGTCCATGAAGGCCACGCGATCCATGCCGGGCTTGCCGCCCCGGTAACAACTCCGGTGCATTTCGTAGAGGTTGCAGTACCCGATCGCCTCAACGGCACGGGCCGCCAGTGGTGGGAGCTGCTGGTGCAGGTCGCCGTGATTGTTTTCCCCGGCCGTGTACAGAAGGTCACTGACTGCGAGCCACGCCCGATCCGGCTCTATGAGGTCAGGGTGCATAAGCTCCAGCATGAGCTCCCGGATCTCTGCCACACTGGGCGGCCATTTGTTTGTTGCTATGTGTTTATTCAGGGCCAGCGCCACGATCCGGCCGTCGTCCGATTGAAACATTGAGGCCCAGAGGTTCACTGTGGCGGTGACTGCTGCCTCGTCTCTGAATTTGTCATAATTGGGGTAGGCCGTGACGACGATCGCCACCAGCTTTGCCGCGTCTGCTTTAGTCAAAAACGCCGCCTCCTTCCTCGTCTGCGATAATACCGGCGAGCACGTCCATGGTGGAGGGCTTGCCCCCGGTCTGGCTTTGCGTGGTTCCTGATCTGGGCTTGCTGCCGCTGTCGTATTTCCCTTCCAGCACTTTGCTCATGTTTGTGGGGCGGATCAGCCAGTCGAAGTCGGCCGTCCACGCCCGGTCGTTTTCACCTTTCAGGAAGTCCGACGCCTCGGCCTTCTCGAATAGCTCCCGGAAGGTGTCGAGGGACTTGTATTTTTTCCAGCGTGCCGCGATCTGCTTCTCCCGGTTTCCTTCGACGGCCCTCAGCTTTGGGTAGCAGGTACAGATTGAGTGGTAAAGCTCCACGATTTTTGAATACGGGACGGGATCCTGCTGGCCCCCTTTCAGGGGGTAGGGGGTAGAGCTTTCTTTCCCTTTCTCTGTGTCTGTCTCTGTTACTGTCTCTGTATCAGTCTCTTTCTCTGTATCACCTTTTTTTGCTTCGGTTTGCTTTTCAGAATAAGCATTTGCTTTGTCCTGCTTTCCGGTTTCTTTCTTAGGCCGCCCGCCCTGCTTGCCTGCTTCGCTGCGTTTCCGGCAGGTGTCGGCATACTTCTGGGCGTCTCTGTCCATTTGCCCGGTGATGAAGGAAAAAGCCATAAAGGCCATACCGTCCAGATCCTCCGGCATGTCTCCGTGCTCCCCATAGTTCAGCAGAGCCATGAGCAGCTTCCCGCGTTCTGCGTCGCTTAAAAGTGAGAGGTGTTTCCGGTAGTCGTAATAGAGTAAAAAACCCTTTTTTGCGTCCTGCGCCATAGCCCTGCCTCCTTTCCGTTATACTTGGCCGCTCCCGTCATAGTCCCCGGTGCCTCCTTGCCCGCTGTCAGCAAAATAAAGGCGGGAGGCGTTGGCTTCTACGACTTTGTGGGTTTTTCCGTCGCTGCCGGTATATTTCCGGGTGGAGATCCGGCCCTCGACTACGATCTGGCGGCCCTTGGTGAGATAGCGCCCGGCAAACTCGGCCTGCTTGTCCCAGCATGTGATCGGGATATAGTCGGGCGGGGTGTTCTTGTCTTTGCTCGGCACCTGCACGGCGAGGTCGAAGCTCGCCACGGGTACGCCGCTTTGGGTGTATCTGATTTCCGGTTCCTGAGCCAGACGGCCCAGAAGCCCTACATGGTTAAACATTTGAGTTTCCTCCTTGTCCTTGCTGTTTCTTTACGGCGTCCAGCCGGTTGCAGATTTCATCATACTGGGCGCGTGTCAGGTTGTGCGGATCCTGCTGTCTGTACCGCGTGGCTATATCCTCATTGATCTGCGCCTGCGTGATCCCGGCGTCCTCACCTTTTCGGTACATGCGGGAGAGCTGCGCGTCAGTTAGAGGGCGTGAAGCGCCTGTGTGCCCGTTCTGGGCGTTCTGCTGCTGCGGCTGGGTATTTCTGCCCGCGGCACCGTTTTGAGGCGCTGCGGGGCGATTTGCGGCCGGTGGCGGCGCTGTCTGCCCGCGGTCGGTCAGGTCTGGATCGTCGTCTCCCTGATCTATGCCGAACTTTTCAAAGAGATAGTATTTGAGGCAGTACGTCCACGCGGATCCTTTTGCTTTGTCCGGCCCGCCGTCATTGGTTCCGATCGCGTGCAGCGTTACCTCCAGAATGTCCTCCGGGTCGTCTGCGTTTGTCCAGCGGATCGTCAGGTCTGCCTCATACACCCACACGATCAGCCCGCCCCTCTGGGTGTTCTGCTGAAAATGTGAGTAGTAGACGGGATCGCCGTTTTCGGCGTGTCTGGTGGCTTTTTCGGCCACAATGTCGAAGTTGACGCCGTACTGGTTCATAGCCGGGGTGAGAAGCTCGTAAACGTCGAAAATCTTTGCAAACTTATACTTTACGCCCTCCGAGTGCTGGCGCTGCGTGATTGCAGGCACGGCCTCCCGGAGCTTGACAAACTTCTCTTGCAGGCTCATGGCCTCCCGCGGCGGTGTTTCTGCGGTTTTAGGCTGCGTGTCAGCCTTTGGACTTCCTGCCATGGTCTACCTCCTTTGGTTGATGATTTCTTTCAGCGGTTAATATCTTTGAAAAATTTGTGGTTATTGATTGTCATTACATACGCCTGCGACTCGTGCCAGCTGCTTTCTATAAGCTTCGGTGCATAGAAATACCGGATCGGCTCATTGGTTGCAACGTGTCCGAAGTCAAACACGGCCTCCACGGCTTCCAGAGCTTCGGCGGTAGGATCCGGCCGCTTTTTGCTGTATTTATACTTTTCCAGAACCTCGGACGGGCGGATCCTCTCGTCCTCACATGTCTGGAGTATGCACTGGGCCACGGCTACCTTGCCAGCGAAGGGCTCGCCTGCGGCTTCTGCGGTGATTACTTGCGCAATCTCCAGCCGCTCGTCGTCGGTGAGAGTGTAGCGCTTTTCGTAACCGAACTCTTTCGCCCATGCGTCTGTTAGGTGTTCCCAGTCTACCGGGTGGCCGTCGCCGTCCTTGAATATGTACGTCTGCGGCTTGTCCTCCGGTTCTATGGTGATTTCCGGTGGCCTTGAAGGCTCCGGCGTATATGCTGCGGTGGTGTCACTTCCATTCGAGGAATAGATCAGCCAGTGCAGCAGGAAAAGCACGCCCAGTCCAGCCAGGACGGCCAGTGCCAAAACAAGCGCATGTTTCCATTTTCTCCGCTTGAAAAATAGAGAGAAGCGGTGTAAAATGGTTTTAGGCTTTCGGCGGCTTGCGCGATAGCCTGCGGAGCGGCTTCTCATTCGCGGTGGGTGCCGCTCTATTTTCGTGTTAATCATTTCTTTGTTCATTTCCTCCTTTTCTTCATCAGGGCCGGTAGTGTGCAGCTTGGCGGCTGCATGTATTTGTTGAAACGCTGCGGCCAGTAGCTCACTTTTTCGATCCTCTGTCCACCGACTCCGTACTTCGGGTTGTAGCCGAAGGTGTTCACATATTTCAGAAGATCGGGCCGCTCGTCGTCCATGGCTCTGCATACCTCAAAAAGTGCCTTCACGTCGTCGATCGCCCGGTGGGAGTTCTGCACCTTGTCCTCCAGCTTGTAGGCCGCGATCGCGTTCGCCAGCTTGTGAGGATATGGCCGCCGGTCTTTATACACGGTCAGGGTGTCGAGGTAGTCAGCGCGGGCCAGAAGCTCGGCGCAGGGCTGCGCGTAGCGTTCGGCCATGGTTCCGGCAAACTGGAGATCAAACTGGGCATTGTGTGCTGCCAGTAGCACCGGCCCGGCTGTGTCGTCGAGCAGTTCCTCGAAGTCGTACACGGCGTCGTTCTCGTCGAGCCCTTCCTTTTCCAGCATTTCGTCGGTGATCCCCGTCAGTTCGGTGATCTTCTCCGGCAGCTTTTCGCCCTCCGGCAGCCTTATGAAGTCGTCGAGGGTTTTCACCACTCGGAGGGTGCCCCGGTCGGTCTGCTCGATCCGGATCGCCGCCAGTTCTATGATCTGGCAGGTGTCGGCGTCGAGCCCGCTTGTTTCGGTATCAAAGAACACGACGGCCGCATATTTCTGGAAAACTTCGCGGAGGTTATTCATGGTCGGCCGCCTCCTTCCCGATCGTCAGCGTCAGGGTATTGGCAATTTTGAGCTGCTGGCTCACGTTGCGGTAAAGCTCCACGGCCGTGTTCACCTGAGATAGAGACAGCGAGAGGGCCGCAGCCTGCTGGAGTTCCTTGTCGGTGGCCGTATTTGTTATACGCTTGAAGCCTTCGGGATCCTTGCCGCCTGCCGCTTCGTAAAGGACGGTCAGCTGGCGGGCCAGTATAAGCCGCACAAGCGTGGGTAACTGTACGGAGCCGGACAGCGCGGCGGTTTCTTCTCTCGGTTCGTCGGTCTGCTTGCCGTCTTTGCCGTCCAGATTATCCAGATCGCCAGAGTCGCCAGAGTATCGAATTAAAGCGGAGCGGAAGCCCACGCTCCAGTTCACATTCGCGCGGGAGTCGGTGCCGTTGAAGGCGAACACACCAGCGCGCGCACCGTGGCCCCAGTAGCCCCCGCGGAGCACGATCCTTTCTCCGTCAGTGTCCAGCCAGAAGTAGTCCGTGCCCTCATATCCGGGCGCAGGGTAGAGGCCGAGCTCGATCAGCTTCTCCGGCACGTCTATGGCCTCCGCTTTCAAGTATTTGAACTCCACGCCGTCGTAGTCTTTGCCGTCGGGTGCTACCGGCTGGAGACTGATCTCGCCGTCCTCCACGTTGTAGTAGACGGGATCGCCGTCTGCCGTGTGGATTGCCTGCCACTCCTTTGAGTCTCTGGACTGATCCGCGCCTGCTGCCGCACCGTTTCCCGGTATCACCTGCGCCTGCCCGTCCATGAAGCGGATCCCGCCGACGTGCTCCCAGATATTGCCGCACATGTCGGCGACTCCTTCGGCCGTGTGAGTATGGTTCCATGTTACCGGGCCGGATCCGGTCAGGGTTTTGCTGTTGCTGCTGCCGTCTTTGTATGTAGTGCCGGTTTCCTCCGGGTGGCTGTGGCTCTTTCCGCAGTCAGTATTCCCGCGGGGGAGGGTGCCGTTCTTGCGGCTCTGGTGTGCCAGCGCGGCCCACTCGTCATTAGTCAGAAGGTGCCAGCCGGGCCCCTTGGCCTCGCAGAGCCGGATCGCTTCGTCGTGGTTGATGTTCACGGCGGGCTGCTGGTAGGGCATGGAGTAGGGCACGCCCCCGATCAGGGTGTTGGGGTACTTGCTGATCGCGTACTCCTTCACGGCCTTGCCTCTGATTTCTGCCGGGAGTCCCAGTTCGTCCGGTGTGAATACCACCATAGTGTCCGGGATCCCCCGGCTGTCAAAAATAACCTCGTTTCTCATGTGTTCGCTCCTTTCGCTTTCTGCTGGCGTTCCTGCTGCCAGCGTTTATAGTCGGCCATGACGGCCGGGTTTTCAAATAATCTGCCGACGCAGCCGATCAGCGTCCGGCTCATGGCGTCAGATTGGTGAGAAGGGATCGCGCCGAAGTCTACGGCGACGGCTCCCGGCGTTCTTGTCTGGACTACTTTCACGGGCCTGCGCCTCCTTTCGTATTTTTCCTCTGCATACCGGGCAGAGGTAGCCGCTCCACGGGATCGCGGCCTGCTTGCTTACATTCCATTCCAGCCCGCACTCCCGGCATGTCTCATACCGTGCGCCGGTCATGCGCCGGGCATAAGCACCGGCATGAGTACGGGCTCGCGATCGTCCCCGGTCGCCGGTTGTGCTGCCGTGTCTGCTGCACCCTGAGCCACTTCCTGCTCCGTGCGATCTTCGCAGTCGCATGGCTCGCCGTGGTCTAAATGTGCGCCACATTTCGGGCATACTCTATATTTCATGTGTCCACCTCCTATCCAGCAGCGGCGGCCAGCAGTTTGCGGCTGAGTTGCCGCTCCAGTCGTCGCCGGTATTTCTTGCGCACGCGGTACTTTTTGGCGTGCTTGTAATAGTGCCACCACTTCGGGTTGTCGTTTGCTTGGTAGAGCATGGCGTCCATGCACCTGCCAGCGAGTCGGGCCATGATCTTGCCCGCTGCCTTGGCCGCTCTTTTGAGTCCGGCCCACGCCTCCCTTGCAGCCTCGACGACTCTCTGGAAGAAACGCAGCACGGCCGGTTCTATGGCGTTCAGGATTGCAGCGGCCGTGTCCGGCGTGATCGTGAGTGTCAGCTCCATGCTGGGCGGGCTCCGAAGCTCCGGGAGCGTCAGCTCTGGCGGTGAGAAGTGCGGGATCTCCAGCTCCGCGATCTGCCCGGTGAAGGGCTGCCCGTCAATGTAGAGAGCGCCGGGAGCTGCGCGGGTGTCCTTTTCCTGCTGCTGCCGGTCTGCCTCCATGTGCTTGTGCATGAGCTCGAAGTCCTCCGGGCTCATGTAGCCGTCGTAGACGTAGGGATCCGGCTCTGTGCTGGTGGCCTTGCCGTACCATGGAAGATCTGCCGGGAGGTCTGCCGGGTGCTCCATAGGTTCCGGGGGAAATGCCGTCGAGTCCTCCAGCGTGTTGTAGCCGTTTTCATAGTGCCAGCGGATCCCCGCGGCCAGCTCTGCCACGGTCATGTCCTCGCCGAAGTGTCCGCAGTAGTAGCCGTTTACCATGACGGCCTTCGGATCCTTCTCCAGTATCTCGCGGGCCAGCTCCAGATCCTCCGGCTCGAAGGTGTCGTCGTCGCTGTTCAGCCACACCGCCTGAGCGTTCCAGCTCCGGCCGATTTTCCAGACGATCACCCACGTGATCCCGTCCCTGATCTCGTCGGCCCATTCCTTTGCGATTGCGTTTAATGCTGCCATATATCTGCTCCTTTCAGGTTGTCACTCTGCCATTTGTGCCGGTGCTTTGAAGTCCTCCAGCGTGAGGTCGAGGACTTGGCACAAGTTGACGAACTCGTCGGCCTTCATGTTTCGGTTTCCGTTCAGTGTCTTGCTCAGCAGGTCGGTTTTCATGTGTGCCTGCTTTGATACAAACACAAGAGTCACGCCTCGCTCTTTGATCCTGTCGTTTATTACTGAGATAACTTTGCTCACGTTTGCGCCTCCTTTCCTTGTGTGGGCCTGCCTTGTCAATGCTGGTGGGCCGGTTCCAGCAGACGCCCCGGCGGGCGTTTCGGCTATGCGCTGAGCTTGCGGTGGCAGAACGCCCCGCGGTTGCCGGTGCTCAGCATGTCCGAGTCATTGAACTGGGCCTCCGTGTAGTAGTCGGAGCAGTTCAGGATCCCCGGAGTTCTGTCCGGGTAGTGCTCCCGGAATATGGCGTGCGCTTCCTTCATGCTGGGAGCTTCTACCTCTACCCAGCCGCCGCAGAACGGGAAGCGGTCGTCTGATCCGAACGTGTAAAACACTTTCAAGTTGCCGCTTTCCTCCTTCGCTGCTATCTCCAGCAGCTTGCCATTGTACAGCTCGTCGTTGTGCGTCATGCTGCCGAACTTCTCCAGATCTTCGCTGCTGCATGTGTAGCCGCAGAGGCTCACGCGCTTGGCTGTTACGTTGAAATGTGCATACCGTCCGGGCTCCAGTACCACGTCGGCCATGTCGAGACTGTCGCCGTAGTAGAAGTGACGCACGGTGCAGCCGGGGAAAAGCTGCGCCGCTGCCTTCTCGAATTTTCCGATCATGCTCTGGATCCCCTCGGCTTTATAGCCGTTGCTCTTGGTTTCTACTGTGATATTTTTCATGTCATGCCCTCCTTTTCTATCTCTGGCCCTACTCAGTGAAGGTAGGGCCGCAGGTTGTCGTTGTAGAGCTCGTAGCTCATGCAGCCGCAGTCGAAGCGGATATAGTTCCAGTCGGTCGCGTTGTAGATCGGGGCCCGGTCGATTTCTCCGACTTTGCGGAGCTGTCGGTGCCGGTTGACTTCGTACCGCGGGAGTGTCCGGTGGATCTTGATCTTCTCCTTGGCGAAGCCGTACCAGTCATAAAGCAGATCCTTGGCCTCGGCGTCGGTGAGTGTCCGGGTGCCTCCAGCAGTTTGTAGTCTGGTGTAGTCGGCCTGCTGCACGTTGTCGGTGTCCTCGTAGGGCTTCCACTCTTGCTCGCGCTCCAGAGCCTTCTCCAGCTCAGCGATCCGGGCCTCCATGTCTTTCTGAGCCTTCTCTGCTTCCTGCTGTGCCTTAATTGCTGCCATGTCTGCCTCGCGCTGGATCTTGGTCGCGAGTCCGTCGGCGTCCTTTTTGTACGCCTTGCAAAATGCGTCCTTGTCGCCGTCAAAATTTGTGTAATATTTTTCGATAATGGAATAAAGGGATTGAGTCGGTAAAAAGCCGGTTCTCTGTTCAAATTCTTCTCTCATCATGGTGTTTTGTTCTCCTTTTACTTTGTCTATGTTTTTGAGACTATCCACAGTATAGTCTATGTTTTTTAGATTGTCAAGCCGTTTTCGCAATAAAATTCTAAAAAACATAGACAAAATTATTGATTTCAGCGCGCGGCTATGTTATATTGGTAGGCGGGGAGGTGATAGCGTGGCAGACAGCCAGAGCGAAACACGCCTCAAAATTGCCGAACTCTTAAAAGAGTACAGAGAGGCCGCAGGGCTTACCGTCCGGCAGGTTGAAGAACTTACCGGAAAAAGTTACAAAACAGTGAGCGCATGGGAAAAAGGTAGAGGACAGCCAGACGCCGACATGTTTCTAAAACTTTGTGATATTTACAATGTTCCGAGCGTTGGTCTGTTTTTTGGTGAAAGTCTACCAGAGCCAGAGCTTGCTGTTGATGAACGGGAGCTCTTGGAGTCGTGGCGAGAAGCCACCGACGCCGCCAGAGAGTCAGCGCTCATGGTACTTAAAAGCAACAAGCGCCCGCTCGTGAAAAAAGGGAAGGCAATGTGATCTGGGTTGATTTTTCGCTTAGGTCGTAGGTGTGCCGGGGTTGCCCCTTCTGTTGGAGGGGCAGCTCTGGTTATAAATAAAAAAGAAGCCCGCACGGTGGCGGGCGTGGAGGTCATTGTGGGACTTTTTGACAAGCTATTCAAGAGACAGCCGGATCCTGATCCGGTCGAAAAAGAGAAGCCAGCGGCAGCACCACCGCCAGCTCCAGAGGTAAAAAAGAGGACTTCATGGATCGACGAGCTCGCAGATCCAGACAGTCCGGTGCATGAGAAACTCAAAAAACTGCCGGAGGCTCCGAAGAAAAAAGCGGAGCCAGCGCAGCGGATTGAGGTCGCCGTCACCGTCCGGCACGAGTACAAAAAAGTGGAGCCGATCGGTGAGCTCTCTCACTTGGAGTTCGGAAAACCGGACGGAGTTCTCGGCTGCTTCCTGAACTACGAGCCGAGGGTGCTCTGTGAGCCTACGGAGCGGCAGCTCGCATACTTGAAGGATCTCGGTGTATTTATCCCGGACGGGATCACGAAGGACGACGCCTCGTGCATGATTAGCCGGGCGACTGGCGAGGACGATCTGGAGAGTCCGGGCCCTGAGCTCGTGGCTTTGGCTGCCGGTCTTGGTGTCCGGTTCTCTGCCTTTGTTGGGGCGTCCGGGCTGCTTCGTCAGATTGTCGGCCAGATCGGAGAGCGGGATCGGGCTGCTCTGTTTGGCTATGCCGTGCGCCAGAGCTTGCAGGGTTCCGGCCTTGGCAATATGCTGGAGGATCCGGCCGTCGGTTCGCTTTACGACTTCGCGGATCAGGTCGTTGCAGATCCGGCGCTGGTGCGCTCCCTCGCTGGCAGGGAGCCAGAGGACTATATTCACCCGCACAAGGGGACGGCGATTTATAAAGCGGCCGCCTCGCGACTCTCAGGGGGTGGGGCATAATGGCGCAGAAAAAAGCGGCCCTGCTGATCCCGGCGGTTATTTACGCCCGATACTCCAGCAGCGGCCAGCGCGAAGAAAGTATAGAGGGGCAGCTCAGGGAGTGTCACGACTTCGCCCGGAGGAACGGCCTCACGGTCGTGGGTGAATATGTGGACAAGGCCCTCACCGGAAGATCAGACAAGCGGCCAGACTTCCAGCGTATGCTCCGGGATTGCGAGCGCGGCGTCTTTCAGGCCGTGATCTGCTGGAAAATGGATCGCTTCGCTCGTAACCGGTACGACTCGGCCATGTACAAGTACAAGCTGAAAAGAAACGGTGTCCGCATATTCTACGCGAAGGAGTCGATCCCGGAGGGGCCGGAGGGCATTATTCTGGAGTCGGTCATGGAGGGCTACGCTGAATATTATAGTGAAAACCTGAGCCAGAACGTGAAGCGTGGATATTATGACAGTGCTCTGGAGCTCAAAACACTGGGCCAGACGGTGCTCGGACTCAGGAAGGGCCCGGACGGCCGTTTCGAGATAGATCCGGCCACGGCCCCGATCGTTCGCCGAATCTTCGAGGAATACGCAGCAGGCGAGCGGGCGAAGGATATATACACCCGCCTGAATGATGAAGGGTACCGGACGAGCCGCGGCAGCCTATTCAATAAAAACAGTTTGCGCCGGATCCTCCAAAATGAGAAGTATGTCGGCGTGTACGAGTTCCGCGACATACGGGTGGAGAACGGGATCCCGGCCATAGTGGATCGGGAGCTGTTCGATCGGTGTCAGGGCATGGTGGAGAAGCACCACCGGGCACCGGCAGCAGACAGAGCCACCAGCTTTCTGCTCACCGCGAAGCTGTTCTGCGGTCATTGTGGGGAGCCTATGACGGGAGACGGAGGCACCGGACGGAGCGGCCGGGTGTATAACTATTACACATGTAACGGCCGCCGGGTGCATAAGTGCCAGAAGGAGCGGGCTCAGAAGGAGTGGATCGAGCAGCTGGTAGTTGACGAGCTTGTCGATCTGATACACTCCGACGACTTCGTGAACGAGGTCGCGGATCGGTGCATGGAGTTTCAGCAGCGTGAGAAGGATCAGAGCGCCCTCCGAGCGCTTGAAGCACGCCAGAAGGAAAACGAGAAGGCGATCCAGAATATGCTCGCAGCGATTGAGGCCGGGATCATAACGCCCAGCACGAAGTCGCGCCTCATGGAGCTGGAGGCAGAGCGCGGCCAGATTGAGAAGGGGATCGCCCAGCAGCTCATAGCGGAGCCGACGCTGGAGCGGGATCAGGTGGTCTACTTTCTGGAGCGGTTCAGGGACGGAGACGTCACCGACGAAGGGTACCGCGCCTTTCTGGTGGACACGTTTCTCAATTCCGTGTACCTCTACGACGACGACAAGCTGGTGCTGGTGCTGAATTATACCGGCGAGCGTTGCAAGGTGACGCTGGATCTCGTAGAGAAGGCGATCGAGGGTGACGGGCTGGGCGGTTCGTGTTTTGCGCCGTCCAGCGCGCTGCCGGACACTGTTTTATTTCTGCTTTTGACAAACCATCATTCTGATCGTTCAGAAGGCTGTCTTCCGCAAAATATAGGTACGCTGGCAAAGCCCTTTTTCGTGTCCGCATTAAAGGAAAAAATCAGGGAGCTGAAAAACGGCGCCGCCGAACCAAAGACAGATAACCACGAAGGAAACTCTCTGGAAGGATTCCGTCTCCTTGCAGCAGAGGATAATGAAATCAACGCGGAGATTCTTTCCGAAATACTCAAGATGGAAGGGGCAAGCTATGAGATCGTGGAAAACGGTCAGCTGGCCGTAGAGCGCTTTGAGCATTCTGCAGAGGGCGAGTTCCACGCGATTCTCATGGATGTCCAGATGCCGGTCATGAACGGCTATCAGGCGGCTATGGCGATCCGTGCCATGAGCCGTAAGGACGCCGCACAGATCCCCATCATCGCAATGACCGCCAATGCTTTCGCGGAGGACGAGAAGGCGGCTCTGGACGCGGGAATGAATGCCCATGTGGCAAAGCCTCTGGATATAGAGCTGGCAAAAAAGGTGATCAGAGAATATTGCATGAAAGGAACAACGTCATGAACAAAACTTTGAGAAAAATAAGCCAAGGGTTCACCGCCGTATGTATGGGCGCTCTGGCGGCATCCCTGCTGACGGCCTGCGGAGGACGGCCGGATCCTAACAAGAACGTAATTATCATAGAAAATCAAGATCAACGCACAGTAAACCTTTTCAGCCCCATGGAAAAGACAGATCCCAACGCTGAAAACGCCGCAAGAAACGCGGCAGACACTACCATTGCCATGGCCGAAGAAAAGCTCGGCGTGACCGTGGCATATAGAACCTATACCGCAGAGGATTACAAAGACAAGACCTATGATGAGGTATCCCTTGACCGGGTGCGAAACAACATGGACGATATATATCTATTGAATCCCGACACCATTCTGATTCTCGGCTCGGAGGGCGCCCTGATGGATCTGTCTGAGCTGGACTGCGCCAAAAACCTCAGAGATGTGGTAAAGACCGCAAACACCGTTGACGGAAAACTGGTGGGAATTCCTCAGGAAGTAGTGGCATACGGCCTTTTCATCAATAAGGATCTCTTTGACAAGTACCAACTGCAGCTTCCGGAAACCCCGGAGGATTTTCTGGAATGCTGCCGGGTATTTAAGGAAAACGGAATCGAGACTCCCATAGGGGCAAACCGCTGGTGGCTGGAAACCTTCGTTTTCGCTCAGGCCTATGCCGATCTATACAACGGCGGAAATACGGATGCAGAGATCGCAGCCCTCAACAGCGGAGAAGCCAAATACAGCGATTATATGCGCCCCGGCTTTGAGTTTTTAAAGAAACTCATTGACTATGGATATATCGATGCGAAAAAGGCGTATGTCAGCGAAGCCATCGAGGGGGAAAGTCCTGACTTTCTGGCAGGAAAAACCCCCATTGTAATGGCATACTGGGGAGCCGCCAACACGGAGACTGCTTACGGAAATCCTGATTTCAATCTTCAGGTCATCGGCTTTCCCAGCAGCCGAGGCCAAATGCCCGTTATAACTATGACCGGCTTTGCCGTCTCCGCAGGCGCGGAACATGCAGAGGACGCCCTGCTCACTCTGGATGTGGTGCTTTCCGACGAAGCCCTTCAGGCATACGCCGAGATCAACAGGGTTATATCTCCCTCTAAAAACGTAGAGGTAGAATGCATTCCCGCCCTGAAGCCCCTCAACGACAAAATCGATGAAAATGTCTTTGTCCTTGGCTCCAACGCCAATATGAAGATGGAACAATGGGGAAATACCTGCCTCATCGTCCGGGAACTATTAAACGGCGCCACTGTAGACGAGTGTATGGCCGCATTTGACAGGCTGCAGGAGGAATCTCTGAATGAACAATAAATCATTCATTCAGCATTGATTCCCCAGACCTTTCTTCTACCCAAACCAACTTGTCACTGTTCCTATCACAAGCTCTGCCGCGCCGCAGCACAGCATCACCAGAATGGGATTCTTTTTCCATATGCGCAGTACCAGAAAGGCCGCCAGAAAGATGCCGCACTCTGCCCACTGCACATTGGAGAATCCCATTTCCTTCCCTCCGAAGGCTACCAGCTGCAGAATGCTCAGTCCCGCCGCAGCGATCAGCGCCACCACTGCAGGCCGGAGGCTTCCCAGCACGCTCTGCAGCGCAGAGACCTGCTTATACCGATAATACACGAAGGCCAGCAGGGACACTATAATGCAGGAGGGAAGGATACATCCGAAGGTAGCAATGAACGCCCCCGGAATGCCTGCGATACGGATTCCTACAAAGGTGGCCGAATTCACCGCTATAGGTCCCGGCGTCATCTCGGCAATGGTAATCAGATCCGTGAATTCATTCATAGTCAGCCATCCATGCTGGGTTACTACCTGACTCTGAATCAGAGGCATGGCCGCATATCCCCCTCCGATGCTGAACATCCCTACCTGCAGAAAGCTCCAGAACAGCTCAAGATAAATCATCTCTCCTTCCCTCCCTTCCTCTTCCACAGCTCCGTACAGATCCCCGCAAATGCCGCCGCCAGAATGATATAAATCACGTTCACTCCCCACACAAAGGTGGCCAGAAACGCCGCCGCCATCACGATCATATGTACGATATCTTTATTTTTCAGCACGCCCTTTCCCAATCCGCACACCACATCCAGTATCACCGCCGCCACTCCCGCCTGCATTCCCTTCAGCAGCAGAGCAATATAAGGATTTGCGGCAAAGGCGGCATAAAAAAACGAAATCACTGACAATAGAGCCATAGGAGGAATGATGGTTCCAAACACTGCGGTGAGCATTCCCGGAAAGCCCCCCATGCGCCATCCTACCAGAATGGCGGCATTGACAGCGATGGCCCCCGGAGAAGACTGGGCCAGCGCCGCAAGATCCAGCATTTCATTTTCCTCTATCCAATGGTACTCGTCCACGAACTTCTTCTTCATGAAAGTGATAATGACGAATCCTCCCCCGAAGGTAAAGGCGCTGATATATAATGTGCTTGTAAACAGCTTAAGAAGTGTCTTACTCTTTTCCGATGCCATTTTCGCTCCTTCCCCTTTCACGAAAAGACCTTTTTTGCCGCCTTCATCCTCTCCACGATTTCCACCCCGAAGGGGCATCTAGTCTCGCATCCGCCGCAGGCAATGCAGTGAGAGGCGTTCTTTTCCAGAGCCGCATAATGAGCCTTGACAGAGTCCGGAACCGTCTCCTGCATCATGGCCAGATCATAGAGCTTGTTCACCATGGCGATATCGATGCCTGCCGGACAAGGTTTGCAATGATTGCAGTACATGCATTTCTTGCTGTAGGCATGACGGGGAGCAGAGGCCAATATGCTTGCGTAATCCTTTTCCTCCTCCGAAGCGGTCTCATATTCCACCGCATCACAGACATGCTTAGGATCGGAATATCCCACCATGATACTTGCCACTCCGGGTCTGGTCAGGGCATAATGGATGCACTGAACGGGAGTCAACGCCACTCCGAAGGGAGACGTCTTCTCATCAAACAGCCTGCCTCCTGCGTATCCCTTCATCACCGTGATTCCTATGTCATTCTGCTCGCAGATCTTATACAGCTCCGTCCGCTCCGGATCCATTCCGGCCAGTGAGTCGTCATATTCGTCCACAAAATAATCATCTATATTCTCCGTTGGAGGCATGAGATCAAAAGCCGGATTCACGGAAAACAGCATCATCTCAATCTCTCCCGACAGCGCCGCCATCTTGGCTACCTTGGGATTGTGGGAGCTGAGCCCCACATGCCTGATCACGCCCTTCTCCTTCAGCTCATGGACATATTCCATGAAAGGACTGTCCAAAAGCTCCTCCCATTCCTTCTCGGAATCCACATAATGGATCATACCCAGATCGATATAGTCAGTACCCAGCCTCTCCAGCAGATCCTCGAAGGCCTCCTTCACCTTGGGAAGCTCACGGCTACGCACATACTGACCGTTCTGCCACGTGGAACCCAAATGCCCTTGTATGTACCATTTCTCTCTGGAGCCCTTGATGCACTCTCCGATATGAGATCTTACGCCCGGCTCGCTCATCCAGCAGTCCAGAATATTGATCCCCTCTTTTTGGCAGGCTTCTACCACCGCTCTGACGCCATCCATATCCATCCGCTCCAGCCATTCCCCTCCGAACCCGATCTCACTTACCATCAATCCCGTCTTTCCAAGCCTTCTGTACTGCATAATACGCCTCCTTCTATAGTATTTGGATAATAGAATCATGTTTTTGACTCTATAATAGAATCTAAAACAAGATTCTATTATCTAAAATCTATTATAGATTTTTTCTGCCGGCAATATGCAATCCGTTTCCTCTCACACCGATGCCATCTTCCCAGTCTTCTATCTCACAACATAAATTATAACAAGAGAACCCCTTCTATGCAAATATTTTTCCGGCTTCCCTTTCTATCTGATCTATGGCATAATAAAGATATATCAAAAAAGATGAAAAACACAAATACATAAAATCAAAAACAAAGAAAGGAAAATTTTAATGAGAGTATTGATGTTCGACATCGACACGCTTCGGGCAGACCATATGGGATGCTACGGCTATGGAAGAGACACCACCCCTATGATGGACGAAATCGCAAAGGAAGGCGTTCGCTTCGACAATTATTACTGCCCCAACGCCCCTTGTCTCCCATCCCGCGCCTCCATGATCAGCGGTCAGTACGGAATCCATAACGGCATCGTGGGACACGGAGGAACTGCTGCGGACATGCGTCTTCAGGGAACCTCCAGAAGCTTCACCGATGATATGTCCGAAAACGGCCTATTCATGCAGTTCAGAAGAGCAGGAATGCATACCGTGTCCTTCTCCACCTTTGCTGAACGGCACAGCGCATGGTGGTTCAACGCAGGCTTCAACGAATGCATTAACGTAGGACGGCGGGGCGGAGAGTCCGCCGAGATGGTCACTCCCAAGGTGCTGGAATGGCTGGAGCGAAACGGTAAAAAAGACAATTGGATGATGCATGTACATTATTGGGATCCCCACACCCCCTACAGGACACCTGCAGACTATGAAAGTCCTTTCGACGGCGCCCCTCTTCCCGACGACTGGATCACGGATGACATCTTTGCAGAGCATCTGCTCCACATAGGTCCCCATGGAGCCAATGAAATCAATATGTGGAACGATGATCATTTTGCTGTCTGGCCTAAGCATCCCGGCAGACTTCAAAACTTGGAAGAGGCGAGGCATTTCCTCAATCAGTATGACAACGGCATCCGCTATACCGACGACAACATTGCTAAAATCATCGGCTGGCTGAAAGAAAATAATCTGTATGACGATGATCTGGCCATTATCATCACTGCGGACCATGGAGAAGATCTGGGTGAATTCGGCGTCTATGCGGAGCATGGCATGGCGGACGAACCCGTATGCCGGATTCCTCTGATCATTCGCTGGCCGGGAATTCAGAAAGGAACCGCGGCAAAGGGATTTTATGACAATACTGACTTAACCCCTACGGTTCAGGAGCTGCTTGGAACTCCCATGATTTCCTCTCACCGTTATCATTATGACGGAATTTCATTCGCAGCCCAGCTGCGGGAGGGAAAGGACTGCTCCAGACCCTATGTAGTTTTGACCCAGTGCGCCCATGTCTGCCAGCGAAGCGCACGGTTCGATGATTATATCTACATCCGCACCGTTCACGGAGGAGGCCATCTTCTGCCGGAGGAAATGCTCTTCAATATCGTGGAGGATCCCCATGAACAGCACAATCTGGCCCAGAAGCACCCCGAGCTGTGCGCCAAGGGGGCAAAGATGATTCTGGACTGGAACGATTCCATGATGAAGACCTCCCATTACGATGCCGACCCTATGTGGACTGTCATGCGGGAAGGAGGCCCTGAGCATTGCAGGGGGCAGCTCGAAGCCTACATGGAGCGCTTGAAGGGGACTCCCAGAGAATACGGAATCGAGCTTCTGAAGGAAAAATATCAGTAAAAATATGATTAGAAGTACCGATAGACGAAAGGCTGCTGAGAATGTCCCTTCATTCAAAGCAGCCTTATCGTATTCCGGTTATACATGGGGTTTGGCGCTGCCTACACATGATATAGGCAGATACTTCTCAAACTTATCTACTCATTCAGATACAGCCAAACCCGATTCTGAATCACCTTTGCCGCATCCTCGGCAGACTTATCTCCATGAAAGAACGCCCCTGCCTCTTCCATTATGATTGCGCTTATCCCACGGGTCTGTGTATCGATAGATGATCCCCTTTCCATGATCTCAAGATATTCCGGCAGAAAAGATTTTCCATCCGGCCTTCCTTCCAGCAACGTTATACCTCTATTGCCAACCATAAGAAAAGGCCCCTCCCCGTCCTCCTCACCCTCTACAATATTATCTACAAGGATGTCTCTTCTGACGGTATAAATTCCGTTTTTTTTCTGTACCTTGTCGCCCAAAAGATATTTTATGAAGTCAAGAGCTTTCTCTTGGTTCTTTGTTGTTCCACTGATAGCAATACAGTCTCCGCAGCTGACATATCCTCCGTACCCGCCGTCCGTGGGAAAACCTACAACTCTATATCCTTCGCCCAGAGCCTTCATATCTCTGCTAAACGCTGCAAGATTGGAACCTGCCGCAAAAGCTAAATTTTCTCTGGAATGAATCTTTTCAATACCTTCTTCCGAAGATTCCGAATCCTTCCCATATTCCCTGCAGAATTTCAATATATTTATGAACCTTTCACCATCGAGCTGACAGCTCTTCTCCTCCTCATTCACCAGAGAAGAATTTCCGGCAATTATATCTTTTACTGCCAATTGATACAGAAGACCTCCGGAAGAAATAGCATCCTGATTAAAGGTCGAAAAATCATTTCCGCTCTCTCCTCCTTCCTCCATCAGCTTCATCACATCCTCGGCCGTCCAAGTCTCCTTGTCCCATATACTCTCGTTTACTACAAGTGTACCAACACCTGCACTGCTCACGATGCCGTAAAGCTTCCCGTCCACCATACCATACTGCAGAACCCCCTGAAACATCTGATCAAAGACATCCTCCTGACGCAGCATAGACAAGTCCATGAGAAGACCCTGATTCTGGAGGATTTCCAGATGTTTTTTCGCTACCACGAACATATCCGGCCCATTTCCTTCCTGAATCTGAGCCATGACCCTATTCAGGGCAATATCTCTGTCCTCGCCTTCTTGGATTCCTTCAACGGTAATCCTGACTCCGGGATGCTTTCTGGAATATTCGTCCGCACTTTTTTCTATCATCTGATCCGTATGTAATTGGAAGATGGTTATCTCTGTCTCTTCCTCCTGCTTCCCCTGCTTCAGCTGATATAGATAAGATTCTCCGTCAGCGTAAAAGGCAAGGGTCAGCGCCCCTTCGGGGCTCTCTATGATGGCGCTGCACCCATAAACATCCATGGACATGTCCTGATACAGCCTCTCACAGCTTCCATCTGCCGCATCCCACCTATAAACGCTCCTCCCCGCCACATAATAGATCTCTCCGTATTCGTTCAGACACCTGAATGCGGAATAATTATATTTTCCGTCATACAGAATCTTTTCCTCCGTCCCCTCCAGACAGAACAAGGCTGATCTGTCCGATGCGACATCTATACATTCAAAGACAGGACGACCGTCAGGCAGCCTGCAGGTACGGGCAAATATCCCGTCAAAACCCTTTGGAGGCTCCAGCTTCTTTATAAAGCTTCCCTCCTTGTCAAACACGGCCACCTCTGAGGCGCCTATATAGGTATTTCCGCTTCTATCGCAGAATATATCTCCCACTCCTGACCTTCCGGAAAGCAATCCTGCATTCTCCAGATCTTTCTTTATGTCCACGATGCTCTCTGTCTCAAGATCTGCGTTCATCTGCACCTTATAAATATGGCCGATCTCTTTGTTCTCCTCATCTATCCGGACAACCAGAAGACATGGCCTTCCATCTATCACATCCATTCCTGCTACAAAGGCCCCGTATTCTTCTATGGCCTTCGCCAGTCCTACCTTTTCATCAGCTTCTCCGGAAATCACAATCTCCTTCCGCTCCGCCTCAAAAGTCACTGTATCCACACGGGTCAGATAATGTCTATAGTTTCCATCCGCCGTCTCATATTCCTGCAGAATATAATAATCCGTTCCGTCTACAGAACTTTGATATCCCCAGGCCGTCATTCCTGCTTCCGGCGCTCCTAATTCAGAATCCTCCCAGTAATTTGCTATACCCCAGCTTTCCCTGCTCTCTGCCACCTCATCAAATTCTTTCCATGAATTGCCGGCTAAATTATATTCCGTTCTCTCTCTTTCCTGTATGATCTCTCCACCTTGTTCTTCTTTGCCGCAGCCTGCCATACAGATAATAAAAAATATTGTTATAGATACAGCTTGCATTACTTTTTTCATTGTTTTTACCTTTTCTTATTCAAATAATCCGGATTTGCAGAGTGTCATAGGGCATAAATTTATTAAGAATCCATGCCCTGCCTTTTCTCAATTCTGTTCAAACCTCAATTCAGTTAATACATTTCTCACTTGCACATATTATATGAGGGAAAACAATGGATATTGCTGTGCGTCTCTGAACAAGTTCTCAATTCTGTATAAAGAGTGGCCCCACATCCTTCACACTTTATAGTATGAATAGACTTTGTAACCCATATGGTACATTCCTCTGTGTAACCATTGGGATATACCACCGTGTGAGAACTTGGTATGCCCACCGGTATTCCACAACTCACAGATTCTTCCTTCGCTACACATCCCGGAGAACTTAAACACGCCTGAACATATTGCGTAGCGCCCATCCCAAGCACGCCCATAATAAAAAGGGCCATAACACCTTTCTTCATTAACTTCATTTGTACTTCCTCCTCACATTTAACAGTCAAAATACGTCTAAAAATAATGAACCATATTGAACCTAAATGACTATTCTATTTTTACATAACTATATTATTGTGCCAATACTATTTTTTCATATTTATCTAGTATATAGCCATATCACCCCTTTTCATAAATTTTATGAAGTATACTTCTTAATAATAAGCATACAATATTTTTAATTGTCTGACAAGGGACAGAACGTGTTAAAAACCATTTTTAACACGTTCTGTCCCTTGTCATCATACCATATCTGTGAAATAATATATATGTAAAAAAACTTACCAAGGAGGAATTTCAAAATGAAGAAAAAACAATTTCAAAAAGTTCTCATGTTCACCGCTGCAGCCCTGACATTGTTCACCCTATCTGCGGCAAACCCTATATGGGGGCAGATTTCAGAATCCGGCAGTTCCGGATATGAGCAAGAATCCCCGAAACCTGATCACAAAGATAAGGATAACGGCGAACCCGGAATCTCTCTTCTGAATGACAAAAAAGGCTTTAATAATAACAATGCATAATATTTCTTATCATTTGCTTTTTATGAGTTTTAATTTTTTTCTATAAAATTTCTCGCTGTACTTTAGCTTACACAGCCTGCTGATCAAAAGGCAGGCTGTAAGCTCTTCTTCATCGTTCAATTCCTTTTCAACATCAATACCTTTTTTCTTACGTTCTGAATAATTCCACCATCTATCATATAAACCATCCTGCAAGGCTTTCAATCTGCGAAATCTTAGACACCCTTCAATAATCTGCCTATTGTATTCATCTGCCTTGTCATGTTCTCCCAGATTTCCCCATATACTTCCTATCTGACACATGATAAATTCATACATACCAAATACTGTTTCTTGTATTTCATTATCTATATAAAACTGATATATTTTTTCAAGATGTCTAATACAAATAGACATTTCCTCACTATCCTCTTTCATCACCTTCATCATGTTTTGTATAAATGATTGTTCTTCGTTTGTTAAATATTTGTCTCCCTCTTTTATAAAATATTCATATGGTAATGTTAATTCCAATGCCTTTTTCATTTGTCTATAATATTCTTTATTTGTCAAAGCTTTCTTTTTTCTTTGAATCAAAATTTCTTTTCTCATAACTGCTTGACGATTGATTGGTATATCTATAAAAACTATCTTTTTCAATTTATTCAATAATTTCTCTGTTTCCTCCAGCTGATCATCATTTCCCAGATCTCTTATCTTCTCCATCAACTCCTTGGCCTCTTGGCTGCTGGTGGCCAATTCTGTTCTAGTCAATTCTCCGGACAGCCCCATCTTCTCAAACAGTTCACACACTATAACTCTATGAGTAGAAGTTTTATAGTTTTCCAGTCGCCTCAAGGTTCTCACGTCACAGATTCCCTTGCAGAGCTCCTTTTGGCTCATTCCGAACATTTCACGTCTAATGCGTATGACATCATTAATGCAGGATACTCCTTTAAAGACATAGAGATAGCAATATTCAAAGGTTTCCTTAGGCATATGGAATTCCCCATAAACCTTTTCCAGCACCATCCGCCATTTCCTATCCCTATCATAAATATATTTCATCAGATTAATATGATTGCATTTTTTCTCTTCCTTTACATTCCCGTATCTTATATTACCTTCATCCATGCTATTTTGTATGTATTTTTCCAGCAATTCCTCCCTCATGGAAAGAATCTCCCATAGAAAATACATCCTTCCGTTATCCCGCAAGGTTTTTTGTGCTCTGCTGCTGTATCTTAATATTTTCATTATATAGTTATTTGAAAGATTTTCATTTCTCTCGGCTTTATTTTTCATGCACCGGCACATATAATAGACAGCTTTCGGATAAATTTTCACCTTTCCCCGGCTGTCAAATTCTGCTCTTGCTATATAATCTACGATTTCTTTATAGCGCTCAATGCGCTCCCCTTCCTTCCTATACCTCTCCGCCTCCAGCATCAGATTAAGCTCCTTTATGGACAATACCATATCGGCTATAGGTTTTTGTCCATACATGGGCACAGTGATGTGTATGGCTTCATGGAAAATATCACTCAGTACTTCTTCTGATTTTCCCCTGCATCTCTCCAGCTGTCCCAGCATGCTGAGATAGAACTGTCTCTCCAGCCCGTACTTATCCCCCTCATTCACATAATTGCAAAAATACTCATCCAGCAGACGGCCTGCTTCCTGGAATTTCTCAAAAATGATTGAATGCAGGATCTGATGCCTATCAATCCATCTTTTGTATTCCTCATAAAACAGAAAATACTCATAGTCCTCTGCTCCAACTCCAAGTCTCTCCAAAATAGTTTCCTGAAGAAACATATCCTTATTCCAATCACTATTTTCAATATTATAAATGTCCTGAATATTGCAGATACCGTCACAAAGAACGTTCATGGAAATATGTTTTTCCTTGCGTATGGCATTTACATAATCACCAAATATTTTTTTCTTTTCCATAACAGCTCTGCCTCCCACATTTCATACACATCCCTATTTAGTTTATCATCATATAGTATAAATTTCAAGATACATGGGTAGATTTCCTTTAACCTCATCAGTGCCGCTATCAAGGGCTAAATTCTGGAAAAATTGAAAGCATAAGAATAAATCTGGGTTTTTTTCTCATTCTATAATAGAATCAAAAAACATGATTCTATTATCCAAATACTATATTAGAATCAAAAAACATGATTTTATTATGATTTTATTGTCCAAATTCTCGCATGGAAAATATGAATAAAGTATGGAAATAAAGAAAAATAAAGAAGATTTGAAAATAGAACATGACTTTTTCTATTATGTCATGCTGTTTTTTGTATTGGCCTTCGCCGGATGGATCTGGGAGGTTCTGTTGTCCTATTTTACCAGACATGCCTTCATCAATAGAGGCGTGTACAGAGGCCCTTACCTTCCTATCTATGGAGTGGGAGGAGTATTGCTCTGCCTCCTTCTGCGCTCTCTCAGAAAGAGGCCTTTGACAGTATTCCTATTGTCCATGGCGGTCTGCTCCGTTCTGGAATATCTCACCAGCTTCTATCTGGAACGGCACTGGGGCATCCGGTGGTGGGATTACAGCGGACATTTTCTCAATATCAGCGGAAGAATCTGCCTTCTGGGCGCAGTCACTTTCGGGCTGGGGGGAATGGCGCTTGTATGCTTCCTTCTCCCATTTTACGAAAAACTCTACCTGAAGCTTCCGGGAAAATGGAGAATCTTGCTCTGTCTGCTTTTTCTGGCAGTCTTTGTTGCGGACGCAACCTACAGCGCCATGAATCCTAATGTGGGACAAGGTATTTCATTTTAACGCCTTGTCCCTATTCGGCCCCTCAAGGCTCCTACCCGCATTTCGCCCCAATCTGTTTTTCGTCCTTGGCATAGAGAACCTTCAAAATGATAGGGGTCAATATGCTGGATACAATGATCAGCAGTATCACGGACGTAAAGTATATGGGAGTCAGCAGGCCCACAGACAGCCCTTTCTGAGCTACGATCAGCGCCACCTCGCCTCTCGTCATCATTCCCACTCCTATCTTTACGCTGTCGATGGTACGGAATTTGCACAGCTTTGCCATCAGACCGCAGCCCACGATCTTTCCTATAAGAGCCACCGCTACGAAGCATAAGGAAAACAGCAGAATATCGCCGCTTAAATTATCGATATTGGTCTTGATTCCAATGCTTGCAAAGAAGATAGGCCCGAAAATCATATAAGAGCTGACTTCCATCTTTTCGTCTATATAAGAAGAATCCTTGATGGAACACAAGATAATTCCCGCCACATAAGCCCCTGTGATATCTGCAATGCCAAAATATTTCTCCGCGGCATAGGCAAAGAAAAAGCATAGGGCAAGGCTGATAATGGGAATTCTTCTTGTATGGGGATAACGATTGTCCAGAATCTTGAATACCCTATATAAAATTATTCCCAGCACGAAGGCCAGAACAAAGAACACCGCCGTGGAGATAACTACCTTTCCCGGATCGGAATCGGGATTCTTCAGCCCTATCACAAAGGTAAGCACCAGAATGCCTATCACATCGTCTATGATGGCGGCGCTGACGATGGTTGTTCCCACCTTCTCCTTCAGCTTGCCCATCTCCTTCAGGGACTGCACCGTAATGCTCACACTGGTGGCGGTCATGATGACTCCGAAAAATACGGCAGTATAGAACTCCTCAGATCCCCAGGGAGCAGCGCCGTAATATCCCATGTAGAGAAGCGTTCCGCACAAGAGAGGGACGAAAACGCCGGCGCAGGCGATCAAAAGAGCAATGGGACCTGTCTTCATCAGATCCTTCAGATTTGTCTCCAGACCTGCGGAAAACATCAGAAGAACCACGCCTATCTCCGCCATTTCCACCAAAAAGTCCGTCTGCTGCACCAGCCCCAGAACGCTGGATCCTATCAGCAGACCCGCTATGATCTCTCCCACCACCTGAGGCGCCTTGCACTTTCTGGCCAGAATTCCGAAGGCCTTTGCAAATATAATAATGATTGCCAAATCCTTGAATATAACATAAGCTTCCATTTCCGCTGTCTCCTTTGCGTCCTTTTATCCCTTCCACTTGTCTGGGTTTTACGTTCAATCCATTCAAAAAGTGCCAATTCAATTGACACTTTCAATGTTGAACTATATCTTATGCCCTAGCGGTAAAAATGGTCTCTCTCGAAACCAAAACCATATTAAACCTTTCTCAGAAAATTGTCAAATATATTTTTCAAACATATTTCTGCATCACAATTCTCACAAAAAGAATCTGCACAAGGCTTACAAACATGCCTTGTGCAGACTTATTTACGGTTCGGCGGAATCTTCCGATGCATCCTCCAAAAATACCTCTTCCACGGAAGTGTCCCCCAATTCTACAAACTCCTCGGTATCAGCCTCAAAGGGATATTCTTCCTCCATGTTTTCCATGGCGTCCTCCACATTGTCGAATTCCTGCTCTCCGTTGGAGATCTTCTCCCTGACCTTGGCGATCTGGGCGATCTTGATTCCCTCATCCAGATTCATCATCTTCACGCCGGAAGTAATCCTGCCCAAAGTGGAAATATCCTGCATCCTCAGCTGTATGATGATTCCCTCCGTGGTGATCATCATGATCTCGTTCTCATCGCTGACAGCCTTCACTCCCACCACATTTCCTGTCTTCTCGGTGATCTTGTAGCATTTCACACCCTTTCCGCCTCTGTTCTGCACTGCGAACTCATTCAGATAGGTACGCTTGCCAAGACCGTTCTCGGACACGATCAGCAGGGAATCCCCCTGACTCTGAAGCTGCATCCCTATGATCTCGTCCCCGTCCGACAGATTCATGCCGATTACACCCATGGAGCTTCTTCCGGTGGGACGAACGTCAGTCTCCCTGAAACGAATGCACATACCTTGCTTGGTCACAAGGAATATCTCACTGCTGCTGTCAGTGGACTTCACTTCTATCAGTTCATCATCATCCTTCAGGCTGATGGCAGTAAGACCTTTCTTCCGGATATTTGAAAATTCCGTAAGAGATGTCTTCTTCACGATTCCCTTCTTAGTCACCATGAATAGATTCTTATTCTCATCATGCTCCTTAATGGGAATCATGGCCGTTATCTTTTCCTCCGGCGCCAGCTGCAGGAGATTCACCACCGCTGTCCCTCTGGCCGTTCTGCCGGCTTCGGGAATCTCATAAGCCTTGAGCCTATACACCCGCCCCAGACTTGTAAAGAAATACAGATAATGATGAGTGGTTGTCATTAAAAGATCCTCTATGAAATCATCCTCTATGGTCTGCATTCCCTTGATTCCTTTGCCGCCTCTATTCTGGGCCTTGAAGTTGTCCACGGTCATGCGCTTGATATAGCCCAGATTCGTGAGGGCGATCACCGTATTTCCTCTGGGAACCAGATCCTCTATGGAAATATCCGTGGCGTCGAATCCTATTTTGCTCCTTCTTTCATCACCGAATTTGTCGGAGATCTCCACGATCTCCTTCTTTATGACCCCCAAGAGCAGCTTTTCGTCCCCCAAAATCTCCTTCAGCTCCTTGATCCGCAGCTGCAGCTCTTCATGCTCGCTCTCAAGCTTCTCCCGCTCCAGACCGGTGAGAGCCCTCAGACGCATGTCCACAATGGCCTGAGACTGAACCTCGGAAAGCTCGAAACGCTCCATAAGCCTCTCCTTGGCCATCTGAGTGTTGCGGCTGCTTCTGATAATGGATATTACTTCATCTATGAAGTCAAGAGCCTTCAGCAGACCTTGCAGGATATGATCCCTTTCCTCCGCCTTGTTCAGCTCATACTTGGTTCTTCTGGTGATCACTTCCTCCTGATGCTTCAGATAGTACAGAAGCATGTCCAGAAGATTCATGATCTTGGGCTCCTGACCGATGAGGGCCAGCATATTCACCCCGAAGGTATCCTGCAGCTGGGTGTGCTTATAGAGCTGGTTCAGTATCACGTTGGCGTTGGCGTCCTTGCGCAGCTCGATCACCACCCGCACGCCCTCTCTGTTGGACTCATCCCTTATATCCGTGATCCCGTCCACCTTCTTCAGCTTCACCAGCTCCGCGATCTTTATGATCAGATTCGCCTTGTTCACCATATAGGGAAGTTCTGTGGCTATGATCTGGCTTTTTCCGTTGGGCAAGGTCTCTATATTCGTTATGGCCCTGACAATGACCTTTCCCCTGCCCGTCCTATAGGCCTCCTGACAGCCTCTTGTACCTAAGATCAGACCTCCCGTAGGAAAGTCGGGGGCCTTGATGATCTCCAATATCTCGTCTATGGAAGTATTTCTATTCTCTTCCACCCGATTGTCGATGATCTTTACAATGGCCGCCACCACCTCCCGGAGATTGTGGGGAGGAATATTGGTGGCCATTCCCACCGCGATGCCTGTGGTGCCGTTCACTAAAAGATTGGGATACCGGCTGGGAAGAACCACCGGCTCCTTCTCCGTGTCGTCGAAATTGGGGACGAAATCCACCGTATCTTTGTTGATGTCCGCAAGAAGCTCCATGGAAATCTTGGAAAGTCTTGCCTCCGTATAACGCATGGCAGCGGCGCCGTCTCCGTCCATAGAACCGAAATTTCCGTGGCCGTCCACAAGGGTATAGCGCATGGACCATTCCTGCGCCATGTTCACCAAGGCTCCATAGATGGAGCTGTCTCCATGGGGATGATATTTACCCATGGTATCACCTACGATACGGGCGCTCTTGCGGTGAGGCTTATCCGGACCATTGTTCAGTTCTATCATGGAATAGAGGACTCTGCGCTGCACCGGCTTCAGCCCATCCCTTACGTCCGGAAGCGCACGGGAGGATATGACGCTCATTGCATAATCGATAAAGAAAGTCTCCATTCTCTCTTTCAGGTCAACTTCATGAATCTTGTCTATTATGGGCTCGTTATCAAAAATGTCGTCGTTCATGGTTATACCTCTCTATGCGCCTCAGCGCACATACCAATCAAAATTTGAAAACTTGTTTCCAAACTCAATAATCATATCATCATTGGTCAGATGTCAAGATTCTTGACGAACTTGGCGTTCTCCTCTATGAACTCCCGTCTGGGCTCCACCTTGTCTCCCATGAGCGTGGTGAAAGTCAGATCGATCTCGGATACGATCTCTTCATCATAATTGACCCTGAGCAGAATCCTTCTGGCGGGATCCATGGTGGTCTCCCACAGCTGTTCCGCATCCATCTCCCCCAGTCCCTTGTAGCGCTGGATCTTGTTGTTCTGATCCCTCCCCACTTCTTTCAATATACTTTCCAGCTCCTCGTCGCTGTAGGCATACCATACATTTTTATTTTTTTCAAGCTTGTACAGAGGAGGCTTGGCCAGATATACATGTCCCTCCTTGATCAGATCCGGCATGAACCGATAGATAAAGGTCAAAAGCAGCGTGCTGATATGGGCGCCGTCCACGTCCGCATCCGTCATCAAGATAATCTTGTCGTAGCGGAGCTTAGAGATATCGAAATCATCATGGATTCCCGTGCCGAAGGCCGTGATCATGGCCCGGATCTCCGCATTGGCATATATTTTGTCCAGTCTGGCCTTCTCAACATTGAGAATCTTTCCCCTCAGAGGAAGAATGGCCTGCGTGGTACGGGAACGTGCCGTCTTTGCGCTGCCGCCTGCAGAATCTCCCTCCACGATATAAATCTCACAATTCTTCGGATCCTTGTCGGAGCAGTCCGCCAGCTTGCCGGGCAGAGCCATGCCGTCCAACGCCGTCTTTCTTCTGGTCAGATCTCTGGCCTTTCTCGCCGCCTCTCTGGCCCTCTGGGCAAGAATGGACTTCTCGCAGATAGCCTTGGCCACAGAAGGGTTCAGCTCAAGGAAATATGTCAGCTGCTCGCTGACCACATTGTCCACCGCTCCCCTTGCCTCGCTGTTTCCCAGCTTCTGCTTGGTCTGACCCTCAAACTGGGGATCCTCTATCTTTACGCTTATAATAGCCGTAAGGCCTTCCCGTATGTCCTCCCCTGACAAGTTCGGCTCATTGTCCTTCAGAAGCTTTGCTCCTCTGGCATAATCATTGAAGGTCTTGGTGAGGGCGTTTCTGAAACCCTGCAGATGGGTTCCCCCTTCCGGAGTGTTGATATTGTTCACAAAGCTGAACACGCTTTCGTTGAAGGAATCATTGTGCTGGAAAGATACCTCCACATGCACATTGTTCTTCTGTCCCTCGAAGTAGAGTACATTCTCATACAAGGCGTTCTTGCTTCGATTGAGGTATACCACAAATTCTTTGATGCCCCCCTCATAGCAGAACTCCACCATTCTCTCTTTCTTCTTTGCCGTCCTTTTATGTTCGGAATCCTCTGCCTTTTCCTCAGCCTCCGGTTTTACATCCACATTTTCAAGGATATTTTCATCCTGAGGATTTTGGGATTCCATTCCCTCCTCTTCCCTATCCTCTCTGGCCCGTCTGAGAAGCTCGTTGATCTGGCCGATCTCGTGATCTGTCTCAAAATCCTCGGAGTCAAAGGGGGCATTGGCTGCAGATTCTATTTCTTCTTCCTTTCTGCAGTCCCTCAGTATAATTCTCAGCCCCTTAGTCAGAAAGGCCATCTCCCGCAGCCTGATCTTCAGTACGTCAAAATCAAAAGTGGTCGTCTCCGTAAAAATTGTCCTATCCGGGAAAAAAGTAATCTTAGATCCCGTCTTTTCCAGAGGACATTCACCGATCTGCTTCAGCGGATAGCACACATGCCCTCTCTCATATCGCTGCTTGTATATTTTTCCTTCCTGACAGATTTCTACCTCAAGCCATTCCGAAAGAGCGTTAACCACAGAGGCGCCTACGCCGTGAAGGCCCCCAGATACCTTATATCCCCCGCCGCCGAATTTTCCGCCTGCATGAAGGATCGTGAAAACCACCTCCACGGCAGGAATGCCCGCCTTATGGTTGATTCCCACAGGAATGCCTCTTCCGTTGTCTATGACCGTGACGGATTCATCTTCGTTTATGATCACTTCTATCCTATCGCACACTCCCGCCAGAGCCTCGTCCACCGCGTTGTCCACTATCTCGTACACAAGATGGTGAAGTCCTCTGCTGGAGGTAGTTCCTATGTACATTCCCGGACGCTTTCTCACTGCTTCCAGCCCCTCAAGTATCTGGATCTGATCCGCGCCATATTCACTTTCTACAGCTGTGCTGCCGATGCCTTCCGTGTTCATAAATGTGCCGTCCTCTCTCAACCATAAAAGATGAATTTATAATGCCATATTACCAGCTACTGATTCATACAGCTAACCCTTCCCTCCGAGACATGATAGACATTGTTGATCTCGAACCGATGGTTCACGAATTCCTCCAGACCCGTGCAGGTGATGATGGTCTGTATGTCGCCTATGCTGTTCAAAAGGTAGTTCTGCCTATTGGAATCCAGCTCCGAAAGAACATCGTCCAACAGCAGTATGGGCGTATCTTTGGTGATCTTCTTCACCAGCTCTATCTCCGACAGCTTCAGCGAAAGCGCGGCCGTTCTCTGCTGGCCCTGAGACCCGTATCTCCTGATGTCCACATCTCCTACTGTAAACGAAAAATCGTCTCTATGAGGACCTACAGACGTTATCTTTGACTTTATATCCCTCTCCTGATTCGTCTTGAGCCTTTTCTCGAATTCCTCTATCTCCACATCCGGCTCATAGTGGACGGCGATCTCCTCCTTGTCCCCCGAAAGCTTTCTATGGATATCGTATATGATATCATTGAGCTGCTCCGCAAACAGCTTCCTGCGCTCTATGACCTTGCTTCCGAAAGAAACCAGCTGCATGTCCCATATGCTCAGAGTTTCCTTCAGATCAGGATTCATGAACATATCCTTCAAGAGCTTGTTTCGCTGATTTACTATTTTGTTGTAATGATTTAGATTGTAGAAGTAGAAGCTGTCCAGCTGGCACAGCTCCATGTCCACAAATCTCCTTCTCTCTCCCGGACCGTTTTTTATGATACCCAGATCCTCCGGGGAAAAAAATACTACATTGCACAGACCCAACAGATCCGCGGCCTTCTTCACCTTCTGTCCGTCGATGGCAATGCCCTTGGACTTGCTCTTTCTCAAGTGCATGTCCACTCTCGTCTCCACGCCCTCCTTCTCCAGATAGGTTCTTATGTGGCTCTCTTCCTTTCCGAAACGGACGATCTCGCCGTCCTTGCTTCCTTTGTGGGATTTGGTGGTGGCGGACACAAAAATAGCCTCAAGAATGTTGGTCTTCCCCTGCGCGTTGTCCCCATAGAGAATATTGGTCCCCTTATCAAACTGCATGTTGAGAAAATCATAATTCCTATAGTCAGCCAGCTCTATCGATTTGATGATCATACTCACACTCCCCGTCCCCAAAGCAGACAGCCTAAAAAATACCGCTTCTTCATGCTTTAGATCCGGCGGCCCCCGCTTCTATTTTGACGGTACTTCCGTTATATTCTATCACATCACCGTTTACCAGTTTTTTCCCCCGCCTGACTTCCACTTCGCCGTTCACCCGCACCAGACCGTCCTGAATGATGAACTTCGCTTCCACTCCCGAACCTATCAGGCCTGACAATTTCAGCGCCTGACCAAGCCTGATGAAATCATCCTTCAAACGAACTACCTGCATATCCTTTCCCTTCCTTCCTCCGGAATCGTACATTCCGCCGGACTTGTTTTAAGCTCAAAAAGATTTTTCCCTCGGATCCTTCCCTTATCTGGCGTAATTTGCCACCAGACTTACGGGCAGTATCAGATAGATATAGCTTTGCTCCTCATTCTTGATGAAGCAGGGGGCCTTGGGATTCACCATATACAGATCCACCTCCTCATCGTCTATGACCCTGAGGGCGTCTATGAGGAACTTGGGATTGAAGCCTATCATCAGATCCTTGCCTTGTTTTTCTATGTCAATGTCTTCATTCATGCTCCCAAGAGCGGAATCGATCTTCAGCTCCATGGTTCCGTCCATGATATCAATGACCACGGGCTTTCTGTCCCCTTCTCTGGTCAGGAGAGTGGCTCTGTCGATACAGTTCAGCAGTTCCTTTTTGTTGATCCTGACCTTGGTCTCATAGTCGCCGGAGAGCATTCTGTCTATGTTGAAATATTCCCCTTCTATGAGTCTGGATACCACCGTGGTATCATTGAAGGCAAATACAATATGTCTTGCGGTAAAATAAATATTCAGCACGCCTTCCGCTTCCCCCGGAAGAATCTTGCTGACTTCGTTGAGAGTCTTTCCGGGAACTACTACTTTTTTATGATCATAACTGTCCCTAAGCTGTACCTTTCGGATGGAAATGCGGTGCCCGTCGGAGGATACAACCTTCAGCTCGTCCCCGTTGATCTCGAAGAGTTCTCCGGTCATTAGCTTGTTGTTGTCATTGTCCGAGATGGAGAATATTGTCTGCCGCACCAATTCTTTGAGAGTAAACTGGCTCAGTACCACACTGTTTTCTTTCTCTACTATGGGAAGATAGGAAAAATCCTCCCCCGATTTTCCCATGATATTGAACTTGGCCTTTTCGCAGGTGATCGTGACCTTATAGGAGGAATCCGTTTCAATCTTTACATCGCTGTCAGGGAGCTTTCTCACGATTTCGAGAAATATTTTGGCGTCTATGGCGATAAGTCCTTCTTCCTTGATCTCTCCCTGTATGATAGTCTCAATTCCCAGATCCATGTCGTTGACGGTCAGAGTGATCATGTTGTGGGATGCATCTATCAGAATACATTCAAGTATGGACATTGTGGTTTTGTTTGGAACGGCTCTGGACACAATCTGCACTCCGTTTTGCAGATTCGCTTTCTTACAAACTAATTTCATGTGAACAACTCCCTCCATCCTCGTGACTTTTTAGCAGCAGGAACATCCTATAAAAAAAGAAAGAAATTAATAAGATTCTTAGTAATGGCTGTTGAAAAGTGGATAACCGTTTCTATTATACTATTTTTCTGGGAAAAATGGAATGGAAAAGTAGTGAATATTTCATTATTAACCTGAGAATAAGTGTCAGGTTATTCACAATCTCTTTAACCCCCTGATTCCTCAATTTATTTTATCCCCACCCCGCCCACAGGGAAACCGGAATAAGATGGGGATAAAAACCCTTTATGAAGGGTTCAGTTTTTTGATTATGATGTCTATTTTGTTCTTAAGCTCTTCGTTGTGCTCCATGTCGGCGGTGATCTTGTTTACGCCGTGCATGATGGTGGTATGATCCTTTTTTCCGAGAAGCTTGCCTATGTTCACGTATGGGGTGGAGGTCAGCTTCCGGCATAGGTACATAACCACTTGTCTGGGCTGTACGAATTCGGAATTTCTTCTTTTTGAGGTAATGTCCTCGGGCCTTACCCCGAATTGCTCCGATACCACGTTGATGATCAGGTTGGGGGTGATCTCTCTGGACTTATTTGGGTCGATAACGTCCTTCAGGGCGTCCTCCGCCACTGCAAGAGTGAGATCCACATTGTTGAGCTTGACGGCGGCTATGATCTTGTTGAAGGCGCCCTCCAGCTCCCGGATGTTGGACTTTACATTGGTGGCTATGTACTTGATGATCTCCTCGTCTATCTGACGATTGCAGGATTCCGCGTTCTTTTTCAGGATGGCCATTCTGGTCTCGTAGTCAGGGGCCTGTATATCGGCAATGAGTCCCCATTCAAACCGGGACCGAAAACGCTCGTCCAAGGTCTCTATCTCCTTGGGGGGCTTGTCCGAAGAAAGGATGATCTGTTTTCTTGCGGAATGCAGCACATTGAAGGTATGGAAGAACTCCTCCTGAGTGCTTTCCTTTCCTATTATAAATTGCACATCATCCACCATCAGTACGTCCACGGTTCTGTATTTTTCCCTCAGCTTGGTCATGGACGCGGCGTTTCCGTTTCGTATGGACTCTATGACCTCGTTGGTGAACTCTTCGCTGGTAACGTAAAGCACCTTCTTGTCAGGGGTGTGCTCTAATATAAAGTGGCCTATGGAATGCATCAGGTGGGTTTTTCCAAGCCCTGATCCCCCGTAAAGATAGAGGGGGTTATAGACCTCTCCCGGAGACTCCGCTACCGCAAGGCAGGCGGAATGGGCAAATTTATTGCTGCTGCCTACCACGAAGGTGTCGAATTTATATTTTTTGTTCAGATGGGCGTTTCGGTAATTGGAGCTGTTCTCGGAATCCTCCGAGGAATCCTCTTCTTCCGGGCTGATGGCTGCGATGTCTTTTTCCGAGATGAATTTGACATCGTAAAAATGGTCGAACCTTTCTGTGATGGTGACTTGAAAGGAACTGCCGTATTTGGAAGATATGTATCCAAGGAGATGGGACTTGTCCGCAGGAACCACGATGCTCACTACATCATCCACCACATTGTAAAACTGAAGAGGTTCTACCCATGTGGTATAGGAAATGTCGGTAAGGTCATATTCCATCTTGATCATTTCCTTTATTTCAGACCAGCTTCCTTTGATATCGTCCATTTCGCATCTCCTTGCTGAATATGATATTTATCCATTTTAATATAGATTGTTCAATATTTCAAATATAAGTTTTGAACAAGCTATGGATATTTTTATCCACATAATGTTGATAAGTATGTTTATAAAAATCTAGTATATAAAGAAATGTGGATAGAAATGTGAATAAGTGGATAAATAGGAAGCAAAGAAAAAGCTTGTATTCCTGCTATTATTTTTATATGGCCCATGAACATTGCACATAGATATACGCATGAAAATTTTCTTATCCACAAGCAATCAACAGTGTGTGGATAAGTGAATACACACAGGATCGTGTGGATATCTCTGTGCATAACCACTAAAAAATTTTTTTATTGAGGGAAAAAGCGATTTTTGCTGAATTTTCCTTGACATTCCGAGGTTTTTTTTATACAATCATTATGCTGTTTTCTAAAAATGTTTGCATTGAAATGAGAGACAATCAGTTACCTTCGTAAAATTTTGATGCATCAAGACTGTTTTGAAAGTCGAAATTGGAAGAATAAAAAGGTTCAGAGAAAAGGAGGTGCTTTCCCATGAAGATGACATATCAGCCTAAAAAGCGTTCTCGTGCAAAGGTTCACGGCTTCAGGGCAAGAATGAGTACTCGCGGCGGAAGAAAAGTTTTGGCGGCCAGACGCGCAAAAGGAAGAAAGATATTGTCCGCATAGTCGCAGAGGTCACAGCAATGTGGCCTTTTTCGTTCTTTTTTTGAAAGGCGTTTCAAGGATACATGAGTTACATAGTAGTCTGGAACGCCTTTCAGGAGGATTTGTTTATTGTGATATTTTCTGAGAGCTTAAAGAAAAATCACCAGTTCCGGTCTGTTTATAAGAGCGGTAAATCTTATGCAAACAAATATATGGTTATGTATGTGAAGGAAAACGGCACCGCAGGGAACAGAATCGGAATCAGCGTGAGCAAGAAGGTAGGCAACAGTGTGGTGAGGCACCGGATCAAGAGACTGTTGTGGGAAAGTTACCGATTACAGGAGGCCATGTTCAATAGTGGTTTGGACATAGTAATCGTGGCAAGGGCGAATGCGGCTTCGGTGGGCTATCAGGATATTGAGAGAGCGCTGCTGCACCTTGGAGGGCTTCATCGCGTTATATCCGCTGAGGTATAATTGAATATGAAAAAATTTATGATTGCAGGGATCAGGTTCTACCAGAAATACTTATCTCCTTTGAAAAGCACTAAATGTCCTTATATTCCATGCTGTTCCCAGTATGGTCTGGAGGCGATACAAAAGTACGGAGCTTTCAAGGGAGGTCTTTTAGCTGTATGGAGAATATTGAGATGCAATCCCTTTTCAAAGGGAGGATTTGATCCTGTACCTTGACTGTCATAAAAATGGTTTGGACAACCGAGAGGATAGAGAATAAATGGATTTTATTTTATTGACAAAGGACTCTACTTTTATTATCGGACAGGTGGCGTGGCTGTTAGGGCAGATCATGAACGGGATTTTCTATGTGATTGATTTCATAGGAATTCCGAATATCGGTCTTGCCATCATACTGTTCACCATAGTGGTGAACCTGCTGATGATGCCTCTGAACATCAGGCAGCAGAAATTCTCGAAGCTTTCCGCAAAGATCAATCCTGAGATGCAGTTGATTGAGAAGAAGTACAAGGGAAAGTCGGATCAGCAGTCCTTGATGGCAAAGAACATGGAGATTCAGGAGCTGTATGCCAAATACGGCATCTCTCCCAGAGGAAGCTGTATTCAGCTTTTGATTCAGTTTCCTATTCTGCTGGCTCTGTATAGGGTTATCAATTCCATGCCGGCCTATGTGACCCAAATAAGGGATACCTTCAAGGTTCTTGCGGACGCCATCATAGCTAAGGACGGCGGAGGATTTCTGCAGAATTCGGGAATAGAAAGCATTGCCAACACGGTGTCCATGTATGGACGGGCAATGACCGACGGCGATCTGTCCAACGGAATTATAGATATCCTGAACAAGCTGTCCTCATCGGACCTTCTTGAGGTGGCCAGAAATTATGATCTGACCAATCTGGAATATCAGGGAAGGCTGATCCTGAGCAATGACACCACCAGAGGACTTATAGATACCTACAACAATTTCCTTGGTCTGAACATGGCCGATTCTCCCGGCACTCTCATCAGAAACGCATGGGCCGTCGGCGCGTGGGGTATTGTGATAGGAGCTGTACTGATTCCTATCCTTTCGGCGGTGACGCAGTGGATCAATGTGAAGCTGATGCCTCAGCAGCCCACCAACGGAAACGACAAGGCTTCCTCCATGGCGGCTTCCATGAAGACGATGAACATGGTAATGCCTCTTATATCGGCGTGGTTCTGCTTTTCTTTCCCTGCCGGCATGGGACTTTACTGGGTGGCGGGCAGCGTGGTCAGAAGCATTCAGCAGATCGTGATCAACAAGCATATAGATAAGATGGACTTCAATGACATCATAGCCCAAAATTCCGAAAAGAGCGCCAAAAAACTCGAAAAGCTCAAGGCCAGTCAGGAGAGAATGAACGCCTATGCGAGCATGAACACCAAGAAGGTTCAGAACAAGGCCAACATTATGTCGGGGATGTCTGAGCAGGAAAAGGAAGAGGCTATGAACAAGGCCACGGAATATTATAACAGCGGCAACGCCAAGCCAGGCAGCATGATGGCCAAGGCTAATATGGTAAGGCAGTACAACGAGAAAAACAATAAGAAATAATCGGACGGCGGAGGTTTGTCAGGGAGGATAATTCTATGGACAACAATGTTGAATATGTGGAGATATCTGCTAAAACAGTCAGCGATGCGATTACGGAGGCATGCAGGAAATTCGGCGTCACAAGCGATAAGCTGGATTATGAGGTAGTGGAAGAGGGATCCAGCGGATTTTTGGGGATAGGATCCAAGCCTGCAGTGATAAAGGCCGGAGTAAAGGTGGAAAAGCTTTCTGTGGACGGAGTCGCTAAGAAATTCTTGAATGACATTTTTGCTGCGATGAATATGGAAGTCGTTGTGAACGTGTGCTATAACGAGACAGATAATTCAATGGATATAGAGCTTTCCGGGGAAGAGATGGGTATTCTGATCGGAAAGAGAGGACAGACTCTGGATTCTCTGCAGTATATAGTTTCCCTTGTGGTGAACAAGGAAATTGAAAATTATGTCAGGGTCAAGGTTGACACGGAAAACTACCGTCAGAGAAGGAGGGAGACCCTTGAGAATCTGGCCAAGAACATCGCCTACAAGGTGAAGAAGACCAAAAGGCCGGTGTCTCTGGAGCCAATGAATCCTTTCGAGAGAAGAATCATCCATTCCACTCTGCAGGGAGACAAAATGGTTTCTACGCACAGCGAGGGAGAAGAGCCTTTCAGAAGGGTCGTCGTTACTTTAAAGAGATAAGATTCATGATAGTTTCATAGATCCATGGGTGAAAGGGCGTGTTTGCTTAGGTGAAGCACGCCTTTTTCGATATTCGATAATGAGAGGCTGTCTATGTTTGAAAAAGATACTATTGCGGCGATTGCCACGGGATTGACGGATTCGGGAATAGGGATAATCAGGATAAGCGGCCCCGGAGCGGTGGAGGTGGGGGACGGTCTTTTCCGGCTGCCGGGAGGAAGATACTTCCTAAAGGATGCTGCCAGCCATGTGATGCAGTATGGTTTTGCAGTGGATAAAAACCGGAATATGGAGATAGAGGAAGACTCTGCAACTAACGGCTATGATATCATAGATGAAGTCATGGCGGTTGTTATGCGCGGCCCCAGAAGCTTTACGGGGGAGGATACGGTGGAGATCCAATGCCATGGCGGCGTGTACGTGATGCAGAGGATACTTGAGACTGCCCTGAAATGCGGGGCAAGGCTGGCGGAGCCGGGGGAGTTCACAAAGAGGGCATTTCTCAACGGCAGGATGGATCTGTCTCAGGCGGAGGCGGTGATGGATGTGATACAGTCTCAGAATCAATATGCCCTTTCTTCCTCCGTCAATCAGCTGAAGGGGGCTCTTTCCGAAAAAATCAAAGAGCTTCGCGGGGAAATCATCTATGAGATTGCATTTATAGAGTCTGCTCTGGATGATCCGGAGCATATCAGCCTAGAAGGATATCAGGAGAAGCTGTATGGAAAGGTGGAACAGCTCCTTCACCATATCGGAAGGCTGATAGACACAGCTTATGACGGCAAGCTTGCGAAGGAAGGAATCAATACGGTGATCGTTGGGAAACCCAATGTAGGAAAGTCTTCTCTATTGAATCGTCTGATAGGTCAGGAGAGGGCCATAGTCACCAATGTGGCGGGAACCACAAGGGATGTTCTCACAGAGAGCATAAGGCTGGGAGATATTCATCTCAACATTGTGGATACTGCAGGAATCCGCAGCACGGAAGATTACGTGGAAAAGATAGGCGTGGACAAGGCAAAAAAGTATGCTGATGAAGCGGATTTGATTCTGTATGTGGTGGATGCATCGGCTGATCTGGATGAAAATGACAGAGAGATAGCAGATTTCATAAAGAATAAAAAGAGAATTGTGCTTCTGAATAAGAGCGATCTGGAGGTAAGGGTCAAGGAAGAAGAAATGATCTCTCTGTTTGCAGGGAACGAAATCCAACATACGAAAAATCAAGAGGAAATCTTTCAGGAGAATCATTGCAAAAGAGATACCATTCAAAAGGAAAATTTTTATATCATAAGGACCTCCGCAAAAGAGGGAGAAGGCATGGATGTCATTGAACAGACAGTAAAAAGTATGTTTTTTCATGGGGAAATAAAGAGCAGCAGTGAAGTTTTCATCACAAACATGCGCCATAAAGAAAACCTGCAGGAGGCCTATGATTCTCTTCTCCTTGTGAAAAAGAGTATTGAAGATGAAATGCCGGAGGATTTTTTTTCCATCGATCTAATGAATGCTTATGGAGCTCTGGGAAGGATCATAGGAGAAGAGGTGGAGGATGATCTTGTGGAGGAAATATTTTCCAAGTTCTGCATGGGAAAATGATTGGGGGATCTAAGGTATGGTCAAGGAATTGCGGGAAAAGGCAGATGTGTGTGTCATAGGGGCTGGTCATGCAGGGTGCGAGGCTGCACTGGCATGCGCAAGGCTGGGTTTTGAGACTATTGTATTTACGGTGAGTGTTGACAGTATAGCTTTGATGCCCTGCAACCCCAATATAGGGGGAACCTCCAAGGGACATTTGGTGAGGGAGCTGGACGCCTTGGGGGGAGAGATGGGCAAAAATATAGACAAGACCTTCATTCAGTCAAAGATGCTGAATCTTTCAAAAGGGCCGGCGGTTCATTCTCTCCGTGCTCAGGCGGATAAGGCCGATTATTCCAGAGAGATGAGAAAGGTACTGGAAAATCAAGATCGTCTGACCATCAAGCAGGCGGAGGTATGTGAGATTCTGTGGGAGGATATAAACGACTGGGATAACAATATATATGAGAGCAGTCAGGAGGAAAACCCTCAGGAAAAGGATTGTAAAAAAGAATCAGAAATAGGCAATGGAAGCCATAGAGGCAGAAAAAAGAAAGTAACGGGCGTGAAAACGTTTACGGGAAGGATCTATGAATGCAGGGCCGTGATTCTGTGTACGGGGACTTATCTGGGGGCAAGATGCCTTTGCGGGGAGTCTATCACTTATACGGGGCCAAACGGGCTGCAGGCGGCTGCATATCTGACGGATTCTCTTAAGAAAATGGGAATAGAGCTGAGGCGGTTCAAGACGGGAACTCCTGCCAGAATGGACGGACGCAGCATAGATTATTCCAAGATGGAGGAACAGAGAGGAGACGAGAAGGTGGTTCCCTTTTCCTTTTCCACTGATCCAAAGACCGTGCAGAAGGAGCAGGTATCCTGCTGGCTGACTTATACCAATGAGAGGACTCATGATATCATTAGGAACAATCTGGACAGATCCCCTATCTACGCAGGCATCATAGAGGGAACGGGACCAAGATACTGTCCTTCTATTGAGGACAAGGTTGTAAAATTTGCGGAAAAGGAGAGACATCAGGTTTTTCTGGAGCCTGAAGGACTTCACACAAACGAGATGTATGTGGGAGGAATGTCCTCGTCATTGCCGGAGGATGTGCAGCTTGCCATGTATCGGACGGTTCCGGGACTTGAAAACTGCAGGATCGTTAGAAATGCCTATGCCATTGAGTATGACTGTATCAATGCAAGACAGCTGAAGAGAACGTTGGAATTCAAGGACATAGAGGGGCTGTTCAGCGGCGGGCAGTTCAATGGCAGCAGCGGGTATGAGGAAGCGGCTTGTCAGGGGCTGGTGGCCGGGGTCAATGCAGCTATGCTTCTGATGGGAAAGGAACCTATGATCATCGATAGGTCCGAAGGATACATCGGTGTGCTTATAGACGATCTGGTTACGAAGGATAATAGAGAGCCTTATCGGATGATGACTTCCCGCGCGGAGTATCGGCTGCTTCTGCGTCAGGATAACGCGGATCTTCGGCTGCGGAAAAAGGGATATGAGGCGGGACTGGTCTCCTCTGAGGAGTATCAGGCTCTGGCGCAGAAGACGAGCCTGATAAAGGGGGAAGTGGAGAGGCTGAAAAATACCATGATGGGAGCCAATCGGGAGATGCAGGAATTCCTTGAGGCTCATGGAAGTTCTTCTCTTAAGACTGCTGCCAGTCTGGCGGAACTGCTGTGCCGCCCGGAGCTTTCCTATGAGGACCTAAAGGAAATCGATAGGGAAAGAAGACCTCTTCCGGAAGCGGTGCTTGAGCAGGTGGAGATTGAAATCAAATATGAAGGCTATATCCTAAGGCAGAAACGTCAGGTGGAGCAGTATAAGAAGATGGAGAAAAAGCTGATCCCTGAGAATATTGATTATGACAAAGTCATTTCCCTGAGGCTGGAGGCCAGACAGAACCTGAAGCTTTTTCGTCCGGCGTCCATCGGACAGGCTTCCAGAATTTCAGGGGTTTCCCCTGCGGATGTGTCGGTGCTGCTGGTATATCTGGAACATTATGGAAAATAGCGTGGGACGGGTGATCAATACCCTTGTCAACACTTCCACTGGTATTTTTTCATGTCCACGCAGGCATTATCCTTTAGCTTTACGCCCTCGGACTCCAGCAGCTGGCGCTGTTCATAGAAATAGGGCGCCAGCCTGCCGGCATGATTCACTACCCGGTGGCAGGGGTATTTTCCATAGTATTGGGCCATGCTGAGGACTTTTCCTACCAGTCTGGAATTGTTGTCCCTGCCTATGAGCCTTGCGATCTGCCCATAGGAGGCTACGGTGCCCTTTGGAATTTCTTCTACTACAGAGAGAATTTCGTAGATCAGTTCTTCTGACAAGACGGCGCTCATATTCTTTTCTCCTTTTGGAATCGGTATTTTTGCCGGCAGATAGATTCTGAATTCTATTTATGAGCCCTTTCCATGGCCAGCAGTTTTTCTTTTTTATCCGTTCCTCCCGCGTAGCCGGTGAGACTTCCGCCTGCTCCCACCACTCTATGGCAGGGTATGATCAGGGAAATGGGATTGTGGCCTACGGCGTTGCCCACAGCCCGGGGGGATGCTGAAAGGCCGTTCCTATCTCTGGTAATTTTCTTTGCAATCTGCCCATACTCAATAGTCTGCCCATAGGGAATGGTCATCAGGACTTCCCAGACGGTTTTTCTGAATTCTGTTGTTTCCATGGCCAGAGGCGGGGTAAAATCCGGTATGCTGCCGCTGAAGTAAATGTCCAGCCATCTTTTTGCTTCGTTGAGGACATCCGTTTCCCCCTCTCTATACTCCGCCGTCAAAGTGGATGCAAAATATTTTTGTCCGGTGAACCATAGACCTTTTAACGCCCTTCCGTCGCCGGCCAAAAGGATCCGGCCAAGAGGCGATTCATAATATTGTATATAATCCATTCCGTCCATCTCTCCAGTCTATTTATTCTCATAAATTCTTTTGTTTGATGCAATGATTATACCGTCAAATGTCTTGTTGATCAATGATATAACCGGAGAACTTTATATTTTCATGCCAGTTCCTCTGTGCATTTATGGCAATATATAGAGACATTTTTGGCAGAATCATCAACAAAGTGTATAATACAATATGGAATAAATCTGCTATAAAAGAAAATTTTATGAAGAATATATTAACTTTTCTTGTAGTTTATTTGCAGTTTGTTTTTTATGGTATAATATCGAAACAGAAGGACACTGTTTCGACTTTTGATTCCATGTGCGCCAGAGCGCACGAAATTATGGTATAATATCGAAACAGAAGGGCATTGTTTCGACAGCACTAAAAGTATTAGGAGGTTGTATTTAAATGAATGATATCAAGGATTTGGCGGCCTGCGGTATACCCGTAGGATTTCCCACTTCTGTGGAACAGATCAGGGAGATGACCATGCTTTATTCCTGCGCCATGCGGGAGGTCTGCACCAAGCTGGAAAATCTGAGTCAGGAATTCGAGCTGAACAAGGCCCGGAATCCCATACAGCACATCAATCATAGACTGAAAAGGCTGGAGAGTATACGCAATAAGATGATACAGCGAGATCTTCCGCTGGAATACGAGACCATGAGAGACGAGATCACGGATATTGCCGGAATCAGGGTGATCTGCTCTTATATCAATGATATCTATGCCATATCGAATATGCTGAAGCAACAAGATGATCTTTTGATCGTGAGGGAAAAAGACTACATAGCAAACCCTAAGGTCAACGGATACAGAAGCTATCATTTGATAGTAGCCATACCTGTTTTTTTGTCCTCGGAAAAGCAGATCATACCTGTGGAGATACAAATGCGCACCATAGCCATGGATTTCTGGGCCAGTCTGGAGCATCAGCTGCGGTACAAATCCCAATCGAAGGTTTCCGATTCCACCAGACAGCGGCTGACCAATATAGCCGAGGATACCTTTCGGGCCGATCTGGAGATGCAGCAGATTTATGAGGAGATATCCGCCATCGGATAAAAGAAAGTGCAATAAAAGAATCATAAATGAGGGTATTATCAAAAAATAATTGTGGGGGAGTGTGTCTTCCAAGGAAAGGGGCAGAAAATGAACGACAAAACTTTGGCTGTGGATTCTGAGCTGGAGGGAGAAATTTTTCCGGATGATGAAGAGATGGATGATGAATTGGTAGAAGATGAGGACATTGAAGAGGAATTGATGGAGGATGAGGAGATTGAAGAGGACGAAATAGAAGAAATAGGAGAGGATGATGAAGAAATAGAAGAGTCAGAAGAGGAGCTGTTAAGGAAATTGTGCGGCGAAGAGCTTGGAGGCGAGGAGCAGCCGGAGGACGAGCTTTCCGAGGAAGATCTAATCTTTGTCATGGATCTGGCCATGAACGGGCCGGATAATATCAAAAGAATGGCAGAATCCGGGGATGCGGCGGCACAGGATAGGCTGGGTGATTGCTATAAGCGTGGCATTGGTGTGAAAAAGGACTATGCCGCCGCCGTGGCCTGGTATCGGAAGTCAGCGGCTCAGGGCAATTCCGCTGCCCAGCGCAGTCTGGGCTACTGTTATGATTACGGAGAAGGAGTAAAACTTGACAAGGAGCGGGCGGTTTATTGGTACAAGAAATCCGCAGCTGGCGGAGACGTGGACGCTCAGCGGAATCTTGGAAACTGCTATTATTATGGAGAAGGCGTAGAAAAGGATTTTAAGAAGGCGTTTTGTTGGTATAAGATTGCCGCGCAGAAGGGACATCCCAATGCCCAGTGCAGTCTGGGAGTATGCTACGAATGTGGAAGAGGCGTAGAAAAAAACGAGGAGAAGGCTGTCAGATGGTATGAGAGGGCGGCCCGTCAGGGGGATGATTGCGGGCTGTATAATCTGGGACTCTGCTATGTCAACGGGCAGGGCGTGGAGAAGGATGAGGAAAAAGGGGCGGAGTATATAGAACGGGCGGCGAAAATGGGCAATACAAGGGCTCAGTATAGCTTAGGCGTGTGCTATGAGATAGGCAGGGGTAAGGAAAAGGATGACGCCGCTTCCTTGTTCTGGTACACGAAATCGGCGGAGCAGGGCGACCCGGAGGCACAAAACGAGGTTGGGGTGAATTATCAGCTGGGAATCGGCACAGAGCAGGATTATAAAAAAGCCGTGAAATGGTATCAAAAGGCCGCGGGACAGAATTATGCGGAGGCACAGTACAATCTGGGATGCTGTTACGATGAAGGGTATGGCGTAAAGCAGAGTGATAAGCAGGCCATGAAATGGTATCAGAAGGCTGCGGAGCAGAATCATGCCAAGGCCCAGTTTAATCTTGGCAATTGCTATGACAAGGGTCAGGGGGGAAAGAAGGATTACGAGAAGGCTGCAATGTGGTATAGAAAGGCGGCGGAACAAAACTATGATAGGGCTCAGTTTTGTCTGGGCTGGTTTTACGAGCATGGCCGCAGTGTAGAGCAGGATTACGAGAAGGCTGCAATGTGGTATACTCTGAGTGCAGAACAAGGCTATTCGGATGCCCAGTGCAGTCTGGGCCAGTGCTATGAGCTGGGCCGGGGTGTTGATCAGGATTATGGGCAGGCTCTGAAATGGTATCGGGCCGCCGCAGAGCAGGAGGACGCGGACGCCCAGTACAAAATGGGTTGGTTCTATGAGAAGGGCCTTGGAGTAAACAAGAATATCAAAAAGGCCTTGAAATGGTTTGAAAAGGCTGCCGTTTTGGGCAATATGCACGCTCAGTTTTCCATGGGGCATTATTATGAGGTGGGAGAGGGCGTGAAGCAGGATTACGCCAAAGCTGTCAAATGGTATGAGAAGGCTGCGGAGCAGGGCCATGAGGACGCCCAGTATAATCTGGGAGTATATTATAAAAAAGGCGTAGGCGTGAATCAGGACTATGGCAAGGCTGCAGAGTGGTACGGGCAGGCTGCGGAGCAGGGGGATGCCCAGTCCCAGTATAATCTGGGGTATTTGTATGACAAAGGTTTGGGTATGAGACAGGATTCCGAGAAGGCGGCCCAGTTGTATATGAAGGCTGCGGAGCAGGGAGATGCTGATGCCCAGTATAATTTGGGACTTTGCTACAGCAGCGGCGCCGGAGTGGATCAGGACGATATGAAGGCTGCTCAGTGGTATAAGAAGGCTGCGGAGCAGGGCCATGCTCATGCCCAGTACATGCTGGGACTCTGCTATCTGAACGGAGAGGGTGTGAAGCAGGACAGCGTGCAGGCGGCCCAGTGGAGTTTCAAGGCGGTTCAACAAAACGATGCGGACGCAATGTTCATTCTGGGATACTGTTTTGAGAAGGGAGAGGGCGTGAGGCAGGACATTGTCAATGCCGTCAAATTATATTACAATGCAGCTCAGGGGGGGAACGCCGACGCGCAGTTCAATGTGGGCCGCATGTTTGAGTCGGGTCAGTATCCGGGGGTGCCGCAGAATAAGCAGGAGGCCGTAAAGTGGTATACCATGGCTGCGGAGCAGGGCAATCAGAACGCCGTCGATGCCTTAAGGTGGATGGACGGCGATCTGCTGTAATATTTTTTTGTAAGTCTGCTGTGATCCTTGTCCCTGCCCGCTGTGATTTGGCGGAATAAGCTGCAGGGGGCAGGTTTTTCGGGGAGCGCTGCCGCCTATATTGGCTGGTTCGGTTTCTTATATCCGAAGTCAGGAATATGGGACCAGCGCTCTCGGAAGTAATGGGCGGCCAATTTGGGTCGGCGGTCACGGGTAAATATTCCCTTTTTGTTGCCCTGCACCCGCATCAGTCCTTGACTGGTGGCGAAGTCAGCGAAGTTCCACACCTGCTCGCCTACGAAGTTTTCCATGGAATCCACCACCCTATGATTTGCCTCGTAGTAGGCCACCTGATATTCCTCCGTCCACATGACGGGAGTGGTATCGTGAAGACCGCTGACGGTGTCGGCTCCATATTCCGTGAATAGGAAGGGCTTTCCTTGAGCGTTCCAGAATTCCATCTCCTCCCTGCAGATCTCTTCCGCCGCCTGCAGGTCGCCGCCGCAGGCGTACCAGCCATAGTAGCGGTTCAGGCAGAAAACGTCGCTGAGCTTTAAGGTGCAGTCATCCTTGTAATTGGCCATCTGGACGCTGACCATAGTGCAGGGGCGCTTCTGGGGATCGGAGGATTTGGCCAGATCAAAGAGGGGTTTGAAATATTCATAAGCTCCTTTTCCGCTTGTGTCCGCCTCGTTGGCGATGCTCCACATTACCACGCAGGCATGGTTCTTGTCTCTGGCGATCATGTCCCGAATTACTTCTTTGTGATGTTCAAAGGTGCGGATGCCGCCCTCCTCTATGGGGTCGAAGGTGTCCGCCTTTTTTCCGTCCTTGAAATTTGCGCCGCCGCCGAAGTTCAAATGTACGCCCACGGCGGGGGTCTCGTCTATCACCACGATTCCCTCCTGATCGCAGAGCCGCATCATCTCCTCGCTGTAGGGGTAATGGCTGGTGCGGAAGCTGTTGGCGCCCTGCCATTTCATCAGGCTGATATCCTTTACGTTCATAGGCAGGTTCAAGCCCCGGCCTGCAGGAAAGGTATCCTCGTGTTTGCCGTAACCCTTGAAATAAAAGGGCTTTCCGTTGATGAGGAATTTACCCTTCTCTACCTTTACTGTGCGGATGCCGTAGTCAATGCGGTATACATCCTCTCCGAATTTTATGGTGACTTGGTAGAGATAGGGCTTCAGGGGCTGCCAGAGGACGGGATTTTGGAGTGTGAGGCTGCCTTTAAAGACATTGCTGTGGGAAGATTCGGCATTGGCGGGGCAATCTCCTTTTGCCACCAGCTTTCCGGTGCGGCTGTGGATCTCTATTGTGAGTTTGCCGTTTCCCATGGTCTCAATTTCATAATTGATTTGTGCTGAACCATTGAAGGTGCCGGTATCTTTAGAAAAGCCGCGTATCTCATGGGAATCCTGATTATTCTTTTTTGTCCCGTCAGCATTTTTCTGCAAACCAAGAGCTTGAGCCGATCCGGATTCCTCCTCCACATGGGAGGTCAGAGAAATATCCCGGATATAATTTCTGGGGGTGGTGTACAGCTTCACCGGGCGGGTGATGCCGCAGTAATTGAAAAAGTCGAAATTGGGGTTGTTTCGCTTTCTGCTTCCCTTGGAGGGAAAAAATCCGCCCCCCAGCAGATTGCCGCCGTTTTCGTTTCCCACGGGCAAGGTGGAGTGGTCGATGCGATTGTCCACGGCGATGGTGAGCAGGTTTTCTCCCTGCTGCAGGAAGTCATTGATCTCCACCTCAAAGGGCAGAAAACCCCCCTTGTGTTCACAGATTTGCTTACCGTTCAGGTACACCTTCGCCATGTGGGTGACAGCTGCCATTCGCAGCAGGATCCTCTGGCTTGTCATGTAGGAGGGTATGCTGAGGGCGCGCTGGTAAAAGACCCAGCCATAATGCTCCCGGAAATCCTCGCCCTCCTTTAGGTCGTTGTAAGATGACGGGACAGCCATGGTCATGGCATTTATCAGGGGACGTTCATACCATTTTTCATCAAAGCCCTTTCCGTCATCTAGTTTGAAGCTCCAGATTCCGCTTAGGTCTATTAATCCTCTAGATTCAGTTAGAACGGGATATAACATAGTATTCTCCTTTTGGCCGCATATCTTATTGTGGGCAGCAGTTTTCTCATAGCATTAAAATGTACAGATCTGTGGGAAAATATGCAGAGGAGGGCTGAAGGGTTTGTGGATAAAGACAAAAAATGATAGGCGGGAAAGCCTTAAAAAGGATTTCCCGCCCAATATACTGATATCTTATGGATTACATTTTTTCCGGCGCAGAGAAGCCAAGGAGGTCGATGCAGGTCTCCAGCACGTCTCTTGTGAGGGCCAGCAGCGCAATGAGGCTTTCCCTCTTGGCGGCATTTTCCTCTGCAAGAATTTTTGTTTCATGGTAGAAATGGTTGAAGGCATTGGCCAGATCGTAGATATAGGCGCATACCTTGTGGGGCGCAATTTCTTCGGCGGCGCTAAGCAGCATGGTGTTGAACTGTACCAGCGCCATCTCCAGCTCCTTTTCGGATTGGTTTCCGGCCTCCAGAAGCGTGAGATTTTCCAGAGTCCCCCCCTGCTCCTTATATTTGTTCAGGATGGATTTGATGCGGACAATGGTGTATAGGATGTAGGGGCCTGTGTCTCCCTCAAAGGAGGTAAATCTGTCAATGTCGAATACATAGTCTTTTGAGGCCTGATTGGACAGATCACCGTATTTTAAGGCGGAGAGGGCTACAGTGTCCGCCACGGCCAAGGCTTCCTCTTCGGGCATTTCCCTGCCTTCCCTGATCTTTCGGTACATTTCATCCTTGGTTTCCTGAATAAGATTTTCCAGCTTCATGACGCCGCCGTCCCTTGTCTTAAAGGGTTTTCCGTCGTTTCCGTTCATGGTCCCATGGCCCAGAAATTTCAGTCTCGTCTCCGGCTTTACCAGCTTTGTCTTGCGGGCGCAGCGGAATACTTGCTCGAAGTACAGTTCCTGCCGCTTGTCTGTGATATAGATGATCTCATCCGGAGAATAGAGCCGCATACGTTCCATGATGGTGGCCAGATCGGTGGTATTGTAGAGGGCGGCCCCATCGGATTTCAGGATCATGCAGGGAGGAATTTCTTTGGTATCCGTTTCTTCTTTTACATCTACCACCAGCGCCCCCTCGCTGATATAGGCATAACCGTTGTCCTTCATATAGGCTACCATCTCAGGAATCAGTTCGTGTACGTCGCTTTCTCCCTTCCAGAGATCAAATTCTACATTCAGATTGTCGTAGTTTTTCTTTAAGTCTACTTTTGAGACATCCAGAATGTGCTTCCATAGGGCGCGATACCCCCTTACACCGGACTGGAATTTCAAAGTTGCCTCCATGGCCCGAGCCTTATATTCCGGATTCTCCTTTGATTTTGCGCTGGCGAGGGGATAGATCACACCGAATTCTTCTTCGGTAAAGGGCGGCTCCTTGGGGTATTCTCCCTCGTAGTTTTCGTCAAAGTAGACTAATTCCGGCCTCCGTTCCTGCAGCTCCGTGATCACTTGCCCGATGGGCAGGCCCCAGTCCCCCAGATGCACGTCACCGATACATTCGTTTCCTGCATAACGGCAGATCCGCTTGATGCTCTCACCGATAATGGCCGGGCGCAGATGTCCTACATGTAAAGGCTTGGCCACATTGGCTCCGCCGTAATCAATCATAATTTTTTGAGGGTGCTGCGGCATTTCCAGACCGAACTTGGGCTCTGTGCGCATGGTGTTCATCACTCTCAGCAGATACTGTTTTGACAGCTTCAGATTCAAAAAGCCCGGAGGTACGGCGGTGATCTCCTGAAATACATCGCTTTCAGCCAGCTTTGCCGCTACGTCGTTTGCTATCATGATGGGAGCTTTTTTATACTTTTTTGCCCCTGCCATGGCGCCGTTGCACTGATATTCACACAAGTCAGGACGGTTGGACAAGGTGACTCTGCCCAGAGTTTTGTCATAGCCTGCCGCCTCGAAGGCCTTACCCATTTCTTCTGACAACAAATCCAGTATCTTCTTCATCTTAATTCCTTTCTGTTATGTTCCTTTTTGATTGTGGGATCATGAATTCCGGTATTTTTATGCTTTTTGAGACTTTGCCTCTGAAAATGGATGCAACGCCTGATCAAGCTACAATAAGTATTCCTGATATTTATGCTATCACATAGATGGATTTAGATCAAGTCTCTCTTGCGTTTACTGGCTTTTCATGCCTCTTTCCGCCATCCGCAGAGCCGATATGATGGGAAGGATCAAGGCTCCGCAGAAAAAATTGCTGATGCCGTGGATACAGTCCATGGGAAGGCCTGCGTAGATCCATCCGATCATTCCTTTGAAGCTCAGGCCGAAGAGCAGGGCCTGAGCCGGTGCGTACAAGATTCCGAAGGAAAAGCCATGAGCGGCGGACACTGCCATATATACCAGAGGACGAATCCTCTTGGGCAATTTCTGGGGAAGAAGCATGACTGCGCCCCACAGAATGGCCCATACATACAGATAAGGGAGCCACCATGCGGCAAAGCCGCAGAAGATGCCGTTCAATATCACATAGACATAAATGGGATATAGTGCCTTCCGACGGTAGACCACCGTAAATGCCACGATGAAGGTCCCCAGCAGATGGATATTGGGGGCGATCTCCATTATGACCTTGGAGGCGTACATTACCGCCCCCAGCATGGAGAATACCGCCATTTCTTTTACAGTGAGCTTCATTCTTATTCTACCTTGAAAGCGTAGTCCGCATCCGCCGTTACGGGGGTGGAGTCCACGCCGCTGGTGGCATATTCTCCGTTGACATAGAATGCCCAATATACGCCGTCCGCATCATAATCGGCGGTGATGCCGTTGACCGTCTTTACAAAGATGCCGTATTCACTCTCATCTCCGGAGATAACCCCCAGCTCCAGCAGGGCGTCTCCCACAGTCTCTTTGTCCGTATGGATTTCCATATGGGTTTCGTTTCCGTCCTTGTCCGCCACAGTGAGGCTGAATTTCGTGCTGCCTTCACCAATACTGCTGCCGTCGTCGTAGACGGTTCCCGCGGACTGGCTTGCGCCGGAGGAGGACTCGTCTCCTTTTTTGCCGCATCCTGCCGTAAACAGCGCCATAGCCACAATAAGCGCCATACAACGCAAATACAGTGTGCCGCAAAATAGATTCCTTTGGTTTCTGCATTTCTTTTGCATGTACATTCTCCTTAGATTTGTATTTCCCTCCAAAGACCGGCCCTCGCAGTCCGGTTCGTGGGAACCGCGGAAGGATTTCGGACAGTCCGGATATTTCGACTCGGCACTCTCCTGACCGGCCTTCTCAGATTTTAGATCCAATGGCTTGTCCCGAAATGTGGCTTTCGGTGAGATCAGCAGGATTGTCTTGTGCCTCACGGCGACGGGCTCGTATAGGATTTGCACCTATTTCCCCGAACGATCCGAAATTTATCATAGTCTCTGGTTATGTATCTGTCAATGGGAAAATATATGCTTGCTAAACGTATGAAGCGATCAATCTGTTTGATGAAAAGAGCCGGACTGTAGGGGTCCGGCTCCTTCCGAATTTATACATATTTTTCAAGTGTCCTGCGAACGGCGGATTTTCCTGTCATTAATTCCTCAAAATATCCTATGACTTTATCTGCAAGACCGCACTGGTATAGGTTCACGCCGAAAATGGATGCGTCGGACAGTATGGGGCGAAGCCTTTCGGCATCCACGCAGGATCCGGGTTTCATGTCTCCCAGTTTTTCCTTCATGGAAGCGTAGAGAGGATCGGGGCTGACCTCGAAGGGCTCTCCCTGATCATCTATCCCGGTGAGATACCGCAGCCATCCGGCCAGAACCAGAGGGATCAGCTTCAGCTCGGACGCCCTGCGGCTGTCCGATGCCATATAGGCCTTGATGGTCTCCCCGTAGCGGATGCTCAGCTTCTGGGAAGTGTCCGTGGCAATGCGCTGAGGTGTGTCGGGCATGAAGGGGTTGGGAAAACGCTCTGTGAGAACCTCCTTTAAGAACCGGGCCGGATCGATGACGCCCGGATCTACTACGAAGGGCATGCCCTCCTCGTGGCTCATGCGGTCTATGAAAGCCTTCAGCTGGGGATCCTTCATTTCCTCTGCGATGGAAGTATATCCCAGCAGGCAGCCGTAGACGGCAAGGCAGGTGTGGAGGGGATTCAGGCAGGTGCAGACCTTCATTTTCTCTACCTTGTTCACGGTATCCCTGTCAGTGATGATGACCCCCACATCCTCCAGAGGGGGCCTGCCGTTGGGAAATTTGTCCTCAATTACCAGATACTGGGTTTTTTCTGCATTTACAAAAGGCGCGGTATAGGTGTGTTTGGAGGTGACGAAGGGGCTGATATCCTCCAAGCCGTCTGCAATCAGCTGCTCCTCCACCATGGGATGGGGACGGGGGGTGATCTTGTCGATCATGCTCCAGGGGAAGGCAATGTCCCTTTGCAGATAATCGAAGTCCTCCTGTGTGATTTTGCCGTTCTTCAGCCACATTTCGGCAATTTCAGTCACGGCAGCCTGCAGCTTTTCACCGTTGTGGGAGCAGTTGTCCATGCTGACCAGCGCCAGAGGCTTTCCGCAGGCTTTCCTTCTGCCCAGACACATGGCGGTGAGCTGTGCCATGAAGCTTCTGCAGTTTTCTGGTCCCTCCGCCATATCCTGAGCCACTGCCGGAGCCAATTCCCCTGCCCCGGTGCGCAGAGAGTAGCCTTTTTCCGTGATGGTGAAGGATACCATCTGCAGAGAAGGCTCTTTAAAGACCTCAGCGATCCTCTCGCTGTCGTGGAGCATAGTAAGGCTCTCGGACATGGAGCCTACCACTTCTTTCTCCAGCCTGCCGTCCGCATTCAGAGTCACCGCTATGGTTAGATTATTGTATGGACGAAAACATTTCGTTATTATTTCGTCATCATATCCCTCGCAGGATACAATGCCCGTGTCCATCTTTTTCTGCTCTATGAGACGCTGGCAGAGAACTGCCGGAAAGATGCGGAAGATATTGCCGGATCCGAAGTGCATCCACTGGGGACAGAGGGCTGTGTTTTCTGCGATCTTTGCCGGATCGTAGGAGGGCAGGTGGTATCCGGCCCAGTTTTCCTTTGCCTGAATAGATTTCAATGATAGTTTCATGGTATATGATATCTCCTAATAAAATATTATTTTTTCTCCTCAAGCTTTTCCAGCATATCCCAGCAGCCCCAAAGGTACATGATGCCCAGAGCTCTGTCATAGAGGCCGTAGCCGGGGCGGCATTTCTCTCCCCAGATATGGCGGCCGTGGTCGGGACGGACATACCCTTCATAGCCGCAGTCGTGGTAGGCTTTCATGATCTCCAGTATTCCCACGTCGCCGTCGCAGTCTCTATGGGAGGCTTCCGTGAAGTCGCCGTTGTCAAAATGCTTCACATTGCGGATGTGGGCAAAGGCGATTCTGGGGCAGTAAGCGCGGACGATATCAGCCACATGGTTCTCCTGATTTGCCCCCAGAGAGCCGGAGCAGAGGCAGAGGCAGTTGTGTTCGTCATCCACCATGGAGAGGAAGCGGCCGATGGATTCCTTGTCCACCAAAAGTCTTGGAAGGCCGAAAATGTCCCATGGGGGATCGTCCTGATGGATTGCCATTTTGATGCCGGTCTCCCGGCATGTGGGCATAATGGCCTCCAGAAAATACTTGAGATTCTCCCAGAGCCTTTCCTTGGTCACGGGCTTGTATTTTTCAAAAAGCTCGTCCAGCTTCTCCATGCGTTCGGGCTCCCAGCCGGGGAAGGTCAGTCCATGGAGGTTTTCCAGAATGTACTTTGCCATTTCCTTATAATCGTCCTGAATCTTGGACTTTTCGTAAAATAGGGCGGTGGAGCCGTCCTCCATAGGGTGGAAGAGATCCGTGCGGGTCCAGTCGAAAATGGGCATGAAATTATAGGTCACTACCTTGACGCCGAATTTTGCCAGATTGCGCAGGGTGGTCTTGTAGTTTTCGATATAGTGATCCCGGGTGGGGAGGCCGATCTTGATATCATCGTGGACATTGACGCTTTCCACCACGTCCATATTGAAGCCTGCCCCCTCGATCTGGCGGCGCACTTCCTCGATTTCCTCCACTTCCCAGACTTCGCCGGCCTGTTTCTGGTGCAAGGCCCAAACCAGCCCCGTGACTCCGGGAATCTGCCTGATTTGCTGCGGCGTGATGGTGTCGTTTCCCTCGCCGTACCAGCGGAATGTCATTTGCATACTGTATCCTCCTTTATATTTTGAATTCTAATCCATACAATGTAATAGCGCTGGGAAATTGCTCCGTGTTAGTGTATTTTCGGCAATAATCTATGAAAAAATACGGCGGCATTTTCCTTTTTTAAGTCTTGACTCATAGATCTTAAGGGCGGACGCCCGGGTGGATGTGAAAAAGCGGATGTGAAAAGCTTGCTATTGTCTTCTTATTGTCACTTTATTATCATAGTGCAAAAAAGGAAAATATTCATTCCCTTTATTGCCTAAAACATTGCAGATATTGACGTTTTTGGACGAATGTTTTTTGTTGTAGTTTTTCTTGTGAAAAAAGAAACGATATGTTAGAATCTGGCTATGGGGATTGGCATTTCCATGGGGAGTAAATGGTTGAAATACAGTCTGGCGGGTAAGCGGAGAACCGCAGGAAGAGGCGGCTTTTATGAGGCAATCGGAAAATCAATATGATACCGGCCGTTTTACGGAGGATCTGAGAGCGTGGGGAGTGACCCTCACGGAGGGGCAGCTGGCGCAGTTTGTGCGGTATTATGAGATGCTGGCAGAGTGGAATGAGAGGATGAATCTGACGGCTATCACAGCATATGAGGATGTGATGAAGAAGCATTTCTTGGACAGTTTATCTTTGACAAAGGTCTTTGAGGGAAAGGGCTTCCCCGGCGGGAAGGATGCGGGGAAGGGGTGTGCGGCCTCCTTGATCGACGTGGGCACGGGAGCGGGCTTTCCAGGCCTTGCCCTGAAGATCGCCTTTCCGGAGCTGAAGGTGACGCTGCTGGACTCTCTGAACAAACGGATTCAGTTTCTGGAGGCTGTGATCGGGGAGCTGGAGCTGGAGGGGGTCAGAGCCGTTCACGGCCGGGCGGAGGATTTTGCCAAGCCGGGAGAGATGAGGGAGAGCTTTGACCTATGTGTGTCCCGGGCTGTGGCCAGACTTTCCACGCTGGCGGAATATTGCCTTCCCTTTGTGCGGCAGGGCGGCATGTTTGTGGCGTATAAGTCCGAGAAGGTGTCGCAGGAGGTGCAGGAGGCACAGAGGGCGGTGTCTTTGCTGGGAGGGCGGCTGGAGGGGCAGACAGAATTTATGCTGCCCAATTCGGATATCTATAGAAATCTGATTCTGATAAAGAAGGTGAAGCCCTCCCCGGGGAAGTATCCCAGAAAGGCCGGTCTGCCGGGCAAAGAGCCCTTGTGAGGGTAGGGTCTTATTGTGACTTTTGCATGTTCAGGGAAACAAAAAGCGCTGTTTTTGGCTGAATATTTTCAGTAAGTCCTTGTGTTATGTAAGTTGTGGAAAATGGAAAAGTATGTTATACTTGGCTAATGCTACATAAGCTTTAATGATTTTCAGGAGGAGTATACTATGAGACTTGTTACACGTTCTGATTTCGATGGTCTGGTATGCGGAGCTCTGCTTTTGGAGGCGGGGGTCATCGACAGCTGGAAGTTCGCACATCCCAAGGATCTGCAGGATGGTCTGGTGGAAGTGAATGAGAATGACTGTCTGGCCAACGTACCCTATGTGGAGGGCTGCGGACTGTGGTTTGACCATCATTCCAGCGAGCATGAGCGTCTGGAGCTTCGGGGCAAGTATAAGGGGGAGAGCCGCATTGCGCCGTCTTGTGCCAGAATCATCTATGATTACTACGGAGGAGAGGATCGTTTCCCTCAGTTCAAGGAGATGATGTCGGCAGTAGATAAGGTGGATTCCGGCAGTCTGACCATAGACGAGGTCATGAATCCTCAGGGCTGGATCCTGATAGGCTTTCTCATGGATCCCAGAACCGGTCTTGGAAGATGGAGGAGGTTCACTGTCTCCAATTACCAGCTCATGGAGAAGCTGATGGACTGCTGCCGTACCATGGACACCCATGAGATTCTGGCGCTGTCCGATGTGCAGGAGCGCATTGAGGTGTACAATGAGCAGACGGAAAAGTTCAAGGAGATGGTGAAGGAACATACAAAGGTAGACGGAAATGTGATTATTACGGATCTCAGGGGAGTGGATCCCATCTACACGGGCAACCGTTTCATGATCTACAGCTTGTATCCGGAACAGAATATTTCCGCATGGATCGTCAGCGGCCGGGGTGGAAAGGGCTGTTCCGCAGCGGTGGGCTACAGCATATTGAACAGAACCTGCAGCATCAACGTGGGAAGTCTGATGCTGAAGTACAATGGAGGCGGCCATAAGAAGGTGGGCACCTGCCAGTTCAACGATGACAATATGGAGACGGAGCTGCCCAAGATGCTTGCGGAGCTCTGTGAAATGGCAAATGGCAGATAGAATTGGCGCATAAAGGCTTGAAGAGCCATGAAAAGGCAGACCGAATAGTCCGGGAGATTATGGTCTGCCTTTTTTATGGAAATACTATCATTTTTTGGAAAGAACTTGTATAATAAAGAAATAGAAAAGTTTGAACGGCGGTGGGAGTATGAGTGAGAAGACGAATGAAGGGATGGCTAAGAGAGCGCAGCATCCTGAGAAAAGCGGAAAAAGGTCCCTGCGGGGAATCAAGATACGCACTATGAACTATGTCATGATCTTTGTATCCATTGTTTTATATATTGTACTTATTTGGGTGACGGCTTATGCGTCGCGCAAGTATGACGATATGGTTTCCGCAACGGATGCTTATATTCGATATCAGGAGAAGGCTTCTTTAGTGAAAGAGGGATCGGACTACCTCACCGAGCAGGTTCGTCTATATGGGGTGGAGATGAATCTGGCATATGTGGAGAATTATTTCAGGGAAGTATATGAAGTCAGAAGCCGGGATAAAGCGCTGGAGGCTCTGAGGGAGAATGAAGTGGAGGGCAGCGCCCTTGATTTCCTCCAGAGCGCTCTGGACAATTCCAACAAGCTCATGGAGAGGGAAATCTATGCCATGAAGCTGGTTGCTGAGGCCAAAGGGCAGGACATGTCTGCCTTTCCCGATGTAGAAGAGGTGGATTTGAAGCAGGCGGATAAGGAGCTGAGTTCCGAAAAAATGTTGGAGAAGGCCAGAGAGCTGGTTTTCGGCATTTCTTATCAGGAGACGAAGGGCGCCATTGAGAACAATATTTCATATTTTCTGAGCAGCGTGAGGGACGATATGAGGAAAAACCAGCAGGACAGCGCAGCAGGGCTGAAGCAGGTGATGGCCAACCAGAAGGTTCTCATCAGTATCCTGTTTGTGGAGACCATTCTCACCTTTGTGCTGATACTGTGCCTGATCGTGAAGCCTCTGCATATTTATGTGAATAATATTAAGGAAGAAAAGCGGCTGGACATTGTGGGGGCATACGAATTCAAATATCTGGCGCTGACCTACAACGACATTTACGAACTGAATGCGGCCAATGAGGTGATGCTGCGAAATCAGGCGGAAAACCTGCGCCGTGAAGCGGAGCATGATCCTCTTACGGGTATTGCCAACAGGAGGGCTTTCGACGATTGGAAAACCTTATTAAAGACAAAGATAAGTCCCATGGCGCTTTTGATTGTGGATGTGGATCAGTTCAAGCAGGTCAACGACAAGCACGGCCATGAGATGGGGGACCGGATTCTGAAAAAGGTTGCCGGCTTATTGGAGGAGACCTTTCGCGACACGGATATTGCCGCAAGGATCGGCGGTGACGAATTTGCAGTGATTGTAGTGGATATTACCAAGGACATGAAAGAGGTGGTTCGGGATAAGATCAACAATATCAACAATGAGCTGCTGAATCCGTCGGAGGATTTGCCTCGGACATCCCTGAGCGTTGGAGGCGCCTTCTCCCAGAGCGGCTTTGAGGATGATCTTTATAAAAGGGCGGATGAGGCCTTGTACGCGGTGAAGGAGAATGGACGCTGCGGCTGTAGGTTTTATGGGGAATGATGGTTCCTTCCGAGAAATCAATGGAAACTGTCCAGTCTGCAGGCGAGAGCAGGCCTTACAGCTTCAACGCGTGTGCGGCCTTAGAATATGGGGAGGGTGAAAATGCTGCCGGAGGAGTATGGTATATTGACGGAGCTGCTGAGGGAGCTGAAACAAGAGATCCGGGATATGGATATGAGAATGAATACAAATCTTCGGAAGATCCGGGAGGCAGAGGCCTATGTGGGCACCCTTGCCATTTCGGAATCGGAGGATTTCAAGGTGTTTTCGCCCAGAAGAGCGGAGACTTTACATAAGGAGGAGCTTCGGGAAGCGCGGGAATGCCGTCTTGCATGTGAGGGAGAGAATGAGGAGCTGGCGGGGCGGAAGGAGGTTCTAAACAAGCGTATCTGTATGCTGGAGGAGGTATTGGGCTGGCAGAAAGAGACGGGGCAGTCCCAAGAATCGGGGGATTTTCAGGCCAAAGCTCTCAGGAGCCTGAAGGAGCTGGCGGAAAAGGTAGAGGAAAGCAGTGATTTTATAGAGAAAAATCCTATTCAGGCCCGCCAGAATCTCGCAATTATCGGAAAATGCCTGCGGGATCTTGCGGCACAGCTGGAGGAGACGATTTAGACGGATTGTAGGGCAATGCCCGCAGGGAGGGGCTTATATGAGTCATAGGGAAGATTCGGAGTTTTGGGACTTGTACACCAAGGACAGAGAAAGGACGGGGCGGCTCCATCGGCGGGGAGACGAGATGAAAGACGGAGAACTTCATCTTGTGGTTCATGTGTGTATTTTCAACAGCCGGAACCAGCTTCTGATCCAGCGCAGGCAGCCCTTTAAGAAGGGCTGGCCCAATATGTGGGATTTGACAGTGGGAGGCTCCGCGCTGGCGGGGGACGGCAGCTGTGAGACGGCGGAGAGAGAGGCTTGGGAGGAGCTTGGCCTTAAGCTGGATCTGTCGGGCAGGAGGCCAAACTTTACCGTCAATTTTTCAAACGGATTCGATGATTATTATATTGTTCGGCAGGATGTGGATATTTCACAGCTAAAGCTTCAGCAGGAGGAAGTTCGATGCGTCCGCTGGGCGGATAGGGAGGAGGCGCTGCTGCTCCAAAGGCAGGGGCTCATGGTGCCTTATTGGTTTCTGGACAAGCTCTTCGACATGGGGGATCTTCCGGAATACGATGCTCACGGGGACCGCAGGCGTTGGATCAGTGTTGATTTTGCGGATTTAAGCTGCCTGCATTCATGGATGAGCTTGGCAGAGATTGTGAAAGAGAATTTTCCGGGGCTGGAGACGGAGGAAGCGCTGGAGGATTATCGTCGGACGGTGGTTAAGAATATGGAGCGTGGCAGCGCCATATGTGCTCTGGATGGAAGGATGGTGGTGGGCGTGCTGCTCTTTTCACCCCCAAAAAGCATGATTTCCTGCATGGCCGTGCATCCTGAGTACCGCAGGAAGAGGATTGCAGCAAGGATGGTGGAACTGATGCGGACAAAGCTAAATGGCGGCAGGGACATCAAAGTGGAAACCTTCCGGGAGGGGGATGAGAAAGGAAGGGCCCCCAGAGCATTCTACAGCGCCATGGGATTTGTCCCCGGAGAGCTTACGGTGTCTCTGGGATATCCGACTCAGGAGTTTGTGCTGCACAATTAAATAGGATCCTGCGGAAATAAAAAGGAGGAGAAGATGGAACCGATTTTGATAGGAAGTCTGGACATATCAAAGGCCGGAAAAAACTGCAAGGTACTGTTGGGAGACGTCAACGGGGACGGGCGCATGGAGCTGGTGTGCGTGCAGGCGGACGGCGGAATCGACGATAGGTATGTGCCCCATCAGGTGACATGTGTGACGGTTTTTTCTGTGACGGGGGAGATGCTTTGGCAGGTGGGACAGCCTCAGGGGGAGCCGGGGGGCTTCGGGTCGGATTTTCCCGTGCAGATTTTCGATATCGACGGGGACGGCAGACTGGAGGTTCTGGTGGTGATGGACAAGACCTTCCGGCAGCTGGACGGAACCACCGGGGCGGTGAAGCGGGAATTTCCGCTGCCGGATCCTATGGCTCATGACTGTATCTTAATCGCTAACCTCACGGGAAATCCCACGGCCAGAGACGTGATTCTGAAAGACCGTTATCATGACATGTGGGCCATGGATCAAAATTTCCGTTTATTATGGAAACATCATGGAAATATCGGGCATTTTCCGTTGGTTTATGATATCAACGGCGACGGCCGGGATGAGGTGATGGCGGGATATGACATGCTCTCCTCCGAAGGGAAAATTCTCTGGTCCTGCAGAGACTTGGAGGATCATGCGGATTGCCTATGGATAGGGGACGTAAACGGTGACGGAAAACCGGAGATCTGCGTGGGGGGAAGCGTCACCTGCCTTTACGATAGGGAGGGAAGGGAGCTTTGGCGCTATGAAGGTTCTGTAGAGTCCCAGCATGTGGCTCTTGGCAAGTTTATTCCGGAGAATCCGGGGCTGCAGGTGGCGGGACTCGATAGGATCAAGAGAGGAGACGGCTACAAGGGGCAGTGGGACGGACGTGACGGAATGTTCCTTTTGGACTGTGAAGGTCGGGAGCTTTGGAAGGAGGACAGAAAGACTCCCGGCTGGCTTACGATTGTGAATACCTATCATAACTGGGGCGGTCAGGGGAAGGATCACATTCTCGCTTACCGGCGGGGAGGCGGCGTGAAGCCTGCCTTGTACAGTACAAGCAATTTGCAGGGAGAACTTCAGAAATTAGTGGTTTTTCCTGAAGACGGATACGTGATTAGCGGGGATTTGTTCGGAAGAAATTGTGAGGATGCGGTGATATATGCCCATGGCAGGGCATGGATCTATTCCGGACTGCCTTATGATCTGAAGGAATCTCCTTCCGGAACAGCAGTACCTCAGCGTGGAAATCTGCGCCGCTCCACCCTATATCCGGGATGGGTGTATGGGGAGTAGAGCAGGGCTCATTTGGAAGGACATATTTACAGCAGCAGTCTTTCTTGGATTTTTATCTATTGGGAAGAACCTATGATTATAAGCAGGTTTCTTTGCCGGTGAATATGTCCTTCTTAGTTTATGTACATTATGAATGGATAATAACCAAAGATTAATCTTCAATTTTGATAAGGCACTTTTTTCGGTTTTGTCAATATTAGTTTCTGAAATATTTGTTTCGCAAAAGAAGATTCCCTTCATTTGATGACCACATTCCATTTATCGTTTTCAATAACATATTGAAATTCCGTTAAATTATCATCTTGCATCACTTGAAGAAGTGCCGGTAAGTCATCTACAATATTCATTTTTGACAATTCCGACTTTTTTACCCAAATCATTTCTCCCTCTTCTGACGATGCTACTTCTCCGAAAAATTCGTCTGTATGAAATAAAAATACAATGTACCGTCCATTTTCTATGGGAAATTGCTTGATTCCGCATAGTTTTGGATTTTGGATAACAAGTCCCGTTTCTTCCTTCATTTCCCGAATAACGGCATCTATTATAGATTCATTTTTTTCAATATGTCCTCCGGGCAAAGTCAAACCTTTCCAATCATCCTTTATTCTGTTTTGTAAAAGATATTTATCCCTTTGATGTATCAGACATAAAACCGTTAATTCGACATTTTCTGTTTTGTGCATATGAGGAACCTCCAGTATTACCATTTCCAAATACCATTGTAGCTACCTTGTAAGGGTAATCTTGCTTTGTTACCTATTTCCAAAAATCATATGTATATTATTTGCTCCCATAAGGGTAATTTTATTATTTAAATTAGATCTTGGAATACTATGGCCATATACGACTTCATGAATGGCACGTATCTGTTACTGCACTGTAAATTCGGTCCATTGGATACGATTATACTGCATAACATCATCAGCTTTTTTCATACCCAGCTTCTCATAGAATGGAATTGTCCCTTTTATTTGCTATCAGATATACGGCGATATCTTTTTCCCCGCCTGCTTTATCATGTGCAGTCTTCATAAGCTGTCTGCCAATTCCCTGTCCCTCATAAGCTCTGTCAACCCCCAAATCTGTCACATAAAGCCAATATGCATAATCTGTTAACCCAAATAAGACACCAACGATTAAGCCCTCCTCATTTCTTGCGGCGAGGCTTATTGTGGCATTGTTTACAAGCTTAGATATCCTTTCCGCAAAACGTTCTTTTGGATATTGCGAACCCAGATCTGTTCTTTTCAGGAAATCTGTAAATTCCTCCGCAGATAATCGTTCTTCTATGATTTCTATTTTGTTGTTCATAAGCTATATTCTCCATCAAACAACGAGCCATTGTTTTGGTGATTTTTTTAAAGGATCAGAAAACGATAAAATCAACCGAACATAGTTAACAGTTCCTCCAACGAACTTATCTCTTTATCTTGACCATAATTCTTAATACTGTCATTTCTGTTTACCAAAACGGAGTATGCGCCTGCGTTAATTGCGCACATGATATCCTTTTCTTCGTCACCCACAAACGCCATTTCCTTAAGGCTAATCTGCATTTTTTCTGATATGAATTTCAATCCCTCCCCGCAGGGCTTACGGTACCCCACATCATTAGAAGTAAACGGATAATCAATATACTTTATTACCGGGCTGATATCCTCCAAAGCATAAATATTATCCATACCGTAGGGGACATCAGATAAGGTTCCTAATAATATTCCTCTATCAGAAAGTCCTTTTAGTGTCGCCTCCACTTCTTCATATACGGAAGCATTTTGCTTGAAGTAAGAATAAAAATGGAACTTAACCGTTTCTATATCCTTTAACGGTATTTCCATACCCATTAATAGTTCACTGAAAATCTGATTGGATGTTACCTCATGTTCTCGTGGATTTATTCTCGTATTATACTTAGTTAAAACATGGCCGGCATGCTGATAATGAGTATCCGAAAAAGTATATCCGCATTTATGGGCAACACTTTCAAATGCAGGTTTGTATAGCTTTGACCAATTTAATGGTATCTTATATTCAACTAATGTCTGCCCAATGTCAAATACAATTGCTTTGATCATATTCAATTACCTCGATAAATTCCAGTATAGATGTATTGCTTTGTTGTCTTTTGAGATATCATGAGCTGTAACTGTAATTGATTCTTGTATTCTCCTGCGAGGCATTGTAGATGGTTCTGGCAAGAGAAAGGGCATAGCTTCCCAGATGGGCTTCCAGACTTTCCGGGTTCAAAATCTGTATTTCCGTTTCCTCTTGTATATCTGTGAGGCAATCATATAGGGCGTCCAGATTCCTGCCATACCAGTCCGGCAGAAGTAAGGAGGCGGAAAGAGTGTCATGGAGCAATTTTTTATCCGTGATAAGATTTCCGTCCAGTATGCAAATGCGCATAGTTTTTTCTCCTTTTTGTAGATGCATGTGGAAATGGCTGCAGAGTGAAAGGGGGCTTTAGGTCATTCTTCTCCATAAAGTAATTCAAAGCTTTCGTAATGATCTTCTGTATAGTATATCAGGCCGTCATTGGAAAATACGATTCGTTTTGAGCCCCGTTTATCGGCGCCTAAGGTATCTATGTCGCATTCGGTATAGCTGCGCCCGTCTTTTTCCGGCAGAAGACCCTCATAATTGCCGAAACGGTTTCCGCCGATGCACATGCCGGAAGCATAAGGCTCCAGAGAGCCGCCCTTCCAGCCCAGGGCCTCGGCTTCCTTTTTCGTGATGAAGTTTGAGGGGAGGCAGCCATATAAATGGATGTAAAGTGCAACATCCTCTTTGGAGGTATAGGATCCGTCTTTGGGTAATTGGTCAGGAGCTTCGCTGGAAGGAAGTGTTTCTTCGTGTGAAGAAGAGGGAGCGTTTATGCCGGAATCAGGTTCTTCACTGGAAGAGGGAGAGCCTATGCCGGAATCGGGTTCTTCACTGGAAGAGGAAGCGTCTATGCCGGAATCAGGTTCCTCACTGGAAGAGGGAGAGTTTATGCCGGAATCAGGTTCTTCGCTGGAAGAGGGAGAATCTATGCCGGAATCGGGTTCTTCACTGGAAGAGGGAGAGTCTATGTCGGAATCAGGTTCTTCACTGGAAAAGAGTGAAACGGCATCACTGTGAAATTCTTCTTTGGGAATAGATGGGGCACAGGCTGCCAACGAAAGGGTCAGCAGTGATAGTAACATCAAACGAAATAGTTTCTTCATTTTTTCCTCCTTGTCCCTTTGAAAGGTATTATGTATTCTTTGTATTGTTATTGGTTAACCAGAATGCCTTTCAATGGGTGTGATTTTGTTGTGATAATGTTGAGCTGGAAATACATATTTGTTCTTGTTTATAGATAGACTTTAGCACACTTGTCTGTCTGATACAAGACAAATGTAAGGGGTGGATGTGAGGAAAAGTTTTGTGTGGGAAATGTAAGAGAAGGAATATATTGCATCGGAATATCTTATTGTTATTAATAATTTTTAGATGTGTGTTTGCAGGCAGCAGTGCGAACTGCAGGATCTTGCTTTTAGACTGCTCCAGCTCCATTCCGCTCCAAGGTTGAACTAATTGAATCATCATAGAATTCTTAAAAGTAGTCAGCAGGTATAATCTAAGTAAGTACAGAGAAAGTGGATATAGTAAAATAGGTACAAACAAAGTAGATATAAACCAAATAGGTATAAACAAAATGGGATAGCTGGACTGCTCCAGCTCCACCTGATTGGGGAAGTACATAGCCGTAGAAACAAATATAATTGATGGACATAGTAGGTACGAACAAATGAACTGGAGGTCGATTGATAAGATTATATAAAAGGTATGGAATCTTTGACATATTGTGTTGATGCAAGTCCAATTTCTTAATTTTTCTTTAGAATTACTGCCTAGTAAATCCGGTATTTGGAGCAAGCAAGATTAGAGCCAATTAAAAGGATTTAATAATTCAAAGAAAAAATCTCCAAATGTTTCTTTGAACGTCTCTTTTGCAAAATTTTTTCTATTTCTTTTTGTCATCAGAGTCCGAATTACTGAAATCAAAATCACTGTGGCAAAATATATCAGAAATACAAGGACGATAATTATCCATGCTTTATCCATGTGAACAATCCTCTCAAATCTGTGGTTTACTGTTCTGATTATATCATTACCGGTTTTCTGTTGCAAGTAATGATTTATGAAAGAGATTGTCAGGTTACTGTTAAGTAAATGTTGGTGATTTTTAAGTCATTCTGCTTTTCATACAGACTGCTCCTCTCTTTACAAGAGTTTTACATACGGTCTATTTGTCCCCATAATCCCTCCCGGAAAGCAGGTTCTATTTTTTTATTTTCCGGTCAGATTATGGATTGTATTATTATTTATCTTTATCTGTTCTAAAAGGCATATCCAGTCTATCAGTTTTGCATTTTCTTGTCCGTTTGACAGAGATCTGTTTCTGCCATAAAAGCAAAAGGAATTTTTTTGTTATTTTAGTGAGATTGCGTAAAGCCATAGTGCTAAAAATTTATAGGAATGGTATGTTGGTAAGCTTATAAAATGATGATACAGATTTCTCTATTAAAATAATACTCTTATCGGTTTATATTATTTTGAAATATCGTTAAAATATGTTTTTATGATTTTGTTTTACAAAATAGAAAGTTAGAAAAGTAAATCGGAAATAGGGATGGGAATAGAACTTACACATAAAACTTAAAACTTTCATATAAATAAAAGGATGTTGACGGCTAAAGGTGAAATAAGTGGTTTTGGACTTTGCGTTTTATATGAGGCAAATAATGTCGGTTTTTACGTTTGTATATAAGTTCTACAAGGTTTAGAAGGGAGTCATAAACTGAACATAAATGGTATTTATATAAGAGACCCGCGTTCAAACATGAGGGAGAATACCGATTATTGATTATAGATAATGCCTGATATAGTGCAGTGACCTTATGGAATGGACAATAAGTTGCTCCAATCATCTGTTTGGTGTATACTTTGCTAATAGGCAGTCGAAATAAATGTATGCCGGGCACTGTTAAGCGTATTCCTCTTGTATAGTTTCCTAATTAACTTATTTAGTTTGTTAATCAGTTTTTTGACTTGGATAATCTGCTATTTCTGTTTTGACAGTTTGATGCTGTCCGCCCGCAGGCGGCATCTTGTAAGATGTGGATTTTTCCTATTCTGCTATTTGTTTTCATTCATTTTTTCTGGTATAGACGGTAATTACATGGATTGCCGTCAGTGTTAAGCTTCTCCGCAGTAAAAGCAAAAAAGAAAATAGAAATAATAAGTAGGAAGTGAAAAGTGGAATAAAAATCTTTTAATAAGTACATGGTGCAGTCAGTGATTAAGTGACAGAAGCCGCCTCTAAGTGGCATCACTGTTTAACGCTTTCTTATTAGCGGGCAACGGCTGGCAGTGGGCTCTTGTATTTATGAAGGTTCCTTTTGCTTTTCGTGGCAGGAACAAATCTCTATCAAACAGACTGGGTACAATAGAGAAGCCTAAAGAGTGAGCAGATTGTCGAGGCAGTCTGGAGGGTGGTCTGGGTATAATTTGATGAAGAGCGGTATTTTTTATCAGCTCTTTTCAGGTTCTTTTGCATTTCTGCTTATGGGATATATTAGCAATATAATTTCTTTTGTCAGCTCTTTAATTGTATAATATTATTTATTTGTTTGTTTTTTGCAGTAGAAATTCATTTTATTATAAGGCTTTGATTGTCTTTTTGCTTGTTTCGCCTAAACATAGGTGCGTAGCTTTTAGACTGCTTTATTATATTTATTAATGGTCAAAAGTTTTGGAACTAAAGTATATATTATATATATTATATAATTACCTGAGGGCAATTAATTGTGTAATTTTTTGGCCATAAAAAATTGGGTTAGTAGGGAAGATTACGTAAAGGCAAATCAAATTGCATCTTACTCTATTGTAGTTACTGAGGCATTTTTTGCCTGGTATGATAATTGCTTTATATGCAAGTTTGCTCATTGGATTTACTATTGTGTGGTATCAGTACTTTTGAAAAATCAATGTTTCACGTGAAACATTGTTACTCGACAAAAGCAGGACACAAGATAATGTTTCACGTGAAACATTTTGCTACAATATATTGAAAAAGAATGCGTGAAACATCCTTGTTCAGATTCCTATATACCGTGAAACATTAATTTTGACACAAAACATGCTAAAAATTAGCATATCCGATGTTAAACATGTGGCAAAAGCAAGAGATAATTTATATAAAGCAAGGAAAAGAAGCTGAAGGAACATAGTAACAGCATAAGTAATAAATCAAATCAATATGCAAAAATGGTTTATAAATATAGAAGTAATAACGGCAAAAAAACAAATGTATATCTTTGCTTTACCTATTTCTATAGAGGGTGAGGAAAAGAGAGCTAACAAAAGCAGAGATAGATCCACAAAAATTAATCACATTTTTATAGATATTCCAAAGAATAAGTGCTATAATGAAAAGGCTAAATAATAGAAAGGTGGCCAATATGGGAAAAATCATTGCAATTGCAAATCAAAAGGGCGGCGTGGGAAAAACCACCACATCCATAAATCTCTCGGCATGCTTTGCTGAAAAAGGGAAAAAGGTCTTGGTGATCGACACGGATCCTCAGGGAAATACTACCAGTGGCTTTGGCATCGATAAAAACAATTTGGAAGATACGATTTATGAGCTGATATTGGGTGAATGTTCCATTGGCGACTGTATCATAAAGAATGTGGTTGAAAATGTCTCTGTGTTGCCTGCTAATGTAAATTTGGCCGCAGCCGAGATTGAACTGATCGGTATAGACAAGAAAGAATACATATTGAAAAAAGAAGTGGATTATGTGAAAGAGGAGTATGATTTTATTATCATAGATTGCCCTCCTTCTCTGAATATGCTGACAATAAATGCCATGACCACTGCGGACAGCGTATTGGTTCCCATACAGTGCGAATATTATGCTCTGGAAGGATTGAGCCAGCTGATACACACCATCAATCTTGTGAAGGAGAGGCTGAATCCGGATTTGGATATGGAAGGGGTTGTCTTTACCATGTATGACTCAAGAACAAACCTTTCCATGCAGGTGGTGGAGAACGTAAAGAGCAACCTGAACCAGAGGATATATGGAACATTGATCCCTCGAAATATTCGGCTTGCAGAGGCACCCAGCCATGGAATGCCGATCAATTTATATGATGCAAAATCGGCAGGGGCTGAAGCATATATGAGGCTGGCAGAAGAAGTGATAGAGAATGCATGAGTGATCCGAACATAGATTATACTATATGAAATGGAGGGAAGGAATGGCGTCTAAATCATCAAAAGGATTGGGCAAAGGACTGGATTCATTAATACCGCGAAATACGGAAGCTGAGGCCAGCGCCAAGAATGGAACCGAAGAAAAAGACGGTCCCAATGGCGGGGAAAAGGAAACGAGTGTCAGGATCACTATGGTGGAACCCAATAGGAAGCAGCCCCGTAAGAGCTTTGACGAAGATTCCCTGCAGGAGCTATCAGATTCCATCAAGCAAGTAGGACTTATTCAGCCCATACTGGTGCAGGACAGAAAAGACCATTACGAGATCATTGCGGGAGAACGCAGATGGCGTGCTGCAAAGATGGCAGGCTTGAAGGAGATTCCGGTCATCATACGTGATTATAGCGAGCAGGAAATAATGGAAATCTCCCTGATCGAGAATATTCAGCGGGAAGATCTGAATCCTATTGAAGAGGCGTTGGCATATAAACGTCTATTGGAAGAATTCAATCTGAAGCAGGATGAGGTGGCGGAGAGAGTTTCCAAAAGCCGTACCGCAGTCACCAATTCCATTCGTCTCTTGAAGCTTGGAGAAAAGGTACAGCAGATGGTTATCGACGATATGATCAGTACCGGACATGCCAGAGCGCTTCTTGCAGTGGAAAATCCTGAGGAACAATATATTCTGGCTCAGAAAATCTTTGATGAGAAACTGAGCGTTCGGGATGTAGAAAAACTGGTCAAGAATCTCCACAAGCCTGAAAAATCTAAAAAGGATGGGAAGGACAAGACTCTGCAAGCTATTTATCAGGATATTGAGGACAAGCTGAAGCAGAGATTGAGTACAAAGGTCACTGTCACGTCCAAGGGAGAAGGTTCAGGTCGGATAGAGATCGAATTCTATAATCATGAGGATCTTGACAGGTTACTGGAAATCATGGGGAGTTTTTGACATGATGTAACTGGAGATGGCAATTGAATATACACAGAACGGCATTTGTGGATGCTTGTTCATAAAGGAGAAAGATGAAAGTGCGGGGATACGATACTTTGGCAGGAAGCTTTCTGGGACTCGAATCGCTGGACATGGACTATATTTTCATCGGTGCGATTGCATTGGCGGTTTTGGTACTGATATTGATTGTGCTGCTGATCGTGCAGTCCGTCAAGATGGGCAGGCTGAAGAAGCGGCTGGACAAGTTCCTCTTGGGAAGAGAAGGGACAAGTCTGGAACAGGATATCATCGGAATTGTTGAGGACAATAAATTTTTGAAAAAAATGGCTGAAAACAACAAGAAGGATATTCGCAATCTTTATAAGCGTCTGGAGTCCACATACCAGAAGATGGGATTGGTAAGGTATGACGCTTTCAGCCAGATGGGGGGACAGCTTAGTTTCTGTCTGGCATTGCTGGATGAAAATGATAATGGATTTATTCTCAATTCCGTCCACAGTACGGAAGGATGCTACTCTTACACAAAAGAGATTAAGGGCGGCGAGTACAATAATCCTAATGTCACATTGAGCGAAGAGGAGATGGAGGCATTGGGGATAGCCAAGAATAATGTTAGGCAATGATTAGGAGCCAACGCAAAACGGGACACAGACCCAAGTGATGGCGGCAGATAGTATGTGATTAGAAAAAATAAAATTGGGCGAGGTAGATAATATGATAGACATTAAGTTTCTTAGGGAGAATCCCGATATCGTAAAGGATAACATCAGGAAAAAGTTTCAGGAAGAAAAGCTTGCTCTAGTGGATGAAGTGATTGCTCTGGACGCTGAGAATAGGAGAGCGAAGCAGGAGGGGGATGATCTTCGGGCTTCCAGAAACAAGATCTCCAAGGAGATCGGCAAATTGATGGGACAAGGCAAAAAGGAAGAGGCGGAGGCCATGAAGGCTGAGGTAGCCGCCGGTGCAAAGAGGCTGGCCGAGCTAGAGGGTCAAGAGGCCCAGCTGCAGGAGAAGATTACAGGAATCATGATGAAGATTCCCAATATCATAGACCCTTCTGTTCCCATTGGCAGAGACGACAGTGAGAATGTGGAGATCCAGAAGTATGGTGAACCGACAGTGCCGGAATTTGAGGTTCCATACCATGCGGACATATTGGACAGCATCAGCGGTCTGGACAAGGAAGCAGCTGGACGGGTGGGAGGAAACGGATTTTATTATTTGATGGGAGACGCGGCAAGAATTCATTCCTCCATGCTGAGCTATGCCAGAGATTTCATGATCGACAAGGGATTCACCTATTGCATTCCGCCGTTTATGATTCGTGGGAACGTGGTGGACGGAGTCATGAGTTTCACGGAGAGAGAGGCCATGATGTATAAGATCGAGGGAGAGGATCTCTATCTGATCGGAACTTCGGAGCATTCTATGATCGGAAGGTTCAAAGGCCAGATTGTAAATGAAGCAAGCCTCCCCATTACCATGACCTCCTATTCTCCCTGCTTTCGGAAAGAGGTAGGTTCCCATGGGATCGAGGAGAGAGGAGTGTACCGGGTACATCAGTTTGAAAAGCAGGAGATGATCGTGCTCTGCAAGCCTGAGGATTCCATGGACTGGTATAATAAAATGTGGTCTTATACGGTGGAATTTTTCCGCAGTCTTGACATTCCGGTTCGGACATTGGAATGCTGCAGTGGAGATCTGGCAGATTTGAAGGTAAAATCCTGCGATGTGGAGGCCTGGAGTCCCAGACAGCAGAAGTACTTTGAGGTCGGTTCTTGCTCTACGTTGAGCGACGCTCAGGCCAGAAGACTTGGCATTCGCACCAAAGGGGAAAATGGTACTTACTATGTGCATACCTTAAATAATACAGTGCTGGCATCTCCCAGAGGGCTTATCGCTTTTCTTGAGAACAATGTGAATGAAGACGGAAGTATCAATATTCCGGAGGCGCTGCAGCCTTATATGGGCGGAAAGAAAAAAATCCTGCCCAACAAATGATGAGCGGAAGAAAAAGGTATTCTGAAATGGTTTTTGACAGGTGGCTTGCATGAAAAAAGAAAATTTGTTAACAGTGATTTTTTCGGCAGTGTTCGCAACAGTAGGTCTGGTCTTTTTAATAGCGGGAATTATCACTGTGCAGAGTGGCCGCCGCTTTCAGGAGATGGGCGAGGAGATTCAGGCTGAGATTACGGATATTCTGAAGTATAGGGACTCACGGGGCAAAAATAGGTATGAAGTTTATGTAGATTATATCTATGACGGCAAAAGCTATAGGAACATAAGGCTGAATTCCTATAGCGGGGGCATGTATGAGGGGAAGGAGATTACGATTCTCTGCGATCCTGAAAATCCGGAGCATATAGAGATCTTGGATGGAAAGATGGTTTTCAGAATAGTGGTTGGGATCATGGGAGGAGCTCTTCTGGTGGGAGCAGCAATTCCCGTTATCGTAACCGGAAGAAGGACAGCCCGAAAAAAGAAGGTCATGTCCGACGGTAAGATGCTGTATGCCGTGATAGAGAAGATTGACCTTAACACCGGTTTTACGATCAACGGAAAAAATCCATATGTGATCTACTGTACCTTCAAGGATGATTTCAAGGATGTGATTTATCGATTTAAAAGTGATAATATATGGACGAACCCTAATCTGGTGTTGAAGGAGGGGGACACAATTCCGGTGTATGTGGATGAAAACGATTTCAGCTGCTACTGTGTGGATACAGAAAAAGTACTGAAGGGAAGAGTCATAGATTACACATAAATAGGTGGCTGCTTTGGAGCAGGCATTGCGGCAAGAAGCTGCAAGTATTACACATAGCTATCGCCTTTGGGAGGGAATTGGCTGTTCGTATTTTTGCTGAATGACGGATGGAGGAGAAACATAGACAATCATGAAGAAAGAAGGTGAAATTTTTGCATAAGTTTATGCGTTCCATTGGCTTTAGTAGTTTTGAAAGCCGGAAAAAGCTGCAGGAGCTATTGGCGGATGTGGTCATGAATTCAGACAGACGAAGCATTGCCATGAATCAAGAAAATGTATTACTGGGCGAATTTAGCAAGGATTTCGCTGAGGGATTGGGTATTGCGGTCTGCGGAGAGTTCGATGATGTGGATAAATTTACGTATGAGTATTACTATCCATACTTACAGGGGAGCGGAATAACCTCAAAAGAAGATATAACTGTAGAAAGACATGCGGATAAGGAGTCTTATGCAGGGGTATGCGATGATATGAAGGTAGGAATATCTTTGATTTTTTACCTGAAAAATAAGCTGCCCTATGTGAAGGCACAAACGATGAACAAATTGCCCATTCAGGGAACCACTCTCACCCTTTCAGCCTTGTCTGCAGGCGGAATGGTGATGCTGCCCATTCAGAAGGACAAAGAGCAGATGGAAAGGGTCAAGCAGGCCTCTGCCACTCGGAATTCCCTTATGGCAGCGGCGAGAAAGGGAGACGAGGATGCCATCGAGACTTTGACACTGGAAGATATGGACATGTATACGACAATATCGAAGCGGATCCAAAAGGAAGATGTCTTCAGTCTGGTGGATACTTATTTCATGCCATACGGCGTGGAGTGCGACCAATATTCCGTGCTTGGAGAGATTACCGGAATGCGCGCGGCGGCGAACCGTATGACAGGAGAGCAGATTTATGTTCTGACGCTATACTGTAATGAATTAATATTTGACGTCTGCATCAACCAAAGGGATCTATATGGGGAACCCCAAGTAGGCAGGCGCTTCAAGGGGATCATATGGCTGCAGGGACAGATCAATTTTCCGACTTTTCTGTCTGCTGAGCTTACCTGAGCGGGCATTGACTAACCCAACGTGAAACTGATTGCGGAATTATGCTCTCGCCATAATTCTGCAATTAGTTTGTAAGTATTCTGGTAATTTATTGAATTCTAGGAATTATGTAATTTCTGAAAATTTAGGGTTGAAAAAAAGGAGAAGATGGCTTATAATAACAAAGTACTTAACTTGGCAGTTTATAACGAATTAGCAATATAAAGCCAATCATTTTATAGCTGAATGACTTGCTTATTAGCAAGTTTTTCATATAAGTCCTCGTAGCTCAGTTGGATAGAGCGATCGCCTCCTAAGCGATAGGTCGGACGTTCAAGTCGTCTCGGGGACGCTGGAAAGCATTGAAACCAAAGGATTTCATCCTTAGATTATACAATGCTTTTCTTTTTTATTTCAAGAGAAAACCTGAAATCAGAGGACTCTTTTTTGCATAGTTGTTATCATCTATGTTGCCCGTTCAGACAATTTCCTTTCAAAACGGTCTTTACGCAGATCTGCCGGAATTTTAGTGGGATATTGTCCCTGAAAGCAGGCAGCACAATAATCATCTTTATCTACCAGTTTATTTAACTTTTCTATTGGTAAATATCCCAAGGAGTCTACGCCGATCATCCATGCAATCTCGTCCACGCTATGATGGCATGCAATCAAGTTTTCTTCTGAATCGATATCCGTTCCATAATAACAAGGAAATAAAAATGGAGGCGCAGAAATTCTCATATGGATCTCTTTCGCTCCGGCATCACGCAAAAGCTTTACAATACGTTTGCTGGTCGTCCCTCTGACGATGGAATCATCAATTAGTACAACTCTTTTTCCGTCGATTTCCTTCTTGATAGGACTCAGCTTAATCCTGACTTTGTCCAAACGTTCATTTTGTCCCGGAGAAATGAATGTCCTTCCAATATATTTATTTTTTATCAGCCCAATCCCATAAGGAATTCCGGATTTTTCCGCATATCCCAATGCTGCATCCAATCCGCTGTCGGGAACACCAATCACAATATCCGCGCGTTGGGGATAACTCTCTGCCAGTAATTCTCCTGCTTTCATGCGAGATTCATGTACGGATATGCCATCTATAACCGAATCCGGTCTTGCAAAATAGATGTATTCAAAAATACAGGTTCTTTGCCTTTGTTTTTCACAGTGCTCTCTCCTTGATTCCACACCGTTTTTTGTAAACACCAGAATCTCTCCCGGCAGCACATCACGGATAAATTCTGCGCCTACCGCTGACAATGCACAGCTTTCGGATGCCGCCACATATGCCCCGTCTGCCGTCTTTCCATAGCAAAGCGGCCGGAACCCATGGGGATCTCTTGCCGCAATCATCTTTGTAGATGAAATCAATACCAACGAATAAGCGCCTTCCAGCAAATTCATCGTATTGCTGACTGCTTCCTCAATGCTTGGTGTCATAAGCCTTTCTCTTGTAATCGTATAAGCGATGGTTTCCGTATCGCTGGTTGTATGGAAAATTGCTCCCGATAATTCCAACTTATCACGCAGTTCCAATGCATTGGTAAGATTTCCGTTATGCGCCAGGGCCATCTTTCCTTTCTGATGATTGACTTCTATAGGCTGACAGTTATTTCTTGTGTTTCCTCCGGTCGTGCCATATCTTACATGTCCCACCGCCATATTTCCCATCGGAAAATGAGTCAATGTATCTTCAGAAAATACTTCGCTGACAAGCCCCATATCCTTATAGGAAGAAAATACGCCGTCATCATTCACGACAATTCCGCAGCTCTCTTGTCCTCTGTGCTGCAGGGCATATAGGCCATAATAAACAATGCCTGCAACATTTTCCTTTTCTGTACCCATTACTCCGAATACACCGCATTCTTCATGAATAGCCATAGCTTTATTCCCTCCTGCTATATATAATATTTTCTCGGAATCTTTAGCCCCCATTCTATAAGGCTATTCAGACCCTATCTCAAAAAAATCACCCACT
>RAZA01000079.1 GCA_003612485.1 bacterium D16-50
TGCCCCGATTTCCCAAAATAGTGCTAACATTTCGAGAGGAGGTTCCTATGGACAGAAATCAAGGCTATACAGTCTTAAAGGCAGTCATGCTGGAGAATGGCCGGGGCTTTGCGCTGGGGGAGCATCCCCGGGCCCCGTCCCCCTTTGTGACGTGGGCCTGCTATGATGACGAACACGGCGTAAGGCAGTATGAGTGGGGGCATTATGGCAGTGACCGGGCCGCGCTGGAACAGGACTTGCTGGAGCGGGTGGAGAGCTACCAGCAGCAGTTCTCCGTCAAGGTGGCCCAGGTGGAGGCCCCCGGCCTTTACAAGTATTATTCCACCCAGCGGCCCATTGACATCGGCACGTTCCCCAAGCCTGCGGGCAACGCCCCGGACGAGATCGAAAACTACGACAAGCGCGTACCCGTGGAGGGCGGCGCGTTCCTTGCGTGGGGGCATCTGACCTACACGAAACCTTTGACGGAAAAGCAGGCGGCGGACTATGAGCTCCGGCCCGCCCCGGAGGTGTCCGGCCTACTGCGGGACGGCGGCAGGCCCCGCCCGATTGCCGAGCAGATGAAAGAGGCGGCGAGGATGGCCGGGGAACGGCAGGCCCCCTCTGCGCCCAAACGGAACGCGCCCGACCGGGGCGGCAGGTAGGCATGGCCGGAAAAAAGCGCCGCCGCCCCATCCATCTCCATGTGATGGTGTCCGAGGATGAGCAGGCGCTTATCCGGGAACGCATGGCCCGGGCGGGCATCCGCAACATGGGCGCGTATATGCGGAGGATGGCCCTTTGCGGCTATGTGCTCCAGATTGACCTTGCCCCCGTCCGGGAGCTGGTGTCCCTCCAGCGGCGGTGTTCAAACAACCTTAATCAAGTGGCTATCCATGCCAACACCTATGGGGGGATTTACCCCGAGGAAATATCGGCCCTCCAGCGGGACTACTCCGCCTTGTGGGGCCCTCTGTCTGATTTGCTGAAACAGCTTTCCGCGCTGGTGGAGCTGTGATTTGCTGGGGAGCGGTGCTGTGCCGCTCCCCGGCTTTTCGTACTTCGGGACATTTTGTCCCAAAGTCCCAACGACCAATAGGTATGCCTATTTTGTAACTACCACCTATAATGTCTGCTCGGAAAGTGAAGTTCCCGAATACCTACTTCTCGACATATAGAGGACATAATCTTTAAGATTTCTCTGCGGGTTAAATTGAACCATTCCTCAATCTCTCTATCACAAAAGCAATAAAACACATTGTTGCCTGTCCCATAGACGGTATATGCGCGTTCTGCTTTTGCTATTTTTAAGCGTCTGCGAATGGAAACTAACATTTCAGAGATATTGTCCAACTTTTCACGCCAATCGGGATTTTGAATAACAGACTTTCCCTCTGCTTGCTTTATAATTGCTCCATCTCTTGTTCGGAGTATTCCAGTGTTGAGGGCTATAATAGTATCTTCAATAGCTTTATCGAAGTCCTCCATTCGCCCCTCTTGGCAAATATCGTCTTGAAATGCAGGACGGTCAAAACACTGAACATAAAATTTGATTAGCTCTTTATCTTGAGATATGTGCCCCGCTGGAGAGTTTGTTTCCACATCTAAAATTGCTAAATCCTCAGCAATGGCTTTCCACTTCATCAAAACTTCTGTGGGGTATCGTGTTTCGTCTACATCAATTAGCTTTGAACATGATTGACACAGCCAAATTCCATTAGAAAGAGATTTTCGCTCATCTGGAGTCATGCACTCATCGTATCGGGGGCCACCTTTAGCGGCAGCGGCAATATGCGCGGCAACTCCTATGTTTGTAACTTTTTCTGGGCTTTCATTAGCACCGCAAGTCAATTTACGGCAATTTGGGTTACTACATCTAAAGCCCACTCTTTTTGCCAGTATATCTTTTGTTTTTGATGAAAAATCATCGCGGGGATTTGCCAAAATGAACACCTCATTCCTCTTATGTTTTTAGAAATACAATTATAGCATGAGCCCCATTTTAATACCAGACGTTTTCTTGTACTTCGGGACATTTTGTCCCGAAGTCCCAACGAGAGGAGGTGCTACCACGGCCACGACCTACATCCGGCCCTACAAGCAGGCGGCGGGACTGAGCGCCGTCCAGACGATGGAGGAGCGGTTTTCCTACGGGCTCAACCCCCAAAAGCTGGGGGCTGTGTCCTCCCACCTTTGCGACCCGGCCACAGCCGCCGCCGAGTTTCTGCTGGTGAAAAGCGAATACCAGGCGGCCACGGCCCGGCCCGTGGAGCGCGGGGCGCTGTTCTTCCAGATACGGCAGGCGTTCCCGCCCGGCGAGGTGACGGCGGAGGAGGCAAACAAGCTGGGCTTTGAAACGGCGATGCGCTGGACGAAAGGCAAATACCAGTTTTTCGTCTGCACCCATACCGACAAGGGCCACATTCACAACCACATTTATTTCAATTCCACGGCTTTTGACTGCTCCCGGAAATTCCATAATTTCCTCGGCTCCAGCTTTGCCCTCCGGCGGCTGTCTGACCGGGTATGTCTGGAACATGATTTGTCCGTGATACAAAATCCCAAACAGCACAGCAAGGGCCGTTTCCTCCACTATGGCCAGTGGATAGGGGAAAAGCCGCCCTCCGCGCAGCAGCGGGTGCGGCTGGCAATCATCGCGGCTCTTGAAAAAAAGCCCGCCGACTTCGCCGCGTTCCTGCGGCTGATGGAGGAGTCCGGCTTTGCCGTCAAGCGCGGGCGGGGCGGCGTGGTGTCGTTCCTCGCGCCGGGGCAGGACAAGTACACCCGGCTCCGGGCATCCACCCTCGGCCCCGGCTTTGACCCCGAGGACATCCGGGCAGTGATCGCCGGGGAGCGGCCCCTCCCGGAGCTCCCCAAGGACGCGCCGCCCCCGATCCGGCAGGTGGGCCTTATCATTGACATCCAACAGCGCATGGCCGAGGGCAAGGGCCCGGCTTATGAACGGTGGGCGAAAGTCTACAACCTAAAGCAGATGGCCGCCGCCCTCCAGTTTTTGCAGGAGAACAACCTCACCGACTATGACGCGCTGGCGGCCAAGACCACGGCGGCGGTTGACCGGGCCCACGCGCTGGCCGGGGAGCTCCAGACCACCGAGGCCGCCCTCTCCAAAGTCTCCGGGCTGATGGGGGCCGTGGTGGACTATGCAAAGGCCCGGCCCGTGTTTGAGGGCTACAAGGCGGCCCGGTACTCGAAAAAGTACCTTGCCGAGCATGAGGCGGAGCTTGCCACCTACCGGGCGGCCCGGGCCGCTATGAATGAATTGCTGGGCGGTGAAAAGCTCCC
>RAZA01000080.1 GCA_003612485.1 bacterium D16-50
ACAATGTGGTACTTGCACATCCATTTCGTATGTGCCATGCTGTTTGTCTTGTTAGCCATAAAAATCACCTTAAACTCCGCCGCACTCAACCGGCTAAGGCCGATAACCAAAAAGGACAGCAAAAGTTAATTGCTTTCTTTCGCCGTCCTTTCCAGTTATTTGCCACACCACTATCGTCTGACTTAAATCTTACTTTAACTGACTATATTCATCCCCATACCATCTGACTGATATTTCACTCGGAAACCAGTCCAGTCTTTTGCTGTCTGTGCGCTGTTTTCAGCCCATCCTTGGGCTGACCAGAGCAGATAAATATCATCCCTCAACTGTTCATACTTCCCATTGCTTTCCTGAGAATTCAGCAGCTCACATAACTTATCAGGAAGACCGGCAATCCTAGTATTTCCTGATTTATCCGTCTCCCGGTAAATATCTTCCCATTGATATTGGCCGTCCGTTGCTTTTTGAAGAAAACTGCTGATTTCACGGTAGGCACTTATCTGCCGGTATTGGTTTGAGTCCATACCTGATGCCTGCATATAAGCATCCCACAGCTGATCTTCAAATTCTTCTTCCAATATTTTTTCTGTCTGTCTTTTTTCTTCCTCTGACACGTCTCCAGAAACAGTCACTTTCCCATAAGCATCTATCTCAAATTCCCAGTCTTTCCCCTCCAGCCCTATTCCGGCCGCTTTCAGTCTGTCTGCGATTTCAGGGAACAGTTTATTCTGAATTCTTCCTGCCGCCTCCGCCCTCTCATAATCATGGAGGTTTGCGTAGATTTTCAGATACTCCAGCTCCTGCCTGCTAAGCCTCTCCCCAAAAGCCATACGCTTCAGCATTTCATCCACACTCTCATCACCCTGATAGCGGTCTTCCTCCGGCAAGGCACGGTACTGTTCCTCATGCAGTCGTTCCACTTCCTTTTCATAGCCTGCCTTGTCCTCCTTGAATGTCCGGTCAAAAATCTGCGGCTGTCCCTCCTGCTTATTCTGTGTCCTTTCCTCCGTGATCCGGATGCGGTAGGTTCCCCCCGCATCTGCTGCTTCTCCATTACGGTTTTCCACACGGATCACATAATCCCTGTTATGATCCCATTCCGGCAGCGTAAGTTCTCTGCTGCCATCGCTGTTCTTTCCAGCTATCCCGATCTGGTTTCCATCCTTATCATAGACCAGCAGATCATAATCACTTCCTTCCGATAAATTATCCAGATGTATTGTGATTTTTGAAGAAATACCCATCCTGTCATAAAGAGCCCGCTGTATATAGGAAAATGCATAGCAGTCTACATCGTCCGCAGAATTCAGTTTCCCTTCCAGATAACTGTCCTGATTACCCAGCAATGAACTTAAGTTGTCGGTGCTGAAATAACAGTCCATCTGGTCATCGTATTTTGTTCTCTGCCGGTAGCTGTCATTTTTATTTTCCTTGCTGTTCTCAACCAGAACAGTCTGCTCCCGCATATCCTTAAGGGGAGAGTAAAACTGCCCTTTCCCATACCGTTTGCCCTCCCACAGGGGGCTGCTGATATATTGGTGATATGTATTTACCATTTTCTTTCCCTCCGCTCTCCTTGCCATAAAAATGGCGTTAGTTTCTAATTATAATAATCTCTATCTATAGAAACAAACGCCATCCTTAGCTAACTATTCAATTCTGCTTTATATATCGGAACAGATCAAAAAATATAAAGATGCAATCAATCATTATAAAAATTTTGATGGTTTTGTACATTTTAGAAGAATAATTACTGCATGAAAAAAGGCTATAACTGTGGGTTTGCCAAAGCCTCTTCCCCTAAATTTTTTACATAGCTGCCCATTTCCTATCGGACGAATCCAAGTTTGCCCTCGGTATATCCGGCACTCCTGCATGGAAATATATGCCTTTCTCCCTGTCCTCGGCTCTTATCTGCTCCTTTTGCTCGTCCATCTGTGCCTTTTTCTTTGCTTTGATGCGTTCCTCATATTCTTTCTGCTTGCCGTTGGCTTTCCGCTTCAGATAATTTTGGTGCAGCCTGTCCTTTCTCGCTTCTTTCTTTCGCATTTCCTCCAGTTCTTCAGGTGTCGGCTCTTTCTCCGCCATAGTCGGCGGTATGTATTCCCCGATAAAGCTAAAATAAATCTCTATCAAGATTAGCATACTTGACCACCTCCCTGATCGTTTTTGCCGCTATCTCCATGACATGATCCGCTTTGATACGGTGCGCCGACTGGCACAATGTCCCAACTGGCTGTTTCGCATAATTTCCGCATATATACATAGGAACACGCTTGCCGTTGTTTACCCTATAGACATACATCTTGCCGCCGCAATCAGCGCAATACATCAGTCCTATGAGCGGGTGCGCTTCGCCCCAACCATCGGGATGGCGCCTTACTTGTCTTCTGATGCGCTGTACGTTATCAAAGGTTTTCTAGTCGATAATCGACGCATGGGTGTCCTCAAAGATTAACCACTGGTCTTTATCCACATAATGGCTCTTTTTGTCCTTGAAATGCTTGCGTGTCTTGAAATTTACCGTATGCCCTAAGTATTCATGTTTCTGTAAGATATGCGCTATGGTAGAACTTCCCCATTTATAGGGGTTTTTAATTTCCTTGTTCTACCACAATCCCACGCCCAACTGTGCTTGGTGATTTCTTCCCAATCGGCTCATGTCTTTCACAATTATAGTGCCGATATTGCCCTTTTCTACCTCTGCAAGCATGGCTTGAAGCCCCTCACGCTCAAAGGTCGTGCCGGAAATCCCGTCGTCGGTAAAGTGGCGTATGCCCGTAAAACCGTTCTTTTCGGCATAATCCTCAAGCATTGCCTTTTGGTTGGATATGCTGTTGCTCTCGCCCTACAACTCGTCATCTGACGACCAGACGAATAGACGTAGAGGAAAACGCCGAGAAAAGCAGGAAAAATGCCAGATTATCTGTCAAAACTCCGACAAAATATGTAGAAAAGATGTAAACGGTAGATAGTGAGTACCTATACAAAACAAGAGCAAACCTGTATGATAGAAACAGATTTGCTCCAG
>RAZA01000081.1 GCA_003612485.1 bacterium D16-50
ACCTCTTTGGGACATTTTGTCCCAAAGAGCCGGGTTTGGGGAGGCTCCCCAACAAGCATTTTTGCGGGCCCCGGCCCAGCAAAAATTTCGGAGTGTGGCCACACCCGAATTGCTTGCCGTTTGTGCGCTCCCCCTATATTTAGCAAGATTACGCTCGATTAGATTTTCTTATATTCACAATTTTCAAGCCCTGTTCTTTTGAAATGCTTATATAAAATGAATGGGTTGACATTAGAAATTATATGTGGTATATTTATAACATAAAGTGCGATATGCACCACATAGGAGGTCACATTATGAAAAACAAATATGGATGTATAGGCTTTGTCTCCTTATTAGGTCTTTGGGGACTATACGCAAATGAACCACTTTTCTTGTCTTTTTTTACGTTTGTTATATTTTTCGGTTATTTTTGGGTAACGCCAGACGAGATGTTTGTAGATACCTTAAAAAAATGTGCTACTATTGCGTTTTTTTCAAATATTACCATAACAGTGATTGCAACTTTTGCATTTTCGTATTTCAAACTTAGTAGCAATCCATTAGCTGGTGGAGCTACCTTGGGCTTTGGCATTTCAATAGCTATCTTTGTTTTGCTGAGTTTCTTTTTTGACTTGAAAGAAAGGAGCTGAACAAAAGGGTGATTAGAAATAGAATAAAAGAATATCGTGCAAAATTTGATATGAAACAAGAAGAACTTGCTGCCAAGGTAGGAGTACGCAGAGAAACCATTAGCAATTTGGAAAAAGGAAAATATAACCCATCTTTAGTGTTAGCATGGAATATTGCTAAGGTATTCAACGTACCTATCGAAAAGATTTTTACAGTCGAGAATTGAGGTGATATTTATGCCTATGAGCAACTGGATACGATGTCCGAAATGCAATAACAAAACGCGTCTAAAAATTAGGGAGGATACTATTCTAAAAAATTTTCCACTCTATTGTCCAAAATGTAGGCAAGAAATGTTGATAGATGTGCAACGATTAGATATATCTGTTATCACAGAGCCAGACGCACAGACGCAGAGCCGATAACACGCAGATTAACAATGCGGTTATTGGCTCTTTCTATTGAAAGATACGGCAACCGTCTTTTTAGGAGGTAATGTCGTGTCTTTCTTTATTGTTCGCCCCCCTGACCTGTCAAAAAAAGCCCGGGCCCCGGACAAGGATTTTCCGCTACACTCTGCGAAAATTGTTGCAAATTAGATAATTACCTCAGTTTATGCGCTTGCGTGGTATTTTGCCACGCAAGCGTTTTTTGTTTGCCCGGCTTTGGGACAAACAGTCCCAAGGTGCGGGGCGGCTCCCCCGGGTGCCGCTCCCCGCCGCCCTCCATATCGTTTCCCGGCAACCCAACAACAAAAACGATATGGAGGTACATACAATGACTATCATCAACTTGCGCGACTTTTACTACTGGTACACCCAGGATGAATATATGGAAGTTTCTGACGATGTGGCCGAGGCGCTCCGGGCCAGCGTCCGCTATGAGGCGGCCTATACCGAGCGGGCCCGCTACAACAAGGCGTACTACTCTCTGGATGCGGATGACGGCATCGAGTATTCCGCCTGCCTGCATGAGCTCACCCCGGACGAGGTTCTGGAGCTCAAGGAGCGGTTCTGCCGTCTGTGGAACGCGCTGAACAGTCTGCCGGAGATCCAGGGCCGCCGGGTGGACGCTCACTTTATCCTCGGCATGACCTACCGGGAGATTGCCCAGGCCGAGGGCGTGGATAAGAGCTCCGTCCGTGAGTCCGTTCTGAGCGGCTTGAAAAGCATGAAAAAATATTTGCAAAAAAATTCTTGATTGCCCCCTCCATTTGCTTCGCTTTTCTGGTGGTATATGAGAGGAAGATTTTTCTTCTCTACAACTGAATAGCGGGCGGCCCCGGGTGAACGCGGGGAGCCGGGCGGCGGGTGCGCTATGACTTCTCCCACGGGAGGACGAGCGACCAACACCACCGCCGCGAGTGGGGAACCTGCCAGCCCCACGGCCACGATCCGCGAGGGACAAGCTGGCCGCTTGCCGCTTGGGGCCGCCGCACAAAACAAGGGAACGCCGGGCCGCTACTCGCTGTCTTTTGACGGGCCAAACATACGGGCCCGGCGCTCCCCATTTCAAACAAGTTCGAGACAAATTGTCCCAAGGTGAGGACAGGCCAAAGGGCGGCACTTTTCGGAGTGCTGCCTTTTCGCGTTTCCCCACCAACCAAAAACGCAAAGGAGGTTTTGCCGTGAAACTGACCGCACAAGAGCTGGAACAAATGAAAAGCGTGGACATCGGCGCGGTGAGCGCGGATGCGCTGGCTGACGTGAGCGGTATGGCCTTTGACCGCACCCTCCCCCGGGAGGAGCGGCTGGCCCGGTTCGTGAAACGGGCCGTCAATCCCTACTGCTTTAGCGTGGGCGGCGTGGGCGTGAAAATCGAGTTTGCCGAGGGCGGCCCCTCCCTGCAGGAGACGCTGACCGCCTTTCTTATCCGGCAAAAGAGTGGGCTGTAACTGCTGTTGCGGCCTGCTCCTACTTCGAGACAAAATGTCCCGAGGCATCGACATCCTTGTTGATTGCCCCGGGCAGAGGTATAATATAAGTGTAATGTGATAGGGAAGGAGGAACAATGGCACGAACAAAAAACAGAGGGTATCAGCAAACTTTGACCCCTACCTATACGGCCCGGCTCTGGAAAATGGGCGGCTACATCCGGCTTTCCCGAGAGGATTT
>RAZA01000082.1 GCA_003612485.1 bacterium D16-50
GTGCTGATACTTTCCAACACATTCAATATCGTGATGGCCGTCTTTGACGTGTCGCAGAGCGTGATTTCCCGTTCTGCCGGGCTGATACAGGGCTCCACGGCGGTTTCCCCGGATATGTTAAGCAACCTCCAGACCACGCTGGAGGGGATGGATTTGGGGCCGCTTTTAGGGCTGTGGCTCCAGTCCTCCGTTGTCGGCCTTACCATGCAGGCGCTGGGCATCATCATTTTCGTGCTGGTGTACGGAAGAATGATAGAGATATATCTGCTGACCAGCCTTGCGCCCATCCCCGTTGCCACCCTCTCCAACCGGGAGGTGGGCGGCATGGGCCAGAACTACTTAAAATCCCTTTTTGCTGTGGGCTTTCAAGGGATGTTGATTTTAGTCTGTGTCGGCATCTATGCGGTGCTGGTGCAGGGTATCGCTGCCGGGGGCGACCCCATCGGCGCGATATGGGGAACCGTGGGCTATACGGTGCTCCTCTGCTTCATGCTGTTCAAGACCGGGACAATCGCCCGGAGCATCTTCGGGGCCCACTGATTTAGCGGCACTTCGGGACATTTTGATATGCTCCCTAAAAGACAGACAGCGAAATACTAAAAGGGAGAGGGAGGAAAGATGGGAAAACGGATTGAAATGGATTTATCGGAAAAGGAAAACCTCATCCAGGAGTACCTTGCGGGGCGGATTCGGATGCGGGAGGCAGCACGACGTGCCGGGGTAGGCCATTCCACCATGCACACCTGGATCAGCCGGTATCGGGCGGAGGGCGTTTCAGCGCTCTCTGAGAATGGGAACGCCCAGAGGCGGAGATACAGTAAGGAGATCCGGGAAAAGGCAGTGGAGGAATACCTGTCCGGCCAGGGCAGCGCCATGGCCATCGCGGAAAAGTACAAGCTGCGCTCCGGGAACCTTGTGTTGGACTGGGCAAAGGAGTATCATGGTCATAGAAATTCTGTTGAAGAGGCAGGAGTGGTATCTATGACGAAGCGGAAGCACACCTTGGAGGAGCGAGTCCAGGCGGTCAGAGAGCACCTGGAGGACGAAAAGAGCTATTCTGAACTCTCAGCGCGGTATGGCACAACGGCCCAGATGGTACGAAATTGGGTAAAGCGATACCAGGAAATGGGCGTGGCCGGCCTGGAGGACCGGCGAGGGAAACGTCTTGCAAACCAGATCCCCCGGACACCGGAAGAGGCGCTGCGGATCGAAAACGCCCGCCTGGAACGTGAAAACTATCTGTTGAAGATGGAGCTGGACCTGTTAAAAAAAGTGAAAGAGCTGGAGAGGGGGGATCACTGAGACAGTTTCGTCAGGAGCGTCAGTATGAGGCGGTGCGTCGTGCTGCGGAGGAACAGAAGTATTCCGTGACAGAGGCGTGCCGTGCGCTGCATATCTCCCGTGCCGGTTATTACCAGTGGCGTTCCGGCAGAGCCAGCGTCCGCACGGTGGAAAACAGGCGGCTGGCCGGACTGGTGGAGAAGATCCACGCTAAGGACCCGGATAAAGGCTACCGGCGTATCCGAGACGATCTGGCGCGTTATTACGGCGCGCCAATAAGCGACAAGCGGGCGCTGCGCATCTGCCGCAGTCTGGGTGTCCGCTCCACCATCAAATATGCCCGGCACGGCTGTACCCGGCTGGCCTCAGACCCACAGTGTCTGGCGGAAAATGTGCTGGACCGCCAGTTCTACGCAGAAAAGCCCAACGAAAAGTGGCTGACGGATGTGACGGAGTTCAAATATTATGTAGGTCCAAGCGTGCATAAGCTCTACCTCAGCGCCATCCTGGACCTTTATGACCGGCGGATCGTTTCCTTTGTCCTCCGGGACGCCAACGACAGCGCCCTGGTCCATGAGACACTGGATCAGGCTCTGGCTGCCAACCCGGACGCCCATCCCTTGTTCCACAGCGACAGAGGCTTTCAATATACGACCAGGGTGTTCCACGACAAGCTGGCCGCAGCCGGGATGACGCAGAGCATGTCCCGGGTGGGCAAGTGTATTGACAACGGGCCTATGGAGGGCTTCTGGGGCATCCTCAAGCGGGAGCGCTATTATGGAAGGAAATTCACCAGCCGGGAGCAGCTGGACCGGATGATCCGGGAGTATATTGCCTACTACAATTTCAGCCGCCTCCAGCGCCGCCTGGGCGTCCATACACCAATGGAGGTCTTCACCCAATACAGAGCAGCCTGAAAAATTTTGCACCTTATTTCACTGTCTACTTGACGGGGCGCAGTTCATTTTGTCCCAAAGTCCGGGAAAGGAGGCCGGATATGCCGAGACGGTACAAGCTGGGCCCGGAGGGTGAGATGCGCCGGGCATGGGGCGGAAAGCTCCCGGAGGAATTTGACCAGCGGGATATGCTGGCGTTCATGGCTGAAACCGACCTGCTTTTGGGCGGGAACGTATCAGCGGAAACACTGTCCGCGATACACGCGGCAGGCTATGACTATGAGGGCGGGGCGGTCATCCCCCGGCCCGGAAAGGAGGATTTATCTATGGCGAACACACAGACGGCGGTGCAGACCGCTGAAATGGCGGAGGCCGCCCAGGAGGAAATGCGCCGTCTGATTTTCGAGGCCCCCATCGCGGA
>RAZA01000083.1 GCA_003612485.1 bacterium D16-50
TGAATATTCTTGTGCGGTGAAACCGCATATCCGGACTGGCGGAAACCGCCAGTCCGGCATACAGGAAACCGTTATTGCGAATTTACTCGCGTAATGCTTTATCTAAGCCATATACCTCACGCATTGATTTGTCATTCTGGGGATCAATGCTGGTGATGTTGATCATATAACTGTCATGAGCGATCCTGTCTATGATGGCATCGGCAAGTGGGCTGTCATCTCCGCCAAGCTGCTCATACCAGTCAGAATACTCATACTGGGAGCAGAAGATGGTAGATGATTTCTTCCGTCTTCTGTGCAGGAGTTCGAAGATATCCCTCTGCTCCGTCTCCGTGGGCTTCAGGAGAAGCCATTCATCCAGGATTAGCACCAAGGGATTGGCGTATTTGGCCATCGTCTTCTTGTAGCTGCCGTCAGACCGCGCCATTTCCAGATCAATGAGCAGGTCGGGCAGGCGGATATACCTGGTGTTGAAATACTGTTTACATGCCTCCATGCCAAAGGCACAGGCCATATAAGTCTTCCCACAGCCTGTTGCACCGGTGATGAAAAGATTTCGGTGTTCAGCGATATATTCGCAGGTGGCAAGGCGTTTAATAAGTTCCTTGTTCATCTTGCGCCCGGAGGTGTAGTTGATATCCATAATGCTGGCATCAGGCTGGTCGAAGGCGGCATTCCGGATCAGCCTCTTTAAACGGTTGTTCTTGCGGCTGCTGAATTCGATATCCACCAGCATACCGAACCGGTCTTCAAAAGGAACTTCCTTAAGCCTCGGATCGCCGGTCTGGTTACGGAATGCATCCGCCATTGCAGTGAGACGCATTTCAATTAATTTATCGATCGTACTCTGGTTGGTCATATGCGTTTACCTCCGATAGTAGCCGGCACCACGGGTGATGCCTTTTGCTTTCTGTTTCGTGGTTCCGGATCCATTTTCGGATGAACCTGTCTTGTCAGCACCGGTTGCAAGAATGTTGCTTACGCTCTTGTAACTGGGCGAAGCTGTAAAGGACAGCGCCTTCTTACAGGCGGCTTCCAGCCTGCTGTCTGAATATTTCTCAGCCAGCTTCAGAAGCCCCATACAGCTCCGGTAGGTCTGCTGCTCCACGGGTTTGGAGGTAAGTATTGCATTTACCACTGAGTATGTGTTTATGCCAATCCGCTCAGCCCATTTTCGGAAACGGTCGCCGTTCCATTCCAGATATCTCTGGTGATCCTGCGGCATATGCTCCGTAATGGTGCTGTACTGCCCGGGGCGTCCGGTAAGGCGGCGGTGGGAAGCGATGCGGCTATGCTTGTAGAAAATTTCAATTGTGTGTTCCGTTACCCGTACATCAACTTTCTTTTTGATGTATTCATATGGCACGGAGTATAGCATTTTTTCTATACTTATGTGATAATTGAACTGGACGGTAGCCTGTTTCCAGTCTGCCAGTTCAAAGCGGGTAGCAGGCAGCGGTGTCAGAAACGGCTTTTCTTCTTCAAGGAACAAACTGATCCGGCTGCCCGTTTTCTTTTGAAAGAGTCTGTGGTTGAACAGTTCCAGCTTCTCTCTTATTGCCCGGTTCAATTCGGCAAGGGAAAAGAACTGTTCATCCCGAAGGGCTGCGGTGATCCAGGTGGATATCATTCCTACAGTTCCCTCCGCATTTGGCTTGTCCTTTGGAGTCCTGACGCGTGCCGGGATAATGGCTGTTCCATAATGCTCCGCCATTTCCTGATAGGTCTCATTGATCTGCTGGTCTTTCCAGCCGCCATTGTGGACAACGGCAGTCTTGCAGTTATCCGGCACTAAGATTTTGGCAACGCCGCCGAAGTATTCATACATATGTACATGGGCAGAGATCCAGGATTTCTGCTTCATGTCCAGAAACGCTTCGACGTATGCATACTGGCTGTAGGTCATGACGCCGACAAAGACATAGGCTTTCAGGATCTCGCCTGTATCCGGGTCGATGACCGTGGCAGGGTCACCTGCCCAGTCAACCTCAACCTGCTCGCCGGGTTTCCGGTTGATATGCATGGTTGCACGGTGTTTCTGCTCATCCTGCTGGATGTGGTAGCAGAACTGGGAATACATGAGGGGTTCTTCGCCATTTGCACGGCAGTCCTCCATGTACTCAGTCCATAACAGCTTTTTGCTTACACCATTACGCAGAAGTTCCTTACGGATGTAAGCAAAGTCGGGCATCCGCTTATTGGATGCGATGGGTTTGTCCGCAGATGGGAATAGCTTTTCCGCAAGCACGGCATCGGTATCGTTTGCATCAAGAGGCCAGAAAATGTTTATCTCTTTGGCTTTCTTGAGGACACGGTTAACCGTTTTCTTGGAGACACCGCAGCTGTCAGCGATGCTCTGCTGGCTGAGACCGAGATTTGATAATCTCAGAATTTCTCGATACTTGGTCATGATAATGACCCTCCTTAGAATGTATTTACACCTTACGGTGCATGCTTACATTCTAAAGGATATATGTTAATGGTTTCTATCTCCGGAATGACGGTTTCCTTAAGAACGGATTTGCGGTTTCCTATTACCGGACAGTAGGGACACGGAAGCCGGAATATTCA
>RAZA01000084.1 GCA_003612485.1 bacterium D16-50
ATTGTGCGCCCGTTAGGGTGTATGCCATAAGCCGCCTTTAGCAAGCGGTAGACAAAGATATCAAAGAAAGGAAGGTGAAAAATTTACTGTCTATCATTCCACGACTTATCCGTGAGGGGAAACCCTCTGGGGAGTGTAGCATGTCGTTGTTATAGTTATCAAGGCTATAACGGGCATAGAATGGCGTAATCTTCTAACCGCTGTTTTATGCAGGGATGAAAATCCGTGTATGAGGATGAAAGCTAAACTGCTTGATTGGTAGCCGGAGCCTGGGAGTATCTGGCCTACGTGCGAAAGAAGATGAAACGCATGGTGCTTTGGCGGCTGTCGCTCGATTGTCGGCAGGCGTGGGATATCCAAAGCAAGGCAAGCCTTAGATTAGGTTGAACGGCGAACGCCACATATCTACAAAGATTACCGACAACACGGAACGCTATGTATGGCATATGCTACCGGGGATGACCTAAACCCGCCCATTTGCGGGCATGGTTACACAGCTCCCATAGTAGCCCGTGGACTCTGGATTTACAGGGATAGCCGTAAAAACGGAAGCGGGAGAGCCGCCCACATGACGAAGGGGAGCAGTATGTCTTTAATACAAATAAGAAAGGAAGGTGCGTGAGGCATCATGAGAAATCCAACTGATGTATTAAATAGCCTAAACAAACAGTCTAAAGATTTATCGTATAAGTTCCAAAGACTTTACCGGAACTTGTACAACCCGGAGTTTTACCTACTGGCATATAGGAATATCTATGCCAATGAGGGGAGCATGACGCCGGGTGTGGATGGTGAAACACTGGACGGGATGAGCAGTCCGAGAATAGAGCGTATCATCAGCGCATTGAAAGACCGTTCCTACCGCCCAAAACCTGCACGGCGTACATATATTGCGAAGAAAAACAGCAGTAAAAAGCGTCCGCTTGGGATTCCTTCCGGGGATGACAAGCTGGTGCAGGAAGTAGTCAGAATGATATTGGAAAGTATTTATGAACACACTTTCTCCGATTATTCCCACGGATTCCGCCCGAAAAGGAGCTGTCATACAGCCCTAGAACAGATACAGCGGACATTCGCCGGGGCAAATTGGTTTGTGGAAGGGGATATTCAGGCATGTTTTGACAGCTTTGACCACCATGTGCTGATTGATATCCTGCGCAGGCGCATTGATGATGAAGCATTTATCTCATTGATGTGGAAATTCCTGAAAGCCGGATATATGGAACAATGGCAGTACAACAGGACATACTGCGGCACTCCGCAGGGTTCCGGCATCAGTCCCGTTCTGGCAAATATTTATCTGCATGAACTGGATATGTACGTGGAGGAATACAAGGCAGGCTTTATAAAAGGAAACAGGATAAACCGCAAAGTGAATCTGGAATACGCCAGACGGAACCGTGAGGTGCAGAGGTTTATGCGCCAGAACAGGGAAGTATGGGACAGCCTTAGTGAAGCCGAAAAGAAAGAACGTGCAGGGGAATTACGCAGACTGCGGGAGAAGCAGAGGGAAATCCCGTCTAAGCAGTTTCGGGATGAAACTTACAAAAACCTGCAATACGTCCGTTATGCGGATGATTTTATCATAAGCATTATCGGGAGCAAACAGGATGCAGAAGTTTTAAAAGCAGATTTAGCCGTGTTCCTCAAAGAAAAACTGAACCTTACATTGTCAGTGGAGAAAACCAAAATCACCCACGCAGCTGACCGGGCGAGGTTTCTTGGCTATGATGTTTCTATCTCAAAAAGTCAGGAAGTCACAAAACGTCAGGGCAGGAAAGTGAAGGGATACAGCGGCGCAGTGAAACTATATATGCCGCATGAGAAATGGGAATCGAAACTATTGGAGTATGGTGCGATCCGTATCAAGAAAGACAAAGTTACACACAAAGAGCATTGGAAAGCCATTCACAGACCACAGCTCATTAACCGCAAAGACATAGAAATTTTGTCAAAATACAACTCTGAAATCAGAGGTCTGTACAATTATTACTCACTGGCATGTAATGTATGCGCAATGAGTAAGTTTGCGAGTCTGATGCATTACAGTATGCTGAAAACATTTGCAAATAAATACCGCACAAAGACCAGAAAGATTAAGAAGAAATATTTTAGAGATGGACGGTTTACAGTCATTTATAAGACAAAAAGCGGTATGAAAGAGAGCGTATTTTACAGAGGGCCTTTTATCCGCAAGGATAAGCCCAATGTGCCGCAGGCAGATATTCTACCGGCTTACAAGCGGTATGACAGGCCAAACCGTATAGCGGCAAAACTGCGCTACAAAACCTGCGAACTCTGCGGGCAGTACACAAATGACGTGGAGATTCATCAGGTAAAACGGCTGAAAAGCCTTAACGGTGAATATGAGTGGGAAAAAGTTATGCTAAAGAATCGCAGGAAAACGCTGGCAGTATGCCCAGCGTGCCACCGTGAGATACACGGAAAAGACTGATTTTGTTAGTTGACGGCATATGGAGAGCCGTGTGCATCGAGAGGTGCCCGCACGGTTCGGGAGGGAGCGTCCACGAGGCGCTTACCTCATGA
>RAZA01000085.1 GCA_003612485.1 bacterium D16-50
TGACCGGAACGAGGACCTCGTTGACCAGCCTCCTCTTCTCCTTCATCCCTATCCTCATCTCTGTCCCTCCTCGTATCCTTCTTGCTCCTGCCCCGCCGCTGCTATGCCAGCAATAGGCGCAGCAGGTATATGATTATGCCGATCGTCCCCACCGCAGCGGCAGTACCGCCGTATTTACGGTATCTCTCCCAGCTCTGGCCGCCCAGACCCCTCCCCCCGATCTTCTCCGGCAGGTCGATTGCAAGATGCCTACCTCTTTTCCTCAAAAAGCCCCTCCTCTGTCTGATAAAAAGTCCGATCGATATAGATGCTGTCTTCCTCGTATGGAAAATAATTCACGATCCTCACATCATCCAGTCCATCTCCGTCATAGTCGTCCACGCTGACATCATATATCTCGCTCGCCGTCTGATATCCCGACTCAAATCGGAACAGTATATTGTCACTGGCATCCGTCATGAAAACCGCCGGATATGATTTATAGCCATCAATGATGCCTGCGACAAGATTGACCTCTCCCCATGTGTCTATTTCTGCTGACTTGCGTGTAAAATTGCCAGACGGATTTATATACAGATCTTTCACATCATAAAGGCTATATGGCCTGAATGTAAACTTTAAAGAACGGTGTGCTCCTTCATCTATAATAATTACGCCCTCTATTTGATTTTCTTCCAAGAAGGTCAATTCCATCATCCCGATAATGCCCGATGCCCCATAAAGACTGCACTCCACAGCTTGCCCCTTCATCTTCCCTTGAAACTTCCGACGCATATGATTCAAGCCTATATAGCCCGTGGCATCGTACAGCCCCTCAACAAACCCATCCTTTATGTCCATAATTACGAAGCTAAAACACGCGTGATATCGATCTTCTCCACCATGCCAAGCATCCACCACCCATGTCTTTCTCAAATATTGTCCATAGTCTATCGTCCTATTGTCACCCAAACGATAGGCCGCTATATAAAGCAATATGCCTATGCAGCACAATACTCCAAGCACTCTGCCTATCCTAACTCCCACGCATCCATCCTCCATATCAAATATAATCCATTGAAATGTACAAGCCGTGCCTAAGGCCCCCTTGTCACCACATCTGGCTACCTTGCGCTGCCTTAGGCACAGCCATCTCATTTATATTTCACCACCTTATTGCAGCCTGCACAATGGCCTGAGGACAATGATCTCGGAACATTGATCCGAAACACTTCATTGCCCTCGTCTGCCTTACCTCTCTATATGCCCCACCAGCTTGTCCAGCTCCAGAATGTTTTCGATCTGTTCATCATAGCACTGGTTCTCCTCCAGCACACCCGGCTGTCCAAAAGACGACGGATACATCCAAATGTCATGGCCGTCTTGTTTTCTCACAATCTTCACCCGAACATAACACTTCCCTTTTCCAATTGCAGCTAACGCAGCTATGACACCTTCTATCTCTTCCTCGTTACCTCTGAGAAAGTCACCCAAATAGATATCATAATCAAAACGCTCTTGCCGTTTTGCAAACCGGATCTCTATTTCTGCTATCGCTTCGTCAATCCATGTATAGTCATCTGTTGACAGTTCAGGAAGTTGGTACTCTTTCTCGATCCCATAATTTACAACTGTCCGCCCTATCCATTTGCATGAAGATGCCCCTTATGTCTTCACTGTATCGCCGGGCATCTCTATACGAGATATTCCGTACCGGTCATAGCCCGATAATCTTTGCGCATCATATAGGAATGTTGAATCTTCTATACAAAAATATATTTTTCTCTCTGCCAAGTCATAATAGATGTCTGTCTCCTTCTTCTGTCCCTCCTTCGGAACACATGAATGTCCATACAAAAATCTTTCAAAGGATATTATCTTCTCGATTTGTCTCGCACAGCATTCCAGTCTGGCAGTCTCAGCTATTCCGCCCATACATCTCACCGCATCAAGCCCTAGGACAAATGTATCCGTCCCTAATACCATCCTCTCTTTCTCTCCTCCATGACATCCTGACACCATGCATATGCCCGCCAGAATCAAGCCAAACACAATACTTTTGCCCATCACCTTCCCTCCCTACAGAAATAGAAATGGTTCACTTTTCTGTCTCCATAAAAGGAATCACAGTCCCCGATCTCATTGGCTATGGTCTCCCCATGCATGCCCTTCAGCTCCGCCAGCCGCCTTCCCCCAAACGGCTGGCAGCTCATCTCGCTATGTGTATTCACAATAGCTGCTCCTCCCATGCATCGTTTTACGACTCATCGAACGCCATGGTGCGCAGAAAGGCTGCATGCGTCAAATATGTCCATGTCCTATGCTGCGTCATCCCTCTGCCTTAGGCCCCATGCCACGCTTCAG
>RAZA01000086.1 GCA_003612485.1 bacterium D16-50
CCCTTTTTTACCACCGATACGGAAAATACATTTTTTGCTAATTTAGACTTGACTTTTCATAGCTGGTCTCCTTTCTTAATTTCAATAAAATAGTATATGAAAGTGTAGACTCCCCATAATATAACAATGTTACATAATTTTCAGGTTTAACCCAAGGTTTTTGCCAATCATATCGCTGTAGATAATAACAATTGTTCCAATCAAGATTATAAACTATTTTGCTTAGAATTTCAAGTTATCTTCAAAATCATTAATCTTTATCACTACGAACAAACATCGTCATTTCTTTCACATCTAACAAGCTTTCCTGCTTGCATTTCGGGCAGTATAAAGGAAAATTTATCAATTCAGTATCTTTTCGTATCATTGTCCGAGTCTTGTTACCACAGATAGGGTAGCGTACCCATTCAGAATATGATTTTTCCATTTTATTCCCCCATTATTTCCATGGTCTGCCGCTGTCAAGCCACCCCTATTCCGCCCAATACTTCCCGTCAAGGTATTCAGAGTCTGATTTATGTATGGATTTCTGCATCATACGGCAGAAGAAAACCTTGAATTTCGTAATCAAATTTGTGTGTGCGGGCTTTGTATAATCTATATAAGCAAACTTTCGGGATAGTTTTTAAATCTTTCTCGTAAGCTCGGCTTGTTTCTTTCGGGAAAGCTTTTCCAAAACAATATCGCTTATTAAAGCGCCGGTAAATATTCCGATTTTGGAAATTCCCCACCAAGATAAACTATGCTTAATATCTTTTGACGCAGATTTTGCTCCGTTGCCTAAGCATTGCGTTATGATGACTGCACGCTTTCCAAACATTTCAGGAGCAGGACGGTGCGGTATCCAGCGGTAAGTAAAATGGTCAAGAAGTGCTTTCATTGCTCCCGTAGCGTGAAACACATAGGCAGGGGAGGTCATTACAATCAAGTCTGCTTCCAAAAGTGATTTATCAATTTTCCCAATATATTATGCGACCTTGCAAGTGCTTTCACCCTTTAATGTACAACTCAGACAGCCAGTGCAGAAGCTCGGACAGTCCTTGGGAAGATAATATTCTGTAATAGTCGCTTTATCCCTGAATTCTGCTAAAAACATCTCTTTTAAACGGTAGGTAACTCCGTGTTTTTCTGTTCCATTTATCACTGTTATATTCACTCTTTATACCTCCAAAATATCGTGTAAAACTTGTGTATGAAAATTCTTGCGATTTTCTTTCTGTCTAAGGTCAATCCCCAATATTTGCGATATGATTTCGTATCGCAAAAACATTTGCTGCATAACGGTAATTAAATACAGCGTCTTTCGCTTTATCGCCGCTTCATCAAGGTCAGGACAGCAGGCTGCAACAAGTGGAAGATATGCCGCATAAGTTCTGTAAGTGTTGTCATTTTCTTTCGGTGACTGTATATCGGTAAGAACAGAAATTTTGGAAATGGCATAATGTTCAAACATAAAACCAAGCGTCATATTGCCGAGATACTCCAACTTCTCAAAAGGAGTAAAATCGTCTGTTTTCTCTCGTATACTCTGAAAATGCTCAACTATTCCGTTTATCATGCGCTCAATACATTGATCGATGAGTTTATCCTTGTTTCCAAAATGATAATTTACAAGCCCTAATCCAACACCTGCTCTTTTGCATATCTCACGAACTGTAACTTCTTCTAAATGTTCCCCTTTTTCCTCAATGAGTTTAATCGTTGCCTCTATGATTGCTTCTTTATTATCCACACTGTACCCCCTATTGAACACCGTTCAATTACATTATACTGAACGCGGTTCAAAAAGTCAAGAGATTGCGACAAACAAGTGGAGTATGTAACGATTTTCGGTGTCAAAACGTCCTGTTTAATCGGCTAAGAGAGCAAAAAAGATGAGTTGGGAGTTTATCCCTACCCACCACAATTTTACGGTTATTTGCGTTACAATTCTTTAATTGTAGATGATTTCCTCATTGACAAGCTCCATCGCACACGCCCGAATGTTATTCATTCGCCCCGTCCATTCTAAGGCATTTTCTGCTTTTAACTGATCCGTCACGCCCTCATGCCCTCACGCTCTGCCATCTGTTTTACCAACTGAGAAAACATCGTTTCTGCCTGCTCATCAATATCGGCAAGATAGCTGTTCAGCTTGCCGCTTGTGAGCAGGGTAGTATAGGTTGCTCTTTTATGCTCTTGCAAGTAGTGTTTGTGTCGCTGTCTCCATACACCGATAGGCTTGTTTTCTTTTTCGGGTGGTAAGGTTGGACTTATGTCAATACTTTAGACAAAAAAAGTTGAAAGGTTACGCTGTTTTTCTAAGTTCCTCATCCTCC
>RAZA01000087.1 GCA_003612485.1 bacterium D16-50
CTCCTTTTCGATAAGAATTTCCATATCTTGATTCTTACCAAAAAGGAGCCATTCTTTACCTAAGACACAAACTTTTTTACACTACCCATAAAAAAGGTCGGCATGGCCGTTGATCCACGACGACCTTTATAGTAGAAACTTGTCAGATCAAACCTTTTTGAGCAATCCAGCCACCAGCAGGTTGTACATGTGGGTGTTCTGTGCCGCCGTGCCGATGTAACCGCTGATTCCGTTTGCCTTGGCGATCTTTGCCCTAAAAGCATAGGAGCTGTTTACGCCGATGCTGGCCAGCGCAGGGGCCAGAGTGGTCTTCTTGCCAGCGTAGGCAGGGTAGTATACCTCCTTCCTGCCCGGCAGGCTGCTTCCGTTCTGGCCTCCAGAGGGCTTCCCCGCCTGCTGCCCGGCGTCCTTCTTTCTCAGGGGCAGCTCCGCTGCCAGAAAGCCCACGATCCCCTGAGCGGTCTTCTCGGCATGGGCCTCCGTCAGGATGATCGGCGTATCCTTTGTGGAGTCCATGAAGCCGTTCTCCAGCAGCAGGGCCGGCATCCTGGTATACCTGATCACATAGAGGTTGCCCACTGCCACCCTGCTGCTGCGGTTGCCGGCCAGCCCCGTGCTTCCCACCACCGCATCGTAGAGCCGCTGAGCCTTGGCGCGCATCTCGGAATCATTGTAATAGTACACCACTGTGCCGCCCCCGGATCCGCCGTTTATCCCTGCATTGTGGTGGACGGATATGTAGATGTCCGCCCCCGCGTTGTTTGCCGCCCTGACACGGTTCCCAAGGCTGATGTCCTTGTCCCCCGTAGTGTCGTCCACCCGCAGCACGCTGCAGTCGTATGCCCCCAGCAGCTCCTGCACCCGGTCGGCTATCCTATCATTGAGATACCATTCCCTTGTCTGGGCCGGGTCTATGCTCCGCAGGCAGCGCTTGCCCAGAGTCCCCATCCCATGGCCTGCGTCCAGCGCTATGATCTTCTTAGCCATAATCTTCTCTCTCCTTCCTTAGATAAAAATATGGTTCTGTAAGCCTTCCGGCATCGGCTGTCGGAAGGCTTACAGATACCCATGACCTACTTCCCGCTGCTCTTCCCGTCAAACCTGAGCAGGTTGCGCAGCATCTCGTACAGCCCCGTGGATGCGAGGCCGCTTATCATGCCCCCAAGCACCACCTGCGCATTGATCCCGCTGTGCATGTGCATCAGCACTGCCAGCAGGGTGCCGCAGATCATGGCCGCCAGCGGGATATACCGGTTGGGGAACCTATCGAACGCCGTCTTCAGGGCGTACCCGGTCAATAGGCAGATCCCCAGAATAATAGGGTTGACCATCTCAAGCAAAAAACTGATATCCATCTTGTTCTCTCCTCTCTTTCTTGTACATTTGAACCTACAGTAATACAAGCACCGCCGCTGCGGCAGCGCCTACTACAGCACTTATGAGCGCCGTGACCACCGACATCTTGATCTGCCTATGGGCGTCCGCAGGCTCCCTCTCCAGCACTTTCAGCCGTTCCCCCTGCTCCTTCTGCTCCTGCATGATGTGCTCCGTGCTCAGGGCGATCCTCTCCACCGACACCGCCAGCTGCTGGATGGACTTGCTCTCCTCCTCCTGACTGTCCATCCGGTGCTTCAGGGACCTGATCTCGTGCTCGTGCCCCTCTATCCTCATTGCTATCTCTTCCGTTGTCACTATACTGTACTCCCCTCCTTTCATCCTGACATAGGTTTTATACTGATCTTAGCTATTCGGGACTATCTCTGACCATAAGCCTTATTCCTCCTCTCTGTGATTTTTGTGCAAAAATAAACACATACCAGCACCAGATCAATTCTGATGCTCATATGCGTTCATTTTTGAGCTAAACACGGGTATGGCAAGCATGAATTCCCGCTTGAGGGTCATTGACTACGGGATGTACAACCATGACGATGAGACAATCAACATAGATATTGTGATCAAAGACATATATGGCAAACTACCATATGGGATGTCCGCCGGCAGTGTCATCTATGCAACCCATTATTACATGATCGCCGAAAAAACATCCAATACCTTTGGTTCGATTGTTTTGTTTTCGTACAATGTGATGGGCGTTACTGTTTATAAATGCATTGACGGACATTATTATAAAAACGCAGCAGTATGGACACAAATGGCGATTTAAGGCCTGCTTTGAGTTATACACAGCATATAGGGTATACAAACGTCACGCT
>RAZA01000088.1 GCA_003612485.1 bacterium D16-50
TGTGATAGAAATATAGTCTATTGTCACATATTTTGCCTCCATAGTCGAGGTACGCACTATCTACCGTTTACGATTATTCTGATAGACTGGGTATGTTTTTCGGAACAGATAAAGGAAAACAATAATACAATCCGCAATTTGACTGGAGAATACAAAAAGATAAAGCCGGATTGCCGGGAGGGAGTGCGGGCGCAGTTGGAGCGTATGAAACAACTCTGCAAAGAGCGGAAGAATCTTTATCAAAAACAGAACGACTTGAAAGGGCAGAAACAGCAGATAGAGAGGGCATTGGAGAGATAGAAAATGTGGGACATGGCGATTGCCGTGTCCCATATTTTTGACAAGAAAACTTGGTAAAAAGTATTGACAAGAAAACTTGGCGGTGCTATTATGAAAATATGCCAAGAAAACTTGGTAATTCTATTAGGGGGTTTTTATATGAACAAGGAAGAGATATTGGAGAAAAGCAGAGCGGAAAATAGAAATAAGGACATCTATGAGAAAGAAGTTTTAAAACAGGCTAGTACAAGTGCAGTCATAGTAATGATGGTTCTTGCAACAATCTTTTTTGTCGTACAGATATTTGTCGGCGGTGGTACAAATTGGGGTATTTGGGCACTTGTTTTCAGTGCAAATATGACAACATTTTGGGCGAAATATATAAAACTGCGTCGTAAGCATGATCTTGTGATGGCAATCGCTTACACGATATTTGTATCTGCATGTTCTATAGGGCATATCTATGATTTGATTGTGTCATCTACGATCTTATAAGGTGGTGATGATTTGGAAGATAAGCTTATATTAAAAAATCATCTCAAAGAAGTACGAGCAGAGAGGAAGTTATCACAAAGCCAACTGGCAGAAATGGTTGGTGTATCTCGTAACACGATTAGTTCTATTGAAACAGGACAGTTTAACCCAACGGCTAAATTGGCACTGGTACTATGTATCGCATTGGATAAAAAGTTTGAAGAATTATTTTATTTTTAGGAAAGGAGTGAATTTCAGTTTGTATGCGAATAGAATGTTTATTACATTTTCCTTATTGCTAGCGAGCAAGACAAGCTGCAAAAGATTCTGCCGTTGCCAGAACTAATGATATTGCGGTATTTGACAGATAATAAAAGAATCATATTGTCGAAAGTTCAGGGATTGACACAGTTACCTATAGCCGAGGCACGAAAAAGCTGTAATAATCTTGTGAAGGATGGTTTGATTGGATTATCCGGTAAGGAGTATATGCTGACAGCTAAAGTCTATGACGCAATTAAATCAGATGTAGAATACACCCAAGATACCGTGTTCGATATGTAAAAGCCAAAATTAGGACGTTTGGAGCGTCATTTAGGCAGAGAATAGGCGCAGTTGGAGCGCATGAAAGAACTCTGTAAAGAGCGCAATAATCTGTATGAGAAGCAGAATGACTTGAAAGAGCAGGAACAAAAGATTGAGAAGACGTTGGAGCGATAAGAAATGTGGGGTGTGGCGGTTGTCATGCCCTTTATTTTTGTGGAAAATTGGAAATGGAAGTGGTATAATCAGGCATATTGTTGTAGAATTTCAAATGATTGATGGGAGGACTATAGATGTCAAAACAAAAATTGATTATTATAGCAGGCTCTCCGTGTGTGGGGAAAACGACAGTGACACAGAAGCTTTTTACTTCTTATGAGAACAGTGCCTATTTTGATGGCGATTGGGCATGGTGCGTCAATCCGTTTTCGGTTGATGATCCAAGGTTGAGAAATGGTGATAAAACAATGTCATTCGCGCTATCAACATATTTAAACTCTGGTTTTGATTATGTCTTTTTTTCGTCGGTGGTTGTTGTGGACAAAACAATTCGTGAAGCGATACTAAAAGATATAACGGCAAAAGATTATTCTGTTATTGGCATTACCCTGACCTGTTCAGAGGAAACTTTGCGTGAACGTCATAAAAAACGTGGAGATGCAAATGAATGTTCTTTTTTCTGGTTACATTTAAAACCATATGAAGGCGATTATGTTATCAATACAGATAATAAAAGTGTTCAGCAAATAGTTGATGAAATAAAAGTTATTGTAGATAGTCCAGCTAAGAAATGTCAATAGGTAAAACGAAAAATGTTTAAAAAGTTTTTTTCAAGCAGTTAATGTAA
>RAZA01000008.1 GCA_003612485.1 bacterium D16-50
AGTGGGTGATTTTTTTGAGATAGGGTCTGAATAGCCTTATAGAATGGGGGCTAAAGATTCCGAGAAAATATAACGGATCGTAAGGAGGAAAAAGAAATGAGAGAGAAAAAGTCTGCTACCAACCCTTTCTATACGATAATGCACCCTTTTAACTGCTCCTATGATATCCGTTTTAAGGAAAAGGGAAATAAAATCCTCACCATTGTGATCCTGACAGTGCTGTTTTTGGCCTCCATTTTCCAGCGCCAGAATACAGGATATATATTCAACAACAACAAGCTCAGCGATCTGAATGTATTCCTGCAGTTTATCAGCGTGCTTCTGCCCTTTGTACTCTTTGTGGTTTCCAACTGGATCGTGGCTATGCTGATGAACGGCACAGGGCGTTTCCGGGACATCTGGATCTATGGGGCATACTGCTGCGTTCCGTTTATCATGGGAAATATCCTGTCCGTGCTACTGAGCAATATCTTGGTTAAGGAGGAGCCCTTCGGGGGATATGTACAGATATTCGGGGCGGCATGGAGCCTTGTGATCCTCTTTATCGGCCTCATGACCATGCACGAGTACGGCTTTACCCAGAATGTGTTCAGCTGCATCTGCACGATATTTATCATGTTTATATTGCTGTTCCTGATCATGCTGGTGGGCAATCTGGCAACAGATCTGTATGGCTTTGTGATGACCGTGGTGAAAGAAATCACGTTCCGGATGAGCTAGGGGGGTGACAATTGTGAAGAAGAATAGTAAGAAGATCGGCAGGCTTCTGGTGAAGGGTGTGATCTATCTGGCCATGTTCGGGTTGTTTGCAGGCTTTGTGGTGTTTCTGAACCAGACTTCTCAGGAGGAAAGCGAAGAAGAAATGACATGGAAGCCGGAAGCGGTGCAGGGGATTCCCGAGGGCTGGGAGCTGGCGGCCGAGAATCAGGCGCTGGAGCTGTATTTTGAACCATCCCTTATGCAGCTGCGGGTAAAGGATAAGGCTACCGGAGCGGAGTGGAGAAGCAATCCGGAGAATGCGGCGGAGGATTCCATTGCGTTCGGCCAGAACAAGACGCGCATACAGTCGCTTCTGGAACTCTCCTATGTGGATGATCAGAGCAATTATTATACTGCAAACAGCTATGCCGAGTCGGTTATGGCAGATACCTATACCTATGAATACGGGGACGACGGGGTGTATGTGAACCTGCAGTTTGCGAAGCAGGGATTTGAGATTCCTTGTTTCTTCGGAATTCAGGAGGATCGTTTTGTGGCAAGGATCTTCAGCGACCAGATACAACAGCATGGCAGTCTGCAGGTTGCGAGCATCATATTTTTGCCTTATTTCGGAGCCGGCTCTCTGGAGGAAGAGGGGTATATGCTGGTGCCGGACGGCTCCGGAGCATTGATCTACTATAATAATCAGAAGCAGAATTATCAATCCTATTCCCAGAAGGTGTACGGAAGGAATCTTGCGCTGAACCTGCAGAACAGTACTCTGGTCACCCAGAATGCAACCATGCCGGTATTCGGTATCCGGAAAGGCGGCAATGCGCTGCTGGCAGTGATCACGGAGGGAGAATATCAGGCGGAGATCAAGGCGGAGGTGGCCAGAAAGCTTACCAGCAGCAACGCCGTATACACCAACGTGCTGTACATACAGAGCGAGAGCAATACGCTTCTGTCCGGCAGCGACAAGGAAGAGTCGGTGATCATGCTGTCGCCCCAGCACAATCAGTTCCCTTGTTATGAGGTATCCTATTTCTTTCTGGAAAAGGATGCGGGATATAATGAGATGGCAGCTCGGTACAGACAGTATCTGACGGACGAAAAGGGAATGCCCCGGACAGCGTCGGAGGAGCAGAAGAGAATGAACCTGACCTTCTTGGGAGGAGTCGAGGTGAGCAAAACCTTTCTGGGAGTGCCCTATCGTGCGGTAAAAGCGCTGACGCCCTACGATGTGTTAAGGGAGACGGCGCTGGAGCTGCAGCAGAAGGCAGGGAATACCTTTCAGATCAGTATGCGCTATCTGGAAAAGGGCGGTTCCATGAACAAGATCCCCACAAGCCTGACCTATGAGGGGGCATTGGGCGGAAAGAAGGCTTACAACAAGATGGCGGAGGCATTGAAAGGGGCAGGACTTGCTTTCTACCCCGTATATGATACCGTGACCATCCGAAAGTCGGGAAACGGATACCGTGATTATCAGGGCGTGAGAAATGTATCCAAGTCCGCTTCTGTACAATATGATTATATGCTTACCTCGGGAAACAAGGACACGGGAGGAAGGCCATATTATCTGGTTTCTCCTCAGTATGAGGAAAAGATCATGTCTTCGCTGCTTGCCAGTGTGGAAAAGAGGGGCGTAGGAAGACTGGGCCTGACCGGCATTTCCAATAAGCTGTATGCAGACTATAGATCTGAAAGCATATCCGACAATGAGACAGGGGCATATTGGGAAAAGGCTCTGGAGATGGCGTCCTCCTCTACGGAAAGCCTGCTGCTTGAAGGCGCATATGCCTATGCGTTCCCCTATGCGGACGTGATAACGGAAGTCCCTGTGTTTTCCAGTCAGTTTGACGTTGAGGATGAGGCGGTGCCTTTTTATGAAATGGTCGTGGGCGGATCTGCCGCCTTGTACAGCGCACCCGTGAATGAAAGCGGGAACACCAGACAGATGCTGCTGAAGACTGTGGAATACGGCGTCAGTCCTACCTTTGTGCTGATGACCGCTCAGAGGGACGCTCTGCAGGATACGGATTACCAGAAGTACTTCTCTCTCTGCTGGGAGGATTGGAAAGAGACGATAGAGAGCGTTCTGGGAGAGCTGGAGGATCTTGAAGGCGTATTGGGCCAGAGGATCAGCAGCCATAGGAATCTGGGCGGGGGGGTTTATTCCACTACCTTCGCAAATGGGGTCACCGTGTACGTCAATTACGGACAGGAGGAGGCCGTCGTGAACGGAACCAGAATTCCGGCCTGCGGATTTGTCCGGGAAGGAGATGAGTAGACATGAAAAAGAGGATTCCATATTATCAGAAAAAGAAAGTTTACGGTTTTCTGTTTATTGCACCGTGGCTGCTGGGATTCCTGCTCTTTTTCGTAGTTCCCTTCGTACAGTCTTGTCTGTATGCGTTTCAGGATCTGAAGACGACGCCGGAGGGAATGGTAGGGGAATGGATCGGAACATACAATTTTTCCTACGCTTTATTCCGGGATACGGACTTTTTGATCCAGTGCGCCAACTCCCTGAAGGATCTGGTGACGGTTCCCCTGATTCTGGTATACAGCATATGCTTTGCGCTGTTGCTGAAAAAAGAATATGTGGGAAGAACCACCATGAGGGCAATCGCGTTCCTGCCGGTGATCATCGGATCAGGCGTTTTGATGGACATTATGAAGACAGATGTATTTTCGAGTGGCGTGAAAGGTGCGGAGACGGTATATCTGTTTTCGGGAGGCGGACTGACGGGACTGTTTACTTCCATGGGGCTGCCGCCGGATATAATCGGGTTCATCAATAATGTCATCAGCAAGATTTTTGACTTGACATGGCGTTCCGGCGTACAGATTCTATTGTTTCTTGCAGGGCTGCACAATATACCCTCTTATGTATATGAAGCAGCCGAAATAGAAGGCGCAAATGCGCTGGAGCAGTTTTTCAAGATCACGCTGCCCATGCTGACGCCGATGATCCTGCTGAATATCGTATACAGCGTGATTGACATTTTCTCGGATTTCGGGAACACAATCATCCAGATGATATATAACATGGCGTTTTCCAATGTACGGTTCGGATATTCCAGTGCGCTTTCCATTCTGTATTTCCTGATGATTGCGGTTGTGCTGGTAATCGTATATCTGGCAATGAAGCGGTTCATCGTGCGGCCGGAAAATTGAGCCGGCCGCGGAACCAGAATAAGGGTTCGGCGGGGCCGGGCATTCTGAAAACGGCAATGCCGGGCAGATACAAAACGATAGACAGAGAGGTAAAAAATATGGTCAATTCCGTCAAAACGGCAGGAAAGATGAAAACCGATAAAATGGAAGCTCTGAAATCGAAGCTGCTGTATCGTCTCAAAACCGGTAAATGGGCAGGGACAATCGCCAGATATGCAATTCTGATACTGCTGGCATATCAGCTGATCTATCCGGTGATTTATATGATAAGCGCCTCGGTAAAGGCTCCTATAGATTCCTATGATCCCAGTGTCATATGGATACCGAAGCACTTATCGGCAACGGGCTTTACGGATGCTTTCAAGACAATGAAATATATGGATGCACTGGTGCGCAGTCTGGGGATAGGGCTGGGCTGTGCGGTGCTGGATGTGGTGTCCTGCGCTTTGGCAGGATACGGGTTCGCAAGATATAAGTTCCCTCTAAAGAGCTTTTTCTTTGCCTGCGTGATCCTGACCCTGATCGTGCCCACGCAAACGATTATTCTGCCTTATTATATGAACATGAGGTATTTTGATCCTCTGGGAGTCATGACGTTGTTCTCCAAGATCACGGGAAGCGAAACCATGATCAATCTGGTGGGAAGCAATCTGTCCTTCTTCATTCCCTCTGCGCTGGGGGCGGGCATCCGCTCCGGGCTGTATATCTACATCTTCAAGCAGTTTTTCGAGGGAATGTCTGCGGCACTGGAGGAATCCGCCTATGTGGACGGAAGCGGCCCTCTGAGGACATTTCTGTATATCATGCTTCCCAATGCCAAGAATGCGATCATAACGGTATTTCTGTTTTCCTTCGTATGGCATTTTAATGACTATTATCTGTCCAAACAGCTGCTGGGAACCGGCAAGAGGACATTGATCGTGGCCCTATCCTCCCTCAGGGTGGATCTGGCGGCGGTTATAGGAGGCCAGACGACCACGGATCCCATCAGGATTCAGACAAGGATTCAGGCAGGATGCCTTCTTACCATACTTCCGATGTTTTTGCTGTACATAGTGACCCAGAGGAAGCTTGCAGACAGCATTGAACATATTGGCATCAAATAACCATCTATCATGAAAAGAAAAGGAGAGGACAAAATGAAAAAGAAATTTTTGGCAGTGATGATGGCAATCACATGCACTCTGTCTCTTGCGGCCTGCGGAGGGGATGCCCCTGATGAAGGCAGCAGCGCTCCCGGAAACAGCGGTACGGAGAGCAAGAGCGAAAGCGGCACAAATGAAGGCGGCAGCGCAGAAGAGGGCAATGCCGACGGTGACAGTTCCGGCGCCGCCAGCGCTCTGCCGGACAGCCTTGAGAACGCCGATCTGGTGATCGTATGGGATACCACCGAAGAGGCGTGGAACAACACTCTGCAGGAGGATCCGGATGCCTTCAATCTGGTATGGTCCACCAAGGCGGCTTTTGAGGAGAAATACGGCGGTACCGTGACGGTGATCGGAGTGGGCTGGGGTGAACAGCAGGGGCAGGTGATCAGTATGGTCAATTCCGGAGAGGTATGCGATCTGGCTCAGGCTCATGACCAGAATTTCCCTACATATGGCGCAAAGCATGTGGTTCAGGACATTTCTAAGTATGTTGACCTGAACGATGATTTCTGGTTTGACAGTACCACGAAGGCCTTCACCTTCGGCGGCGTTCCCTATGCAGTAGGCGCCGATGCGGCGCCGGTGGTAATCAGCTATAACAAGACACTGTTTAGTCAGGCGGGAATAAAGACTCCTATGGAATATTTTAAGGAAGGAAACTGGAACTGGGATACCTTCCGCGAGGCGGCTCTGGCTCTGACGGGTGATACGGACGGGGACGGAACCAATGATGTTTACGGCTTTGGCTGGTGGGATTCCTTTTATGTGCAGATGCTGAACGCCAATGGCATCGTAGGTATCAATTACGAAGCCGAGAACGGCGTCGGAAGCAATTATACTACCACGCAGGCTACAGAGGCCTTTACCTTCCTGCAGGACGGCTATATCAAGGACAAATTCATACAGATCCCTGACGGAGATAAGTTTATCAGTGATTACAAGAGCGGCAAGCTGGCCATGACCTGCGAATATGGATTTGCTGCCATCACAGCCTATGAATGTGATTATGAGATCGAGTGGGCGCCCCTGCCTACCGGCCCCTCCGGAGAGACCTACGATTGTGGAGGATCTCTTACGGGCTTCTGCATCCCTGCCACCAGTAAAAACCCGGAAGGTGCGGCGGTTTTTGCCAGAATGGCATATGAAATGCTGCATGAGTGGCAGAACAACACCAGAATCGCTCTCTACGGTCAGGAGCAGGTTGATCTGATGAACACCTTGTCCGAGCACATCAACTTTGCGCCCATCGGAATCGAAAAATATTGGGATGCAAACTGGACGATTTTCTCGGGACTGAAGGACGGAATACCGGTAAGTACCTTCGCCACAAATGCAGATGAGCAGATCAAAGAGGGCGCAACCGTCACATTGGGAGAATAATGTATGAAAAAGAACTTCTTTTTCTTGATTTTGGGTTCCTGCCTTGCAATGGCTACGGCCTGCGGAGGGCAGGAGGCCGCTCCTGACAAGGATCTGGATATGAATTCATCCGGCATACAAGAGCAGGAACCTTCGGGGAAGCAGGAGGAGTCATCTGCAGCCCAGAGGCAGGCAGAAGAAAGCGAGGCAGGAAATGTGGAGAAATTTGAAAAGGTATCCTATTGCCTATATCCTACTTCAGAGGGAGCATGGGTCGGCGATGTCATGCCGATGACGGACGAGGACGGCCTTCATTTGTACTATTTATATGATACTGACCATAACGGCATGGGATATCATCCCATCTATAAATTTTCCACTTCCAATTTTTATGAGTATCATGATGACGGATTAGTCATTCCCTATGGCGCTTCCGGTGATGACTCTGACCTTGCCATAGGAACCGGAAGTGTGCTAATAGCCAGAGACGGCAGGTATCACTGTTTCTATACGGGGCATAATGACTCCTTTCCCGAAAGGGGGATTGACAGAGAATGTGTGATGCATGCAGTCAGCGATGACAATGTAAACTGGACCAAGATTCCGGAGGATACTTTTTATGCGGCGGAGAATTATTCCGGGGATGACTTCCGGGATCCCTTTGTTTTCTGGAATGAGGAGGAGCAGTGCTACTGGCTGCTGATTGCCGCCAGAGAGGAAAGTCTGGGTGGCGTTGTGGCAAGGTATACTTCCACGGATCTGTCTAAGTGGACCTTGTGCGAGCCTCTCTATGCCCCTGAAAAACAGTATATGCTGGAATGTCCGGATCTGTTCAAAATGGGGGATCAGTACTATCTTTTCTACAGTTGGGACATGGTGACCTACTATGCCAGAGGAGATTCCATGTACGGTCCTTTTGTGGAGCCGGAGAACAATGTGCTGGACGGTACGGGATTTAGCTTTTATGCCGCAAAAACTGCGGAGTTTCAAGGGAACAGATATCTCTGTGGATGGGTCGGCCGGAAGCCGGAGCCTAAGGACACGGGAAATTACAATTGGGCCGGAAGCTTGGTTATCCATCAACTTGTACAGAAGGAGGATGGTACCTTAGGGGTGAAAGAGCCTTCCGGACTGAAGGAATACTTTACGGAAGAAGAGAGCCCCGTTCTGGCCGGAACATGGGGAACCGTGGAGGAGGAGGCCGGAAGCTATAGACTTTCCGCCTATGGGGATGAAGTGGCTCTGGCGGAATTCGGAAGCCGGGAACCTGTCGTAATGCTGGAGTGTACGGTTTCTCTGGGAGAAGAGGGATATGCCGGGATAGCATTTGGCCAGGGAGAAGAATACGGTAAATATACCGGACTGGTGCTGGATGCAAAAAACGATTGCATCCATTACGAGGGCTGTGTCCTATCCAGAATCGCTTATGTGGAGCCCTTTATTTCCACTGATTTCATCTTTGAGCCGGATAAGGAATATCAAGTGAAGCTGGTGATGGAAAATGAAATAGCAGTTCTTTATATAGATGACACCAAGGCCCTGAGCAATCGGATCTACAAGTCGGTTGAAGGCGATGTACATTGGGGATTCTTTGCAAATAATGCAGAAGCGGTATTCAAGGACGTAGTTGTCAGAAGTCCGGCTGTCAGATAAGGCAGCCGGACCCTTCGGCAGATCATGGTCTGGAGCATGAAGCAGGGGCGGAAGGACACGGGGCGGAATCCCGGAAATAAACTTCGGTATTCAGGTATATAGACGTAGAAAGGGTATCGGGATATTGTATCTTGTGGAACAGAAGCTGTGCGGCGCATGTTCCCAGTTCCCGACAAGGGATGTGGATCGTGGTCAGGCTGTTCATGAGGGTGTTCATGGAGGGTATACCGTCAAAGCCGCATACCATGATGTCTCTGGGCGCTTGAAGACCTAGCTCTGCCAGAGCCTGAATAAGAATATGTGCCAATACGTCATTGGCGCAGAAAAAAAGCTGAGGCATACGGTTCATTTTTTTCAGCTGTTCTGTCATCCAGCCATCCTGACTGTAAAAGCGGTCATCGGCTATGAGGTTGTAAGGACTGGTTTCCGCTCCGTATTCCAAGGCTGTCAGGAGAAAGGACTCGTATCGCTCCCGGAAGCTGATGCAGTGACGGAAGTCGCCTACGAAGCCCATGGAGGTAATGCTGTGTTTCCGGCAGAGGGCGGAAAGCATATGGCAGGTGCTGTTGCGGTTTTCCATCATCAACAAGATACATCCCAGATTCAGGGAATAAAAATCGGTGCATGCATCAATGAACAGCACGGGGATACCCAAAGAACAGAGAAGCCTGCTGTATTCAGGATGGAATAATTCCAGACAGACGATGGCTGCAGTCTGATTTCTATTGAGATTGGGAGGAAGCGTCAAGGATGCGATGTCATCATCCGTAATGGAATGCAGGGTAAGGGAGTAGCCCTGAATACGGATCTCCTGCTCCAGCTGGGTGATGATCCCTGAGCCGATGTGGAAAGCATCGGGGGTCATATGCATTACAAAGGCAAAGCTTTTGGCCTGCAGATTGGCTTTTCTGTTGGGTTTGTTTGTAGCTATATGCTTGTAATTCATCTCCTGAGCCTTTTTCAGCACCAAAGCTCTGGTTTCGTCGGAGACATTGGGAGAATTGTTCAGCACTTTGGATACGGTGATGCGGGACAGCTGCAGCGCATCCGCAATATCTTGAACGGTAACTTTTAATTTCATAAAAACTCCTTTTATTTAGACAAACTGATTCTATAGTAGCCGATTTTAAAAAAGAAAGCAAGTAATTTAGGAGGATTTATATGGTAAGCCAGACTTTGCGGGAAGCAAGAAAGTATGAAGAGACCATGGAGAGGGGCATAAGTGAGGCGGAGCGTCCGGCATTTCACCTATGCCCCAGAGTGGGATGGATGAACGATCCCAACGGTTTTTCCTATTACAAGGGGGAATATCATTTATTTTATCAGTATTATCCCTATGATTCCATTTGGGGACCCATGCACTGGGGTCATGCGGTGAGCAAGGATCTTCTGCACTGGAGCTATCTACCTGCGGCACTGGCTCCGGATACTGCCTATGACAAGGACGGCTGCTTTTCGGGGAGCGCACTGGAGCTGCCGGACGGAAGGCACCTTTTGATGTATACGGGGGTGGTGAAGGAGCCCCGGATAGAGGGCGGCTACCGGGATATCCAGACCCAGTGCATTGCCGTAGGCGACGGCAGAGATTATGAGAAATATCCCCAGAATCCCGTTTTGGATGCAGGGGATCTGCCGGAGGGCGGAAGTAAAAGCGATTTCAGAGATCCCCGGATATGGGCGGAGGCGGACGGAAGCTATCGCTGTGTAGTAGGTAACTGTACGCAGGACAAGGACGGCAGGATCCTATTGTATGAGAGCAAGGACGGCTTTTGCTGGAATTTCCTGAGTATCCTGGCCGAAAACAAGGGGCGGTTCGGAAGGATGTGGGAATGCCCTGACTTCTTTGGGCTGGACGGGAAATATGTGCTGCTGACCAGCCCTCAGGATATGATGCCAAAAGGGTTTGAGTATCATAATGGAAACGGCACATTATGCCTGATCGGAGAATACGACGAAGAGACTCATACCTTTAGGGAGGAGCATGATCAGGCGATTGACTATGGAATTGATTTTTATGCTTCTCAGACTATTGCCGCACCGGACGGCAGACGAATCATGATCGGCTGGATGCAGAATTGGGATACCTGCAATCTGAGGGATTCGGAGCATGTGTGGTTCGGCCAGATGAGCCTTCCCCGGGAATTATCCATAGAGAAGGGACGCCTGTATCAAAAGCCCATCAGGGAGCTGGAGGGGCTTTGGCGTCGCAAGGTGCAGTACGAGAATCTGGCCTTTGAAGGAATCACTAGACTGGAAGGAATCAGTGGGAGAAGGATCGATATGGAGCTGCTGCTTCATGTAGATCCAAAGAACAGCCCGCTGCGTAAATTTGCCGTCCGTTTTGCCCAGAACGAGATATGCCATACGGCCATCAGCTTCCGGCCCCATGAATCCCTGCTGAAAGTAGATCGGAAGTTTTCCGGCTCCAGAAGGGCTTACATTCATCAAAGAAGGAGTCAGGTCAATGTAAAAGAAGGGAATCTGAAGCTAAGGATCATTCTGGACCGCTTCAGTGCGGAGGTATTTGTAAATGACGGGGAGCAGGTGCTTACTCTGACCTTTTATACAGATCAGACGGCAGACGGAATTTCGTTTTTTGCAGACGGAGAGGCGGTTTTGGACGTGCTGAAGTATGATCTGGAATAGTCGGCGGAGTGGTCGCTGCCCGGCGGTGCGGAACACGAGAATTGTCCGCTGGGCAGCATGAAAGGTGTGACGTTGCAGAATGAAAAAAAGTGTCCGATGCGGCGGAACGGGAAGGCATAGGAAGAAAGGAAGCGTATATGGATCGATATGATGTGACTGCATTGGGAGAGCTGCTGATAGATTTTACGGAAAACGGAATGAGCAGTCAGGGAAATCCTCTGTTTGAGGCAAATCCCGGAGGTGCGCCCTGCAATGTGTTGGCCATGCTGGCGAAACTGGGGCATCGCACTGCGTTTGTCGGAAAAGTAGGGGAAGATTTCTTTGGAAAACAGCTTAAGGCTTCCATTGAGGAGGTTGGGATTTCTTCTGAATATTTGTTGACGGACCAAGAGGTGCATACTACCCTAGCCATGGTGCATACGCTTCCGGGAGGGGATAGAGATTTCTCCTTTTACCGTAATCCGGGGGCAGATATGATGCTTACCGAGCAGGAAGTGCCTCTGGAACTGATTCGTAACTCCAGAATTTTTCATTTTGGGACGTTGTCCATGACCCATGAAGCTGTGCGCAGAGCTACTCGAAGGGCGGTTGAGGAGGCAAAGGGAAATAACGTGCCGATATCCTTTGACCCCAATCTCCGGCTTCCCTTGTGGCGGTCCATGGAGGAAGCCAGAGAGCAGATGGAATATGGGCTTTCCAGATGTGACATATTGAAAATAGCCGACAACGAGCTGCAGTGGTATACCGGAGAGGAGGATTTTGACCGGGGAATCGGCAGGCTGAAGGAAGTGTTTGACATTCCGATGATTCTCTTGTCTATGGGAAGAGAGGGCAGCCGGGCGTATTACAAAGATATATGGGTGGAGGTTTTAGCCTTTCGGCAGGAGGCCACCATTGAGACCACCGGTGCCGGGGATACTTTCGGAGCCTGCTGTCTGCACAGCATTTTACAAAACGGGCTGAAAAATTTTGACGAAGAGAAAATAAGGGAAATGCTCGTGTTTGCAAATGCTGCGGCATCTATTGTCACCACCAGAAAGGGAGCGCTGCGTGTGATGCCTGCAGCAGAGGAGGTGAAGAACTTTATAGAAAGCAGACGATGCGGGAGTTGAAGGAATATTATGCCTGAAAGAGTTCCGATACAAGATATTGCAGATGCATTGGGAGTTTCCTGAAATACCGTATCCAAGGCCATCAAAAATACGGGGATATTGGCTGAAGCGATAAGGGAAATTGCCATGTTTTATGTCGATAGGTTTTGATGGTGTCCTGAACATATAGCTCTGGATCATATTCTTTTCCCCGAGCATTTTCAAGTTTAGAATAGAACACTGCCGATTTATTGTTCTTTTTTAAGATCTGTATTTGCCTTTTTTGCCCAATCTTTCCAAAGGCTCCAATCCGCTTGCTTTTTAGGTAGGCAGAAGATATAATGAGACAAAAGACGGGCGGTTCCTTAGTTTGAGACGATGGCTGTGGGGAGCAGGGGGATCCGCCAAAAAGCGGGTGTCGATTGCGGGCAGAGTACGCAGCGGGCGGCGGGAAGGATCAGGGAGGTATATATGACAGATATCATTGTGATCGGCGGGGGCGTAACCGGGTGTGCCATCGCGAGAGAGCTGTCCAGACGTGACTGGAAGGTGACTGTTCTGGAGAGGGCCAGCGATGTGTGCGAGGGCACCTCCAAGGCTAACAGCGGCATTGTCCATGGGGGCTTCGACGCTGCTCCGGGCAGCAGGAAGGCTGCGCTGAACGTGGAGGGCAGCAGGATGATGGAGGCTCTGTCCCGGGAGCTGGATTTTCCATATAAGAGGAACGGGTCGCTGGTGCTTAGCTTTGACGAGAAGGATAGGCCTCTTCTGCAGAGGCTTTACGATCAGGGGCAGCAAAACGGCGTGGAAGGACTTGAGATTCTGGAGGCAGAGCAGGTGCGCAGACTGGAGCCGGAGGTGTCGGAGAATGTGGTGGCGGCCCTCCATGCCCCCTCCGGCGGTATAGTATGTCCCTTCGGACTGACCATAGCGCTGGCGGAGAACGCCGCGGTGAACGGAGTGGAGTTTCGCCTGAACACGGAAGTGGAGCGGATTGAGAAGCTGGAGGAAGGCTATCGGCTGATAACCAACAGAGGGATTTTCCGGTCCGCCGTGGTTGTAAATGCCGCAGGGGTGTACGCGGATCGGTTCCACAACATGGTGAGCGCAGAGAAGATCCGTATCATACCCAGAAAGGGCGAATACTGTCTCATGGATAAGAAGGTGGGTGATTATGTCAGCCACACCTTGTTCCAGCTGCCTACGAAGTTCGGAAAGGGAGTGCTGGTGACGCCGACTGTCCATGGGAACCTGCTGGCGGGGCCTACCGCTGTGGACGTGGGGGATCCGGAGTCTGTGGATACCACTCCTCAGGGGCTGGAGGAGGTGCTGAAGCGGGCCGGGTTAAGCGTCAGGGCGCTTCCCGCAAGACAGATCATCACCTCCTTCGCGGGTCTGCGTGCTCATGAGGAGCAGGGCGATTTCGTTCTGGGACAGCCGGATGACGCACCGGGCTTCTTTGATGCCGCGGGAATCGAATCGCCGGGACTGACCTGCGCCCCTGCCATCGGAAGGTACATTGCGCAGGAGGTGGCGGGGTATCTTCCGGCGGCAGAAAAGAAGGATTTCATCGCTGTGAGAAAGGGAATTCCCAATATGGAGACAGCCGGGCCCGAGGAGCGCAAACGCTTGATTGAGGAGAACCCTGCCTACGCCAAGGTCATATGCCGCTGCGAGCTGGTGACGGAGGGGGAGATACTGGATGCCATACATAGGCCGCTGGGGGCCACCACGCTGGACGGTATCAAGCGCCGTACCAGAGCGGGCATGGGAAGGTGTCAGGCAGGCTTCTGCGCGCCGGGGACGGTGGAGATCCTTGCCAGAGAGCTGGGGAAGGACATGGGTGAGATCTGCAAGAACGAGCCGGGTTCCCGGTTTCTCACGGGATATGACAAGGACGGCGTGACGGCAGCGGAAAAGACAAATGGGCAGTGCATGTAAGGTGCATGGATGGGTGGAGCGGATGAGAGTGGATCTGGTGATCATAGGCGGCGGGCCTGCGGGTCTGGCGGCCGCCATTGCGGCAAGGGAGGCAGGAATTGAGAACCTGGTGATTCTGGAGAGGGATGCAAGGCTTGGAGGGATTTTGAATCAGTGCATTCACAATGGCTTCGGGCTTCATACCTTCAAGGAGGAGCTGACCGGGCCGGAGTATGCGGGCAGGTATATAGAGAAGGTACGGGAGATGAAGATTCCCTATCGGCTGGATACGATCGTGATCGATCTTGGAGAAACGCAGGAGGACTGCGCTGACCATGGTGAAGAAGCCGGAAGGGTGAACGGTGAGAGCGGAGGCCGGCGGAGCGCTGCAGAAGGCGTCCGGGAACAGAGCAGGGGCGGCCGTGCCAGAAAACTGGTCACTGCCATGAGCAGGAAGGACGGTTTATATACCATAGAGGCCGAAGCCGTAATATTGGCTATGGGATGCAGGGAACGCCCCAGAGGGGCGCTGAATATTCCGGGCTATCGGCCGGCGGGTATTTATTCCGCAGGCACGGCCCAGCGGTATGTGAATATGGAGGGGCGGATGCCGGGCCGGGAGGTAGTGATTTTGGGGTCCGGGGACATCGGGCTGATCATGGCAAGACGTATGACCCTTGAAGGGGCCAAGGTGAAGCTGGTGGCGGAACTGATGCCCTATTCCGGCGGTCTGAAGCGTAATATCGTTCAATGTCTGGACGACTACGGAATTCCCCTGCGGCTGCGGACCACAGTGGTGAACATCAAGGGCAAGGAGCGGGTGGAAGCGGTAGTGGTGGCCAAGGTGGATGAAAATTCCAGACCCATTCCCGGTACAGAGGAGGAAATCCCCTGCGATACGCTGCTGCTCTCCTGCGGGCTGATTCCGGAGAACGAGCTTTCCGGAAAGCTGGGCCTTGCCATGAACCCCGCTACCAACGGGCCTCTGGTGAACGAGAGTCTGGAGACGGGCGTGCCGGGGGTGTTCGCCTGCGGCAACGTGCTGCATGTCCATGACCTTGTGGATTATGTGTCGGAGGAGGCGGCGCAGGCGGGACGGAAGGCGGCCTCCTATCTGCAGGGAAATCTGCCAAAGCCTCAGGAGGAGATTCCGGTTCGTGTGGGAAAAGGCGTGCGCTATACAGTGCCCGGGGCGGTGGACGTCCGCAGAATGGGAGAGACGCAGCTGATACGTTTCAGAGTGGACAATGTATATCGGGACAAGAATCTGGAGGTATGCCTCAACGGAAAGCCCGTCAGCAGCCGGAGGAAGAGGATGCTTGCGCCGGGAGAGATGGAGCAGGTGGTGCTGAGGAAGGCGGATCTGGAGGGAGTTTTGGATCTGCGGGAGATCAGCCTGCAGATAGTAGACTGACGATTTGGCGGGGCTGCGAAAGTGCAGGGACCGGAAACGGCGGGCAGACGACTTGGTATGGCTGCAAAAGCGCAGAAACCGGAAACGGCGGGCAGACGACTTGGTATGGCTGCAAAAGCGCAGAAACCGAAAACGGCGGGCAGACGATCCGGTGCGGCGGCGCAGCCCGGTGATCAGAAAGGATGACGCATGGAAACTATATTGAGTCCGGAGAAAAAAGAATTGATCTGCATAGGCTGCCCCTTGGGCTGCAATGTTGCGGTGGAGCTGGAAGACGGCCAGATCACGGCCATCACCGGAAACACTTGTCCCAGAGGAGCGGATTATGTCAGAAAGGAGCTCACTGACCCCAAGCGCATCGTCACCAGCCTTGTGCGGGTGAAGGGGGGAGAGCTGGCGGTGGTTCCCGTAAAGACCGTGTCGGACATTCCCAAGGGACAGGTCATGGACTGTATTCGGGAACTGAAGGCCGTGGAGCTGAACGCACCGGTGTCCATGGGGGATGTGGCGGTGAAAAATGTCTGCGGCACCGGTGTGGACGTGGTGGTTACGGCAAATGTGGAAAAAGGGACAAGCTGTATTGAGGAATGATTTTTGCTGTAATATATAAAAACCGGAGGAGCGCCCGCTATAGGCACCCCTCCGGTTTTCTTATCATACTGCATTTTTGAGATGTTTTTATGGGCCGTGGCCTCAGCATTACCCCTCGAAGCGCAGTCCAAAGGAAAAGTCGAATTCGTTCTCCGTAAACCGATACTGTTCTTCGGGTTCGGGGCCGCAGCTGTTGGAACCGATGCCGTCCTGCTTATAGTCGATACAGAGGACGGTATACTCTGAGGGAACCAGCTCATAATTGTGTGCCTTGGCCGTAAGCTCCTCCTGCGTGTAGCGGGATGCATTGAAGGAGAAGGGAACGGAGGAGACAGCAGAGAGGGCAAGGTCTCTTCCGGCCACTGTCACAAAGTCCGTATCCCAATGGCTTCCGTTCTCCTGAGGGAATATGTAATCCTCAAACAGAGAGTCCACGGTCTCCCGGAACAAGCCATGATAACTGGCCCTGCACTTGTCCGTGTAGCTTTCTGTCGGCCCGAGACCGTAATACTCCACTTGGGTCATATCCTTCGGAAGCATCATGCGGATGCCGAATCTAGGCAGTCTGGGGAAGACGGGATTCTTCTTCACCTCCAGACGAGCGTCCAAACTGCCGTCCCCCCATATGCGCCAGACGCCGCAGATATCCATGATCCGCTGCATGTACACGGGAGCCAGAGAGAGGCGGGTGCGGATTTCTACATAGCTCTGCCCGTTTTCCTCCCCGGCAGTATGCTCCGTGGAATAGGTTCTAACGATAGGACGATCATACTGCACGTCGCTCCATACCCTGCGGATGTTCCGGTCGTTGTCCGTGGGAGCCCGCCATATGTTGAATTCCATGGGCCGCTCCAGCACGGTCCGGTTCCGGTTTACCATCCGGGAGAAGGTTCCTGCAAATTTATCATAGGTATAGCAGAAGGCATCTGACTGCAGGGTCAGGAAACGGTCATCCTCCTTGGTGGCGATGGCTGCGCTGGTTCCGGTAAAGGGCTTCTGCAAAAGCTTTGCGGACATGGCGGTCTGGCTGCCCTGCGTGGAAAGAAGCACCTCGTCGAAGCCCAGATCCGTGCCTGCCGGAAGCGTTCCCATGTCCGCTTTCAGAATCCAGCTTACCTTCAGATAGCATTTTCCCTCCTGAAGTTTGGGAAGCTGCAGCTTAACGGAGCCTTCCTGATGGGGAGGAATATCCAGCAGATCGACGTGGTTTATCAGACCTTCTGTTAGCTTTTTGCCGTCCTGACTCACTTCCCAGCAAAGATAGCAATAGTCCTTCAGGTTCAGGAAATCCATGTAGTTATGTATTTTTATGACACTTGTGTCGGGATCAACGGAAACAATTCTGCAGGGACGATGGACATTTTTGAACTCTAACAGTCCCGTATGGGGGCGGCGGTCAGGATACACCAAGCCGTCCATGCAGAAATTGCCGTCGTGGGGAAACTCACCGTGGTCGCCTCCATAGGCATACATCTTCTTGCCGGAGATGGTATGGCCTTTCTCTATGGCATGGTCACACCACTCCCAGATCATGCCGCCGCAGGCACCGTCATACTGCTGCATGACATGGAAATAATCCTCCAGATTTCCGGGACCGTTCCCCATGGCATGGGCATATTCGCATAGGAACAAGGGCCTTTTGGCAGGAGCATCATAGCGGTGATCGCTGTCCCGCTCTTCTGTGACGGCAAAGTAGTCGTGGAAGTCCTTAGGAGCCAGATACATTCTGCTGTACAGATCAAGGCAGGAATAATCATAGTCGTTCTTCTTGCTGCCGGGTACGTTGTAAGCGTTCTCATAATGGGTGATACGTGTGTCATCATAAAGCTTAGTCTGGCGAAGGGCCTCTTCAAAGGTGCAGCCGTAGGCGGCCTCGTTGCCCATGGACCAGCTGAAGACACAAGGGCGGTTCTTGTCCCGCATGACGCATCTCATGGTTCTGTCCACCGTGGCCGGGGTATATAAGGGATTGTCCGCAAGCCATTCGTTGTTCCTGCCCCATTCCTGCCTATAGGCGACCTCGGCTCCATGACTTTCATTGTCCGCCTCGTCCATGACATAGAAGCCGTACTGATCGCAGAGCTGGTAGAACTGGGGTGCATTGGGATAATGGCTGGTGCGGATGGCGTTCACGTTATGGGCCTTCATCAGCGCCAGATCCCGGTGCATCTGCTCCGTGCTGATGACGAATCCGGTCACGGGATCGCTGTCGTGGCGGTTCACGCCGTGAAGCTTGATGTTCTGGCCGTTGAAATATAGGACGGCGTTGCGGATATATACCTCCCGCAGGCCCATGCGCTCCGTGATGACCTCGTTCTCAGTCTCCATGACCAGAGTATAGAGATAGGGAATCTCCGCGCTCCAGAGCTTTGCATCGGAAACCTTCAGCTTCATGGAGCCGCTGCCTTGAGCCTCGGCCACAAGCCGCCCCGATGCATCCTCCACGGTGACATGGATGGGGATTTCCTTATCCAGATAGGAAAAATCGATCTCCACCCAGGCCTCGCTCCTATCCTCGCTGAGTCTGGTCTTGACAAAGTAGTCATAGATGCATTCCTGAGGGCGGTTCAGCAGATAGACGTCCCGGAAAATGCCGCTCATGCGGAACTTGTCCTGATCCTCCATATAGCTCCCGTCGCACCATTTCAGCACCAGAACGGCCAGCAGGTTCTCTCCGTCCCGCAGGAAATCTGTAAGGTCGAATTCGGAGGTGGAGTGGGAGACCTGACTGTAGCCCACGTATCGTCCGTTCAGCCATACATAAAAGCAGGAGTCCACGCCCTCGAAGTTCAAAAAGGTTCTGGGGGCGGCGGCATTCCTATGCCAGACGAAGCGGCGCCTATAAGCTCCGCAGGGATTCTCCTGAGGGACATAGGGAGGATCCAGAGGAAAAGGAAAGCGCACATTGGTGTACTGGTGGCTGTCGTAGCCCTGAGTCTGCCAGAGAGAGGGCACGGGAATGTCGGTCCAGTCCGGGTCAAGTGCATAATCTTCCTTATAGAATTCCTCCTTCAGCTGATAGAGGCTTTCATAATAATGAAAGTCCCATGTGCCGTTCAGGGATAGGAAGCGGGGAGAATGCTCTCTATGCTCCACCAGATCCCCCTGCCTTTTATCGGAGGGGATGTAGTATGCCCTATTGGGCATTGTGTTCTCATGAAGTACCTGAGGGTTTTCAAAATGTCTCGGAATAATCATCATGATGCCTTTCTTGTTTTATGCATTTTTTTCGGTTTCTGCGGCACATCAAAAAGCCTGATTCGGCAAATCTGCCGCTTTCAGGCTAAGTCTATCATAGAACATGAGGGTTGTAAATCAGAATCTAACAAGATCTCGCAAGATTTCCAGCCTTGCCTTCTCGGTATCCAAAACTGCCCCAAATACCCGACAGACAAGCGCTCCAAGATCAGAACAGTCAAACCCTAAATAGGTGTCAGACAAGCGCTCCGAGCTCAGATAGGAGGGATGGCCTGCATGTCCCGGTAGGTTCTTTTGGTGTGCATCACCAGCATGTCCCCCGGCAGAAGCAATAGGGAGCCGTCGGGAATCAGCAGTTTCCCGCCCCGCCGTACCATGACGATGAGGGTGTGCCGGGAGATGTTCAGCTCCCGGATCTCCCGATTGGCCCAGGGATGGTCCTCCTTCAGAATAAGCTCCTTCAAAGAGATGTCGGAGTCTTCTTTGTAGCCCTCGGCGCCCAATACTATATAATCGCCCTCGCAGACCATGGAACTGCCTCTTGGCACCACCACCTGCCCGCTGCGCTGAATCAAAGCGATCAATAGACCCGGAGGCAGGGACAGACCGCTGACCCTGCGGCCGATCCAAGGATGCCCTTTTTGTATCTCCAGACGGACAAAACGGATGTCTGTCTCCGCGGAGTAATCCTTGAGGCTCTTTAATCGGCTGTACTGCTCCACGAAGCCTGCGGACAGGATACCGGTGGGAATGGCCACCATCCCCACACCCAGAAAGGTGATGGCAATGCCGAAGAGCCGCCCCAGAGCGGTTATGGGGTAGATGTCGCCGTAGCCCACTGTAAGAAGGGTGGACACGGCCCACCAGAAGCCGGAGAAAGCGTTTCGGAAAACCTGCGGCTGCGCCTCATGCTCCAGCCCGTACATACATAGAGAGGAAGCCATCATCAAAACCAGAATGATGAAGACGGAAGAGAGGATCTGATCCTTCTTGCTGCGGATGACCTCTCCTATTACGTTAAGCCCGTCATAATAGGCGTTGATCCGAAAGAGCCGGAAGATGCGCACAACCCGGAACATCCGGAAGGCTACCACGCCCGTGGGGAAGAAGAAAGGCAGCAGGTGGGGCAGAAAGGAAAGCATGTCAATGATTCCGTTGAAGGAGAGGATATATTTCAGTCTGGCCCTCCCCTTGGGCAGGCCGGGGTAGAGGTAATCCGCCGTCCAGATCCGAAGCCCGTATTCCGCCGCGAATCCCGCCACGGTGATCCATTCTATCACCTCCAGAATCCCCATATAGGGAGCAGCGTCCTCAAAGGTGGACAGGATGGTGATGAGGAGATTAGCCAGAATCATGACGATCAGCATGATGTCGAACAGCCGACTTTGCCAGTCCTCGTCATAGCCGATCTGAATAATGTCGAAAATACGTTTTTTCCTTTTCGCCCACATGGCAGGATATCTCCCTTCTGAAGCCGCGGTTCAAGATATGTCTGAGGCCGGCTTTGAGGGCCGGCAGCGGCTTAGAGCCCATGGCCGCCCCTCAGGGGCCGCAATTATTTTTTGTGCAGCAGCCGCTGAATCTTTTCATGGGGATCCAGAAGCTTGGAGATGGACTTGCCCGCGTTTACGGAATGGATGTAAATGGCGATGTATTTCGTGATATCCACCTCTCTGTACCAAGGAGCGCTTGTTATCTCCTCCCGGCGGTAGGAGGCGTTGGTGATGAACACGGCGTTCAGCGCGCCCTCTTCATAGGCGGCATTGAAATGCTGGATTCCCTCTGTGAACAGAGCGAATGTGGCCACTGCGAATACCCGCCGGGCGCCCTCCCGCTTGCAGTATTTCGCCACGTCCAGCATGGTGGTGCCGGAACAGATCATATCGTCCACGATAAAGATATCCTTGTCCTTCAGAGTGGGGCCGATATATTTGTGCACATCAACTACGTAATTGCCGTCAACAACCTTGGTTCTGGATCTGCGTTTATAGAAAATGCCCATGTCCAGACCCAGCTCGTTGGTATATTTGAAGTTTCTTGTGGTAGCGCCCAGATCGGGGGATATAAAGAGAGAATGTTCTTCACAAAATTCTACATCAGGGTAGTTTTTCTTGATTGCCTTGATCACCTGATAGATGGGGAAAAGATCATCGAAGCCGGTGCAGGGAACCGCGTTGGCTACTCTGTTGTCATGGACATCGAAGGCCGTGATGTTCTTTACACCGATGTTTTCAAGCTCCCGCAGCGCCATGGCGCAGTCCAGAGATTCCCGGGAGATCCTTCTGTCCTGACGGCTGGAATAGAGAAGGGGAGAGATCACGTTGACCCGGGACGCCTTGCCGCCGATGGCCGACACGGTTCTTTTCAGGTTCTGAAAATGTTCGTCCGGAGACATGGGTACCTGCTGCTTGTACATCTGGTAGGAGCAGGAATAATTGCCTACGTCCACCAATATGTACACATCTGCTCCCCGAACCGTCTCCTCCAGAACGGCTTTTGCATCGCCGGTGGAAAAGCGAACAATCTCCGGATTAACTACGTGGCATTCTTCTTTGTTGTAGGTCTCCCGCAGGTAATACTCGATCTTCTGGGCCAGCTCCTCCGTTCCGTACAAAGGCATCAATACGATGGGGACTGAGTGATTGGCTGATAGAAAACTCATGTTCATACCTCCCTGCCCGTTTTTGGGCATTGCCCGCCTTGCCGGGCGCTGTCGTGGGCCTTCTGCCGCAGAGACCGTCCCCTATAGATTCTGCGGTCTCCGTCCACAAGGAGTCTGCAGAGGATAGTTCCTATACGGCTCCCGTCCTCCGAAGCCGTTCTTCTTATGTGCGCCCCTGCCGGGAATGTTCCCGCAGCTGGAAAGCCGATATATTATGTACATATTTATAATACTTCCTGCGCCAACGGCTTGTCAACAATCAAATATTTTGCAGGCGGAAGGGCAGGGCATTATTTTCAAGAATTTGGCAATTAGCTATTCCCTTTTTTTTAATATATGCTAAAATAGCAGATAACAAAAGTTAAAACTCGGAAGAGATTTCAAGACAGATCCATCAGAATCAAAAGCCTGAGAATTCAGGCGGAAAGAGGAGGACATATGCATTTTTTAGACAAAAGGATCAATGTGATCTGTGACGAGCTGAAAAAGCTTCAGTGGAAACAGAAGTTTCCGGTGACGGATTGGAAGTACAAGGAGGGGAATTTCATTCATCCGCAGGATGCGGAGGCCGATGACGGGGAGTGGAAGGACTTTGACTGCAAGACCATGCACTGGTACGGCCCCGACCGCCATTATTGGTTCAAGGCGGTGTACAAGGTGCCCGAGGAGCTTGCAGGCAAGAGGATGTGGATGCGGGTCAGAACCCAGATCAACGAGTGGGACGACGCCAAGAATCCCCAGTTTCTGCTGTTCATCAACGGCTGCGCCATTCAGGGAATGGACATGAACCACAAGGAGGCGCTGCTGCGGGAGAGCGCCGTGGCAGGTGAGGAGCTTACCATAGAGCTTCAGTCCTACACGGGAACCCTGCACAATGAGTTCATGCTTTTCGTCGATATGTGCGAGGTGGATCCTCTGATCACCAAGGTCTACTATGATCTGAAGGTTCCTCTTTCGGCGTTTCCCAGAATGGATGAGGACGACAAGACCAGAAAGGACATTGAGACTGTCCTGAACGAGACGGTGAACTTCATCGATCTGAGAACCCCCTATTCCCCTGAGTTCTATTCCACTTTGCAGGAGGCCTCGGATTATATTGACAAGGCCCTGTACTCCGACATGGCGGGATACAAGGACGTGATCGCCACCTGCATCGGCCATACGCATATCGACGTGGCCTGGTGGTGGACGGTGGAGCAGACCAGAGAAAAGACCGGACGGAGCTTTGCCACGGTGCTGAAGCTCATGGAGGAATACCCCAATTATAAGTTCATGTCCAGCCAGCCCCAGCTCTATGCCTTCTTGAAGGAGCGCTATCCTGAGCTCTATGCTCAGGTGAAGGAGCGGGTGAAGGAGGGACGCTGGGAGCCCGAAGGCGGCATGTGGGTTGAATCCGATACCAACCTGACCTCCGGAGAATCACTGGTGCGCCAGTTCATGCACGGAAAGCGCTTCTTTAAAGAAGAGTTCGGCGTGGACAACCGGATTCTTTGGCTGCCTGACGTGTTCGGATACACGGGAGCGCTGCCTCAGATCATGAAAAAATGCGGTATTGATTACTTTATGACCACGAAGCTGGCATGGAACCAGTTCAACAAGGTGCCCTACGATACCATGATGTGGAGGGGCATCGACGGGACGGAGGTTCTGACCCACCTGATCACCACTCTGGGGGTAGGACAGCCGGTGACCAATTTCTTCACCACCTACAACGGGATGCTGCATCCCGATGCCATTATGGGCGGCTGGATGCGCTACCAGAACAAGGATATCAACAACGACATTTTGATCTCCTACGGCTACGGCGACGGCGGCGGCGGCCCTACCAGAGAAATGCTGGAGACCTCCATCCGTATGGAGAAGGGCGTGAAGGGCATTCCCGCGGTACGGCAGGAGTTTGCCGGAACCTATTTTGACGAATTGAAGGAAAGAGTGAAGGACAATAGGAGGCTTCCTGTCTGGGAGGGTGAGCTGTATTTCGAGTACCATAGGGGAACCCTTACCTCCATGGGACGCAACAAGCGCTCCAACCGCAAGACGGAGCTGGGACTCATGGATCTGGAGCTGCTGTCGGTGCTGGCCAAGGACAAGCTGGCATATCCCGTGCAGGAGCTGGATGACATGTGGAAGAAGACCCTGATCAACCAGTTCCATGACATTCTGCCCGGCTCCTCCATCCATCAGGTCTACGAGGTGACGAAGGAAGAGTACGCGCAGCTGAAGGAGCAGATCGACGGTCTGGCCGGAGAGCGCATGAAGAAGCTGGCGGGAGAAGGAGACAGAGTCATGGTTCTGAACACTACCGGAAAGGTTCGTGAGGATGTGGCCTATCTGGGAGACTGTGACGCGGATTACCTGACGGACGAAGGGGGAACCCTTTACCCCGTGCAGCAGACGGCAGAAGGCGCGGTGGCGTTCTTGAGAGACATCCCTTCCAAGGGCTATCGTATGCTGCGCGCAGGAGTGCGCCGGGACGGGCAGCAGCCGGCGGAGAGCGCATTTGTCCTCTCTGACAAGTACACCTTGGAGACGCCTTTCTACAAGGTAAGCTTTGCGGAGAACGGGGAGATTGCCAGACTCTATGACAAGGAGAACGATAGAGAGGTGGTTCAGCCCGGCAAGACACTGAATCAGTTCCGTATGTACGAGGACAAGCCCATCTATTTTGACAACTGGGACATTGACATTTATTATACGGAGAAGAGCTGGAACGTGGACGGCGTAGAGAGCATGGAGTGGACGGAGCTGGGAAGCGTCCGGGCGGTGCTGGAGATTACCAGAAAGGCCAGCAAGTCCACCGTCACTCAGAAGATCATCTTCTATGCGGGCCAGAGAAGGATCGAGTTCCAGACCCATGTGGACTGGAAGGAACATCAGACATTGCTGAAGGTTCATTTCCCTGTGGCGGTACACACAGACGAAGCCACATTTGACGTGCAGTTCGGCAATCTGACCAGAAAGACCCACACCAATACCAGCTGGGATGTGGCAAGATTCGAGAGCTGCGGCCAGAAGTGGATGGATCTGTCCGAGGGACACTACGGCGTCAGCCTTCTGAACGACTGTAAGTACGGGCATTCCGTGAAGGACAGCAACATGGCTCTGACACTGATCAAGTCCGGCATCGAGCCCAATCCAACCACGGATCAGGAGGAGCATGACTTCACCTATGCTCTCTATCCTCATGCCGAGACCTGGCGGGCAGCCGGGACGGTGGCGGAAGCCTACAAGCTGAACCAGCCTCTGAAGGTGGAGCTTCATGCCGGGGAGGACGGTCCGGAGAGCGCGTCCTTTGCCGCTGTGGAAGCTTCCAATGTGGTTATCGAGACCATCAAGCAGGCTGAGGACGGGAAAGGCGTGATTCTGCGTATGTATGAGTCCGAAAATGCGTATACGAAGACCTCGGTGACCGTGAACGCAGACTTCGGCAAGGCCTATGTCTGCAACTTGCTGGAAGAGGCGGAGCAGGAGGCGCAGGTGAGCGGCAGACAGATTGCAGTCACCTTAAAGCCCTACGAGGTGGTAACGCTGAAGCTGGTCTAAGGAAGAAAAGCTGTCAGGGAATAGAATAGGGAAATAAGGATTTTATGCTGCCTTGTCGGGTTTTTGAGACAAGGCGGCATTTGTTTTTTTGGGGTGACGCAGGCCTTGAGAGAGAGCCGCGCCCCTGAAGGGATGCGCCTCTTGACTTGTGTCCTGAAGGCAAGTTGCGATTTACAACATATTGAATTTATGATAAAATTTTAATAAAAGAAATGCGGAGCAGTTTCTGTTATGATGTTTCTATTATTGCATTTGACATCCATATGAGGCGCTGAAATTACGACACTGGAAGGAAATAGGGATGGATAATCTTTATAAAAGGTATGTTGAGAATCTGAACGCTGCCTGCGGTCTGGTCAAGCCGCAGGTGACTCCCGGCATGTCCGAGGAACAAATCATTGAAACGATACGCAGCGGTGCAGAGAGGCTTTTTCGGATCCATCAGGAAAATGACGGCATTCTGCAGGAGATACTGTTCTCCAAGACGGCTGAGACGCTTGCGGCGGAGGAGGCAGAGCAGCTGTCGGCGCTGGCGGATGAGCTTTTCAGCTATAACCGCAGCCCTGACACGGGTGTCGCATACAGAATCCACAAGCTGCTCTATGAATATGGAGAATTTCATCAGGATGTAGACCGGATGATTCGGGAGCTTTATCATCAGGGGATCACCATACTGTATCTGAACGTCTCTGCCGGAGACGGAAAGAAGGGGCTGTTTGACGATCTGATGGAGAAATACTTTTCGGCCGGGGCGTCCTATCTGGAGCGCTATGGGGAAATAGGCAACGGACAGACCCGGGGCTATATCATACGCTGTCTGGGCAACCTGAAGCATGTGGTGAGGGATTTGGAGGAGGACGGAAGCGGGAGGAGTCTGGAGGAGATAGAGTGGGAGGAGTACATGAAATGCTTCAATAGAACCATGGATGTGGTCAATTCCTCCGATTACCGGCAGATGAATCCGGAGATTCCGTGGGATTCCTTTGCGTATACCATGCATTATGACAGAACCAAGTTTCTGGCGAATCTGCGCACCGAGGAGGCGCCCAGTCCCATGATCGCTCAGGGAGTGCTGGAATCCGCAGAATATGTCTACCGTCATCAGGAAGCGGCGGCCAAGGCCAAGAACAGGGGGCTGGGGGGGCGAACCCGGTATGTTCACGGGGCTGCCAGATATCATGCCGGACTGTTGTCCGTCGAAGAGCTGGTGGATACTCTGTTTGAGATGTGCGAGTCTTCCGATCTGGGGGACTTTTCCGGTGACAATATATGGGTTCTGATGTACACGCCGGAATATCTGATGTACTATACCGGGGAAATGCCGGAGGAAAAGAGGCAGGCGGTGCAGGCCAGGCTGCAGGGGGCGCTGGATAAGCAGCAGGAATTTCTGTTTCGGCTGCCCAGAAACGAGTATGCCCTTCAGGTTACCAGAATCCTTCAGCTCACCGCAGGCTACATGGTGAACCATGATAAAAATTTCTGCCAGCGGGTGCTGGATTATATTCTGGCCTGCCATCCCCCTACCTTTGTTCATTCCAAGGTGGTGGGACTGCTGACCAGATGGTTCTGCCGCAGGCTGGCGCAGGTCAGACCTGAGCTTTTGGAGGGGACTTTCGGCCTTGAGAGCATAGACGAGGCATCGGGAAACCTTGAGACCCTTTTGGAGCTGGCTTATCAGAGCGGTCTGCGCCATGATCTGGGCAAGTGCATGCTGCTGAATTATATCGGACTGTACAGCCGCCGGCTGCTGGACGAGGAGTTCGCCTGCATCAAGCAGCATGCCGTCTTCGGCTGTCGGCTGCTGGAGGCCATTGGCATGGAGGAGATGGCCATGGCTGCCCATTACCATCACAGCTCCTTTGACGGTGCAGGGGGGTATCCCCGCCATGAGAGGGAATGTCCGGCTTCCGTCCGGGTAATCGTGGACATCATCACGGTGGTGGACTCTTTAGATGCAGGCACGGACGATGTGGGAAGGAGCTATGCGGCGGCCAAGAGCTATGAGCGGCTGGTGGAGGAGCTGCGGGCGGGCAAGGGGACCCGTTATGCCCCTCATGTGGTGGAGCTGCTGGATGACCCGGTATTTTATGAGGATACCAAGCGCTTCCTTGCCGAGAGCAGGAGGCAGGTGTATGTTGAGGTATACTGCGACGCTCCGTGCTCTTAAAAAAATTTTTTAATTTTCCAACCCTTTCGGATGTTTTGGACACTATATATATGACTGAGATGTCAATGTTTGTCCGGGTGGTAGGCCCGACTCCTTGTTGTATTGACATCTCAGTTTTTTCGTATATGAATTTCGGAGCAATCAGAAAATATGTGTGACAAAAGAAACATAAAAAGCGTGGGCGGAGGAAATGGACAAAGAATTTGCGGATAGGATGATAGGAGAGTTTCAGAAAAAATTTTTCGGCTATGCGCTGTCGAAGACGGCAAATCTGGATGAGGCGGAGGAGTTGGCCGCCAGAATCGTCTGTGAGGCCTATTCTGTGCTGCGCAGCGCAGAAAATATCTACAATTGGGAAGGTTATCTGTATCGAATCGCCGCCAATGTATATGCCAGATATGTGGCGGAGCGAAAAAGGAGCGCAGGAGAGGATCTGAACGAAATGGAAATCGGGGATTCCACGGATTTCGTTTCGGACATTTTTCGGGAAGAGGAGGCTGCGCTGCTGAAGCGGGAGGTGGCCTGGCTGACCAGAAGGCACCGCGAAATTGTTCTGCTTTACTATTATCATGAAAAAAAGATACCGGAGATTGCTAAATTGCTGGATATTCCGCAGGGAACGGTAAAATGGCATCTGTCGGATGCCAGAAAAAGCATCAAAGAGGGGATGAAGAGCATGAGAGGGAAGGGAAATCTGGGGCTGGAGCCCATACGCTTTGTTCGTATAAGTCATACGGGAGATCACGGAAGCGAGGGGGCGCCGGAGAACTTCCTGAATACCCGTCTTCGGCAGAATATTGCATACGCGGCATATTATACGCCGAAGTCGGTGCAGGAGATTGCGCAGGAGCTGGGGGTAAGCCCGGTATACGTGGAGGACGAGGTTGACTATCTTGAGGAGCACGGATTTCTTGATCTGAGACCGGGGAGCCGCTATCGTACAAACATATTTATTACGGACATTCCCCCTTATATGGCAAAGCGGCTGCAGGAGATCGACAGAAGGGTTGCCCAAGAGCTGTCCCGGAAGTATTTTCCTGTTCTGCAAGAGACGTTTAAAGATTATCGAAATTTAGATATTTATGTGCCTGAGGATGATTACAATTATCTCCTATGGTCTCTGGTGCCCATGGCGGTGAGTAATATGAGGAACAGGGAGTGTGACGAGAACATAATCAGGAGGGTGTATTGCAGGAAACTTAAGGACGGGGGTGAATACATGGCCTACGCCACAGTATGCAGAGGCGTGGAAGAGGAGGCTCCTGAACCTTATGAATTTTTAGGAGATATGTACCGCAGGTGCAGTCCCGGAAACATAGGATCATGGTCTGTGAACACAAGATTCGACACTAGGCAGTGGGAGTGGCAGGACAATAGGAGCGATGACTACGGATATCTTCATTTATATATGGAAAATAGGCTGCCAAAGATAGAAGCCTTGGTGGGGATCTATGAAAGATTGTATGAAAGAGGGCTTTTGGCTCAAAGCAAGAACGGATCCATGGTCAATGTGGTGGTGGTAAAGCAGGAGCTTCTGGAGGACGGGAAGCTGGAACCCAGAAACAACCCTTTATTGGACAGACTGCCGCCGCTTTCTCAGGAAATGAAGTCCTATGTCAAAGAGAACTGCCGGGAAAAGATTTTGCTGGCGAAGCAATATTATCCCGAACATATGCATCAGGCGCTGGAGTGCCGGATGGGCTTCGAGATCAATCCGGTGATGCTTCTGGAGGTGCTTTTGGAGAAAGGCGCGCTGAAACCTCTTTCGGAGAACCAGAGAAAGGGGGTAATGACGGTGGTCAGCAGCGATATTCTGCCGTGAGATTTTAGATCAGAACGGTCGGAATAAGTTTAGCGAAACACACAAATTTGTGCGCAGAAAATTCCGCCCTAAGCTTTCCCTTTTTGCGTGAATATGATAGTATGATAATGGGCTGTGTCCGGAAGGCTTTTCGGCCCCGGAATCTGAACCGAGAGCCGGATTGAAGAATGCAGAAGGGGATAAAGGAGGGCATTATGGCGGTATATGAGTTGAGCAATGATGTGATATCTGTCAAAGTGGACAGTCACGGCGCAGAGCTGAAGTCCTTGAGGAGGACGGACACCCGGACGGAGTATATGTGGCGGGGAGATCCTAAGTATTGGGGAAGGACTTCCCCTATTCTCTTCCCTTTTGTGGGAGGAGTCAGGGACAGGGAGTATCGGACAGGAGGGAAGAGCTATTCCATGACCCAGCACGGCTTTGCCAGAGACATGGAGTTTGAGCTGGTTTCCCGGAGCGAGGAGGAAATCTGGTTTCGCCTGGAATCCGATGAGGAGACTTTATCTAAATTCCCTTTTGCCTTCGTGCTGAAGGCAGGCTATAGGATAGAAGGGAACAAGGTAAAAGTGCTTTGGCAGGTGGAGAATCCCGGCGGGGAGGAGCTGTATTTTTCCATAGGAGGGCATCCGGCCTTCAACTGTCCCATTGACGAGGGCACAAGGCAGGAGGAGTATTTCGTGGATTTCGGTGATGTGGAGGAGGTGGTCAGCACCGGAATCAATGAAAAAGGTCTGGCCATGAACTGCAGCAATGTATATCCCTTGACGGAAGGGCGGCTGGCCTTGACCCCCAACCTTTTTGACGCGGACGCGCTGGTGATTGAGAACAGCCAGACCGATACGGTTGCCCTGTGCAGGAAGGACGGCAGCAGGTATCTGACAGTCACCATGGACGCTCCGCTGTTCGGCGTATGGTCTCCGGCTGGCAAGGGGGCTCCCTTTGTCTGCATAGAGCCTTGGTACGGAAGGTGCGACGGCGAGGACTTTCAGGGAACGCTGGAGGAGAGGAAGTGGGGCAACCACATAGCGCCGGGACAGGTCTGGAAGGCGGACTACGTGATCGAATGTGTATGAGGTTTCATACGCGGAGGAAGGTCAGGGGCAGTATAAGGAGAGCGTTTTAAGCAAAAGCCCCTTGGGGCCGGAAGGACGCGTAAAAAATTGAATAGAAGGAAGGAGCAGGGGTATGGACAAAATCCAAGAAATCAAGGGGCTGTGTCAGGAAAAGCAGATCCGCATGATCGATTTCAAGATGACTGATATCGATGGACGCTGGAGGCATATCACCATTCCGGTGGAACGGTTCGGGGAGGATACCTTCACCTACGGCATCGGCTTCGACGGTTCCAACTACGGATACGCGCCCATTGAGAAAAGCGACATGGTGTTCTTGCCGGATCCGGATACGGCCTATGTGGATCCCTTTGCGGAGGTTCCCACCCTGACCATGTGCGGAAACGTATGCACCATCGGCAAGGGGGAGAACAAGCCCTTTGATCAGTATCCAAAGAACGTGAGCCTTCGGGCGGTAGAGTACATGAAGGAGAGCGGCATTGCGGACCGTATGGTCATAGGGCCGGAATTCGAGTTCTATCTGTTTGACAGCGCCCGCTTTGAGGTGACGCCCAGACAGTGCGGATACAGAATCGACACCAGACAGGCGGACTGGAACCACAGTCTGGACAGTGCGGGAAACAACGGCTACGAGGTGCCTCACAAGGGGGGCTATCATGTGGCGGCGCCTCAGGATGTGGGATACGACCTGCGCAGCAGAATGTGCATGATGATGGAGGACTGGGGCATCCGGGTGAAATACCACCACCATGAGGTGGGAGGCCCCGGCCAGATGGAGATCGAGGTGGAGCTGGCCGACATGCCCGCTATGGCTGACAATACCATGATTATCAAATATATTATCAAGAATCTGGCGGCAAAAGAGGGAAAAACAGCCACGTTCCTGCCCAAGCCCATCTATCAGGAGGCGGGCAGCGGAATGCATGTACATATGCTGCTTATGAAGGAGGGGCAGCCGCTGTTCTATGACGAGGAGGGCTATTCGGGACTGAGCCGGACGGCTCATTATTTCATGGGAGGGCTGCTGAAGCACATCGCTTCGCTGTGCGCCTTTACCAATCCCTCCACCAATTCCTTCAAGCGTCTGGTGCCGGGCTACGAGGCTCCCGTGACCATCGGATACGCCACCTCCAACCGCAGCGCGGTGATCCGGATTCCGGCCTATGCCAAGTCTCCGGAGACCAAGCGCTTCGAGCTGCGCAACCCGGACGCCACGGCAAATCCCTACTATGCCTATGCGGCCATTTTGATGGCGGGGCTGGACGGCATCCAGAACAAGATTGATCCGGCCAAGAACGGCTGGGGACCTTACGACTTTAACCTCTATACATTGTCCGAGGAGGAGCAGAAGAAGATCAAGGGACTGCCCAAGTCTCTGGGCGAGGCTCTGGACGCGCTGGAGGCGGATCATGACTACCTGACCAAGGGCGGGGTGTTTCCCCAGAGGCTCATTCAAATCTGGGTGGCCCGGAAGAGAGCAGAGCTTAAACAGATGGAGCAGATTCCCAATCCGGCGGAGTTCAAGATGTATTATGATCTGTAAGCCGGAAAGGAGCAGTTCAAAAATCAGGAGTTGCTCGTAATTAACTGCCGTTGGCGGCAGACTATGGCACATGAATAAATGGCAGGGCCTCGCATGGAGGCTGTGTGGAGAAAGACAAGCCATAGGAAAAGAGGTTTGCCATGTATTTGGTACTTATGAGGCTTTGTAAGCCAAGATAAGAAATCTGCAGAGGAAGGAAGATAAGAAAGGATAGGATCGAAGCCATGGAAGAAATTTTACAGGGACAAGGGGATCCGGAAGAGACGAAGACGGCCATGGGGGCAAAAGAGGGTGCGGCAGAGGGAACGGCTGCATCAGGGGCCCAAGAAGCGGCAGCGGGAGAAACGGCTGTATCAGGGGCCCAAGAAGGCACTGCAGGAGAAGCGGCTGCATCAGGGACTCAGGAAGGCGCAGCATCAGGGACTGAGGGAGCCGAAGCAGAAGAAGCCGCCGAGGCGGTAGTGGCCGGAGTCCACAATTACAGCGATGAGGATGTCTACGTGATGCCGGAGGATCCTTGGGTGCTGAAGAAGCTGGAATGGTTCAAGGATCAGAAGCTGGGGCTGATGATGCACTGGGGGCCTTATTCCCAGCTGGGAATCGTGGAGTCCTGGGCCCTCAGCGACCGGGATGCGGACTGGTCCAGAGAGGGGATCGACTGGGAGGTGACGGGGGAGGAGTTCAAGAAGGAGTATTTTGCTCTGAACAAGACCTTCAATCCCCTGCGCTTCGAGCCGGAGAAATGGGCGGATCTGGCCAAGGAGGCGGGCATGAGATATCTGCTGTTCACCACCAAGCACCATGACGGCTTCTGTATGTGGGATACCCGGTATTCCGATTACAAGATTACTGCACCGGACTGCCCCTTCCATACCCATAAGTATGCGGATATCTGTGCGCACCTTTTCGAGTCCTTCCGCAAGAGGGGCATCGGCATCGCGGCCTATTTTTCCAAGGCGGACTGGCATGTGGACAGCTATTGGAAGGACGACACAAAGCGGGGGAAGTTCAAGTCCAGAGGCCCTTCCTACCGACCGGAGGAAAATCCGGAGGAGTGGGAGCGCTTCGTGACTTTTACCCAGAACCAGATCAGAGAGCTTGCCACGGGCTATGGACGGCTAGAAGCCATGTGGTTCGACGCGGGCTGGGTATGTCCCCAGAACGGTCAGGACATTCGGCTGGCAGAGGTGATCGAGGAGGTCAGGAAGGTACAGCCGGGTATGCTGTGCGCGGACCGCACGGTGGGGGGACCTTATGAGAATTATGTGACGCCGGAGCAGTGCGTCCCTGAGAAACCCATGACCATTCCGTGGGAGAGCTGCATCACGCTGGGAACCTCTTTTTCCTTCAAGTATGAAGATGTCTATAAATCTCCCAGAGAGGTAATCTGCCTCTTGGCGGATATCGTGGTAAAGGGCGGAAATCTGGCCATCAATGTGGGGCCTCAGCCCGACGGGCGCATTCCCGCAGGGGCTGTCGCGTCCCTGAAAGGTATGGGGGAGTGGCTGGCAGAGTATGGGGAGGCCATCTACGGAACCCGCATATGCGCGCCGTACAAAAAGGACGGAATCGGCTTTACCCAGAAGGACGGAAAGGTCTATGCCATTCAGACATTCCTAAGCGAGACGGAACCCGTGGAGGATGAGGTATGGATTCCTTATGCCGGAGAATTCCGGGAGGTCACGGCACTGGGAGATGATAAAGTGCAGTCTTTTGCCGGAGAAGAGGGAGGCTGCCGTGTGATTCTGGAGCATCGGGAGCATGACAAGGCACCCATTGCAAGGGTGTTCTGCTTAAAATAAGGGACGATTGGATATACGCATAACTGCAAGAAAGCCGCCGGATTCCGGTTGAGGCATTGCTCGAAATCGGGCAGTGGGCCAACCGAATCAAAAGGCGGCTTTCTTGTCATTCTATTTCAAGTTAATGTTTTCTCAATGAGCGAGAGGTGGTAAAGGCCGCAGGATATGGTAGAATACTGAATGAAAGGATCCGCATAGAAGATCCATAAAACGTCGAATCGATATGAAAATATCGAATCAATATGAGAATATCGATTCGAGAGAACATCAATATTCTACCATGGGGAGGGCTATAAAATGGGTTTTGGACAAATTATGAGAAGGCTTCGCAGCGGGGCGGACATGACACAGGAGCGGCTGGCGGATCTCCTGAATATATCGCCTCAGGCAGTGAGCCGATGGGAGAACGATGCGGCTATGCCGGACATCTCCCTCCTGCGGCCCCTTGCCAATCTTTTTGGTGTGACCACCGATTACCTGCTGGAGATGGACACCTTTCAGAAGGATGCCCGGCGGAAGGAGTTCGAGGAAGCGTTCCGGGATTATTGGAAGAAGGAGGACAAGGAAAAGAACTATAAGATCGCATTGCGGGCTGCCGCCGAGTATCCCGGAGATATGGCATATCTGGAATGGCTTGCATCGGCGGAGTTCTATATGGCGTTTCTGCAGCCGGAGGATGATGGAGACGTAAAATACCATGAGCTTCTGGACAGCTCCATAAAGCACTATAGCACCGTCTTGGAAAATGCCCCAGAGGAAAAGCTGCGCAGAAGCGCCCGCAGCGGCATTGTGCTGGCGCTGCACCATAGCGGCAAGCTTTCGGAGGCCAGAGAATATGCTCTGGGCGAGGAGGATGAAAGGAAACGAGACGAGCTTTTGACATGGTGCCTTGAGGGAGCGGAGAAGGATCGGCATAATCAGAAGCTGGCTGAAAAGAAGCTAAACGACTTCATTTTACAGCTCACATACGCAACCCCGTCCATAGAAGTCTGTGATATGATTGAAAAAGTGCTGGAGGATGTGTTCCCTGACGGGAATTATTTATATTACGCAAATATCCTTCAGTACAATTCTATCCGCAAGGCGTCTATATTGTGCAGCCTTGGGAGCGAGGCTGAAGCGCTGGCGGAGCTGCAAAAGGCCAGGGTTCATGCGGAAACTATGACAAGGCTGGGCAAAGAGAGCAAGTATCGCTTCACCAATCCGCTCTTTGACTTGCTGGAGGAGGAGAAGCCTATATCCGATGGGCCGCAGACGGATGTGGATGATTTTATTGACGTCTGCAAGAAAAGGAAATGCTTTGATTTGCTTCGGGATAGGGAGGATTTTAAAGCGTTGTTGACAAAATGAACGGAGAGGCAAAAAAGCGAAGGGGATTCAGGGAGCGCATGGAAGCGGCGCTCCCTGAATTTTTTCCTTGTTATCATGCTTCGGTCTTTTGGATTTGCTGCATGTATGCATTTTGGAAACACCGGATCGCCCTATGCCGTTCCACCCGCCGCAGGCTAGGGCCGGTATATGGGACAGAGCAGGAGCGTGGATCTGCATATCTGCGCCGTCTTGCCCGCGGTAGGCTAGGGCTGCGAGACGGGGATCCTCAGCACTTGCCCGATATTGAGCATGTCGCTGGTGAGCCCGTTCAGCTGCTTGATGGCATCCACAGTGGTGTCATACCTTCTGGAAAGCAGCCAGAGGGTATCGCCGGAACGGACGGTGTATTCGATATAGGGCGCGGACTGGGAGGAAGGGATTTTCAGCACCTGCCCTACATTGATCAGGTTGCTGGTAAGCCCGTTCAGACTCTTGAGGGCGTCTACCGTGGTTCCGAAGCGCTGGGCGATGAGCCAGAGGCTGTCTCCGGCCTGCACCGTGTAATTCTGTGTGCCGTCAGGCTGCGGTGTGCCGCCGGACCCTCCTCCGGGCTGTTGCGAGCCTCCCGGGCCGGAGCTTCCGCCTCCCGTGGGCGGCATTGGCACGTTCTGGCCGATTCCTTTGTAGACGGAATACAGCCTGTTCCATGTCAGAGGTCCTACGATTCCGTCCGGTGTAACCTGAACGGCCTGCTGGAAAGCGACTAGCGCCTGTCTGGTTCCGCTGCCGAAGATTCCGTCCTGAACGGGAGCGGGAACCGTGGGATAATATTGGGAGATCACGTTCAGGAGGTACTGGAGCGTGATGACGTCCTGCCCTCTGGAGCCCTGCTGCAGCAGCGAGCTGGGAGGAATCGTGCCGACACCCAGAGTGGTTCCCTCGCTGTCCAGATCGGCCAGTCTGGTCACGGCGGCGTAAATGCTGGAAATTTTGTACCAGGTGGATTTGCCTACGATTCCGTCGGGCGACAGGCCGAAAACACTCTGAAATTTGGTGACGGCAGCCTTTGTGCTTTTTCCGAAGGTGCCGGGCTGGTCGGTGATGGCGGGGATGGCAGGATAGTTGCGGCGGATTCTGTCCAGAAAGCTCTGAATGGTCTGGACGTCCAGCCCGGTGCTTCCCTCCCGGAGAGCCGTGCCCGGATAGGAGGAGAGCATGCCTGTGATGATATTGGTTTCGGCAATTTCTATATCCAGAGGGTAGTAGGTGCGCAGGATCTCCAGCGGAGTGCGGCCCTGATTGGCCAGAGTCACGGTTCCCCATTGGGACATGCCCTGACAATAGACAGTGCTTCCGTTGCAGAAGGACGTGAAATAAGGCGCCTCCTGCCCCTGCCTGCGGACATATTGGTTGAAAATTTGGTCCACAATTCTGCTGATGGACTCATAAATCGGCCGGCCCTGAACATAATACTGGTCATAGGCAGTGCTGTTGGTAATGTCATAGTCATAACCCCGGCTTTTATACCATTCCGTGTAGATCCGATTCAGTGCAAAAGTGATGATGGCATAGATATTGGCCGTCAGAGCAGCGGCAGGCCATGTAGGGTAGATCTCGCTGCTGGCTACGTTTTTCACATAGTCCGGAAAGGAGACCTGCACGTTGGGAGCGTAGGAGCCGGGGGCCCCTAGATGTACCGTGATGGGGTTCGGTATAGCCACTTGACGCAGTATCCGGGTATCGGAAGGGGTTTCGCCCTCTTGACCGGGAGTGTCCTGCATCGCCACGGCAGGCTTTCCCACAAAGATCTTGGTGGTGTTGGGGCTGCGCTGCATCTGGGCCATAGGCTCCAGATCCAGAGGCAGGACGGCGGTTTCCCCTTCATAGATGGGGATTCCGGAAACGAAAAGGGTATTGAAGCCGGGTGCCTGAGCCAGCACGCTGTAGCTGTAGAAAGGAAGTCCCGCGTAATTGCTGTTCAAGGAAAAGCTCTTGTCCAGTGTCTCCAGCGGAACGGTCTGGGTTCCCCCGCTCTCGTCGGTAATCAGCTCGTACAAGCTGTTGCCCTGAGAGTCCAGAATCCTTGCGTGTATGCCGCTTAAAGGGATGGCTTCATGTGCGGTTCTGGCTTGTATGGTTAAATATCCGATGGCCATAGGGATGAATTCTCCTTATTCCTGATTAGAGGGAACAGTGCCCTCCTTTGGTATAAGGTATGAGAGAAGAGACGGAAGGGTTACTGATTTTGGGAATGGGATCCGTTTCCTGCATAAAATAAGGGCCGGCAGCCCCATGCCGGGGTGACGGCCCGCCTATTGAAACGTCAATGAGACGTATCCACCTCTGCAATGCCGGAATCGCCCTTTCGGGCCTGCTCAAGCACGGCAGCCATGAGCTTTTGGAAGGATCCGTGGGAGGAGGTAGCCCCCGCAATGGCGTCGATTTCCTTTTCGCCTTGTCCTTCCAGAAGCTGACCGGCATAATACCGGGTATACTCATTGGGGTAGGTTCCGTTGGAATGGAGCATGTTCTGCATATAGGCATTGTCCCAGCTCTTGATGAATCCGCTGGCGTTTTCGGCATTGTATTCCACGGAAACAATGTTTCCGCCCTTGACCATGATGGTGACATATTCCTTCCAGCCAAAATTGAACTGGGAAGCCTGAGCGGTATAATAGCCGTCCTGAAGGCCGGTCTTCTCGCCGCATGCCGGCCAAACGGCGGTCATCAGCAGGAGAAGGGCGATGGTAAGCATCCGTTTCATCTGTTCTGTTCCTCCTTCAAAATAAAGCGGTTCACCTGAGCCTGCAGCGCCTCTGCCTCCTGCGCCAGCGAGCCGCTGGACTGTCTCGTGCCGCTGGCGTTGCGCAGGTTCCGGTCGGCAATGGATGAGATGTGGTCGATCCGTTCTTCCATGGTGCGCAAGGCGTTTTCCTGGCCCTGCACCGCTGTGGCCAGATGCTCCGATATCTCGCTGATCTGTTCCGATACCAGAGAGATGGCCTGAAGAGAGCTGGCAGTATCCGAATTCAGCTCCACGCCTTTCTGGATGATCACTCTGGTATTGTTCACCATAACCGACGCATGCTGTGCCGCCTTGGCGCTTTTGGTCGCCAGCTGCTTCACCTCATCGGCAACTATGGCGAAGCCCTTTCCGGCGCTGCCGGCCCGCGCGGCCTCCACAGCGGCGTTGAGGGCCAGTATATTGGTCTGGAAAGCGATATCCTCGATATCCTTGGCGATTTTGGTTATCTCCTGAGCGTTTGTGCTGATATCGTTCATGGCTCCGGAGAGAGCGGACATCTGCGTGTTGGCGCTCTGGATGCAGCGGGTGATCTCCTTGGTCTTGGTTCGGGTCTCGTTGCTGTTGACCGTGACGTTGGTCAGCTGTTCCTTCACGTTGGACACTTCGTGGACCAGAGCCTCGGTGGACTGATTCTGCTCCTGAGAGGCCTGATGGAGCTGGCTGGACTGATCGTTCAGATCTTCGGCCATGGCGGAGAGCCGGGAGGCGGCGGACCGGAAGCCCGATAAGGTCTCGTTCATGGATTCTGCAATGGTGCTGAGGCTGCCTCGAATCAAGGAGAAATCTCCCTTATAGACGCCCTGAGGCTCCACGGACAGATTTCCCTCGGCGATCTGGGTCAGAACATGCCGGATATCGGATATATAACGATTCATGCTGTATAGAGTGGAGTCCAAGGTCTTGGTCAATACCTCCAGCTCGTCGCCGGAACGAACGGCGATGGTATCGGTGTGCAGGTCGCCGTCAGAGAGGGCCACCATCCGATCGGTCACGTCCTTCACCGGGCGGGAGATGGAGCGGGCCAGACGCAGAACCAGCAGAATGGATATCGCCAGCAGGGCCAGAGTGAACAGCAGGTCAACTCCTATGGCTTTGCTGATTAGAGAGTAATAATCAGACTTGGGCACCTGAATGATCAGAGCCCATTGGGTGCCGCGGATAGGAGAGAAAGCAACCAGCATCCGTTCTCCCTCAACGGAATATTCGGTGGCTCCGGTTTCGCCGGTTATGATGCGGCTGTCAGCCTCTTCGGCGCCGTCGCTGAGGTGGGACAGAGTGCTCTGTCCTAGAACCACCGACTGATCCGGATGGCCGGTGACGATGCCTTTTTTGTTCACCATGAAAGCCGTGCCGTTTTTTCCCAGATTGATACTGCTGATAACATCGTTGAGGGTATCGTATTTATAGGTTCCTACCACATATAGGGTCGTCTGGCCGTTTTCCTTGATGGGCATGCCCATGGTGATGCCCAGCTTGCCCTGAAATAGGGTAGTGGAATGAGTCGTCAGATTATCCGTCTCCTGAAGAAGCGCGAAAAAATCTTTATCCAGACTTTCCGGCGCATTGTCGATTCCCTGAACCAGCCGCCCTTCCAGATCATAGAGGGCGATGGTGTATAGCTCATAGATTTCGGCGGCTTCTCTCAGAACGGCCTCACGATTGTTTTTCAGGGACTCGCCGCCGTCCAAGGCGGAGGCTTCCGTCAGACGGGGATCGCCGGCGATGGTCATCATACGGTCTGCAAGCATATGGATGTTTGCCTCCACGGTTTTGGCCGACTGTCTGACCATGGGCTGCAGGCTGTCCAATAGAATGCTGTTTGCCAGCGACTGCATGGAGAATACCATGATCACGCAGCATATGACCACCACGGTCAGGATGTTGAGAATGGTGCTTCTCAGTATCCTTCTGCTTAGAGTTTTCCTCATTTTTTTGCCGGAAGGAAGGCCGGCTTGTGTTTCAGGCATTTTTAGATCTCCTTTTTTGATATTTCTTTATGTAAACACAAAATAAAAGCCATCGAACACTCGGCTTTAATATGATGCGAAATAGGACATGCCGATGGACGATAGATTTATTATGTAGGTTTACCCAATATAAACGGTTCGGTTTGGATCAGCGCCGCTTAGGCTGTAGACGGCAGCCTGAGGTCTTGAAGGATTACATAAATATCAGCAGCCGACGGGGCAGAAGCGGTGTTTCTCTATAAATATTATAGCATATCTGTTTCGGAATAACAAGACTGGTTATGGGGGTGAGGGTATGATAAACTTGAAAAACGTTTAGCACAGAGACGGGTTTTGGGTTTAAGATGAAGGAGGGCAAAGCATGGAAGAGATGCGGCTGGAGAAGGGCGTGGAGGAAGCGTATCTGCAAAAGACGAAGGCGGCGGCGGAAAAACAGCTTGAGGAGGCCCGCAGGGGTGTGGACGCAAGGCTGTGCGAGATGGAAGAGGCCCGGAAGGAGCTTCAGGAAAATACGGAGAGCGGCATGGGAAACGGCTTCAGAAACTATAACAGCTCCGCGGATTTTGAGGCGCTTATAGAGCTGAGTCAGAATGCGGCGCCCGTTGTGCAGATGGTGGCGGACTGCGAGGAGCTGATGCGGAAAATCCGGAGGCTTGAGAAGCTGCTGGATTCCCCTTACTTCGCCAGAATCGATTTCTGCTTTGAGGGGGAGGAGGAAGCGGAAAAGGTGTATATCGGCAGAACCTCTCTGATGGAAAAAGGCGCCTTGGAAATCTATGTCTATGACTGGCGCTCTCCCATAGCAAGTGTGTTCTACCGCTTTATGACCGGAGAGGCGTATTACGATGCCCCCAACGGGCGGATAGAGGGAACCGTGGAGCGGAAACGCCAGTATGAGATCAAGAAAGGCAGCCTGCTTTACTTTTTTGACACAAATGTCAGTATAAGCGACGAAATCCTGAAGCAGCTATTGGGAAAGAATACATCTCCCAAGATGAAGACGATTGTGGAGACGATTCAGCGGGATCAGGATATCGTCATACGAAACATGGAGAACGATCTTTTGATGATACAAGGGGTGGCCGGAAGCGGCAAGACCTCCATCGCTCTGCATAGGGCGGCCTATCTCATGTATCAGGGTGTCCAGTCGGGGCTGACCTCCAACAATATACTGATTCTCTCCCCGAATTCCACCTTTGAGCAGTACATTTCCGATGTGCTGCCGGAGCTTGGGGAGGAAAACGTGGTTTCCATGGTGTTCGAGGACTTGGTGGACTCCATGCTGGAGGGAAGGGACATACAGCCCCAGAATGCCTTTCTGGAAAAGGCCGTCTCTCATTCTTCGTTTACGGAGCTTGCGAAACGGAGCATGGAATTCAAGACCTCCGGCAGGTTTCGGGAGATATTGGACAGATTTGCGGAAGAGATCCCTGAGTGGGGGATCGATTATCAGGATGTATATTTTGAGGAGGAGCTGATCGTCCCCAAAGAAGAACTGAAACGGCGGGCCATGCAGCGGCCGGAGGTTCCTCTGGCGGAGCGGCTGGAGCAGCTGAAGAGCTATGCCATGGAGGAAGTCTTCGGGGGCAAGAGGGATAGGCGGCGGGTGGCGGTGCTGCAGGAGCTGCAGAGCTTTATCAAGATCGATATTTATGATCTGTATGAGAGGCTCTGGAGGGGCGGGACCTATTTCGAGGCGCTGGGCACAGAGGAGGACATGGATCCTATCCGAAGGTACACCTTGGAGAATCTGGAATCGGGCCGGCTTTATTTTGACGATTCAATCGCCGTGCTGTACCTTTATCTGAAAATATACGGCAGCCATAAATACCGGCACATCCGTCAGGTGATCATTGACGAGGCGCAGGATTACTATCCCCTCCAATACGAGATATTTCGGCTTCTTTTTCCCGGCGCCAAGTACACGGTGCTGGGGGATGTGAACCAGACTCTCACAAAGAGGGAAGACGTTTCGTTCTATGAGCAGGTGGGCAATGTGCTGAAGCGGAAAAATTCGGCCCTGATTCAGCTGGATAAGAGCTTTCGGTGTACCAATGAGATTCTGCGATTCGGCCTGCGCTTTCTGGATGCGGATCTTGGGGTGGAGACCGCGGTCAGACAGGAGGCTGCCATGGAGGCATCCGCCGAGACCGGGCCGGAAAATAGACGTCCGCAGGAGACGGTGATCAAATGCTTTAATCGAAGCGGGGATGCCGTGGGAGTCATGGCTCTGGATACCTGCGAAGCGTATCTGGACAGAATCGTTGAGGAGGTGGAAACATGCCGGGAAAAGGGCTTTGAGACTATCTGCCTGCTGTGCAAGACAAAGGAGTACTGCAGCCGTTTGTTTGCCCGGCTTGGATCCCGGTTGGAGCTTAAGATGTTCAGAGACGACGGCGTAGGCGAGCTGAAGGGAATCCTGCTTCTTCCGTCTTATATGGCCAAAGGGCTGGAATTTGACGCCGTAATCATCTGCGATGCGGATTCCCATAACTATTATGACAGCAACGATAAAAAAATATTGTATGTGGAATGCACCCGTGCGCTCCATAGACTCAGCCTCTTCTGTCAGGGGGAGCTTACGCCGCTGATAGGCGAATGCTGATAGAGGGGGCTGCTGATCCCGGTTTTTGAGAATACGCTGACATAGGAACCTGCCGTCCGGAAGGCCGGGGCCATGGGCAAACCGATTTGCGGCTTTGCTCATAGCCTGCGGCCTTCCTAAAGGTTATGGGTGTGTGGCTGTGATTATTAAGAATGATTTGTGCTAGTGTCTCGCCCCGCTGTGCATGACAGTGGAAGGAGGAAAAGGGTCTTGCGCTGTATTGACAAAAATGGCCGGGGGAGATAAAATTCTAAGGACGAAAGCTCAATAAGGCATTTTGCCGCTTTAAACAAAATGTGGAGTTACGGAGGGAAAGTATGAGAAATAAGAGAATGTTTCTGTCAGGAGTATTTATTACAACAGTAATGCTGCTTGGGGGGGCTGTGGAAAGCAGCCTGAGCCGGTAAATGCAGAGGCAACGGTGACAGTAAAAGAGGCTGACACAGAAGAAAGTATGGAGAGTTCAGAAGGGGAGAACAATTCTTCATCAGCGGGACCCGCTGAACCTGCACGGACGTCAGAACCTGCTGAATCTGTTGAACCTACGCAGACGCCTGAACCTGCTGAGCCAGCTGAACCTACACAGGCGCCTGAACCAGCTGAACCTATTGAAACCGCAGAGCCTAAACAGACGCAAAAGCCTATTGAGACGGTTAAGCCCGCACAGACAGAAAAGCCTGCGGAACCCTCCAAAGCTACGGAAATCCCGGCTCAGCCCGAGGCTCCAGTTCAGCCATCCCGGCCTGAAGTACCTGCACAGCCGTCCCAGCCTGAAACACCGTCCCAGCCGGAGGCCCCTATACAGCCCGAAACGCCGTCCCAGCCTGCTCATCAGCATACATGGAAAGATCATGTTGTGACGACTCAGACCTGGATTCCTAACATTGTGGTCGTGGAAGACTATGGCGAGATTCCTGGTGAGGCATATGACTATTTTATATGTAACTGTGGATATGAAACAGAAGATGCAGGCGCTATCGAATCTCATGTTGTTGCGCATGTTGAATCTGGAGATATACAGAATTTCACTATCCAGACCCGCTACAAAGATTCTATCTGGGGCGTAATCGGAACCCATGAAGAAGATCAGGGCCACTACGAGACCAGCTCCTATGTGGACTACCAGTATTGCGACTGCGGAGCGACCAAGTAAATCAGCATTTTGATGCCAGATCGCAAGTTCTGGCCTGCAAGCTGTTCGGATATAAATTGCCTTGCAAGAGCAATGTTTTCCTCCAAAGAAAATTCGTTCTGCAAGGCAATATCAAAGCTATATGCAAGCGGGGCTTTTTTACCGAGTTCGGCTTTCTCTGCGGCGGGATTTTCAATGTCTTTACTGTTGGGAAATTATATTGGTGCAAGATTATATGATTCCTATTCATAATATTTTCCAGTCATCTTTGAGAAGGCCATAAAAATAAAGGTCTCTCCAATTCCCGTTATTGTCTTTAGTATGGCTTCGCTGGATTCCCTCCAGCTGCATGCCGAGTTTTTCCATCATATCGACGGATTTTATGCTGTCAATGGTTTCGGCAAATATCTTATGTGCATCCAGTACATTAAAGGCATAATCTATTACTGCTTTGCAAGATTCGTAGGCATAACCCTGCCGCCAAAAATTCTTATTGAAAAACCAGCCAATTTCGTATACGCCTTCATCAATCGCATTGAACAGAATATATCCAATCATCTTACCGCTGTCCTTGTGAACCGCGGCGACAGCACCTCTTTTTTCGATACAAAACTTTGATAAGAAATTAGATGTTTTTTCAAGGCTATATGCCGGTTCACAATTTTTCATTACTTCAGCATTGCCCAAAATATCATGTAAGTCTCTGACATCATCCATGGTGTAGCTCCGAATGAGTATTCTTTGAGTTTCAATATGCATTTGTACCACTTCCCTAAGTTCAACTTTGCAACTTTCTGATTTTGCCTCATTGTAACACAATAAAATGACCTAATCAACTGGCTGCAAAAGGAAATTCAGTAGTCATTGCTGGCAGAATAAAATACAACAAGATATAAAATAAAAATATATCATAAATTATAGAAAATAGAACAAGGTTTGAAAAATGTAATGAAAGAATAAAGGGGTATGGTTTGCTGCGCAAAAACTGCTCTAATCCTTAATATATAGAGGAATGGTGGTTTTTTGTTACAAACAACACTGATGATAAAGCTGATAATAACTAGCTGTGTCCTTTGAAAAGGAGATAAAATAGAACAAAATAAGTCAAATAATATATGAATAATACTGCTTGTAGAATATAAAAAAATATGTTATGATCAAATACGAATTTAGCATGGAAATGGATTGTATATAGCAGGCATGTATTTTTAATCGTGCCTGCTGATAAAAGATGCATATGACGTCTGAAATTCAAAGGAAGTTAAGCGCTGGCAGCAGATCAAAGGGAGAGGGGACTTTGGGGATGATGGGCCAAGGAGCGGAAATAACAAGGCATGGAGAAGAAGAGACATAGCGGCAAAATAGCAAAAAGACACAGAGACGATATGGCGAGGAGGAAGAATTATGATAAGAAAACAAGTGGGAGACAAGTATGCCAAGACCTATCATATGCCGCCGGAGGTGACTTATGACTGGGTGAAGAAGGATTCCATAGGGGCAGCGCCTATATGGTGCAGCGTGGATTTACGGGACGGCAATCAAGCGCTGATCGACCCTATGGCGCTGGAAGATAAGCTGGAGTTTTTTAAGCTTCTGGTGGAGATCGGCTTCAAGGAGATCGAAGTGGGGTTCCCGGCCTCCTCGGACACGGAGTACAATTTCATCCGGGCATTGATAGAGCGTGACATGATTCCTGAGGACGTGACCATTCAGGTGCTGACTCAGGCGCGGGAGCATATTATCCGCAAGACCTTTGAGGCCGTGAAGGGTGCTCCCCATGCGGTGGTGCATTTATACAATTCAACCTCCGTCGAGCAGAGGGAGCAGGTATTCAAGAAGGACAAGGAGGCAATCAAAGGGCTGGCTGTGGACGGTGCGCGGCTGCTGAAGAAGATGGCGGAGGAGACGGAAGGCAATTTCACATTTGAGTACAGTCCGGAGAGCTTTTCCCAGACAGAGCCGGAATATGCGCTGGAGGTATGTAATGCCGTGCTGGAGGTGTGGCAGCCCTCTCCGGAGCGCAAGGCCATAATCAACCTGCCCACCACCGTGCAGGTGGCCATGCCCCATGTGTTTGCATGTCAGGTGGAATATATGCATAAGCATCTGAAATATAGGGAGAATGTGGTGCTCAGTGTCCATCCCCACAATGACCGTGGCTGCGGCGTAAGCGATGCGGAGTTCGGCATTTTAGCTGGTGCAGATCGTGTGGAGGGCACTCTGTTCGGCAACGGGGAGCGCACCGGCAACGTGGATATCGTCACCGTGGCGGTGAATATGATGTGCCATGGAGTGGACAGCGGCCTTGATTTCTCCCATATCATGAAGATCAGGGAAGCTTATGAGCATTTTACCGGAATGAAGGTACACGAGAGGGTGCCCTATGCAGGGGATCTGGTATTTACTGCATTTTCGGGGTCCCATCAGGATGCCATCAGCAAGGGGATGACATGGCGGAAGGAAGGAAAGAGCGGGAACCGCTGGGATGTTCCCTATCTGCCCATCGATCCGGGGGATGTGGGGCGTGAATACGAATCTGACGTCATCCGCATCAACAGCGTGTCCGGCAAGGGCGGCGTGGCCTTTGTGCTGAAGCAGCAGTTCGGGTTCTCTCTGCCTGCAGCCATGAAGGAAGAGGTTGGGTATCTGGTGAAGGGGGTGTCCGACAGGAGGCATCAGGAGCTGCACCCGGCGGAGATCTATGAGATATTTGAAGAGAATTATATCACGCCCAGAAGCATTTTCCGGATTCCGGAATGCCATTTCCGTCAGGAAAAGGGGATTCAGGCGGAGGTTTCCATAGAGCAGGGCGGAGATAGGCGCGTTATCAAGGCCGGAGGGAACGGGCGGCTGGATGCGGTGAGCAATGCCATCAAGACCTATTTCGGCATCAGTTACCAGCTCTCCTTTTATGAGGAGCATGCTATATCCAAAGGCTCCAGCTCCAAGGCGGCGGCGTATGTGGCGGTGATGTGCGACGGGAAATATTATTGGGGCGTGGGAGTGGACGAGGATATCATCAAGGCTTCCATCGCAGCTCTGGCCGTGGCGGCCAACAAGCTGGCGGCAGAGCAGCACATCACCTCCGGCAGGGAAGAGCGGATCGTGGAGATCATCAGTTATATCAAGAACGATTATAAAAATGTAACTTTGGATGAGCTTTCGGAGACCTTCCATCTCTCTAAGCCCTATCTTTCCAAATACATCAAGGAAAAGGCCGGAATGACTTTTCAGGAGGCGGTGCGCAAGGAGCGCATGAAGAAGGCCAGAACGCTGCTTCGTGAGACCGGATATACCGTGGAGACCGTGGCTGCAGAGGTTGGCTATGAAAACGTAGAGCATTTCAACCGCTTATTCAAGAAAAGCTACGGCATGACCCCCATGCAGTATAGAAAGGGATAAGTTTTTGTTGCTTTCGTTCCCATAGTGGACTAGAATGGAAGTATGTAGAAACATCCCTGATGCTGGGGCAGGCGATATGGCAGGATATGGCGGCACAGCAGAAGCGGGATGCGGAAAAACAGCCATATGGCGGAACGGAGGGAGTTATGCTGCGATTGGAGTATGACAAAAAACAAATTGAGGAAGTGATCCATAAGATCGTGCGCAAGACCATGAACATGGATCTGACCTGGGACTGGCCTTGCGGCGTGGCCTATTACGGGATCAGCGAGGCCTATGAGAAGACCGGAAACGAGGAGTATCTGAAGCTGCTGAAGGATAGGGTGGATGAGCTTATTGATCTGGGGCTGCCCAGAGTGTGGACTGTGAACGCCTGCGCCATGGGGCACTGCCTGATCACGCTGTACAAGGCCACTAATGAGCAGAAATATTACGATATTCTTATGAGCAAGATTGCATACATATCCAAGGATGCCCTGCGCTTTGCGGACCATGTGCTTCAGCACACGGTATCGGCCAACAATGACTTTCCGGAGCAGGCCTGGTGCGACACCTTGTTCATGGCAGCGTTTCTGCTTCTGCGCGTAGGGGTCATGAACAAGGACGAGGACATGATAAACGATGCGCTGAATCAATATTATTGGCATATCAAGTATCTTCAGAATCCCAGCAGCGGATTTTACTATCATGGCTATGATAACATTGCAGGGGATCATATGTCCGGGATCTACTGGGGCCGGGCCAATGCCTGGGCGGCATTTACCATGTCTCAGGTGGGGGGTATTCTGCCGGAATGCTATCTGTACCCGAAATACATGGATGTGGCAGGTTCCCTCAATGAACAGCTGGCAGCGCTGAAGACCGTGCAGACAGAGGACGGATTGTGGAGAACCGTGCTGGACGATCCCGATTCCTACGAGGAGATTTCCGCCTCCGCAGGCATTGCGGCAGCGATGCTTACCAGAGGCAACCCTCTCCACTCCAAATATATTAACAAGTCCATCAAGGGGCTTCTGGCCAATGTCAGCGAGGACGGCAAGGTGATGAATGTATCTGCCGGAACCGCGGTGATGAGGGACAAGGAGGGCTACAGAGGCATTTCCAAGGACTGGATTCAGGGATGGGGACAGGGGCTGATGCTTGCGTTCTTCTCCACCTTGCTGGTGTCCGATACCATAGAGAAGGACGGTGCGCTGTAGAATGTTTTATAAAAGATTTGTCTTCGGAGGGATAGAGCCGGAGACGGAAGAATGCTTGGCCCGTGAGGGCAGGCCCGGCGGAGAGGCGAAAACCGCTGCTGCCCATGAGAATAGGCCCGGCGGAGGGGCGAAAGCTCCTGCTTGTGAGGATAGGCCCGAGGGTCTCGCAGAGGGCGCCGTTTATGTCCGGGCTGCGGATCTGTATGATTCGGCTCTGGGCTACGGCTTTGTCACGGAGAAAAACCGCAGGGAACAAGAGCTCTTAAGGGTGCCGGAACTGAACGCTGCCTTTGATGCGGCATATTGGTATCAAGATCAGGACCTGACTATGGTCGAGGAGGATAGGCTGGGCTGCTTTCTGGATTCCTGCGGAGAAATCGCCCGATTGGAGACAGAGGCGGGGGCGGCCTTTCCGGGAGAGCATCGTCGGATTCCTCTTTCCTTCAAACTGGATGTGCCCCGTCAGGGAAATTATAAAGTCACAGTGGAAATCCTTACAAAAGAGCCTATGAAGGACGTGCTGATCTTCGTGGGGCGCAGGCATTTGGGGTTCCGGGGGGATATTTCCGGAGAGAATCAGGAGACTTTCTTGTTTGCCCATACTATGATGGCCAATGTCTGCGACATCGTGCCAAGAGGGCACGTGGAGGTCTACGAGGACAAGACGCTGGATGTGACCGTCGTTGCGGATAGGCCTGCCCTCAGTGCCATTACCGTGGAGGAGGCAGAGTGCCCTACGGTTTTCATTGCCGGAGACTCTACGGTGACGGACCAGAGTGCAGATTACCCATATGCGCCCGGAACCAGCTATTGTGGCTGGGGCCAGATGATATCCGCTTATTTGGAGGGAAATGTGGCGGTGTCCAACCATGCCCATTCCGGGCTCACCACCCATTCCTTCCGGGAGGAAGGCCACTACGGCATTGTGGAGAAATATATCAGGCCCGGGGACTACTATTTCTGCCAGTTCGGGCACAACGACCAGAAACTGGAGTCCCTGAAGGCGGGAGAGGGCTATCGTGACAATCTGCTGCGGTATGTCAGGGAATGCAGAGCAAAGGGGGCATTTCCTGTGCTGGTGACCTCCATTGCCAGAAATACATGGAAGGGCAACGACGGAACCTACAACGACTTGCTGGCGGAATATGCGGACGTGTGCCTGAAGGTGGGAGAGCAGGAGGATGTGCCGGTGGTGGATCTCCACAGGCGCAGCATGGAGTTTATTGTGAAGACGGGATTGGAGGCTTCCAAGGCCTACTTCTTCCCCAAGGACCATTCCCACAGCAATGATTATGGAGCCTATTTTATGGCAGGTCTGGTGGCTGAAGAGATCATAAGGGTCTGCGGCGCCAGAAAGGAGCCGGAGTACCGTCTCCTTGCGGAAAGCTGCGTGGCGGAAGGCTTTGGGCCATGGCCCGTGGCGGAAAAGATTGTTCCGTTGGAAAAGCCGGAAGCTCTGGGGGAGGAGGCAAAGGCTCAGGATGTGCCTTTGCTTTCGGAGATGGATAGGCTGGGAGAGCCTGCGGACAGAACCACAGCGCTGGACATGGTGATCAAGACCGTGCGGTTTTTCCCCACCAATGTGTACAATGATATGTTTACGGATGTAGTTGGACATGAGTGGTATGCGGGAACGGTGGAATGCGCCTATCAGAACGGCATGATAGCCCCGGAGATGGTAGAGGACGGAAAGTTCTATCCCCTGCGCCCGGTGACGCTGGAGGAATTTTTGGTATTTGCCATAAACGGTTATAAAAGCCGGAAGGCCATTCCCTCCTCCCTGACGGAGGAGGCCTGCGCTTATGACGGACAGTGCAGGGACTTTGCAAGGCCTTACGTGCGTGCGGCGGCGGGCCTTGGGCTCATAGCGCCGGAGGGTTCGGCCCGGATGGATAGAGTGCTTACCAGAGGGGAAGCGGTGGAAATCTGCCGCAGGATGAAAGTTTAAGACATTACGGCATCCCTCGGCGGGATGCGGAACTGGAAACAGCATCCGGCCGGGAAGTGCCCGAAAGGGATTAGCGTGCGCATACCTAGGCGGACGGTAATCCCTTTCCGGAGAGAGGGCACAGAGAGGCCGGGATGCGGAACTGGAATAGGAGGACATAAAATGTCAGAGACAAAAGGCGGCTTTACGCTTCCCGGGGAATCCGGATATGAGAAGCTGACGCTGCAGTTGGCGGAGAAATGGGGGGCGGACGTGATCAGGGACAGCGACGGAACCGTGCTGTCGGACGAGATCGTCCATGCGGGTTACGGCATCTATTCCACCATCTGCATTATCAGAGACCATAACGAATGGGCGAAAAAGAACATGGACAAGCTGCAGCAGACCTTTCTATGCACCCCTGCAGCGGTGGCGGAAGAGAAGGAGCTTACCGTCAGCCTGATGGAGAGTTTTTTTGCGGAGCAGTTTACCGTCAATGATACTGAGGCGGCCCTGAAATATTGGGAAGTTTATGACAGAACTGTCAATAAGAAGGTAGACAGAGAAAAATGGAGCTATAATAAGGAAACAGGCACGGTAATTATAAAGGGAATCACACCCTTCCACAAATATACGGTGAGCTTTCTGGCCTACCGCATATGGGAAGAGATTTCCATGTACAATCATACCACCAACAACTGGGACAAGGAGCATCTGATGCAGATCGATCCCAGATATCCTGAGACGCAGGAATATATGCTGGGCTGGATGAAGAACTGGTGCGAGACCCATCCCGACACCACGGTGGTGCGCTTCACCTCCATGTTCTACAACTTTGTCTGGATCTGGGGCAGCAGTGAGAGAAACCGCCAGCTTTTCTCGGACTGGGGTTCCTATGACTATACCGTCAGCGCTCTGGCTCTGGACGAGTTTGAGAAAAAGTACGGTTATGCCATGGAGGCTGAGGATTTCATCAATAAGGGCCGGCTCCACGTGACCCATATGCCCGGCACGAAGCGAAAGGCCGACTGGATGGAATTCATAAATGATTTTGTGATTTCCTTTGGGAAGCAGCTTATCGATATGGTGCATGAATACGGAAAGAAAGCTTACGTGTTTTATGATGACAGTTGGGTAGGAGTAGAGCCTTATAACGGAAGATTTCATGAATTCGGCTTTGACGGGCTGATCAAGTGCGTTTTCTCCGGCTATGAGGCAAGGCTCTGTGCAGGGGTGGATGTTCCCACCCATGAGCTGCGGCTGCATCCTTATCTGTTTCCCGTAGGGCTTGGCGGCCTGCCCACCTTTGCAGAGGGCGGCGACCCCACGCTGGATGCGAAGAAATACTGGAACAGCGTGAGACGGGCTCTGCTGCGTGCGAAGATCGATAGAATCGGGCTTGGGGGCTATCTCCATCTGGTGGAGAATTACCCTGACTTCTGTGACTATATTGAAAAGGTCTCCGACGAGTTTCGGCTTATCCGCTCCTTCCATGATGCGGGAAAGCCATACACGGTCAAGACCAAGGTGGCGGTGCTGCACAGCTGGGGCGCGCTGCGCTCATGGACGCTGTCGGGACATTTTCATGAGACCTATATGCACGATCTGATTCATGTCAATGAGGCGCTGTCAGGGCTGCCGGTGGATGTGAAGTTCATCTCCTTCGAGGATCTGAGGCGCAGCGCCTGCGCAGGGCAGGAAACGGCTGAAAGCGGAAATGGGGCTGGCGGACAGAAGGGGGCAAAATGCGGAAAGAATGCAGGCGGCTTCGGAATTCTTGATGATGTAGACGTGGTTATCAATGCGGGCTATGAGGGCAGCGCATGGAGCGGCGGAGAAAATTGGAAGGATGACGCAGTGGTGACGCTGCTCACGGAATGGGTTCATCAGGGAGGCACCTTCTTGGGCGTGAACGAGCCATCGGCAGTGGAAGGCTATGACAACTATTTCCGTATGGCACATGTGCTTGGCGTCGACAAGGATACCGGCGCAAGGGTCTGCCATGGAAAATGGAGCTTTGAGGCCAGAGATAGGGAGGAAATTTTGCCTTCGGGAGCCACAGTGGCCTCTAAGGAGCAGCTGTATCTGACAGACGGCAAGGCAGAGGTTTTGATGGCGGATGGAGACAAGCCGCTGGTAACGATAAACTCCTTCGGAAAGGGCCGGGGGATCTATCTTGCCTCCTTCCAAGTGAATCTGGAAAATACCCGTATGCTGTATCAGCTGATCCGTTATGCCGGCGGGGAGGGCTGCAGCGGTCTGTACATGACGGACAATCTGTATACGGAATGCGCCTACTACCCTGACAGCAGAAAACTGGTGGTGATCAACAACAGCGACTGTGAGCAGACTACGTCCATTCCTACAGAGGCGGGAGTGCAGACCGTAACCCTTGCGCCTTACGATACCATTTTTGTGGAGCTGTAAGAAATAGGAGAAGGACTGGCGAAGGGGCTCCGCGGAGGTCGTTTCACCGAAGAGGGTCAAGCTGGTCAAGCAGATAGGGAAGGTATGGGGAAGTTATAAAGAAGTTATAGAGAAGCTATAAAGAAGGGGCTGTTCCATCGCTGATTTCACAATCATGGATGGGACGGCCCCTTCCTTTGAAACTAAATGTTTTGAAGCTAGATGTAATGAATAGGCTGCCTACGGCAGAATTCGTGCCACAGAGCTTATGTGCTGTTTTACAGTCCGGTGCCGGAGCTTAAACGGGCTCAGAAGGCCTCTCCATGGAACCATTGTTCTCCAATCCCGGCTCTACAGCCACATGCTCGCAGGTGTTGTAGCGCAGCTGCAGGAATTCGCTATGGTTCTTGTTGAAGAGCTTTTTCAGCTCATCCGTATATCCGGCTACCACCCAAGGGAACATGGCGCCGTATCTCTGAAGGATTTCCTGAGCCACGGCCTCGTTGTCCACGGGCAAGGTGATTTCCTTCTTTCTGCCCTCAACGAAGAAGACGACATTATAGGTGGTTCCGGTCTTCACGCCGTTGGTGCGGTGGGTGACGGTGTTCTGATAGCACCAAGAGATCTTATTGTTAGGGATGCCCCGAATCTCTGCGCCGCTGGTATAATAGGTCATGAGCCGTCCCGCTCTCAGGTTGCCTTTTTTGTCATAAAACTTTGCCGAAGCATAGTCGGATTCCACGGCAGGTTCGCTGAAGCCTCCCTCAGCCATATCCTGACGGAACTTTTTCAGATATCCGCCTTTGGTACCCTTGATGATGCGGCCTACGCCGTAAATCACCAGCAGAATGCCGCAGCCGAAGAATATGTTCAGGCTCAATGTGCCGTAGGTGAAGTCTATGTAATAAGGAAGTGTGAAAGCATCGATTTCTTCGGTAGTAAAATCCATCTGAATCAGAGCGGATCTGAAATAGCGCTCATCTTCGCTGCTCAGCTCTTTGATCTTGCCTCTCAGCAGAAAGGACTCCGTGGGATTATCGTTATAATAATCCTCCGCCATCTGATCCATTTTTTTCTCGTATCTCGGCGGAACCACCAAGGTCATGATGCGGTAATCGGTGGAATTTTCATCACCGGTCAGAATCATGTAATACACATCGGTAGTGCGGGTGGAACCGGTCTTGGTGTTCTTTTCGTAAGCCTCCAGATAGCCGCCCAGATTCTCGGTCAGATCCAGCTTTACGAACTGGCCGCCGATCTCGTCGGGTGCAAGAGTCTTGAAATCCGTGAGAAAGAAAAGATCGGCAATCTTCCAGCCTATCAAGGCGATTCCGATGATAAGCACGATGACGGTTGCGATCAGGGATTTCCTGAATGTTTTTTTGCGTAGCTCTTCAAACATTTCTGTCTCCTCCAGCTTATAAAAATTTAATAAAATATAGAAATATTTTAGCATAGGGGATAGAAAAAAGCAAGACAGAAATGGTGCATCTTCAATGTGCGGAAATACTGTCCTAAAAATAGAAACATGGCTATCCGAACCGGGACAGAATCCCGGCACGGACAGCCTTTTAGCGGCAGGTTTTGGGGTTTATTCGGCCAGTACCAGACTTGCCCGGTTCTGGATGCGCTCCGCCGCCTCCCGGGCGCTGATGTCTCCTGCAAAAAATGCCGAAGCCTCTTCGCTGATGACACGCAGCAGGTTCTCGTTTTCATAGAGATATAAGTGCTCCGGGATCTCCCGTAAGAAATCCGTCTCCTCCTGAGTCGCGGGACCGAAATCTACCATGCCGTATCCGGGCGCGAGAAAGAGGTTTCCTAAAACCTGATAAGACAGCGAACCTGATCCGTCATCCCCGCCGAACTGGGTCTGCCGGTCGAACTTATCCTTTGTGACGGCGAAGCGGTCGGCCACATCATCGGAACGGGATATATAGGCTAGACAGAATTCCACGAAGCCCCATGCCTCCTCCTTGTGACCGGACGCGCTGTTTATACCCAGCCAGTCGTAAAGCTTCGCAGGGTACCTGAGTTCCCGGCTGCTGTTGGGGTAGCCCGTGATATCCGCCATATCGGAAAGGCTTGCCCGGATGCAGAGGTAGTCCCCCATGCAGCTCAGATTGTCCACGATGGCGCTGAGCTGGCCGGAGCGGAAAGGCTCGAACCGGCTCCCATGCTCCATGATCATCTGTATATCAGCCAGCTCAGCTGTCTGTTCCAGCAGGCTGATGAATTCCTCGCTGTTGAAGGAACAAGATTTGTTTTTGCTGTCCACGAACTGGTCCATCTCTGCTCCGGAGAGAACCTGAATCAGGAATGTCTGCGGCCACATAAACATATCGACATATTCATTTTCGCCTTGTGCCATGAACCGGACTGCCTCCTGGGGCGTCATGATCTCCTGCGGTCTGTCCTTCGGGAGTATCATGATGCCTGCAGAAAAGCTCAGGGGGATCCGGGGGATCCTGCCATCCTTGTCGGTGATCAGCGTAAGGATGCCCGGGAGGATGTCTTCATCGGATATCGCTCCGCTGCCGGCCAGATAGGAGGCCAGATCCTCCAGAGCGCCCTTGGACATCAGCGTCTCCATGTCAAAGAAGGATTCCAGTTCCATCAGGATGTCAGGACCCTTCCCGTTTATGAGCTCCAGCTGGAGATTCGTCAGGCTGCTTTCTGGGTATTTCTGGACTGTGACGTGGCTGTCCGGATGGGTTCGGTTATAGGATAAGATGACCTGATCAATTTTGGTCAGGAGGGACGGTTTTGACGAGCGACTGTTGTCTGCAATCCCCAGCACTAGCTCGGTTTTCTCGGGCAGTTCGTCGGCAGGTACCGGCTTCAGGGTGACCCAGTAGTTCTCCTGCTCCAGCGAGTCGAAGGCATATAGGAGGAAGCCGCCGTCCTCCTGCCGTCGGATCTCCGTCACATAACCGGACTTCAGCGTGAAGTCCTGCCACGTCAGGAGCGGCTCCACGGAGCCGTCCGTCAGGCTGATCTGCCACAGCCGGTTCGGATCCGTCAGGTAAAGCCCATCCTCATAGCCGCTGAATACAAATAGATCGCTGGTGTTTATACTCATGGATTCCGGAGCTGACGAAAAATCCACCTGAAGCGGGGCAGCGTCTTTCCGCTCAGATTCGTCCATCTCCAGCCATTTTTTCAGGTCATACAGAAGGACGCAGCGCTTATTTAGTTCACCGGTGCCTCCCCAGTATGCGTAGACGCCGGAGGAGCCTGCGTTGGCAAGGCCGAAACATATCTTTTCCGAATACATTGCTGTACTTAATCCATTTGGGAGTGTGCAGCTGCCTTGGTAAGTGCCTGCCTCGTCCCAGCATAGGACTATTCCATTTGATGTCAGACCATAAAGCTTTCCGTCAGCTCCGGCTTCCATAAAATCAATGTAGACATTTGAAGCCTCTTCCATGTCCGCTGCTGCCTCTTTTATGTCGGCTGTAGTGTCTGCGGAATAAACTACCTTCAGATCCTTATCCCGCTTTTCCAGTGTATAAGCCTCAATGTTTTCGTCTTCCCCCTGCTTTTCATACAGCAAATATAAGCAGCTGTCTTCTCCAACGGCTATGCATCTTATCAGTTCTCTGTCTTTAACTGGCAGATCCAGCAGTCGGGGCTCTTTTCCCTTTTCCTGAATATATACATTTGTGACTATCGTATTCTGCTTTTGGTCAAATGTGGTGAAGTTATAATACAAGGAGTTGCCAACCATGTGAGTTGTATGCAGGGGCCGGTGCATTTTTGTGTCCCTTCCGGCATCCTCGAAAAGGGCGGACAGCACATAGCCCTCCGGAAGGTCGCTGCTTCTGTTTCCTGACTGGCCAGATGCGCTTTCAGACGTGCTTCCTACATGCTGGGAGTCAGAAGGCTCCGGCGATTCCCCGCAGCCCCATAGAAAGAAAAGTGCTAAAAGTCCTAAACAAACCGGTTTCAGAAATTTTTTTCTCATGTTTATTCCTCCGATATCCTTTTGGTAACAAGCAAAAAAGATCTTTGTGCATTTATATTGTATTTAATTTTTTTGGATAAAAGGGAAAAGTTGTTTAAAATTTGATTAATTCTCCTGCACTATGGTATTCACTCTGTTCTGGATGATCCTTGTCACCTCTTCCAGAGACTTGCTTCCATCAAAATAATAAACGGCTTCCTCAGCAATTACATCCATCACGTTGGTTTCCAATGCACTTGTCAGGGAAAAGTCGGCCTGAGATATCATTTCCAGCAGGCTGTCCACCTCGTCCTGAGTAGCGTAATAATATACCAGCTCCGACGGCACAAAGCTGCCCTCCATGTCTGCATAGCCCATGGCCGTCCATTTCGGATACATTTGTGGGGCTGTGGGATCTTGCGATAATGTGTTACTGCCCTTTATGTCCGGCGCCAGGGCATCCTCCAGAATTGCTTCCAGAAGGTCTCTGCGGGCAGGCATTTGTGTTGAAATACTTCTCATTGTGTCATATTTTTCAAGGGACAGAAAATACTCGATAAACTGCCATGCCCCTTCCTTGTGCGGGGATTTTGATAGGATGCCGACAGTATGAAACGCCGAGCCTTTGTATCGGGGACTTCCGTCAGGGGAGGGCCAGCCTATGGATATGGTGCCTTCCTCGGGACGTGAAACATACATGAGGAATTCCTGAATATTTCTCACGTTCGTCGTTGCTGTCAGCGGATTTGCTGTCTCCAGAACATAGTTCAGATCTGTCAGGCTCCCTGAATGTTCCCCCAGCCATTGGACAAAACAGCGGAATTCTTCCGTATCGAAACGACATGTCCTATTTTCCTTGTCTATGAAGGTATCCATTATGTAATTCCCGCAGAGATTTTCCAGATTCCAGCGAAAACTGCGGTTATTCAGTTTCCTGCCGGGGTATTTTTCTGTCAGTGCCATCACGTCCCGCAGGGTCCACCCCGCCTGAGATCCCACCTCTGAAGGGTATCCCCGGAGCGTGGTACACAAGAAATCAGAGGGAATCCCTACCAGCCTTTCGTTTATGGTATATGCTTTCAGGATATTTTCCAAAAAATCCTCCTTCTTCAGCCTGCTGCTCTTTTCCAGATAGGGGGACAGATCCTCCAGCGCTTGTTTTGTGGCGTATTTCTCCACATCCCAGCTGCGTAGGTACATCATGTCCGGGGGGTTAGAGGAAACAAGCCTTGTGTCCAGCCATGCATCCTCCTCATAGAGCTGTATGGTGACATGGTACTGCTCGCTGTCTCTGTTAAAATGGATTATAGCATCCTCCAGTTCCGAAGGACAAGTGTCCCAGCAGGTCAGGATCAGCTCCTCTCTTTCCGGCAGCTCATCCACACGCTTTCTGCTCAGCAGGTATATTTCGTTTTGCTGTATATATCCTACGAGGAGCTTTCCCTCTGAAAGCCAGATCAGCCGATCCATTTTTCTGCTCAGGTTGCTGTCGTTCCAGCGTAGCAGCTGCTGCCATGAATCCTTGTCGGCGCTGTAACGGTAGAGGACTCCGTCCGTGCCGCTGTATAGAATCCCTCCGGGGGAACTGTAGAAATAGCCGAAGGTCAGATCTTGTCTGCCCTCCATCCCGTTCATGGACAGAATCTGAGGGCGGTAGGAGTCACCCTCCTGCGCCAGCTCATAAAGATTGCTGTGTTCCGCCAATACCAGACAATAAACCCTTCCGTCTTCCCCTTCCAGCAGCATTTCGACATCGGAGCGGATGCCGCTGATGTCAATCTCACTGACAAGCTCCCCCTCCTCGTCTACCACGAGGACAAGGTCGCCTATCAGCAGGAATACCCTGCCATCCCTGCCCACGGCCAGATAGCCTTCGGTGTCGTGTAGGTATTTGTATGTGGTCTGCCTATCCTCCAGAGAGAAGGTATAATCCACACTGCCGTCCTCGTGATATCTTGTTAGGGTTCCGCCTTTTACCTCGACCCCTTGGGCATTTGAATAGTCTGCAGTTGCACTGTAGCAGTATATTCGCCCTTCGGCATCTACTGTATAATCGAGTATTTCCTCTATGCTGCGTACCACGGCTTTGCTTGTCCCTTCCGGCCGCCCGTCTTCCCTGAGGGGGATTCTGCGCAGACTTTTGCTAGATCCCATGTAATACAGCCAGTTCCCGTAACATTTGTAGGTTCCGCGCCATTCCTCCGTGCCGGACAGCTGTTCTGCCTCATATACATAGCCATTAATACCTCTCTGTCGATCTTCCTTGCCGCAGGCGGACAGAGAGATTAAAAATACAAACAGAATGTACCAGACATAGCCTGCATATTTTCGTTTTATCATAAAACATCCTCCCTTTGTTTGTAACCAAAAGCTCAGACCTAGAAACTGAAACGGAGCTATCCGGCCCAGAATTAATTTCTGCGCCGGATATATTATTGAAATAAAAGGAATTGGCAAGTGGTGTTTACTTTACCATGGCGTGTTAAGGCAACCGGTAGAGTTATAGTTATAGATATCGTAACCGATGGAGCCGTCTCCGCAAGCTCTGCATTTTAATTTGAATGCATGGTAATCCTTGCCTTGATGTCCTAAATAATCAGCATTGCCCAGCTATGAGTACCTTTCCCCCGCATATTTGATCATCTTGACAATACTTTACAGTACTATAGATCTGGAGTGTTATGACGGCCTGTCCAGTTATAATTACAGATAATGTAAACGGTGGGGCCGCCTCCGCAAGCTCTGCATTTTAGCTTGAACGCATGATATTCCTCGCCTTGATGTCCTAAATCATCAGCACCAGACCAGCTATGGGTACCTTGTTCTTCCCATGTCTCAATAATCTCTTTTCCTCCACATGTTTCATAATCTTGACAATACTTTATAGTACTGTAGGTTTGTTTGTGGTAGGTCTCATCTACATAATAGAATCCAGCTGGTTCAGTTTGTATCTTACTCCAAGCATGTACATGAATTTTTCCTGCGGCGTTCACAGTAACCGTTCCCGCCACTACAGATGCTGTACAAACCAATGCGGCAATAATTCTTTTCGCTTTCATAAGAACCCCTTTCTTTTGTTGTGTATTGTTTGGCAAATGCCAGTATACATGACTCTTATGTCACATTAAAAATGTAATTTTAGCAAAATGGAATCCCCCTTTCTTATGCTTTGTACCAGATACCTTGATAGTTTTCTCTGTCATTATATTAACAGTTCTTGCCAGCATACACAAGGGACAGAGTGGGTGATTTTTTCACCCACTCTGTCCCTTGTGCTGCGATGTCCTATCATTTATAATATAATAAATATGCAGACAATATGCAGATGTTGTCGATTTTTAAGGAGAAATTCAAGTATGAAAAAAAGCTTTGTTAAACACTTTGTTCCGTTTACTGTTGCCATATCATTATGCGTTGCCGCTTTTATAGGAGTTCCGGCCGGCAGTGTGTCTATTTTTCCTCCGGATGGAAACGATGACAAGCTGGATATAAAGGCGGAGGAACCTTTGGAGCCTTCCGGCAAGAGCGGGATAGGGGAAGAGCCGACGGTGGAACCGCAGGATGATATAAATCGTGATGTCGTGCTGTGGGAATAAAGCTGTTTAGCTATTAAGTGCTATTTTTCCTTTTCATATTGGAGTTTTTCTTTAAAAAAGGATTCATCGGAGGTTAATTTGCTTAAGCAGCTGAGCTGGATGCAATTGCTGAGTTCTGTCTCTGTATCCAGAGCTCTGCTTGTGGGAATTCCCCTCTGCTTCCGCTGAGTGTAGTTCCACCAGCGTGCGTATAAGCAGCGTGCGATTGAAGGCATTCTATATGTACGCAGATCTTCCTCCAGCAGAAGCTGGAGATACTGATCTGACAGGTCGTACTCTCCATGGTTTCCAAGTTCGCTTTGCACGTAACGCATAATAAATCCGTATATCCCGTTCACTGTCTCCAGCAGATCCCCCTCTGCCACGGGGCGGTACATCTCCTGAAAACGTTCCATGCAGATCCAGAATTCCTCACTTTCTTTGTCCATCCCCTGCATCATGTTCTGGATGCAGGTCTGTTCCTGATAGGTCAGATATTTTTCCCCCTTCTGCAGGAACACCTCCAGAGGTAAAGTGAGTTCCAGAGCCTCTTGTAGTCTTCTACGGTAGGTTTCGTTGTCTGTTTTCTTCTGCAGTTTCTGCAGGTTGGCTTCCTGCTGTACTAGCATCTGCTGGTTGCACCGTATGTCTGCGGATATCAGTGACCTGATCTGGGACAAGAGGGCTTCGGCTTTCTGGGTCTCCAAGTTATTGTCGTACCACCGCAGCTTTGCCATCAATCTCCGGGCCTGAGGACTTGCCGTGACCATCTCTGTGTGGATCAGGGTGCCGGGAAGCCCCAGCCTCTCGAACAGCGCTAAGGTCACTGCCCTCTGGGGACTGGTCTCCTTCCGCTCCAGTCTTCTCAGGGTCTTTTCGTCGCAGATTCCGTCACAGAGCGCTTTTCTGCTCATGCCCAGCATCCTGCGTCGGATGCGGACCACGTCGTTGATGCAGGAGACTCCCTTTTCTGTGTAGAGGTAGCAATAGGAAACAGTGGCTTTTGGCATCTGGAATTCTGCATATATCGTCTCCAGAACCCTTTTCCATGCCCGGGTTATTCGGTATACATAGGCGGAGTCGTCCGATTCCTCCTCAGGGATCCCTTCCGGTGTATTGCTGAACTTCAGGCTGGTTTCTCTGCCTTCTTTTTCTTTGAAAATTTCTTGGGTTCCCTTTCCGCCCCCGATTTGGGCGGAGCTCCCCGGCTGCCGTCCCAGATACTGCTCCCGTAGGTCCAAAAGCTCCCAAAGATAGTACAGTCTCATGCTGTTTCGCAGGATCTCGATGGCGTGGCCGCAGTACCGGAGGAGCCCTTCTTCTGTCTCGCCGGTTGTTTCCGGGCCGCTGCTGCATAGGAGATATGCAGCCTTGGGATATATTTTTGCCATGCCCAGATAATCCGCCCCGGAGGCTTCCATATAGGATAGGATCTCCTTGTAATGCTTTGCCAGAGGCCCGCCCCTGCGGTACCGCTCCGCCTCCAGAAGGAGGTTCAGCTCCTTGAAGGAGAAGGCCTGCTCCTTTAGGGGCTTCTCCCATGGCCCGGGCATGGTCAGGCTCACCGCCTCATCTATGATTGCACCCAGCTCTTTATCAGGGGCCTCTTCCAGAACGCGGATCTGCGCCCATGCACTGAGGCAGAACTGCCGCTCTAACCGGTCTGTGATCCACGGGCTGCCTTCGGAGTCCTTTGCGTATCGGCAGTAGTATTCCTTCAGCAGTTCCCTCGCTGGTTCTGTTTGGGCCCAGATGATCCGGTGCAGGATCCGCTGCCGCATCTCCCAGCGGTCATAGTCCTCGGGGCTCAGGTATTGCTCATAGTCCTCCGCCCCTACCCCCAGCCGTTCCAGTAGGGCATCCTGCAGTAGTTTGGACGTCGCCTTTTCCCCCTTTTCAAGCTTGGAGAGCTGCTGCGACGTGCATAGTCCCTCGCAGACCTGATCCAGAGAGAATCCCTTTTTTTCCCGCAGATTCTTGATGTAGGCGCCGAGTGCCTCTTTGTCTTTTCTGCTCGCCATGATCACAGCCCCCCAATTCTTTTGGACTTTGTTTTGAGCGGTTCTTCTGTATTTTTAGAAGACGACAGTTAAAGTGTCTTAAACGATTATAATATGTTTGCAGACAGATGTCAAATCATTTTTTTATCATATCGTCTGCGGATATTAAAGGTCTAAAAACCGGCCCGGGATTTTGTCCCGGGCCGGTGGGCTCTTTGTCAGGTAAGTTTTCATGTGGACAGAAGGCGTCAGGCCTATTCTCCCAGCACCAGACTGGCCCGATTCTGGATACGTTCCGCTGCTTCCTGAGCGCTGATGTCCCCTCCGAAATACGCTTTGGACTCCTCGCTGATCACCCTCAATAGGTTACTGTCCTCATAAAGATATAGGTGTTTTGTCATCTCCCATAGAAAATCCGTCTCCTCCTGCGTCGTAGAGTCAAATCTCGTGGTGCCCCCGCCGTCAAAAAGGGCGGGCCCCATGACGTCGATTGAATTTTCATAATCATGATGGCTCTGGCGGCTGAACGCATCACTCGTTACTACAAAACGGTCGCTGGTATTGCTGAAACGGGTCGCATAGGAAAGACAGAACTCAATGAAACTCCAGGCTTCATCCTTATGCTGGGATGCGCTGTTCATACCCAGCCAGTCATAGAGATGGGCGGGATACCGCAGCTCCCTTTCGCTGTTGGGAAAGCCCGTGATCTCCCATATGTCGAAGAAGGTTTCCCTGATGCATAGGTAGTCCTCCATGGAGCCCAGCTCGTCTACATAGGCCTTGATCTGACCGGAGAGGAAGGGCTCAAGGCGTTCCCATGGTCTTTGGGTTGTTTTCATGTCTCGCAGTTTATTCATCTGCTCCAGCAGGCTGACGAACTCATGACTGTCAAAGGAGCAGGTCTTGCTCTGGGCATCCGCATATTGGTCTATTTCGCCCCCTGAGAGGATCTGGAGCAGAAAAGAAGCCGGTCTGATAAGCTGATCCACATAGCCGTCATCATCCTGCGTCATGAATTCAACGGTCTCCTCTGGAGTCATGAATTCCTGCGGCCTATCCTTCGGAAGGATCATGATGCCTGCCGAAAAGGTTAGGGGGATCCGGGAGATCCGCCCGTCTTTTTTGATCAGCTCCAGAATGCCCGGAAGGATGTCCTCGCCGGATAGCTCTCCCCCGCCTGCCAGATAGGGGGCAAGGTCTTCCACGGCACCTTTGGACATCAACGTCTCCATATCGAAGAAGGACTCCCGTTCCATCAGGATGTCTGGGCCCTTCCCGCTTATTAGTTCCAGCTGCAGGTCTGTGACGCTGCCTGCCGCATATTCTTTGATGGTGACATGGCAGTAGGGATGCGTCCTATTATAAGACAGAACCAGACGGTCGATCTTGTTTGTCACGGTTTCGCTATTCGCCCCTTCCCTGCCTGCGACTCCCAGAACGAGCTCGATCTTTTCGGGCAGCTCGTGGGCGGGAATAGGATTCAGATCGACCCAGTAGTTTTCCTGTTCCATAGAATCGAAGATGTATAGGAGGAAACCGCCGTCTTCCCGCCGCCGGATCTCTCTCACGTACCCGGCTCTCAGGTAAGCATCCTGCCAGACGAGGAGAGGCTCTATGGAGCCGTCGGACAGATCGATCTGCCACAGCCGGTTCTGGTCCGCCAGATAAGCCCCCTCCCCGTATCCGCTGAAAAGGAACAGCTTCTCGGAGCCTATACTAGTGGATTCCGGCACAGAGGAAAGATCCAGTTGAAGCGGTACGGCGTCCTTTTGCTCATCCTCTTTCATCCCCAGCCACTTGTTTAAATCGTACAGATGGACAAAACTTTTCTTTTTTTCGTCGAGGCCGCTCCAGTACGCATAGACGCCGTCGGATCCTGCGTTGACTAGACCGCGCGTCAGGGTTTCCGCCGGATTGACCGGCAGGGAGGTGCAGCCCTGATAGACGCCTGTCTCGTCCCAGCATACTACAAGCCCCTTCAGAGTCAGGCCGTACAGCTTCCCGTCGGCGTCAGCTTCCATGAAGTTGATATAGACGTTTGGATCCGCTGATGCTTGCTTTAGGCCTGCTGTGGTATCCACGGAATAGACGAGCTGCAGGTTCTCGTCCCGCTTCTCCAGAGTGTAAGACTTGATATCCCCGTTTTCGTCACTTTTATGGTACAGCAGATATAGGCAGCCGTCTTCTCCTGCTGCGGCGGTGTACAGCCGACTTCCCTCTTCGGCCGACAAATTCAGGAGCCGGGCTTCTTTGCCCCGCTCCTGAAGGTATACCTCCGTGACAACTTTGTTTTGCTTGCGGTCAAACTCGCTATAGTAATAATATAGGGAGTCTCCGACCAGATAGGTTGAATGCAGAATATCATGGTATGTTCTTGTGTCCCCGCCGGCATCCTCGAAACTGGCGGACAGTACATAGCCGTCAGGAAGGGTCTTGCTTACGTTTTCTGTCTGTTCCTTTTGAGGGCCGGTATCTGAAGGCTGAGCCTTGGGTGAATCCGGCGTTTTCCCGCAGCCCCATAAAAAGAGAGCCAGAATTCCGAAGCAGATTATTGGAATACGATTTTTACGCATAGCCTTCTCCCCCTATCCGTCCTGACAGACGGATTATATTTTCATGTTTATAGATAGGATCGACCCCACTGACACATCTTTCATATCAAGAAGAAATCTTCTATGTAATATAATAGCACTTTCCGGCGGCATATGCAAGGGACAGAGTGGGTGAAATTATAACTCACTTGGTCTCTTGCGCTGTAAAAAGCCGCAGCCTGCGCTCTGCTAAAGGTTCTGTCATAGAGCTGCTTATACGGCAGCGCTTTTGGTGCGGTATGTTTTGGTTTACTTTGCCGGACAGATCGTGTAATATGGAATATAGGGCCATGGAACGCGGCCGGAAGGATGCTTGACGCACTTGCGGCACTGGCTCTGACGCAGGCGCTGAAGGTGCGGCAGGTACGGCAGGCGGGTCGGGTGCAGAAAACAAGAAAAGAGGAGAAGCATATGAAATTCAAGGACATGCCTTATGAGCGGGTGGATTTCGACCAAGTGGAAAAGGAGATGGGGGCGCTGATGGAGGAATTCGACAGCGCCGGAAGCGGAGAGGAGCAGTTTGCGGTACATCAGAAATATTATGAGCTCACGGATAGGGTGGGCACCCAGATGACCATCGCCCATATTCGCTACGATGTGGACACTACGGACGAGTTCTATGAGAAGGAACATGAATATTACAATCAAAAAAGGCCTATTTACCACAACCTGACGCTGGAGTACGAAAAGAAGCTTTACGCGTCCCCTTACCGGGCGTATCTGGAGGAGAAGATCGGCCCCGTGGCCTTCAAGAATCTGGAGATCGCCCAGAAGGCCATGGACGAGAAGCTGATCCCTCTGATGCAGGAGGCCAACGCCCTGACAACGGAGTACAACAAGCTCATCGCCGGGGCAAAGATCCCCTTCGACGGGCAGGTGTTCAACCTATCCCTGATGAGGCCGTACCTGATCAATTCCGACAGAAATGTCAGAAAGGCGGCGTGGAAGGCTCAGAGCGCTTTCTTTATGGCCAACATGGAGAAGCTGGACGAGCTGTATGATAAGCTGGTGAAGAACCGCACCGCTCAGGCCAAGGAGATGGGATATGAGAATTTTGTGGAGCTGGGCTATTACAAGATGATGCGCAACTGTTACGGCAAGGAGGAGGTGGAGGCCTTCCGGCAGCAGGTGAAGGAGTATCTGGTTCCCTTTGCGGAGAAGCTCCATGACCGCAGAAGAAAGAGGCTGGGGCTTGAGAAGCTGAGCTATATTGACAATGCGGTATATTTTAATAACGGAAATCCCGCGCCCTTCGGCAGCCCGGAGGAGATTCTTGCGGCGGGCCGGAAGATGTACAGCGAGCTTTCCCCCGAGACCAAAGAGTTCTATGATTTCATGATGGAGAACGAGCTGTTCGACGTGCTGGGCCGCAAGACCAAGAGAGCCGGGGGCTATATGACCTATATGCCGGTCTATAATTCTCCCTTCGTATTTGCAAACTTCAACGGGACCAGCGGTGACGTAGATGTCATAACCCATGAATGCGGCCATGCCTTCCAAGGCTATCTCTCCGGCAAGGATCCTATCCGGGAGCACAGTGACATCACCATGGAGACGGCGGAGATTCACTCCATGTCCATGGAATTCTTCACCCAGAAATGGATGCCTCTCTTCTTCGGGGACAGGGCGCAGGACTATATCGAGATGCATCTGGAGGACTCCGTGGCATTCATCCCTTACGGCTGCATGGTGGACGAATTCCAGCATATCGTGTATGAGAACCCGGACATGACTCCAAAGGAGCGGCGGGCGGCATGGCTGGAGCTGGAGAAAGTATATAGGCCTCATCAGGATTATGAGGAGGATCCGTATTTCGGCAAGGGCGGTTTCTGGCAGAGGCAGCAGCATATCTACAACAGTCCCTTCTATTATATTGACTATTGCATCGCCCAGACCTGCGCTTTGCAGTACAAGGTAAAGATGGACGAGGACTTTGACGGCGCGTGGAAGAGCTATCTGAAGCTCTGTAATCTGTCCGCCAGCGATTTCTTTACCAGTATGGTGAAGGAAGTGGGCCTTATGAGTCCCTTCGAGCCCGGCTGCGTGAAAAATATCGTGGAAAAACTTGAAAAATATGTGAAATAGCTTCACATTTTCCCCAAAATACTGTAAAATGGTTCAGTATTGCATTTGGATACGCAGATATCAGGAAAATGAGGGAAGGGGCATACTATGTCGAAGAGGGAAAAGCAAAACGCTTCGCAGAGTGCGGAAAAGCAGGAGGGCGGCCAGAAGCCGGAGAAGATAGTCACCAGATATGACCGGAGGATGCAGAGAAGGAAGGAACAGAAGCAGAAGGAGCTGAGGGACAAGCGCATGGGCCAGATCATCGGCGCTGTGCTGGCGGTGGCTCTGGTGTGCGTGGTGGCTTCCTTTCCCGTCCGTACCTGGATGAACCTGAACGGCACATATATTCAGGTGAACGGGGACAAGGTCACAAAGGTGGAGTATGATTATAATTATAATCTTGTAAGCAACAGCTTCATCAGCCAGTATTATACCACGTATCTCTATTATTTCGGAGTGGATCTGTCGGGGGATCTGAGCAAACAGATGTACAGCGATACCCTTACATGGAAGGATCATTTCGATGAGCTGACGGTGGAGCGTCTGGCCCAGAACAAGTCCATGATGAAGGAGGCCAAGGAGGCCGGGTTCGCCCATGACACCGATCAGGAGTATGCGGACTTTATGGAGGATCTGAAGGATGCCGCCGAGACGGAGGGCATGTCCCTGAAGAACTACATTCAGCAGATGTACGGCGCTTATGCCACGGAATCCCGCATCAAACCCTATGTGGAAGAGGGAATATATCTGAGCGCCTACAACGGGGAGGTGCTTGAGGAGAGGTATGCGCCCTCCGATGAGGAGATTCAGGAATATTACGAGAGCAACAAGGCGAACTATGATTCGGTGGACTATTATCTGCATACCGTGAACGCGGAGCTTCCCACGGAGCCTACGGAGCTGGCGGATCCCGTGGACGAGAATGAGGACGGGGAAGAGGGCTCCGACGGTGAGGACGGCTCTGCAGGAGAGGAGACGCCCTACCAGCCCTCTGAGGCGGAGATAGCGGCGGCCATGGAGGCGGCAAAGAACGCGGCGGAGGCTGTGGAAAAGAAGGTCGAGACTGTGGGGGAGCTGAACACGAACATGAAGAAGGCTTCGATCACCTACTCCCTGCAGAGCTGGCTCTTTGACGAGGAGCGGAAGGCCGGGGATACCACGGTGATAGAGGATGCGACCTCCCACCGCTATTATGTGCTGGGATTTGAGGATCGCTATCTGGACAAGGCCCGCTCGGCCGACGCAAGGATTCTCATGACCAAGGAGGACGGTCAGGCCGTTCTGGATGAGTGGAAGAACGGGGCCGCCACGGAGGAGAGCTTTGCTGAGATCTGCGACAAGTATAGGGATCCGGCGGTGAGCACCGCAAAGGGCGGGCTGTATGAGGCTCTGGTATCCGGGAACATGGAAGAGGAGCTGAAGGTCTGGGTATTCGACGAGGGGCGCAAAGCAGGTGACACAGCTGTCATAACTCCGGAGGGAAGCGAGTATACCTATGTGGCGTATTATATTGCCCCCAACGAGGAGGAATGGTATCTGAGCATCCGGCAGACATTGCTGAACGAAAGGCTGACGGAATATATGGAAGGACTTGCCGAGAATGCTGACGTTAAGGATCCCAAGGGGAACCTGAACTTCCGGAAGGTGCAGGAGGAGGCCGCCAAGGCCCAGCTGGACAAGCAGGACGGCAGCGGAGAGAATCAGAGCGCTGAGGACGGCAGTGAAGACAGCTCCTCCGAAGGATCCGACATGGACGGGAGCGCGGAGCCTTCCGGTGACGGAGACGGAAGTGCGTCCGGTGAGGGCTCCGCTTCCGGGGAGTAGGATGGAAAAGTAAGCTTTATGTGTATTTTATGAATCGAAAAGAGGCGGGATGGCGGTGGGGTACTCACCGCCACTTGCTGTTTTGTAAGAAGATATAGGAGGCCGGAGACGGGGAAGAAGAGTCCGGGGTGAGAGGATGAGAGAAAAGATTTTGGCATTGGATATTGACGGAACCTTGACCAATTCGGAGAAGGATATCAGCCCGGCCACAAAAGCAGCGCTGTTTAGGATGATGGAGAAAGGGCATAAGGTGATTCTGGCCTCCGGCCGGCCGTCCACGGGCATCCGCCGTTATGAATCGGAACTGGAGCTGGCAGCACATGACGGGTATGTGCTGGCTTTCAACGGCGCATGTATAACCCGGTGCGGATCAGGAAAAATAGTGTATAAAAGGGTGTTGCCCAAGGATCTGCTGCCGGAGCTGTATCGCTTTGCAGCAGAGAAGGCCTGCGGTCTGGCCACTCATCGGGGGGATGTGTCCTTCTCCGCCTTTGCGCCGGACAGGTATGTGGAGCTGGAGGCCCGTATCAATGGCATGACTGTGGTGCAGCCGGAGGATTTCGTGGGCTTCGTGGATTTCGACATGCACAAATGCCTTATGACGGCGGAGCCTGACAGAGCGGCAGTGCTGGAGCGCCAGCTGCAGGCCGGCTGCGGGGATAGGGCGGATATATACCGTTCGGATCCGTATTTCATCGAAATCATGCCTCAGGGGGTGGATAAGGGAGCGGCTCTGGAGAAGCTTCTGGAAATTCTGGGTGCAAGGTGGGAAGACGTGATCTGCTGCGGGGACGGATACAATGATATATCTATGATAGAACGAGCCGGAGTGGGGGTGGCCATGGCAAATGCCCAGCCGGAGGTAAGGGCCGCGGCAGACTATGTGGCCCCCGGCAATGACGAGGATGGGCTGGTATGGGTGATAGACCGGTTCGTTTGGGGGAAGGACGGCGGAAGCTGAGGTGTCCTGCGGCAGAAGGCTTGGCCATGGCGGAAGGTTTGGCCACGGCGGAAAGCCTGTCAGGGCGGAAGTTCTGGCTGCGGCAGAAGGCTTGGCCATGGCGGAAGCATATACATAGAAAAGCGGTACGGGAGGAAAGGAAAAATTGCGGCATGATGTTAAAATAAACATTCCGGATAAGGCTAAGGATGTCATTGGGACGATCATGGCGGCGGGCTTCGAGGCATATGTGGTAGGAGGCTGCGTGAGGGACTCCGTTCTGGGAAGGACTCCGGAGGACTGGGATATCACGACCTCCGCCAGACCGGAACAGGTGAAGGCCTTGTTTCCCCATACCGTGGACACGGGCCTGCAGCACGGTACGGTGACGGTGATGATGGGGCGGGAGGGTTTTGAGGTAACGACCTACCGCATTGACGGGAAATATGAGGACTGCAGGCATCCGGAGAACGTCACCTTTACGCCCAGCCTCCGGGAAGACCTGCAGCGCAGGGACCTGACAATCAACGCCATGGCCTACAACGAGGAACAGGGGCTGGTGGACATTTTCGGGGGCATGGAGGATATTTCGGAGGGGATCGTGCGGTGTGTGGGAGACCCAAGGGAACGTTTCCGGGAAGACGCCCTGCGTATTTTGCGGGCCATCCGGTTTTCTGCCCAGCTGGGATATGTCATAGAAGAGGGGACGAGAAAGGCTGCCGCCGAGCTGGCGCCTCTTTTGTCAAAGATCAGCGCGGAAAGAATCCAGACGGAGCTGGTAAAGCTTTTAGTGTCCCCCCATCCGGAGTATCTGCGTCTGGCTTATGAATGCAAAGTCACGGCAGTTTTTCTGCCGGAGTTCGATAAGGCCATGGAGACCCCCCAGCGCCATCCCCACCATTGCTATAGCGTGGGGGAGCATATTCTGGCCTCCCTTGGCTATGTGGAGGCGGATAGGGTGCTGCGGCTGGCCATGCTCTTCCATGATATCGGAAAGCCCGAGGTCATGACCGCAGATACGGACGGCACCACCCATTTCCACGGTCATGGGGCGGTGGGGGCAGCCATGGCCAATAAGATCATGAAAAGGCTGCGGTTCGACAACGATACCGCGGCCATGGTGTGCAGGCTGGTGCAGTACCATGATTACGGCAATGCGCTGGATCCTGACAAGGCTGCGGTGCGCAAGGCAGTGAACCGAATCGGTGAGGATGCGTTTTCTCTGCTTCTTCAGGTGAAGCGGGCCGACATTATGGCTCAGAGCGATTTTCAGAGGGAGGAGAAGCTGGAGCTGCTGGAACGATGGGGGCGGCTCTATGAGGAGATTGTGGCCGACGGCCAGTGTATGTCTCTGAAGGATCTTGCGGTGACGGGCAGAGACCTGATCGGCGCGGGCTGGGAACCGGGCAGGAAGCTGGGCGTGGTGCTTCAGAAGCTGCTGGAGCTGGTGCTGGAGAGGCCGGACTGTAATACCAGAGAAAGGCTGCTGGAGGAGGCGGCGCACTACGCTCAGGAGGCTTCTGAAGAGGCATCGCTGAATCTTTAACATACTTTTTGAGATCCCTTCATAAGATAGTTTAGCCGGACGAAATGGGGTGCGGTGACTCAGGCTAAACGGGAGGGGTCTTAAGGTGAACGAGAAGGCAGTTGAATTGTTGGGGCAGTATGAGATAGAGGTGCGGCATACCAAGAAAGGGCGGGGGGCCATTATATGCGATACCGATCAGGGCTGCCTGATCTTTAAGGAATATTCGGGGAGTCTGGAGAGAATCCAGCTGCAGAATCAGCTTTTAGGGAGGATAGCGCAGGACGGCCTTGTGAATGCGGAGAAGATCGTGCCCTCCGGAGAGAACAAGCTGCTGGTGAAGGATGCCGACGGCACGGGCTATGTGCTGAAGACCTGGAGAGAGGGAAGGGAATGCTGCATTCATGACAGGGATGAATGCAGGGAGGCGGTGAGGCTTCTGGCAAGACTCCATAAAAGCATGAGGCTGGACGCCCATACGTGGAACCTTCCGGAGGCGCTTTCTCCGGAGGGTGAGTACGACAGGCACAACAGGGAGCTGAGACGGGTGCGGAAATACCTGCAGCAGAAAGGCCAGAAAAGCTGGTTCGAGATCAGCCTGCGCAACCATTTCGATTTCTTTCTGGATCAGGCGTCGGCTGTTGCGGAAGAATGGAAGCGATACTGCGGACTTCCGGAGAAGGCAGCGGAGGGAGAGGCTGTGGCCTTTTGTCACGGCGACTATCAGTACCACAATATATTAAAGGACGGGGAAGGCTGGTTTGTGGCGGGCTTTGAAAAATGTCTCAGAGACAGTCCGGTGAGAGATCTGTGCCTGCTGCTGCGGAAGCTGCTGGAGAAGGGTAGCTGGTCCGTGTCGCTGGGATCGGAGCTTCTGGAAGAATACCAGAAGGAATGCCCCCTTGACGCCAGAAGCTGGATAGATCTGTACTATAGGCTGGCGTACCCGGAGAAATTCTGGAAGATCGTGAACTTTTATTATAATTCGGGGAAGGCATGGATACCGGGAAAGAATCAGGAGAAACTGGAGAGGGTCATCCAGCAGGAGAAGGATAAGCAGCATTTCCTGAACGAAGTGTTTCGGAGGGTGAGGCCGTGACGGCTGCCCTCCCTAAAGAACAAAGAGGGATATATGGAAAAGAAAAGTACGCATTTGAGAAACTTCATCTTGTTTCTGGCAGCAGCGGCTGCTCTGTCTCTGGGAGTCTGGCTTTTTTTCTTCGGCAGGGATAAGGACGGGAAGGACACGGAGCTTCCGGGGTCGGACAGAGTCGATACGGGGTTCGTGGTCACGGGCCCCGACAGCTTCGACTCGGCGGATACGGCGATTTTGGTGGACAAGGACGAGAAGGAGGGAAAGGTCACCTTTCTGAATCTGGTTCTGGGAAAGAGGTACACTCTGACAATGGACGGCACCACCAGACTGTACGATAAGTATGGGGACGCGGTGGCCATAGGGCAGATAGAGGTAGGGGACATTGTGGATGTGACTTTTCTGAAATCAAGAAAACACCTGACAACTATGAAGCTGTCGGCTACGGCATGGGTCTACGGGAATGTGGAGCGCTATGAGATGGATTTCGTGCGGGGGGAAATGAGCATAGGCTCGGAGGTGTACAAGCTTACCTCCAATACTCAGTACGTGTCCGAGGGCAGGAGCATCGAGGCGATGGATCTGAATCCGGAGGATGTGCTGGAGGTTCAGGGCATCGACAAGCAGGTGCTTTCCGTGCGGGTGGAGAAGGGGCACGGGTATCTGCGGCTGACAAATGACGAAAACTTCGTAGGTGGATGGATCGAGATAGGAAAGACAAAGATCCAGCGGATCACGGAGGACATGCTTCTGTTGGTGCCGGAGGGGAACTATCAGGTGAGCATCAGCCATAGGGGAGGCGGCGGCACCAAAAGCGTTGCTATCCGGCGGGATGAGGAGACTACTCTGGACATCGGGGATCTGGAGATACCGGAGCCTCAGACGGGAATGGTGGTTTTTTCGCTGACGCCTCCGGACGCGGAGCTGTATGTGGACGGGGAGAAGGCGGAAGCCTCCACCCCCGTGGTTCTGGAATACGGCCTGCACCAGATCATCGTGAGAGCGGAGGGCTATCAGTCCATTACCCAATATATCCGCGTGGCCCAGGAGTCCGTAGGAATCAACGTGTCTCTGGATACGGTAGCGGGGGCGGAGGAACAGGAGAAGGATCAGGACGAGGACTCCTCTTCATCCTCGGAGGCGGACACCACCACGAATTACTACAAAGTATATGTGGACGCGCCGGAGGGCGCAGAGGTGTATCTGGACGGCAATTACGTGGGGATCTCCCCCTGCAGCTTCAAGAAGGTGGCGGGAGTTCATGTGCTGATACTTCGGAAATCAGGCTTTGAAACCAAGAGCGTCACGATACAGCTGGACGATTCGGATAAAGATATGTCTTACTCTTTTGCAGACCTGACGCCCCAGAAGCCCTCAGCCGGAACGGGAAGCGGAAACAGCTCGTCTAACTAGGCCTTTGAGGGAGACGCAAAGAGGTCAGGAAGTTCATGTTTATGGGCAAAACCTCTTGACAAATGCCGCAAAAATAGGTATATTTATATTCGCTTCCATGAGGCAATTATGAAGCCATGTGAAATACTGAAATAAAAACTCAATTTAGGAAGAGAGGAGTTCGGAATGAACAAGACAGAATTGATTGCGGCTGTAGCTGAACAGGCTGGTATTTCTAAAAAAGATGCGGAAAAGGCGCTGAAGGCGTTCACGGATGTTGTTGCTGAAGAACTGAAGAATGGCGGAAAGGTTCAGCTGGTCGGATTCGGAACCTTCGAGGTATCTGAGAGGGCAGAGAGAGAGGGAAGGAACCCTCAGACCAAGAAGACCATCACGATTCCTGCTTCCAAGGCACCCAAGTTCAAGGCAGGCAAGGCTTTGAAGGATATGGTGAACGAATAAAGGCATGACGTGACGGCTTGCGCCCACAGCAGTGCGGGGAGCGGGCCATACTGATACCGGATAAGAGCCCGAGGGAGTGTCCGCATTTTTAAAGAGACGGATGCTTCGCCGGGCTTTTCATATATATGGCAGCCGGCCCAAGCCGTGGATTGTACGGCTAAGACGGCGGAAGGGAGAAGCTATGAGACTGGACAAATACCTGAAGGTATCCAGACTGATCAAGCGCCGTACTGTGGCCAACGAGGCCTGTGACAGCGGCAGAGTGACCATTAACGACAGACCTGCCAAGGCGGGCACGGAGGTGAAGGTGGGGGATGTCATCGCCATTTCCTTCGGCAATCGGGAAGTGAAGGTGGAAGTGCTGGACGTGCAGGAGACCATGCGCAAGGAGGAGGCCAAGGAGCTTTTTCGCTACTTATAGAAATGGCCGAGGGTTCTTTTTTCCGGGTTTTCTTCATATATATTTTCATAGCCCCCCAAAAGGGCGCAGGATGTGAGCGCGGGTCTTTTGCAGGCAGGCGCAAAAGGCGGCGGGGCATTGCCGCAGCGGCGGCATGAGGGAATGAGGAAAATCGGGAGGGCCATGGATATGGAAGAGCTGAGTGGAAGCGGCCGCATACATAAGGTCATGATGACGAACCGGAGAAGCTGCGCCATCAACGGAGTGAACGACGTGCTTTCCTTCGATGTACATGAGATACTGCTGGAGACGGAGCAGGGAATGCTGATGATAAAGGGGGAGGAACTGCATGTCAGCAGGCTGACTCTGGAAAAGGGAGAGGTGGACATAGACGGCAGGATTGACAGCTTCACCTATTCCGATGTAGCGGGGCCGGGCCGCAAAAACGAATCCTTACTGACGAGACTGTTCAGGTGAGCCTATGGTAAGCGAGAATGAGTTCCTTCTGCATTCCCTGCTCATGGGCGTCTTCGTGACCTTTGTGTATGACCTGCTGAGGATATTTCGGCGGGTGGTACGCCATGGCTCCTTTCTGGTTTCGCTGGAGGATCTGGGGTTTTGGATTTATTGCGGGTCAGAGGTTTTTCTGCTGATGTATCATGAGAGCAACGGCACGCTGAGATGGTTTTCCGTGATCGGCGCTATGACGGGGATTATTGCGTATAAAAAGCTGGTAAGTCCCCTGCTGGTGAAATATGTTTCCATGGCTTTGACAAAGGTGCTGGGACTTTTGCGCAAGGCGCTGGAATGGCTCTGCAGACCTCTGAAGCGTTTGGGGGCCAGAGCCGGAAGAGGCTGCCGCAGGGCAGGTCAGGGAATGCGGCGCAGAACGGGCAGATGGAGAAGAGCCATAAAAAACAGATTGACGGTTTCCAGAAAAATGTTTAGAATAAGTTTGAAGAAATGAATTGCGGCTAATGACTTCGGGAGCTGAGGGATAGGATATCTAAAGTGGAAGAGGAGGTGCCTATGGCGAGACGGCGCAGAGTGGCATACAGAAAAAGGGCTCAGAATCGGCTGGGCATGTTTCTGGTTTCGCTGGTGGTGGTGCTGATCATGATTTCAGTGGCCATAAAGGGCGTGGAGCTGCGTCAGAAGGTGGACGCCAAGGCGGCGGAGATAGAGCGTCTGGAGGCTCAGATCGAGGATCAGCGGAAGCGGAGCGAGGAGATAGAACGCTTTGGGAAGGAGACCCAGACCAAGGGGTACATTGAAAACATAGCCAGAGAAAAGCTGGGACTGGTCTATGAGGGTGAGATTCTTTTTAAACAGAATGAAAAATAGCAGGCAGGGGTGAAAAGAGCCCCTGCTTTTTTTGTCGCAAAACTTTAAGGACTTGAAGGTGCGTTTTTGACAAAAAAACAAAATAGCGGTTTTTATAATGTACCCATGATCATAGGGTTCGCGAAGCGGTTCCTATGATATATCTACGATCATAGGGTTCGCGAAGCGGTTCCTATGATGTACCTACGACCACAAGGGCCGCGAAGCGGTTCTTGTGGTATACCTACGACCATAGCGAAAAGGGGTGTATCTGGAATGATCAGAAGCAAGGAACGGGACAAGGAATTACGGACGGCTCAGGTGTCGGATCTGTGCAGGCGCAGGCTGCTGGGCTATGCGGACAGCTTTTCCGAACTGGCCAAGAGCTTTGACCGGCAGTTTGAGGCGGTCAGAAAGGATCGGGAGACGGTTCTGACGCAGAGGAGGCTTTGGGAGGATAGGCAGGTGATCAGCGGACATCTGAACGAGATGGCCAAGATCATGACGGAGGCGGCCTGCGAAGTGCTTGTGTTTCAGCCTATGGAGAGCAGGCGCAGGAAGCTGCTGACGCAGGCGCTTGCCGAGGAAGGAATTCAGGTGGACGGGCCGTGTTATGTGCCCAGAGAAAACGGCAGGCGGGCTATCGTCCTGACCATGAGCACCCACAGAGGCTCCAAGGTGTCCGTGGACGAAGCGGCGGATATGATATCCGTGCTGCTTGACAAGAGGATGCAGCCTTCCGTCACCAGCCCTTATGTGGTGGAGGCGGAGCCCCAGAGCTTTCTTCTGGAGGAGGAGACGGGCTTTGTGGTGCTTACGGGCTTTTCCAAGGCGGTGAAGGAAGATGAGGCTGTATCCGGGGACAATTATGCGGTGCTGGAGACGGAGAAGGGGAGGATGACAGTGATGCTCTCGGACGGCACCGGCTCGGGAGAGACTGCAGGCAGGGACAGCGGCAGCGTGCTGGATCTCATGGAAAAGATGCTGGAGGCGGGGTATGGCACGGATACGGCCATCAACATGGTAAACACGGCCTTGTTTGCCGTGGGGGAGGACGGCAACCATCCCACCTTGGATATCTGCGACATCGATTTATACGAAGGGAACTGCCAGCTGAGAAAGGTGGGGGGAGCGGTGACATTTCTCAAGAGAGGCGTAGAGGTGGAGGCTCTGGCCACGGGGAATCTTCCTCTGGGGGTCTTCGGGCAGCTGGAGATTCAGCCTATCTGCAGAAAGCTGCAGGACGGAGACTATCTAGTCATGGTGTCGGACGGGGTGGTGGACGCCTTTGGAGAGGATTCCTGTGAGAAGGACATGGCTTCCGCCATCTCCGGGATTCAGGACAGAAATCCGGGAGAGATTGCAGAAAGGCTGCTGCGCATGGCCTTGTGCGCCAGCGGCGGACGGGTTCGGGACGACATGACCATAGGGGTGATCGGCATTTGGAAGACATAAAAAAGTCAAAGGCCTATTTGACTTTTGCGGGGTTATGATATAAGATACCTATAAAGACGAAAAAAGCGCCGGTGCGCGGAAGGCAAAGAGGACAAGCCGGTCATAGGGGTATCGTGGAAAAGACGGAACAGAAGGTATTCTCCTACATAGAGGAGCATCATATGATCGCTTCCGGCGATAGGATCGTGGCGGGAGTATCCGGAGGGGCGGATTCGCTCTGCCTTCTGTTTTTGCTGCTGAAATACGCCCGGAGGGTTCCCTTTAGGCTGTGTGTGGTTCATGTAGACCATGGCATCCGTCAGGATGCGGAGGAGGATGCCCGGTATGTGGAGGAGCTGTGTGCCGGGGAAGGGATTCCCTTTATTCTCAGAAAGGCGGATGTGCCGGCGTTTGCAAAGGCGGAAAAATGCTCGGAGGAGGACGCGGGCAGGCGGATCCGCTACGAGGCCTTCCGGGAAGCGGCAGAGGGTATGGGAGGCGCAAAGATCGCCGTGGCCCACAACAGCAACGACAATGCGGAGACCATGCTGTTTCATCTGTTCAGGGGCAGCGGGCTTAAAGGCTTGTGCGGAATCGCTCCCGTGCGGGAGGGCGTCATCCGGCCCATTTTATGTCTGGACCGCAGGGAGGCGGAGGCGTATCTGGAGGAAAGGGGAATAGTCTGGCGCACAGACAGCACCAACGACGGAGACGACTACAGCAGGAACCGAATCCGCCACCATATACTGCCCTATGCGGAGAGCAAGCTGTTTCCGGGCGCTGTGGAGCGTATGCTTAGAACCGCGGAGATGCTTCAGGAGACGGAAGCGTATCTGGAGCAGCAGACCAGAGAAGCCCTTGAGACATGCCGGACAAAAACGCCTTGGAGGGAAGGCTCTTTCCGGAGGGAGCCGGGAGAAGAGGCGCTGGAGGTGGAAGCTTTCTTAAGGCTCCATCCCGCTTTGCGCAGAAGGGTGCTGCACATGCTGCTCAAGGGTCTTTCCCCCACGGGAAAAGATATCGGTCAGGCTCATGTGGGGGATGCGCTGGGCCTTTTTCTTCAGCAGGGAAACAGGACAGTGGATCTGCCCTTCGGCATCATCGTCAGGCGTCAGTACGGCAAGGTTGTGCTGGAGCGCCGCAGGGATCCGGCAGAGAAAGGTGCAGAGCGAGACGCCGGGGCGCGCATGAAGGATCATGGGGCGTGGGAGGCCGGCCCGGTGCGCCTCCCTGAGGAAAATTCCGGGGATTTTTCTGTTTACGATCTGGGAAACCTGGGAAAAATAGAATTTACGGCGTTTTCGGCAGAAAAAAGCGGGGAAGTACCTAAAAATCAGTATACGAAATGGTTTGATTATGATAAAATTGAGGAATCGCCGGTGCTTCGGATCAGACAAAAGGGTGACTACATGACCATAGCTGACGGCAGGGGAGGCATGCGCCATAAATCCCTGCAGGACTATATGGTCACGGAAAAGATACCCAGACAGCTGCGGAACATGATGCCTCTGCTGGCGTCAGGGAATCATGTGATATGGCTCATAGGCCGGAGAATCAGCGAAGCTTTCAAGGTGGATGGGAATACAAAGCGGATTCTGCAGGCAAGGCTGTTGGGAGAAGGGGACAGGGACTGCAGGGGCAGTGAAACGGAGGAGAAAAATGTCTGAACACATTAGGGTACTTTTGCCGGAGGAAGAGCTGAATGAGAGAATTCAGACGCTGGGAAGGGAGATCAGCAGGGACTATGAGGGAAGGCAGGTACACATGATCTGTGTCCTGAAGGGGGGCAGCTTTTTCATGTGTGATCTGGCGAAACGGATCTCGGTGCCGGTATCGCTGGATTTCATGTCCGTATCCAGCTACGGCAGCGGCACGAAGTCGGGGGGCGTGGTGAAGATCGTGAAGGATCTGGACGAGCCCATCAAGGATAAGGATGTTCTGGTGGTGGAGGATATCGTGGACAGCGGCAGGACCCTGAGCTATCTTCTGGAGATGCTCATGGCCAGAGGTCCCAGATCTCTAAAGCTCTGCACGCTGCTGGATAAGCCCGACAGGCGCGTGGTGGATGTGAATGTGGATTATACGGGATTTCAGATCCCGGATGAGTTCGTGGTGGGCTTCGGGCTGGATTATGACCAGAGATACCGCAACCTGCCTTATATCGGGGTAGTGGAATTCGATCAATAGGAGGCTTGTGAGTTGAGGCAGAGCGGTAGAGGATTTAATTCATATTTGACATTTATCATGGTGCTTCTTCTGGCGGTGGTTCTGCTGGTGGCGCTGAACCGTGTGGACGATTCCTACACCAGAGAGCAGCTGATATCCGACATGAAAGCGGAAAGGGTCAGGGAGGTGGAGGTGCATCCCAACAGCGAGACCCCCACGGGATATCTGCGGGTGGAGCTGGTAAACGGCGCGGAGAGGGAGATCTATGTGACGGATATCAAGGAGGCGGAGGAGCTGGTCAGATCCTACGGCTTCGACCCTCTGGTGAAGGATGTGCCCAGAGAGGGCTGGGTGCTGACCACGCTGGTTCCCATGCTGATCGTGGTGGCGGTGGTATTCCTCTTTATGATGTTCAATGCCCAGAACGCGGGCAACGGCAATGCCAGAATGATGAATTTCGGCAAGAGCCGGGCCAGACTGTTTCTGGGGGACAAAAGCATCACCTTCGAGCAGGTGGCAGGCCTGCAGGAGGAGAAGGAGGAGCTTGAAGAGATCGTGGACTTCCTCAAGGATCCCGGCAAGTTCACCAAGGTGGGGGCACGGATTCCTAAGGGAGTGCTGCTGGAAGGGTCGCCCGGTACGGGCAAGACGCTGCTGGCCAAGGCAGTGGCAGGGGAGGCGGGGGTTCCCTTCTTCAGCATATCCGGATCGGACTTCGTGGAAATGTTTGTGGGCGTGGGTGCTTCCCGGGTGCGGGATCTGTTTGAGGAGGCGAAAAAGAACTCTCCCTGCATCGTGTTCATAGACGAGATCGATGCGGTGGCCAGACGCAGGGGCACCGGCATGGGCGGCGGCCATGACGAGAGGGAGCAGACCCTGAACCAGCTTCTTGTGGAGATGGACGGCTTCGGCATCAACGAAGGCATCATTGTCATGGCGGCCACGAACCGGGTGGACATTCTGGATCCCGCCATTCTCCGGCCGGGACGCTTCGACAGAAAGGTCACGGTGAGCGCGCCGGACGTAGGGGGCAGAGAAGACATTCTGAAGGTCCATGCCAAGAACAAGCCTCTGGCGGAGGATGTGGACTTGAAGCAGGTGGCCCAGACCACGGCAGGCTTCACCGGGGCGGATCTGGAGAATCTTCTGAACGAGGCGGCCATCAATGCGGCAAAGAAGAACAAGGGGTATGTGGCTCAGGAGGATATCACCAAGGCCTTCGTGAAGGTGGGAATCGGCACGGAGAAAAAGAGCCGGGTGATCTCGGAGAAGGAGAAGAAAATCACCGCGTACCATGAGGCGGGACATGCAATTCTGTTTCATGTGCTGCCGGACGTGGGGCCGGTATATACGGTGTCCATCATCCCTACGGGGCAGGGAGCCGCAGGCTATACCATGCCGCTGCCGGAGAAGGACGAGATGTTTTTGACCAAGGGAAAGATGCTTCAGGACATCATGGTGTCTCTGGGAGGCAGGATCGCAGAGGAGATTATCTTTAAGGATATCACCACGGGAGCCTCCAGCGATATCAAAAAGGCCACCAAGGTGGCCCGCAGGATGGTGACACGCTTCGGCATGTCGGAGAATATCGGGGTTATCTGCTATGATGACGATGATGACGAGGTATTCATAGGAAGGGATCTGGCCCATGCCAAGAGCCACAGCGAGGCCGTTGCCGGACAGATCGACAGGGAGGTGAAGTCCATTGTGGACGAATGCTATGCAAAGGCCAAGGAGCTGATCCTGAAGAACGAAAAGGTGCTGCATGGATGCGCCCAGCTGCTTCTGCAGAAGGAAAAGATCGGTCGGGAAGAATTCGAGGCGCTGTTCGAGGCAGAAGGTTGAACTGGATTGTGCAAAATTGCTAAAAACAGAGCTTAACTTTTAGTAATTTTGTTGGTTTTGGGGCTTGGCAAAAAGGGAGGGGGATGGTATTATAATATGCGTAACCCCCAATACATTATATAGTTTTTTGCTATACCCCATAAGAAATACCTTCTCTAAAAAGGGCAGCCACCCCATGGCTGTCCTTTTTACATTCTGCCGGAGGAATAAGCAAAAATGATGCAAACAAGGGGTATGATGAGGTATGATAAAAAAAGACCTTGAAGAGCGGAAGGGAGATGCCTGTGAGGAAGAAATGGATATCCATAGCGCTTACGGCCTGCGTATGCGGCCTGCTGTCCTATAGGGCGCAGGCATCGGAGGAGACGTCCGGGAATGGGGAGATCGAGGAGCTGAGGGAGAGGTACGAGGCTTACCAGCAGAGCTTCGAGGCCATAGAGACCGTGGAGGACATAGAGAAAAACGGCTATGAGATCATAGAGGATCAGAGCTTTTCCGTGGCTTTGGAGACCTTCGGGGAAGAGGAGGTGTTTTTTTATTCCATTCTGGAGAAGGAATATCATAGGCTTGCCATATTGATCGCTGACAATGAAGGCGGGGTGCTCTATAAGACCAATCAGCTGGAGACCAACTACAAACATCCGGGAAGGCTGGAGCAGCCGGTGAAGGAGCTGGCGGCCGTTTCGTTTCAGGATCTGGACCAGAACGGCTTAAAGGATATCATACTCATTACCAGCTGCGAGAATGCTCAGGGGGATTATGCCGGAAAGCCCTATAGGGTCGGGGATGTGCTGTTTCAGAGGGACGGGCAGTTCTATCGGGACTGGAGGATATCGGACAAGATAAACCGCTTCAGCATGAACAAGAGCGTGGACGTTATTGCAGCCTATGTCCGGGACGGCAGCTCCACGGAGGCGCTCTATACCGCGGCAACCCTTCAGGAGCTGCTGGACAGCGGGTTTCAAGTCATCGAGGAGCAGAATTACTCTCGGCAGTTCGAGAAGCAGGGCTATCTCCAGATCGTTCCCGGAGTCATGAAGATGGCGGAATACGATGTGTTCATGATTTTTCTGGTGAACGAGGAGGGCTATATCGTGTGGAGCTTCCAGCCCATGGGAGACTATGACAATCTCTATGCCATGCGGGGAATGGCCTGCAAGGACGTGGACGGGGACGGCATGAAGGATATCGTGGTGCTGGCGAAGTACAGTTATGCGGAGGACGGGGGCATAAGGCTCATAGACAATAAATGCTCCATCTATTATCAGAGGACGGACGGATTCGTGGAGGACAAGGAATTCGAGAAGACATATCATTGTACGGAGAAAGATACGGTGAAGGATCTGGTGGAGATCATCAGGGAATACTGGGGGTGGCCGAAGGAAGAATGATTAAGATACTGATCGTGGACGACGAAAAACCTATCTGTGATTTAATAGACATAAACTTGTCGGCTGCAGGCTATCACTGCAAGGCGGTGCAGGACGGGCTGCAGGCCTTAGACATGATCGAATCCGAGAGCTTTGACCTGATTCTGCTGGACATCATGCTGCCGGGGGCCGACGGATACGACATCATGGAATATATCAGGCCCTTAAAGATCCCGGTGATCTTCATCACGGCCAAGCATGAGGTGAAGGACAGGGTTAAGGGGCTGAGGCTGGGGGCCGAGGACTATCTGGTGAAGCCCTTTGACGTGGTGGAGCTGACGGCCAGAGTGGAGGTGGTGCTTCGGCGCTACAACAAGACGGAGAGCATCCTCAGCGCCGGGGACGTGGTGGTGGACGTGGAGGCGCGGACAGTGACCAGAGCGGGGAAGCAGGTGATCCTCACAAACAAGGAGTACGGCCTTTTGATCCTGTTTCTCAGAAACAAGAACATTGCCCTGTTCCGAGAGAGTCTGTACGAGAAGGTCTGGGGGGACGAGTATCTGGCGGACAGCCGGACGCTTGACCTTCATGTCCAGAGGCTTAGGCGGAAGATGGGCTGGGAGAAAAATCTGGTAGCAGTGTATAAGATCGGCTACCGTCTGGAGATCTGACTATGAAGTTTTTGTACAAGATTCTGCTTTGCACCATCATCATCATGGCAGTGGCTTTTGGGTTCAGCGGCTACCTCTTCGTAAATTTCGTGTTCGAGTCGGCCTTGGAGCGGGAGGTGGAGCAGGCGCTGGACGGAAACAATATCCTGCGGTTCGCCTTCGAGACGGCAGCGCTGAATATCCCTTCCAAGTACAATGTGCTGCAGGACACGGCTGTCCGGCAGATCGGCACCCGGCTGGAGAGCAGCGGGCAGAACACCAGCCGCTATCTGCGGCTGTCCGATGAGGCCAATGAGATTCTCTATGCCAGCAACGGCTTTCCGGAGGATACGGCCCTTCTGCAGCAGATCGGACCGGACACCAGAGTCTGGGAAATCACCTTCCATCAGGACCGCTATTTCGTACATACGGGGGTGATGGTCAATGTTCTGGATAGAAAGCTGTATCTGGAGACGTTAGACGATGCCACGGAGGTATTTCAGGAACGGAGGGCGGGATTCGCCATCTACCGCAGGGTCACTCTGGCCATGCTGGCCTGCAGCGGCGCGGTGATGCTGGGAATCTGTATCTGGCTTACCAAGCCCATCCGCATTCTGGCCAACGCCACCAAGCGGATGGCGCAGGGAGATTACGGCTACAGGGCGAAACGGGTCAGCGACGACGAGCTGGGCCAGCTGACTACGGACTTCAACAGCATGGCAAATGTGCTGGAGGGAACCATAGGGGAGCTGAAAGAGGAGGTGCGGGCAAGAGAGGACTTTATAGCCGCCTTCGCCCATGAGCTCAAGACGCCTCTCACCGCTATTATCGGCTATGCGGATCTGCTCCGCACCAGAAAGCTGGACGATGAGAAGCACTTTCTGTCGGCAAACTATATCTATACGGAAGGAAAGAGGCTGGAGAATATGTCCTTCCGGCTGCTGGACATCATAGTGACAAAGAGGGAGACGCTGGAACCTCAGCCTGTGGACGCCAAGGTATTCTTTGATTACCTCAGGGGGATGTTTGCGGGCAACAAGGAGCAGAAGATTCGGATATCCGTTCAGCCGGGAACGGTATATGGGGAAGCAAACCTTCTCAAATCCGTGTTGCTGAACCTGATGGACAATGCCTGCAAGGCATCCAGCCCCGGGGGCGTGGTGAGGCTGTCGGGAAGGTGCCTTGAAAACGGGTATGCCTTCGAGGTGAAGGATTACGGAGTGGGCATTCCTGAGGAGGAGCTGAAGAAGGTGACGGAGGCCTTCTATATGGTGGACAAGTCCCGTTCCCGCAGCAAGAACGGCGCAGGGCTGGGGCTTGCTCTCTGCGTGGAGATTCTGCGGCTCCACCGAAGTGCGCTGGACATCGACAGCAAGGTGGGAGAGGGTACTTGCATCCGTTTTGTGATACCGGGGCCGGAGCGTGACGGGGAGCAGTACAAGCATAGAAAAGAGGAGCCGGAGAAGACAGAGGAGAAAGGTGTGGGGCACGATGGAGAGGAAGAGCGGGAAGAACATAGGGAGAGGGAAGAGGATAGGGCTGTTCCTGATTCCGCTGTCGCTGGTGATAGTGGGGCTGGCAGTGTGGGGGCCGGAGGCCATGGCGAAGTACAATGACAAGGATATTCTGAACCAGATCCGGACGCAGGAGACGGAGACGAGAACGGCGGGCTACCGCTATTCGCTCAACAGCAACGAAAAGCTGTACATCCTGTCCCAATGTCTGAACAATCAGATACTTCCTGAAAGCGACCAGAGCGCCATGACCAGAGTGGAGCCGGACTATCCTGAGCTGAAGGGGACATACGCCTTTGTGGTGAACAGACAGGGCGCGGCGGAGCCGGAGGAATCGGGGATAGACCTATGCAATCAGGGACTTCAGGAGCTGAAGAAGCTGGAGGTGCTGCCGCAGGAGATCCGGGAGCTGAAGGAGTCGGCCTACACGGCGGTACTGTATTCGGCCATAGACGTGCCGGAGCCCAGAAATAATGTTCTGGTATGGAAGATCAGCCTGAATACGGGAAAGCAGAATGCCAACAAGGAGAACCGCCTGCTGGACGCCTATGTGGACGCGGACACGGGAAAGATATATGAGTTCTATGTGCGGGTGGGAATCTCGGCATGGAAGGATGTGGATGCGGACAAGATAGTCCGTTCATGGGCGGAATACATGGAGCTTGAGGAGCCTGTAGAGCAGGAAAACACCAATCCCTTGGCGGAGGCCACGCCTTTTTTTAAGAAATATGTGTTTGAAGGCATGGAGGGCAATGATACCGTGGTCACAGTGGGCTTCTATGACGGAATCAATGAGCTGTATCTCAAGGTATCCAGATAACTTTTGCCGGACATGGTTTTCTCGGAGATGCTTCGTTTAGCCCTTTGCAGGTTTTTTCGGGGCTTATGGTGGAAAAAGTTTGCATTCTTTATGAGAAAATGATACATTAATTATACAAAAATGATGATGTTCTGATATGTTTACCTTATATACTGCATATAGTTGGAGGCGATGTCCGGCAGAATTGTGTGGATGGAGGTTGCCTGAGAAAACGAAAGGAATCCGCTGGGGAAAAAAGAAGCCTTTCTGCACTGTGACGAACGGGGGCGCAAGGAGGGGCATCGGCGGTTAGAACGGAGCGGATTCTTGGATGTGGGGCCGTGAGGCAGGGAAGGAATGAGGTATGCAGGGGCGTAGGGACGAAAGAAGAGGTTCGGCAGAGGCGAAGACAGTCAGAACGGTGCCGCAGAAGGGGAAGGGGCCTCAAAAGGCCGCGGCGGCCAAACGGGTCAGAAGGAGCAAAAAAGCCGATAGGAAGATGGCGGCGATGGTTTTTGTGACTGTGGTGCTGCTGTTTTTCAGCTGCAGATCCGTGTGGAAGCTGATTGCATCCGAGAAGTCTCCCGACGCGGCTCAGGCGGCAGGGATGGAGGCCGGGGATTCTTCGGGAGGAATTGGGCCCATGCACGGCGACATCGTGACGCTTGCGGAGAATCTGGGGGATCAGGCCGGGGATTCGGTCCAGAAACGGGGGATTCTGGTGGCCATTGATCCGGGCCATGGGGGATACGATAACGGCAGCAATATAGACGGGATATACGAGCAGGAGATCACACTGGACATCTCCCTTCTTTTGGCGGACAAGCTGAAGGCCATGGGCTACGACACTCTGCTGCTCAGAGAGGACAACGAAACCCATCTGTTTCCTGAAGAGCGGGTGGAGAAGGCGGAAAAGGCCAAGGCGGATCTATATATCAGCATTCATGTGAATACCTTCGACAGCGATACATCCGTGTCCGGACTGGAGACCTGGTACTGCGAAGATTCCGTGAAAAGCGAGCAGCTGGCAAGGCTGGTTCAGAATAGGGCCGCCGAGGCCGCCGAGGCAAAGGACAGGGGACTGAAGGAGACGGATGAGCTTATCGTGATTCGGGATGCGGCCATGCCCTCTTGCCTGGTGGAGACAGGCTTTCTCACCAATAGGGCGGAGCGGATGGCATTGGTGTCCAAGGACTATCAGGAAAAGCTGGCTCAGGGCATAGCTCAGGGAATTGATGAGTTTGTGGGCCTTCAGGAAGGAGCCGCACAGGGCAGGTGAGAAGGTGCTGATGAACCGCTCAGGTGAGGAGGCACATATGAACAAGGATTTGTCGGTGGGGGAGCCGCAGAAGGTATTATGGCGGTTCTGCCTGCCTTTGTTTGGCAGTATTATTTTTCAGCAGTTGTACAATATTGCGGATAGCTTCGTGGTGGGGAAATTCGTAGGAGAAAAGGCGCTGGCGGCGGTGGGAAACAGCTATGAGATTACGCTGATTTTCATTGCCTTTGCTTTTGGCTGCAACATCGGCTGTTCCGTCATTGTTTCACAGCTGTTCGGAACCAAGGCATACGGGGAGATGAAGACGGCGGTATATACGTCTCTGATTGCCACGGGAGTCTTGTGCGCGGCTCTGATGCTTGGGGGCATTCTGGGCTGTGACTGGCTGCTGGGGCTGATCCGCACCCCTGAGGAGGTGTTTGCGGATTCCAGACTCTATTTGGACATTTACGTGTGGGGGCTGCCCTTTTTGTTCCTGTACAATGTGGCCACGGGGATATTTTCGGCGCTGGGGGACTCCAAGACTCCCTTTTATTTTCTGGCGGCGTCCTCGCTGGCCAATATCGCGGTGGACATCCTTTTTGTGAAGGGCTTCGGCATGGGCGTGGGGGGCGTGGCATGGGCAACCTTCCTCTGTCAGGGCATCAGCTGTGTTCTGGCGGTGGCTGCGGTGCTGGCCCGGCTGTCCCACATTCCTGCAGAGGGTAAGACGGCGATTTTTTCCTGGAGGCTGCTTTGCAGAATAGGCGTCATCGCCGTGCCAAGCATTCTGCAGCAGAGCTTCATTTCTATAGGAAATATCGTGATTCAGGGTGTGATCAACGGCTTCGGCCCCAGTGTCATGGCGGGCTATTCCGCAGCGGTGAAGCTGAACAATCTGGTGATCACTTCCCTTACCACGCTGGGCAACGGCGTGTCCAACTTCACCGCACAGAACATAGGGGCGGAAAAGCCCGAGAGGGTGAGGCAGGGCTTTCGGGCCGGGCTGAAGCTGGTGTGGATTCTATGTGTGCCCATGGTGCTGCTCTATTGGTTTGGGGGCAGGCAGCTGGTGTACCTATTTATGGAGGATATCACCGGGGAGGCAATGGATACGGGAGTAGTGTTTTTGAGGATTGTGTCTCCTTTCTACTTTATGATCGCGGTGAAGCTGGCGGCGGACGGGGTGCTGCGGGGAGCCGGGCTCATGGGCCGTTTCATGGCGGCCACCTTCACGGATCTGATTCTCAGGGTGGTTCTGGCGCTGTGGCTGTCCGTGCCTTTCGGCTCTCTGGGCGTCTGGTGGGCATGGCCCATAGGGTGGCTGGTGGGAATGACGCTGTCGGTGGTGTTCTACCGAACCGGGCCATGGAGGCGGGGTTTAACTTGAGGTGCCCATAAGAGGCCTTGTGCCGTGCCGATTTGAAACGCTGATTTGAAAAGGGAGGAAAAAAATCTTGCATTCGTAACGGATTTATGCTAAAATATTGTCTTGCCAAGATGTTTGAAGAAGGCATGGATGGGTTCCCGAGTGGCCAAAGGGGACAGACTGTAAATCTGCTGCAAATTGCTTCGGTGGTTCGAATCCACCCCCATCCATTTGGCATTCTTTTGAAATGACCCCGCTGGTGTGGCGGAATAGGCAGACGCAAGGGACTTAAAATCCCTCGGGGGCAACCTCGTGCCGGTTCAAGTCCGGCCACCAGCACTGAATTGATCAGGAATCCACAGCGTCGGTTTGAGGCTGAAGCAGTGGGTTCTTTTTATTTGTCTAAAATGCTTATAATCACATTGGCTGAAGGAATCTTCTTGTTAAAATCCATGTGGGCCGGGTATTATTCTATTTCCTATTATATTTTATCCATTCTGCTCATTCTAACCAAATGATTGACAAGAATGAGTAGAATGTGGGTAGAATATAAGCAGGAGGCGGTCAGATGGTTTTTCAGGAAAGTGAAACGGTTGAACTAAAAGCGATTGTAGTAGAGGATATAAAAAAAGAAATCATTGCTTTTGCAAACTGTGAGGGAGGAAAGCTGTACATCGGCGTTCTGGATGACGGCACAGTGGCAGGACTGGATAACCCGGACGAAACTTCTTTGCAAATCAGCAATATTGTTCGAGACACAATTAAACCGGATCTGAGGATGTTTCTTCACTATGAAACAGTAACGATAGATGAAAAGAAAATCGTTGTAGTTGATATTCAGCAGGGAACAGAGCGGCCATATTATATAGCCAAAAAGGGCTTGCGGCCTGAAGGCGTTTATGTCCGTCAAGGTTATTCCTCTGTTCCGGCAACAAATACGGCAATTCGTCGCATGATTAAGGAAACTGACGGAGATCATTTTGAAGAAATGCGGTCTTTAGAACAGAAATTAACCTTTGAAAGTGCAAGAAAAATATTTTCTGAACGAAATGTAAAGTTTGGTTTCACACAAATGAAAATACTGGGAATGGCAACACAGGATGGTGTCTATACAAACTTGGGGCTGCTGCTTTCGGATCAGTGTGTGCATACAATTAAAGCCGCTGTTTTTCAAGGTACAACGCAGAGTGAATTTAAGGATCGGAAAGAATTCTCCGGCTCTTTGTTTCGGCAGATGGATGAAGCCTATGACTTTATTGATTTCCGCAATCAGACACACTCAACCTTTGATAAGTTATATCGTATTGACAGACGGGATTATCCGGAAACAGCAGTCAGGGAGGCTCTTTTGAATCTTTTGGTGCACCGTGAATATTCATTCCGTGCAAGCACTTTCATCAGCCTTTATGCAGACAGACTTGAATTCACCTCTATAGGCGGTTTGGTTAGCGGCGTGTCCTTAAATGATATAACAATGGGCATTTCCGTCTGTCGGAATACCAAATTGGCAAATGTATTTTACCGTTTGGAGTTGATAGAAGCCTATGGAACCGGAATTATAAAAATCATGGAAGCGTATGAGGGAACCGGGATGACACCGCAGATTGAGGCATCGGATAACGCATTTAAGATTATTCTCCCTAACTTGAATGCGATGCCTGAATCTGCAAGAAAAATGCAGGGAAAGCCAGCGGTAGGCACGCCGGAGGAAAGGGTGATTGCACTGGCGAAGCAAAGGGCAAGAACGTGCATTATTGTCTTCCTTGATGAGTCCCCGTATAAATATATTATGGCAGCGCCGGATCCCGAAGAAGGCGGCATCAATAGGAAAGAGGAAAATCGGCATGTATTTCAGAAAGATAAATTTTGCTTTGGAAGGAAGGGAAGCGCTGCTGTATGTGACGGATGACAGGGAGACGGCTCAGAGCCTCCGCAGTCAGGGGGAGGCGGTAGTAGTCTATCTCCACCCGGGCAATAGGGAGGAGGATTTTTCCGCCTTTCTTTTTGCGGTGGAGGATCCGGAGGATCTGGAGGCGGAATATGTGGAGAGGGTCTACCGGAGGCTGAAAGGGATGCCGTGGAACATTCTGGAGACGGAGAGATGCCTGATCCGGGAGACCACGCCGGAGGATGTGGAGGACTTTTACCGCATATACAGCCATCCCTCCATCACCAAGTATATGGAAGGCCTGTACCCTGAGGTGGAGGCGGAGAAAGCCTATGTCCGGGAATATATTGAGAAGGTGTATACCTTCTTCGGATTCGGCATATGGACGGTGGTGGAGAAGGCCGGCGGGGCGGTGATCGGCAGGGCGGGATTCTCCTACCGGGAGGGGTTTCAGGAGCCTGAGCTGGGCTTTATCATAGGAGTCCCATGGCAGCGGCAGGGCTACGCCGAGGAGGTCTGCCGCGGGATTCTGGACTATGGCCGGAGGGCGCTGGAGTTTACAAGGGTTCAGGCGCTGGTGGAGCCGGGGAATACCGCGTCGCTTAAGCTGTGCGGGAAGCTGGGCTTTTTTAAGGAAGAAACCCTATGCCTGAAAGGAAAGGAATACTGCAGGCTTATCGTTCCCTTCCAAGCAGGCTGAGCACAGCCGGAACCGTGAAAGATACAAACGTTTTCCTATGAAGGCCCGGCAGCGGGGGGCGTGTCTTTGTGCCCCTGCTGCAGGAATTTGCGAAACTCGCTGGGGGCCGTCCCCATGAGTTTCTTGAAGGTTTTACAGAAATACATAGGGGAGTTGAAGCCGCAATCCGCACCGATCTGTGTGACGGATTTTTTTGTGCATTTCAAAAGGTTGCAGGCCTGCCGGATCTTGATGTGATTGATATATTCAATCAAGGTCAGGCCCGTTGCGGCCTTGAAGGTATGGCAGAGATGGTATTTCGTCACATACAGCTGGGAGGCGATTTCACTGATGCTGTCTATGGAATTATAGTTTTGGTGGATGTAGCGCAGAACCAGCGTCAGCTTCTCCTGCTCCTGAGACAGCTGGATGGGACGGTAGGAGTTCTTGTTCCGGTTCAGTATGGCTAAAATGGCGGTGAGATACATAAATGCGCAGTTTCCCTCTGCCTTGGGATTTTCTGCCTTGATCAGGGGAAAGATTTTCCTGATTTGGGCAAAGGTATCGTCGTCCAGAGATATGACGGGAGTCTTGAAGCATTCCGTCAGGGTGTCTATGGCCGTCAGAGAAAAATATTTTTTCAGGTAGTCGGAGGTGAAATAGATGCAGGTTCTGGAATATCCGTTGGTATTGTGGCTCTTGTGGAGGATATTGGGAGTGTAGAGGGCCACGTCTTTGGGAGACAGCTGAAAAAGTTTGTCTTCTATTATGGTGCTGTGATGGCCTTGTTCAAGAAAGTATAGCTCATAAAGGTCATGGTAGTGCAGATAAGACATCTGCCAGCCGGGTTCTCTGGTGAGAGACTCGATATAGAATTCCGATCCGGGACTGTAAGGGCGTATTTCCATAAAGCAGCGCCTCCTTGCCAATTGATAGCAATATAATACAACTTCTAAAAGAAATCCGCAATATAATAGATGATTATTGATGAAAATTGTCGTATGCTTGTATCAGATGAAAACGAGACTGATTGCCAGTGCGGCATGGTTCTGCCGGCGAATGCGGGCTGTTTCTGGCGGCGTATTGATTGAAGGTATTATCATCGGAGGTATGAGCATGAAAAACAAAATGATACATAAGGCGTTGGCAGGGCTGCTGGTATCTGCCATGGTGTTGGGGATGACGGCATGCGGCAATGAGGGGGGATCCTCCGGAAACGATTCAGGGGGATCGTCTCAGGCGCCTTTGGCAAGCGGAGAGGGCTCCTTGGCAGGCGGAGCGGAAAGCGCCGAGGGCACGCAGTCTTCCGGGGAGACAGGAGCTTCTCTGGAGGATCAGAAGCCGGAAATCGATATGGCTCCGCTGAGTATTTCCGTGTCCCTTACTTCAAACAAGGATCACTCGGAGAAAAATGCGGCCTATGACCGTCTGGTAAAGGAAATCAATGAGTACACACAGATGGATGTGACCTGGCACTGGACGGCGTCGGGAGACTATTATGAGCAGCTGGATCTGGATATTATTTCGGGAAATCTCAGTGACGTGGTGATTGTGCAGGACAACGCCACTTTTGTTAGAGCGGCAGAGGAGGGGGTATTCTGGGATTTGACGGATTATATTGATGATTACGACAATCTATCCACCATTCCTGCAATGATCCGTCAAAATGCCTCCCACAACGGCAGGATGTACGGCCTTCCCCGTTCCAGAACCTTGGCCCGCCACGGCTTCGGCTACCGTCTTGATTGGCTGAACAAGCTGGGACTGAAGGAGCCTACGGACTGGCAGAGCTTCTCCGACATGCTGTACGCGTTTACCTATAGGGATCCTGACGGCAACGGCATTGACGATACGGTGGGCCTATACCTTGATGACTGGACCGGGGCGTGGGATATTATGATGACCTGGTTCGGGGTTCCCAATGTATGGGGAATCGATGCTCAGGGGGACTTGATCCACAAGTCCCGGACGGAGGAATACAAGACGGCATTGAAAGCATTTCGAGAACTGTATTCTATGGGAGTCATCAATGACGGCAGCAAGGGGATGACGGCTTTCTGGGAGATCACCGGCGGAAAGGCTGTGGACGAGGGCTTGAAGACCTCCAAGGGAGGCTGCGGCGTGCAGGTGCTGGATGCCCTGCGCAAGGTACAGACCTATTTTGAGACGGAGGGCCTGACCACGGAGGAAGAGCTGATGTTCACCATGGCCGGCTATGTGGATACCGGGAAGGGGCCCCTTTGTTATCCCACCAACGGTATGGCAAATATGCTTGCCGTGACCAAAAGAAATATCAAGACGGAGGAACAGCTCAGAAGGGTATTGCAGTTTCTGAACGACCTCAACGACGGCGTATGCATGAACCTGCTGGAGTACGGCTGGGAGAATGAGACATATTCACTGGACGAGAAGGGCTATGTGATAGACTTTGATACGGAAACCAAGGAGGCTAACGGAATTCCCTCAGGGCATAATACAGGCTTTCAGAATGTTCTGACCTATTTCACGGCGGAGGAGAACGCAAGGCCCGCCACCAGACCTCCGTACACAAGCCCTATCAGGCTGCTGGAGGAACAGCTCTACAATGACGATATACCCTATTGTGTGCATAATATGGGCGCAGGCTATGTGTCTAAGACCTATTCCGACAACGGAAAGGATCTGGACGCCATTCTCACCGACGCCCAGCTGAAATACATCACCGGCGAAATCGACGAGGCGGGCCTTGACGAGGCGCTGAAGAGCTGGTGGACCGCGGGAGGCGAAAAAATCACTGCGGAAATGAACGAGCTGTATCATGGAGCAGGAAATTAAAAGACGCAGGTTGGGATGGATTATGAAACGAGGAGGTTCCGGGCTTTGTGGCCCGGAGCCTTTTCTTGTATGCGGTAGAAACCGCAAAGCTCCGATTTTTGGAAGACCTATGGGCTTTTGGGCCATACGTTATTGACGGTATTTGGCGGCTGATGCTATAATGTTTTGCGTATGCCGGGATTCCGGCGGGGAGGAGCGCACAGATAAAATGAAGATCGTGACTTTTAATATTCGCTGTGACTATAATCAGGATGAGGACAACAATTTTTGTTTCCGCAAGCCCTTGATTCTGGAGAAGCTTCGTCAGGAGGAACCGGATGTGATCTGCTTTCAGGAGGTGCTTCCCCATGTGGCGGGATGGCTGAAAGAGACGCTGAAGGAGTATTATGTGATCGGCTGCGGGCGCATGGAGGATCTGGAGGGAGAGCAGGTGTCCATCGCCTACCGGAAGAATCGGATCAATCTGATACAGATGGAGACCTACTGGCTTTCCGAAACGCCCTATGTGCCGGGATCCCGCTATGCGGATCAGAGCATATGCCCCAGAGTATGCACGGAGGCCGTGCTGGAGGAATACGCCACGAAGCAGGTGTTTCGTGTGGTGAATACCCATTTAGACCATGAGGGACCAGAGGCCAGAGAGAAGGGGCTGCTGCAGATCATGAATAAACTGGAAAAGACCCTGCTCTTTCCGGAGGCGCCGGTGATCATCACCGGAGACATGAATGCGGAGCCGGACAGCCCGGAAATGGCGGCGGTCAGGAAGTCTCCTTATAAGGATATGGTGGAAGGGGTGGGGATTACCTACCATGGATATATGCGGGCGGAGCCTCCCTGCTGCATCGACTATATTCTTGCCAAGGGTTTTGTCTGCGAAAGCATGGAAAAGTGGACTGAACAGAAGGACGGGGTATTTCTTTCCGATCATTATCCGGTGTGCGCCGTGCTGCGCGCAGAGGGCTGAGGGCCGTATGGGAGAGAGACAATGCAACAATTCCGCAGAACTCCGCGATGGCGCTGCTGCCTTCCATAAAAAGGAAGACGCTGTCACCGGGCCACGGGGCAATTATGGAGCCGAGCTGCTGGACGGAAAGTGGTTTGAGGATCATGTGGCTGCTCTTCTTGCGTTCTGTCAATATCCCGCCGTGGAATACAAGGCCCGCCTTGCTTTTCTTGATACGCCTTATGACGATCCGGCGCTGTCGGCGCTTCGGCAGGCGTTTCTCAAAAGCGATATCGTGGAGGAAATGTATCAGGAGCAGGATGAGCATGGCGGATGGGGCCGGCTGCAGTCCAAAGACTATTCCGTGAAGGCAAAGATTCCAACCTCCATGGTAGGGATAAAGAGATGTCTCTATATCGGACTTACTATAGAAGACAGGGATATTTTGTTCATGGCCGGTGAATACCTGCAGAGCTTTCTGGACGGCACCAGCCATGAGAAGCTTTGGGAAAAGAACGAGAGGGCCCTGCCGTGGAATAGAGCCATAGTCTGCAATCTTTTGGAGGCCATATCGCCGGAGCAGTCTCTGTGCGATGAGACTTATAGACAGTGGCTGTACATAGCGGGCAGGGCCTACGAAGGCGGAGAATATTCTTATGAGAGGGACAAGGCGGCCCAGCATGAGGTGTTTCTCACCAGAGAGAGCCGTCTGGTGCCCATGCAGAGCGAACTGCTGCTGAGAAGGAGACGGGAGGTGCCCGCCGCTCTGGAGGACTCCATGCTACGGCATTTAGGGGGCATAGCCAATGAAAGGGGCTATTTTTGGGAAAAGACCCCGCAGAAGCTCCCGGAAAACTTTGCGGAACGGCAGACGAGACGATGGTTTGAAACCTTTAACTATATTAATCAATTCAAGGGTTCCGGAATGTACCTGCAGGGAGCGGTGGAATGGCTCTTGGAAAATGTCCGCGAGGACGGACTGTGGGACTGGGGGCCCCAGACCAAGGATCCGTGGGGATATTTCAGATATTTTTCCTGCAGCAGAAATTACAAGCACAATCGGGTGGTGGACTGCACCATGCAGGTGCTGGGCTTTTTAAAGCAATATGCGGAAAATAATGGTGCAGAATTTCCCGAAAAAAGGCGCTTGGAGAGGCATGCATCTAAAGATGCATGAGGTAAACTGGAATAGGAGGACAAAGAGATGCCCGTAACGGTATATTTGGAGAGAAATGCGAAATTATATCCTAATGAGATCGCCTTGGTGGAGCTGAATCCGGAGGAGGAGGACACCCGAAGGATAACGTGGAAGGAATATGACCTGATCCAGCCCGGCCGCTTCGAGCCCTACCGCAGAGAGATCACATGGAGCGTGTTCAATGAGAAGGCGAATCGATTCGCAAACATGCTCATAGGGCGGGGGGTAAAAAAGGGAGACAAGGTAGCCATATTGATGTACAACTGTCTGGAATGGCTGCCCATTTATTTCGGTGTGCTGAAGGCGGGGGCCATTGCGGTGCCGTTCAATTTCCGGTATGACGCAGGGGAGATTCTGTACTGTGCAGAGCTGGCTCAGGTGGACGTCATAGTCTTCGGCCCTGCCTTCATCGGCCGAATCGAGATCAATGCGGAGCGTCTCTGCAAGGGACGGCTGCTGATATATGTGGGCGATCATTGTCCCAGCTTTGCGGAGAGCTATCACGAGCTGGCGGCGGACTGCTCCAGTCAGGCCCCGGAGGTGGAGATCGCGGAGGAGGATTTCGGAGCCATTTATTTCTCTTCCGGAACCACGGGCTTTCCCAAGGCGATCCTGCATAAGCACCAGAGCCTGACGCAGGCGGCACAGATGGAGCAGAGGCATCATGGCACCAACCGTCAGGATACTTTTCTCTGCATCCCGCCTCTGTACCATACCGGCGCGAAATTCCACTGGATGGGCAGTCTGGTGGCAGGCAGCAGGGCGGTGCTGTTAAAGGGGGCGAAGCCGGAGACCATTTTGTCCGCCGTCTCAAAGGAGCAATGTACCATCGTGTGGCTGCTGGTGCCCTGGGCGCAGGATATTCTGGACGCTCTGGACAGAGGGGAATTAAGGCTGGAGGACTATGAGCTGGCACAGTGGCGGCTGATGCATATCGGAGCACAGCCGGTTCCGCCGTCTCTGATCAAGAGATGGAAGGCATATTTCCCGGAGCACGAATATGATACCAACTATGGCCTTTCCGAGTCCACGGGTCCCGGCTGCGTGCACCTTGGGGTGGAGAACATTCACAAGGTGGGCGCCATCGGCGTGCCGGGCTACCGCTGGCAGTGCAAAATCGTGGACGAGCATGGTCAGGAGGTAAGGCAGGGAGAGGTGGGAGAGCTCTGCGTGAAGGGCCCCGGCGTCATGACCTGTTATTACCGCAACGAGGAGGCCACGGCGGAGACCATAAGGGAGGGCTGGCTGTTCACCGGTGACATGGCCATGCAGGATCAGGAGGGCTTTTACTTTCTGGTGGACCGTAAGAAGGATGTCATTGTCAGCGGCGGCGAGAATATTTACCCGGTGCAGATCGAGGACTTCCTGCGGCGGCACCAGAAGGTGAAGGACGCGGCGGTGATCGGCCTCCCCGACAGACGGCTTGGGGAGAAGACCGCGGCGGTGATCGAGATCAAGGACGGCATGGAATGCACAAGGGAGGAAATCGAGAATTTCTGTCTTGAGCTGCCCAGATACAAACGTCCCAAGGAGATCATTTTCCACGAGATCCCCCGGAACGCCACGGGCAAGATCGAAAAGCCCAGACTGCGTAAGATGTACGGCGCAGACCAGCTGGTGGCTCAGGAGAACAGAGGATAAGGGCAGGGCGCGCTGCCCAAACTGCAAAGCGGCGGAGGTAGGAAAATGTGGATTGTCATGGCGATTCTATCGGCGTTCTTTGCGGGAATCACATCAATTCTCGCAAAATGCGGGATCAGGAAAACAGATTCGGACGTGGCCACGGCCCTGAGGACGGTGGTGGTACTGCTATTTGCCTGGGTCATGGTGTTTGTGGTAGGGTCCGCCGAAACCATAGGAGAGATCAGTCCGAGATCTCTCCTGTTTCTGGTGCTGTCCGGGCTGGCTACGGGAGGATCCTGGATCTGTTATTTCAAGGCTCTGTCTATGGGGGACGTGAACAAGGTGGTGCCCATTGACAAGTCCAGCACGGTTCTGTCCGTACTGCTGGCCGTGGCTTTTCTGGGAGAAAGAGAGCATATCGCCCTAAAGCTGGCCTCTGCGGCGGTGATTGCCGTGGGAATTTATCTGATGATAGAAAGGAAACCGGATGTCAAACCGGAAAATAGGCCGGATGCGGAGACGGAAGGAAGCCCCCGCACAGAAAGGAAGAGAGTCTGGGGCGCACAAAACCCATGGATGGTTTATGCCGCCCTCTCTGCGGTATTTGCGGCATTGACCTCCGTCCTTGCCAAGGTGGGGATCATGGGCGTGGAGTCAAATCTGGGCACGGCCCTCCGCACGGGGGTGGTGCTGGTCATGGCCTGGGGCATTGTGTTTCTGAAGGGGAAGCAGGCGCGTCTCAAGGCCGTTCCCAAAGGGGAACTGGGCTTTATCGCGCTTTCCGGCATTGCCACGGGAGCGTCATGGCTGTGTTATTATTATGCAATTCAAAACGGTATGGTCAGCGTGGTGGTGCCCATAGACAAGCTGAGCATTCTGGTTACCATGGCATTTTCCTTTGTGGTATTTAAGGAGACAATGAGCAAAAAAGCCTTGCTGGGGCTGCTGCTCATGGTTCTGGGAACCCTCGCCATGGCCCTAGGGGCGTGACAGATTAACGACAAGGTGCAAGCTGCCGGATTTGGGGCAAAAGCCTTGCCCCATTGTTTCCCAGAATGTCAGACAGCTCTTGGGAGGTGAGTCCGTCCTCAAGGGATCCGCAGTCTGGATCAGCGCCTTCGGGCAGTTCCATCCCTCTCAAGACCGCAAGGGTTTCTGCTTGATTCTCCCAAGGGCTGTCGGTGCCAAAGAGAATGCGGTCCGCGCCGTGGCGGCGAACCATCCGCAGAAATTGCTGTCTGGAGAGAGGGGGATCCTCCTGAGGCTGCCGCTGGGTGCCGGGAGCGGGTCGAATGGGCAGAAGGGAGAAGGCGGTATCCAGCCACACGTCTTTCCCCACAATGTGTTCCTCAACCTGATCCCAGCATCCCCAGCCTCCCATATGGGCCAGCACCAGCTTGTGGGGCTGTATCTTCTCCAGCATGGAGGCGATACGGGGGACGGAGGAATATTCGCTTCCGGGATAACCGATGTCATATCCTGCATGGATCAGAACAATCAGGTCATTTTCGCAGGCGCATTCCATGATCCGCAGGTATCGGATATCGTCCAGATATACCTGCTGGAAAACGGGATGGAGCTTGATCCCCGGAACGCCTGACTCTGCCAGCCTGCGCAGAACGGAGCGGAAGTCGCTGTTGTCGGGATGTATGCCCCCAAAGGAGATCAGGCCGGTCTCGGCGGAATGTGCATTGGTTTCTATGGCAGCTGCGTTGATATTTTCCTGCTGCTGCGGTTTGGTGACCACGGGCAGAAGCACGGAATAGTCGATGCCGGCCTCCCTTGCGGACCGGGACAAGGCTTGCGCCGTGCCGTCCAGATAATGCTTGGCACGGGCGCTGCTTGCCAGTTTTTCCAAGGCCCGCCCTGCCAGCGAGCTTGGAAATGCATGGACATGAAAATCTATGATCATGGAATTCCCCTTTCTGTCTCAGGCGCTCCTATTTTCTTACCCATTTCCCGAACAAGGTTTTCTTGAAGTGCAGCAGGGCCTCCTTTGCAGGGGCATAGTCCTTGGCTTTCTGGAAATACTCCACTCCCTTTTTGATATCCGCCGGGATTCCCAGACCTTCGGTGTAGATCACGCCCAAGCCGTAGCTTTTTAAGTCGGAAGAATAGTCTGCCTCCTGAAACAGCGCTCTTGCTCTGACAGGATCCTTCGGGCAGCCATAGCCGAAAAGGCAGCAGGTGCCCAGCATATCGTTGACCCAGTTCGTCTGGCAGTGGTCATGGGCGTGTTCCATGAGCTGCACGGCTCTGGCGTAATCCTGCGCCACGCCGTCCTCTCCCAAAAAGTACAGCTCTCCGGCCTTGCAGTAGCAGCCGGACTTCTCCGGATCCGCCAGTCCTTTTTCATAGCACTCCAGAGCGCGGCGATAATCCTTTTGGACGATTTTTCCGTTCTGATAGGCGAGGCCCACATTGTACCATGCGGAGAGCTGTCCCTTCTTGGCGGCGTTCTCGCAATAGTTCAGTCCGTCCATCTCCCTGCCGGGCTGTTTCAGAAGAGACGTGCCGTATGTCTCCATCCATTCGGGATAACCGAGATCCGCACCCAGCTTGGCCACCTGGGCGGCTTTTTCCGGCTGGGGAGCAACCAGGCCCTCTTCCCCTGAGCTGTAGAGATTGTAGAGGTTTTTTCCCGCAAAGCCCATGCCGCCCCGGAAAGCCTTCTCAAACCAAGGGATGCAGGCCAGCGTGCTTTCCCGCAGATACTGGACGAAGGCGTCTCTGGTGGGGAAGCTGTCCGCGGATTTGTTCTGGATCTTCACGATGTCCAGCCAAAAGTAGGTGTTGCCGATCATGTTCTGGCAGAAGAGACAGCCGTCCTGAGCCTTTTTGAGAACGGAGTCCCATGCCTCCTGAAGATCCCGGAAATGCATCACCGCTTCCATTTCCGGCGTGAACATTCCGCAGCGCATGGAACCCAGAACGCCCATGGCGCTGCCCTGCCGGATGCTTTTTTTGATGTATTCATCTGCCAAGTCATCATTGTCACGATAAGGATGGTAGCGCCAGCTGTATTGAGGACCCGAAAGACAGCGGGAGAAAATATAGGAGGCGTCCCCGTCCCCTGCGTCCGCCGCCGCTCTCAGCGGCTCTAAAATTCTTGCTGCCCGGTCATTGTCATAGCAATAGTAAATGTCCTCCAGCGCCTGATCTACAATGTCACTGAAATATTTGCCCATACTGCACCTCCGAAAAAATGGTTTACGTATAGATTATATAAGCTTTTAGACAGGGCTGCAATATTTGAGCAAAATATTTAGCTTTTTTAAGAAATGGATGCCAAAACGAGGATGTTGCCTATTGAGGCCTCTTGTGTTAAAATAAAAAGCGTCGGACAAAGCGGGGCTGATGGGGATTTGCCCTGAGAGGGAGGCAGATATGGTCTATGAAATAGTGAATGCCCAGAGGGCGGCAGTGCTCTTTCAGGGCTGCCAGAACACTATGATTACAGCCTGCCTGAAGGGCGTGATGGGGAGTCTCTATGGCGACAAGGAGGAGAGTCCGGCGTCCGCCGTGATCCGGCTGGGGGATTTCTGCTTCTATGCGGGGGTTCCCAATAGGGAGCTTGCTCTGTACAATCCCAAGGAGGGCGGGCGGGATTTCCGGATTCTGGTGCCGCAGAACAAGGAGTGGGAGCGGCTTATAGAAGAATGCTATGGCCATAAGGCGAAGAAGATCATACGGTATGCCCTAAAGAAAGAACCGGATGTCTTTGATAGGGAAAAGCTTAGGAGGGCGGCAAAGGCCCGACTTCCGGAGGGCTGCAGCCTGAAGCTGCTGGATCAGGATCTGTTTTTCCGGTGCAAAAAGATCCCGTGGTGCAGAGACTGGGTAGCGCAGTACAAGGATTATGAACGATACAAGGAACATGGGCTGGGAGCGGTGATTGTAAGGGACGGGGAGCCGATTTCCGGGGCGTCCTCCTACGCGGGCTATCCGGGGGGCATCGAGATTCAGATCGATACCAGAGAGGACTGGCGCAGAAGAGGGCTTGCCTATGTTTGCGGCGCAAGACTGATTCTGGAATGCCTCCGGCGGGGATGGTATCCTGACTGGGATGCACAGAACAAATGGTCCGTGGATCTGGCGGAAAAGCTGGGCTATCACTTCAGCCATGAATATACGGCGTATGAGGCGGGATTTGCCTGAGGTCTGTGTGAGATAGGGAGGATAGGAGCCAAAACTGCCAAAGGCCCTATCCGGGGAAAAGGAGTCGAGATGATTTTACCAGAGAAGACTTATGAGACATTCGTAGGAATACTGAAGCAGGAGCTGGTGCCTGCCATGGGATGTACGGAGCCTATTGCCATCGCCTATTGCGCGGCGAAGGCGAGATGCGTTCTGGGGGAGCTGCCGGAATCCATAGAGATCTGGGCCAGCGGCAATATCATAAAGAATGTAAAGAGCGTCATCGTTCCCCATACAGGAGGGCTTCGGGGCATGGAAGCCGCGGCGGCGGCAGGTGTTCTCTGCGGTCAGGAGGAGAAAGGGCTTGAGGTGATTTCCGAGGTCACGAGGGAACAGACCCAAATGCTCAGGGAATACATAAGGGGAACGAGCTTTCAGGTACATGCTCTGGAGAGCAGCCATATTTTGGACTTAAAGGTGTGGGTGCGGTCAGGAAGCCGCAGCGCCATGGTTCATATTGTGGACGAGCATACCAATATAGTAGAAATTGAAAAGGATGGACGGCGTGTTTGGCCCAAAGAGGAGAGCCGGGCCCAGACACCGCCCTGCGTTATGGCCGAAGAGGCCGCGGACAGGGAGGAAGATGCCCTTGACTATGGGCTCCTTCGGATGGAGGCTATATTTGCGTTTGCCAATGAGGCGGAGCTTTCGGAGGTTTCGGAGATTCTGCAGAGACAGATCGATTATAATATGGCCATTGCCAAGGAGGGGATGCGGGAGGAGTACGGAGCCAGAATAGGAAAAGTCCTCATGCATCAGGATACAAGCGTCCGGCAGCAGGCGAAGGCCATGGCGGCAGCGGGGTCCGACGCCAGAATGAGCGGATGCGAGCTTCCGGTGGTCATCAATTCGGGCAGCGGGAATCAGGGACTTACGGCCAGCCTCCCGGTGATCGTGTATGCGGGATATTACGAAAAGAGTCAGGAGGAGCTTTACAGAGCCCTCTTGGTGTCCAATCTGGTGACGCTTCATCTGAAGAGCGGAATCGGCCGGCTTTCGGCATACTGCGGAGCAGTGAGCGCGGGGGCGGGAGCGGGAGCGGGGATCGCGTATCTGCTCACCAAGGACCTGAAAGTGATCAACCATACCGTGGTGAACGCTCTGGCCATCACCAGCGGCATCGTCTGCGACGGGGCCAAGGCAAGCTGCGCCGCCAAGATAGCCATGGCTGTGGAGGCGGGGATTCTGGGCTTTGAAATGTATCAGGAGGGAAACCAGTTCAAGGGCGGCGACGGTCTGGTGTGCAAGGGGATTGAAAATACCATTGCAAATATATGCTGCCTCGCCCATGACGGCATGAGGGAGACGGACAAGAAGATCATTGAGCTGATGTGTGACAAGACTCCCAAGGGCTGAAAAGGGGAGGATATAGCGCAAATTTAGGGGGGCTGCCCTTTGGCAGTCCTTTTTTCATACACAAAAAAGAAATAGAAAAAAATAAAGCAGCCTTACGGTTGACAAAGGTACGATTTCATACTATAATCCCTATACTGTTATAGGTATGATTTCGTACTGGGAGGTGGAAAATGAAAGGATATGCTTCCAAAGAGATGAGGCGTTTCAACTATCTGATTGTAGAGACGGATGCCGTCTACCATGAGGCGGCTTTGAAGCTGGGACTGTCAGACAGCGCTCTTCAGATTCTCTATACCGTCTGCGATTATGACGGGGGGGACGCATGTCCCCTGCAGGAGATCTCCCGCCGGACCGGCATCAGCAAGCAGACCATCAATTCTGCCATACGGAAGCTGGAGAAGGAGGGCATGATCTATCTGGAGCAGACGGGGACAAGGGGCAAGCGCTTATGTCTGACGCAGGAGGGCAAGCGTTTAGCCGAGGGCACTGTGGTGAAGCTCATAGAGGCGGAGAACGATATACTGAGTGCGTGGCCCAGAGAGGACGTGGACAAATATCTGGAGCTTACAGAGAAGTTCCTGAGGGCCCTGAGGGAGAGGACGGAGAATCTGCGAGTCACATAAAGACCCGCAGGCGAGGCATGGGTCAGGGGGCTTTGAACCGTGCGGAACAGATGAGAATAGAATGACCGGAATTGGAGGAGTTTACTATGATACAGTTGTCAGATCACTTTCATTATAAGCATTTATTGCGTTTTACCATGCCGTCCATTATTATGCTTGTATTTACTTCTATTTATGGGGTGGTAGACGGTTTTTTCGTTTCCAACTTTGCGGGCAAGACCCAGTTTGCAGCGGTGAATTTCATCATGCCCCTGCTGATGATACTGGGCTGTGTGGGATTCATGTTCGGAACCGGAGGCGGCGCCCTGATCGCCATAACCATGGGGACGGGCAATGGGAAGAAGGCCAATGAGATTTTTTCTTTACTGGTATATGTTTCGGCAGGCTGCGGCGTGGCGCTGGGGCTGGCAGGCCTGCTGCTGCTTGGCCCCGTTGCGGTGCTGATGGGGGCCGAGGGGGATATGCTGGAGGCCTGCGTCCGGTACGGGAGGATCGTTCTGGCCGCCTTGCCCTTTTTCGTTCTTCAGTACGAGTTCCAATGCCTTTTTGCAACCGCCGAAAAGCCTAAGCTGGGACTTTTGGTGACGGTTGCGGCAGGGATGACCAATATGATTCTGGACGCCCTTTTTGTGGCGGTGTTTTCCTGGGGGCTGGAGGGCGCGGCGGCGGCCACGGCGCTGAGCCAGTTTGTGGGAGGGGTGATTCCGCTGATCTATTTCGGCAGGAAGAATTCCAGCCTGCTGCGTCTGGTGAAATGCCGGTTCGACGGAGGCGCTTTGGTCAAGGCCTGCACCAACGGCGCCTCGGAGCTTATGAGCAGCATATCCATGTCCATAGTGAGCATGCTGTATAATGTGCAGCTGATGAAGTACGCCGGGGAGGACGGGATTGCTGCCTATGGAGTACTGATGTATGTGAGTATGATTTTTCAGGCCATATTCATAGGGTATTCCGTGGGGGCGGCTCCGGTGGTGGGCTACCATTACGGAGCGCAGAACCGGGATGAGCTGAAAAGCCTCCTGAGGAAGAGCGCCGTGCTGATAGGGGGATTTTCCGCGGCCATGTTTCTGGCAGGGGAGACGCTGTGCAGGCCGCTTTCCGGAATATTCGTGGGATATGATGAGGAGCTTCTGGATATGACTGTGCATGCCTTCGCCATATTCTCCTTCTCCTTTTTGTTTTCCGGAGTGTCTGTTTACGGTTCGTCGTTTTTTACCGCATTGGGCGACGGGCTCACATCCGCCCTGATTTCCTTTTTGCGGACGCTGGTGTTCCAGATTGCCGCCGTGCTCTTTTTCCCGCTGGTGTGGGAGCTGGACGGTATCTGGCTGTCCATTGTGTTCGCGGAGGTGATGGCGGTGGCGGTGACGCTGCTGCTTTTATACGGAAAAAGGAAAAAATACTGTTATGTATGAGGCTTCATCGGGGCTGCCCGGAGCTTGGGACAGCTTTGTATCATACTGCATAGAAGGGAGACGGGAAGATGATAGAGTATAGATCATTGTCTGAGGGGGAAATCTGCAGAGAGCTCTTTGACGGCTTTATCCGGCGTCAAGTAGTCAGGGACTGCTGGAGGCGGGTGAACGGGGAGTGGTGCGTCAGGGAGGATCCTTTCGTTGACGACTGGACAGAGGAAGATTATAGAGAGCTGGTGGAGTGTCTGAGGAATACGGCGGCAAAGGGAGGCTTCGTTTACGGGGCCTTTGCCCGGAATATGCTGAAGGGCTTCGTGTCCGTGGAACCCGATCTGTTCGGGGGAGAGAACCGCTATCTGGATCTGTCCAGCATCCATGTGTCTGAGGACATGCGCGGCATGGGAATCGGCAGGGCGCTCTTTCTTGCGGCAAAGGAGTGGGCTGGGGAAAACGGCGCGGGAAAGCTGTACATTTCCGCCCATTCCGCTGTGGAGAGTCAGGCCTTCTATAAATCCATGGGCTGTGTGGAGGCCGGGGAGTATAATCCGGAGCATGTGGAGAAGGAGCCCTATGACTGTCAGCTGGAGTGTCGGCTGACAAGCCTCCTTCCGCCGGCGGCCCGGTAAGGGGCGCGGCGTAAAGGGGGAGGAAACCGGAGAAATAAAAGGCACAGACAGGTGAGTGCTTACGTGAAAAAAGAGGAAAGGTAAACGGGGAAGAAAGGGGAGGAGTGCTTCGATGAAGATATTGGTCATAGGAGGCAGCTATTTTTATGGCAGAGTGTTCGTGATGCTGGCGGCGGGGGAGCATGATGTCACAGTGGTGAACAGGGGAACCTATTCCGTGGAGAGTCTGGGGGCCAGACAGATCAGGGGGGATAGGAGAGACCGGAGCGTGTGGAAAGGGATCAAAGAAAAATATGATGTCATTGTGGATTTCTGTGCCTATGAGAAAGATGATATAGCAACGGTTTTGCGGAATATGGATCAGAGTCCGAAGCAATATGTGCTGATCAGCACGGTGGATGTCTATAGACGGGGGATCAAGGGCAGAAAGGATGAGGACACGCCTCTGGAGACCAGAGTCTTTTCAGGGGAGGCAGGGGAGTATATCGCCGGGAAGGTGGCTCTGGAGCGGGAGGTCAGGGAGGAATGCGCCGGGAGGGGTATAGAATATACTGTCTTAAGACCTGCGGTTCTGTACGGGCCCTACAATTACGCTCCCAGAGAATCCATGTACATTCAGATGATGGTGAAAAACGGCCTGCTGCCTCATATCAATGACGCTCAGGGGCGGTTTCAGATGGTCTATGTGAAGGATGCCGCGGAGGCAGCGGTAAAGGCGCTTCTCAATGAGAATGCCTACGGGCGGGCCTACAATCTGTGTGAGGAAGAAGAAATCACCTATGACCGCTTATACAAGGCGCTCAGAAACGCGGCGGGCACGGAGGCGGAAGGCGCCGGACAGCGCGCCGGAAGCGGCGAGGGAAAAAGGGGCGAAGCCGCCGGGGGCACGGAGGCGGAAGGTGCCGGAAGCGGTGCGGAAAAAAGGGGCGAAGCCGCCGGGGGCACGGAGGCGGAAGGCGCCGGAAGCGGCGAGGGAAAAAGGGGCGAAGCCGCCGGGGGCACGGAGATAAAGGAGCTGCGGGTCACTGTGGAGGAGGCCCGGGAGAAAGGGATTCCCCTGCCGTTTCCCGTCACGGAAGAGGAGACGGAGTTATATGACAACGGAAGGGGCAAGAGGGAGCTGGGCCTGAGCTATACCGGTCTCTTAGAGGGCATGGGCAGAACATACCGGGCCTTCAGGGCGGTGTACGGCGGATAAAGAAAAATTTTTATCTTTCCTATATACTATTTCATCTTTTTGTATTATGATTACCCTGATGGGGGCAGATTACCCTGAAGGGGCCTATGTTCTGCCCGAGAATGTGGGGGAAGGGAGAGAGTAAAATGATGAATGCGCTTGATGCCATCAGAAGACGCAGCTCTACCAGAGGCTACACGCCAGAGCCGCTGACACAAGACCAGCTTGAGACGCTGCTTCACGCGGGGCTGCAGGCACCTACGGCCACCAACCGGCAGGAGATCCATTTCACGGTGCTTGAGGGAGACAGTCCCGTACTGAGGGAGATCGAGGAGGAGAAAAACAGTCTGCGGGGGCAGGTTTCTCCGGAGCACAACTTCTATTATGAAGCGCCGGCGGTGATTATTCTGAGCATGGAGAGGGATTTTCGGTGGAGCCCTGTGGACGCCGGAATCGCGGTGGAAAACATGGCCCTTGCGGCGGAGGCGCTGGGTCTGGGAAGCCTGATCATCGGCTGCATCCGGGATGCGCTTCTGGGAGAGAAGAGGGAGTATTTTTCCGGACTTCTGAAGCTGCCGAAAGATTATGATTTTGCCATTGCCATTGCAGTGGGACATAAGGCGGTGACGAAGGAGCCCCATGCCTATGATATGGGCGGGAGAGTCACGTATTTATAGGCGGGTCTTTTGCGGAGGAAGGGCGTCAGGGCCCCTTGGGGACAGAGCCTGAAATCTACAGGGACAAAAGAGAGGGCGGATGCCGGAGAGGAGACGGGATTTAAAATGGAACTGGAGCAGAATAGGGCGATTAAGGAGAAGATGCACGGAGGGGAGCTGTATCTGCCCGGCGACGGGAACCTGATGCGGGAGCAGATGGGGTATCTGGATCGCTTGTACGATTACAATATGACCCGCCCCACGGAGGGCGCAAAGAGAGAGGCCATGCTGAAGGAGATGTTTGCGGAGATCGGAGAGGGCTGCTATATCGAGCCTCCCTTCCATTCCAACTTCGGGGGCCATCATGTGCATTTCGGGAAATATGTGTATGCGAATTTTAATCTCACATTGGTGGATGATACCCATATATATGTGGGAGACTATACCATGTTCGGGCCCAATGTGGTGGTGGCCACGGCGGGGCATCCCATTCTGCCCGAGCTGCGGGAAAAGATCTATCAGTACAATTTTCCGGTTCATATCGGCAGGAACTGCTGGATAGGGGCGGGGGCCATTATCGTTCCCGGCATCACCATAGGGGACAATGTGGTCATAGGCGCGGGAAGCGTGGTTACGAAAGACATTCCCTCCGGGGTGGTGGCGGTGGGGAATCCCTGCAGGGTGCTTCGGGAGGTTGGGGAGCATGACAGGGAGTTTTATTTCAAGGACAAGAGGATCCGCTGGCAGTGAAGGGCTGCCTGATTCCGGCCCTTCAGGGGAAGGGCCGGGGCGTCGAGAAACGGGTTTGCATAGAATGTACGGAAACTGACAAGGAGAAAGATTATGAAGCTGATAAGAGAGAGACTTGTAAATATACTGATGGCGGCAGGAGAGATTCTGGTGGGTATTTTGCTGTTGATCAATCCCTTGGGATTTACCGCCGGCATCATTGCAGGAATCGGCATGCTGCTGACCGCTCTGGGAACCTTGTGGGTATTGGGCTATTTCAGGGAAGAGCCGTTGGAGGCGGTGAAGGGGCAGAAGCTGACAAAGGGGCTGTGCGCGTTTGCAGGAGGCGCCTTCTGCATTTTTAAGTACGAGTGGTTCATTGCCACATTTCCCCTGCTGACCATTCTGTACGGCATAGGGATTCTGCTGACGGGAATCACCAAGGTGCAGTGGGCGGTGGACATGCTTCGCATGAAGGTTAAATTATGGTACTATGCGGCCATCAGCGCGGCGGTGACTCTGCTGGTGGCCATGGTCATATTGATGGATCCTTTCACCACCACTGCGGTGCTTTGGAACTTTATCGCAGTGGGTCTGATCGTGGAGGCGGTGGCGGACATTCTGGCCATGTTTTTTTCCGCCAAGAGGCATAAGGAAGCGGAGAAGGCGGAGTGAGAGGCCGGAGACCGCGTTGGGAAACGGCTAAACACAAGGAGATAGGTCATGGAGTGCGATAAGGAAAAGACTGTGGAGCAGGGAAAAGAAGGGGGAAGGGAGCGGGGCCGCAGGCTCTGGAGACAGATTCTTCCGGGCTTTGCCACTTTGGCGCTGGCCATCGTGTTCTTCTTTTTCCTTTATAGCTTTGACTCTCTTTTGGGCAAGATCGGGAGAATGGCCACCATTCTGATCCCTTTCATCTACGGCGGCGTCATGGCGTATATGCTGCGGATGCCCTGCAACTTCTTTGAAAAATACCTGAATAAATGCCTGCCGAAAAAGCTCCGCAGGTGGTCTGAGGGGCTGGCGGTGTTTTTGAGCTTGCTGAGCTTTTTTTTGATACTGTATCTGCTGGTGAGCATGGTAGTGCCCCAGATGGCGGCCAGCATCGCCGCTATCGTGGCGGAGCTTCCGTCTGCGGGCGCCAAGGCGACGAAATGGCTGGAGACCGCCATGGCGGACAACCCTATTATGGAGAATTATCTGCAGACCGCCATAGAAGCCGTCAATACGAAGTTTCAGACATGGGCACAGACGGACCTGCTGCCCATGCTGACCAATGTGGTGGACGGCTTCGCCAGCACGGTGTCCACAGTGGTTACAGTGCTGTTCAACTTATTTATCGGGGTGGTGGTGAGCATCTATACGCTGGGCTCCCGGAAGCAGTTCGCCAGACAGTCCAAGGCGGTGCTGTACAGCATTTTCAAGCCCAAGTGGGCAGGGTACATATTGGAGGAGCTTAATTATGCGGACAAGATGTTCGTGGGGTTCTTCAGCGGAAAAATATTGGACAGCGCCATCATCGGCGTGATCTGCTACATTTGCTCTCTGATTCTGGGCTTTCCCAACGCCATGCTGATCAGCGTGATCGTTGGCGTGACCAATATCATTCCCTATTTCGGGCCTTACATCGGCGCGGTTCCCTCCGCTCTGCTGATCCTTATCGTGGATCCCGTGAAGTGTGTCTGGTTCATTGTGTTCATCATTGTTCTGCAGCAGTTCGACGGGAATATACTGGGTCCCCGTCTTTTGGCAAACAGCACCGGGCTTTCGGGCTTCTGGGTTCTCTTTTCCGTCACCGTGTTCAGCGGGCTTTTCGGCTTTGCGGGGATTCTGGTGGGAGTGCCGGTGTTTGCGGTGATCTATGACCTGATCCGCAAGCTGGTGGCACATGGGCTGAAGAGAAACGGGAAGCTGGAGCTGCTTGAGGGAGACGGGCCGGAAAACCATGGATAGGATTCCGTGCCGGATTGGGGGTGACTGGGGATGGCGCTCTATGGGATGGGGGATTTCCATCTGGCGTTCTCCGTGGATAAGTCCATGGAGGTGTTCGATCCTATATGGAAGGATCATGAGAAAAAGATCGAGAGAAACTGGCGCAGATACGTGAAGGAGACGGACACGGCGGTGCTGACGGGCGACCATTCCTGGGGCAGGAATCTGGAGGAATGCCGGGAGGATCTGGAGTTCATCATGGGGCTTCCGGGCAGGAAGATACTGCTTCGGGGGAATCATGACATGTTCTGGGACGCAAAGAAGACGGATAGGCTGAACAAGCAGTTTCAGGGGAGACTGGAGTTTCTGCAGAATAATTTTTACGCTTACGGGGAATACGCGCTGGTGGGCACCAAGGGCTGCTGCTACGAGGGAAAGGATTCCTATGAGCACTTTGAAAAGATCAGGGACAGGGAGCTGCAGAGGCTGCGGATTTCCCTTGAGGGAGCAGCGGCAGCAGGCTTTGGAAAGTTCGTCCTGTTTTTGCATTATCCTCCTACAAGCATCGGAGAGCAGGAAAGCCCCTTCACCATGCTGGCAGAAAAGTATGGGGTCAGCAAGGTAGTGTATTCCCACTGCCATGGAAGGGAGCGGTTTGACGACAGCTTCAAGGGATATGTCAACGGAATTGAATACAAACTGGTGTCCGGGGATTATCTGAATTTCAGACCGGAAAAAATTCTGGATTAGGTTTGGGGGAGCCCATAGGCTTGTACAAGAAAATTTCGGCAAAGGCGGGGGATATATATTTTCATATATATTTTAAATGCGGTCACGGGCTTGACTTTTGCGGCTGTTTTATGTTTAAATGAACTTAATATTGACTTTTGAAATCTGTTGGAGGGAAATGAGGAGGCTGGCGTATGGAGAAATGTGTTTTGGTGGTGGATGACGACGCAATGAACTTAAGAAGGACGACCCTGATTCTGGAGAAGCACTATGATGTGCTTCTGGCGAAATCGGGGGAGGAGGCGTTGGATAAGCTGAGGGAAGAAAGCATTGATCTGGTGCTTCTGGATATTGCTATGCCCGGCATGAGCGGCATTGAGACCTTCAGGGCCATGAAGGACAATGAGATGGACGTTCCCGTGATCTTTTTGACGGCGTCGGGATATGAGGATGACGTGATGACCGCAATCAGGCTGGGGGCGGCCAATTATCTGAAAAAGCCTTTTATGCCCAAAATATTGTTGGAACGGATAGCGAAGGAGTTTGAGAAGAAATGAGGACAGAGGCACAGACAAGTATTCATCTGCTAATGGCCTGCATCATCAGTGTGTTCAACGGACTGTTGATTTTAGTTACGATAGCTATGTCCTGGGAACCGTGGACGGTTGTCCTGACGGCTGTGGGATGTCTGGTGGTGTGGTGGCTTCATATCGGCAGGGTCGGCTCGGAGATGTTGTATGAAAATATATGCGGCGGGCTCCTGATGATGGAGTTCTTTTTCTTTGGCGTGCATGAGAGCAGCTTTTTTGACATCCCTCTTTTGGCCTGTGTTCTGATCGTTATTCTGTCCTTGCTGAGCAGAAAGCGGCTGTTGTATTTGACAGCCGCTTTGTATGTGCTGCTGCTGGCGTATCATTTCCTGCTGCTGGGCACCATTTCCCCCCAGATGAAGATGGGGGACGCCCTGCGTATGCTGATAGGGGTGGCGGCGGTGGCCGGCGTGGCAACGGTGGGGAGGTATCGGATCAATAGGCGGCGGCGGGAGCAGGATAAGTACTTAAGCATGCAGGAACAGCTGGAGACGGCGGTGCAGCAGAATGCGGATTTTCTGTCCAATGTGTCCCATGAGCTGCGGACGCCCGTGAACATGGTCATCGGAATCAGCGAGGTGGCTCTGGGAAAGACGGTTCCTCCACAAATCAGAGAGGACATTGAATCCATAAAGCTTGCCGGCAAGCGGCTGTCGGGGCAGATCAACAACATACTTGATTATACGGAAATAGTCGAGAATACATTGGCCGCAGTCAATGAGCCCTATACGATCACCTCAGTGATCAATGACGTGATTACCATGACCACTCTGCAGAACAGCGGCCATGAGCTGGAGATGGTTTTTGATATGGATCCCAAGATACCCTCGGTTCTGGTGGGGGATGCGGAAAAAATCTCCCATGTGCTTAAGATTCTGCTGGAGAATTCTCTTAAGTTCACGGAGGAGGGCGGCATCAGCCTCTATGCGGGATATCGGCAGGAGAGCTATGGCGTCAATCTGACTTTCGACATCAGCGATACCGGCATAGGCATGACCTCCTCCCAGCTGGATCAGATGATCGACGACTTTTATCAGGCAGATTCAGGGAGTCGGCGCTATGTGGGCGGGCTGGGGCTGGGGATTCCCATCGCCCGGGGCCTGCTCCATGCCATGGGCGGCTTTGTGCATTTTGAGAGCAAGGAACAGCAGGGGCTGCAGGTTCATATCGTCATTCCTCAGGGGGTGGAGGACGATACGCCCAGCATTGCGATTCCGGATGCTTCCAGGCTTTGCATCGCATGCTACTTCCGGCCGGAGAGATATAGCCGGGAAGAGGTGAAGAGATATTATGACAATATGATACTTCATCTGGTAGAGGGGCTTGGCATCGAGGGGTATCAGGCGCATAACTTTGAGGGTCTGCTGAAGCTGCAGCGGGAGCATGACCTGACCCATATTTTCATTGCGCAGTCGGAGTATATGGCGAATCCTCCCTACTATGAGGAGCTGTCTGAGTCGGTTCAGGTGGCGGTGATCGCGGACAAGGACTTTGGACTGGATGAGGACAGCAAGCTTCTGGTGCTGCGGAAGCCCTTTTTTGCCCTTACCATCGTGAATCTATTGAGCGGTCAGGAGCGGGACAGCAATCCTGAGGAGAACCGGATCGTAGCCGGCAGGCCATTTACCTGTGTGGGAGTCCGGGCTCTGGCGGTGGACGACGAGGAGATGAATCTGGTGGTGGCCAAGGGTGTTCTGGGCAGCTACGGCATGCAGGTGGATACATGTTTAAGCGGGAAGGCCGCTGTAGAGCGCTGTATGGAAGTCTCCTACGACATCATCTTTTTGGATCATATGATGCCGGGCTTTGACGGCGTGGAGACGCTGCGGCGCATTCGGGAGGTGAACAACGGGGCCTATAAGGAGCTGCCGGTGATTGCCCTGACGGCCAACACCATCAGCGGCGCCAGAGAGATGTTCCGCAACGAAGGCTTTTCGGAATTCATACCAAAGCCCATTGAGCGCTCTGTTTTAGAGAGGGTGCTGCGCCGTGCCCTGCCCCAGAGCTGCATTCAGTATGAAGGGGATCATGGAGAGGGAGAAAATCTGTCTGTCAGAGCGGCCATGGAGAGGGAAAAGGCCTCCGGGGAGAACAGGGCGGCGCAAGGCCCTTCCTGCTATGAAAATTTCCAAGGGGAAGATTCGGCTTCCGATGCGTTGCCCGAGATGCATTCCGGCATAGGGGGCGATGTGGAAGAGGAGCCCGCCACGGCTTACGGCTCTCTTGTGAGAGCCGGCATCAACGTGGGACTGGGGCTGGATTATTGCAGCGGCGAGGAGGGCTTTTATCTGGAAATGCTGCGGATGTTCTGCAATCAGGAGGAGGAGAAGCGAAAAGAGATCGAGTCCTATTATGAGGAGGGCAATTGGACCGACTATGCCATTAAGGTCCATGCGTTGAAAAGCACTTCTCTGACCATCGGAGCAGAGGAGCTGTCCAGTCAGGCCAAGGCGCTGGAGCAGGCGGGCAAGGAGGAGAATGTGGAGTATATCCGGGAGAACCATCCCCGACTGCTGCAGACATACCGGGAGGTCTGCCAGAGCATCGCTGATCTATAGGGATTGAAGGTCTGTGAAAAGCGCGTGTTTTTCCGATTTTTATGTGAATGTCCGTTTTGGCGGGCGGATAGGAGTTATCGTGTTAAAAAAATGGTTTGACATCATCTTTGACCATAGGATCAGCTTGAAGGAACGTATGTTCCGCCTGGTCACGGGCATCAGCATGATTGCCCTGATATTCATATTGATCATGGGCAGGTTTACGGCGAATCTGTTCATTTTGGCAGGGAGTCTTGTTTATATGTACGCGGTGGCCAAGGTCGCAATCCAGAAGGAGTGCATCAATGCGGGGGCCACGGCCACGGTGGTGCTTCTGCTCCTTTTGTTTCCGGTGGTCTTTTTCACAGGAGGCGGACTCTACGGCGGGGTGCCGGAGTGGTTCGTGCTGTGCTTCATCTATATCAGCATTACGCTGGAGGGAAAGCGCAAGCCAGTGTTTTTCCTGCTTTGTGCCGTGGAGACGGTCTTGTGCTATTATGTGGCGTACTATTATCCGGAGATGGTCTTGGACAATACCCCTGCGCAGGCGCATTTCGATTCCGTCCGTTCCGTGATTCTGGCCGGGGGACTCACCAGCGTGCTTCTTCTGTTCCAGAATCATCTCTATGAGGAGGAGAACCAGCTTACCATCCAGCAGAAAAAGGAGATTGAGGAGCTGAATCAGGCGGAGAATCATTTCTTTTCCAGCATGAGCCATGAGATCAGGACGCCCATCAATACGATCATCGGACTGAATGAGATGATACTGCGGGGGGACGTTTCCGATGAGATTGCCGAGAACGCCCGGAACATCCGGGGGGCCAGCAAGATGCTGCTGACGCTGATCAACGACATTCTGGATCTGTCGAAGATCAAGTCCGGCAAGATGGAGATCGTGAACACATCCTACGAGACGGGGGAACTTTTTTCGGAAATCGTGAACATGATCTGGATCAAGGCAAAGGAAAAGGGTCTGGAATTCAAGCTGCATGTGGACCCGTCCATGCCCAGCATGCTCTGCGGCGATGAGGTGCGCATCAAGCAGGTGCTGATCAATCTGCTGAACAATGCGGTGAAATATACCAAGGAGGGTTCCGTCACCTTGTCCGTCCGCTGCGAGCGGGTGGCGCTGAACAAGGTGCGCGTCTGGTATTCCGTGGAGGACACCGGGCAGGGGGTAAAAAAGGAAAACATTCCTTATATCTTCGACGCCTTTAAGCGGGTGGACGAAAAGAAAAATCGCCATATCGAGGGGACGGGGCTTGGACTCAGCATCGTCCGCCAGCTGGTAGAGCTTATGGGGGGCGAAATCAGCGTGAACAGCGTGTATATGAACGGCTCCACGTTCCTTGTGATGCTGGAGCAGGACATTATGAGCGAGAAGGAACTGGGTACGTTTACGCTGTCTTCACGGATGAAGGTTCGTGACGGGGAGCAGTATAGGCACAGCTTCGAGGCCCCTGAGGCCCATCTTCTGGTGGTGGACGATAACGAGATGAATCTCATGGTGGTGTGCAAGCTGCTTTCGGAAACGAAGATCCGCATCGACACGGCCAGCAATGGGGCGGAATGCCTGAAACTGACCCAGTACCAGCATTATGACTGTATTTTGATGGATCATCTGATGCCGGAGATGGACGGGATAGAATGCCTTCATGCGCTTCATGCCCAGCCCGGGGGACTGTGCCAGAATACGCCGGTGATTGCACTCACGGCCAATGCAGGCAGCGACAATCAGCTGATCTACCGTAAGGAAGGTTTCAGCGGGTATCTGGCAAAGCCCATCAGCGGAGCGCTGCTGGAGGCGGCCGTCCTGAGCATTCTGCCCAAGGATCTGGTGAAGCTCAGTGAGGAGGCCAGCCAGTCGGAGATCGGAAAAGAGGTTCTGATCTTTGAGCAGACGAAGCGGATATCGCTGATGATCACTTCCGACAGTGTGTGCGATCTGCCGGAATCCTTGAAGAAGGAGTTCGGCATCCGGATCTGTCCCTACTATGTGCGCACGGAGCAGGGGCGTTTTCTGGACGATTCGGAGCTGATGGCGGATGAGCTGCTGGCTCATATGGCAGAAGGACAGAGCTGCATTTCCCAGCCCCCTGACGTGGAGGACTATGAAAGATTCTTTGCACAGAAGCTCAATGAGGCGCAGAATATCATACATATCACCATGGCCAAGCATGTGAGCGACGGCTATCGGAATGCGGTGGAGGCGGCGAAATCCTTCGAGAACGTCACGGTGATCGATTCGGGGCATCTTTCCAGCAGCATGGGTCTGGCGGTGCTGTATGCAGCCCATATGGCGGAAAACCATGCCTCCAAGGAGGAGATCGTGCAGACGGTGAAAAAGCTGAGGCGTTATATTTCCTCCGCCTTCATTATCGACAGTACCCATATGATGTGCAGGGCAGGACAGATCTCCAGAAAGATTCAGATCTTGTGCGACGCGCTGCTGCTGCATCCGGTCATTGTGCTGCGGAAGAGCCGGATGGCGGTGGGCAGCATGGAGATGGGAAGCTTTAATCATGTGATAAAGAGCTATGTAAAGAAAGTGCTTTTGAATTCCAGAAGCGTGGACCGGAGGATTCTGTTCATCACCTATGCGGGGATGGATGAAAAGAGTCTGGCATACATTCAGGAGCTGGTGCGGCAGTACTGTCCCTTTGAGAGGGTCTATCTCCAGAAGGCTTCCTCGGCCATTGCCAGCAACTGCGGCCCGGGATCTTTCGGCCTGCTGTTCATGAAGAAAAACGAAGCGGCCATCACCTTTTCCGTGGCGTCAAAGAGATCCTGACAAGGGGGCCGGGGCTTCTGGGGATTTCCGCAGTGATATGCGGAATGTTTGGGGAGATGCTTTCAGGCTGTTGCGCTGACTTTAATTGTATTGTATAATGATACCTACATTCACGATTTATGATAAGTTTTCCGTCATGCAGGCGGCATTAGGAGGACAGAAGGATGAGGAAAAAAATAGCGATTGTATTGACCGCTGTTTTGGTGCTGTGCGCAAGCTTCGTAGTGTATGGTGCGGAGGCAGGCAATTTGCTGACCAACGGAGGGCAGACGCAGGACATGGGGCAGGTGGACGTGTCTATTGGCGGCGCGTTGATTCTGGGGCAGGATACGGAGTTTACCGTAAAGCTGACGAATGCCCAAAATGAGCTGGTGTCTTCGCAGAAGCTCTCCCTTGGCAGGGACAATGCCAAGGCGGGCAGGGTGAGCTTCGAGAGACTGGCAGAGGGCGATTATACCGTGACGGTCTCCGGGGAGCGGTTTGCCCAGTATGTCCAGAAGGTCTCGGTGAAGAACGGGACGGCATATGCCGTGAATCTGACCACGGGATTTCTGGGGGGGATGAACTATGAGGCAGGGGCGGCCCATCCGGGAGTCCTGATCATAGGAGACGTGAACGGAGACGGCAAAACGGATGCCGCGGACAAGACGGAGCTGGTGAATGCTATCGAAGCAGGAGCCCCTGCCGGACTGACCGATCTCAACGGGGACGGCGTGGTGGATCTGGTGGATCTGGAATATCTTGCCAAGGGCTATGAACATGGCAAGGACATTTTGGCGGCAGTGGACCGGTTTGTCCCGGCGGCAGCCATAACGGCCAGTCAGGGAAAGAATACCGTGATGGAGGGAGATCCGGAGGCGCTGCTGCGGAATCAGGGCAGCGTGACCTTGAAGCCTGCCGGAGGCGGAGCCATCAGCGACAGCTCTCCTGTGGAGATGGAATTCGACATTCAGGGGCAGGCAGGGACCGCTCCCGTGGACGGAATCATCATCGGAACCGGGGGTGACAATTCCATCACGAAGGCTACGATTACGGTGGTATATTCGGAGGGCGGAGTCGATAAGACCGAGACCCTTCCGTTTATGGAGGGAGTGGATTTTCTCCTGAAGGATTCCGCCTCGTTCAGGGCGGAGCAGGACAGGGACGGGAGCATCAGGCTCCATCTAGGCTCTCAGGTGGCGGTGAAAAAGGTGACCCTGACCATCATGGGCATGAAGAACAACAATCTGGCGGAGATATCCAAGGTGGAGTTTGTAAACGGCATGGAAGAGAGAATTCCGGAGCCGGAGATGGATATTCCCATGAACCTGACGCCCTCCGTGGGAAGCAACAGAATCAGCCTGAGTTGGGATACTTGTGTCAATGTGACCGGATATGAGGTGCTGATATGTCTGGGAGATAAGCAGGAGACGGTGCTTACGGCCAAGAATTCCGTAGATATTACCTCCTTCGGAGGCAAAAAGCTGGAGAACTATCAGGAGTACCAGCTTAGGGTGCAGTCTGTCAACGGTACCTGGAGAAGCGGCTATGGGGACGTGGTGACGGCCACCCCTGTGCCCAACGGCAGGCCGGATAAGCCGGACAATGTATCCGCAATAGGTGAATATAGAAGCGTGATTGTATCGTGGAAGAAGATGGACGATACGCTTACCTATAACTTGTACTGGAAGGAAAGCAGCAGCGGAGAATATACGAAGATTGAAAATATCAGCGCCAACAGCTATACCCTTACGGAGAATCTAAAGGATCTCACGGAGTACACGGTCTATGTGACGGGAGTGAACGACTTCGGGGAAAGCGGGCCTTCCCTGCCTGCGGCAGCCCGGACCAAGGATTCCAATCCTCCGGTGATGCCCAAGTATAATCTGATCAACGTGGGGGAAAAGGGGGAGAAGAGCGCACATATCGTCAATGCTTCCATGTTCGGCAGCATGAAGGACAGCCCTCTTGACACGGAAGCGGGCAGCGCGTGGGGAACCGTGGATCATGACCCGGCATCCTACTATCTGAAGGGCAGCTGGGACGACGGCGGATACAACCCTGTGGGCGCCGGGCTCAACGCCAAAAACGGGCTTTTGTATGAATTTGATCAGGCCTACAAGATGGATACCATCGCCTTCTATACACAGCCCCTGATTCCCGGAGAACCCGATTACAGCTATGTAAAAGCGGCATATTGGGATGAGGGCGGCCAAAGGGTTGATCTGAAGAATGTCCCCCTGCAGAAGAAGACGGATGCGGAGGGCAGAAAATACTATGTGATCAAGCTGCCCGCAGCCGTAACCACAAACAAGCTGCAGTTTGGCCTTGCCAGAGCGCTGGCATCGGGGAACGTGACGGTTACGGAAGTTTATTTCTATTATTATGACGAACTGATGGATGAGATCATGGGACTCTATACGGACGACCTTCATACTGTGCTGAGGCCGGAGGTGACTCAGGGGACCATAGACGCGCTGCGGACCAAGATCAATACGAAGGATGAGGTCAGCGGGGAGTATCATCCCGACAAGGAGCTGCTGGAGCTGGAGCTGCAGACGGCGGAGGCCATACTCAAGGATCAGAAGCTGAAGGATCCCGTGGAGATTCACTGCGGCATCACCACCAATGACGTGGGCAGAGGCTTCGGAGGCCTGAACGCGTGGCAGCCTCTTGGCGTCACCGCGGCAGCGGAAGAAGAGATCATCGTGTATGTGGGGCATGCCACCAAGAAGACGGGTGAGGACGCGCAGCTGCAGCTGGTGGCTACCCAGTACCATTCGGAGGCCTCCAACATGTTCACCGCGGTGGCCGGGCTGAAAATCGGCCCCAACAAGGTGAGCATACCTAAGATTTGGACCACAGCGGGCTTTGAGTCCGGCGGCGCTTTGTACGTACAGTATACCGGCGGCAATTTGAATGACAGATACGCGGTTCGGGTCAGCGGCGGAGTGCAGGTGCCCAGACTGGATCTGTATCATGTGACGGATCAGGCGGAGAGGCTGGAGAGGACAAAGGCATTCGTGAGGGAGCTGGAGACCTATGTGGCGCAGATGGACCAGAAGCATCAGGAGGTTCATCAGAATTCCGGGAACAGCAACATCGCCATGGCCTATGACGAAAGGAACTGTATACTGGGAGCAGGGGATATCCTGCTGGATACCATGATGCTTTCCCTTCCGCTGAAGCAGATCTGGGAAGGCGCCGGAAGCGGCAGCGCGGACGAGAAGGCAGCCAGAATCTTAAGCTCCATGGACGCCGTGGAAGGGATGATGGATCTGTTCTATCAGCACAAGGGTCTCAACGAGAACGCGGCTCAGGCGCTGGATCAGTACCCTAAGGGGCATCTGAACATCCGTTATCAGAGGATGTTCGCCAAGGCCTTCATGTATGCGTCGGGGAACCATATCGGCATCGAATGGCCGGAGACGGCAGGTATGATGGGAGGAATTCCCGTGAGCTCGGATAGTGAGGGCAGATATGTGAGCGGCCGTTACTTTGGCTGGGGCATTGCCCATGAGATCGGACACTGCATCAATCAGGGAACTTATGCGGTGGCTGAAGTCACCAACAATTACTTTGCGGTATTGGCTCAGGCCCATGATGATGATAGTACTGTGAGATTTCAGTACAAGAATGTCTATGAGAAGGTGACTTCCGGAGCCAAGGGACCGGCGCCCAATGTGTTCACCCAGCTGGGCATGTACTGGCAGCTCCACCTTGCCTATGACAAGGGATATAATTACAAGACCTATGAAAGCCATCAGGATCAGCTTGCAAATCTGTTCTTTGCCAGAGTGGACAGCTATTCCAGAGATGCGAGCAAGGCGCCTGCCCCCGGCGGGATTGCTCTTGCGAAGGCAGGGGACAGGGATCAGGATCTGATGCGGCTGTGCTGTGCTGCGGCCCAGAAGAACATTCTGGAGTTTTTTGAGCGCTGGGGAATGACCCCGAATCAGGAGACGCGCAGCTATGCGGGGCAGTTCCCTCAGGAGACCAGAGCCATCTATTATGCCAGCGATAATGCCAGAGTATACAGTCTGGCCAACGGCTCCAGCGCGCTGGGCGAAGGCGGAACGGTAGAGGCTGTGGGGGACGGCGTAAGCGCCGCCATCGATGCCGTGGCCGGGAACCAGATCAATATCACGCTGGGCTCAAAGAATATTCCCGGGGATTCCGTGCTGGGGTATGAGATCACGCGCTGCACGATTTCCGGCGGGGACGTGACAAAAGAGGCGGTGGGCTTCGTCACAGCCGACCAGAACGCCTTTACGGATACTGTGTACATGAACAATAGGGCTCTGTGGTACGAAGTGACAGTGATTGACAAATGGCTGAACCGCTCTGCGGCCAAGGTGCTGGAGCCTCTGAAGGTAGAGAACGACGGGTGTCTGGACAAATCCTCTTGGAGCGTCAGCGCGGAGAACCTTACAGCCGCGGAAGGGACCGAGGGAATGGGGGACGAAAATTCGCCCTGCGAGCCGGAGAAGGAAGACCCTGCCCTTAAGACCATCGACGGGGACGTGAATACTCTGTACACGGCCACGGCGGGAGAGAACGCTCAGATCGTTCTGGAGTTCAATAGGACGCTGACGGTGGCGGGCTTCAAGTACACCGCGGCGGAGGGAACAGCCCCGGGCGAGTACGAGATTCAGGTGCAGACCGGCGGAAATTGGATAACGCCAGATTTTGTGAGGGCTGCGGAGGGCAAGGTAAGCGCCGTATACTTCCGAAACGATGATGGGAAATATGTCAGCACTTATGCCGCCACAGCGGTAAGACTGATTTTGAAGAACCAGACCGGCAGCCAGATATCCATAGGCGAGCTGGATGTACTGGGGCCCACCGGAGATAATGTAGACTTTGAGAGGACTCAGGAAAGCACGCCGGTGATCGGCAGGCTGACAGCTGACTACAAGTACGGCGAGGAAGAAGGACAGGTGATTCCTGCAGGCTCCATACTCTTTACCGGCAGCTACAAGGGCAATCCTGCTTATAACGTTGTGATAGTCTATGACCAGAACGGAAATATCGTAGGCGGCCTGAACGATGCAGGAGAGCTTAAGGCATCACAGATCATTCTGGCGGATATTCCGGAGGGCGATCTCCAGAACGTGGAGAGCGGTATCTGGATCTACTGGATCGAGCCGGACCAGAATATTGATCTGAGCGGAATAACCAAGGTGCGGGCTGAGCTGTACCGAGTGAACAACGCCCTGACCAACGAGGGGCAGAGACTGGTGAGCGATTCGCTGTTCGAGAAGGTTCCGGAAACCCTTCCGGATATATCTCTTGACAGCAATGCAGGTGTGCAGCCTTAAAGGATAAAAATGAAAAAATATTGTGCGAAGATTTTGACGATGATAGTTGTTCTTGTGCTGTTTTTGCCCATGGAGGTCTCCGCGGAGAACGGAGAGGGGCTTAAGGTGGACGGGAGCGGACAGATTACCCTTGTGTCCAGCTATGCTTCGGAGGAGGATATCTCCTCCATGAGCTTCAGCCTGTACGTGAAGGCCGCCGCCTCGGACAAGGTGGAGTTTCGCTTCAACGAGAGCAACGGGAAGATCAGGGAGTTCCGCTACGACAAGGAGAGCGGGAAGCTGAGTGTCTATATAGCGGGGACGGAGGCGCTGATGAAAGACGGCGCCCAGTCCCTGAACATAGGCAGCGTGCAGGTTCTGAATGGGAACGGCGGCGCGGCGGCGGCTACGGTCAGCGTGGCTGCCGGATCCCTTATGTATGTGGACGGCGACGCGCTGAAGTGGATGGGGGAGCTGGAGCCTCAGGAGACGGTACAGATCAACTCCTCGGGCACGCAGCCTACGCCCCCGCCTACAGCTCCGCCGACCACGGCTCCGCCTACTCAGACTCCCACGGCACCGCCTACTCAGGCTCCCGCGCCCCCGCCTCAGGAGCCGGATAACAATTCTCCTCAGCAGCCCGGGGCAACGCCAACGCCTCAGCCGACAGCGTCTCCCACGCCTCAGCCCACCAGAGCGCCGCAGGCAGTGCAGACGCCGTGGCCGGTGAGACCTTCTCAGCCGGGGACAACAGCCAGTCCTTCTCCTTCCCCTGAACCGACACAGACGCCCGAACCTTCTGGGGCCTCTCAGGAGTCAGACAGTTCGGAATCCATGGTGCCTGTGGTGGGTGAGCCGGGGGACGGGCATGAAGCCGGAGAAAGCGGCGGGATTGACTGGGTGTTTGTAATAGCGATAGGAGCCATGGCTCTCTTTGTCATCGTGGCAGTGATGGCTGTGGTGGTGTTGAAGAAAAAGCCGGGATTCGATGGCGGCAATAACGATTTCTGATACGCTGCAAAAAGTAGCCAGAACCGGTTTCGCAGCTGCGATTCCGGGTGGAGAGATATATGGGACAAAATGGCAATAAGCTTTCCTCTGACATGGACAGCCGGGATGTGGACGCCTTGGTGGCCATGCTGGACGGCTGCATCGATGCAGGGGAAAGCAGGATCAAAATAGAGGTGGTAGCGGGGGCGGGACAGATTGTGGACCGCCGTTATCACCATGGGCGCTGCGACGTGGGAAGCCCCTGGGCCTGCGGCGCAGCCTTTGACGTGCTTGAAGAGCCATGATGCGGACTTTTCATAGGAGGTGTGGATGGCAGGAAAGACGATCAGAGAGAGGCTGGAAGGCCGAGAGCTGAAGATGGTGTGTGTCTTTTCCATGGCGCTGCTGTTCTTTGCCGGCGTGGTGGGGATGGCCAAGGAGGGCAGGAGCCTTCGGGAAGCCGCCGAGGGCTTGTGGGTGATCGTGATATCAAGAGATACGCTGATCACGGATTATTTCGAGCTGGTAGGGTACGGCGCGGCCTTTGTGAACGCCCTTCTGGTGATGTTTCTTGAGTATTGGCTGCTCTGCAGGGAGAAGATGAACTTCACGGGACTCACCATGGCGGCGTTCTTTATCAACATAGGATATGCGCTCTGGGGAAAGAACCCGGTGAATATTCTTCCGATTTTATTGGGATCCTATCTTTACGCGAAGCTGCACAAGGCCCGGCTGGGAAGATATATCTACACGGCGCTTTTCGGAACTTGTCTGTCGCCCTTGGTGACGGAGATGGTGTTCATGCTGCCGTTTCACTGGGGCGTGAATCTTCTGATAGCGGTGGGAATGGGCATATTGATCGGCTTTGTACTGCCGTCTTTGTCCATGCACACTGCCTCCATGCATATGGGCTACAATCTGTTTAATGTGGGATTTTCGGGAGGCATTCTGGCCTTTGTCTTGGTCTGCATTCTGAAGGCTTTCGGCATAGAGAGCGAGTCCGTGATGATCTGGAAAGCGGCAAGCCCTCTTTGGATCGTCATAGGGCTGTATGCCTTTTTTCTGCTGATTTTCCTATACGGGCTATATCTGGAGCGGGGGGATGTGAAGAATGTCCTGAAGATATGGCAGCATCCTGGCCGTGCCGTGACGGACTTCGTCCTGATGGAAGGCGCGGGCAGCACCCTGATGAATATGGCGCTGATGGGCATTGTCTGTACCGCCTACATTTGTCTGGTGGGCGGGGACTTTTCCGGGCCGGTGGTGGGGGCAATTCTCAGTGCCTTCGGCTTTGCCGCTTTCGGCGCCCATGTGAGGAATTATGTTCCGGTGCTGGTGGGAGTATTCTTGTCCACCTTGCTGACCCGGTTCGAGCCTACGACGCCCGGCATGCAGCTGGCGGGTATTTTTGCGGTGGGACTTTCGCCCCTTGCGGGCCAGTTCGGGCCCATACCGGGGATGCTGGCGGGTATGCTTCATGCCGCCATAGTCATGTGTACCGCCCAGATGTACGGCGGGCTGAACCTATACAACAACGGCTTCAGCGCAGGCTGGGTCGCAATCATCATGGTGCCGGCGCTGGAAAGCTTCATGCGAGACGCCCGAAGCAGAAAGAAAAAGTGAGGGGCGAAAGGTTTTATGGACGCATGTGTAAGGGGCCAGAAATCCTTCCCGGCGAAGGGCGTTTGAGAGAAGAGACGGTACTGGAAACAGTCGCGAAGAGACGGTACTGGAATAGGAGAAACAGAGAAAATGCTTCATGAGGAGAGAAAGATATCCAAGATCGTGGAAGAACTGACAGTGTATTTTCTGGCCATCGGCGCAGACGATGTCAGTTCCGAAATCAAGATAGGGGACGGACAGGCCACCATCTTTTTTCGGGCCAATTACCGTCCGGAATATCAGGAACGGCTGGAGGACGTGGAGAAATATCTGAAGGAACAGAAGGATGACGGCGTAGAGGACATCTATTGGGAGCTGGCCGGTTCCGGGGATCCCGGAGAGTCCAGCCAGCTTTTGCTGGTGGGCCTGATGATAGATAAGGCTCAGGTCAACATTAACGATGGAGTTGTAGAGCTGATTCTTTCAAAGAAGCTGTACAGAGACTAGAGGAGAGTATTATGGGCAAGGTTGCGCTGATTACCGGCATCACGGGGCAGGACGGCTCCTATCTGGCGGAATTCTTACTGGAGAAGGGATATCAGGTTCATGGTCTGATCCGCAGATCCTCGTTTTCAAATACCGTCCGCATCGATCATTTGAAGGGGAGGATTGCTCTCCATGACGGCGATCTGTCGGATTCATCCTCCATCCTTCGCGTCGTAAATATAGTGCAGCCGGACGAGATCTACAATCTGGCAGCCCAGAGCCATGTGCAGGTGTCCTTTGACGTGCCTGAATATTCCGGCGAGGTGGATGCCATGGGCGTGCTGCGCATTTTGGAGGCGGTGCGTATTTTGAAGCTGACGGAAAAGACCCGAATTTATCAGGCGTCCACCTCGGAGCTCTACGGCAAAGTGGAGGAGTGCCCTCAGAATGAGAACACTCCGTTTCATCCATACAGCCCCTATGCCGTGGCAAAGCAGTACGGCTTCTGGATCACCAAAGAGTATAGGGAGGCCTACGGGATGTTTGCCGCCAACGGCATTTTGTTTAATCATGAATCGGAGCGCCGGGGGGAGAACTTTGTCACCCGCAAGATCACTCTGGCGGCAGGGCGTATCGCAGAGGGGATTCAGGATCATCTGGAGCTGGGCAATATGGATTCTCTGCGGGACTGGGGCTATGCCAAGGATTATGTGGAGTGCATGTGGCTGATTCTGCAGCAGGAGGAGCCGGAGGATTTTGTCATCGCCACCGGCGTCCAGCATACGGTCAGGGACTTTACGGAGAAAGCCTTTGCCGCCAACGGCATTACAATCCGGTGGGAGGGAATAGGGCTGGAGGAAAAGGGATATGACGCCGCCACCGGCAGGATGGTTGTGTGTGTGAACCCTGCATGGTTCCGCCCCACCGATGTGGACAACCTATGGGGGGATCCTACAAAGGCAAAGACGGTTCTGGGGTGGAACCCCCAAAAGACCAGCTATGAGGAGCTGGTGCGGATCATGGCGGAGCATGACAGAGAACTGGCAAGGCGGGAGAGACTTATGAGGCTGGCGGAGCAGAGAGAAAGCTGAAAGTATAGAAAGAGGGTTATAGGATGGAGAAGGATGCAAAAATCTATGTTGCGGGCCATAGGGGTATGGTGGGCTCCGCCATTGTCAGGGAGCTGCGTTGTCAGGGATATACCAATATCGTCACACGCACCCACGGGGAACTGAACCTGACCAGACAGGATCAGGTGGAAGCCTTTTTTGCAGAGGAAAAACCGGAATATGTGTTTCTTGCCGCGGCCAAGGTGGGAGGGATCGTAGCCAATCAGGACGGACTGGCGGATTTCATGTACGAGAACATGATTTTGGAGATGAATGTGATCCATGAGGCATGGCGCAACGGGTGCAAAAAGCTGGAGTTCCTCGGTTCCTCCTGCATCTATCCCCGTCTGGCCCCTCAGCCCATGAAGGAGAGCTGTCTGCTGACCAGCGAGCTGGAAAAGACCAACGAGGCCTACGCTCTGGCCAAGATCAGCGGCCTCAAATACTGCGAATATCTGAACAAGCAATACGGAACGGATTATATCAGCGTCATGCCTACAAACTTATATGGGCCCAACGACAACTATCATCCTACCCATTCTCATGTGCTGCCGGCTCTGATCCGCCGGTTCCATGAGGCAAAGGAAAGCGGCGCGCCTGCCGTGACCTGCTGGGGGGACGGATCTCCTCTGCGGGAATTCTTGTACGTGGACGATCTGGCCAACCTTTGCGTGTTCCTGATGAATCACTATTCGGGGAATGAGACCGTGAACGGGGGAACCGGAAAGGAGCTGAGTATCAGGGAGCTGACGGAGCTGGTGGCCAAGGTAGTGGGCTATGAGGGAGAGATTCTCTGGGATACCACAAAGCCTAACGGCACGCCCAGAAAGCTTTTGGACGTGTCCAAGGCCAAGGCTCTGGGGTGGACCTACAAGACAGAGCTGGAGGAGGGGATCCGCCTTGCCTATGAGGACTTTCTGCACAACCCCATGCGGGCGGAACGGTAAGCGAGGCGGCGGAAGGGGCCGGAATTGTTCTGGGCGCTGCTTTTGCCGGCCGGGCCCTGAGGAAACCGAAAAGATGAACACAAGCCTGCCGAAGCAGGCGGGGAGACTGCCATGAATCTGGTATTACTGTCGGGAGGATCGGGAAAGCGGCTTTGGCCCTTGTCCAATGATATTCGTTCAAAACAATTTATAAAACTCTTCAGAACCGAGGAGGGCGGCTATGAGTCCATGATGCAGCGGGTCTACCGTCAGGTGAAGGCCGCCGATAAGGACACGGCAGTCACCATCGCTACCAGCAGGGCTCAGGTATCCGTGATCCACAACCAGCTGGGAGAGGGGATGAATCTTTCCGTGGAACCCTGTCGCAGGGATACCTTTCCGGCAATTGCGCTGGCAGCGGCATATCTTGCGGATGTGCAGGGGGTGGATATGGAGGAGCCGGTAGTGGTCTGTCCCATCGACCCCTATGTGGAGGAGTCATATTTTGAGGCCTTGAAGAAGCTGGCCGCTCTGGCCGGAAAGGGAGAGGCAAATCTTGTGCTGATGGGGATAGAGCCTACCTATCCTTCCGAAAAATATGGCTATATCATTCCGGAGGACGGGGAACAGATCAGCGGTGTGGCCTCCTTTAAGGAGAAGCCAGACAAGATTCAGGCAAAAGAATATATTGCGGCGGGAGCCCTCTGGAATGGGGGCGTGTTTGCATTCAGGCTGGGCTATATGCTGGAAAAGGCCCATGAGCTGCTGGATTTTAGGGATTACGGCGATCTGCTGGAAAAGTATGAGGAGATGCCTAAAATCAGCCTTGACTATGCTGTAGTAGAAAAAGAAAGCCGGATTCAGGTCATGCGCTTTCATGGACAGTGGAAGGATCTGGGCACATGGAACACACTTACAGAGGCCATGGAAGAGAGCAGTATCGGAGATGTGATTCTGGGGGACGAGTGTGACAATGTTCACGTAGTCAATGAGCTTGATGTCCCGATCCTTGTCATGGGCATGAAGGATACGGTGATTTCGGCAAGTCCGCAGGGAATTTTGGTATCGGACAAGCATCAGTCCAGCTATATAAAGCCTTATGTGGACCGGATCAGCCAGCAGATTATGTTTGCGGAGAAGTCCTGGGGGAGTTTCCGGGTGCTGGATGTGGGGGAGGAGAGCCTTACCATCAAGGTGACGCTGAATCCCGGCCATAGGATGAATTACCACAGCCACAGAAACCGCAGGGAGACGTGGACGGTCATAGCCGGGGAAGGCCGGGCGGTGGTGGACGGAATAGTCCGCAGGATCCGCCCCGGAGATCTGGTTGTAATGGAGGCAGAAAGCCCCCATACGGTGATCGCTGACGGGGAGCTGCAGCTGATAGAGGTTCAGCTGGGAAGGGAAATCAGCGTCCATGACAAGGAGAAGCATCCTCTGCCGGAGGCGGAAGGACTTTAGGTGCCGGCCTGTCCTTCAAAGTGGTCTTCAAATGGAGTTCTTGAAACAGCCAGATTATCCTTGACAAAGCTTGTATGTCTGCACTATAATTTCATACATACAGATGTCAGGAAGACTTTGAAGAGGAATAGTACGGCTCTGGAAAGCATTCCAGAGAGAGGGCGTGGCAGTGCCGGAGAAACTAGGGGCGCTGCGGCTGGAAGGCCCTTGTGCGAAGGGGCCGGAACCTGCCTTGGAGTCCTATGCGAGGCTTGAGCATGGCGGGCGGATCCACTGCAGCGGCGATGGGGTGCAGGATGGAGAAGCGTCGTAGCTTGGGCGTAAGCATGGCGCAGGCCGGCGTTAGAGGCATGTAAGATGGATGCATTGCGTCAATTAGGGTGGCACCGCCGGATTTCCGGTCCCTTTGGGATGGAAGTCCGGCGTTTTCTGGTATAGGAGGGCAGAAGCTCTTTTAACAGAAGGGTGCGGATCTAACGGACGCGGAGCTTGAAAACGGCGTCGGCGGGGCATGGGCCCGGAAGGGTTTTTGGCACGGCAGACGCGGAGCCGGAATAGGAGGAAAGCAATATGGCAGACAAGAAGATGGTGGAGGAGATTACGGACATGTCCGTAGACTTCGCCCAATGGTACACGGACGTGGTGAAGAAGGCGGAGCTGATAGATTATACCTCCGTCAAGGGATGTATGGTGATCAAGCCTGCAGGCTATGCGATCTGGGAGCTGATCCAGAAGCAGCTGGATGCAAGGTTCAAGGAGACGGGGGTGGAGAATGTATATCTACCTATGTTTATCCCGGAATCCCTGCTGCAGAAAGAGAAGGACCATGTGGAAGGCTTTGCGCCGGAGGTGGCATGGGTTACCCACGGAGGGCTGCAGCCCTTGCAGGAAAGGCTCTGCGTGAGACCTACCTCAGAGACGCTGTTCTGCGACTTTTATAAAAATGACATTCACTCCTATCGGGATCTGCCCAGAGTCTATAATCAGTGGTGTTCCGTGGTGCGCTGGGAGAAGGAGACCAGACCCTTCCTCCGGTCCAGAGAATTTCTATGGCAGGAGGGGCATACCGCCCATGCCACTCAGGAGGAGGCGCAGGAGAGGACCATACAGATGCTGAATCTGTACGCTGATTTTTGCGAGGAGACTCTGGCCATTCCCGTGATTCGGGGACAGAAGACAGAGAAAGAAAAATTTGCAGGAGCCGTGGCGACTTATGCCATTGAGGCTCTGATGCATGACGGAAAGGCCCTGCAGGCAGGGACTTCCCATAACTTCGGGGACGGCTTTGCCAAGGCCTTCGGGGTGCAGTTTGCGGATAAGGATAATACGCTGAAATATGTTCACCAGACCTCCTGGGGCATGACCACCCGCCTTATCGGCGCAATCATCATGGTACATGGGGACAACGAGGGACTGGTGCTGCCTCCCAGAGTGGCTCCGGTGCAGATTTGCATCGTGCCCATCCAGCAGAAGAAGGAAGGGGTTCTGGAGAAGGCCTATGAGCTTCGGGACGTGCTGAGAAAGAATTTCCGGGTGAAGGTGGACGATTCCGAGAAGTCGCCGGGCTGGAAGTTTGCCGAGGCCGAGATGAGAGGCTATCCTATCAGGGTGGAAATCGGTCCCAAGGACATAGAGGCCGGGAAATGCGTGATCTGCCGCCGGGACACCAGAGAGAAGCTGGAAGTGGCGCTGGAGGAGCTGGAGGCCAAGGCTGGGGAGCTTATGGAAACCATTCAGCGACAGATGCTGGAGCGGGCGAGGGCTCACCGGGACAACAATACCTACAAGGCCGTAGATATGACGGAATTCGAGCGGATTTTCAACGAAAAGACGGGTTTTGTGAAAGCCATGTGGTGCGGCGATCAGGCCTGCGAGGAGCAGATCAAAGAGAAGCTTGCCGTCACCAGCCGCTGTATGCCTTTCCGGCAGGAACACATAGCCGACACCTGCGTCTGCTGCGGAAGGCCTGCCAAGAAGATGGTATATTGGGGCAGGGCTTATTAAAGATTCCGGAGTTGCCAAGGAAGGCGTAGCAACTTGAGAACGGCGGCTCCCGGTGGAAAGAAGGAGGTTGGGGAGTATGAGAAAAGAAGTATATCCGATTCGGATGGAGGGCTCTATGCCTTATGCGGAGCTGACGGTCTACCTTCATGAACATTATCAGGAGATTGCCGTGGAGACAAGGCCGCTGGTGCTGGTCTGCCCGGGAGGCGCCTATGCCTATACATCCGAAAGGGAGGCGGATCCTCTGGCCGCGCAGTTTCTGGCCATGGGATACCATGCGGCGGTGCTGCGGTATTCCTGCGCGCCTGCGGTGTATCCCACGGCGCTTACAGAGCTTGCATACAGTTTGGCGCTGATCCGCAGAAACGGGGAGGACTGGTATGTGAATCCGGAGCAGATCATAGTTTTGGGCTGCTCGGCAGGAGGCCATCTGGCGGCGTCCATGGGAGTGTTCTGGAAGGAAGAGTTTTTGGCCGGGGCGCTGGGGATCCGGAAGGAAGAGCAGAAGCTGATCCGCCCGGACGGAATGATCCTCTGCTATCCGGTGATCACTTCGGGAGAGTTTGCCCATAGGGGATCCTTCCAGAACCTGCTGGGAGCAAGACAGGAGGAGCTTTCCGCCAAGATGTCTCTGGAGAATCAGGTGGACAAGGATACGCCGCCGGCGTTTATCTGGCATACCTATGAGGACGGGGCGGTGCCGGTGGAGAATTCTCTTCTGTTCGTGACGGCGCTGCGCAGGGCTGGAGTGCCTGCGGAGTTCCATATGTACCCCAAGGGAAGCCATGGCCTTGCCTTGGCAAATCGGCTGACCCAGAATCAAGACGGGAATGCCGCTCAGCCTGAATGCACCTCATGGGTGGGTCTGGCACATACATGGATAGAGCATTGGTATAATCTATGAATTATATTGTATTTGATTTGGAATGGAACCAGAGCAATACGGGTCTGGAGGAGGAAGCAGTCAGCATACCCTTCGAGATCATTGAGATCGGCGCGGTAAAGCTGGACCAGTCCGGCGGTATTGCAGGAGAGTTCAGTCAGCTGATCAAGCCGAAGGTATATCAGGAGATGCATCAGATTACCGGAAAACTGATTCACCTGCGCATGCAGGAGCTGAAGAACGGAAAGCCCTTTGTACAGACGGCGGAGGGCTTTTTGGCGTGGTGCGGTGAGGAGCCGTATCTGTTCTGTACCTGGGGCAGCTCCGATCTGACGGAGCTCCAGAGAAACATGAGATTTTATCACATGCAGCCTCTGGCGCAGGGACCCTTCCCCTATCTGGACGTCCAGAAGCTGTTCAGCCTTGCCTATGAGGACGGAAGCTCCAGAAGGTCTCTGGAGCATGCCATCGATTTTTTGGAGATACCCAAGAATATACCCTTCCATAGGGCCCTTAGCGACGCGGCATATACGGCCAGAATTCTGGAGAGAATCCAGAGGGAAAGGCCGGAGGTGATGAAAAACCAGTCTTATGACGTGTTTCATCCTCCCGCGGATAGAAAGTCGGAGATAAAGGTACAGTTCGACAAGTATGCCAAGTATATTTCCAGAGAGTTCCCCACCAAGGAGGATGCCTTTGGGGATAGGGAGGTGGTATCCAGCAAATGTTATCTCTGCCGCCGGAACCTGCGCAAGAAGATCAGGTGGTTCACGCCCAACGGGCGGAACTACTATTGTCTGGCCTATTGCGAGAAGCATGGATATCTGAAGGGGAAGATCCGGGTCCGCAAATCGGACGAAGGGGGCACCTATGTGGTGAAGACCACCAAGCTGATCGACGAGAAGGATGCGGAGGCGCTGAAGAAGCGCCGGGACCGGGCAAAAGAATTCCATAAGCGTTATGAAGGCAAACTGTCATAAAACAGAGGAAAAAAAGAAGCATTTTTGATAGAAGGACATAGGCGGCGCTTACCTGCGCCGCCTTCTTCTGCGTCTTCTTCTGCGCCGGGAATTGGCGCGCCGCCTGTCCATGGCGGAACCGGGAACGGCATAATATCTCAAAAATGCTCCCAGCGCGAGCCTTACCAGAAACAGCCCGGCCACGATCCCCAGAATGATCAGGATCAGCCGGATGTTCACAAATACAAATGAATTTTGGGGAGCTTCCTCGGCCTCCGTTTCAAAGATGGAGGAATCTGTTTTGACCGCTGCAAAATCGATGCCTACGGAGCCCAGATTCATCCCATGGTAGCTGTAGGAGATCACCGCCGCCTGATTTTCGTTCTCCGTGTCATAGGTTATGACGGACTCGGCGCTTTCAAAAGGGATGGTCTTGGGCAGTATGATGCAGTCGTCCTTGTTCAGGGAAAGCAGGGGCTTTGAGTTGCCAAAGACGTCGTTCCCGCCATAAAACAATCCGATATCGTCAATGTTGTACTTGGTCTCTGCCTGAGACACATTGACCTTTTCAAAATTGGCGAAGCCATAGTCAAACAAGGCGATGGTGTCCTCGTACTGGTAGGGCTGCTCGTCCTTCATTACCACGCAGATAAGCTTGAGGCCGTTCTTCTCCGCGCAGGAGACCAGACAGTATCTGGCATCGTCCGTAAAGCCGGTTTTGCAGCCTACCAGATATTCGTATGCATAGGTTCCGCCGGGGATGATCATCATCTGATTGTTCTCCAGCTTCCCCAGAGGCAGCTTTTCCGTGACGGGAAATTCCATTCGTCTGGTGGTGGTGATTTTGCACAGCATTTCGTTGTCGAAGAAGGCCCTTCCGATCATGGCCAGATCATAGGCGGTGGTATAATGGTTCTCGTCCGGCAGCCCGTTGGGATTTACAAAATGGGAGTTGAGACAGCCCAGCTGCGCCGCTCTTTCGTTCATGATCTCAGCAAACACGGACCAGTCCGTGGTATGGGTGATGTGCTCTGCCAGAGCGTAACAGACCTCGTTTGCGGAGCAGATCAGGATGGCCTGAAGGCTCTGCTCCAGCGTCAGCTCCTGCCCTACATCCATGGCGATATGGCTGCTGTCCCGGGGAGTGTCGAAAACGGCATCATGGGAAAAGGTGACGATCTCGTCCAGCTGGCATTGCTCCGACACGATGAGGGCGGTAAGAGTCTTGGTGGTGCTGGCGGGATATTCCTTCTGGTGGATGTTTTTGGAGTACAGAATCACGCCGGTATCCGCATCCATGAGTATGGCGGACTCCGCATTGACCACCGGCCCTACGGGCCAGTTGGGCACTTCGTTGGACTGTACCGCCATGGCCCGCTGCCGCTCCAGCCGCTGTTCCCTGTCAGCGAAGGAGGAAGCATGGGCTTGTAGGGGGGAGGCGGCCAAGAGGCCTGCCGCACAGAGGAGGGCGGAAAAAAGGCAGGCCCGGCTGTGAAGATGTATTCTGCAAAAAGGTTTTTTGAACCGATGTGTCTTAAGCATGTGGATTCCCTGACTTTCCGAAGGTGTATTTTGGATGCTGCCGTCCGGCGGATAAAAAGCAGTTTTTGTGGAAGCTTATCTTATTATACACTATCTTGGCCGAAAACCAAAGCGGGAATGTGGAATTATTTTGGCGAATCGGCAATCGCGGATGACGAATCATAAAAGTCTTTTGGAAAGTTTGCAAAGAATGTTTTCTGATGTTGACAAGCATTCAAAGATAAAGTACAGTTAACTGTAGACGATATTGTCTGTTGGGTCCGTTCACAGGCCAGGCAAAAGCGCGCCGGAAAGCGGCGGATTTGGGGAGCCGGCTCAGTGGGGATGGGGCCGCAGGAGGTGAAAAAGTGCGACTGCGCAATATCACCGGCTGTCGGGAAGTGATTGCGGAAAGTCCTTATGTGGTGCGGGAGACGCTGCAATCCCGGTGTGCCGGAGACTGGAAAAACATTTTCGGAAATACGAACCCCATTCATATCGAGATCGGTATGGGAAAGGGGAAGTTCATACATACTATGGCTAAGGAGCATCCTGATGTCAATTACATCGGTATCGAGAAATATTCCAGCGTTCTGCTGAGAGCGGTCCAGAAGATGGAACAGGAGGAGCTTCCCAACCTGAAGTTTCTGCGGATGGACGCGGAGGAGCTGCCTGTAGTGTTCGGCCCGGAGGAGGTGGAGCGGATCTATCTGAACTTTTCCGACCCCTGGCCCAAGGACAGGCACGCCAAACGCAGGCTGCCCTCCAGAGAATTTCTGGAGCGCTATAGGCGGATCCTGAAGGAGGGAGGCAGACTGGAATTCAAGACGGACAATAGGGAGCTCTTTGATTTTGCCGTGGAGGAGCTGGCGCCTGCGGGCTGGGTGGCGGAAGAGATCACCTATGACCTGCATGGGGACGATAGGCTGATGGAGGGGAATGTGATGACGGAATACGAGGAAAAGTTTTCCGCCATGGGAAATTCCATATGCAAATATGTGATCCGTCCTTCCGGGAACCGCTCATGAGGCGGCAGGATCACAAGAATGTAAGAAGGGGCAGTCGATATGAGGGATCCGATTCAGCGCCGCATGCGGAATCCTCAGCAAAAACTAAAATGATAAGCGGCGCAGAAAAGAGGTAGAATTATGGAATACAAGTTTACGGCAAACAATTTTGATGCGGAGGTTCTGCAGGCGTCCACTCCCGTGCTGGTAGATTTTTACGCCGACTGGTGCAATCCCTGCAGGATGATGGGGCCCGTGGTGGCCAAGATGGCTGCGGAGTTCGAGGGCAGGATCAAGGTCGGAAAATGCAACATTGACGATAATATGGAGCTGGCCAGAAACTATCAGGTGTCCAGTATCCCTGCCTTCGTCATTTTCAAGAACGGTAAGCCGGCGGCCAATTATGTGGGCTCCATGTCTGCGGCAGAGCTGCGCCAGAAGCTGGAGGACGCGCTGGCCTGAGGCGGTATGTATGCTTATGCGCGCCCGCAAAAAGGGCGGTGTGACCGCCGTCCATAGGCAGAGGGGACGGCCCGGGGGGTACTGACCGGAGCCGTATGCCTATTGGCAGGGGCGGAAAGGATGCAGGATCAAGGCCGCAGTGCGGCGGGGGGTTGAATTAAGATGAAAAAAGATATGATTGTGGTTGAAGGCAAAAAAATAATGATGTGCGTGGTGGCGGCATTTCTGTACGCGGCGGGGATGAATTTATTCATTGTTCCTACCGGGCTGTATTCGGGTGGCGTCATGGGTATCAGTCAGGTGATCAGAACGCTTCTGACGGAATATCTGCATTTGAATTTCAACAACTTCGACATCGCCGGCGTGATTTACTATATTATCAACATTCCTATTTTTTTGCTGGCCTTTGCCAGATTGGGCAGGAAGTTTTTTGCGAAGACGCTGATCATGGTTACGTCCATGACCTTGTTCTTGTCCGTGATTCCGGTGACGGAGATCGTAAAGGACGCCATGGCTTCCTGTATGGTGGGGGGCATCATTTCCGGCGGCGGTATCGGTATTGCCCTGCGGATGGGCTCCTCCAGCGGCGGTATGGATGTGGTAGGGCTGATGCTGGCAAGGTGGAAGAAGGATTTCAGCGTAGGAAAGGTAAGCTTGCTGATGAACCTTGTGCTGTACGGGATCTGCTTCACCTTGTTTGATATGGAGACCGTGGTGTATTCGATTATCTACGCGTCAGTGTATTCCGTGGCCATGGACAGAGTCCACACCCAGAATATCACGGTGGAGGCAAAGATCATCACCAAGGCGGATACCGGCGCGCTGGAGAAGGCCATTCTGGATGAAATCTACAGAGGAGTGACCAAGTGGTCCACGCTGGGAGCCTTTACCTATGATCAGTCACATCTGCTCTATGTCACCTTGTCCAAGTACGAGGTGAGCCGTCTGAAAGCGGTGGTGAGGAAGTTCGATCCCAATGCGTTCATTGTGATCACCGAGGGCGTCAGCGTGGATGGAAACTTCCTGAGGAAATTGTAGAGGGCAGGATGTATATGCAGCAAAACATCATCCATCCTATGGGGGCACAGGCTCCCGCAGGGTGGATGTTTTGTATAAATAGGCCTGATCTGATCCCGGGGTAGGCTGAGGCTTGGCCCGGAAAGGTCAGTGTATCAAAGGCGCGGAAAAGAAGGAAGGGGGCAGTGGGATGAATGAGGATTTGAAAATCGAGATCAAAAAGGAAACTGTGGAGATGGTGTTTGAGTCGCCCTATGTCCGGGTGGCGGATCTTCAGTATGCGCCCGGCAGGCATTACTATGATGCCACAAGGCGCAGGCCACAGGAGCTGGTGGCTGTGATGCCGGACGAGGAGTTCAGGGCCATGCTGCCGGACGGGGTGAGCTGCATCGTGGTTCTGGATATGCCGGGAGAAGAGCCCAGACTCCTGCTGTCCAGAGAGTTTCGCTATCCTGCCGGACGGTTCATGCTCAGCGTTCCGGCGGGGCTGATGGACGAGAGGGACAAGGAGGAGGCGGATCCCGTTCTCAGTACCGCCCGGCGGGAGATCCGGGAGGAGACCGGGCTTGAGGTAGGGGAGAAAGACAGCGTCCGGGTGGTGAATCCGGTGCTTTTTTCCTCTCCGGGACTGACGGACGAGACCAATGCTCTGGTGTGCGCGGTGCTGCATCCCGCCGGTCTGGAGGCGCTGTCTCAGGAGGGGGCGGAGGGATCCGAACAGTTTGACGGATTTGCGCTTCTCACGAAGGAAACGGCGGCGGATATTTTGCGGCAGGGCAGGGACGGGGAGGGCAATTTCTATTCCATGTTCACATGGGCGGCGCTGCTGTACTTTGTCATGGGACTGTGGAAGGAGACGCCCTGAGAGAAGGCTGCTGGCCATCTCCCGGAGCAACGCGCAGGCTCCGGATGCAGGAAAAATCAAATATTTCGTCTTTCTTTCATGGAAAAAGAAGGCAAAATATGTTATCATAAATGAGAATCCTGCAATTTTGTCAGATCGTAAAAGCAGACGGGCAAAAAATTATATAAAAAAGAGGTGATGCGGGTGAATCAAAAACTGAAAGAAAAGATTCTGGAATCCCTCTCCGCCGTGCTGCCCATAACGGGAATTGTTCTCCTATTGAGCATATTGCTGGTGCCCATGGATATCGGCACCATGGTTATGTTCATTGTGGGCGCCATTATGCTGGTGGTGGGAATGGGCTTTTTCCAGCTGGGGGCGGAGATGTCCATGACTCCTCTGGGAGAGGGTATCGGTGTTCAGATTTCCAAGACCAGACATATTCCGCTGATTTTTTTGATCGGTTTTTCCATGGGCGCTATCATCACCATTTCGGAGCCGGATCTGCAGGTGCTTGCGGAGCAGGTTCCCGCCATACCGAATCTTACGCTGATCCTTACGGTGGCGGTGGGTGTGGGCATCTTTCTTGCGGTGGCTATCTTGAGAATTTTGTTCCAGATCAATCTTTCCACCATATTGATTCTGCTTTACATAGCTCTCATAGGGCTTTCCTTTTTCGTGTCAAAGGATTTTCTGGCCGTGGCCTTCGACTCCGGCGGCGTGACCACCGGGCCTATGACAGTACCCTTTATCATGGCCATGGGCGTGGGCCTTGCCTCCGTCCGCGGCGACAAGAATGCCTCCAGCGACAGCTTCGGTCTGGTGGCCCTTTCCAGTGTAGGACCTATTTTGGCGGTGTTGATTCTGGGCTTCTTCTTCAGTCCCACAGAAGCATCTTATGCATCGTCCGAGGTGGCGCAGGTGGCTACCACCCGGGATGTGGTGAAGGAATTTCTCTTCAGTATGCCTCCTTATGTGAAAGAGGTTGCGATCTCTCTGGTTCCCGTGGCGGCGGTTTTCATCTTCTTCCAGCTGTTCACCCACCGTTACCCTCATAGGCAGGTAAAGCGTGTCACGGTGGGTTTCGGGTATACATATATCGGACTGGTGCTGTTTCTGTGCGGCGTGAACGTGGGCTTTGCCCCGGTTGGCTCCCTCATGGGAAACGAGATCGCTGCCGAGAGCTGGAAATGGCTGCTGGTGCCCATCGGCATGCTTATCGGCTACTATATCGTGAAGGCGGAGCCTGCCATTCAGGTGCTGAACCGGCAGGTGGAGAGCGTCACAAACGGCTCTGTTTCTGCCAGAACCATGAACCGCTGTATGTCCATCGGCGTTTCCGCCAGTGTGGGCCTTTCCATGCTGAGAGTGCTGACGGGGCTGCCCATTCATTGGATTGTTGTGCCCGGATATTTGGCGGCGCTTCTGCTGTCCAGATTTGTGCCCAAGATGTTTGTGGGTATCGCCTTCGACTCCGGCGGCGTGGCCAGCGGTCCCATGACAACTACATTCCTATTGCCTTTGAGCATCGGTGCCTGTGATGCGGTGGGCGGCAATCTGATGACGGACGCCTTCGGCGTGGTAGCGCTGGTGGCGCTGACCCCCCTGATCGCCATTCAGATCATGGGAATTTTGTATCAGCTGAGGCTGAAGACGGCAGACGGAGAGGCTGTACAGCTGCAGCCCGCATTGGATGCCATGGATGAGATCATTGAATTCGATGAATTTGAGGAGGGGTAGGAAATGGCTGATCAATATAAGAAGGCGGCTTTCAGGATGCTTTTTCTCATCGCCACGCCCAAGCTGGTGAACAAGGCGGTGGGAATGTTCAAGGAGGGCAATGTCCCTACCCAATATATTTTCCACGCTCAGGGCACGGCTTCCAGCGAGGTCATGGACATGCTGGGGCTGGACGGGGTGGACAAGAACATATTGATGACCATGATGCCGAAGCTGTTTGCCGACGAGATGCTGAAGAAACTCAGGAAAAAGCTGCATCTGGGAATGCCTAACACGGGGATCAGCTTTACCGTGGCCATGTCCGGAGGGAGCGGCCATATCCTGCAGCTGATGGAAAAGATGGAGCCGGAGGAAAAAGAGAGACTGGCGGAGAGGAATGAGACGGATATGACGGATAATGAATATAGTATGATCATGGCAATCGTGAATCAGGGGTTCAGCGAGGACGTTATGAATGCGGCAAGGCCTAAGGGAGCTTCCGGCGGCACGGTTTTCCACAGCAGGCGCGTGGGAAACGAGGAGGCCATGAAGTTCTGGAAGATCAGCGTGCAGGAGGAACGGGAGGTAGTGATCATTCTGGCCGGAAAGGAAGATAAGCTGGCCATTATGCAGGAAATCGGAAAGAAATGCGGTATGCAGAGCAAGGCGCAGGGGATCGTTATGTCCCTGCCCGTGGACAGTGTGGTGGGGCTGGACTGAGGAAGGCCTTCCGCCGGCTTGCCCCTTTGGGCCGCTGCGGCAGTGTGTGGAAAGGATTGGGCCGGATATGGGCGGGGCAGACTCCCGCCGGTATCCGGCCTTTGTCCCCCGGAAGCTGACTTCGGATCCGAGGCAGAACAAAGGGAGGAAGGGGTTTTGCCTGCTTTTCTTCGGCTTCTCTTCATAATGGGAGAAGGAAATCTCTGCTAGGGGCAGGGAGCCGCGGGGAGTATGGGCATTTGGACAGGTTTTTGGATAGGAAGAGATAGGAGATAGGGATGAAGGATCTGCAGTTTGACAATCACGACAACAGAATAAAATATTATGAGCTGCTGCTGGAGCGGGACTTGGAGGGAGTGCAGCATATACCATTGCCGGAAGGGTACAGATTTGTGTTTTTCAGGCCGGGGGACCGGGATGCCTGGATCGAGGTGGAGAGATCGGCAAAGGAACTTGTGAGCTACCGGCAGGGGCTGGAGGTGTGGGAGAAATATTACGGCGGCAACGAAGATGGACTTTCGGACAGAATGGTGTTTGTGGAAAACGAGTCCGGGGAAAAGGTTGCAACGGCCACCGCGTATTATGATATAACCCATAGGGACATTTCCGGGGACGGCTGGCTGCACTGGGTTGCCGTCCGCAGGGAATATCAGGGAAGGGGATTGTCAAAGCCTCTGATTTCCCATGTGCTGAACATTATGAGGAATCTGGGCTATGTCCATGCGAAGATTCCCACCCAGACCACCACATGGCTGGCCTGCAGGATATATCTTGATTTCGGCTTCAGGCCTCTGGCCCAGAATGCCGTCAACAGCCGCAACGGATGGAGGATCATCAAGGCGCTGACGAATCATGCCGGGCTGGAGGGATTCGATGCCGCAACTGCGGACGAAATTCTGGCGGACTGCCAAGAGGACAAAGGTGGACAGGAGGATGTATTTTGATGAAAAGGTGTTTTGGTCTGTTTATCCTATTGGGGCTTTGGGTGATATGCGCGTCGGCCTGCGGGAAGGAAGAAGCGGTGGAGACAGAAGGACTTGGGGCCGGAAATGGGAGGGCTTCTTTGGAAGTCGGCTCAAGTCAGGAGTCGGAGGGCGGGACGGAAGCGGCAAAAGGGCAGGAGACGTCCGGAGAAGGGCAGGAGGATCCGGAGCGTGCAAAGGATCCGAAGGCTGAATCGGAGGAAGGGAGCGCTCAAGGCAGAGGGGAGCCGGAGGGCACCGGCGATGGGCCTGCTGATTCCGGATCCGTATCCGGAAAGGAAAACGGAACCGGGAAGGATGGTGCCGGGAAGGAGGCGGCAGGTTCGGAAGGGGAGGCTGCCGGAAAGGGAGGCGCCGCCTCCGAAGGGAAGAATGGAACCGGAAAGGAGACTGCAGCTTCGGAAGGGGTGGATGGCGCCGCCCCGGATGCGGGGGCCGGTAAGAGCGATGCTGCCTCCGGAGGAAAAGAGGGAGGCGGAAGTCAAAACGGAGTCCTGCAGACTGCGGCGTTGGGCGCTCTTTCAGTGGAAGGGACAAAGCTGGTAGACGGCAACGGCAATGGGGTTTTGCTGAAGGGAATCAGTACCCATGGGCTGGCCTGGTATCCCGATTATGTAAATGAGGACTGTATCCGGCAGCTGAAGGAAGAATGGGGCGCCAACGTGTTCCGGCTGGCTATGTATACGGCGGAGTACGGCGGGTTTTGTTCCGGAGGCGACAAGGAGAGCCTGAAGGCTCTGGTGAAGGACGGGGTGAAGTATGCCACAGATAATGACATGTACGTCATTATTGACTGGCATATTCTGTCGGACGGGAATCCCAATACCTATCTGGAGGACGCCAAGGGATTTTTTGAGGAGATGTCGGAGGAATATGCCGATTATACGAATGTACTGTATGAAATATGCAATGAGCCCAACGGCGGTACTTCCTGGAGCGATGTGAAGAGTTATGCGGAAGAAGTGATAGAGGTGATTCGCAAGAATGATGAGGACGGGATCATCTTGGTGGGGACTCCCAATTGGAGCCAATATGTGGAGCAGGCGGCAGCGGATCCCATCGAAGGTTATGACAATGTCATGTATACGCTGCATTTTTATGCCGCCACCCACAAAGAGGATCTGAGGGAGGCCATGGTCAGGGCGGTGGAGGCAGGACTTCCTATCTTTGTGTCGGAATACGGTATCTGTGACGCCAGCGGCAATGGGGGCATCGACGAGTATCAGGCGAATCAGTGGGTGGAGCTGCTGAATCAGTACCAGATCAGCTATGTGGCGTGGAACCTCTCCAACAAGTCGGAGACATCGGCAGTCATAAAGAGCAGCTGCAGCAAGACAAGCGGCTTTACGCTGGAGGATCTGAGCGATTCCGGAAAGTGGCTCTATAATATGCTGGGGGCGCAGGGCTCCTTGGGGGCGGAGGCCTCCGGCAGCGGCACAGGACAAGAACCTGCAGGAGACAGCGCGGGCGGGCAGCAGGGTTCGGCCTCTGGCAGCGGCACAGAACAAGAACCTGCAGGAGACAGCGCGGGCGGGCAGCAGGGTTCGGCTGGCAGCACGGGACAAGAACCTGCTGACGACAGCGCGGGCGGACAGCAGAGCTGGGCTTCTGGCAGCATGGGACAAGGCGGAACTCTGACTCAGGGGGAACTGAGTCTTTCGGTTCAGCCGGTCAATTCCTGGGGACAGGGCGGCGAGGCCTTTTGTCAATATACGCTTACCATAACCAATCTTGGGGAGACGGACCTTGAGGGCTGGACCGTGGAAGTGACTTTCAACGGAGATATCGTCCTGAGCAACGGCTGGAACGGGAACTATCAGGTAAGCGGGAGCACTCTTGTGATTACATCTATGGATTATAATGGGCATATCGACAAGGGAGGCAGCGTGGAAAATGTGGGGTTCATTGTGCAGGGGCAGGAAGGGCTGGCGGTTGCCGGCGGCTGAAGCTCCCAGAGGTGGAATGGGCGTAAATAGGCAGGAAAGGAATGGTGGGAAGGTGGATAGTGACAGTACAAGAATCGAAAGACATATAGATGTGCTGGACGGAGTGAGGGCGGTGGCTGTGGGGCTTGTGGCTTGGTTTCATTTCTGGCAGCAGAGCTGGATCACGCCCAAAATCACCTTTCCCACAAATATTACCAAATATTTCGGGCTTACGGGCATCAATCTGGAAGGCTTTGTGAGGTATGGCTTTGTGTTCGTAGATATGCTGATATTGATCAGTGCATTCTGCAATTTTTACCCTTATGCCAGATCGATTCTCCTGCAGGAGCCCTGGCCGGACACGAAGGACTTTTACCGGAAAAGAGCCATAAGGATTCTGCCCTCCTACTATTTCTTTCTGCTCATGTCCGTGGTAATTATGATTGCAGAGGGCACATTTGTGGCGGACGGCTTTTTCTGGAAGGATTTGCTTGCACATCTCACATGTACCGGTCCGCTTTTTCCGGACACCTATCTGGGCAGCCGGTTTAACTTGGCTTTGTGGACGGTTCAGATAGAAGTGCTCTATTATCTGCTTATGCCGTGGATTGCCAGATTGTTCCGCAGATGGCCCGTTTTGACCACCATAGGATTGTGGGGGGGCGGTATCGTTTCCGCCAATTATATTCTGTACGAGAAAGGGGATATGATTCGAGCATATGGGAACCAAATGGCCACCTTTGCAGGCTGCTATGCCAATGGGATGCTGCTTTGTCTGCTTTACATTACCCTGCGGCGGAGCCTGACAGAAAACAGATACACCAGACTGGCGGCTACGGGTGCGGCGTTCTGCTGCGTGCTGCACTTGAGTAGGATGATGAGGCAGCTGGGGGCGGGAGAGCTTCAGCTGGTGCAGCTGGGACAGAGATTCGAGCTTTCGCTGGTTTTTTCCGTCTTTTTGCTCACCCTGCCCTTTGCTTGCAGAGGCCTGAAGGTTCTTTTTGCCAATGGGGCCATGAGGCTGTTGGCCGGTATATCCTACAACTTCTACATGTGGCATCAGTACATAGCCGTGAAATGTAAAGAATGGCGTATTCCCTATTGGGAGGGGGAAACGCCTCCCAACATGACCGGAGACAAGGTGTGGATGTGGAAGTATCAGGTTTTGATCGTGCTTTTTTCTTTGGCAGTGGCCTTTGTTCTAACTTACGGTCTTGAGAGGCCGGTGAGCATTGCCATGAAAAAACGTGCAGGAAAAAACAATACACGCTTGTGACGCCGTTTCGGCGGATAGAGGACAAGGCAGATTCTCGTCTATGGAGGAGGATCTGCCTTTTTCATGTGTCCCATATGACAAAATGGAAAATTAAAAAAACTCTTGACATCAGACTGATTATGCTGTATATATAACATATAAACAGAAGAGGGGCGGTGAGAGGTTGAAGCTTTTACAGAATTCAGGGATACCCATATATCAGCAGATTGCGGAGCAGCTGAGGGCGGATATCTTGGCGGGAAAGCTGAAGGAAGGGGAATATCTTCCGTCCATCCGGGGACTTGCCAGAGATCTGCGGATCAGCGTGATTACCACAATGAAGGCTTATGAGCAGCTGGAGGCGGAGGGGCTGGTGACCGCGGCGCAGGGAAAGGGCTTTTACGTCAATGCGCAGGACAGCGAAATGCTGAAGGAACAGCATCTGCGCAAGGTGGAGGAGGCCCTGCTGGAGGCTATCCGGGCGGCAGAGATAGCCAGAATGACGGAGGAGGAGCTGCTGGGGACGCTGCAGGCGCTGCTGCATATGGAGGAGAGCCGGGACACGGGAGACTGAGGAAATAGGAGGAAGGAATAGAGACGATGAAAGAGGGCAGGAGAAACGCGATACAAGTATGCGGACTGAAAAAGAAATATAGGGGGTTTGAGCTTTCCGTGCCCCGACTGGATGTGCCGGAAGGCTTTGCCACGGCGCTGATCGGGGAGAACGGAGCCGGAAAGACTACTCTTTTGAATATACTTACGGGGATCAGGCGGGACTTCAAGGGAGATGTGACTTATTTCGGGGAGGAGAGGAAGCTGAATGCCCAGACGCAGGAGTGCATCGGCTACACGGGGCCGGGATGCTATTTCCTTCCCAATTGGACCGTCGATCAGGTGGAGGAGATCAGCAGCCTGCTGTTTTCCGGGTTTCATAATGATAGATTCCGCAGTCTATGCAAAGAGCTGGGAATCAAAAGAGGGCTGGTCAGAGACGTGAAGAAGCTGTCCGACGGCAATCGTATGAAGCTGATGCTGGCTGCGGCTCTGGCCAGAGATACGCAGCTGCTGATCTTGGACGAACCGGCATCGCCTCTGGATCCGCTGATGCGCGACAAGCTCTGCGACATGATACGGGAATATCTGGAGCGGGGGAACGGGAAGCGGTCGGTGTTCTTTTCCACCCACAACATTGCGGATATGGAAAACGTGACGGACTACGCGGTGATTCTGGAGCATGGCAATGTGGTGGAAGAAGGTTTTGTGGAAGATCTGAAGGAAAAGTATATCTGCGTAAAGGGGGAGGCCGCCGACGGAGAGAGGGCGGGGGAGATTCTGTTTTCCGTCTCCAAAAATGCATACGGATTTGAAGGGATCTGTCTTGCGGAAAATCTGGATAGGCTGGCCGGCATGGACGTAGCGGTGGAGACGCCCACCTTGTCTCAGATCAGCGTGGCTGTCATGAAGGCCAATACCGGCCTGAAGCTTTGAGGCACAAAGAGGCGAGAGGACGATTATGAAAAATGCGATGAAAAGTTATCTGGTGTTTACATCCCGTCTGTACAGACTGGTGATGTACATGCTGCTGCCCGGGGTATGCGGGGGGATTTGTCTCTGGGCGTGCGGCAGCGGGGGCAGCCGCGCCGGAAGGGGAGTTCTGATGGCGGCGGCTCTGCTGCTGCCTATGGTGGAAACCGTTTCGGACAGCTGGCTGTTCGCAGGGGTTCAGAATTTGAGTTATACAAATCTGGAGTATCTGAAGAGCTCAGGCAGGGGCGGAGCGGTGATGAGGCAGGCTCTGACGGTGGATGTGGTGAGGAAGCTGGTATCCTCGGCGGTGATTCTGGGGCTTGCCTATGCAATCATAGGACTGTGGGAACTGCTGTCCGGGGAGATAAAGGAAGGACTGTGGGCAGGAGCCGTGGAGGGGGCTTTCGGGTTCTGGGGAGCGGGCAGCGGAACGGGAGGGGTGCTCTGGTGTATGGTCATGTGCTCCTTTTTCTTTTCTATGCTGGGGACGTTTCTTTCCAGATACGGAAATATGATATGGATCAATCTGATGGTTGGGTACGGGGTTGTCGCGCTGGAGATCGCCGGCCAGTTTCTTCCGGGATTGTCCGTGCACCTCTATGGATATGGTGGGATTTTCGGACTGCTGGGCCTATGTGTGGGCGCTCTGGCTGTTCGGACGGCCATGGCCAGAATGGAGAGGAGCTATTATGATCAACGGCCTTTTGGGAGAGGCGGCCCCGGTATGGGGGAGGAGGAATCAGGGATGTAACCTCCATATGCTGCGAAAGGCACTGGCAAAAAAGGCAGGCTTTGGCGCTGCCTGAAACGGAATAGGAGATGATAGTATGATAAATAATCTGAGATTAGGTGTGAAAAGCATTCGGTTCGCCTACGGCATAAAGTCAAACTTGCTTCTGATGCTGGGCTTTCTGGGGGCGGGCATAACCTTCATGATCCTTGGCTCCGGCACACTCTTAAGTTTTTACGGGAATTTCATGCTGATGGGTATAGCTATGCTGCCTGCGCAGATGATTTTTTCCCTCAGCGTATCCAACTTGGTTCTCGCCTCCCCTCTGAGGAAGAGGCTGCAGACCTCCGTGCCGGCTACGCTGACCTGCTGCAATACGGCTCTGATATATCTGATGATGGCTGTATATCGTCTGATCAGAGTATGGGGAAATCCTCAGCTGGCAGAAGCTATGAGCGGAGAGCTGATGGTGATCGCAGGGATGATATTTCTTATCATGCTGTACTTGGGAGTTGCATATAAGTATTTTGGTGTCTCGGTGCTGATGGCAATAACCATGGCGCTGCTCTTGTCCTACCGGAAGGAATGGGAGGGCATCTCTTTCCGGATGTCTCTGTTTGGGCAGGGCTTGGGCGGTGTTGCCCTGACGGCCCTGACGGGCATAGGGATTGTGGTGCTGGGAGGATTCCTGCAGTATCTGATTTCCCTTTTGGTATATCGGGCTCCTATGTCAAAGATGGCGCAGGCAGCGCCCTTGAGGCGGGAGCTGTAGCATTACATTATATCGCTGTGTGTCCGGACAGAAAGCAGGACATTGCAAAGGGCTTCCGGTGGGAAATCTCACCGGAAGCCTTTTAATATGTCTGCGTTTACATAAAAGGGAAAAGACGGGCTATTCAGTATTTCTTCCGGGTTGTCTGCACCGGCTCACTGGTGAGATCCACACCCAGCTTCTTGTATATTTTCATGTCCACCTCAGAAAGCATGACGGAGGTGTGCACCTGACATCCTCTCAGCTTGGGGAGCTGCTCCAAGGAGCGTCTGGCGTTTTCGTCGTGGCATGCCTCCAGCGACAAGGCGATGAGAACCTCGTCCGTGTGCAGACGGGGATTTCTGCCTCCCAGATAACGAACTTTTAGATTCTGAATGGGCTCGATGGCCTCAGGCTTGATGAGTTTTGTGTCATGCTCTACCCCGGCCAGATATTTCAGGGCATTCAGCAGCAAGGCCGCGGACGCCCCCAGAAAATCGGAGGTCTTGGAGGTGATGATGTGCCCGTCCGCAAGCTCTATGGCAGCAGTGGGAACCCCCAGCTCTTCGGCACGTTTTTTGGCAGCGGCAGTGACATGCCTGTCTTCGACAGAGATCTTTGCCTGCTTCATGAGAAGTTCGATCTTATAGACTTCGGTCTCGGAAGTCTCGTCCTTTACCACCTTGTTCAGGGCCGTGTAGTATCTGCGGATGATTTCCATCTTGGAGGCCTCACAGCAGGTCTCATCGTCAATGATGCAGTTTCCCGCCATGTTGACGCCCATGTCAGTGGGGGATTTGTAGGGATTGCTGCCGTAAATGCCCTCAAAAATGGCATTCAGCACAGGAAAGATTTCAATGTCCCGATTATAGTTTACCGTGGTCTTGCCGTAAGCCTCCAGATGAAAGGGATCGATCATGTTCACATCATTCAAGTCCGCCGTGGCCGCCTCATAGGCCAGATTGATGGGGTGCTTGAGAGGGATGTTCCAGATAGGGAAGGTCTCGAACTTGGCGTAGCCCGCCTTGATGCCCCGCAGGTTGTCATGGTAGAGCTGGGACAGGCAGGTGGCCATTTTCCCGCTGCCCGGACCGGGAGCCGTGACGACTACGAGAGGGCGCGTTGTCTCTATATAGTCGTTTTTCCCATAACCGTTTTCGCTGACGATCAAGGGGACATTGGAGGGATAGCCCTCTATGGTATAATGGAGATACACCTTTATATTTTTCTTTTCCAATTTGGCTTTGAACTGTTTTGCGCTGCTCTGTCCGGTATAATGAGTGATGACTACGCTTCCTACGTACAATCCTCTGTTGAGGAACTCGTCCCGCAGCCGCAGAACGTCCACGTCGTATGTAATGCCGAGATCCCCTCGCACCTTGTTCTTCTCGATGTCGGAGGCGCTGATAACTACAATGATCTCTGCATAATCGGAAAGCTGCATCAGCATCTGCAGCTTCGCGTCGGGTGCAAAGCCGGGAAGCACTCTGGAGGCATGGTAATCATCGAAAAGCTTTCCTCCGAATTCCAGATAGAGCTTGTCCCCGAACTGAACGATGCGCTGTTTAATATGCTCCGACTGCATTTTCAGATACTTGCCGTTGTCAAAACCGATTTTCATTGTGTACCTCGTTTCTATAAGAAAACAGATATGATGGATTTCATGTGTTTCTCGTCACCGGCAGAACCCGCATCCTCCATCATCTCCCCAACAACTCTACGATTCCACATTCTACCACAAATCGCTCCACATTGGAATGGGAAAATTCACAAGATTTACGGCGCAAAAGAACATGCCCGGACATAGGATGTTCGACTGTGAAAAAAGCGCAGATCCCGCATTCCCGCTGCCGGACACTGGGGCAATAGTTTAGAAATCTTTAAGAGTTGTGTTGTTTTTTTCACATTTCTGCTATTGATTTATCAATATATACTATCTATAATATAGCTTGCAGCATTCATGCTGCAGGCTAACGGCAGACGAAAGGCCTTCAGGCTGCCGACACAACTGACTGAAGGCCGGGGCTTGTTAACGATAGGCCGAAGGTCTTGGGTCAATTTTTGATAAAGCATCTGATGCCCTTCCCGGAGGCGCTGGCCAATGGGAAAAAGGAGTCAGGATAAATCAGAAACGGAGCTGCTATGGACAATCAAATGAATCAATATGACAACGGCGGGGGACACAATAACGGAGGAAACGGCAACGCGCCGGGGGGGAACGGCGGCAGCGGCGGCGGACAGCCTCCTCAGAAGCCCAATCTCATCATTATACTTCTGGGCGGACTGGTATCCGTGCTGCTGATATGCATGCTCTGGAACATGCTGTTCGGGGCAAACGGCGGCGCTCAGGAAGTCAGCTATACGAAATTCTTGGAGCATCTTAGCAAAGATGAAGTAGAGTCTGTTGAGGTACAGAGCAACGGGTACGTGAATTTCGTTCTGAAGGAAGATCCTGAGGATCAAGAGAATCCTACAAAGCCGGTCTATCCCTTCTACGGCACCATGAAAGTGACCTATTCGACCGTTATCATGGAAGATTTTGACACTCTCACCGCCCGTCTGGAAGAACATGGCGTGGAGGGCAGCAGAGTACTCAGCGACAATTCGGGCCGCATTATGGATATTCTGCTGTTTGTGGTTCTGCCCGTAGTGCTGATGTGGATTCTGCTGGCGGTGGTGTTCAAGAAAATGGGCGGTGCCGGCGGTCCCATGGGAGTGGGCAAGAGCAATGCCAAGGTCTATGTGCAGAAGGAGACGGGAGTCACCTTCAAGGATGTGGCGGGTGAGGACGAGGCCAAGGAATCCCTTGTGGAGGTGGTGGACTTTCTGCACAATCCGGGTAAATACTCCAATATCGGCGCAAGGCTTCCCAAGGGAGCGCTGCTGGTGGGGCCTCCCGGAACGGGAAAGACGCTTTTGGCGAAGGCTGTGGCAGGGGAGGCCCATGTGCCGTTCTTCTCTCTCACCGGTTCGGATTTCATAGAATTATATGTGGGCGTCGGCGCCAGCCGTGTGCGGGATCTGTTCAAGGAGGCCACCAAGAACGCCCCCTGCATTATCTTCATTGATGAGATCGACGCCATTGGACGGAGCCGGGACTCTAAGTACGGCGGTGGCAATGAGGAGCGGGAGCAGACGCTGAACCAGCTGCTGTCGGAGATGGACGGCTTTGACAGCTCAAAGGGAATACTGATACTGGGCGCCACCAACCGCCCTGAGATCTTGGATAAGGCACTGCTTCGCCCGGGGCGTTTCGATAGGAGAATCATTGTGGATAAGCCTGACCTGAAGGGCAGGGTGGAGATACTCAAGGTTCATGCCAAGGATGTGAAGATGGACGAGACGGTGGATCTGGATGCTATCGCACTGGCTACCAGCGGCGCGGTTGGGTCGGATCTGGCCAATATGATCAACGAGGCCGCCATCAATGCCGTCAAAGAGGGCAGGAACTATGTATGCCAGAAGGACTTGTTCGACGCGGTGGAAGTGGTTCTGGTGGGCAAGGAAAAGAAGGACCGCATCATGAGCAAGGAGGAGAGGAAGATCGTGTCCTATCATGAGGTAGGGCATGCTCTGATCAGCGCGCTTCAGAAGAACTCCGAGCCGGTGCAGAAAATCACCATAGTGCCCCGTACCATGGGAGCGCTGGGATATGTCATGCACGTGCCTGAGGAAGAAAAGTATTTGAACACGGAGGCGGAGCTGAGGGATATGCTGGTGAGTCTGGTGGGAGGCCGCGCTGCAGAGGAGGTGGTCTTTGACACCGTTACCACGGGAGCGGCCAACGACATTGAGAAGGCTACGGACATTGCACGCAACATGGTGACTCGCTACGGCATGAGCAAGAGATTCGGACTGGTGGGCCTTGCCACCATAGAGAGCCAGTATCTGGAGGGGCGCTCAGCATTGAACTGCAGCGATACTACGGCTGCGGAGATAGACGCCGAGGTAGTGGAGATTCTGAAAGAAAGCTATGATAAAGCGCTGGCGCTGCTTCGGGACAACCGGGAGCTGATGGATAAGCTTGCGGATTTCCTGATCGAGAAGGAAACCATAACCGGCAAGGAGTTCATGGAAATTTTCCGCAGAGAAAAAGGCTTGCCGGAGGAGAAGGAAGAACCGAAGGAGGACTCGGCGGGAGAAAATACGGTGCAGAGCAACGGAGAACAGACCATGACCGGACAGGAGAAGACGGATTTTGCCCAAGGGCAGGAAGCGGCCGGACAAGAGAAATCCTTTGGGGAGATCATGGGAAATGTGGGTTCCGGCGGCGGTCAGGAAGGGACTTTCGGCACGAATGCCGCCTCCGGAGAGGATAAATCGCCGGAGGATGCGCCGGTGGGCAGGTTTTCCAATGGCAGGCTAGAGTAAATGTGATAAGGGGCTGTCGCATAAATAGCTTTGGGTATAGGATATGGCATTTCCGATGGAGCGGAATGCCATATCTTGCGCTATATCCTTGCTGCGACAACTCCTTTTTATCTCGCTTGAAAAGAAGCGAGTCTTTTTTATGGGACAATGATAGGCGATGACGGGCAGGTTCAGGGAAAGGAGAAGGCGGAAATGATACAGGATATAGCTGCAGGCTTATGTCGAGACATAGGGCTTCGGGAGCAAAGGGAAGCTGCAGAGCTTCATGGCGGCACAGACCGAAAGGAAAAGCGGGGAAGGCGCCGGGCAGGGCGCAGAGGGCATGGACTGCTGGCAGTTGGGGTATTGGCGCTGGCCCTGATGCTTGGAGGCTGCGGACAAGAGGCGCAGCAGGCAGACGCTCCGGAATCCCGGAAGGCTGCACAGTCCCAGAGCTTAGAGGAGGAGTCTGAGCCGTCTTCAGAGTCAGGCGCTGAGGCCCCAGACCAGAGAGAGCCTGAAGGGGGAGAGCCGGAAGGGTCAGGGACGCCGGAAGGGCCGGAGACGCCGGGAACGCCTTCGGAGTCAGGTGCTGAGGCCCCAGACCAGAGAGATCCTGAAGGGGGAGCGCCGGAAGGGTCAGGGATGCCGGAAGGGCCGGGGACGCCGGGAACGCCTTCGGAGTCAGGTGCTGAGGCCCCAGACCAGAGAGATCCTGAAGGGGGAGCGCCGGAGGGGTCGGGGACGCCGGGAACGCCCCCGGAGTCAGGGGGGCAGGAGCCCTCAGAGCAGAACGGCTATGTGATAGTTATTGACGCAGGCCATCAGCGGAGGGCCAACAGCGAGAAAGAGCCGGTGGGCCCGGGAGCGGAGGAGACCAAAGCCAAGGTGTCGGGAGGAACCTCCGGAGCCACCAGCGGTCTGAAGGAATATGAGCTGACGCTGACGGTGGCGGAGAAACTGGAGGAGGAGCTGACTTTCCGGGGCTATCAGGTCATCATGGTTCGTACCTCCCATGATGTGGATATCAGCAACAGTGAGCGGGCCAAGGTGGCCAACGATGCCGATGCGGATGCTTTTATCAGGATTCATGCCAACGGGTCGGAGAACACTACCGTAAACGGGGCCATGACTATATGCCAAACTTCTTCAAACCCCTACAATGGGGATCTCTATCAGCAAAGCAGGGATCTTTCCGGGTATGTGCTGGACGAGCTGGTGAATGCCGCAGGCTGCAACAAGCGCAAAGTGTGGGAGACGGACACTATGAGCGGTATCAATTGGTGTCAGGTTCCGGTGACTATCGTGGAGATGGGATATATGACCAATCCGGAGGAGGATGCCCTTATGGCCACGGAAGAATATCAGGACAAGATCGTGGAAGGAATCGCCAACGGCATAGACAAGTTTCTGGAGCAGTGAGCGTAAAAGACAGAGGACGAATATTCCATGGCGCAGCGAGAGAAAATGCAGCCTGTGGTACAAGGAGGGGCAATGTTTAACATAGAAGAGGAGTTAAAGAAGCTTCCCAAGGAGCCGGGAGTCTATATCATGCGAGATGACAAAGATGTCATTTTGTATGTGGGCAAGGCGGTGAACCTCCATAATAGGGTGCGCTCCTATTTTCGGGATAACATCGGCCGGGGGCCTATGATCGACAAGATGGTGTCCCTGATCGCCCGATTTGAATATATCGTCACGGACTCGGAGCTGGAAGCTCTGGTTCTGGAAAACAATCTGATCAAGGAAAATTCTCCCAAGTACAACACGCTGCTGAAGGATGACAAGACCTACCCTTATATTAAGGTGACGGTGGGGGAAGAATATCCACGCATCCTGTTTTCCCGCGTTATGAAAAAGGATAAGTCCAAATACTTCGGGCCTTATACCAGCGCGGCGGCAGTGAAGGATACCATAGAGCTTCTGAACAAGCTCTATCAGCTGAGAACCTGCAACCGCCGTCTGCCGCAGGACATAGGCCTTGAGCGTCCCTGCCTGAATCATCATATCAAGCAGTGTCTGGCCCCTTGTCAGGGCTATGTCAGCGGCCGGCAGTATAGGGAGCAGGTGGCCAAGGCGCTGGAATTTTTGAACGGTGATTACAACGGGATCCTGAAGGAGCTGGAGGGAAAGATGAAGACGGCTGCAGAGACGCTGGACTTTGAGAGCGCCGCAGGCTATCGGGATCTTTACAACAGCGTGAAGCAGGTGGCCCAAAAGCAGAAGATCACGGAGGGCGTGGGAGAAGACAAGGATATCATTGCCGTATATCAGGACGAGCGGGAGGCAGTGGTGCAGGTATTCTTTGTCCGGGACGGAAAGCTCATCGGCAGGGAACATTATTACATGACAAATGTGTCAGAAAACAACAAGCCAGAGATTCTGGAGAATTTCGTGAAACAGTTCTATGCGGGAACCCCCTTTATTCCCAGAGAGCTGATGCTCCAGTACGAGATCGGTGACAAGGAACTGATCGAGAAGTGGCTTGCGGGCCGAAGAGGGGGCAAAGTGTACCTGCGGGTGCCCAAGATCGGCTCCAAGGAGAAGCTGGTGGAGCTTGCCGCCCAGAACGCCAAACATATTCTGGAGCAGGACAGAGAGCGGCTTAAGCGGGAGGAGGGGCGAACCATAGGGGCCGTGAAGGAGATCGCATCCATTCTGGGGCTGGAGCATGTGGAGAGAATGGAGGCCTTCGATATTTCCAACATCAACGGCTTTGAGAACGTGGGTTCCATGATTGTGTTTGAAAAGGGAAAGCCCAAGCCCAGCGACTATAGGAAGTTCCGCATCCGCACCGTTTCGGGGCCGGATGACTATGCCTGCATGAAGGAGGTGCTGACCAGACGCTTCCGCCACGGCATGGAGGAGAGCAAGGAGCTGGAGGAAAAGGAACTGGATCAGGAATACGGCAGCTTTACCCGCTTCCCGGATCTGCTGATGATGGACGGCGGCAGGGGGCAGGTGAATATCGCATTGTCGGTGCTGGAGGAGCTGAAGATCGCCATTCCCGTATGCGGCATGGTGAAGGACGACAACCATCGAACCAGAGGGCTGTATTACAACAATGTGGAGCTGCCCATAGACACTCGTTCCGAGGGCTTCAAGCTGATCACGAGGGTGCAGGACGAGGCGCACCGGTTCGCCGTCGAATACCACCGCTCCCTGCGGGGGAAGGCGCAGGTGAAGTCGGTTCTGGATGAAATCCCCGGAGTGGGGCCTGCCAGAAGGAAGGCGCTGATGCGCCATTTCAAGTCCATTCAGGAGATCAAGGGGGCTTCGGTGGAGGAGCTGGCAGCGCTGCCGGAGATCAACCGCCGGGCAGCGGAGGACATTTATTTGTTTTTCAGGAAACCTCCGGAGGATCAGCAGGGTGTTCCGGCGGACAAAGACGCAAAATGAAAAACTGATCTTCCCATTGGGAGGGGAGTGTGGTACAATCAAACTGACGGCTGAATCCATATGTCCGGGGCAGTGCAGAGGGGCATATGGGGACTGTTTTGATATTGCAGGATGTCCGATGGAAAGGACGTAAGAGGTATGATAATGGAAAGCATCGCACTGACTCGTTTGATTGAAAAAATGAAGCTGGAGAACTTGACGCCGGAGATCGATCTGAGCGATATCCATATCACGCAGCCGGACATCAACCGCCCTGCGCTGCAGCTCACGGGATACTTCGAGCATTTCGATGCCACCCGGCTGGAGATCATAGGATTCGTTGAGCACACGTTCATGGCAGGGCTGCCTGATGAGAGAAAAAGGGAGATATATGACGAATTTATGAGCTATGATCTTCCGGCGGTGGTTTTCTGCCGGGAGCTGAAGCCGGATCCGATTTTTGTGGAATCTGCACTGGTGCATAGGATCCCGCTGCTTTCCACCAAGAAGCCCACGTCTGCGTTCATGGCCGAGACCATACGGTGGCTGAACGTGAAGCTGGCGCCCTGCATATCCATACACGGCGTGCTGGTGGATATCTACGGCGAGGGCGTCCTGATCACCGGTGAGAGCGGCATCGGGAAGTCAGAGGCGGCGCTGGAGCTGGTAAAGAGAGGGCATCGTCTGGTCACGGACGATGTGGTGGAAATCAGGAAGGTCAGCGATGACACTCTTGTCGGTTCCGCGCCGGAGATGCTTAAGCACTTGATCGAGCTTCGGGGCATCGGGGTGGTGAACGTGAAGGAGCTGTTCGGAGCGTCCTCGGTGAAGGACACCCAGACCATCGATCTGGTGGTTCGGCTGGAAGACTGGAACCGCGACAAGGCGTATGACCGCTTGGGTCTGGAGGAAAACTATACGGAATATCTGGGCAACAAAATTGTCTGCCATAATATTCCCATTCGCCCGGGAAGAAATCTGGCGGTGATCTGCGAAGCCGCCGCCGTGAATCATAGGCAGAAAAAGATGGGCTACAATGCGGCTCAGGAGCTGTATACGAGGGTTCAGAACTCCTTTGCCAGAAAAAAAGAAGAGTGACATTGGAGGACGGGGAGAACCGTCCCTTGAAAAGAAAGGATGGAGGATTTATGGGGAAGTACGCATTCGGGGTAGACGTGGGGGGGACCACGGTAAAGCTGGGACTGTTTGACAAAGGGGGGAAGGCTCTGGAAACCTGGGAGATCCCCACGGTGAAGGACAACAATGGAGAGGCCATTCTTCCGGACGTGGCAAAGAGCATTCTGGCCAAGATGGAGGAGAAGGGGATTCGGGAGAGGGATCTGGAGGGGGTCGGCATAGGCGCTCCGGGAGCCGTGAACGAGGAAGGAACTTTGACCTGCGGCGCCGTGAATCTGGGCTGGGGCTGTTTTAACATACCGGAGGTGGTGCGGGCATATATTAATGTACCGGTGCGGGCGGCAAATGACGCCAATGTGGCAGCCTTCGGTGAGATGTGGCAGGGGGGCGGCAGGGGCTTTGACAGCATCGTTGCCGTGACTCTCGGCACCGGCGTAGGCGGCGGAATCGTCGTGGGCGGTAAGCTTCTGGCAGGGGCAGGGGGCGCCGGGGGAGAGATCGGCCATCTGCATCTGGAGGATGAGGAGACTGAGTTCTGCAACTGCGGGAATCAGGGATGTCTGGAGCAGTATGCCTCCGCCACGGGCATTGTCCGTCTGGCCCAGAAGCGTCTGGCGCGGGATAAGAAGGACAGCATTCTGAGGAACCGGGTCAGCAAGGGCGTGAGCTTGTCGGCCAAGGCGGTCTTTGACGCGGTGAAAGAGGGAGATCAGGTGGCGATAGAGGTGGCTGAGTGGTTTGGCGACTATCTGGGGAAGGGGCTGGCCATTGTGGCCGCCGTGGTGGATCCGGAAGCCTTTGTCATCGGAGGAGGCGTGTCCAAGGCCGGGGAGATCCTTTTGTCCTATGTGATTCCGCCTTATCAGAAATATGCCTTCAAGCAGTGCAGGAATGCGAAATTCCTTTTGGCGCAGCTTGGGAACGACGCCGGGATCTATGGCGCTGCGGGACTGATTCTGCGCAAGGACTGAGCCGCTGTTAAGATGGCCGGGCAGCCTTGCAGAAACAAAATATTAGATAATTTTTCTTAAAAAAAGAAACGAGGGATTCATGATCGGTGCGGCTGTAGTTGAGGCTTTGGAAAGCTTTGTACCAAGAGAGAACATCCTTCTGCAGGAGCGGATGGCAGGCCATACTACCTTTCGGATAGGGGGCTGTGCCGATTGCTTCGTGCAGCTGGAGAACGAGACACAGCTCAAAGGGATACAGAGATATCTCGGACTGGCGGAGATTCCGTATTTTGTGCTGGGAAACGGAAGCAATCTCCTTGTGAGCGACGACGGATTCAGGGGGGTTGTCCTGCAGATAGGCAGAAGGATGAGCGGTATTTCCGTGGAGGGCCGCCGCATCATTGCGAAGGCGGGAGCCACCATGGCGCAGGCGGCCCATGCGGCCTGGGAGAACGGCCTTACGGGTCTGGAGTTCGCCGCAGGGATTCCGGGCACCGTAGGAGGGGGCGTGATCATGAACGCGGGAGCCTACGGCGGGGAAATGGCGCAGGTGGTGACGCGGGTGAGCGTGGTCAACGGTCAGGGCGAGGTCATGGAGCTGGACAACGAAACCATGGAATTCGGCTACCGCACCAGCAGCATCAAGAATAAGCGTTTTGCAGTGACAGAGGTAGTCTTTAGTCTGGAGAGAGGGGACAAGGAGGCTATCGGGGCGAGGATGGAGGAGCTGGGGGCCAGACGCCGGGAGAAGCAGCCCTTGGAATATCCCAGCGCGGGCAGCACCTTCAAGCGCCCGGAAGGACATTTCGCCGGAAAGCTGATTATGGAAGCAGGCCTTGGGGGCTTCCAGATAGGCGGCGCGAGAGTGTCAAAGAAGCATTGCGGGTTCGTGGTGAACATGGGGGATGCCACGGCTGAGGATGTGAGAAAGGTGATTTCCGAAGTGCAGCGGCAGGTGAAGGAAATGTTCCATGTGGATCTGGAGCCGGAAGTGATTTTTTTGGGGTGATGATTATGAGATTTGTCGTGGTGACGGGGATGAGCGGGGGCGGCAAGAGCACGGCCCTGAAGATGTTGGAGGATGCCGGCTATTATTGCGTGGACAACCTTCCGGTGTCTCTGGTGGAGAAGTTTGTGGAGCTGGTCTCGGTGCCGGGCAGCGAGGTGGGCAAGGTGGCTCTGGGACTGGACGTGCGCACGGACCAGTCTTTTCAGGATGTCACCAGAGTGCTGGAAAAGCTGCGTGAGGCCGGATATCAGTTTGAGATTCTGTTCATGGACGCTGAGGAGAACGTTCTGATCAAGCGTTATAAGGAGACCAGACGGATCCATCCTCTGGCCCAGCACGAGAGGGTGGAGGAAGGCGTCCGGAAGGAACGGAAGATATTGGAGGACATTCGCCGCAGTGCAGACTATGTCATCGACACCTCCAACGTGCTCACCAGAGAGCTGAAGGAAGAGCTTGACCGTATTTTTGTGGAGAATCAGGAGTATAATAGTCTCATGGTGACGGTTATGTCCTTCGGATTCAAGCACGGCATACCGGTGGATGCGGATCTGGTGCTTGACGTGCGTTTTCTCCCCAATCCGTTTTACATTGACGAGCTGAAGCATAAGACGGGAAACGACAAGGAGGTTCAGGATTATGTGATGAGCTTTGGGGAGGCGGGGCAGTTCATGGAGAAGCTGACGGACATGCTGCAGTTTCTGATACCGAACTACGTGAAGGAAGGAAAATACCGTCTTGTGGTCGCCATCGGCTGCACGGGCGGAAAGCATAGGAGCGTGACCCTTGCCAACGAGCTGTATAGGAGAATGAAGGACAAGGGGAAATACGGACTGAAATTATATCATAGAGATGTGGTTTTTCAGAGCGCAATAGATACCGGGGCAGCCAATTCCTGATTTGGCAAAGAGGCGGCAGCAAGAGCTCTGGCGGACGCCTCCCTCAGGGAAGGGCCTTCTGACGCAGGAGGCATTCCGCGGCTGCCGGGGCAGCGGCTCTGTGGAAGGATGATAAATATGTCGTTTTCAAGCGAAGTCAAGAAGGAGCTGGCAAAGCGCGTCAGTCCGGCAAGACATTGCCAGATAGCCGAGCTTGCCGCGCTCATGAACTTCTGCGGACAGTACGGAAAGGACGGCGACGGAGGCTTTGCCATAGGATTTCAGACCGAAAATGAAGCCGTTGTGAGAAAAGGCTTTACATTATTGAAAAAAACGTTTAATATAGAAACGGATATTGCATTGGATGAGCAGGAAATTTATGATATACTGCATAAGCTGGGAGATTTGGATGAGCCGGTGAGTCCTCTTCTGATTAAGAGTTCCTGTTGCCAAAGAGCCTTTCTCAGGGGGGCTTTTTTGAGTATCGGTTCCATGAGCGATCCTGCAAAAGGGTATCATCTGGAATTTGACTGCAGCAGTCCTGCCAAGGCGGAGCAGCTGCAGGAGCTTATGAGGGGCTTCGGTATTGAATCCAAGATTGTTCTCCGAAAAAAGTATTATGTGGTTTACCTCAAGGAGGGAACCGGTATCGTAGATTTGCTGAACGTCTGTGAGGCACCCGTGTCGCTGATGAATCTGGAGAACCTCCGTATTCTGAAGGAAATGCGCAACTTTGTAAACAGACGTGTGAATTGCGAGACAGCGAATATCGCCAAGACCATCAATGCTGCCGCAAGGCAGGTGGAGGACATCGAATATGTCCGCAGGCATTACGGTTTTGAGAATCTGCCCAAGGCATTGCGCGAGATGGCAGAGGCCCGTCTGGAGAATCCGGATATGCCCTTGAAGGAGCTGGGGGAGCTTTTCGAGCCGCCCATAGGAAAGTCCGGAGTAAACCATAGATTGCGTAAGCTGAATGAGCTTGCGGATAAAATTAGGTTGGAGGCAACATAAGTGCAAGGAGGAAAAGGTTATGAAAAAGAGTAGTATCCACGTCAATCTGGGGAATGAACTGAAGGCGAGGCACATTGCTCTGCTGGTTCAGGAGGCCAGCAAGTACGAGAGTTCAATCTACATCCAGATCGGCGCAAGGAAGGTGAACGCCAAGAGCATCATGGGCATGATGACTCTGGGGCTGGACATCGGAGAGGAGCTGGAGGTCACGGCTGACGGTGATGACGAAGAGGCCGCAGTGGATGGTATCGAAAGGTTTATGAACGGCAGATTGGCATAGCGTGATGGAAAAGAAATTACTTTTTGTATATAATCCCAGATCCGGCAGGGCATTGATCAGGAATAAGCTGGCGGATATATTGGATATTTTTGCAGGAGCGGGATACGAGATCACCATCGTGCCCACAAGGGGCCATGACAACGCCAGAAAAGTGGTTGCAGGGCGCTCGGCAGGATACGATCTGGTGGTGTGCAGCGGAGGCGACGGCACGCTGGACGAGATCGTTACGGGGATGATACAGAGCGGCTTCTGCACCCCCATTGGCTATATTCCCGCAGGGAGCACCAACGATTTCGGGAAGAGCCTATCCATACCGAAAAACATGCGGCAGGCGGCGGAGAACATCGTTCAGGGAAAGGCCTTTGCCTGCGACTACGGGCGGTTTAATGAGGATGTATTCGTATACATTGCGGCTTTCGGACTGTTTACGGACGTGTCTTATGAGACGGGGCAGGAGATCAAGAATGTGCTGGGGCATATGGCATATCTGCTGGAAGGCATGAAGAGGCTGTCATCTATACGAACCTTCCACATGAAGGTGCGCTGGGAGGGCAGGGAGATAGAGGAAGATTTTATCTTCGGCATGATAACCAATTCCATTTCGGTGGGCGGCTTCAAGAACATCACGGGCAAGAACGTGAAGCTGGACGACGGGGTGTTTGAGGTGACGCTGATCAAGAATCCCAGAAATCCCGTGGAGCTGAGCAATATCATGCTGTCCCTGATAAATAGGAATATTGACTCGGACACCATGTACTGTTTCCGCACGGCGCAGCTGGAGCTGGAGTCAGAGGAGCCGGTGGCCTGGACTCTGGACGGGGAGAACGGCGGACAGCATACGAAAGTGGAAATAAAAAACGTCTGCAGAGGAATCGAAATTATTTCCCGGAGGCATCCATAGAGGGCGTCCGGGGATTAATGCAAATAGAAAACGGAGGTAAGGTAATATGTTAGTTTCAGCAACAGAGATGTTGAAAAAGGCAAAGGCAGGTCATTACGCGGTAGGACAGTTCAATATCAATAATCTGGAGTGGACCAAGGCTATCCTGCTGACTGCAAAGGAGTGCAAGTCTCCCGTGATTCTGGGTGTGTCCGAAGGCGCCGGCAAGTACATGGGCGGCTATCACGCGGTAGTGGGCATGGTGAACGGCCTTCTGAAGGATCTGGACATCGATGTTCCCGTAGCCATCCATCTGGATCATGGCTCCTATGAGCACTGCTACAAGTGTATCGAGGCAGGCTTCTCGTCCATCATGTTCGACGGCTCCCATTATCCCATCGAGGAGAACGTTGCCAAGACCACCGAGCTGGTTGCGGCCGCACATGGCAAGGGCATTTCCATCGAGGCAGAGGTGGGTTCCATCGGCGGAGAAGAAGATGGAGTTGTAGGCATGGGCGAGTGCGCCGATCCCAAGGAGTGCAAGGCCATCGCTGATCTGGGCGTAGACTTTCTGGCGGCAGGCATCGGAAACATCCATGGCAAGTATCCCGAGAACTGGAAGGGCCTGAGCTTTGAGACTCTGGATGCAGTACAGCAGCTTACGGGAGAGATGCCTCTGGTGCTTCACGGCGGCACGGGCATTCCGGCGGACATGATCAAAAAGGCAATTTCTCTGGGCGTGGCAAAGATCAATGTGAATACCGAGTGCCAGCTGGCATTTGCCGCAGCTACCCGCAAGTACATCGAGGCAGGCAAGGATCAAGAGGGCAAGGGCTTTGATCCCCGCAAGCTTCTGGCTCCCGGAACCCAGGCCATCAAGGATACCGTGAAGGAGAAGATGGAGCTGTTCGGATCCGTGGGAAAGGCATAAAACCCAAAAGAGACGGCGCTGGGACGAACCAATAGAGCTGAGACATGGGTCTAAGCGCAAAAAAGAATATGGAAGGGGCTGTTGCATATAGACATAGAAGCGCAGGATATGCGGATATTATCCTATGGAAATACCGTATCTTGTGTGGGAAGTTCTTAATGCCACAGCCCTTTTTGGTTTGGATCAGCCCAGCTGTATGCACCGTCCCCATGGCGCTGTGTTTTTGGCAGTATGATGGCTCTTGTTAAATCCCGGAAAATATCCCTGAAAAGGGAGGATGCCAAGGAACCGAAGTCCCTTGGCTTTTATTATGAAAAAGTTATTTAAAAAGCAATAAACTGTGGCTGACGTCTCTGTTTTGTTGCTTCGTTGTTATGATATTAGTATATAAGAAAGAAATGTCTAAACCATGATGATTAATTTAAGATTGCTTGAATGGTTTGTAAACAAAATATGAATGGAAAACCACGGAACCACCATCATTCAGGCAGCTTCTCCGGCTCCGGATATTCTGCGCCGAAGGTGTCCACCGTGACGGTCTCCATGACCTGAGGCTCAAGGGGCCTATCGCTGAAGTCTGTGGGGGTTTCAGCGATCTTGTTCACCACATCCATGCCCTCGATGACCTTGCCGAAGGCGGCATAGCTGCCGTCCAAGTGAGGGGAATTCTTATGCATGACAAAGAAGTATGGAGCCGGAAAGCCGCATATTTACTGGATATTTTATCACTTTTAGAGTTTGTTGACAACAAATTGACAACAATTTTTGTTTTGAAGAGCACCGAATAATACTGAATAATACTTTTATGTAGCAACATATGAGTTTGCAGGAAGAGACATCTCAATAATCGGATGTCTTTTTGTTTGGGGAAATGTTCAAAAAAATTATAGCATGGAATAAAACCATGTGTAAAATCATTGCAATCGCAAATCAGAAGGGTGGCGTCGGCAAGACTACTACGACAAGTAATTTGGGTACTGGCAAAGCAGGGGAAGAGAGTCCTGCTGGTTGATGCGGATGCGCAGGGTAGTCTTACTGCCAGTCTGGGTTTTACAGAGCCGGACAAGTTGGAAGAAACGCTTGCTACGGTAATGACAAATATCATCAATGATGAAGAAATGGAAGCGGATTATGGCATCTTAAAGCATGAGGAGGGAATTGACCTTATGCCGGGAAATATCGAGTTATCCGGTCTGGAAGTTTCCCTCGTGAATGTCATGAGCAGGGAACTTGTATTGCGCACATACATAGAATAGGTCAGGAACTTGTATGATTATATTTTAATTGACTGTTTATGTGGATAACCACATAAGGTATCTAATGCGGAGTTAAATATTATGCAGAGTAACTATCTGCAATCATTAATAAAACCTATGATTTTCTTTCTGTTTACTCAGCATAATATTCCATATAGAATACCTCTTACAAATCACAGAAAGGGGGTTCCTATATGGAGCAACACGAGGTAACTATTGAAGAATTAGTAAATGGGCTGATGGATCACCTTAAGCTCATTGGCTACAAAGAAAGTACCCGGGAAAGATACTTGGCTTATTATAAAGTCTTTATCAAGTACTGCAGAAAGAAGGAGATTGATTATTTTTCACTTGATCTTGGAAAACAGTTTCTGTTAGAACATCACAAGCATAAGTGGGTTGATTTTGAAAATCTGACAATGGCTGAGAATTATCTCCAGCGTCACATATGGATGTTGTACGAATTTCAATTGTACGGTGAAATCCGCCAGAAAAAACGACTTTCAAAAGACATGAGACTTGAATATTTTGAGGGTGTTTTAGATGGCTACATTGCACATGAAACAGAAAGAGGACTTAAGGATACAACCTTAAAGGGCAAGGAATTTTCTGCGAGAAAAGTATTTAAGTATTTCGAAAGCATCGGGATAAAAAATACCAGCGACATACGGTCCGAGCATGCATATGGATTTTTGGCAAGCAGATCCTACTACTCTATAACGACAAAAGAGGCTTATCAGTATTTGCTTAGGAGCCTTCTCGCTTATATGAGCCAAAAGGAACTGTGCAGTAAGGATTTAGCTCAGATGTTTCCGGTTATTTCAATTCACACCAAGAATTCATATCCTTCGTATTTCACGCCGGAATGTATAACAAAACTGCTTCAAAGCATCAATACCGAAACGTTGTATGGGAAAAGAGATTACCTGATTCTCCTCTTGGCAGCAACCCTTGGAATGAGGTGTATCGATATATGCCGGCTTACTCTGGATGACATTGATTGGAAAAGGAAAACTATTGGTTTTGTGCAGTCTAAAACCGGTGAATATGTTTCATTACCCATTAGTGATGAATTGCTTATGGCTCTTATCGATTATATAAAAAACGCACGTCCCGAATGTGATTATAGAGAAGTATTGGTCAGCAACCGGGCGCCTGTGAAACCCTTTGAACACAGAAATTTCCATGAAATGCTGTAAAAATATTTTAAGCGTGCAGAAATTACTTTTAAAGAGGACCAGAAGCATGGGATGCATTCCATGCGTTCTTCTTTAGCAAGCAACATGCTTAGAAGTGAGGTCCCTATTCCTGTGATCTCAAATGTATTAGGGCATAAATATACAGATACGACAGGTATATATATCAAAATCGATTTAGAAGGATTAAGAAAAGTCGCATTGGAGGTGCCGAGGTATGAGTGAAAAAGAGATGGCTGGATTCGATGGTTTATATGGAGATACGTGTATCGCCTTTATAGAATACAGACGAAGCCTTGGATATAAATACGAGGGAAGAATCGTCCGTGCAATCAGGGAATTGAACCGATATCTGAATGAGCATGCCGCAGATGACACTATAAATCTGACAAAAGAATTGGTTCTTGGATTTGCTGCTAAGAGAGAAGGTGAACAGCCTATGACTCAAATGCGTAGAGAAGCACTGATAAGGCAGCTTGCAACATATCTGAACAGCATTGGTGTTCCTGCATATGTTCTTCCGGAACATCAGCATGAAAGGTGTTCATTTGTTCCATATATTTTCACAAGGGAACAGATTTGCAGTCTGTTAAAGGCGGCAGACAGCCTTCCGTATGCTTATCGTTCGCCTAATATGTACAATGTTTACCCTTTCCTCATCAGACTGCTCTATTGCTGCGGTTTGAGAATATCTGAGGCCTTATCCCTGAAGATATCTGATATAGATTTTACAGATAAAGTGATTACGATAAGACAATCAAAATACAATAACACACGTTTAGTGCCTATGTCGGAGTCCCTGTTCGCATGCTTAAGGAACTATATGAACGCGGTCAGATACTCGGAAAATGATACCGGTCTTCTATTCAGAAACCGATGGGGTAAGGCTTACCGGCCGAACTCTATACTTCAGAAGTATAAGAAGCTGCTTGAAGAAGCCGGTATTCCATGTACGGCAAGCGGAAAGCTTCCCCGTCTGCACGACTTAAGTTATCCAAACTTAAATAAAATCCAAACCTTTCAGAAAAAATATGTAAACTGCAACAAATACTGTCTGAAAAGGTTTGGATATTATTTTTAAATGATTATATACCAAGCTCAGCCACAGTCTTATAAGGTGCCCATACACTGCACGCCAGCAAATGATCAAACAAGGGCTTTCTGCTATGCCGCCTGTTAAAGCGGTAGCAGAATTCGTCAAGGTAGCGTTGCAGATAAGTCCCGTCCAGACCATGGTAGGCTCCGTCAATATTTGCCTTGATATTCGAGACCATTACATGGAGCCATTTTAACCGTCCGTCTCCGCTTTTGGGATTATATTTCTGCATATCGCAGCAGTAATCTCTGGAAAGCGCATTGTAAGGCCTGAATGCATCGCTGTGGACCGTGCTTCCCATACTGATATTGCTCTTTGCAAAGGCAAGTAAAGTGCTGCCTTTTGCATCAGGGACGACCTGCATCTTCAGGAACTGGGGATGGCCGCCACTGTCCAGCTGAAGGGCAACGGCGACCTGTGTTTTATTTTCGCTGCCCCTGCCGCGTTTGCCTGCCGCCTTGCCACCAAAAAAGGCCTCGTCCATTTCGACAGAACCGCCGAGACAGTAAATGTTTTCACGTTCGCCCATGGCACTGCGGATCTTGTGCAGCAGCGCCCAGGCAGTCTTTAAGGTGACGCTGATGTATTTGGCCAGAGCCATTTCAGAGATACCGTCCTTGTTAGTGGCAGCAAAATACAGGGCCAGGAACCACTTGATCAGTGACAGTTTTGTATTTGCCATGATTGTCCCGGCAGTGGCGTATGTCTGGTGGCGGCATACGGGACACTGGTACAACGGGAGTCTGCGTCCGCCTATAACAGTGTAATGGCAGAACCCGCATTTGGGGCATTTGAAACCGTCAGGCCATTTCAACCGGAATAATGCATGCTCACAGGATTCCCCAGTGCCGTACTTTGACTGGAACTCAATCAGGCTGTATGTGTTAGCTTTAGGGTCAGCATATCTGCTCATGGTAAGAAGCCTCGTTTCTTTATAATGAAGTCATCTTACCACTTTTTAAGTCCCATAAAAGGCACTCAAAAGATTAGCTGAGCATTATATATAATCATTTATTTTTATCTTTTTCTTCTGATGCCGCAAAAATCTACAAGAGAGCCGTCAGGATTTTTCCACTTTGCAGATACCTTTCTATCATTTTCATCCTCCAGAGTGGCCAGCGCCTTTGCTTTCTCTTCCACAGTGATATCCAGGTAGACCATCGTGGTCTGGAGCTGTTCATGGCCGAGCAAAAACGAGATCTGTATGATGTTCATCCCGTCCTCCAGCCAGTGTGAAGCCTTCGAATGGCGAAGCTGGTGCGCATGGAGCCCCAGCGGCACATCACTGCAGACCTCATGCGCCGTCTTTGCATATTTCCTCAGCATCTTGCCGATGGCGGGCTGGGTCAGCTTCCCATGGCATCCAGTATTACGGGAATAAAAGACATAAGCTTCCGGATCCGGTGTTTCCCCATGGAACTCTGCCAGATAGTGCTTTAAATGTGCAACGGTTTTGGGCAGCAGATAAAGTGTTCTTATCTTATTTCCATTCCCGATAATAACCGCATATGGTTTTTCGTCCGTCAGGTGGAGCTGGCTGTTCTTCATCGACAGGAGCTCGTCCAGCCGGGCAGCGGTGCTGTAGAGCAGGATAAGGAATGCCATATCCCGGCGTCCGGTCCTGCTTAATGGGCTGGGGGCATCCAGCAGTGCCTTTACCGCTTCCCTCGTCAGGCCTTCCACTTTCTTTTTCTGGCATTTCCTGCGCGGGATTTGGGCCGCCTCCAGATACAAGTGCAGGTAAGCCACATCCCGGCCGCCCAGGTACTTCAAAAATGTCCTTAAAGATGCCAGCCTGTTGTTGCAGCTCTCCGGGCTGCATCCCCTGGATTCCCGCAGCCAGACAAGCCATTCTTCGATAACCGTATGCCGGAAGCAGTCTGCATTCAGGCTGTCACTGTGTATCTTTTTCTCATTCTCCAGAAAGAACAGGTACAGCACGATCGCATCCCGGTAGGATTTCAGGGTGTTCATGCTGTCTGTTTTCTGTGAAAGGACATAACCGTCCAGAAACCCTGAAATATATCCGGCTATCAGGATGCTTTCCTTATTAGGCTTCTTCATCTGCGGGCACCTCCGGCATCATCCATTCCGAACCGGCTTCCGTCTGTTCCTTTATGATCTCCGAGAGCCCGGGCACAATCGAGTAGTAGTATTTCGTGCTCTCCACTGTCGTATGCCCCATGCTCTTACTGAGGAATACCAGCCTGTCATGGAACTCAAAGCCCCGTCCCACCCACCGGTTGATGTTCTCCACGGCATAATGGTGCCGGAATTCGTAGGCAGTGGCATGGGAGGTGTTCACTCTGCGCCACAGCAGATTAAAGTTTTTGGTCACCCATCCTCTGCCCAAATGGGAATTCCGTATAGAAGGGAAGAAATATTCCCTCCCGGGCACAATCTCCCCGATGGCCGTATCGTACCTGCGCATGATTTCCAGCATAGAGTCATGCAGGACAATGTAATGCTGGTCATGTCCCTTGGAGTACTGTATGTCCAGGACGCCCCTTTCAAGGTCTGCATTTTCCCTGGGGAGCAGCCTTGCTTCGTTCGTGCGGATCCCGCTGCTGTAAAGGAGCCGGAAAAAGACGGGGATGGTCATTTTCCTTATGACCGTCTCTTTCCGGTTGTTGATGACATGGATATGGTCGCACTCATGGAAGAAACGGCTAAGCTCTTCCTGTGTAAAGGCATGGGGGATGTAAGTCCGCATTTCCTTACGGGGAATCTGCGGGGGCCGTACAAGGGACAGACCCCGCCCGTTCAGGAAACGGACAAAGCTGTCCACCACATAGATCCTTGACCGGCAGGAATTGTTTGCTTCCCTGTCCCGCTGGCGGCACCAGCCGTCAACCATCTCCTGTGTCAGCATGGTATCACCCGGATAGTTTTCAAGGCAGTAGCGGTCGAAGAGCATCAGGTTCTCTTCATAGGAAGAGTCGTTCCAGCGCTGTGATGCCTGCCGGTACCGTATGAAATGGCGGATCTGCGGGGCAAGAAAAGACCGGAACTCTTTCATAAGGAAAACACCTCCTCCGCCAGCGGGAAAGCTTCTATGCTTAACGCGCACTCTTTTAAATGCACAAAGTCCGCCCTCAGGTAAGGCTCAAGGGAATCCGGGGCTGTATGCCCCAGGGTCTGCGTGATGACGGGCTGAGGGACGCCGTTCTCCAGCATGGAGGACGCCAGGTTGTGCCGGAAGATATGGGTGCCCTTCCTGTCTCCGGGCTCCTGCCTTATCCCCGCCAGCCTGCAGGCTTTTGCCACGATGTTGCCAATGCTCCTGGCAGCCAGGGGTGAAAAGGGATGTGTTTCTGACAGGAACAGGCGCAGGCTCCCGGTATCCGGCCTTTCCTCTGCCAGATAATCGTATATGGCATTGCCTACAACAGCAGAAAGAGGTATCTCCACCGGCACGGATGTCTTCTGCTGCTCCACCAGTATCCGTTCTTTTTCCCAGTCGATGGAGCTGAATGTAAGGCCGGCGATATCGCATCCCCGCAGGCCTGTAAAAAGGAGCAGGAGGAGAATGGCTTTGTTGCGGGCGGAGAATCCATCGTTCTCTGCCGCATCCCGCAGGAGCCTGACTTCATCCTGTGTAAGGTATTGTATGTTTTTCCTTGTTTCGCGCAGCAGCGGGAGAAAGCCCAGTATCCTCCGGCACTGTGGTTCCTTCCATTTGAGTCCGGCCTTAAAGACAGCGGATATGTTCTTCTTGTAGGAACAGCTCTTCTGCAGCGTGCCGTCGTCCGAAACGAAAAACGACAGGACAGCATCTTCTGTCACTTCATCCAGGCACCGGGCTCCCTGCTCCTGCATCCGGTATAAAAAAGATGCCGTGTTAAGGGACTCGCCCCGGATGGTTGATTCTTTTTTGCCGCGCTGAATTTCATGCGCACGGTAGAAATCAATCAGTTCCTGGAATTCCGGCACCAGCAGGTGGTAGGAGCCCCTTTCAAAAAGGGTATGGCGGTGCCTGCCGTCCGGAAAGCGGCCGAAGAGATCGAATTGCTCCAGGGCTCCGATGATCGTCCTCTTGTTGCGGAGATAGTCCTTGGAATGCGGTGCTTTTAAGTATTCAAGGTAAACATCCTGGTATGACTGCCAACAGTGGCTGTCTGCATCCGCCAGTATACGGTTGATCTCATCCCTGAACCGGCGTATGTAGGTGCTGCAGTAGCCATTGTTTTCCATGAAGGAAAGAAGCTCTTCATGGTGTTCCTTTAAGTTTTGTAAATCCATGGTATGACCTCCCTTTTTTGTTATAAGGGAATCATACACCGAAAATAATATCCAAACCTTTTCAGACAGTATTTGTTGCAGTTTACATATTTTTTCTGAAAGGTTTGGATTTTATTTAAGTTTGGATAACTTAAGAAATCCAAACGTTTGGATTTCTTAAGGCACACATTTGCAGTTCATGCACTTGAGGGAATGGCTGCCCAAGGAATTGATATGTATGTTTCCATACCATATCTTGAGGAATACATGGGGCATAGAAATATCAACTGCACAGAGAAATACCTCCGCTTAGCAGCAGACTCCTATGATCGGATAATTGATGCACTCACACCATTATACAATGACATGATCAAGGGAGGGGATGCAGATGAGTAAAAAATATTTATCGGATTATCTTACTGACTATCTCACGAGATACCTTCCTCTGCAGATAGGAGCAAGCCCCAACACTATCAGGTCATACAGAGATGCCTTTATTGTATTTTTGCGGTACTGCCGTGATGAATTAAAGATTAAACCAGAGAAGTTAACAATGGATCAGATTTCAAGAAAAATGGTTGAAGTCTATTTGTTATGGCTGGAAGAAAACAAAGGCTGTGCTGTTAGTACAAGGAATCATAGACTTACAGTCATTCATGCATTGATGAGATATATCGCGGTAGAAGATCCCCGGTACATGTCCAAATGTCAGGAAATACTCGGAATAGACTTTAAGAAATGCGCCAAAAAAGAAGTTGAATATCTAACTGTCGATGAATTGAAAATCATTTTTGAACAGCCTGACAGTAAAAGAAAAAATGGCCAAAGAGATCTTACCATGCTTTCACTTTTATATGATTCCGGGGCAAGAGTCCAGGAACTTGTAGATTTAAAACTGAAAGACATCCGCTTTACAAAACCTGCAACTGTTACGCTTACAGGAAAAGGAAACAAGGCAAGAATCGTGCCATTGATGCCGGATACGGGAGCGCTGATAGAAAAGTATACAAGTAACTATGGCATCACAGTGCCGGATCAGTACCTGTTTGTGAATAAAATGAAACAGAAACTGACGAGATCCGGAGTCGAATATGTGATATCGAAATATGTGGCAAAGGCTCAGGTTAGTCACCCTGAAATAGCCATCTTAAATGTGACACCTCATATTTTTCGCCACAGTAAAGCGATGCATTTGGTGCAGGCAAATGTAAATCTGATTTATATCCGCGATTTCTTGGGGCACGAATCAGTCAAAACAACAGAAATATATGCGAAAGCTGATTCTGCCGCAAAAAGAGAAGCTCTTGAAAAGGCAAGCGAAAAAATCATTCTAGAAAGCCGATACAAAGATAAAAAGAGAGAAGAACTCCTTGATTGGTTAAAGGAAATGATTTAAAGAGATCAACAGAATGGAGAATTATTATGCAGAGTATAATACGACACAATCACAGCGAAATGAATGAATTCAGCGGTTTACTCCGCATAATAATTTACTCCGCATTAGACTGTATGCCCTCATTAGGCATGATAACGATAAATGTCTTTGCCTGTGCAGACAGCATCCTGATTCCCGTACAGGCTGCATACCTGCCTATAAAAGGTCTGGAGCAGCTGATCAAGACCATTGGTAAAGTTAAGCGGCAGATTAACCCTAAGCTTGTAATCGATGGTATTCTGCTGACAATGGTGGATAGCAGGACAAATTATGCAAGGGACATCAGTGCGCTGCTGATTGAGAATTATGGGAGCCGGGTTAGGATATTTGAGAACAGTATCCCTATCTCTGTGAGAGCCGCAGAGATTTCAGCTGAAGGTGTCAGCATCTACCGGTATGATCCGAAAGGCAGGGTTGCGGCTGCCTATCAGTCTCTGACGGAGGAGGTGCTTGCAGATGAGTAAAGCAGGAAGTGCGGCAAAAGTGAAACTGAACAGTTATGATGACTTGTTTGGTGCTTCAGGAATTCAGGCGGGTTCAGAGCAGGTACAGGAGATAGCGCTGTCAGAACTGCATGAATTTAAGGGGCATCCTTTCAGGGTACTGGATGATGAAAAGATGCAGGAAACTGTGGAGAGCAAAAAAATCATGGTGTCCTCATGCCCGGCATCGCAAGGCCGAGGGCAGGAGGCGGCTATGAGATCATTTCCGGACACCGCAGGAAGCATGGCTGTGAGCTGGCAGGGCTTTCCACTATGCCGGTGTTTATCCGTGATTACAGTGATGATGAGGCTACCGTGATTATGGTAGACACGAATATCCAGAGGGAGGATATCCTGCCCAGCGAAAAGGCAAGGGCATATCTCATGAAATACGAAGCCATGAAACATCAGGGGAAAAAGGGGAATGGGAGCAGCCTTGATGAAGTGGGGGAAGCTGCCGGAGAAAGCGGAAAGACTGTCCAGAGGTATATTTGGCTTGCCCGGCTGTCCAATGAACTGCTTGATATGGTAGATAAAAAGAAAATAGGACTTGTGCAAGGTGTGGACATATCATTTCTCCCGATGCAGTCACAGGCATGGGTGCAGGAGATCATCGAGGAAACAAATATATCCGTATCAACGGCGTAGTCGGCTAAATTAAAGGAATACGGAAAGAAGAATGAACTGACTCTGCCCATGGTACGCCTGATACTTACTGAGGAGAAGCCTAAAGAGAGGAAAGTAACAATTAGGGCTGACCGGATCAGTGAATTCTTTGCGGAGGATTACAGCAGTGAGGACATAGGAAATATCATCTATCAGTTGCTGGAGGATTGGAAAAGCAGACAGTAAGGGGGCGCAGGAAATTGGGCAATGCAGTAAAATTTGATTATTACTACGGCATAGAAGCGGAGCAGTTTTCTTTTTCCGTGTCCCCCGACTTTTGATCAAAGATGAAAGGTTCAAGGGGCTTAGCAGTGATGCTAAGCTCCTGTATGGGCTGATGCTCGACAGGATGTCGCTTTCCATGAAAAACGGATGGCTGGACGATGAAAATAGGGCATATATCATTTATTCATATTTGGGAGTTGCCAGCCAATAAGCCTCTCTGCGGCAAAGGTAATGAACATAAATTATAAATGTATCACTAAAATGGCAAACATTAACTTGTCCATTTGCATTGGCAATATGTTGTCCCTCTTTCCAGTCATCACTCATTCGTATAGGAACAGCCTTGCTAATATCAGGCGTATAAACTATATCAAGCAATTTGTTATATAATTCTAAAATTGTTTGATTACCGTGAGTGGTGACATAATTAGAGAATCCTAATATATCAAATAAAGCAATAGAATAAAATTGTTCTTGTTTGCCGGCTTCCTTGAGACGTTTTTCCATCTCTATTTGAGAAATACGCTCATGAGTTGGTTAACGGCTGAATTATCCATATTTTTTCTCCTACAGTATCTATTGGTTGATAAATTATTATTTTATACTACTGGACAGTTAATATCAACCAGTTGCAGGAAAATTAAAAAAATTTCGATATATCATATGTGAATTGTTTGACCAGAAAGTAATGGATACACTACACAAATAGCCATGTGCTTGTAAAATTGGGAGGTTTATGGTAGTATGGAGATACGAAAACAGAAGGGAAAGCAGGTGGGAAGATTGACAGTGACGGAACAGATAGACCGGAAACATCAGGAAGATTTACAGAGGCTAAGAGGTTTTCGCCTGCTTGATGATGATTTCCTTACAAAGTGTTTTGAGGGAGATACGGCAAGCATAGAACTGGTATTGCAGATTGTACTGGAAAAACCGGATTTAAAGGTGTTGGACGTCCGTACTTAGGTATTTGTGGAGAACCTGCTGAACCGTTCGGTGAGGCTGGATATCCTGGCTACGGACAGCACAGGGGCAAAACTGAATGTGGAAGTACAGCGCTCCGACAAAGGAGCCGGGAGAAAAAGAGCCAGGTACAACAGCAGCATGATGGACGCAAACCTTTTGAAGAAAGGCGAGGACTTCGACAAGCTGTCGGAAACGTGGGTAATCTTTATCACAGAGAATGACGTAATGGGAAAAGGGCTGCCGCTCTATCCAATTGAGCGGTGCTTTTTAGAAACCGGGGAAAGATTTGAGGACGGTTCGCACATACTGTATGTAAATGGCGCTTACCGTGGAGATACGCCAATCGGGAAGTTAATGCATGACTTCTCCTGCACAGACGCAGCGGATATGTACTATGGGACACTGGCGAACAGGGTGAGATTTTTCAAAGAGAGCAAGGAGGGAATTGAGATTATGTGTAAGGCCATGGAAGATATGAGAAACGAATCCTTACAGGAAGGCATCCGTGAAGGCATGAAAGCTACGGCACGCCGTATGCTGGCAGCTGGCAAATATGCGTTGGAGGAAATCGTTAATATTTCAGGACTTTCTCTTGAAGAAGTAAAACAACTGAAAGCTGATAGAAGTGCATAGACAAAATTGTAGGCTGGAAATCTAAAGACAGGTTCATAGTCTATAATTTTTACGATTATACAAGACACTATTTATAAAATATGAATTTGTCAAAAAATTATTTTGTTTTAATGGGCATATATACCTGAGACATAATTTTATACTGCAGACCGCCAGAATTTACAGTGGTGCCTCTGGGAAAGTACTTGGCTGGCGGTCTGCAGTCGGGTTGCACTGCAAATTTAACCGGTGTGCAGTATAACAAATCGAAATTTATCGATTTGGAAAATTCCGATTTTTACTCTAAAGGAGGGATGGTATCGTGATTGAGTTAAAAAGACTATCGCCCAGTGACGGTATTGAAATTTATGATTTGCTGCAAAGTATTCCAGGGGAGGAAAACGGTCTACAGAACAAAGTAAACGGGATGACATATGAAGAATATAAACAATGGCTTATAGGGAAACAAGTGGAGTCAGAACAAGAAGGTATTGTAGACGGTTGGAAAGTGCCCTCTACCACCTATTGGTTATATGTTGACGGTGTACCAGTCGGTTTTGGAAATGTAAGGATTTATTTGACTGAAGCCTTAAAGAAAGTAGGCGGAAATATAGGATATGGGATAGCTTCTCCTTTTCGTGGAAAGGGCTATGGAAAAGAGTTGCTGAAATTATTACTTACGAAGGCAAAAGAGGCTGGAATAGAAAGAGCCTTGCTAACAATCTGTAAAGATAATATTGCTTCGCAAGCAGTTGCATACTCAAATGGCGGGGTATTAACAGAAGCGGTAGATGAAAGAGTATATTTCTGGATAGACACTAATTAATAGAAATTCTATTAATTAGTGTCTGCTTTTTAAGTCTGTAAACCATTGATTTTACTGACTTTTCAGCATATTTATGATAAAATAACT
>RAZA01000089.1 GCA_003612485.1 bacterium D16-50
TTCTCGGGGAGGGCTTCGCGCTTAGATGCCTTCAGCGCTTATCCCTGCCGGGCTTGGCTACCCTGCCGTGGGGGCGGCCCCCCAACAGGTGCACCAGCGGCCCGTCCGTCCCGGTCCTCTCGTACTGGGGACGGCTCCCCTCAGGTCTCCCGCGCCTGCGCCGGATAGGGACCGAACTGTCTCACGACGTTCTGAACCCAGCTCGCGTACCGCTTTGATGGGCGAACAGCCCAACCCTTGGGACCTGCTGCGGCCCCAGGATGCGATGAGCCGACATCGAGGTGCCAAACCACCCCGTCGATGTGGACTCTTGGGGGTGATAAGCCTGTTATCCCCAGGGTAGCTTTTGTCCGTTGAGCGATGGCGGTCCCACTCCCCGCCACCGGATCACTAAGTCCCGCTTTCGCGCCTGCCCCACCCGTCGGTGTCGCAGTCGGGCCACCTTCTGCCTTTGCGCTCTACGGATGGTTCCCGTCCATCCTGAGGTGACCTTTGAGCGCCTCCGATACCCTTTCGGAGGCGACCGCCCCAGTCAAACTCCCCGCCGGGCGGTGTCCCCCGCCCCGGTTCAGGGGCGCGGGTTAGGGGGCCGGTGCCGCAGGGGCGGTATCCCAACGGCGGCTCCGGGGGGACTGGCGTCCCCCCTTCATTGCCTCCCGCCTATCCTGTACGTGCGGCACCAGACCCCAGCACCTGGCTGGAGTGAAGCTCCATGGGGTCTTTCCGTCCTGGCGCAGGTAGCCAGCATCTTCACTGGCACTTCAATTTCACCGGGTGCACTGCCGAGACAGCGCCCAAATCATTACGCCTTTCGTGCGGGGCGGAACTTACCCGCCAAGGAATTTCGCTACCTTAGGACCGTTATAGTTACGGCCGCCGTTTACTGGGGCTTGGGTTCGGCGCCTCGCCTCGCGGCTAACGCCTCCTCTTGACCTTCCAGCACCGGGCAGGCGTCAGCCCGTATACCTCGCCTTGCGGCTTCGCACAGACCTGTGTTTTTGCTAAACAGTTGCTTGGGCCTCTTCCCTGCGGCCCCCTCTCGGGGGCGTCCCTTCTCCCTAGGTTACGGGACCATTTTGCCGAGTTCCTTGGCAGTGCTTCTCCCGTCGGCCTGAGGATCCTCTCCCCATCCACCTGTGTCGGTCTGCGGTACGGGTGCGCGCGGCGCCATAGCGGCTTTTCTCGGCGCGCGCTCAGCGCTCTTCCCTACTCTTCTTCGGTCCGTGCGGCGCATAAGGATTCACGGGGCCCTCTTCGCTGCCCCTCCCCCCGCGCCGCACGCCGGGCTTCCCCCGCCCGGCATGCGCCTCGCGCGCGCGTCCCCGCATCTTCTGGCCGCGCGCAGTGCAGGAATCTCCACCTGCTGTCCATCGGCTACGCCCTCCGGCCTCGCCTTAGGCCCCGACTCACCCAGGGAAGACGAGCTTCACCCTGGAAACCTCGGATATTCGGCCGGGGGGATTCCCACCCCCCTCTCGCTACTCATTCCGGCATTCTCTCTTCCCGGCGCTCCACCGCCCCTCACGGTGCGGCTTCCCTGCGCCGGCAACGCTCCCCTACCGCGCCGCTTAAAAAAGCGGCGCCCCGGGCTTCGGCGGCATGTTTCAGCCCCGGACATTTTCGGCGCGGGGCCTCTCGGCTAGTGAGCTGTTACGCACTCTTTCAATGCGTGGCTGCTTCTGGGCCAACGTCCTAGCTGTCTTCGAAGCCCCACATCCTTTCCCACTTAACATGCACTTGGGGGCCTTGGCCGCGGGTCCGGGCTCTTCCCCTCTCGGCCGCCCGACTTGTCTCGTGCGGCCTGACTCCCGCCGACCGCCTGCGCGGCATTCGGAGTTTGGTATCCTTTGGTAGGCTTTGACGCCCCCGCGGGAATCCAGTGCTCTACCTCCGCCAGGCTGCGGCGGGGCTAGCCCTAAAGCTATTTCGGGGAGAACCAGCTATCTCCGGGTTCGGTTGGAATTTCTCCCCTACCCGCACCTCATCGCCACCCTTTTCAACGGATGTGCGTTCGGCCCTCCACCGCCCTTTACGGCGGCTTCGGCCTGGGCACGGGTAGATCACCCGGTTTCGGGCCTGCGGGTGCTGACTC
>RAZA01000090.1 GCA_003612485.1 bacterium D16-50
CCTTGCCGTCCCCCTCCATCCTATTTCCGCAGCCAGCAAAAACACTGGCCGTCATTGCTGTGATCAGCAATACCGTCACGATTTTCTTCTTCATGCCCGTCTCCTCCTCGAGATTCTCTCCAGAAATCCATTCAAGGATTTATTCACCTATAGAGTAACCCCCCCGGGGTTTTTGTCAATAGGAATCTGGCCTATTCCGTGAAGAGCCGGTACAAGAACATATGCCTCAGCTGTGGGCTGGTGGTTCTGACCACTGTTCTGGAAGAAAAGATTGCTGGGTGAATGTGCCACTTTGAAAGTTATTATTTCTGTCGTCACCTTTATATATTTAAGAACCAATCACCAGTTAGCAAAGATATCATCAAGAGCTTTATTTTCTTCTTCCGTTATAACCCCGTTTTCAATTGCATCTTCTGCAGACATTACCCCCTCTGAGCCGTAAATTGTTGAACTACTGCCTGTATCTGGGTCTGTTGTTGTACCGATTTCGTGCATGGCTCCGTCATTTACCGCCGCGTCTATGTCGATATTGCCATTTTCATCTGTGTATTTGTCCTCTATGATGTCTTTAGCGTACCCGAGATATACCCAGTAATTGCCGCATCTTGCTACAGAGATATATTGAAGGCCTGAATCGACCATTGCTGCCCAGTGGCCCGGGCTTGCTTTCCATGCTTCGTACAGCTGTGCAACAGAGGTCTGACCTTGTGCAATATTCTCTCTGTTAGCGCCTCCTCTTGTCGACGCAAGCGCATCATGAGAATAGTTGGATACAACCGCTTTAGCACTCTCCAGTGCATTGGAGTCCAGTGTCCCATCAGCACTTACAGTCGAAAGCCCCATTGCTTGTCTATCGGCGTTAAGCAAAGCGAGAAACTCACTGTTAACCAGCTGGGCATCCGTTGCAGCATCATCGGTCTTGGCCGCTGTCTGGTCAGAACCGGAACCTTGGTTGGCTGTCTGACCGGAGCCTGAACCCTGATTACCCGTATTCCCCGCTGTCTGCGTTGTGGCTGCAGGCTTCTCGGATACGATATAGCCGTTGCTTACAAAGGCTTTCTCCCCATTCAGCTCAATCTGGTACCATCCGGTCTCTTTGCACTGCCCCGTCACGGTGACTTCCTGGCCGTATGCGAGCCTACCAACTTTCTCGCCATCCGTTGACGGCTGGTTCCTTACGTTCACCGCCGATTTGGCATACATTGTTCCGGTCACGGCTTCATTGATGGTGTAGGGAGAGTCTGCTGTTTCTTCCCCTATGGCTGTCCCGGTCTGGTTTGCCTCGTCTGCCTCATCTGTCTGGACTGCACTGCCGGACTGCCCGGTCTGCGTCACGCTGCCGCTTTCATCGGCATTCCCGCCAGAGGATGCCTCCGACCCAGTTTCAGGCTCCGCTGTTCCTTCTGACGCCGGTTCTTCTGTGGGTTCCGCCGTTTCCTCCGGTTTGAATTCCATAGCGCCGGTCCCCTCTGCCCCGCTTTCCCGGCTGTCATCATTCCCGTTCTGGCTGCTTTCTGCATCCGCCATGGCCTGCACCTTGCCGTCCCCCTCCATCCTATTTCCGCAGCCAGCAAAAACACTGGCCGTCATTACTGTGATCAGCAATACCGTCACGATTTTCTTCTTCATGCCCGTCTCCTCCTCGAGATTCTCTCCAGAAATCCATTCAAGGATTTATTCACCTATAGAGTAACCCCCCCGGGGTTTTTGTCAATAGGAATCTGGCCTATTCCGTGAAGATTCCGTGAAGAGCCGGTACAAGAACATATGCCTCAGCTATGGGCTGGTGGTTCTGACCAGCGTTCTGGAAGAATACATTCCAGAGACACCGCCCAGTGAAGATAGGGAGACGCCAGAACCGGAAAAGAAGAACCCTGAGGCAGAGGCAACAATTACGGGCAAGTACTTCTTCAGCCCCGTACCAGTCAACCAGAAACCGAATAACAGCAGAACGTTTATACTGTCTACATCGGTCTATAGGATTTTAGAAACACAAAAAACAGCGGAACCCCACATTTTATGGGATTCCGCTGCATTGAAAAAGCGATAGACGG
>RAZA01000091.1 GCA_003612485.1 bacterium D16-50
TTTACGATAACCGTTCCCACAAGCCCCGCTTCAATGTCGGCAAGCATGGACTGGAAGCCGGGTCTTTGGAAATTTGCCCCGGAGAATCCGTCGTCCGTGTACCATTTGAGGTTGGAAAAGCCGTTCTGTTTTGCGTAGGCTTCCAGAATCCGCTTCTGGTTGCTTATGGAGTTGGATTCACCTTGAAGCGTGTCCTCGTGCGACAATCTCGGATATAGGGCGGTAATCAGTTTTTGGGTGGTCTGTCTTGTCATGGTTTCCTCCATTTCCGACAGCCAGCCCCACTATTCCGTAGGTTTATTTTACCATAGGGCGGGGCTTGCTGTACAGTCCTTTTTGCTTCTTTATGTCGAAAAATATCATATTTTCTTATTAAGGCTTATCGTAGCTCCTTTAGGCGTGGAAAAATTTAGGTTTCTGTGGTAAAATACCTTTGAAAATAAAATCAAAGGAGTAACAGAATGGATTACCAAATCAGAAAAATACATAAAAATGAATGTCACCTTTTAGGCGGTTTTCTGTACGAAGCAATCTATGTTCCAGAGGGAAGCCCACGCCCGCCAAAAGAAATCATAAATATACCTGACTTACAGGTATATCTTCACAATTTCGGGGAAGAGGAAACGGACTATGGCTTTGTCGCCGTTTCCGGCAATGAAATTATAGGGGCGATATGGGCACGCATAATGAATGATTATGGGCATATTGACGATAATACGCCGTCGCTTGCCCTTGCTGTCTGCCGCCCTTACCGTGGGTATGGCATTGGTACTTCCCTTATGCGGGCATTGATGGAAAGGCTGCAAGAAGATGGCTTCAATGCAGTTTCCCTTTCCGTCCAGAAATCAAATCCAGCATTTCGCCTGTATCAACGGCTTGGCTTTGAAACGGTAAAAACAGTGATGGGCGAAACAGAAGAAGAAATTGTTATGCGCCGCCCTCTGTAAAGCTCCGTTTTGGCGGTCACGCTCCCCGGCATGACCGCTTTTTCATGCCCCGTTTATGCAGTAAAGGGCGGCTTGTTTCCCGGCTGCGCTTTCGGCTTCCAGCACTTTCATCATCTTGTCGGCGGCGGTGGCGGTCGTGCCTTGCTTGAAGTAGCCGGAAACCACAAGGACGGTGTTCCCCCGGCGTACCTCGGTCACGCAATCCGGGCGGCGGGCGGTAGTGGCGGTGCTTCTGTTGGGGGTGTCGGTCATAGGCTCTCCTTTCTGTTCAGCAGCGTTTTAAGCTGTTCCATTTTCTCCCTTGCTCTGGCTTTTCTGAAATTCTCCCCGGTAATGCGGACGGGGGTACACATTTCTGTAAGGCGGTCATATATCCGGGCATGGGCGGTGTCCTCCGGGTTCTGCAATTCCTCCAGCGTCAAATTTGTTGTGACAATCAGCGGCTTTCTGCTACGGTATCGGCTATCAATCACGTTGTAAACCTGTTCAAGCCCGTATTCTGTGCCACGCTCCATGCCGAAATCGTCAAGGATAAGCAGAGGGAAGCTGCAAAGGCGGGCTATGTACTCGTTCCTGTCCTTGTAGCTGGCGGAAAGGTCATTGAGGATAAGGGCAAAGTTTGTCATGCACACGGAAACTTCTTGCTCCATGAGGGCGTTGGCGATACACCCGGCGAAATAGCTTTTGCCTGTGCCTACCATGCCCCATAACAGATAGCCGATATTCCCGGCTTTCATTTCTTCCCAACACTCCACATAGGCATGGGCTTTGTGCATTTGGGGGCATTTCCCGTTGTCGTTCTCAAACGTCCATTCCCGCATAGCCGGGTCTGTAAATCCCTTTCGTTTCAGCCGTTCCACTTCCTCCCGGTGCTTGTATTCCCGGTGGCTGGCTTCCAGCTTTTCCCGGCGTTTTCTCTGGCAGTCACATTCTTTCGGGTGTCGGTCACGTCCGAAAAATGTTTTGCCCTCCGGGAAGTAGGCTTCTTTGGGCTGGCGGCAGCTCCCGCAATATAAAAGCCCGTCCTTACCCGTGTAGTCCTCCGGCTCTGCTTCCTGTGCCGTGGCAAGCCGGAAAATGGCGTTATCGTAATCACTCATAAA
>RAZA01000092.1 GCA_003612485.1 bacterium D16-50
TTAAGGGTAGAGGAGGGCATGTTATGAAACTATACTATGACAAGCGGCTCAAAGACCCTACATACTATGGACAGCAGGGGGTTCGGAACGGTAAGAAAGTAACCTCCAAAAACGTGAAGAAATTCGGCAAGCATTCTGAACTCCTGAAAATTACAGATGACCCTCTCGCATATGTAAAAGAAGAGATCCGGAAGTTGAATGAGGAATACCGTGTTGGCAGGGTTGCCTTTGACCTGACTGCCGATTTTAACGAAAGGGTTAAACATTCAGACGATGACATATCTTCCCCCACATGGGTAAACACCGGCTATTTTTTCCTCCAGTACATCATGAAGGACTTAAAGCTAAAAGAATTCTTTAAACAGATAACCGATGGCAGGAAGATCACTTTTGACTCTTATACAGTGTCACGCTTCCTGACCTATGCCAGGATCCTGGACCCTGCCTCCAAATTTGCCACATGGGGAAGGCTCTCTTCCTATTATGAACAGCCCTCTTTCGATTACCAGCACATCCTCCGGTTCATGGATCTGCTGGCAGACAATTACGATGGCTATCTGGCATGGCTTTATAAAAACAGCAGTTCTGTTGCAAAGAGGGACACATCTGTCCTCTATTATGACTGCACAAACTTCTACTGCGAATGCGAACAGCCGGACGAGGATGTGGTGGATGAGGTTACCGGCGAAACCATAAGCGGCCTGCGGAAATTTGGCCTCAGTAAGGAACACCGGCCCAACCCCATCGTTGAAATGGGACTCTTCATGGACAGCCGCGGAATCCCCATCACCATGTGTCTGCACCCGGGAAATACCAGCGAACAGCTCACCGCCGTCCCGCTGGAAAAGGAAGTCCTGAAAATGCTGGATAACGCCAAATTTATCTACTGTGCCGATGCCGGCCTGGGTTCCTATAACATCCGCAAGTTCAACAGCATGGGCGGCAGGGCCTTCATCGTCACACAATCAGTCAAAAAGCTCAGTGGCACACTGAAAAAAGCCGTATTTAATGACTTTGAATACCGCCTGCTCTCTAATGACGAACCTGTTAAGATCAGCGACATGAAAAAGTTTGATAAACAGGATGAAAAGAACCTCGGCCTGTACAATGACTCTGCCTATAAAGTGATCGCTGCTGACAGGGCTGTTGGCCTGGGACTTTACGAAGAAAAAATACTGAAAAATGGCCGGACAAAAAAGGTGAAGGCCGCCGGCATCCTGGAGCAGAGGATTATTGTCACTTTCTCTCGTAAAATGATGGAATACCAGAGAACTGTACGGAACCGCCAGATAGAACGGGCCAAAAAACTTCTGGAGCTGAAAGACCCGGAAGAAATAAAAAAAGGCCCGAACGATGTCAGAAGATTCATGAAGAGAATCTCTCAGACGAAATCAGGTGAAAAGGCAACAGTTGAGTATAAGCTTGATGAAGAAAAGATTGCTGAAGAAGAAAAATATGACGGCTATTATGCCGTTGCAACCAACCTGATGGATCCGGCAAAAGACATACTGGCAGTTTCACACAAAAGATACCGGATCGAAGACTGTTTCCGGATCATGAAAACAAATTTTTCCGGCAGACCGATCAACCATAGGCTTCCAGAACGTATAAAGGCACATTTTTTGATCTGCTACACAACGCTGTTGGTATACCGTTTGCTGGAAGCAAAGCTAGATGACCAAAAGACTCATGTGACAACAGAGAACCTGATCTCCACATTAAAGAATATGAATGTTACTAATATACATGATGTTGAGTACATGGCCCTTTATAACGGAAGCAGAACACTTGATGCCCTGTCTGAAATGACCCAGCTGGGGCTGGACAAACTCCACTACAGACCCAAAGACCTGAACGGAAAACTCAAAAAAATTTTGACATAGGGTTCACATACAACATTTCTGCCCTTTAGAAAAGCCGACACTCCCAGTGTTTATGCGGGATATCGGCTTTTTTAAACTATTCAAGTGTTTAAAACGGGATA
>RAZA01000094.1 GCA_003612485.1 bacterium D16-50
GAGGGTCGGTTTTCCGGCTGTATGGCTGTCATATGGTCGGAAAACTGTACCACTGGCATTTGCGGTATTTTTATATAAAGGCGGTTCGGTGCGGAGAAGCCCCGGCGTTCCCTCACCAGAAGCCCGGCAGCGTCCAGCTCGTTCAGTGCGCTTTTTATGGCGGTGCTGCCTTTATCCAGCATTTCCGTTATCTCCGAAACGGGATAGACAATGTACGTCCTGCCCTCGCTGTCCTGCCAGCCGTTCTTCTGTGAGAGGGTGGAACGGTCAAGAAGCAGCCCATAGAGCAGCCTTGCAGTATGCGACAAGTCCATTTTCAGCAGAAAATAGGGATAGGGCAGAAAACGGGGCAATATGGTGTCGGCTGTGATGTATTCGGTTATGGTTCTCACCTCCTGTCTGTGGCTTCCTGTTACGCAGTTAAAACGGCATTTTCGGGGGTAAAGGATAAATGTATCGGCTACCCGTTGAGGGCGGTCAAAAAAGCCTTGATTTACGGGCTTCTTTCATAGCCTAAATGCGTAGAAAGGTGGTATCTTTTCCGCTGTCTGTCGGCTTCTTTCCGGCGGCGCACTCTTGCGGCGCAATCCGGGCAGTATTTCCCACGGTTGGACTTTGGGAGAAAATACCCGCCGCACTCGGTACAGCGTTTCCTGTCTGCCCGGTGCAAAAGGGCGGCTTCCAGCTTCCCGTCCAGCGGCAGCACGGCGGCTATGAACCAGCGGCATATAAGCGAATAGCTGATACTCTGGACGCATACGCAAGGCTCGCCGTTATCCAGCAAGATACAGTTGCCGTTATCGTAGTTGCAGCACTCATGCACAAGGCGGCGGGCGGCTCTGTACTGTGGGTAGTCCATGTAGGGGCGTTTACCATTCATTTTCCCGCCCCTTTCCCCGTTCCGGCTCACGGCGTAATATCTTGTCAAGATTGCTTTTCACGGTCTGCAATTCCCGGACGTTCTCTTTCTTCTCCCGGTACTCGTTGTAAAGGCTGTTTTTCTCCCTTGTAAGCTGCTCAATCTCCGTTTGTAAGGTCTTGGAAGCTGGCAGTTTGGAAATGCCGTTTGCCTTGAAATACCGGGCGGCAGATTCGGAAATGATAAACTCGCTTTCGTGCTGCTCCCGGTAGGCTCTCCGGGCTTTCTCGGTTTTCTGCGCCCGCAATCCGTCACGGGCGGGCTTGGTCTTGATATACGCCAATAGCTGTTTCTGCAAGTCCTTTTTCTCCCGCAAGGTGCTTTCCACGGCTTTCAGTTTCCCGGTGGTTTCATGCAATCCGTCACTGGCGGCGGCAAGGGCGGTTTCCAGTTCTTCCGGGGAAGAAAAGCCGGATTCCTCGTAAACGCTCATGGTAGCCGCCATTTGCTTCAAGTTGTGTAAGGTCGCCCATTTCTCATAGCCTTTCCCCTTGCCCTCGGCTTTCTTGGCGGCTATGTCTACCATGCGCTGTACGCTGTCCTGTTTCGGGGCGTTTATGGCGGCTTTGTTGCGCTGTAGGCGGTCTTTTATGCTGCGGGGGTATTCCTGTTGGGGTAGGGGCGTTTCGGCGGCTCTGGCGGCGTTCTGTGCGTTTATGGTGAGTGCTTCCAGTACGGCGGCTCGGTCAAAATCATCACCCAGTTTCCGGGCGGTAATGGGCTTCGTCCTGTCCGGCGTGAGATATGACAATCTCCCCCGGCTCTCCTTGACGGTCACGCCCTGTTGTAGCAGTTTCCCGGAAAAATCTTCAAAGGAAACGGCAGAGGACAGGGCGGCTCGGATTGTGCGCCGTAGCTTCTCCTTGTCGGTTTCAAACTTGGTCTGTTTGGGCGGCTCTCCCGTGGCGGCTTGGGAAGCGTTCTCCTTATCCAGTGCGGCTTGTCCTTTCCGCTTCGCCCAATACTCACGCTCGGTAATGCGGTTCTTGCTCCCGTTCAGCAAGTCAATCTGATAGAGGTTTTC
>RAZA01000095.1 GCA_003612485.1 bacterium D16-50
AAGCAATTTGGTAAAATGTCAAGAGGAAAATAAAAAAGATTTTCTGGAAAAAGGGTAACTTTAATAGACCTACTGCCCCAAAAGAACGTAAGTTTGATATCCGCTATGGATTACCTACTCTTTTCCACAGAGTAGAGTTTGCCATTGGCCAGCAGTCCAAAAAGCATACGTATCAGTTTACGGGAAGTCAACGCGAGTGCTCGTTTGTGCTGATGGGTTCTTACCTCAGCAAATTTCTTGTCATAAAAGGCTTTGTACTCCGGGCAGTGCTGCATCACGCTCCCGGCAGCTTCGATCATGTAATACCGCAGGTAGCGGTTGCCGGCTTTGTTCATGGGAGTATCTTCTGCCTCGAACTCCCCGGACTGGTTCTCTTTCCAGACAATGCCGCAGTATTTGGCAAGGGCATCGTTGCTCTTAAAGCACTTGATGGTGCCAAGCTCAGCAAGTATCCCACTGGCATAGACCGGGCCGATGCCGGGCACGGAGGTCAGTATCTGGTACTCCGTGGGGTTGAGGCCCTTTACGGCTCTCTGGATTGCGGCGTTTATGGCCTTAAGCTCTTTTTCAAAGGCGCTGATGCAGTTGAAGGAACAGCCGATCGAAACGGTCAGCGGCTCGTAAAGGCACTGGTCCAGCCGGTAGGAGTCCTGTGCGGCCTTCTGGAGCAGATAAGTGGTCTGTTCCGGGTCGGCGATCCGCCCACGGCTTTTGGAACTGATAAAAGCAACCAGCTCATCTACGGATGCGTCCACAATGTCTTCTGTGGAGAGGTAGTCCGTCAGGACGGCTTCGGCCGTGGCGCCATACTTGTCAGAGAAAGGATGCTCGTCTTTATTGAGCATGGCAAATTCGCTGAACTTAAGGAAAATGTTGTTCAGCATGTAGGTCTTCTCCCTGGCGATGCATTCCGTGATATGGAGCCTGTGCCTGGTAAGCCGCTGGAGGGCAAGGTACTGTGCGCCCCTCCAGGGTTCCGTATGGATGCGCCCTACCCTTGCAAAATCAGCAATGACAAAGGAGTCAATGCCGTCGTTCTTGTCAAGGGAGTTAAAGGATTTCTTATACTGCTTTACCTCATTGGGGTTGAGGCAGTAGACCTTTGTAGAAAAAGGAGCCAGCTTTTCGGAGGTGGATAGGTAATTGGCGATATGTACGCCGTAAAAACCAGTGGATTCCAGCCCGATGATGACAGCCCGGAACTCATGGTGCTGTGAAAGCACCTGGGCAACCATCTCCTCCATCTGCTCTGCGCCGCCCTGTGCATTGGCCACGGGGACCATCCTGACCAGGAAGTCCTGGTCGAAGTTGATGGCAGAAATGACGTTGGTGCGGGAACCGATGTCAATCCCCACAAAAAGCGTTGACAGGTAATCAATTTTTATCTTCTTCATGTGTAATCACCACCTTTCCGATAAGGATGGGGAACAGAGGCCAAAGCTTATCCCGGCCCGGGGTACCAGCTGCAACCTCGCGTTATCAGCACCGGTCCAGGAGAAATACCCTGCTGGAGGCTAGACCTGGCGGTGCAGCATTTGTGTAAGCAGTCAAGGTACGGCGGTGTGGGCTGCATGCTTTCTGAGCAATAGCGGATGCTTTGCAGGAGGGATGAAGCAGTACCTTAGCCCAGGTTCCACTGGGAACCATTATAGCACCGGGAGGCTCTGGAAAAAAGTAATAAGTAACGTATAGATGGAAAAGGACAGCCAGCATTACGGGAGAGGGGAACCCCATTACAGACTCCCATCAGAAACTCCTTACATCTATATAGAAAGAAATGAGACAGGTAACTATTAATTGTATAGATGGGAAGGGATAGAGAGGGAGCCCTCTTAGAAATCATCCTGCATCTATATCACAAAAAGAATAAGTCTATAGCCTGTTCTGACTGGCTATAAACTTATTATACGAGG
>RAZA01000096.1 GCA_003612485.1 bacterium D16-50
TTGTGCGCCCGGCGGCGCACGTTTCTAACCGGTGCAAGTCCGGAATCCGCCCGGTAGTGGGAAGGATATAGCCGAAGGCAAGGGTGTCCATCGTGAGGTGGAATCTGAAGGAAGCCGGATATGGGGAACATACTAACCCGTGGGCAAATCTCTGGTCTGACGAACAGAAATCACATCAGGCTATGCATGAGGGTAAGACTGCAAGACAAGTTGAAGCCCAATAACTACACGGAATCATGTATGGTAAATGTGGCAGATAGATGGAGAGAAAGAAACGTGTGGTACCCGGGGAGGTCTGTATGATACGTCCTGAAAGGGATAACCATTATCGTGAGATAATACTGAATGTACAGAAGTCAGCCGAGGTCATAGTAGCCGAGAGGTGAAGGACCGAATCAATAGGAGTCTTTAGTACAACCGGGAAAGGAGGAAAGAACTTTGGGTGTAGAAAACAAAGACAGCTGCTCGCAAAGAGATAGCGCGGAACGTGAAGGGTATGTGAGAGCGCACCGTTCATTCCGCCGGATATGGAAGGAACGGGACAGTGCACAGCCGGAACTTTTGGAGGAGATACTGGAAAAGGACAACCTCAACAGAGCTTTTAAGAGAGTAAAGGCAAACAAGGGTGCGCCGGGAATTGACGGGATAACCGTGGAGGAAATAGGCGCATACCTGAGGGAGAACCAGAAAGAGCTTACTGAGAGAATCAGAAGGGGAAAATACACCCCCGACCCGGTGAGACGAGTGGAGATTCCCAAGCCAGACGGTGGAATACGAAAGCTTGGTATTCCGACCGTAAAAGACCGTATTTTCCAACAAGCCATAACACAGCGTCTTATACCGGTATACGAACCGCTGTACTCGGAGAGCAGTTACGGTTATCGCCCGGGAAGAAGTGCAAAAGAAGCCATTCAGAAGGTAAAGGAGTATGCAGAGCAGGGATATACCCATGCGGTAGCATTGGACTTATCAAGATATTTCGACACCCTGAATCATGAGATACTCTTAAATATCCTGCGCAGAAGTGTGAAGGACGAAAGGGTAATCCAGTGGGTTAAGAGGTACTTAAAGAGTGGTGTGATGGAAAACGGGGTAGTCATGGAAACAGAAGAAGGTTCGCCACAGGGAGGAAATATTTCACCGCTGCTGGCGAATGTCTATCTGAATGAGTTCGACCAGGAGTACGAGAAGCGGGGAGTGGCTTTTGTACGTTATGCAGATGATATCGTATTGTTAGCCAAAAGCGACAGAGCTGCAAAGAGATTACTGGAATCAAGCACGAAGTATCTGGAAGGAACGCTGAAACTGAAAGTGAATCAAAAGAAAAGTCGTGTGGTGAGCGTGTTTGCAATCCGAAATTTTAAGTTCCTTGGCTTTACATTGGGAAAGAACGGAAAGGGCGTTTATGTCCGAGTTCATGGAAAGTCATGGAAGAAGATGAAGTCAAAACTGAAAGAGCTTAGTTCCCGAAGGTCTTGTCAGAGCATACGTCCTTCATTAAAGAAGATAGAGAGGTACATGCGTGGATGGCTGAATTACTACGGAATAGCAGATATGAAGAACAAGATAGATGCCCTCAACTCATGGCTGTACCACAGAATCCGCATGTGTATATGGAAACAGTGGAAGTTACCTAAAACCAAGAAAAGAAACCTTATGAAACTAGGGATACCCGAATATTTTGCACATCAGGCGGCAAACAGCCGCAGGAAATACTGGTATGTATCGGGAATGGGAGCGGTCAACAGAGCATTAACAAAAGAAAGACTGATAAACAGTGGCTTTTATGACTTAGCCACAGCCTATCAGTCAGTGCACGTCAACTGTTGAAACCGCCGTGTACCGAACGGTACGCACGGTGGTGTGAGAGGACGGCGGTTAGTCACCGCCTCCTACTCGATT
>RAZA01000097.1 GCA_003612485.1 bacterium D16-50
CAGCCCTGCTGCCTCACCGGTATGGGCTCGCAGTTTTGTACATTTGCCCTTCCACGCTCCTTGACCTTCTCTATCACCGTGGCCAGCTCCCATTATCATCTACCGCTCTCTCCAACGATCTATTCATATTGATATTTTTGTTGCATTATTCGACTTTTCTCAAAAGCCTTTCTGACAACTGCCTCATTTGCTTTTGAAATTAACCATTGCTTTATTTTTGAAAAATCATACCCATAAAATTTTTCATACAGCTCCAAAAAATCATATACTTTTTTTACCAAATTATATTCACAAATCATTTCTTTTCCACAAAACGAATTCCATTCATGCAATATTGCTCTGTCAATAGGTTTTCCATCACCCCACAGCTCTGGTGAGATAGCACCTAAAAACCCACCTAAATCATCTTCCTTGCATTCTCCATAACCTTGATCCAAAATAAAGAAAAAGGGCAAAAATACCATCATATTTTCCAATTTATGTTCTTCCTTTATATTGCCATTTCTCGTCTCCACCCAAACCTCCTTTCCATTTTCTAAAATTTCCGAATACCATTCATTGCCGTACTTATCTACACCATGAAAATTCTCCTTACTATTTGCTACATTTTCCAATAAAGCTCTATTTTCTGGCATATCCAAAAAATGTCCTTCAGCGTTCCGAAAAATATGTCCTATAATAGAATCATTATCTGGAATCTTATTTGTTTTTTCTTCAACTTTCCCCTTACTCTCCTCCAGCCGATCCATATCGCCCTCAAGCATATGGAGACCCTGCGTGACCGTCAACGTCCCGTCTGCCGCAATGGCTATTCCCTTGACCACCTTAGCTACGCCCGCAGAAACCACGATGGCATTGCCTCCGCCTGCGATTCCAATGCCAATTCCCTGAAAGCCGCCATATATCCTCGCACCGCCATACACAATCTCGGCTGCGCCCATCATGCCAAAGAGCACGTCACCCGTGCATCTCCCTGCGTAATACTCGGTCCGCTCCGATGCCTCCCCGGAGAGGCTCAGAACATAGTTCTCTGCCATGTCTAAGTAGTCATCCATCAGTCCCTTGTAGAATCCATGGGAAGGACCTCCCAGCCGCTCCATCAGGTTTTCCCATGCCACGAATGGGTAGCCGATCTCGGACAGCTTCAGCAGCGCCCCCTTCGTCATAGAGCCGAACACCCCTGACACAAAGGCCTCCGTCTTCTCCCACGCCTCGACGGAGAACTTCCCGCTGGGATCCCTATAGTTCAGGTAGCTGCTCAGGCAGTAGTTGCACCTATTCAGCGTCAAGGGCTCCCGGATGCTCCCAAGGTATGCGTCCTCCGTCAGGAAGCTGGCCGTGGTCACGCAGTAGTACCGGGCCCGCAGGTACTGGCTCCTGATACATGAGTTTTAAGTACCCTTGACAACAGTTCCACCATTTGTCCATCATACATTTCGCCACAAAAGGGATCATCAAGTATCCTTTCAGTCATCTAATCCCTCCATAAGGCGCAAATAAATTCTCAATCCTTAAGATATAGCTATCTATCCAATCCAGTTTTTCTTGCAAAAATAATCTTACATCTAAATCCAAATTAGGATTTTGAAGGGAGCCCATCAAAGTTCGTCTTGCCCTTATTGATCCCAGATATGCATGCGTCAAATATGTCCATGTCCTGCGCTGCGTCATCCCTCTGCCTTAGGCCCCATGCCATACTTCAGATTCCATTCATAGTAGTGTTCCAGCTGCTTCCTAAACACCTCAATATGTCTCTCACTCTTCCATATGGCGAACAGGTGTGTCATGAAATTGTAGCTGTCTGTCTTCAGGGCGCCCGAATCGACGACCATCACCGTATCATACTCCTCGTTTATGTTCCTTTTCCCTCCATACCAGCGGA
>RAZA01000098.1 GCA_003612485.1 bacterium D16-50
TCTTTTTCTGCACGATATTCAGTTGTCAATTTTCAAGTGGCATCTCATTCATTGAGATTCCGAGAAGTTATTCTCTCCAGAAATCCATTCAAGGATTTATTCACCTATAGAGTAACCCCCCCGGGGTTTTTGTCAATAGGAATCTGGCCTATTCCGTGAAGAGCCGGTACAAGAACATATGCCTCAGCTATGGGCTGGTGGTTCTGACTTCTGTCCTGAAAAAATATATTCCAAAAAAAAGCTGCCCCTGAGGACGTGCTGCTGTATGTGGCGGAAACCATGTATTTCCTGACACCGGATTTAGGTCTCCAAACATTCCAGAGGCACCCCCCAGTGAAGATAGGGAGATGCCAGAACCGGAAAAGAAGAATCCTGAGGTAGAGGCAACAATTCCAATAAAATCAAGGAGGAATGCACACTGTCTACCGTGTGTCTACAGAATGTCTAAAAGCAAAAGCAGCTCTTCGTCCGCATAGATACCATTAGGCGCACAACCGCTTAACAGAGTCGCTACGGCAAGCATCATCGCAAAAACTTGTTTTCCTTTTCTTTTCCATTTCATACGATTTACTCTCCCTTTCTAAAGTATATACATATAGTAAAATACTACTAAGGGAAAGAAATTTTCATTTGAAGTTTCTGCAGAATACGAAAGCATTAAAAAAGCAACCTCATTTCGGTTGCTTTTTACACAATATGCTATTAGCGATAGCTATCGAAAATATCGTTAAGTTCGTCCAGCTCTTCTTGTGTCATGTCTCCATCTTCAACAGCCTGCTCTCCAGTCTTGACACCCTCCGTGCCGTACACTGTCTGACCTTTTCCTGTTTCAGGGTCTTCCACCGAATCAATCTCTTCCACGACTCCATCTTGCACTGCAGCATCAATATTAATGTTACCATTTGCATCTGTGTAGTTATCCATTACCTCTTTAGCGTACCCCAGATACACCCATCTGTTTCCACATCTTGCTACAGAGATGTACTGAAGACCGGGGTCTGTCATCGCCGCCCAGTGACCCGGACTGGCTTTCCAAGCGGCATATATCTCTGCAACTGAAGTTTGACCCATACCGATGTTCTCTACATTGGCACCGCTTCTTACTACCACATCGTGAGTATAGTTGGATACGAGATTCTTAGCACTCTCCAGTGCGTTGGAATCCAGTGTGCCGTTGGCGCTGACAGTTGAAAGACCCAAAGCCTGTCTGTCGGCATTCAGCAAAGCTACAAACTCGCTGTTGACCAGCTGGGCGTCGGTTGCCGTGTCATCAGTTTCAGCCGCTGTTCCGGGGGCTGTATCCTGATTAGCTGTCTGACCAGCAGCGGAACTCTGATTGCCCGCTGTCTGCGTTGTAGTTGCGGGCTTCTCCGCCACGATGTAACTGTTGCTTACAAATACGGTTTCACCATTCAACTCAATCTGATACCAACCTGTTTCTTCGCACTGCCCTATCACGGTGACTTCCTGACCGTAAGCCAACCGTCCGACCTTTTCTCCATCCGTTGACGGTTGGTTTCTTACATTTACCGCTGATTTGGCGTACATCGTACTTGACATTTCATTGATGGTGTAAGGAGAATCTGCTGTTTCTTCCCCTGTGGCTGTCCCGGTCTGGTTTGCCTCGTCTGTCTGGTCTGCACTGCCGGACTGTCCGGTCTGCGTCACGCTGCCGCTTTCATCGGCATTCCCGCCAGAGGGTGCCTCCGCCCCGGTTTCAGGCTCCGCTGTGGGCTCCGGTGCTTCTTCTGACGATGGTTCTTCTGTGGGTTCCGCCGTTTCGGATTCCATAGCCCCGGTCCCCTCTGCCCCGCTTTCCCGGCTGTCATCATTCCCGTTCTGGCTGCTTTCTGCATCCGCCATGGC
>RAZA01000009.1 GCA_003612485.1 bacterium D16-50
CCGAAAAATGCCCCGGAGGGGCTCATCCAAACCACCGGCAGAGCCGGTGGTCAAGCCGCACGGCTGTGATTTGTTTTCAACTTTCGGAAAAATATTTAAAATTTGTGGCATATTTAATTGTATCTCAGCTGATTGTATAACCATCTCCATATCATTATTACACTTTACAATATATGGATAATATTCAGCAGGAATTATTCTTCCTATGGATGTTCCCTTTCTTTTATATTTATGTATTGTCCCTTTTAACGCACCTATACTTTCTCTCATATTCGCATAATAAAACAGTTCCCGCTCGTTTTCAGGCATATTGCCTAGAAATAAAGGCACATTACTGTATTTTAAGAATCTTGACATAGTTCCTTTTATATAGGAGCAAAATGACTGTCCCGAAATCCGTTGATATTCAGGCACTTCCACATCATCCGGATATCCCTCTATTTCATAATTAACCCATTCTAATAATCTTTCGTCATCAAATTCCTATAACAATACTTTTGTCCTCTTTAATGCTGTCTGTGTATCAATGCTTCCATTTGCTAAGTCCTTAATTATTTGACTTTTAGCCATCAAAACCACCTCTCAATCCAGCAAATAATATCTGTCCAAAAAGTAAATAAAAATGCAACAATAGCTGAGATGACAAATCCAGAAATCCAAGGATGCTGATCATAAAATCTTTTCTTTTATTTAGTTTGTCTGGACTCATCTTTTTCTACGACATTAGAATTTATAATTTTTCCTTCAATTTTCTATGCAATATTGGAATTTGTAAATTTATTTCCATCGCCTATTTGTATTCCCATGAATCAGTTTCTCCTATTGCTACTTGTCAAGGACGTATTCATCATTTTTCATTACTTTTTCTTGATTTTCCCTATTTTCCATGCTCTAAGTCTTTTTAACATAAACTCAGGTACAACCTGAAAGCTTCTGTTCTTACGAATTACAATTCATGATAACGTGTACATTACTTCTCTTGATTCTTTTCCTTCGATATTGTCACCCATATATTTTTCTTTCCTGCTGTGAGCAAACTCATACGCAACTTTCATATTAATAATCAGCTGCTGGCACTCTTCAAGACTTTCTCCGTTTGCGAGTTCCTCTCTGAAAAGCCAAATGACCGTTTCAATATACAAACAGCGCAATAAAATCTCACAAGGAATACCTACACCGTCACCAAGCTTTTGTACGAAATCAATTACTACATCCTTTGGCGCTGAGGTCAAATCATCTCTAAACTCATCAAGTATAAATCTCGATAAATCAAATACAGGGTCGCCTATTACGCCTTTAGGGTCAATAACAGTATAGCCTCCATTTTCATTTTTAAGTATACTCTCATGGTGTAAATCACCGTGCAGCAGAAGATTGCGAGAATACTTTTTGCATATATCTGTAAGCATTCGCTCTGCACTGTCAAGATACTGATACAATTCTTCACAATCCTCACGATTTTTTGTACCCTTTTTGCCAGCTTCAAACCATTCGGTGTATGTAGGGAATGTACTATCGGGCAAGTCAGTCTTGTGCAGTCCTTTAAATATTTCGCCTGCAATTTTAATACGTTCGTTGCGGGGAGCACTTTCATATAAAGTATAGGCAGGCACAATTCGTTCCATTATGTATACCTTATCATCAAATGAATACTCATAAATTTTACAAAAATTCTCACCTTGAAACAATTTTAATGCCAGTATTTCCTTGTCAAAACCATTGTTGATAAGAATTTTGAGAATAACCTTACCATATCGTTTTGAAACCGCATAGAAAATCAGGCTGTTAGCGGAAAACTCTGGCTTAAATTCTATTTCAGACAGCTCCCATTGTTTTTTGTATTTCTCTACAATATTGATTCGTTCGTTAAAGCTTTCTGTACCTAACTTTTTTAAAAATCGCTCCGCTATAATATCAGTCAGCAATTTAAATCCGCCTCTCTCCTGTTTGTTAAATTCAAATTTTCACCTATTCGACCAATTCAAGTTTATCAAACTGTTCGACCTATTGGAATTTGTTGAAGAAAAAATTTAATTCTCCATCAAATTCATTCCAAACATTTTATATCTTATTCCAACAGAACGAACCATTTTCCCGGTTTCGATAAACTGTTCAATTTCACTTTTAGATAACCATGTCCAGTCGACTACTTCACTTTTATCCAATATAACCTCTTCATCTTTTAAATCTTTTCTAACTACATAAATATCCATAAAATAATTTCTGTGTTTATAAACTTCGTGCAGTTTTAACTCTATTTCTCTTGACAAATACCCTATGGGGGTATATTCTGGTTTTAACAAGAAAATACCCCTATAGGGTATTTTGGCGTTGCAAGCTATTTTGCCATGGTAAAATCAGACAATGGGAAAAAGGGAATGTTTTATGTGGAATCGGAAAGGATGAATAAGAAAGGGATGGGTATGCTGACGGAAGACATTCAGAAGCAATGGGAAGGAGAAATCGTGGAAAAAGAGGATGGCGTGGAAAAGGTGCATGGCATGGAAAAAAAGGATGGATCATGTGAGGGGGAAAGACAATCCTGCGGCTGCCATCAGAAGACCACGCCCCGTAGCGACGAGGAGCTGAAGCTGCTGAAGAATCGTTTGAACCGGATGACGGGCCAGCTGAACGGAATCGGAAAGATGCTGGATGAAAATAGATACTGCGGGGACGTGCTGAATCAGGTGGCAGCGGTGGAAAGCGCCTTGAAGTCCTTTGCGTACATGGTTCTTCAGAAGCATATGGAGACCTGCGTGACGGAGGAGATACGGAAGGGAAACCTATCCGTGGTGCAGGAGACGGTGGAGCTGGTGAAGAAGCTGGGGCGCTGAAGGGAAGAGAGCGGAACAAATTCCCGCAGGCGGGAACTGGAAAAACAGTCTCGGAACGGAAGCGCCGGGAAGGAATTGCAGACAGGAAACGGCTGAAATTCCTTCCCTGAGAGTGGCGCTGAAGAGAAGAGACGGAACTATAATAGGAGGGCGAGGATTTGAAGGAGAGGTATCATATATCGGGAATGACCTGCTCAGCCTGCTCTGCCCATGTGGAGAAGGCGGTAAATAAGCTGGAGGGGGTGGAGAAGGCTTCCGTCAATCTGCTGGCGGAGACTATGGAGATCAGCTATGAGGAAGGCAGGCTTGGCAGGGAAGAGATTGAGGAGGCCGTGGAAAAGGCGGGCTATGGGGCCTCGCTGATCATAGGGGGAGCCCGCTCAGGATCCGGGACATCCGGAGGAACAGTAGGGGGCCAAAAGACTCAGCCATCGGAATACCACGGAGGGCAGAATGGTGAAAATCTGCCGGGAAGCGCAGGCGCACGGGCAGAAAAGAGGGGCAATAGAGGCAGCCTGCAGCGCAAGGCCAGAGAGGAGGCCCGGGCCATGAAATGGCGGCTGGGGATTTCCATAGGTTTTTTGGCGCCTTTGATGTACGTGGCAATGTACCATATGTACAATGAGTGGTTCGGGATTCCCATTCCTTCTTTTGTACACAATTATTTTCATGGCAATGCAAATGCCATGACCTTTGCTATGACGCAGCTTCTGCTGCTTCTGCCCATTTTGTACGTGAACCGAAAATTTTTTGCAGTGGGCTTCAAGACCTTGAGACATTTATCGCCCAACATGGACAGCCTGATCGCTCTGGGGGCTTCCGCAGCCGTGGGGTACGGCATTTTCGCCATGTACCGCATCAGCTACGGGCTGGGACATGGGGATCCGGCGCTGGTGGAGCAGTATTCTCATGATTTGTATTTTGAGTCGGCGGGAATGATTCTGACTTTGATTACGGTGGGAAAATATCTGGAGAGCCGTTCCAAAGGGAGAACCAGCGAGGCCATCACCAAGCTTATGGACTTGTCGCCTAAAACGGCGGTGGTTTTGAGGGACGGTCAGGAGGTGGAGGTTCCCACGGAGGAGTTGCGGGTGGGGGACGTCTTTTTGGTGAAGCCGGGAGGCATGGTGCCGGTGGACGGCACGGTGCTGGAGGGAAGCTCCAGCGTGGACGAGGCGGCCATCACCGGGGAGAGCGTTCCCGTGGAAAAGAGAGAGGGCGACCGGGTGGTGTCCGCAACGGTGAACAAGGCCGGATTCCTGAAATGTCAGGCGGACAAGGTGGGGGAGGACACCACGCTGGCCGCAATCATCCGTCTGGTGGAGGAGGCGGGGGCAAGCAAGGCTCCAATAGCCCAGCTGGCGGACAAGGTGGCGGGGATTTTTGTGCCGGTGGTGATGGGCATTGCGCTGGTGACGCTGATGGTCTGGCTTCTGGCGGGGGCCGGAGCGGAGTTTGCCATATCCAATGCTATTGCGGTGCTGGTAATCTCTTGTCCTTGTGCTCTTGGTCTGGCCACCCCCGTGGCCATTATGGTGGGAACCGGAGTGGGGGCCGGACACGGCATTTTGATCAAATCCGGGGAGGCGCTGCAGCAGGCGCGGGATATTGACACGGTGGTTCTGGATAAGACGGGCACCGTCACCGCAGGCAGGCTGAAGGTCATGGAGGTAAGCGTCTGCGTGCCGGATATGTCCATGGATACATTGCTGGAGATCACAGCGGCGCTGGAAAAAAAGAGCGAGCATCCTCTGGCGGAAGCCGTGGTAGGTCATGCGGATTCCATGGGGCTGTACATTCCTCAGGTCAGGGATTTTTGCGCGGTGTTTGGCCGGGGCGTGGAGGGCGTGCTGGACGAGGACATCCCGCCTCAGCCTATGGTGCGCCTGCATTCTGACGACGGGCCCACGGCTGTGGTCAGGGCGGAAGGCGGTATGGAAAAAGGTGCCGGGGAGGCGTCAGGAAACGAGGGTGCAGTGGACGAAGGCAGCGTTTCGGGCAGGAACCTGATCCTGAATAGGAAGGACGCAGGGGCAAAGGCCGGGACCCGGTATTTCGTAGGAAATCTTCCCTTCATGAAAGAGAATGGAATTGTCATAGACTCCATGGTGCTGGAGGGCATCAACCGGCTGGCGGACGAGGGCATGACGCCGCTGCTTACGGCCTCGGAGGGAAGACTTCTGGGAGTGATAGGCGTGGCGGACGAGGTGAAGCCCACATCCAGAAAGGCCGTCAGGGAGTTTCGGAAAATGGGTATCCGGGTGGTGATGCTCACAGGAGACAACAAGCGCACTGCGGAGGCGGTGAGAAAGCGCCTTGACATTCCGGAGGTGGTGGCGGAGGTTCTGCCGCAGGACAAGGAGAGGAAGATTCAGGAGCTGAAGGCCAAGGGGCATAGGGTGGCCATGATCGGGGACGGTATCAACGATGCGCCTGCCCTCACCGCTGCCGATGTGGGCATGGCCATCGGAGCAGGGACGGACGTGGCCATGGAGAGCGCGGACATCGTGCTTATGAAGAGCGACCTGCAGGATGCCGTGACGGCGGTGCGCTTAAGCCGGGCGGTGATCCGCAATATCAAGGAGAATCTGTTCTGGGCTTTCTTTTATAATGTAATAGGTATTCCCTTAGCGGCCGGAGTGTGGTATCCTTTATTTGAGGTAAAGCTGAATCCTATGTTCGGGGCGGCGGCCATGAGCCTGAGCAGTATCTTCGTGGTGGGCAATGCCCTGCGCCTGAAGCGGTTTAAGAGCGGGTTCAAGACGACGGATGCTTCCGGGGACGGACAGCATGGAGAAGCTGTGGCGGATGCGGAGAGCGTGAAGGCCCCGGCGGCTGCGGAAAGCGTGAAGGCTCCGGCAGCTGCGGAGAGCGTGAAGGCTCCGGCGGGTGCGGAGAGCGTGAAGACCCCCGTGACGACGGAAAACATGAAGGCGTCTGCGGAGAACATGCATGTGAGTCAGAATTGCGGATTCTGCGAAGAGGGGACGGCGGCCTTAGGAGGCGGAGAGTGTGAGTTCAAAAATGATGATATTCCGGGCGGTGCCCATGGAGAAAGGAAGGAAATGAATATGACGAAGAAAATGCTGATTGAGGGAATGATGTGCGGACATTGCACGGGCAGAGTTCAGAAGGCGCTGGAGGCTTTGGAGGGAGTGAAGGCCGTCACCATGAGCCTTGAGGAAAAGAGCGCTCTGGTGGAGCTTGGAGCAGAGGTTGCGGATGAAGTGCTGACTGGGGCAGTGACGGAGGCCGGGTACGAGGTAAAGGAAATCACAAATGAAAAATAAACTTTTTTATGTACTGTTTCTTGTGTATATTGCCATGGTGGCGTTCATTCTGTACATCAACGGTGTGTTTACAGGAGAGATCACGTCCCTGAGCAACCTGATCATCAACGGCGTGTTTCTCCTGATCATCGGGATTCTGTTTCTGATTTCCGGTGTGAGCTTTCTGCGTCTGAATCGTCTGACGGATGAGCTGGAAGATGTGGCGGAGGACCTGCTGAAGGAATATAAGGACGGGGGAGGCAAGAACCTCTGGGCGTCGCTGCAGGAGCGAAAGGGGCTTTTTGAGGACAGGAACTTAAGGGAGGCCTTCGGAAGATACCGGATGCAGATCCGGGGCAGCCGCAGAGGCAGACATTATGTGAACCCATGCGGCATCGAGGAATACGTCAACGAAGAGCTGCTGGAAAGGGTGGGATGCAATTTCTTCAATTCGGGCATTTCCGGAGCCATGACGGGACTTGGAATTCTGGGAACCTTCATCGGTCTGTCTCTGGGGCTTGGCTCCTTTGAGGGGGATGATATTTATACCATTTCAGATAATGTGGGTCCCCTGCTGTCGGGCATGAAAGTGGCATTTCATACTTCTGTATACGGTATAATATTTTCTTTGATATTTAATATCGTTTACCGCAGCATTATGGCGGATGCATATGAGAAGCTGGAGTATTTTCTGAATGTTTTCAAACAGTGCGCCATGCCGCCGGAGGCCGAGTCAGGGGAGGAGAGTCTTACCGCCATGCTGGTGTATCAGGCGAATATGGCAAATTATATGAAGCAGCTGCTGGAGATATCCAGAGGGGAGGCCGGGGTTCAGACCGAGGCCATGGAGCGCTTGGCAGGCTCGTTTCTGGAGCAGCTCCAGTCCGTGATGGGAACGGGCTTCAAGGGGCTTGACGGCGCGCTGAAGTCTGCCGCCCAGACCCAGACGGTGAACTCGGAGAGCAGCAGAAGGCTTCTGGATGCCGTGAACGCCCTTATGGAGTCCAACCGGCAGATGCAGGAGACGATGTCTTTTATGATGGAACGGCAGGAACGGCTGGCAGGGGAGATCGATGCCCAGAAGCGGACGCTGGAGCAGGCCTGCGACGAGATCAGCCGGGACGTGAGCAACCAGCTCTATACATTTGAGCAAATGAGGAATTTATATGAGAACGAGAACCAGACGAAGGAATAGGGAAGCATTTGCAGAGCATAGTTTCTGGCAGTCCTACTCGGACATGATGGCTGCGCTTCTGTTGATTTTTGTACTGATCATTGCCATCACTCTTGCGATCTATAAGCAGAAGACCACGGATCTGGAGAAGTCCCAGAACAGTTTGGGCATTGCCAGACAGGAGCTGGATGACGCAAGGAAGGATCTGGAGGACGCCAGAAAGGATCTTGACGAGTATAGGGCGCAAATCGAGAAATCAAATCAAGAGCTGGCCGATTCCTTGGCCCAGCTGCAGCAGGCCTATGCCAATGCGGCTCTGACTCAGGATGAGCTGAACAAGGCCTATCTGGAGATCGAGAACGCAAGAAATGAACTGAGCGCCACCAAACAGGAGCTGGAGAACATCGTGGGCATCAGGACGGACATCATCGGCGCGCTGCAGTCGGCGTTCAATAATTCTGCCATGAGTGTGGACGCTCAGACAGGCTCCATCACTTTTTCCTCGGATGTGCTGTTCCGCTATGCCAGCGCGGCTCTGACGGAGGACAGCAAGAAGGCTCTGAAGGAGATCATACCTACCTATCTGGATGTGCTGCTGCAGGATGAATTCCGCGGGTATATCGCGGAGATCATCATCGAAGGCCATACGGACACGGACGGAGGCTATGAGATGAATATGGAGCTGTCCTTCAATAGGGCTTATTCCGTGGCGGAGTTCTGTATGGATTCCAAGAACGGACTCAGCGAGGAGAAGATCGCGCAGCTCAAAAGCGTTCTGACGGTAAACGGACGTTCTTACAGTGATCCCATTTACAGAACCGATGATCTGGGAAACCCTACGGAGCAGGTAGATATGCCGGCCTCCAGAAGGGTGGAGATCAAGTTCCGCCTGAAGGAGGACGAGATGATCGAGAAGATTCAGGGAGTGCTTGGGGGACAGTAGAGGTACTGCAGGATGAATTCTTTTTGAAAAGTTTATGATTTCTTTATTGATTTTTCTCCCAGAGCTGTTATATTTATCATAGAACAGACAAAAAGAACCGGACAAGATAGGGCCATGGGCCGTGAAGGCCCGCGGCGCTTGCCGGTGCCAATGATACTTCGTCTGGGAAGAGGAGGATGTGGCATGAATATACAGAGGTTTACGCAGAAGTCCATGCAGGCGGTGGAGGGCTGTGAGAAGCTGGCCTATGAATACGGCAATCAGGAGATTGAGCAGGAGCATCTCCTTTACAGTCTGCTCACGGTGGATGACAGCCTGATTCTGAAGCTGATAGAGAAGATGGAGATACAGAAGGAGCATTTCCTGAACCGGGCGGAGCAGGCGGTTGTCAAGCGCACCAAGGTGCAGGGGGGCAAGGTCTTCGTGGGCAAGGATCTGAACAAGGTGCTGGTCAGCGCCGAGGACGAGGCCAAGGTGCTGGGGGATGAGTATGTGTCCGTGGAGCATCTGTTTCTGGCCATGCTCAAGTTCCCTAACCGGGAGATTGCCCAGATCTGGAAGGAGTACGGCATCACGGCGGAGCGCTTCCTGAAGGCATTGTCCACCGTCAGGGGGAACCAGAGGGTCACCAGCGACAATCCGGAGGCCACCTATGACACCTTGGAGAAGTACGGACAGGAGCTGGTGGAGAAGGCCAGAAATCAGAAGCTGGATCCAGTTATCGGCAGGGACAGCGAGATTCGCAACATCATCAGGATTCTTTCCAGAAAGACCAAGAACAACCCGGTTCTGATCGGAGAGCCCGGCGTGGGAAAGACTGCGGTGGTGGAAGGGCTGGCCCAGCGTATCGTCAGGGGCGACGTGCCTCAGGGGCTTAAGGACAAGAAGATTTTCGCGCTGGATATGGGAGCTCTGGTGGCGGGAGCCAAGTACAGAGGCGAGTTCGAGGAGAGGCTGAAGGCGGTGCTGGAGGATGTGAAGAGTAGCGACGGCCAGATCATTCTTTTCATAGACGAGCTGCATACCATTGTGGGCGCAGGCAAGACGGACGGCGCGCTGGATGCCGGAAATATGCTCAAGCCCATGCTGGCCAGAGGGGAGCTGCACTGCATCGGCGCCACCACTCTGGACGAATACAGACAGTATATCGAGAAGGATGCGGCGCTGGAGAGGCGTTTCCAGCCGGTGCTGGTGGAGGAGCCTACGGTGGAGGACACCATCTCTATCCTGCGGGGGCTGAAGGAGCGGTACGAGGTCTACCATGGCGTGAAGATCATGGACAACGCGCTGGTCAGCGCTGCGGTGCTGTCCAACCGGTATATTTCCGACAGATTCCTGCCGGACAAGGCCATCGATTTAGTGGATGAGGCCTGCGCTTTGATCAAGACGGAGCTGGACAGCATGCCTACGGAGCTGGACGAGCTGCAGCGCAAGATCATGCAGATGGAGATCGAGGTGGCTGCCCTGAAAAAGGAGGAAGACCGGCTCAGTGTGGAGCGTCTGGAGGATCTTCAGCGGGAGCTGGCGGAGCGCAAGGAGGAGTTTGCCGCGGGAAAGGCCCAGTGGGACAATGAAAAGAACTCTGTGGAGAAGCTGTCCAAGCTGCGGGAGGAGATCGACACAGTGAACGGAGAGATCCAGAAGGCCCAGATGGAGGGGAATCTGGAGAAGGCGGCGGAATTAAGCTACGGCAGGCTGCCCGCCTTAAAAAAGCAGCTGGAGCAGGCAGAGCAGGCCGGCGCCAAGGAAATGTCTCTGGTGCGGGAGAAGGTTTCCGACGAGGAGATATCCAGAATTATATCCCGGTGGACCGGAATCCCCGTGGCGAAGCTTACGGAGAGCGAGCGCAACAAGACCCTGCATCTGGACGAAGAGCTGCATAAGAGGGTCATCGGTCAGGAGGAGGGCGTCACCAAGGTCACGGAGGCCATCATTCGCTCCAAGGCAGGCATCAAGGACCCGTCCAAGCCCATCGGCTCTTTCCTGTTTTTAGGTCCCACCGGCGTGGGCAAGACGGAGCTGGCAAAGTCCTTGGCGGCAGCGCTTTTTGATGACGAAAACAACATGGTCCGTATCGATATGAGCGAATATATGGAGAAATACTCCGTGTCCAGACTGATCGGAGCGCCTCCCGGATACGTGGGCTATGAGGAGGGCGGACAGCTGACGGAAGCGGTGCGCAGAAAGCCCTACAGCGTGGTGCTGTTCGATGAGATCGAGAAGGCCCATCCGGATGTGTTCAACGTGCTGTTGCAGGTGCTGGACGACGGGCGGATCACGGATTCTCAGGGGAGGACGGTGGATTTCAAAAACACTATACTCATCATGACCTCCAACATAGGGGCGGCATATCTGCTGGACGGCATCGGGCCGGACGGCCAGATCAGTCCTGAGGCGGAAAATAAGGTCATGAACGACCTGCGGAATCATTTCAGGCCGGAGTTTTTGAATAGGCTGGATGAGACTATTCTGTTCAAGCCTCTGAGCAAGGAGAACATCGGCGGCATCGTGAGCCTGATCATTGCGGATCTGAACAGACGGCTGGAGGATAGGGATCTGTCCTTGGAACTGACGGAGGAAGCGGTGCAGCTGATTGTGGACAATGCCTATGATCCGGTTTACGGGGCGCGGCCACTGAAGAGATATATTCAGAAGCATGTGGAGACCCTGACGGCGAAGCTGATCTTGTCTGACGGCGTTGGAGCCGGGGATAGGGTGCTGATATCTGTGGAGAACGGCGAGCTGGCGGCGGGAGTGAAGTGACGGGCAGCAGCAAGGGGCGCTGGGGTCATGGAGATAATATCAGAACATGGAGCGCAGTGGCCATGGCTGTTGAAATGGGCGGCAGATGCCTATTCGGCGGGAGGAAGAAGGGAGCAGCGGATGGATAAGACGGAATTTGTCACAGTAAAGGGAGACATCACCAAAGACCATGGCGTTACAGCCATCGTGAACGCTGCCAATACCAGTCTTCTGGGGGGAGGCGGCGTGGACGGAGCCATTCACCGGGGAGCGGGTCCTGAGCTTCTGGCGGAGTGCCGCCTTTTGAACGGGTGCAAAACGGGCAAGGCGAAGATCACGAAAGCCTATAGACTGCCCTGCGAATATGTGATCCATACTCCGGGGCCCTGCTGGAACGGAGGAAATTCCAGAGAGCGGGAGCTTTTAGCGTCCAGCTATCGGTCTTGTCTGGAACTGGCGGTGGAGAACGGTATACGGAGTATTGCGTTTCCGTCTATTTCCACGGGAATTTATCGTTTTCCTTTGGAGGAAGCGGCTTCCATAGCCGTGAAGACGGCAAAGGAATTTGCCGAGCAGCATCCGGGGGCGCTGGATGTGATCAAGTGGGTGCTTTTTGACGATAGAACACTTGAGGCCTACGAGCGGGAGCTGGGGTGAGCTGGCCCGTGGGCGGGGTTTTGTACGGAAAGTCCGATCTGTATGATGCAGGTCGGACTTTTTGTTCATGACAATAGAAGACTCGCGAAGCGTGGATTCTATTGTTTTTTGCTTGTAAAAAAGGCCGGAATTTGATAAAATGGGGGAATGTAAACGCTTACATAAAGTGGGACATCATTTTGAAAAGGGAGAAAATATGATACCGAAGGATCCGATTATGCTTTTGAGCTTTGTGAACATGAAACTGAGGGATTTTTATTCAGATCTTGACGTTCTCTGCGATGAACTGGACGTGAGCAGGGAGGAGATCACGAATCCTTTGGAGGCTGCGGGATACCGTTATGATCAGGAGCGGAACCAATTTGTTTAGGGGTGCAGGAAAAGGTTCGGGCCTGCGCTGCCAGATCTGCACGGGCTGCGGTCTGTGTCCGGGGGCGGCTGTAGACAGACTGCAGGTAGAGGTGGCTGCTTCCGGAGCCGAAACGGGCAGAGGGCAGGCAGAGGCGGACTCCTCGGCGGCAGCGGAAAATAGGGAAAAAGGAAGGATACTCCATGTGCTGGCGGAGGATGCCCTGCTTGGGAAAAAATTTCCTCTGAAGGCAGGGGGCAGACGGCTGGTGACTGCGGACATCGGAACCACTACCATCGCCATGCTCCTATATCATGAAGACGGAAGCGTGGCAGACAGATATGTGGCCGTGAATCCTCAGACCATGTACGGAGCAGATGTGCTGTCCCGTATTCGTGAGGCGAGGCGGCCGGAGCATGCGCATAGGATGCGCAAGCAGGTGGAGGAGGTTCTGGAAAAGGGGCTTGAGCGTTTTTCAAGGGAACTGGCGGAGGGAGAGTCATTATCCATGGTTCTGGCGGCAAACACCACCATGACATACCTTTTCATGGGTTGGGATGCAGAAGAGCTGGGACAGGCTCCCTTTGAGGCGTCCCGGCTGGGGGCTGTGGAACGGCAGGTGGCAGGAGTGCCCTGCTTCGTGTTTCCGGGGCTTTCCGCCTTCGTGGGCGGAGACATTGCGGCAGGTATTTACGCCTGCCGGATGGAGGAGAGAGAGGAGCTTACCCTGCTGGTAGATCTGGGCACCAACGGAGAGATGGTTCTTGGAAACCGTCACCGGCGGGTGGCCTGCGCCACCGCCGCGGGCCCTGCCTTTGAGGGAGGGGCCAACGCGGGGATCTGGGGGGCGGACATGGTGAGCTTGCTGGCGAGGCTTTTGGAGGAAAATGTCATGGACGCCACGGGGCTTCTGGCGCCGGAATATTTTGACAAGGGAATCCGCATCGGCAATGTACTGGTGACGCAGGGGGCGGTGCGCAGCATCCAGCTGGCCAAGGCTGCCATTGCGGCGGGAATCGAGATCCTGCTGGAAAAGTACGGCATCCGGGGGGAACAGGTGGACAGAGTGGTGCTGGCGGGAGGTTTCGGCTATTATCTGCGTCCCACGGCGGCGGCAAGAATAGGGCTTTTGCCCAAGGAGCTGGCAGATAAGGCCGTCACGGGGGGCAATACGGCTCTGGCGGGGGCGCTGCTGGCAGGGAGACGCATCCTTTCGGGTGAAACCATGGCTGATGCCGTTCAGGGGGAGGGAGACCGTCCTTGTGCCGGAACAGGCATTATAGGATCGGCAGCTCATACTCTTGCGGTGCAGTTAGAGCGCATGGCGGGGGATACCGAGGTTGTCAATCTGGCCATGGAGGCCGGGTTTGATGGGAGATATGTAGAGAATATGGACTTTCCCCACTGGGACGTTTCGGGTCAAGGGGCGTAGAGGGAGGGGGAAAGGGAGATGGAAGATAGGTGCAGCTGCTTCCTTTGAGGAGGCATGGCGAAAGGCCAAGGGGGCAAATGCGACGTTTGGGGCTTTGGCTTCGGGGAGCAGGCTGAAATGCGGCAGCGGGGGAGAGGATAGAAAATGAAGCAGATTGTTTCAAAATACTTAAGGCCGTATTTCGGCCGCATGAGCGTGGGATTTCTGATCAAGTTCGTGGGAACCATCATGGATCTGTGCATTCCCTATATTTTGGCTTATATCATCGATTCCGTCATTCCCATGAGGGATAGGGCGCGGGTCCTGCTCTGGGGAATGCTGATGTTGGTCTGCTCGCTGCTTGCAGTGTCCTTCAATATCATTGCCAACCGTATGGCCTCCAAGGTGGCAAGCGATGCCACGGAGGTGATTCGGCATGATCTTTTTTCCAAGACCATGTATCTTTCCAATGCCAAAACGGATTCTTTTACAAAGCCGTCGCTGATTTCAAGAATGACTTCGGACACCTACAATCTGCACCAGATGCTGGGCCGGGTTCAGAGACTGGGGGTGCGGGCCCCCATATTGCTGATCGGCGGGGTCTGCGTGACCTTTACGCTGGACGGGGCCATGGCCTGCGTGCTTCTGGCCACTTTGCCGCTTCTGGGCTTCATTACGGTTTATGTTTCTCGGCGCAGCATTCCCATGTACGGCGTCCTGCAGGAGGCCAATGACCGGTTCGTGCGCATGGTGCGGGAGGACATAGCTGGAATCCGGGTGATCAAGGCATTGTCAAAGACGGAATATGAGACGGAAAAATTTCGTTCTATCAATAAAGAGGTGGTGGAGCGGGAGCGAAAAAACGGCATGGTGATGGCGGTGATCAATCCTTCCATGACTATTCTGCTTAATCTTGGGCTGGTGGGGGTCATTTTGGTGGGAGCTTACCGGGTGAATAGTGGCATTTCGGAGGTGGGAAAAATTCTGGCCTTCACCACTTATTTCACCATTATCCTAAACGCCATGCTTTCCATTTCCAAGATGTTCACCGTGCTTTCCAAGGCCATCGCATCCGGGAACCGTATCTGGCAGGTGCTGGAGTGCCCGGAGGACATGGAGGTTGTGGAGGCGCTGTACGAAGAAATACCTTGCGAGGGAACCGGCGCCGATGAGGAGATTTGCTTTGATCATGTGACTTTTTCATATCTGAAGGAAGGGGAACCCAATATCAAAGATCTGAGCTTTCGGGTCCGCAAGGGTGAGACGCTGGGCATCATCGGGGAGATCGGCTCGGGAAAGTCCACCATCATCAATCTTTTGATGAGGCTTTATGATGTGGATCAGGGCTGTGTCCGCGTTGGGGGAAGGGATGTGCGCTGCTATAGGCCGGAGGAGCTGAAGGCGAAATTTGGGGTGGTTTTTCAGAATGACACCATTTTTGAGGATACCATAGCAGGCAACGTGACGCTGGGCAGGGAGCTGGGAGAAGAGGAGATCTCGGAGGCCCTTCTCTATGCCAGAGCCAGAGAGTTCGTGGAGGGAAGGCAGGACAAGGAAGCGGATGCATTGAACATCCGGGGAGCGAATCTAAGCGGCGGCCAAAAGCAGCGGGTGCTGGTAGCCCGGGCGCTGGCGGCGAGGCCGGAAATCCTGATATTGGATGATTCCTCCAGCGCGCTGGACTATCGGACGGATGCGGAGCTCCGCAGGGGAATCAAGGAGCATTATAGTGATACTACTCTTGTGATCGTTGCCCAGAGGGTCAGTTCCATACGAAATGCGGATCATATATTGGTGCTGGAGGACGGCGCTCCCATCGGTTACGGCACCCATGAGGAGCTGATGGAAGGCTGTGGGGTCTATGGGGAGATCAGCAGAATACAGACTGGGGAGGTATGAGGAGGCGACATGGAAAAACAGACAGTAGAATTTCCTTTGGCAATGAGAGAATACCTAAAGGGAAAAGACTTGGTTGAAGTAGTGGATAATCACCGCAGCGGGGATAAGGTGTATCAGGTGGATGATACATATATTCTGAAGATGTCTGAAAATGTGGAAAGACTTCGCCGGGAGATGGCTCTCAACGACTATCTGCGGGGCAGGCTGCCCGTATCCGAAACGGTTGCGTTTGCGGCGGAGGAAGAAAGGGCCTTTTACTTAAAAACAATGCTGCGCGGTGATAGTCTGGCGGACAAGAAGAATCTTCAGGATCCCCGGAAGCTGGTTGAGCTGCTGGTGAAAGCAGTGCATATGTTTCACGGCGTGGACGGCAGCGACTGTCCCATCAAATGTCCGGATTCTCAGGGCAGCTGTTTTGTACACGGCGATTTCTGCCTTCCGAATATATTGGTTTGGGACGGAGAAATTAGCGGATTCATTGACACGGAGGCAGGGGGGCTGGGAGATCCTTGGATAGATTATGCATGGTGCATCTGGTCTCTGGAGTATAATCTTGGAACGGACGAATATACGCCCCTTCTTCTGGAGGGCATAGGCATAGAATTCGACAAGGAAAAATTTGAATATTATACCCGTCTGTGAAACGGGACGCAGCTGGGAAGAGAGCAGGCTAGAGAGGACAAGACCGCAAGAAGGGCAAAAGAGCAAGGCGAAAAGAGTAAGACAGAGAAAAGAGCAGAGGACAAGGCGAAAAGAGCAAGGCGAAGAGGCAAGACCGCAAGAAGGGCAAAAGAGCAAGGCAAAAAGAGTAAGACAGAGAAAAGAGCAGAGGACAAGGCGAAAAGAGCAAGGTGAAGAGGCAAGACCGCAAGAAGGGCAAAAGAGCAAGGCGAAAAGAGTAAGACAGAGAAAAGCGCAGAGGGCAAGGCGAAAAGAGCAAGGCGAAGAGGCAATACCGCAAGCAGGGAAAAGAGCAAGATAAAAAGAGTAAGACAGAGAAAAGCACAAGGCGAAGAGGCAATACATCAAGCAGCACAGAGAGCAAATCGGAGAGGGTCGGAGAGGGAAAGACCGCAAGCAGGATAAAGAGCAAAGCAGAGAGGGCGAGACAGAGAGCATGGCAACGGAAAGCGTGGAGAGAGCGGACAAAAATAGAAACGAGGCAGCGCAGAGCAGGCGGTATTCCGCAAAGACGATTCTGCGTTTGGGGAAATACATGCTGCAGTACAAATGGATGTTGGGGCTGGCGGCGGTATGCACGCTGGGCAGCAATCTGTTCTCCCTGATAGGGCCCAAGCTCACAGGTCTTTGCATCGGAGCGGTGGAGCCGGGAAGGGGCGCGGTGGACTTTGGCGCGGTGTTCTACTACGCCGCATGGATGGCAGGCTTTTATGTGGTGTCCGCCCTCATGTCCTATGGGCTGCAGGTACTGATGCTGACCATCAGCCGCAAGGTGGTGTATCGTATGCGGCAGGATGTGTTTGAGAGGCTCATGGGACTTCCGGCGGGGTATTTTGATATTCACCAGACCGGGGATATCATCAGCCGCATTTCCTATGACATCGACACGGTGAACGCCTCCCTTTCCAATGATCTTGTGCAGCTGCTGACCACAGTGATAACGGTGATGGGGGCGCTGGTGATGATGGTGACGATATCACCGAAGCTGGTGCTGGTGTTCGCCTTCACGGTGCCCCTCTCTGTGCTGATCACCAAATATATCACGGGGAGGACCCGGCCTCTTTTCCGGATCAGATCCGCCAAGCTCGGGGAGATGAACGGCTTTGTGGAGGAGATGATATCGGGCCAGAAGACCCTGAAGGCCTACGGCAGGGAGGAATACACCCGGAACCGCTTCAACGGAAAGAACAAGGAGGCGGTTGACGCCTATTACCGCGCAGAATACTATGGAAGTGTAGTGGGGCCTTGCGTGAATTTCATCAACAATCTTTCGCTGTCCCTGATCAGCGTGTTTGGAGCGCTGCTGTATCTGGCGGGCTCCATGAGAATAGGTGATATTTCCTCCTTTGTGCTGTATTCCCGGAAGTTTTCAGGCCCCATCAATGAGGCCGCCAATATTTTCAGCGAGCTGCAGTCTGCCCTTGCGGCGGCGGAGCGGGTCTTTCGCCTGATGGACGAGGCGCCGGAGCCTGCGGACGAGGAAGGGGCTGTGGAGCTTAAGGAGGCTCAGGGGGCTGTGCAGGTGCGAAATGTCAGCTTCGGCTATGTGCCCGGAAAGACCATTATCCATGACCTGAGCTTTCAGGCCAGACCCGGCAGGCTGATTGCCGTCGTGGGGCCCACTGGAGCAGGAAAGACCACGCTGATCAATCTGCTGATGCGGTTCTACGATCCGGACAAGGGGGAGATTCTGGTGGACGAAAAGGATTCTAAGAGCTTCACCAGAGCCAGCCTGCGCAGGGCTTATGCCATGGTGCTGCAGGATACATGGCTGTTTTACGGCAGTATCTATGAAAATCTGGCCTACGGAAAGGAAGGCGCGTCCAGAGAGGATGTGGAGGCTGCTGCAAAAGCGGCTAGAATTCATTCCTTTATCAAGCGCCTGCCTCAGGGGTACGACACCGTGCTTACCGATGAGGGAACCAATATCTCCAAGGGCCAGAAGCAGCTGCTCACCATTGCAAGGGCTATGCTGCTGGACGCAAGGATGCTGATATTGGACGAGGCCACCTCCAATGTGGACACCCGTACCGAGCGTCAGATCCAGAAGGCCATGCTGAAGCTGATGGAGGGAAAGACCTGCTTCGTCATCGCCCATAGACTGTCCACCATCGAGAATGCGGATCTGATTCTGGTAGTGAACGGAGGAGAGGTGGTGGAACAAGGGACCCATAGGGAGCTGATGGCCAAGCAGGGCATGTACAGACAGCTGTACAACGCCCAGTTTGAGTAGGGGGCTTTGGGGTACATAAACACGGGAATCTATGGGTGGTGAGAATAGAATAGGCTTTTTTCCCATCATCCCCCTTTCAGTGATTCCGTTTCTTGCAGTGGGTCTGGGCCGGATTGTCGATCAGGTTTCCCTGACTGTCGAACCGGGAGCCGTGGCAGGGACAGTCATAGCTTGCTTCGTCAGGGTTCCATTCCAGCCGGCATCCCATATGGGGGCAGTTGGGAACCAGCGTCTTGTTTCCGGAAGGCAGGATATGCTTTGCCAGACCCTTTAATGTATAGGCTCCGTGTATGGCCAGATTCTTTGCCCCGTAGGCGGTGAAATGCCTTTGGGGAGAAAAGATGTCCCCCTGAGGACATTCCTCCCTGCAGATCATGGCGGTGAGGATTCGGGCGCTTGCCATGGCCGTGGTCATTCCCCATTTTCCGAAGCCTGTGGCAACGTACCAGCCGGGGTTTTTCCGGGAAAATCTGCCGATATAGGGAATTTGGTCCAGCGTCATGCAGTCTTGTGCAGACCAATGGGCTGTCTCCGAACATCCGGGATAGAGCTCTTTTGCCCTGCGGCGCAGGATCTCGTATCTGCAGCCTTTTTTTATGGTTCTTTGATTCACGCCCGTTCTATGGCTTCCTCCCCCAAGCAGCAGAAGCTCTCCCTGAGGCCGGAAGGAAAGGCCGTCCTTGTCGATTCCCAGATACATGCCCTTTAGGGGTTTTGCCCCTTCCAAGGCCGCCACATAGCTGCGTTCCTGATGCATCCTTGCAAAATAGTATCCCGGCACATTGATAAAGGGGAAATGACATGCAAATACGATGTTTTCTGCCGTGACGCAGCCTCTTTCAGTCTCTATGCGCGTTCCCGTCACCGTCAGCACCTTCGTGTGCTCGTAGACCTCCACTTCTTCCGCCAGCCCCTCCAGAAATTTCAGGGGATGGAATCTGGCCTGACATTCAAATTTGGCAGCGCCGGCTATGGAGAAGGGCAGCTCGCTGTCCGTCTCCAAGGAGGCACGGATGCCCAGCTCCTTGGCAGCAGCCACTTCCTCCATAAGTTTTTTTGTCTCTGTGCGGGAATACAAATAGGCCGGACACCGCACAAAATCACAGTCAATTTCTTTTTCGTGAATCAGTCTTTCATATTCTGCGATTGCCGCTTCATTTGCCTGAGCATAGTGCGTGGCCATTTCGTGCCCGAAACTGCGCAGCAGGCGGTCATAAACCAAGCCGTGCTGGGAAGTGATTTTGGCCGTTGTGTTTTTCGTCTGGCCGCCTCCGATTCGGTCCGCCTCCAGAACCACCGCCCGGACGCCTGCCTGCTTGAGATAATAGGCGGTAAGTATCCCCGCCAGGCCCGCTCCGATAACTGCCACGGGCACTTCCATGTTTTCAGGAAGCGGCTCCCGCTGCCTGATTTTTGTATCTGCAGTCCAAATAGATTCCATTTTGCGCCTCCGTGGCGGCCTCGTTCAGGGCCGCAGGTTCTGTCGTGATCTGAATAGTATGTACGCAAATGTGTGGAATATGCAGAGGGCAAATAATCATGCAGCACATGCCTTTTCTCTAAATATTTAGCAGATTGGCAATCTCGGAGAAGTTTATCAGCAAATCATCATAGATATTGACTTTGATTATGGAATCAAAAGGATATTGAACGCTTATGATATTGCCCTCAAAGTAATTAACGGTTACAGTCTTTCGGCGTGGATCCACGATCCAATACTCATGGACTCCGGCATTTTTGTAGTAATATGCCTTACGAATATAATCATCTGACGGATTACTGGGGGAGACAATCTCGATGATAAAATCAGGCGCACCATTGCAGCGTTTCCCATCCAATTTGCTCTTGTCGCATACAATCATAAGATCAGGCTGAACAATGGTGAGAGGAGCGTCATTCAATTTCACATCAAATGGGGCATGAAACACCTTGCAGGAGCCTTTCTTGCTTTTGATATAGGTGTTGAGGATAGTAGTCAGCTCTGTGGAAATTGTCTGGTGGATTTCTGATGGGCTGGACATGTAATAAATTTGCCCATCAAAGACTTCTGCTCTGACATCATCAGGGAGAGCTTCGTACTGCTCTAAAGTGGTAATTTGAGGTTGTGGCTGTAATGCTGGCATAGTGACACTTCCTTTCATGGTTATTGTACGTGGTTTGGTGCTGCTTATTCTCCGGAGCTGGCAGCAGTCTTTTTGATGTTGAGATTTTCTTTTCCGATAACAAAATAGGTAGGCCTGCTGCCAGAAGGAATATTCTGATTAGGGGAATTATCTATTGTACTCCATAATGTCACCCGGCTGGCAGTCAAGGTATTCGCAAAGATTGCTGATTGTGCGTGTGTCTATAATGCCGCCCCCATGTTGTAGCTTTTTTATGGTTTCAGTACCAACGATTTTATCTTTGCGCAGGCTGTAAAAGGTTTTTCCATTTGCTGTTAACAATGATTCCAGTTTTTTAAAGCTGATGATGCCCATTTATTCAACCTCTTTCTTTTGGCGTTTCAATGAAGTGGCAAGAAATGAAGCCATTTTGTCCATGTCACGCTAATATATTATAGCATTTGTCACGTACTAAACCTAGTGGCAATGTGTACAAAGATTGTGAAAACAATACGTACTAACTTTAGTGAAATAGTCGATAGAAACTCCGCGTGCCCGGTGTCACGCAGGAAAAGCGTCAGGGTCTGCTGCAGTTCATAGCCGGAGGGGAGCAGGAGGAGCTTACCGTCTGCCTGAGGCAGGATAGGGCGAATTTATATGACAAATCTGCCGGAAGCGTTTGGAATAACGGAAAGGAACTGCGAAAAGTGTGATAATACATATTGTATTTTCTCTGTATATTTGGTATGATTTAGCAGACAGAGCAATTTGAACGGGCGTTACATTAATATAATTTTGGAGGAATCAGAAATGGCAAAGAAACGCAACATCATTGTAGGACAGTCTGGCGGCCCCACTGCCGTGATCAATTCCAGTCTGGCAGGCGTCTATAAGACGGCCAGAGAGAGAGGCTTCCACAAGGTTTACGGAATGCTTCACGGAATTCAGGGCTTTCTGGACGAGCAGTATGTGGATCTGTCCACCCAGATCCATACCGACATGGACATCGAGCTGCTGAAGAGAACTCCTTCCGCATTCCTTGGCTCCTGCCGGTTCAAGCTTCCGGAGATCCATGAGAACAGTGAGATCTACGAGAAGATTTTCCAGATTCTGGACAAGCTGGACATCGAAGCCTTCATTTATATCGGAGGAAACGATTCCATGGATACCATCAAGAAGCTGTCCGATTATGCCATCGTGAAGGGGCATGAGCAGAAGTTTCTGGGTGTGCCCAAGACCATCGACAACGATCTGGCCCTCACCGACCATACTCCGGGCTTCGGCAGCGCTGCGAAGTACATCGCCGCATCCACCAAGGAGATCATCAGGGATGCTCTGGGCCTGACCTATAACGATAAGGAGGCCATCACGGTCATCGAGGTCATGGGCCGCAACGCAGGATGGCTTACCGGCGCCACCGCTCTGGCCAGAACGGAGGAGTGCGAGGGTCCCGATCTGATCTATCTGCCTGAGGTTGTCTTCGACATCGACAAATTCCTGAAGACCACGCAGGATCTTCTGAAGAAGAAAGAGTCCGTAATCATAGCCGTTTCCGAGGGCATCAAGCTTGCTGACGGAAGGTATGTCTGCGAGCTGTCCGGCGGTGCCGATTATGTGGATGCTTTTGGACATAAGCAGCTGCAGGGAACCGCCGCGTATCTGGCCGGCTTCCTTGGGGCAGAGACGGGCTGCAAGACCCGCAGCATCGAGTTCTCCACCTTGCAGAGAAGCGCGTCCCACATGGCTTCCCGTGTGGACGTGGACGAAGCGTTCATGGTGGGCGGCGCTGCAGTGAAGGCTGCGGACGAGGGAGACACCGGCAAGATGGTGGTTATCGACCGTGTTGCGGACGATCCCTACATGAGCGCTGCAGGCATCTATGACGTGCATCGCATAGCCAACAACGAGAAGCTGGTTCCCCGTTCTTGGATGAACAAGGAAGGAAACTACGTGACGGAGGAGTTTATCAACTATGTAGAGCCTCTGATTCTGGGCGACTACCAGCCCTTTATGGTGAACGGCCTGCCTCAGCATCTGGTGCTTAGAAAGAAGTAAGACTCAAGCAAGGTTTATGCGGAAGCTGTTGGGCATCCGGGGCGCGGCTCCGCTGTCCGACACGAGCCGTAGGAATTGTGTTTACAAGACAAACCAACAATAGAATCCACGCTTCGCGAGTCTTCTATTGTCATGAATAAGAGCGGCAGCCCGCCATGCGCTATGGCGGACTGCTGCTTTGTGTTATGATAGCTGAAACGGAAATGATGAGGAGATGTTATGGAAACAGTCAGGCGGGGCTATGAGCCGAAAGACATGGTTGAATTTGGTTCTAAAGCGGTTGAAAAAATGAGGGCTGCAGCGCAGGAGATGGTGTTTCTGCTGAATAGGGGATATGATACCAAATCCGCCTATACTTTTGTGGGGGATCATCATCTGCTCTCCTGGCGCCAACGAATGGCTCTGGCCCGGATTACATCGCCTCAGACTGCTCTGGAGGGGCGGGAGGGGAAGCGGCTGCTTCAGGCGCCGGAGTCTCTTGTTCTGGACGGGTTCAACACCATTATCACTTTGGAGGTGGCTTTATCCGGTTCCCTGCTTCTGGAGGGAATGGATGGCACAATCCGGGATTTGGCCGGACTGCGGGGAAGCTATCGCATTGTAGACAAAACGGTGCGGGCAGTGGAACTGCTGCTGGGATGGATGGAAGAGCTGGGGGTAAAGGACGCTCTGTTTTACTTGGATCAGCAGGTATCCAATTCCGGTCGTCTTCGGGGGCTGCTGCTGGATAGAGCAGCCGATTCCGGTCTTCAGGTTGCAGTGGAACTGCATTCTGGTGTGGACGGCGTCCTCTCCCGTATGACAAACGTGGTCACTGCCGATGCCATCATTCTGGACAAGTGCGGCAGCTGGTTCAATTTAAACCGCGGACTGATCGAAAAGTATATTTTGGATGCGTGGATATTCCGGCTGGAAGGGCTGCCCGTATTGTTGAAATAACTTGATTGCCATAGGAAGCATCTTCGGCATGGGGAGATGGAGAAGTGGGGACTCCGGTTTTTGAAAGGGTTCCTGAATGCCTTGACAAGTATATGACGGCAGAGCGATTTGCAGCGAAAATATGGAGATCTGCACCCGGACGGTGGTTTTTGCCGTCCGGGTGCTTTTTTATCGGCCTTCGCCGGTTGCGCGGGGCAGCGGTTTCATATTCCGCGAAAGAGGAGATATGTGAAACACAAATCTAGGAGGCTATAATATGTCTTCCCTGCCCTCCCCATAGGCCTCCAGAGTATGTCTGTCGATCATGGCATTGGCAGCCCCTTGTCTGGAGATGCAGTATCCTGCCGCATAGTTGGCTATTCTGACAGCCTTTTCCATGGAACAGTCCTCTGCAAGAGAGGAGGCCAGAGCAGCAATGAAGGCGTCTGCCCCGGCGGTAGTGTCGGCAGGCAGGAAGCCTGGCGCCGCAGGAAAGAAGGTATCCGCTTGGGCGGACCGAAGATAGCATCCCTCCTGATCCAGAGTGATAATCACGACTTTTGCACCCTGAGAGAGAAAGAATGCTGCCTGCTCTTGAAAGCTGCTTTCTGGGGGACATAGGGAGGCAGCTTCTCTGCGGTTGGGCACGAAGATGTCCGTGTTTTCCAAAAGCTCCTTTGGGAGACTTCGCAGCGCGGCAGGCTTCACGATGGTAGAACAGCCGTGCTTTTTGGCGGTGACTGCCGCCTGCACGGCGGTCTCTGAGGAAATCTCGGTGGAGATCAGGCAGTAGCATGCGTTTTGGAATAAATGTTCGCGCTGCAGGATGTCCTGCGGTGAGAGGGAGCTGTTCGCGCCGGGCAGAACCGAGATGGCGCTCTCGCCGTTTTTTTCCGCATAAATATAGGCTTTTCCTGTCTGCATCTTTTGGTTCCGGTGTATTCCGCTGGTGATCACCTTGTTTTTTTCCAAGGCATCGAAAAGGACAGCCGAGTCTGCGTCAGTTCCCGTCTCCCCTATGAGGGCGGCCACATGGCCTAGTCTGGCCAGACCTATTGACTGGTTCGTGCCTTTGCCGCCTACTGTGGAAGAGGAGCTTTGGATGTTCACCGTCTTTCCGTGCTGGGGCAGGGCTTCTACCTGAAAGGTGATATCCAGATTGAGGGCGCCTACCACCACAAAGCGTCGGCTGTGGTGGGGGGCCGGATGGCTGAGGCTGTCTTCGCTGTCCAGCTGTCTTGGGGTGGTGAAGACGATGGGCTCCCCATCCTCTGTCTTTTCGCAGAGGCGGACGAGCTGTTCGGCCACATATTTTCCGAATTCATGATACGGGATCTGGATTCCGGATATCTCGCAGCGTCTGGGAGTCTCCTCAGGTTCTTTGAGACTGACGAGGGAAAAGGCGGAAGGGACAGGATAATGCGCGCGCGTCATCTTTTCGTATAGTTCCACCGACTGCGCCAGATGGGAGCTGACAATGCCGGAGGTTCGGAGGTTTATGATGCTTTGAGTGCATTCGTCTCCTGCGGAATAAAAGACTCTTGCCTCGGAGAAAGGGATGTTATTGTAATAAAGGCAGTTTCTGAATCCCTTTAAAACGGCTGCCGACCGATGGCTTTCCGCTTTCAATAGGCAGGCGATGTCCTTGTGGCCATAGTCGATCAGGCTCTGGGTCATGGCGTAGCCCATACTCTCAAAATTTATGGAATAGGAAGGGGAAGATTTGGATAGGGCATTGATGAGGCATGCCGGGATGCTATGGCTGTCGAACTGCTGGAGACTCTGGACCTCCGCGGGGTTCACCGGCTCCCATATGACGCCGTCCACGTTATGGCCGCAGAGCACGGCTATGTTTTTTGCCTCAAGTTCCAAAGATTCACGGCTGTCCAGCAGCAGTATGGAATATCCTCTGTCTTGTGCCCTATGCAAAATCCCGTCGATCATGCGGCTTGCCTTGGAAGCATTGCGCAGCAGGACTCCCAGCATGAATTTCTTTGCCCTTGAGACGCTTTTAACGGTTCCGTAAGGGGTGAAATTGTATTCCTTCACGATTTTAAGAACGCGGCTGCGAGTCTGGGGGTTGATGTTGTCGGCTTTGTCGTTTATGACCTTGGAAACGGTAGAAACAGACACGTCCGCAAGTTTGGCAATTTCCTTTATTGTCATGTTCCGCTCCTATAGAATTTTCTTTTGTTAGATTTCTGGAATACTTTTTTGTTTTCTATTATGCAGCATGATCATCCGATTGTCAACAGAAAAGCAGTGGTGTATGTGATAATGTATAAGAAAATATTTTAAGAAAAAATTTTTTTATATATTTTGTAAAATATAATTGACAAAATAAGGATTTTAATATATTCTGACAATAAGAAAACATTTTAGGAAAGAATTTTCTTTATGACAAATATATAATTATCAGGAAGAGCTTTGAGACTTAGAGATTGTTGGTCGTGTACAAAAGAGAAGATGCTGAGGGTAGGACAAAACAAGGGAGGGAGAATGATGGGTAATTTATCTGCGGTCGGCTTATCTGGGGGCAGGAAAAAAGGAAGGCATGGACTGCTGGAGCAGATCAAAAAGAATAGGTGCATCTATCTGTTCATGGCCGTCTCTCTTGGGTGGTATCTGCTGTTTTGCTATGGTCCTATGTATGGCCTTTTGCTGGCGTTCAAGGATTTCAACGCATCCAAAGGGATTCTCATGAGTCCCTTCGTGGGGCTGAAGCATTATAGAGAACTGTTTCAGAATGCGGAGTTTTTTGAGGCGTTCTTCAATACGCTGGTCATAAGCTTCAGCAGGCTGTTGGTTGAGTTTCCTGCGCCGATCATTCTGGCGCTGTTGCTGAATGAGCTTCGGGACGGGCCCTACAAGAAGACACTTCAGACGATCTATACATTTCCGTATTTTCTGAGCTGGGTCGTGGTGGGGAGCATTGTTCTGAACATGCTGGGCAGCGACGGGGTGGTGAACAATCTTCTGAATATGACGGGAATCGGGAGCCAGAAGTTCCTTGCGGATAAATCGCTTTTCAGGCCGCTGCTCTATATCACCAGCATATGGAAATCGGCAGGCTGGACGAGCATCATCTATCTGGCGTCCATGTCTGCCGTGTCCCCGGAGCTATATGAAGCAGCCACCATCGACGGCGCCAACCGTCTGCAGCGCATCCGGTATGTGACCCTTCCGTGCATTCGTCCGACTATTGTGGTAATGCTGCTGATGGCCGTGGGAAATACCATGAACGCGGGATTCGACCAGATTTTCAATATGTATAATCCGGCGGTGCGGTCGGTCTCCGAAATACTGGATACCTATATCTACAGAATCACGTTTCAGACATCAGGGGATTTCGGCTTCAGCACGGCAGTAGGGCTGTTCAAGTCTGTCATCAACTTCATCCTATTGTTTGCCTTTGACCGTCTGGCCAAGCGCATGGGAGAGGAAGGGCTGTTCTGAGCGGGAGGTCACAGCCGTATTGGATAAAGAGGAGGATGGAGCGGAGGGTTACCGGGAAAGGAGAGGTATTATGGCAGGAAAGAAGAGGGGTAAAAAGCGGCGGCAGGCTCCGGCGCAGCTGGTGATAGGTATATTTCTGGGACTTTTGGCGTTGCTGGTGGTGTTTCCGTTCTACAATGCGATACTGGCATCCATATCAACGCAGAAGGAGTTTTCGCTGAATCCTTTGATGCTGTTTCCCAAGGAGCCGACGCTGTCGCCCTATACATATCTGATGGAGGCCACGAACCTGATGAAAGGATATGGGAACACGCTTTTCGTGCTTGTTCTGGGTGTTCCCTTCAATATGCTGGTCACAGTGGCAACGGGCTATGCCATGGCCCGGCCTGCGTATCCGGGCAAGAAGCTGTTCGTGTTTCTGATCTTGTTCACCATGTATTTCAGCGGCGGTATGGTTCCGCTCTATCTGCTGATGAAGGATCTGCATTTGACGAACAAGCTCATAGGGATTGTGCTTCTGTATGGCGGCAATACCTTTTATGCGATTTTGATAAGGAATTTCTTCCAGTCCATTCCCAAAGAGCTGGAAGAGTCTGCGCGAATGGACGGGGCGGGGGAGTTTACTTTATTCTTCAGGATTTTGCTTCCTCTGACAGTGCCCATCCTTGTGACGGTTCTGCTGTTTTTCACGGTGGACAGATGGAACGAGTGGTTCAATACCATGATTATGGTGCGCAGCTCAGACAAATGGACACTGCAGGTCATTCTGCGAAACATTGTATTTACCACGCTGGATGATATGGCCAGCCGCGTAGTATCGGTGGAAAAGACCTATTATTCCCTGAGCTTGAAGATGGCGGCAATAGTCCTCACCATGGCTCCGGTGATGGTTCTGTATCCCTTTACACAGAGGTTCTTTATGAAGGGTATTATGGTGGGCTCTGTAAAGGGATGATGGATATACATAGAAAATGATGTCAATAGGAAGTAAGGGGGCAATTCAGCAACGGCTTCGGCGTTTTTGGGCGCATGGGCAAAACATCGATGAAGGAGGTAAAAGTATGAGGAGAACAAGAAATAGGATTTTGGCCGGTTTGTTGTGCGGAGCTATGGCGCTGAATATGGGTGCCTGCGGGCAGGATGACTCAGGGCGGAGAGAGAGCGGACAGATTCACTTTACTGCCACGTCCATCAATTTGCCGGACAATGTGAGTTTCATGGAAGACGACATCTATAAGGCCTATAACGAAAAATTCAACTTTACCTATGAGCTTACAAACATTACATGGGAGACTTGGGACGAGGGAGACCGCATTTGGATTATTTCCGGGGACATGCCGGACATGCTTTTCTGGAATTTCAATCTAAAGGATTATAAATCCTACACCAGTCAGGGGCTGCTGAAGCCGCTGCCGGAGGATCTGGAGGAAAAGTATCCCAATCTGGCGGCAGCCATGGAAAAGACGGGCATTGCAGGTTATCTGAAGTCCGTGGATCCGGAGAACAAGCTCTATATGATCCCCAATGTGATCTATCTGAATCCGCCTACAGAGACCACGGATATCATTTTGGATCCCAAGGTTCTCTATTACCGCAAGGATTGGGCCAAGGCCGTGGGCATAGACGTGGGGGAGACCATTACCACGGAGCAGGTCGCAGAGCTGGCCAAGGCGTTCATAGAGAAAGATCCCGGCGGCAACGGCGCAGGAAAGACTATAGGATTGACTGCGACTCCGGGGAACATGGACGCAGTGTTTGTACAGAGCCATAACGCTTTCTTTAATCAGTTTTATAAAGGCGCGGACGGAAAGTATGTCTGGGGCGGCTTCGACGATTCTACTCTTGAGGGCGTGAAGGAACTGCGCAAATACTATGAAATGGGAGTGATTGACCCTGACTATTATGCGTTCAAGGGCAAGGAGCACTATGAGAAGTTCGACAGCGGAATCGCAGGCATGTTCTTTGACGGCGCATCGGGAGCGAATGTGAACGAGCGTTTCCAGTCCTTTGCCCGCATGAATAAGGACATTAATCCTTCCGATGCCATCGGACTTTCCGTGGTGGTTGGAGCCGACGGGGTCTACCGCGGCGAACAGAACGTTATCAACTATTGGGCGGGGCTGCTGTTTAGGCCTGATCTGGACGATGAGGTTTTGGAATGCATTCTGAGCATTCTGGATTATTCTTGTACGGAGGAAGGGCAGAGGCTGATTCATCTGGGCATAGAGGGTAAAGACTTTACGCTGGACGGTGACGAAATCACTGTGACCAGAGAAAAAGATGCCAACGGAGAGTTCGTGTCCATTGCGGATCTTTATCCTTCCTATAATTTCTTCTTTACGAAGGCCGTGTTTCCGGATGACTGGTCCGCCCATGACCCCTCTCTGCCCAAGGCGGTGCTGGAGCAGGCTATGAATATGTTCCATGTGAAGGAGCGGGCGGCAGAGCTGGTGGAGCCGGATTACGATGTGGTACTGTTTGACGGCGAACAGAAGCTGAAGTTCCCCATTTCCATAAATGAGATCATTACGGAAATCGTAGTTTCCGGCGACGATGTGGTCAAGCGCTGGGAGATCTTCAAGAAGGACAATGCCAAGACCGTGCAGGGCGTTCTGGATGAGATCAATGAGGCCCTTGCAAAGTAGGCACGGGGAGGCCCGGCAGTTATTGCCGGGCCGGACGGACGGCGAATACATTAATACATAATTGTAGTTTACAGCCGAGCGGATGCATGCTATGATATCGGTTATGGGGCCTATGCTCCTAAGTCAGGACAGACCTATGGGAGAACTGCAGATAGGGACTGGTGGAGCATTGTCGGCGTATTTGGAATAGGTTCGGGAGGCTGAGATGCCTTGGGTGCGGAAGGAAGGCTGGGGATAGGAAAGTTCAGGGGGTGGACTGGAGGAGACCGAAATGAGAGACAAGAAAAGGATACTGGTCATCGGGAGCCTGAACTTGGACATGGTGGTCAGTGCGGATCATGTTCCGCTGGCGGGAGAGACGATTCTGGGCAGGAATATGGCTTTGGTTCCGGGAGGCAAGGGGGCGAATCAGGCCTGCGCGGCAGGAAGGCTGGGAGCGGACACAGTCATGCTGGGGGCCCTTGGACAAGACGCCCACGGAAGGCTCTTGGAGAGCAGTTTGAGGGAATCGGGGGTGGACGTGTCCAGACTGCTGTGGCGCGACCACAAGGAAACGGGATTGGCCATGATCACGGTGGGCGACAGCGGGGAAAACTCCATCGTGGTGGTGCCGGGGGCCAACGCCACCTTGACTTTGGAGGATCTGGACAGGAACCGCGACCTGATCGAGGGCTGCGACGGGGTGATCCTGCAGCTGGAGATTCCCGTGGAGACCGTGTGCCATGGGGCGAGGCTGGCAAAGAGTCTGGGGAAGACGGTGATATTGGATCCTGCCCCCGTGCCCAGACATTTTCCGGAAGAGCTGTACGGATATGCGGATGTTATCAAGCCCAATGAGACGGAGCTGGGAATGCTCACCGGAATCAGTGATGTCACGAATCATCTTGAGGAGGCGGCGGAAGTCATCAGGAACCGGGGCGGAAAGGACTTGGTGGTGACGCTTGGGGAAAAAGGAGTATTCTTGGCGTCCAAGGTCTATGGAATCCGGAGAATCCCTGCCGTCAAGGTGAAGGCGGTGGACACCACTGCTGCCGGGGACGCCTTCACGGCGGCACTGGCCTATCAGCTGCTGGAGGGAAGGGGGCTGCTGGAGGCTGCAGAGTTTGCGAATTTGGTCTCCGCCATGGTAGTGACCAGAAAGGGGGCGCAATCCTCCATCCCCTCAATGGAGGAGGTGGAGAACTGGAGAGACGCCGCGGAATTCCTGGAGGGATAGAATGACGGATGGCAGCTTGGAATTTCTTCGGGAGAGGGCATAAAAAGAGGCTTTGGGTGGTCTTCTGGGGCAGGCGTGCCGAAAACTTGTGTGAAAAGGGCAAATAGGTGATTCCGGCAGTTCTCCGTGCATATATTGTACAGAGAAACACAGAGAATCGAGAGCGGATATGAAGAAAACGATGATGGCAATCCTGCTGTTTGATATGGTGGCAGGATTGCTGTTTTTAGGTCTATATGGACTGCGGGACAAGGCGGTGGCGGCAGACAGCGGATTTGTGAGGGTTGTGGGAGGGGAGACGGAGTGGGAGCCTGAGGATGTAAAGAAGATTGCTATTACATTTGACGACGGCCCCCACCCTTCCTACACAGCCCAGCTCTTGGACGGACTGAAGGAAAGAGGGATACATGCCACATTCTTTGTCACCGGGGAGCATGCGGAACTGCACCCGGAAATCATCCAAAGGATGGCGCAAGAGGGACATCTCATCGGCAATCATACATACAGCCACATTCAGCTGACGAAAAAGAATCGGGAAAAATTCAAGGAGGAGCTGATCAAGACAAATGAGATACTGAAGGAAATTACCGGTGAGGAAGTGCAGTATGTGCGGCCTCCCTATGGAAGCTGGGACAAGAGCTTCGAGAAGGAGCTGAACATGTTTCCGGTGCTTTGGACGGTAGACCCCTTGGACTGGTGTTCTAAGAACGTGAACTGCATCACGGAGAAAATCGTCAGCAAGACCGGGGAGAACGATATCATTCTGATGCACGACTATTATGACACCTCTGTGACAGCGGCGCTGAAAGCCATAGACGAGCTGCTGGAGGAGGGGTATGTGTTCGTGACGGTGGAGGAGATATTATTTGACTGATCGGTGGGGGGATGGTAAAATTTAAAAGCAAAGTTTCATATTCAGGACAGAAAGAGTAAAAATCAGTTTTGAGTATGACCCCATATCCTTTCTGGTGAGCTTATGTGACGATTTGCAGGAATGGGAGCGTTTCTATTTGCTGATTGACAACCGGCTGGTGAATGCAGGGGGATAGCGGATTGAGATTGTGCGGCGATATAGGGATGAATTCGCGGTATGTGTCTGAAGCGATAAAAGGGTATTATAGGAGGGGATAGGAGGGGATTGCCGGAAAGGAGGTAGGTATGCCGAGAACAGTCAGCATCGGATGTCAGGATTTTGAAAAATTGAGAGTCCGTAATAATTTCTATGTGGACAAGACTATGTTTATAAAGGAATGGTGGGAGGCGGAGGATGAAGTAACGCTGATCACCCGCCCCGGACGTTTTGGGAAGACTCTTACTATGAGCATGCTGGAGAAATTCTTTTCCGTGGAATATGCCGGGAGGAGCGATTTATTTGAAGGGCTGGATATCTGGAATGAGGAGAAATACCGGGAGCTTCAGGGGACATATCCTGTGATTTTCATCAGCTTCGCCCCTGTGAAGGAGGGAACCTTTCTTAGTGCGCAGAAGAAAATATACTTTCTCATCGCGGAATTGTATAATCGGTTTGATTTCCTTCTGGACAGCGGAATCCTAAAAGAGGATGAAAAAGAGTATTACCGTAAAGTATCCTTCGACATGGAGGCCAATATTGCCACTGATGCCCTGAAAGCGCTGTCGGGCTTTTTGGCCAGATATTATGGGAAAAAGGCAATTATTCTTCTGGATGAATATGATACGCCCATGCAGGAGGCATATATTTATGGCTACTGGGAAGAACTGGCGTTTTTTACCAGAAGCCTATTCAATGCTACTTTTAAGACGAACCCCTATATAGAGAGGGCCATCATGACGGGGATCACCAGAGTAAGTAAGGAATCCATGTTTTCAGATTTGAACAATCTGGAGGTGATAAGTGTCACTTCTGGAAAATATGGGAACGTCTTTGGATTCACGGAAGAGGAAGTATTTGCCGCACTGGATGAATATGCCATGACAGATCGAAAAGATGAAGTGAAGATGTGGTATGATGGGTTTTCATTTGGGCATTGGAAAGATATTTATAATCCGTGGTCTATCATAAATTTTTTGGATAAAAGGATGGCAGCACCTTACTGGGTAAACACCAGCTCCAACAGTCTGGCGGGAAAGCTGGTTCAGGAAGGCAGTCCGGAACTTAAGATGACAATGGAGGGACTGCTGCAGGGAGGGACTTTCCGCGCTTTTCTGGACGAACAGATTGTGCTCAGCGAACTGGAAAAAAGAGAAGGCGCAGTCTGGAGCCTGCTGCTTGCCAGCGGATATATAAAAGCCATATCAGCGGCGTTGAAGATGGAATATATGGAAATGGAGTACGAGCTGAAGCTGACCAACATGGAAGTTCGTTATATGTTCCTGCAGATTATCAGAAAGTGGTTCGGGGCGTGCCGCGGAATGCAGGATGGTTTTCTGAAAGCGCTGCTTTCCGACGATCTGGAGGGAATGAACGATTATATGAACGAGGTGTCCGGTGAAATGTTCAGCAGCTTTGATACCGGAAAAAAGCCATCGGAGAAAGCTCAGCCAGAGAGATTTTATCATGGATTTGTATTGGGGCTTCTGGCTCAGCTGCAGGACCGCTATGTCATAACTTCCAACAGAGAAAGCGGTTTGGGACGGTATGATATCATGATAGAGCCGAAGCGGGCCGGAGATGTCGCATTTATCATTGAATTCAAGGTAGTCCACGCAAAAAGACAAGAAACTCTGGAAGATGGAGTAAAGGCCGCACTGCAGCAGATTGAGGAGAAGCGGTATGAAGCTGTGCTGTTAAGCAGAGGGATAGAGCCTGAGAAAATCAGGAAATATGGATTTGCCTTTGAGGGAAGCCGGGTGCTGATAGGAAGCGCATAGTTTCCTGAGGGCCCGGTACATCGGACGAGGGAGGAGAAAGGCTGTATGAAGCTTATTTTTGCATATATCAGAAAGCATTTGGGGATTTTTCTGCTCTCCACCCTTTTTCTGACCATGGAGGCCATGGCGGATCTTCTGCAGCCTGCGCTGATGTCCGGGATCGTGGACAAGGGGATCAAAAATGCCAGTGTGAGGCAGATATGCGGCTACGGCGCGGTGATGCTGGGGATCGCTTTGACAGGGGCGGTCTGTGCCGTTGTGCGGAATCGCTTTGCCAGCAAGGTGTCTCAGACCATCGGAAAGGAGCTGCGCAGGGATATGTACCACAATGTTTCGCTGCTTTCCATGGAAAATATAGACCGCCTGCGCCCAGCGTCCATTATCACCCGGATCACCAATGATGTGGCGCAGGTGCAGGAATTTATCAACGGCATTATGCGGATCATGGTGAAGGCGCCCATTACCTGTATCGGAGCCGTGGCGCTGATCATGGTGCAGACACCCCGGCAGGCTCCGGTGATGGCGGCAGTTCTGCTGGTGGTTTCAGGCTTGGTGCTTGCCAACATGGGGATAGGCTATCCCCGGTTCGGGACAGTGCAGAGACGGATAGACGGTCTCAATGGCGTTGCCAGAGAATTTCTTTCCTCAGTCCGGGTGGTGAAGGCTTTCCGAGCCGAGGAAGAGGAGACTGAAAAGTTTGCGGAGGCGTCCCTTGCGCTTGCCCGGGCAAATACGGCGGCCCTCCGGACCATGGCAGTTTTTTCGCCGCTCATCAATCTGACGGTGAACTTCGGCATTGTGCTTCTTTTATGGATTTCCGGAGATGGGGAGGGCAGGGAGATCGGCAGACTCATGGCCTCCGTCAATTATATGACGCAGGTTCTCTTCGCAGTCACCATGATAGCAAATACCCTGAATACAGCGGTCAGGGCGGTTGCGTCGGCGGAGAGGATCAAGGAGGTCCTTGACGAAAGACCGGCGCAGGAATTGCCGGAGAGGCCTCTTAGGCCCCGGATCGTGGGGGACATCCGGTTTGAGCAAGTATCTTTTGCCTATGGGGGAGCGGGAAAGGAAGCGCTTCATGACATGGACATACATATAAGGAGCGGAGAGACAATCGGAATTATCGGGGCCACAGGTTCGGGAAAATCAACGTTGGTGAATCTGGTTCCCCGCTTTTACGATGTCACGGCAGGCAGGATCCTGATAGACGGCTGCGATGTGACGCAGATAGATCCGGCGCATCTGCGGGCAGCCATTGGGGTAGTGCCTCAGAAGGCGCTTCTGTTCACGGGGACGATCCGGGAGAACCTGCGGTGGGGCCGTGAAGATGCAGGGGAAGAGGAGCTGCAGGCGGCGGCAAGGACTGCCTGCGCGGAAGAGTTTATAAAAGGCAGCGGGCAGGGATACGACACCTTGCTGGGGCAGGGAGGCGTGAACCTTTCCGGGGGCCAGAAGCAGAGGCTGTCCATTGCCCGGGCGCTGGTGCGCAGCCCGCAGATATTGATTTTGGACGATTGTACCAGCGCGCTGGACGCACAGACGGAGGCGCAGGTGCTTTCAGGCCTGCGGTCGGCAGTGGGTCGGATGACGGTGCTGCTGGTCAGTCAGCGTATTTCCACGGTCATGGGGGCGGACCGTATTCTGTGCATGGATAACGGGCATATGGAGGGATATGGAACTCACGAGGAGCTGATGGCATCCTGCAGGAGCTATCAGGAGATTTATCGATCTCAGATCGGGAGGGAAGAGGAGGCATGTGATGGCTGAGAGGAGCGGAGGAGTGCCGCCTGCGAATCTGAATGGAATATCCCGTCCGGGCCGTGGCGGGGTGGTGGTGAAGCCTAAGAACATGAAGGGGACGCTGGGGCGTCTTTGGCGGCTGACAAAAGGACAGAGAAAGGGGCTGGGATGGATACTGCTTTTGTCCGCTTTCGCTTCTGCGGCCTCCATACTGTCTCCCTATGTGACGGGAAGGGCAGTGAGCGCGGTCAGCAGCGGGGACGCGCTCTTCGGGGTTCTGGCCTGTCTGTGCGGGCTGTATCTGGGAGACTGGCTGGTGAAGTTCTTGCAGGCTTTTTTCATGGCGGCAGTGGGACAGAGGGTGATTTACCATATACGCAGGACTCTGTTTGACCGGATAAAGACATTGCCGCTGTCTTTTTTTGACCGGCACAGACATGGGGAGCTGATGAGCCGTCTCACCAATGACGTGGACAATATCAGTACCACCATATCCAATTCTCTGACGCTGCTTTTGACCTATGGCTTTACTATAATCGGCATCTTTGTCATGATGGTGTGTCTGAATCCGCTTTTGACCATGGTGGCTCTGGCGGGGGTGGGGCTTATTTTCTTATTGACCAAGACGGTGACGAAACGGACCAGAAAGCTTTTCAGGGAACAGCAAAAAAATTTAGGAGCGCTGAACGGACAAGTGGAGGAAAGCGTTTCCGGGCTGTCTCTGATCAAGGCCTTCGGACGCGAGTGGGAGATGGAGCGTGAATTCGGGGAGAGAAACGATGCTCTCTGCAGGGTGTCCATAAAGGCGCTGATCTGTTCGGGATATCTGATGCCACTTATGAATGTGGTGAACAATCTCTTGTATGTGGCGGTATCGGTGTTGAGCGGTATGCTGTTCGTGAACGGGAGAATCGCTGACATCGGGCTTGTCACCAGCTTTCTGCTCTATGTGCGTCAGTTTACCCGTCCCTTTGTGGAGATCGCCAATATCTACAACAATTTTCAGACTGCCGTGGCCGGGGCGGAGCGTGTGTTCGAGATTTTGGATGAGGCGCCGGAGCCTCCTGACAAGGAAGGCGCCTTATGTCTTGCCAGCCCCCATGGGGAGATCGAATTCCGGCATGTGGGTTTCGGCTATGATCCGGAGAAGTCGGTGCTGAGGGATATTTCCGTGAGAATTCCGGCGGGGACGCAGGTGGCCATTGTAGGCGCCACGGGCTCCGGAAAGACGACGGTCATCAATTTGCTGACGAGATTCTATGATGTTTCCTCAGGAAGCATCCTTTTGGACGGCCATGACCTGCGGGACTACCGCATGGAAGACCTGCGGAAGGCCTTCGGGGTGGTTCTGCAGGATACGGCGCTGTTTGCCGCGTCGATTAGGGAGAATATATCCTACGGGCATCCCGAGGCAGGCATGGAGGAGGTGCTAAGAGCGGCGGAAATCGCCGGGGCGGACAGCTTCATAGCCCGGCTGCCGGAGGGATATGACACGGTGCTGGAGCTTGGGGGCATGGAGCTTTCCCAAGGGGAGCGGCAGCTGCTGACGATTGCCCGCGCGGTGCTTGCGGACGCCCCCATCTTGATTTTGGACGAGGCAACCAGCTCCGTGGACACGGTCACCGAGCAGAAGATACGGCGGGCCATGCTGAAGATGTGTGAAAACCGCACTTCCGTCATTATCGCCCATCGTCTTTCCACGATCCGCAATTCCGATCTGATCCTGCTGCTTGAGAACGGGGAGATTGCAGAGCGGGGAACCCATGAGGAGCTAATGGCGCTGGATGGAAATTATGCCGGAATGTATCGGACACAGACAAAAATAGGATGATGATGGGTCAAAGCCCCATCATCATCCCGATCAGCTGGTCCCGCTGTACGGCGTCCTCGGAACCCTTTGCCTTCATGGAGAGTCCGTCCAGCTCCGCCTTGCTGGCGGCAGCCTCCATCAGCTTATCCTGAAATGCTTTCTTTTCTTGTTCTGCCTTTTGCGCCCTTCTTTCTGCTCTTGCCCGATTCTGGAGCTTAAGGGTATTTTCCATGGAATTCATCAATTGCGTCATGTCTGTCATAGAAGCACCTTCCTTATTTTGATATAATCTATTCATCTAACATATATATCGGCAGTTTTTTTGTATTTATTATGTATAAAGTCTGAAACTTTCTATGTTATATGTCGTTATATCATTAAAAGGTATTTAAGGGGATTCAAAGGTATACGGTATAGCTTTGGCGGGCAATGAGGAAGACAAGGGGAGGGCATATGGGGCTTATGACGGCGGCATATTCGATTCTGCATCTGCTGGTGGATGGCGTCTGCGCTCTGGCGATGTTCGGATCGTTCCTTTTGGAGGAAGAGGGATATTTTCTGATGCTTATATACAATTTCTGCGCCTTTGCGCTTCAGATGCCCTTGGGTATTTTGCTGGACATGCTGGAGCTGAGGAAAGGGAAGAGAGGGAGAGGCCCGGATCCGGCCCTATGGGCTGCAGTGGCGGGTGTCTTGCTCACGACTGCAGGGGCGCTGACCCATCCGGCGGTTTTGGGAATGGGGAATGCCCTATTCCACGTGGGCGGGGGCGTGGGCTGTATCCGGGAGGACAACGCAGGAGGCTGGAAGGGGCGTGGGCTGGGAGTGTTCGTTGCGCCCGGAGCCATGGGCTTATATCTGGGAACGCTGTCTGCGAGGTATGGCGCGGGGGAGGCTTGGCTTTTGGGAAGCGGCGTTCTCATGGCGGTATTGTGCGGGGGGATGATATGCCTTGGAAGACGGCGAGAGGAGGGAAGCGAACGGAGAGAAGCGGCGGCCGGCGGCCTTGGAACGGGCAGCAGCCGTACCGCCCTTAGAACGGGGCAGGGGTATGTCTTTTTGGCGTCGGTGTGTCTGCTGGTGGTGGTGCTGCGCTCCTATGTGGGAATGGCCGTGACATTCCCTTGGAAGACGGGAGTCTGGACAGGTTTTCTGGCCGTGCTGGCCATAGCGGGCGGGAAGGCGGCGGGAGGATTTGCGGCGGCAAGATATGGGGCTATGAAGACTGCTGCAGTGTCGCTGGCTTTGGCGGCAGTCTGCTATCTTTTTTCGTCTGTGCTTCCCTTGGGCCTTGCGGCGCTGTTTCTGTTCAATATGACCATGCCCGTGACCTTGTACTGGATCATGAGGGGCATGCCAGACATGACCGGATTTGCCTTCGGCTTTCTGACCTTTGCCTTGTTTTTAGGCTTTCTGCCGGGATACTTCGGGCTGCTGCCTCAGGCGGGGGGGAGGATATTGGGCTGTATAGGATCCGTTCTTTCTCTGCTTTTGCTGTGGACGGCGGATAGGAGGAGAGGATGAGGGCGTATTTGTGGAGGATGTTTGCCGGCTCTTTAGGGCTTACTGTGGCGGCAGAGCTGGGAGTGGCAATTCTGTACTTATCTGTGGAGCGCTTGAGGGAGGGGGCTGGACGGGCCAAGGCCGGGGCCCGGCCCGGTTTGAGGGGAGCTTTTCCGTCTGGAGGCATGGGGCATGGGGCGAGGATTCTTCTTCTGACAGTGCTGGTGAATCTGCTGACAAATCCTCCGGCGGTGCTGGTCTGCTGGCTGGGGCGGCTGTGGATGCCTCCGGGGCTGCAGCTGTACTTGCAGCTGGCAGTTGAAGCCTTGGTGGTGGCGGTGGAGGGCGGCGTCTACGGCAGCTTCGGCGGGAAGCCCGGATGGAAGATCAAAAGGCCGATGCTGTTTGCCTTGGCGGCAAACGGGACGTCGTGGCTGCTGGGGCTGTGGCTGTCCTGATGTATATTGGCGGCGTACATGCATATGATAAGGAAGATTCGGCAGAGCTGCGGCAGACTGCAGGAAGGAAATGCCGCGGCCCTCTGATATGGGACGGGAATGTATTGATTTTGGCATCTTGCAAGGCGATAAGGAGGATATAATGAAAAGATGGCTTGGTATTCTGAGCGGATTGATCTGTTGCGCGCTGTGCTCGTTTTCCGTGCGAGCCGATATGATCTGGGAGCCGCAAGATTCCTTTTATGAGAGGCATGAGAAGGAATGCGAATATGTGAATAGGCAGTTTACAGCCAATGGGCCCGATGGGATGGTCATAGTCTATAAGAGTCCGGAACTGCCGGAGATAGTGGACACATGGGAGAACGGCCATAGGGTTTCCATTATCTTTACTTATAGGGACAGCGACGGTATCCTATGGGGAATATATGACGATTATCGGGGGAAATGCGGCTGGGTGCCGATGGATTATATGAGTGTAGTGTATGATGATATTTCTTTCAGAGATGAATATGAAGGGGAGATCGAGATCCGGAAAGGGCAGCTGGATGACAAATATCTGGGGACGGAGGTCTATTTTTGGTCTTATCCGGGGGGAGATGCCTATATACTTATGAAATTGTCCGAATACACACCGGAGTATGGAGAAACATTTGTGGACGAGGAAGGGAATGTCTGGGGAGGAGTGGGCTACTACTACGGCATCAAAAACAACTGGATCTGTATAGATAAGCCGGATGCAAGCTTTCAGGAGCTTTATCCGGAAGGCGGGCCCCGGAGAGGTAGGGGTTCTGACTCTGGGGAGGAAGAGTGGGGATCGGGGACGAAAACAGATGGGGACCGCATTGTTCCAAAGGGTGACAGCAGAGCCATGACGGTGACCTTGGCCATGGTGGCGCTGGTGGTGAGCGTCACGGCAGTGCTGCTAAGGATCCTGAAGGGAAGAGGAGAGCGGAAGGGTCTGGAAAAATAGCAGACACAGCATAATATTTCCTCCTTCCTTGGTTGGACTGAATTTGAATGAAACTCTTGTGCTGGCATCCATAGATAGGATTCTACAGCACCTTTGCCAGAAAGTCTTTGGTGCGCTGCTGTTTGGGGGCGGAGAAGATGGCTTCGGGAATGTCCTCCTCCACGATTTTGCCTTCCGCCATAAAGATGACTCTATCGGCCATTTCTCTGGCGAAGCCCATCTCGTGAGTGACCACCACCATGGTCATGCCCTGCTTGGCCAAGCTTTTCATGACCTCCAGCACCTCCCCTACCATTTCGGGATCAAGGGCGGAGGTGGGTTCATCGAAAAGCATTACCTGAGGATTCATGCAGAGCGCCCGGACGATGGCGATGCGCTGCTTTTGCCCGCCGGAGAGCTGGCTGGGATATGCCCCCGCCCTATCGGCCAAGCCCACTCTTTCCAGAAGCGTCATGGCCTGCTTTTCCGCCTCTGACGGGCTTTTTTTCAGCAGCTTAACGGGAGCAAGGGTCATGTTTTTCAGGATGGTCATATGGGGAAAGAGATTGAAATGCTGGAAAACCATACCCATTTTCTGTCTGTGGAGATTGATGTCGGTCTTTTTGTCGGTAATGTCCACTCCCTCAAAGAGAATCTGTCCGGCGGTGGGAACCTCCAGCAGATTGAGGCAGCGCAGAAAGGTGGATTTTCCGGAGCCGGAGGGGCCGATGACCACTACGACTTCTCCTTTGCGGATGGATGCGGTGACACCGTCCAGCGCCTTGATGCCGCCTCCGTCGAAATGCTTCTGCAGGCCGGTGGCCTGAATGATATATTCATCGCTCACTGTTTCTTAGCCTCCTTTCCAGTCTTCCTACCAGGAAGGTGAAGAACATGACCAGCACCAGATAGATCAAAGCCGACATCAGCAGGGGGAACAGATAGTCATAGCAGTTTCCGCCGATGATGTTGCCTGCGTAGGTTATGTCGGCCAATCCCACGTAGCCGGCCACGGCGGTTTCTTTCAGCAGCACGATGAACTCGTTGGCCAGAGTGGGGAGAGTGGCCTTGAAGGCCTGAGGCAGTATGATATAGCGCATGGTGGAAACATAGCCGAAGCCCAGACTGCGTCCCGCCTCCATCTGTCCCTGATCAATGGACATGATGCCGCCTCGGATGATTTCAGCCACGTAAGCTCCTGAATTGATGCCGAAGGACAGCGCGCCTACCATGATCTTGTTTCTGCTGGTGGCAAAGACCACGAAATACATGATCATCAGCTGCACTACCATGGGCGTTCCCCGGATGACGGTAAGGTATACTCTGGCAACTCCATTGAGAAAGCCCAGAGCCATTTTGCCGGGCCCGTGCATTTCCGTGTGATTCTTGTCCCAGGACACCCGGATCAGGGAGACGACCACCCCCAGCAGCACGCCGATGAGCAGTGCGAGGAAAGTCAGCAGAAGAGTGTTGCCCAGACCCTTTAAATACATTTGGTAGCGGTTATCAAAAATAAAGCTTTTATAGATGTCATAGCCTATGTCATTGAGCCACTGAGGGCCGTTTTGTATCCAATCCGGCGCGTCCAGAAGCCAGTTTTGGGAAGCGGATGGTCTCATAAGTAGTCTCCTATCATTTTATGGCGCTTGACCGCTGATTTACAAATCAGGGGGTCAGCTGCTCCAACCCCCTGATCTGCATTTCTATCTGTGTTTTCTTTGAAAAGATGTGCTATCGTTACTCTGCGGTAATGTACTTGGCGATAATTTTTCCTATAGTGCCATCATCAATCAGATCCTTCAGAGCGCCGTTCACGGCTTCATAGAGTTCGGCATTGTCCTTGCTCATGGCGATGGCATAATCCTCAGTGACATATTCGGTCTCAAGAATCTTGAGTCCCTCCACCTCCTGAACAAATGCCTTGGCAGGCTCATTGTCGATTACAACACAATCTACCTTCCCGGTCTTCAGCGCCTGTACCGCTTCTGCCCCCTTGCTGTAGCGGTCGATGGTGCCAAACCCTTTCTTTTCGATGTCGTCCGTGGTGTAGAGATCTCCGGTGGTATTGCGCTGGACGCCTATCACATGGTTGGCGCCCTCTGCGAAAAGGTCGTCCAAGCTGACGATAGGGCTATCTTCGGTAACGATGATTACCTGCACGCCAGTGGCATAGCTGACAGTGAAACTCACTTCCTCCTGACGGTCAGGGGTGACGGTCATGCCTGCAAGACCGATGTCGGCCTTTCCGCTTGCGATAGTTCCGGTGATGAACTCAAATCCCATGTCGTCAATCTGAAGCTCCAGACCGAGCTTGTCTGCGATGGCGGATGCGATCTCCGCATCTATGCCCGTCACTTCGCCTCCCTCGATGTACTCGTAAGGGGGAAAGGTGGCGTTGGTAGCCATGATGAGCTTGCCTTCCACGACGGTGGTGAAACCTCTGTCGTTATTTGAATTATCCTTGTCTGCAGGTTTGCCGCCGCAGGCTGCCAGAGTAGACACCATAGCCAGAATGCACAGCAGTGTGATTGATTTCTTCATAATATCCTCCTCCAAATATGTAATATGGCATACTTGCCGATTCGCATCTGTTCAAGGGCTTGGTAGGGCAACTTTGAGGCCCGGGCAAAAACGGCCTGCCAATGGACAGATACTAGCACTTTATGGGGAAATTGTCAATAAATATTTGGTTTAAGAAACTTTCGTTGGAAATCAGCAAGGCTGTGTCTTCAAAATATACCTTTCAAAAACAACATAGCTGTTTAGGTTGTTATTTCCTGAGCCCTATATTATAATAGATTTTGATAATAGAATCATGTTTTAGATTCTATTATAGAATTTAGATAATAGAATTATGTTTTAAATTCTATTATAGAATTTAGATAATAGAATTATGTTTTAAATTCTATTATAGAATTTAGATAATAGAATTATGTTTTAAATTCTATTATAGAATTTAGATAATAGAATTATGTTTTAAATTCTATTATAGGAACAGAAAAAGTAACCTACGTTTCGGATATGGGCACCCATTGAGAAGCGGTTTGTGGATATGCATTGTGAATAGCAGATAAAGAATTTATAATGATATACATAAATCGGCATTAGGAGGAATTGAAATTCTTATGGAGAGATGGGATATGGAATTGAAGATACAAACCTATACAAAGGATAGAATACCGGACGTTCTGGATTTTGAAAGGAGATTGCGCAAGGAGGAAGATTTCTGGAGGTGGGAGATCGATCAGGCTTATGTCAGCGCTGTCGAAAGGAGCTTTGATGATAAGAGCTTCGACGATGCCATTTCTCTGCTGGCATATGATGGTGGAGAGGTGGTTGGGAGGATTGACGCTTCCCTCATTGCAAGCCGTTTTGATGGGTCGAAAAAGGCGTATCTTGATTGGATCTGCGTCATAAAAAGCAGCAGGCACCGGGGTGTGGCGCAACGGTTGCTGGAATCTTTGCGGCAAATCTTAAAGGATAGGCAGATCGGCACGCTGATTGCTTTGACCGCCGCCAATGAGGAGGCACAGCATTTTTATAAGAGTGTTCCCGATTCTGTGATGAGGGATGTTGGCATTTGGATTGATATTAAGTGATGGAAACACAAATTTTGTAATGACATATAAATATATGTTGTATTTGAAATTTTGCAAAAGGCAGAGAATTCTAAAAAAGGAGAAAGGAAAGGGTCAGGGTGTTTATTATGGGCGTTTTATCGGATTTGGAACCGAAGAAAGTGTTTTACTTTTTTGAGGAGATCACAAGGATCCCTCACGGTTCGGGGAATGTAGGACAGATCAGCGATTATCTGGCGGACTTCGCCAAAAAGAGAGGACTGTTCTGCATTCAGGACAAGCTGAAGAATATCATAATCGTGAAGGAGGCTACCTCCGGGTATGAGGGGGAGCCTGCGGTGATCCTACAGGGACATATGGACATGGTGGCGGTGAAAAAGCCGGATTGTGACATGGACATGAAAACGCAGGGCCTGCAGGTAGCCGTCCGGGGAGACGAGGTCTATGCCGAGGGAACCAGTCTGGGAGGAGACGACGGTATTGCTGTAGCTTATGCGCTGGCGCTTCTGGATTCCGATTCCTTGTCCCACCCCCGGCTGGAGGTAGTGATCACTGTGGACGAAGAGGTGGGGATGGACGGGGCCAGAGGAATCGACTTGTCCATGCTTACGGGAAACCGCATGATCAATCTGGACTCGGAGGAGGAGGGGATCTTCCTGACCAGCTGTGCCGGAGGGGCCAGAGTACACTGTAGGCTGCCTCTGGACAGCAGAGAGAGGCAGGGAAGGGCAGTGGAGGTGACACTGGGAGGTCTTCTGGGAGGACACTCCGGAGGGGAGATCCACAAGGAAAGGGGCAATTCCAACTGTCTTTTCGGCAGGGTTTTATATAGGCTGGCCCAAAAGCTGCCGGTGAGCTTGTGTCAGGTGAAGGGCGGATTGGCGGATAATGCCATTCCTCGGGAGACCAAGGCCTTATTGGTGACGGAGGCGGAAGCTGCCGGTGAGCTCTGTGCCGTGATAAAGGAGTTGGGAGAGGAGATCAGGGCGGAGCTGGGCTCTAAGGATCCCGATTTCTACATTGAGGCGAAAGAGGGCAAAGAAGGAAGCTTTTCTTGCGTCAGTCCGGAGCTTACCAAGGCTGCAGGGGCGTTTCTGTGCGCTCTGCCGGGTGGAGTGCAGGCCATGAGCGCAGATATGCCGGGACTGGTTGAGACCTCTTTGAATTTGGGGATACTGAAATATGAGGAGGGGAACCTTCTGGCGGAATTCTCCGTCCGCAGCAGCGTGGAGAGCGCAAAGAGGGCCCTGATCGATAGAGTGGGCGCAGTGACCGGGCTTGCGGGAGGCGCCATTGAGGTCAGCGGTGACTATCCCGGCTGGAAGTTTCGCAAGGATTCCCCTCTGCGGGATAAGATGGTGAGGCTGTATGAAGAGATGTATGGCGCGGCTCCCAAGGTGGAGGCCATCCATGCAGGGCTGGAGTGCGGAATTCTTGGGAGCAAGATAGGGAATCTGGACTGTGTTTCCATGGGACCTGACATGAAGGCGATACACACTACAGAGGAGACTTTGAGCATTTCTTCCGTGAAGCGTGTGTGGGAGTATCTGGTGAGGCTGCTTGCCAAGAAGGATGAAGCATAAAACAACACAGAGGAGCATGGCTATGACAAAAAGAGAAAGGCTTTTGAACGCATTTGAAAACAAGCCCGTGGACCGGATTCCCGTGGGGTTCTGGTATCATTTTTCTCCGGATGAGGATCTGGGACAGGAGACGGTGGAGCAGCATCTTCAGCTGTATAGAGATACGGGCATGGACATGATCAAGGTCATGTGCGACGGCTATTTCAATTATCCCAATCCTTATATCCAAAGGGTTGCTTGTGCAGAAGACTGGTTTTCCATGACGCCTCTGGGGGAGGATCATCCCTATGTCACCAAGCAGGTTGAGCGGGCCAAGGGTGTGGTGAAGGGGGCGGCGGGAGAATGCTGCGTCTTCTATAATGTGTTCTGCCCCATGTCCTTGATGCGGTTCGGTACCAGCGAGGAACTGCTGATGCGCCATATGCGGGAGAACCCTGACGCGGTGTGCCATGCATTCAAGGTCATAGCGCAGGATATCAAGGCGCTGGTGAGGCGGCTGATAACGGAGGCAGGCTGTGACGGCATCTATTACTGTGTGCAGAATGCCGAGAAATTCCGGTTCACCGCCGAGGAATACCGCAGGCTGGTGACTCCGGCGGAGCTGGAGGTGCTAGAGTACGCCAACGGGCTCAGTGACAACAACATTCTGCATTGCTGCGGCTGGGCAGGGGACCAGAACCGGGTGGAGGTCTGGCAGGACTATCCGGCGAAGGCGGTGAACTGGGCGGTGTATGTGGAAAAGCTTACGCTGGCGGAGGGAAAGAGATTCTTTGGAGGACGCTGCGTGCTGGGAGGCTTCGACAATAGGAAGACGGGAATTTTGTATTCCGGGAGCAGAGAGGAGATAGAGCGGGAGACGGAAAGGCTTGTGGAGGAGACGGGCCGTAGGGGCGTGGTTCTGGGAGCGGACTGCACTCTGCCCTCGGACATTGATTTGGAGAGAATGAAATGGGTGAGGGAAAAGCTGGAACAGCTGGCGTGATAGGTATGGGGGCATAGTGCGAAATGCAGTTTCTGCAATGTGCCTATCCGGATTAGAATTGCGGGGCAGAAGGAAGCAGGCTGCCCCGCAGTCTTTTTTTCAGTTTTGGAGAAAGGGCCTTTCGGGGAAAAGGCTTGGATGGACGGGGTTCTGACAAGGCAGACCTGCAGGATAATTTGAGGGAAAACAAGGGAGAAATGGTCATATGGATAAGAAGCTATATGAGAAGGTCGGTATCTGGCTTGAACAGCATAGGAAGCAGATGGAGAAGGACATTATGAGGCTGGTAAGGATACCCAGCATATCCTCGCCTTGGGGGGGCGGCGTTTCGGGGAGAGAAGAGGCATCGGAAGCCCCCTTCGGACAGCCCTGCAGGGATTGTCTGGAGGAGATGCTTGCCATAGGCCGCGAACATGGGTTTTATACGGAAAACTACGGAAACCGGGTGGGGAGTATAGGGGAACGGGAGAAGGACTGGGACAACATGATCGGCTTTTGGAACCATATGGATGTAGTGCCTGTGGGAAATCAATGGAAGTACGAGCCCTTCGTTCCTTTTGTGGAGGAGCCCTTTCTGATAGGACGGGGGTCTCAGGACAACAAAGGGCCTGCGGTGGGGATACTGTATATGATGGAATGTCTTCGGGAGCTTCAGGTTCCTCTGGGACATCAGATGTGCTTGTTCGTGGGAACGGACGAGGAGAGGGGGATGGAAGATTTAGAGTACTACATACAGCGCTATCCTGCTCCCCGTCTTTCCATGATAGCTGACAGTGGGTTTCCGGTGTGCTATGGGGAAAAGGGAATCATTGAAGGCGGCCTGCGTTGTCCGAAGCTTACGTGGGAGGGAATTCGGGAGCTAAAGGGAGGAAGCGCCAGCAATATGATTCCGGATATGGCGTATGCTGTTTTGGAACGGACGGCTGCAGCAGAAAATGCGGTCATTAAAACTTTGGACAGGATAGAGAAGGGGGCGCCGAAAGGACAGACGCAGGTTCCCGCAGAGGCGCAGGCCCAAATAGAAGCGGTTTTTGAGCAGGACAGAATCCGTGTTGTCTCCAGAGGGAGGAGCAGACACAGCGCCTTTCCTCAGGGCAGCGTCAACGCCATTCACGGACTGATGGGTTTTCTGGCCGGGCTGGAGATTCTTCCGGCTGAGGATGCAGGGCTTTTTGGCAGGCTGGCATTTCTGTCAGAGGAATATTTCGGGGAGCATATGGGAATCGCCTATGAGGATCAGGTGTCGGGACGAACCACTTGTGCAGCCACTGTGCTGAATATGGAGGAGGGAAAGGTATTTCTGCACTTCAATATCCGGTATGCCATCACTGCAAATCAGGAAGAAATGCTTAAGAATCTCCGTCGGACAGGGGAGGAAAACAAAATGAGCTGGGAACTCGGGCGAAATTCCGGGCCCAGCTACTTTCCGAAGGAGCATCCGGCGGTAGAGCGGCTGACAAATCTTTACAATGAGATTACGGGCAGCCGGACGGAGAGCTTTGTCATGGGCGGCGGCACCTATGCAAGAAAGCTTCCGAGGGCTTTTGCCTATGGGATAGGCGCAATGAAGGAATCGGAGGAGGACAAGGAGGTCCGCAAGAGGCTTTTTCTGCCGGGACACGGCGGGGCCCACGAGCCGGACGAGGGGCTTAACGTAAGGCTTTTGACGGAGGCTATGAAAATATATGCCATGGCCATGGTTGAGCTGAAGGATTGTCAGCTATAGTGAGCGGCGCTGAATAACTTTTGAAAAAAGGGGCTTGTGGAATTATTTATAATCGTCTACAATAGCATTCATACGCTTAGAGGAGATGATGGATTATGTGGGAAAAGGTAACTAGCTTGTTCGGAAAGGTGGACATGACTCAGGGACGGCCCTGGGAGAAAATCGTTATTTTCACGATTCCGATGCTGATCGGAAATATCGCCCAGCAGCTTTACAACACGGTAGACAGTATTGTGGTTGGAAAGTATGAGGGAGACAACGCTTTGGCGGCAGTGGGAAGCGCCGGCCCTGTATTCAATTTGCTTCTGGTGCTTTTTGTGGGTATATCCATGGGTGCCAGTATTATGGTGTCCCAGTATTTCGGCTCCCGTGATAGGGCAAATCTGTCAAAGACCATCGGCAGCACCATTACTTTGACAGCGGCGGCATCGGTGCTGCTGATGGTTGTGGGGGTGCTGACGATTCGGCCTCTGCTGGTACTGCTGGATACGCCGGACACATTGATAGACTGGTGTACCTCCTATCTGATGATTCTATTGCTGGGAATTGCCGGGCTGGCCTACTATAATATTCTCTGCGGGGTTCTGCGGGGATTGGGCGATTCCTTGTCGGCGCTGGTGTATCTTCTGGTGGCCACGGTGATCAATATTGTGCTGGATATCTGGTTTGTGGCAGGTCTTAGGCTGGGGGTTGCCGGTGTGGCTCTGGCCACGGTGATTGCGCAGCTGGTGTCGGCAGTGCTGTGCGTGATAAAGCTTAGGAAGATGACGGAGCTCTTCGACATGAAGCTTCATTATTTAAAGCCGGATAGGGAGAACATCATGACGGTGCTGCGGCTGGGCCTGCCGTCGGGACTTACGCAGGCGATCTTTTCCTTGGCCATGGTGATTGTGCAGTCCCTGACCAACAGTTTCGGGGAGATGATCATTGCTGCAAATGTCATTATCATGAGAGTGGACGGCTTTGCCATGATGCCCAATTTCTCTTTCGGCACGGCCATGACCACCTATGCGGGACAGAACGTGGGGGCCAGAGAATATGACAGAGTGAAGCTGGGAGCTAAGCAGGGCACGCTGATCGCAGTGGGCACTTCGGCAGCAATCACTGGACTGATTTTGCTGTTCGGACCCTATCTCATGGGAATCTTTACAAATACGGGAGAGCTGGCCAGGCTCAGCGCCGACATGATGAAGATTCTTGCGGTAGGCTATATCGCCATGGCGGTAACCCAGAGTCTTTCAGGGGTCATGCGGGGAGCCGGCGACACGGTTACTCCCATGTGGATATCCCTTTTGACAACAGTGGCCATCCGTGTTCCCGTGGCGTATGGACTGGTTTACCTGACAAAGACAGAGGTTCTGCCGCAAGGGCGGTATGAGAGCCTATGGATTTCTCTATTGGTTTCCTGGGTGCTGGGAGCGGTGGCAACATTTTTGTTTTACCGAGTGGGAAGCTGGAAAAAGAAGGCGCTCTGATAGGGATGTCCCCAGAGCAAAGGAAGAGGGATCAGGCTTGTGCCGAACGAGAGGTAGCTTTATGAAAATCATGGTCAGCGCTTGTCTGCTGGGTGAGAACTGCAAGTACAACGGCGGAAATAATTATAGCGAAAAGGCGGCGCAGTTTTTAAGGGGGCACGAGATCATCCCCGTCTGTCCGGAGGTTTTGGGGGGACTGCCCGTGCCCAGAGTGCCTTCGGAGATTGTGGACGGCAGGGTAGTGTCTCAGGAAGGGAGAAGCGTAGACAGGGAATTCCGTCTGGGAGCGGAGCTTGCCCTGAAAAGGGCGGTGGAAGAGGGCGTGGAGCTGGTGGTTCTGCAGTCCCGAAGTCCCAGCTGCGGTGTGAAGCAGATATATGACGGAACATTCTCCGGCAGAAAGGTAGAGGGGCAGGGAGTATTCGCCAAGCTTCTTTTGGAGAACGGCTTTTCGGTGCTGGATGCAGGGGAGCTGTAGCCGGAGCGCGCAATATCTTTTGTGAATATGACGGAAGTGCAAGGGAACATTGAAGTGCAAAGAACACTGAAATGCAAAGAAGGATTGGGGTGCAGAGAACACCGAAACGCAAGGTAGGATTGAAGTGCTAAGAAGGCTGAAATGCTAAGAAGGCCGAAATGAAAAAGAAGACTGAAGTGCAAAGTAGGCCGAAATGCAAAGTAGGATTGAGGTGCTAAGAAGGCCGAAATGAAAAAGAAGATTGAAGTGCAAAGTAGATCGAAATGTAAGGGAAGATTGGGATACGAGGAGAGCCGGCTATGAAGATCCAGAGATATAGGCATGAACTTGAGGTATCGTATGCTTTGGGGGCTACGCTGACCTATGAGCTGGTCAGTCGTGCACCGGAGTCCGTGACGAGGGTTTTCGTCAGTTCTTCCACAGAGGAGACGGAAGGAATCGGGCGGCTTTTGAACCGCTGCCAAGAGCTGGGAATATCGGTGGAGCAGAGCGACAAGGCTTTTCACGTGCTGTCTCCAAAGGGCAACTGTTTTGTGATAGGAGAGTTTCGGAAGAAGGACATGAGAATTACGCCGGGCATGCATCTGGTACTGGTGAACCCCTCGGACGCAGGGAATCTGGGAACCATCATCAGGACGGCTGTGGGCTTCGGTATTGAGAACATAGCCATTATAAGGCCCGGAGTGGACTTTTACGATCCAAAGACAATCAGAGCTTCCATGGGAGCTGTCTTTCATGTGGCCATAGAATATTTCGGGTGCATAGAAGATTATAGAGAACGATTTCCGGAGAACCGTCTGTATGCGTTTATGCTTTCTTCCAGCACGCCTCTCACAGAGATAGAAAAAGAGGAGCCTTGTTCACTGGTGTTCGGAAATGAGGCCACGGGTCTGCCCGATGCATACAAAGATTTCTGCCGAACTGTGGTCATCAAACATTCCAACAATATAGACAGTCTGAACCTGCCTATGGCGGCAGGCATTGCCATGTATGAGTTCACGAAGGACAAATGGAGAGCATGATTTGTTCTACATTCTTTCATCCCGATATAGGACATCCTTGAGAGGCAGCTTGTTTTTCTGCTTGTATTGGTACATTTTCGCATCGGCCTCCTGAATATAGGCCTCTACGGACATGTCCGTGTGGGCAGGAACAAAGCTGCTGGCATAGCTGAAACTCTTGGGGGAATCATTCCCGCAGCTGGCCTGCAGACTGCTGCGCAGCCGTTCCAGTTTCTCATCCTGCTTCTGGGGAGTAGTATCCGTCTGGAGCAGGATAAATTCATCGCCGCCTACCCGGCATACTTCACTGCCCAGAGTCTGCAGGGCATCTGAAATCTCGATCAGGTAGCTGTCACCTCTTTCGTGTCCGAAAGTATCGTTATAATATTTCAGGTAATCCACGTCAATGAATGAAAGCGTGAAAGGCATTCCCTCCACTCGCCACTGCTCCATTTTTTCCATGGCATAGCGGCGGTTGTTCAGTTTGGTCAGAGAGTCAATGTAAGCCAGACGGTAGATCATGTTCTGCTGCTGCTTGCGCTCGGTTTCGTCCATGACGATATGAACCACGGCGTTCTTTTTTGCATCATGGTCTTCTGAGGGGCTGTCGCTGAACCAAGGGATAAGAAAGGACTCTACCTGATAAAAGGTTGTTCCGCTGTTGCCCGGATTGTCAACTTCCATGTTCCAGATCACGGAATCCTCATGTCCGTCCACGGGCTGCTGGGCTTCGGAATGCTGTGCGATCTGCTGCTGAATATGGGGCTGTTGCTGAATCAAACGTTTGGTCAGCTGACTGGCAGCCTGAGGAAATGTCTTTTTGAACCAGTTCCCTGACCGGTTGATATGTACCTCCTGATCTGTGTCCACGGCATATACGAAAATCATGTTGTTGGTATAGTCAGTGAGGGCACGCACCAGAGTCAGATTGTTCTTCAGCTCCTGATTGCTCTTTTCCAGTTCCCAGCTGGTGTCGTCCAGAGCCTGAATGCTGTCCAGCAGAACCTGCTTCTCCATCTCGGCGTTCACGATATTTGACTGCAGCTGTGCAGTTATGGCATTGAAGGATTCGGAGAAGCCGGGTGTGAAATTCACACGTTGCGTATAATCTCCGTTGGCTATCTGGACTGCCTGCTTGGTCATGCGGCATAGAGAATCCTGCAGCGCAATCAAAATCTGACCTAACGGCCGGAAGTCCGGTGGCAGGTCGGTGAGAGCCAGAGTGGCAGATTCTGGGCGACGCAGGATGTTCTGTAGATAGTCGTATAGGAGTTGAGCGGTGTTGTTCATCGAATCCCCCTATCTATATGATCTATGGGATCATAATGCTTCAAAGTTTTTTGGTGACAGTGTGGAGAGGGGCCGACAGCACACTGTCCTTTCCGTAGCAATATTTATTGTACCATATGTTGTGCCTAAGTGCAATATATGTTGATTTTCAATACAAAATAGAATTGTATAATACAAACTATGCTTTCTTGTATTTTTTGACATATATTTTTATTATATATTCATGGATAGTTGTGTAAGAAACTTTTTGTAGTTCTTTAAGATATTTATCAAGCGTAGAGGCTATTTTTTTATAATTGAATTGGCTGTCTTGTAAATTTCAGATCTCATTGATACGTGCAAATCGTAACAGCTGCGTTCTGGTTTTAATCATTTTTACCAGCTGGAAAAGAATAAATTGCTGATAGGAGAGTGCTGATGATAAACAAAAATACAGATCCAAAGCTTCACGAGTTCTGGGAGAAAAAATTAAGTGTAAATTACGATGTGGAATATGAGCGTTATAAAAAACTATGCGGACTTCCGTATAATAAGAAAACAGTTGATAAAAATTATCCTGACGAACAAGAACAAGATTTGCTTATATACGATGTTTGGTATAAAAGTGTAATCAAAAGCATCAATAGGCTTACGTATGATGAAAAACAAGAGTATTTTAGGTATCTAGAACAAAAAACACGAGAAAATGAGGATAGATTTACGTTGGCACAGACGATTTTAGCCCCATTTATGGTTTTTTTTGTGAGCTTTATGTTGAGTATGCTGAATGATTTCATGGGTGAAGTTTATGGAGTGGCGAGATCCTTCGGCAGCTTACTTATAGGCTGTATTGTGCTATCACTATATACCTTTAAAGAACTGCTGGGGACCAAAGAAGCTGCTAACAGAAAATATTTCTATCAGGACATGAAAGAGATTTTGGACAACGAAATAAAAGGTACTTGAATAAAGGCCAGTGAGAGGATAAGGTAGACTCCGGATGGTAAAGAGGATACGGCTGGTGAACCCGTTTGGAGAGTATATGATTGAAACAGCCAGTTTTTCAGGAAGTACATTACGGACATGGCAGGGCACACGGACATGCCGTGCATGAACCGGTTCTGCGGGAGGAACAAGAAGACGTAACAAAAAACTCCGGAACCCTGAAAGGGATTCCGGAGTTTCATGCCATGTCAAGATGACGGAACGTATGGATAATTTTTTGATTATCTTGCGATTATCTGGTATCCACAAACCAGACAGTACCAAAAATTAAGAAAATGGAGCATACGGGATTCGAACCCGTGACCTCCACACTGCCAGTGTGGCACGCTCCCAACTGCGCTAATGCCCCATGCATTTCATTATAACATAAAAAATAAAAAATTCAATAGCGAAATTAAAAAAAGAAAGATAAATCTTGCGGAGGTATTGTGGAGGTGGGAATTCTGCAATATAATGAGAGAAGGCTTAAATTTCAAAAGAGAAGAAGGGAGCAGGCATGCAGGCGGAAAACGGTCAAAGCAGGGGAATACGTTTGTTGAAGAAGGGCAAGAGGGGGATGGCGCGCATTCTGTTCAGCCGTATCGGTTTGTTTATGACATTGCTGCTGCTGCAGGTGCTGTTCCTTGTGAGCTTATATTATTGGTTCCGGGAGTTTCGGCCACAGCTGTACAGCATTATGGTACTATTTTCTGTAATCATGGTCATCTATCTGCTCAACAGCAGGCTGGATCCCACTGCCAAGATCACATGGCTGGTGATTTTGATGCTGACGCCCGTATTCGGAGCGCTGCTGTACTGCTATGTACAGCAGGACATCGGGCATAGGGCGCTGAAGGTGAGATTCGGTCAGATGATAGCAATGACCGAGGGACATCTTCCGCAGGCGGAGGACACTTTGAAAGGGCTTGTGGCGGAGAATCCCGGCGTCGCCTCGCTGGCGCACTACATCGGCAGGAGCGGCTGTTATCCGGTATATGGCCATACGGAGGTGACTTATTTTCCTCTGGGGGAGGACAAGTTCTCCGAGATGCTCAAACAGCTTGAGATGGCTGAACATTTCATTTTTTTGGAATATTTCATCATCAGCGAGGGGCGGATGTGGGGAGAGATTCTGGAGATTTTGGCCAGAAAGGCCAAGGCGGGCGTGGATGTTCGGCTTCTTTACGACGGAACCTGCGAACTTGCCCTTCTGCCCCATAAGTATCCTAAGCTTCTGAAAGAGCTGGGCATCAAGTGCAAGGTGTTCGCCCCCGTCTCCCCTTTTATCTCTACCCATTATAATTACCGGGACCACAGAAAGATATTGGTGATAGACGGGCACACTGCCTTCAATGGCGGTATCAATCTGGCCGACGAGTACATCAACCGGATAGAACGGTTCGGCCATTGGAAGGACACTGCGGTCATGGTTCAGGGGGAGGCGGCAAAGAGCTTTACCCTGATGTTTCTGCAGATGTGGAATATTGATGTCAAAGAGCCTGAGTTCAAGGAGGTACTGGCGTGGCCGGACCGGCCAAGAGAAGGGGCAAAAGGATATGTGATTCCCTATGGGGACTGCCCTCTGGATGACGACAGGGTGGGAGAGATGGTGTACATGGACATTCTGAACCGTGCCGTAAAATATGTGCATATCATGACACCCTACCTGATATTGGACGGAGAGCTGGAGACGGCGCTGAAGTATGCGGCGGAGAGGGGTGTGGAGGTGGCGCTGATCCTTCCGGGCATTCCGGACAAGCGGCTGCCCTATGCTCTGGCCAAGACGCACTATGCCTCCCTCCTGAAGTCGGGGGTGAGGATCTATGAGTATACGCCGGGTTTTGTACATGCCAAGGTATTCGTAAGCGATGATGAAGAAGCGGTGGTGGGAACCATCAATCTTGACTATCGCAGCCTATATCATCATTTTGAATGTGCTACTTACATGTATGGTACGGACTGCATTCACAAGATTGAGGCGGACTTTTCCGCCACCCTGCAGAAGTGCCGTCAGGTTACGGAGGAGACCGTCAAAAAGGAAAAGCTGACCGTGAAGCTGATGGGAATACTGACGAAGGTGGCCTCCCCGCTTCTGTGAAGCCGGAGGGCAGGAGGAAAGATTTTCGATTTTCTTTGCAACAGTAGATTGTTCTCAGGGTAGGAATATGGTATGATGATTCAGAGAGGAACAAAAGGGTCAGCCATGGCTGAGGAGGGAGACGGAATATGCTGCTAAGTATGAAAAAGGACATGAAGAAACAGGTCAAGCGGGTGTGCAGGCAGACGGAGAAGCTTTTTAAGGAATTTGGGGAGGGGAAGTCTTCCGCAGAATATGATACGAATGTAGTGTTGATTAGAATGGACAAGATCGAGAATGAGCTGAAAGAGCTGCGGGAGCAGGTAAACCGCGAAAAGAAGCAGCAGTATATGGAGCGGCTGGGACGCACGTCGGTGCGTTAGGCGCTGTGGCAAAAGCATTTAAAAATGTGGGGATACATAGACGGCGGCACCCTAAAAAGGGTGCCGCCGCTGCGTGATTCTATGGCTGCCGTATGGCAGGGAGAACAGGGAAGATCAAGGCTGGATCTGGAAGGATATGTTCACAATGAACCGATCCGTATCAATATCCAGAGAGAAGTTTCCTCCGCAGGCTTCCGTGAAGGTCTGGGCGATGGAAAGTCCGAGGCCGCTGCCTCCATCCGTGCGGCTCTGGTCGCCTCTGGCGAATCGTTCCGTAAAGTCCTTGCCCTTTTCCGGCTCCACATGGGAGGTGTTTTTCACGCTGGCAACTGCCAGAGATTTGTCTGTCTTCAATGTCACATATACTCTGGAGCCGCTTAGAGAATATTGGAGAGCATTCTGAAACAGATTCTGAAAGACCCTATACATCCGCTGCCCGTCAGCCATGATCATCACCGGACTGTCCGGCAGCTGCGTGCGGAAGGTGACAGAGCTGCCGGCGATCTGCTCTTCCATGTCAGCGAGAGTCTGGCGCAGGAGTTTCCCGAAATCCAGCTGCTCCATGCACATGGGCAGCTCTCCGGAAGCAGCCTTGCTGACCGTGAATACGTCCTGCACCATGTTTTTCAGGCGCTGGGATTTTTCGTCCAGAATCTTGACATAATCCATTACATGCTCCGGCAGGTTCTTCTCCTGCTTCAGAAATTCCACATAGCTGATAATTGAGGTCAGAGGAGTCTTGATATCATGGGAGACATTGGCGATCAGCTCCACCTTCATCTGCTGGCTCTTCATCTGTTCCTCTACGGCCTTAGCCATGCCGTGCCGTATGTCTTCCAGCTGTTCTATGACCTTTTCCAGATCATGTCCGGCGAATTGCGCGTCGGTACTGCAGCTGTCATAATTTCCGTTGCGGATCTCGCTGATGCGCCGGGACAGAGTCTCCATATCCAAAGCCGTCTCCGCGTTCTTCCTGCCTATCAGGTATTCTGCTGCCAGAAAGCCTGCCGATGCTAAGAGAAACAGCAATAGCATTCCATAGTTTATAGGGCGGGACACGGAATTAAGAATCACTGTTGCCAGAGCCAGAATTCCGTAGGCTAAGGCAGCTGCAAGGGCGGCTGCGCTTCGGCGGGCCATTTTTTTTGCCAGAGGGCGGTTCAGCTCTTTGGCAGAGAATTTTCTGCAGAGTCCGGCGACCAGACTGCGCTTCCAAAATCCCTTGTTGTGCCTCAGATCATTCCACAAGAAATAGATTCCCCAGAATAATATGATCCAGAATATGGAAGGGATGGACGCAAGCAGCAGGGGACCATAGCTTGATATGGCGGCAGTATAATTATAGTCGTACTGAAAAAAGAACTCCTGCCATAGGTCATATTCTGAACCATTGATCACGTAGATCAGGATGAATAAATACAGAAGGTATAGTATGGCCCCCGACAGCAGCACCTTAAACTCCACCCATATCTTTGCCTGTATTCCGGCTATATCTGTCGCCGCCTGCCGCCTGCTTTTCCGGCAGAAGAGGGACAGCAATAGGAAAGCGGCTCCGGATGCCAGACAGACTATGCTGTTGATCAGAAAGATTCTGCGCCCGTTCAGATTGTGCTGTATCCAATATAGAGAGCTTTCCAGCTGTCTAGTGCTGCTTCCGTAGCCCTCAGTGTACAGAACGGGCGCCTTTGCTGCGGCCATGTACACCTTCACTTTTTTCAGGCTCTCGGCGGGCTGGAGATTGCGGTATCCCGGAACCTCCCAGAGGCTGTCGTCGCGATAATAACCGTCTCCGTAGACATCCAGTTCACTCCCGTCCTTGACGATTCTGACCTTTTCTCCGTCAAAGTATAGAAGGAAATTGTAGCCGTCCGGCGTATTTAGGTTTCCGTCCGTCTTCAGAAGGTCGGAATTGGAATAGAGTACCTTCCCGTCATAGAGGATGGTATAGAGCAGATTCTGATCCCCTTTGATGCTTTCATGGTATTTTTGGGCAAGCTGTTTTTTCTGCTCCTCCGTGAGATGCTTGGCGCTTCGGTTGGAGTATCCGCTATAATACTCCAGATTTTCCAGATAGGATTCCAGACTATCCCGATAGCTTTCCATGTTGTCTCGGTAGGATTCCAGCTCTTTGGGAGCTTTCATGTCGCTGAGAGAATCTATTATTTCGAGATAGTTGTTCTGGAATTCGTATAAGTCTTTGAGATAGTTATACAAATCGTCAGGCGAAATGTTCCATTCTGCAGTTTCGGAATAGCCATCCTCATAGATTTCGTTGAATATGGATTCGATATAGCCTTCATAGTCATATCCCTCTCCATAATAGACATCGCTGCCGTAGCGCCATATGTCCCAGAGATTCTGTCCGCCGGTAGCCATGATCAGGAAGCATTCCAGACGGTTCGAGATATAGGACCGGAACCTATCGCTCTGCTGATAGTCGTCCTCCAGCAGTTTATCGATCTGCGAGATGCGGATTCCGTGCGGATTGTACCGCAGGAGGCCGGTCAAACCCTCCAGCGTCAGGCAGACGCCCAGAAAGAAGATGACGAAACTGATTATTTTTTTACTTTTTTTCCATTTTGTATCCAATGCCCCACACCACCTTTATATATTCTGGCTCTTTCGGATTCAGCTCAAGCTTTTCCCGGATGCGCCGGATATGCACCATGACGGTGTTCTCCGATGCAAAGGCCTCTTCCTCCCACACTCTGCGGTAGATCTCCTCTGCCGGAAATACCCGGCCAAGGTTGCGCATGAAGAGCTCCATAATTCTGGTCTCCGTGGCAGTGAGCTTCACGGGCTCTCCGTCCGCATAGAGGACTCTTTCCTCCGTGCTGTAGAGCAGCCTGCCGTTCTTGATTTCGGTACTGCGGCAGCCGGCGTGGATATCGCCCAGACTGGTGTATCTGCGAAGCTGGCTTTTCACCCGGGCCGCCAGCTCTGCAGGATGATAGGGCTTTGCCACATAGTCGTCGGCGCCCATGGACAGCCCCAGCACCTTGTCCGTATCTTCGCTTTTGGCGCTGAGGACGATGATGGGGATGTTCTGCTTCTCCCGGATGCGCATCAGGGCGGATAGTCCGTCCAGCTTCGGCATCATCACATCGATCAGCACCAGCCGCACTTGATTGGAGGAAAGGATGTCCAGAGCCTGCAGTCCGTCATAGGCCTTCAGAACCCTATAGCCCTCTCCCTCCAGCAGGATGCCGAGGGCTTTTACAATTTCCCTATCATCATCAACTACCAGAATGCATTCGTCCATGCTGCCTACCATGCCTTTCTTCTGTCTCATTCTTGAACCGTATCTTTGAGCCGATTTCAGGATATCCTGATTTCATTACAAATTTCGCAGGGTGTTTCTTACGGATTTCTTACAATCCCTCACTTTATGAAATAAATTGCGCCGCCTATTGCTTCGCCGGCACCTTGGCCCGCGGCGATAGAACAGAATCATTATAGCAGAAATATGTCCGGCTGCATAATGATTTTGGATCAATCTAAGAGCCGCAGAACAGCTAATATTCCTAATCTACCCCAAATTCGGTCAATATAAGCATGGATGAAGACAGATACATATAAAAGAGGGTAAAACATACCTCTTTGGATTAACTGTCCAATGACAGATTTTTCCTTCTATAGTATGATAATAGGAAAGGGGGATGACAGAAAGGGAAATAGGGGCAGAGCGTGGGAGGATATCTGGATAAAGAGGGACTGACTGTAAGGAGGGACTGCGTTGAACATTGGGGAAGCGAAGGAGGAGCTGAGACGCACGGCGGAGATTTATCTGGATACGAATGAATACGGGGAATATACGATTCCCTACGAGAGACAGCGGCCTGTTCTTATAGTGGGAGCGCCGGGGATCGGAAAGACCGCGGTGGCGGGGCAGATCGCAGCGGAGATGGACATTGCTCTGGTGTCCTGCTCTCCGGCGCATTATACAAAGCAGGGCGCTCTTGGGCTGCCATACATGGCAAAGAGGGAGTACGGAGGCAAAGCATGGCAGATTTCCCAGTACACTATGAGCGAAATCCTGCTTGCCGTATATGAGACTATGGAGGAATCCGGCAGGAGGAGGGGGATACTGTTCCTTGACGAGATTCACCGTGTCCCGGAGGCCATGGTGCCCGTCATGCATTCCTTTCTGCAGAACAAAAGGCTTGGCGGAAAAAGCCTTCCGGAAGGGTGGGTCATAGCGGCGGCAGGGAACCCCATGGGGGACGGGATAGGGCAGTTGGATATCACTATGCTGGACCAGCTGAAATTCCTTGAGGTGGAGGCGGATTTGGGGGCATGGAAGGCTTATGCCTACCCACAGGCGGTCCATGCTGCAGTGACCGCCTTTCTGGCTCTTTGTCCGGAAAGCTTTTATTCACTGCATGCTGCCGGGGAGGATCGGGAATATGTGACGGCCAGAGGCTGGGAGGACTTATCGGGAGCACTGAGGATGTATGAGAAAAAGGGCTTTCAGGCAGATGAAAAGCTGATTGGGCAGTATGTGGGGTGCAAAAAGACAAGAAGGCGGTTCAGGGAATGTTATGAGGTGTTTTTGAAGTGCAGGGAAAGGTTTTCGGCGGCGGATATTCTTGGGGGAAATTGGAGTTCGACCCTTGCGGGGAGAGCCGCAGAGGCGGAGCCGGAAGAGCGGACGGTACTTTCCCATATGCTGCTGGAAGGTCTGAACAGACTTTTTTCAGAAACTGCGGGGCGGGAAGCGGTGCGGCGGAGGGTAGGGCGGCTTCTTGGGAATGCTCTGCCCCGGAGCGGGGAGGAAGGGCAGCTGCCGCCGTATGGACACCTCTATATCTTTCAGGAGCAGCTTAAGGAGGAGAGACGCAGGCGTCAGGCGGCCAACAGTCTGAGCCCTTCCCTGAAGGCAGAATATACCGAGGCGGAGAGACTGACGGCAGCATATCTGGAGGCGGCAAGGAGGGAAGGGGATATCCACGGACAGATTATGCTGTTCAAGAGGGAGATGGAGAATCTGGAAAGAGAGAGCGGGAAACAAGCGGAGAGAGCAGTGGCGGCGCTAAAAGAGGGGATGTCCTTCATGGAGGAGGTCTGGGGCAGGGGGCATGAGCTGGACACCTTCCGGAAGGAGCTTGCGGCCAATCCGTTCAGCAGCCGCTTTTCCTCGCCGGCAGCGTTGCCTATGAGCCTATGAATGCGAAGGAGAGTGCTGCTCCTGAGTCTGCGGCAGAGCCTCTGCCGGGTGCCTATATGGTGTGAATACAAAGGAGAATTGCGGAACCGTGGCGGGTGTGAAAGTATCTGGGGCAAGGGGAAGAAAGAGGAGCAGGCGGAAGTCTGACCACCTGCTCCTGAAATGAGAAAACCATGAAACATTTTGTGATTCATACAGAATCTTGTACGGACATAAGACTATTTCCCGGATATTACGACCTTGTCGAAGGCCATATAGGGCAGCACGGTAGTGCCGTCTGCCGTTGTCTCACGGGAGATTGCAACCAGATTGTTCAGAAGCTCCGCCAGATTTCCGTTGATCATGGTTTCGCTGACGGCTCCCTTGACTTTTCCGTCCTCAATGAGGAAGCTGTTCTTTGCCACGCCTGAGAAGTCACCGTTGACGCCGGGCTGCCCCCCTGAGAAGCGTCCTACGATAAGCCCCTTCTTGATGTTTTTGATCATGTCTTCATATGAAGTGTCGCCGCCCTCTATGATGACGGAGAAGGAGGAGTTCTTTGCAGGGGCGAATCCGGACTTGTTGGACACATACAAGGAGAGCATGAAGGACTTCAGCACGCCGTCCTTGATCAGGTCATAGTCTTGGGATCTGAAGCCGTCGTAGGTGTATTTTTCTCCGCATACGATGCGGGAATCTCCCGGACAAAGGGAGATCGTAATGCGGCTGTCCGCCACCTGCTTCTCCAGTTTGTCCAGCCATATGCTGGTCTTTTCCAAAATAACGCCGTCCGATACAAAGTTGGAGACGGCGCTGCCCAAAAAGCCGCCCAGACTGCCGGGAGTGAGAACGATGACACCCTCGAATTTTCCCTCCATAGGTATGGTGGTAAGCTGGGCTTCCGTGTCGGACAGATCCTTTTCCAGAGATCCCAGCTCAATGAAAGGGCGATCCAGACTGTCCGTGTAGACACCGCTGCCGAAGAAGGAAGTGGTAGTCTCCCCCTCATGGGCAGAAAACATAAGAGAGACGGAGTATGCGCCTGTGAAACTTTCAAACTCCGTGCCGTTTGTGTTCTGGTAGACGGAATGAACCTTGTCGTGGCTGACGATCATCTGCTCCATGATGATTTTGGGATGCCGTTCTGTGATATCCTTCATCAGCTCTCTGGTGCGCTGGAAGAAGAGGTCCATGTCAGGTTCATAGGCTCCGTCCCGGAAGGTTTCGGCCTCCTGTCTGGGGGCTATGTCGTAAGCCTCGTCAGGGATGCCGGATTCCGCAGATTTGATACAATCCATAACTGCGGAGTTTATGGAGCTGTCATCAAACTGGTTGATAAAAGCAGACCCCTTTTTGTTGTCCTTGTAGGCCGTGATAGAGAGGCTGCGGTCGAACAAGGTGCGAAACAAGGAGAATTCCCCTCCATCTACGTTGAATTCATGTTTTTCTTTTTCTGTCACGGTGAATTGGGCCTTTTGGGCGCCTGCCCCCTGCAGAGTTTTTTTCGTCTTTTCAGCAATCCGTTTTATGTCTTCCATATCAGCGACCTCCTATCATAACCTTGCAGCGAAGGGCGGGACCGCCCATTCCAACGGGCATCGGCTGTTTTTTGCCGCAGTAGCCGGAGCTTGCCCACTCTACGGTGTCGGACACCATATCCACGGTCTTCAGCATCTCGAAGGCCACGCCGGAGATTGTGGTGTCCAGAAGAGCCCGCCCCAGCTTCCCTTTTTTGATTTCATAGCCCATGTTGATGCCGAACATGAACTCGCCTGTGGTATCAGCCTGACCGTTGGTGCTGTTGAGCAGGTAATAGCCGTCTTCCACAGAGGCAATGATGTCCTCCAGCTTATCTTTTCCGGGCAGAACGGCAGTATTTCTCATGCGTATCAGCGGTTCGTCGGAAAAGGCCCATGCACGGGCGTTTCCTTTGGGCATCGCCTCGAAATGCTGGGCGCTTTCCCTGCTGTGCAAGTATCCCGTGAGGATTCCTTCCTTGATCAGAGTTGCATCCTGTGCAGGGGTTCCCTCGTCGTCCAGATATACGGGTAGAGGGGCAGGCTTTCCGAAAGCCGTGTGGGCGAAGTCCACGAGATTTACCAGCTCGGAGGCCACGCATTTGTTCAGGGCAGGCCCTGCCACGGAGCCTCCCAGCACCAGATCGGCCTCCACCGTATGCCCTACAGCTTCATGGGCAAGCATTCCGGACATAAGGCCGCCGAGAACCACGGTTTTGTATCCGGCTTCGGCATAGATGCCTTCCCGCTTATGCATAAGCTGTTCATAGAGGGCATCGATTTTAGAATAGCAGAGGGAAGGATCCGTAAAGTTTTCGAGGAAGGTGCCGGAACCGCCGAAGGGTACGAAAAGCTCAATGGGGGTGCCGGAAGTAGTTTCGCTGTTCAGGAATACATAGACATAGCTTCTGGGGGCGCAGATATGCCCGTCATAGCCGTCGGAGGTGCATATGATCTTTTCCATGGAGTCCTCCATTGCCACTACGGAGCGGCTGGAGAGTTTGGGGCAGTGGGCGGTGATATAAGAATCCAGCTCCTTGGCGAATTCGATATAGTGCTTCTGCGCCGCGTCTTGTATCTTCTTGCTCAAGGGGATGCCCCCGCAGGGGATGATGGGCAAGGGTTCTTTTCCGCGGCCTACATGCCGGTCCATGAAAAGGGCATTTTCGGCAGCTGCCTTCAGCACGGTCTCCGCAGCCTCACCGGAACATTCTGCCATGGAAGAAAAGCCATAGACGCCGTTTTGGTATACTCTGGCACTGGTGCCGGAGCTTTCCATCCTTGCGTTTCCGGTGAGGTTGCCCTGCACCAGCGAGACTCTTCTGTTGCGGCTTTTCTGTTCCCTCAGCTCGGTGTGTACGCCGTTGGGAAAGAGCGCTTTTTTGTTTGAGACATGATCTTCTAGCATTTGTCTACCTCCTCTTTATAGCTTTATCTCTGCTTAGAGATTGTTTTTGATGGTTTATAAATATTATAGCAGATAATATTCTTTTGTACATATCTTATCGAAAAATGCAGGCGGTATATTTTTAGCAAAAAATAAGATTCTGTTTATAGAAAATCCGGCTTTTTTTGATATGATATAGATGGTTGAATTTGGAAAAGGGAGGGACGGTATGGGAACGATATTGAATTATCTGGAGCAATTTGGGAAATATACATTTTCGGAGATGCCTATGACGGAGCTGGACAGCCTTGCTCTGTGCCAGCTGTCGTACCTGAAGTTTGAAGGAATGGTGCCGGGAGCAAAGGACGGACTGGCATCCGTCACGCTGAAAAGTCTGGAGAGCCATCCTGAGTTCGAGAAGCTTTTTGCCGATGTCCGCTTTGAGAAAAACAATAGGGCTCTCATGAGGAGAATGCTGGAGGGCAAAAGGTTCGGAGGGATTCGTCTGAATCATTATGTGAATATCGTGGAAGAGAAGTGGGAGACCCAGTTTTCTGCGATAACCTGCGAGCTGGACGACAAAACGGTCTATGTGGCATATAGGGGAACTGACGAGACTATCGTAGGCTGGAAAGAGGATTTTAATATGGCGTTCATCTCCCCGGTGCCGGCGCAGGAATGCAGCGTCATGTATCTGGAGGCGGTGGCGGAGAAGCTTTCAGGACCGCTCTATCTGGGCGGGCATTCCAAGGGAGGAAATCTGGCGGTCTACAGCGCCATGAACTGCAGAGAGGAGATTCAGGACAGAATCGTCAGAATATACAGCATGGACGGACCGGGTTTTCGGCCGGAGGTTCTGGAGCGATGCGGCTATGAGAAAATAGCGGAGAGGGTGGAGAAGATTCTTCCCCATTCTTCTCTGGTAGGAATGCTCTTTGAGTCGGACATGCACTATAGGGTGGTGAAGAGCAAGACCATCGGGCTGGCGCAGCATGATCCTTACACGTGGCTGGTGACGGGAAATCATCTGGTGAAGGCAAATGATGTCTATGAGCGGAGAAAGCATATGGACAATACGCTGAATCAGTGGATATTGTCCTTGGACGAACAGCAGCTGAGGACCTTTGTGGATACCTTGTTTCAGGTGATCAGCGCATCTGATGTAGACAATCTCATAGACCTTACGGCCGAGTGGAGAAAGAGCATGAACGGCATCATCTCTGCCATGAAAGAGTTGGACGGCCAGACCTCGGAGATGCTGAAGAATATGATCAAGTCATTGTTCGAGATGGCCGGCAGCAATATGAAAAAGGAAGTGGTCTCCAAAACGGAAGCTACCTTGAGCCTGATATCCCAGAAGACGAAACCAGAGAGGAAAAATAGGACAAAACCAGCTCCCCGCTGATCTGGGACCGCCTCTCATCCATGCGTTCGGGATGCCACTGGACACCGATGACGGGAAGGGATTCGTGGGAGATTGCTTCAATACATCCGTCCAGAGGACAGATCTGAACGGCTGCCAGCCCTTTGCCCAGCCTTTTGACGGCCTGATGGTGGGCGCTGTTGACCAGAGCGGTTCTCCCATAGAGGGGATAGAGCCAGGAACCCTGACAGATAGCGGTTGGGTGGTATTTATCCCCGTTCTCATATCGGTGACAGCTTCCCGTGGGCATATCCTGCACCAGGGTACCCCCCAGCCCCACATTGATCACCTGCATGCCCTTGCAGATGCCCAGAACAGGGAGGCCCTTATGCAGAGCCATGTGGAAGATCTGCAGCTGCAGAATGTCCAGCTGTGTATCGATGTTTCTGGAGCCATGGTTTTCTTCACCGAAGAACGCAGGGGCGATGTCTCCTCCTCCGGGGAAAAGCAGTCCCTGACAGCAGGAGGCGGCGTCCATGTCCAGCGTTACCAGAGGAGTGGCCACGGACTGAACGAATCGGATATAATTGGCGGTATCGGCAGGTCTGCCGATGATTGCGATTTTCATTGGCTTGGTTTCCTTGGAGGGAATTCTCTTTCATCATATGTGGGAGTCAGCCTTCCTATGACGTATATTTGAAAAGGGGATTCTTAATAGAATTTGGATAATAGAATCATGTTTTGATTCTATCATAAATTTCCGCTTTATCTGAGAGGAAAAATCTGTTAGAATACTAAAAGCAATCAAAGGACGGGGTCTTACGGAATGATGAGGATGGAAAAAGGTTCAAGGATATCAAGCTTAAGGAAAGCGGGCGGCGGAGCCCGGCTGATGACGATGGCGCTGGCACTGTTGGTTCCTTCGGGAATCATGCTGGTATTGTTTGTGATCAGGGGTATTTATCCCTTTGGGGACAGAAGCTTTCTGTTTTCAGATATGTACCATCAATATATGCCCTTCTTTAGCGAACTGCTTCACAAGATAAGGGGAGGTGAAAATCTGAGCTTTTCCTTCAACGTGGGGATAGGTTCCAATTTTCTGGCCCTTTTCGTGTATTATCTGGCCAGTCCCCTGCATGTTTTTTCGCTGTTGGTGCCGGAATCCCATCTCATGGAATTCATGAGCTATCTCATCGTTGCGAAGATCGGTTTGGCGGGTCTTACTGCCTACATCTATCTGCGCAGGCGTTTTTTGACATGCCGGAAAACCTCGGAATGCAAGCAGGTAAGCGCAGAGAGGGCCGTTCGGGCCGGAGAGTGGGGAGCTTTGCTGTTCTCTTGTTTCTATGCGCTTTCAGGATTCATGGCTGCATATAATTACAATATCATGTGGGTGGACTGCGTGGTACTTTTGCCGCTGATCGTGCTGGGGCTGGAAAGGCTGGTGCAGGAAGGCCGGTGGGGAATGTACTGTGTGACTCTGGCAGTCTCTATATTCACCAATTTTTACCTTAGCATCATGATCTGCATCTTTCTGGTGCTTTACTTCATTTTATTGCTGGTGACGGAGAAGAACCGCCTCCGGAGCATGATATATTTTTTGAATACATCTCTGCTTGCGGGAGGGCTGGCGGCGATTCTGCTGATTCCGGAGGTGTGCGCCATTCTCCAGACGGACTTCGGGGATATGAACTTTCCTAAGAAGGCAGAGTCTTATTTTTCGGTGCTGGACATGCTGGCAAGGCATTGTGTCTGTGTCTATACGGAGCGGGGGCTGGACCATTGGCCCAATATCTACTGCGGCAGCGCAGTGCTGATGCTTGTCCCCATGTATCTTATGAACAAGCGGATTTCCATTCGGGAGAAATTCTGCCGGATGGCCTTGGCGGGATTTCTTCTGCTGAGCTTTGGCACGAACACGCTGGACTTTATCTGGCATGGGATGAACTACCCGGATTCTCTGCCGGCCAGACAGTCTTTCCTCTATATCTTTTTGATCCTGACTATGTGCTACGATGCATGGTGCCGTGTGCGGGAGGAGGGGGAGCAGCAGATCTTATACGGGTATCTGTGCGCGGCGGCGTTCTTCTTGTTTTGCGAGAAGTTTATCTCCCATGAGGATTTTGAGATGGGAGTCAAGATATTGACTCTGGTCTTTGTCAGTGTCTATGGGATACTTTTGTGGCTGTACCGAACCAGAAAGGCCGTGAGCGTCCATAAGGCATTGGCATTGGTGGCTCTGGTGGCGGTAATCGGAGAATGTACCATCAACACCTATGCCACAAGCGTGGGCACGGTGAGCCGCAGCGCCTATCTGGGTCAGCAAGACGACTATAAGAGTCTCTATGAGATGACCAAGGAACAAGAGACGGGGCTTTATCGTGTGGAGAAGTTCACCAGAAAGACGAAAAACGACGGAACGCTGACGGGGTATCCTACGGCCAGCGTCTTTTCCTCCACCCAGAATTCTTATGTAATGGATATGTATAGAGTGTTGGGAATGCGCCACAGCAAAGTGTATTATGGGTTTGACGGTGCCACGGCATTGACTTCTGCCTTGTTGAACGTGAATTATATGTTCGGGGAGTCGGAGAAATATGAGAACGGGCTATATGCCCTTGAGGCCAGCAGCGGCGATGTCTACCTCTACCGGTGCAATGCAGTGCTGCCCTTCGGCTATGTGGCACCGCCCGGTTTTGATCTCACGGATGCTTATCAGGACAACGGAATCCGCGTCCAGAACAAGATGATCTCCGATCTGGGGATCCGAAAGCCGCTTTTTTCTCAGGTCAGCAAAAAGCAGTCAGGGGATGATGTGGTTTTCACGGCGGACAAGGACGGGTACTATTACGGAATGCTCACGGCATCCGGCACCGGGAAGGTGATGTACTTGGGGGGGAGCACGGAGTCCCAGACCTACAGCGATCTGAAGAACGGTTCCATACTGTACCTTGGGTATTTGGAGGAGGGCCAGAAAATCACGCTGGCCAACGGCAATGAGAAGGATGCAACGCGAAAGGTGTCTGCGAATGTGTACCGGATGAACGAAGATGTGCTTTGGGAGGCTCTGGATCTGCTTTCTGCCCAGCATATGGAGAATGTTGTCTGGGAGAGCGATTTCATTTCAGGGGACATCACGCTGGAGGAGGCGGGCAGGCTGATTCTTTCCGTGCCGTATGAGGACGGGTGGACGGTATGCGTGAACGGCGAGGAGATGGAAGGCACACTCTTCGGCGGCTGTCTCATGGCCTTTGATCTGGAGCCGGGGCAATATTCTTTTGAAATGAAGTATGTGCCTAAAGGATTTGGGGCAGGAGCTGCCGTCAGCGGCGTCAGTGCTGCGGTTCTTGGAACAGTCCTCTTTGTGGGACGGAAGGGACGGCGCAGAAAGGGAGGCCCAAAGCAGGAGGATCCGCCCCAGGAGGGATGCCAATCCGGTGTGGATGCACGCAAAATGCCGGAGGATTCTGAGGAAGATCCGCCCCAGAAGGGATGCCGGTCCGAGGAGCAGGCAATGCCAGAGGAGCAGGAGGATTCTGAATAGGTTTGCATTGATTCCTCAGGAAGGTTTCCGCCATGGGCCGTTGCGAGGCGGAAGAGAAGAGGAGCGGTGGTGGCGTCCGCAAAATCCATAGTGGCAAATTTTGGCATAGTATGCTAAAATAAGGATATGCAGATGGCTGCGGCCATAGGGCAGTAGAGCCCAAATCCAAGGAAAGGGCAACGAATATTGCGTTGTGCAGGTGAGGCATATGATGCTTGCGTTGATACCTCTTTTTGATGAAAATATGGCGGTAAAGGCATATTCAGTCTTTTCTCAAAAGGACAATTTCTTTTTGAATCCCCTGATGCTGGGGACGGGCCGGTTTGACGGCGCGGCAGCGGTGGAGGGACTGGAGCTGATCGAGAGCATGGGGATAGAGACGCTTTCGGCGGATGAGGAGATATTCGTTCCGGTAAGCAATATTTCCGTTTTTTCCGATGTGGAGGCTCAGTGCAGCGCGCCTCACGAGAGGCTGGTGTTTCTGATAGACAACACGATTCCGCCCATCGGGATGTATGTGGAGCGTTTGAGGGAACTGAAGGAGAAGGGGTATAAGCTTGCCATGCGGAAGCTGGCGGTGGCAGATTTTGAAAGCTACCGGGAGGTTCTGAAGCTGACGGACTATATATTCCTGAACAACCGTAAGATCGCCATCGAAAAAGCCCGAATCTACTTCGGGAAGCTGTACCCCAATATCAAGCTCTGCGCCGGGAACATAGACAATATGGAAATATTCAAGGAGCTGAAGGCCGGAGGAGGCTATCAGCTCTATGAGGGAAATTTTTATAGAGTACCCGTTACCAAGGGCGAAAATGAGGTGGCGCCCCTGAAGGTGAACTATATAGAGCTGCTGAATATGGTGAACAACGACAATTTCGATCTGATAGATGCGGCGGACATCATAGGACGGGATACGGCGCTGACCATATCGCTGCTGAGGATGGTCAATAAGATGACTGTGACTTCGGGTATAACCACCATCCGCCATGCGGCGGCTATGCTGGGGCAGGCGGAGCTTAGAAAATGGATCAATACCGCAGTGGTGAACGAGCTTTATGCCGACAAGCCAAGTGAGATCACCAGACTTTCCCTTCTGCGGGCTAAGTTTGCGGAAAAGCTGGCAGGCGTCTTCGGCATGGAGAATAAGGGGGAGGAGCTGTTTCTCATGGGGCTTTTCTCTGTGCTGGACGTGATTCTGGAAAAACCCATGGAAGATGCTTTGGAGATGGTCAAGGTGGACGGAGAGATCCGGGGTGCCCTGATTCGGCAAAGCGGGCCTCTGGCTCCGGTGCTGGAGCTGATGACGCATTATGAGACTGCCAACTGGCAGGATGTGTCCAGACAGCTGGTTTTGGCGGAGATTGACGTGAAGCCGGTGAGCGAGGCCTATGAGGAGGCGCTTCGGTGGTATCGTGACTTGATGGCGGGAGAGGCCGGAAAATAGAGCGAAAAATACTTGCGTAGGGCGTGAAATCGAAGGGGATTCTTCGGCACGCCCTTAAGTGCAGATAGGAGAGATTATGAAGGCGTACTTGATTTTGGAGGACGGCACCGTATTTGAAGGGATCCACATCGGCGCCCTTCGGGAGGTAATCAGCGAGATCGTATTCAATACCTCTATGGCAGGATATCTGGAAGTGCTGACAGATCCTTCTTATGCGGGTCAGGCCGTATGCATGACCTATCCCTTGATCGGCAATTACGGCATATGCAGGGACGACATGGAATCCGCAGGGCCTTGGCTGGACGGATTCATAGTGCGGGAGCTTTCCCGGATCCCCAGCAATTTCCGGTGCGATATGACCATCCAGCAATTTCTTGAGGAAAGCGGCGTGCCCGGCATCGCGGGCATTGATACCAGAGCCTTGACGAAGATTTTGCGGGAAAAGGGTACCATGAACGGCATGATTACCACGAATGGAGAATACGATCTGGAGGAGATCCTTCCCAAGCTGAAGGCGTACACCACGGGAAAAGTAGTGGAGAGAGTGACCTGCAGGGAGAAGTATGTGGTGAAGCCTGCGGAAACTTTGGAGGAGAACGGGCCGCTGTCCGGATCCGCAAGGTTTGACAAAGAGGCGTTTGCCAGAGGGGAGCGGGAGCTTAGGCCTGCGCTGGTGAAGGAGCTGTGCGGCAAGGGCTTGCGGGTGGCGCTTCTGGATTTCGGTGCTAAGGCAAACATCGCCCGCTCCCTTGCGGAGAGGGGCTGCGAGGTGACTGTCTATCCTGCGCTGACTTCCGCGGAGGAGATCCTTGCGACTGAGCCGGACGGTATTATGCTCAGCAATGGTCCGGGAGATCCAAAGGAATGCACCTCTATGATTCGGGAAGTGAAGAAGCTGTATGATTCGGAGGTTCCCATTTTTGCTATCTGTCTGGGGCATCAGCTGATGGCCCTTGCGGTGGGAGGGGACACCCACAAGATGAAATACGGGCACCGGGGCGGGAATCATCCGGTGAAGGATCTGGAGACGGGCAGGGTATATATTTCATCCCAGAATCATGGCTATGTGGTGGATACGGACAAGCTGGATGAAAGCATAGCGGTTCCGGCCTTTGTGAACGTGAACGACAAAACCAACGAGGGGCTTGCCTACACGGGCAAGAATATCTTTACGGTACAGTATCATCCGGAGAGCTGTCCGGGGCCTCAGGACTCCGGATACCTATTCGACAGATTTATCCAAATGATGCGAAAGAGCGAAGCGACGGAGCATCATTTTGAGATGCGAAAGAGCGAAGCGAAAGAGCATCATTTTAAGATGCGAAAGAGCGAAGCGAAAGAGCATCATTTTGAGATGCGAAAGAGCGAAGGGGGGAACGGCAATGCCTAAGAATCCGAATGTAAAACGTGTCATGGTTATCGGTTCCGGCCCTATCGTCATCGGGCAGGCGGCGGAGTTTGACTATGCCGGCACTCAGGCCTGCCGCTCTTTGAAGGAGGAGGGAGTGGAGGTTATTCTGGTGAACTCCAATCCCGCCACCATCATGACGGACAGAGATATCGCGGACAAGGTGTATATTGAGCCTCTCACCGTCAGGGTGCTGGAGCAGATCATAGAGAAGGAGAAGCCGGACAGCATACTGCCTACCCTTGGAGGGCAGGCAGGCCTGAACCTCGGCATGGAGCTGGAGGAGTCGGGATTCCTTGCCGCCAGAGGGGTGCGGCTTCTGGGAACCACAGCCGCCACCATCCGCAACGCCGAGGGGCGGCAGGAGTTCAAGGATCTGATGGAGCGCATCGGGGAGCCCTGCGCCGCCTCCAAGGTGGTGGAGACGGTGGAGGAGGGCGTGGTCTTTGCCAATTCCATCGGCTATCCGGTGGTGCTGCGTCCGGCTTATACGCTGGGAGGCTCCGGGGGAGGCATCGCCCGAAATCAGCCGGAGCTGGAGGAGATTCTGGAAAACGGCCTGCGGCTGTCCCGGGTGGGACAGGTGCTGGTGGAGCGCTGCATTGCCGGCTGGAAGGAAATCGAGTATGAAGTGATGCGGGACGGGGCGGGAAACTGCATTACTGTCTGCAATATGGAAAATATCGATCCGGTGGGGGTGCATACGGGGGACAGCATCGTGGTAGCCCCCTCCCAGACGCTGGGGGACAAGGAGTACCAGATGCTGCGGACCTCCGCCCTGAACATCATCAGCGAGCTGAAGATCACCGGGGGCTGCAATGTGCAGTTTGCCCTGCATCCCACCAGCTTTGAATACTGCGTCATCGAGGTGAATCCCAGAGTGAGCCGTTCTTCGGCTCTGGCATCCAAGGCCACCGGATACCCCATTGCCAAGGTGGCGGCCAAGATCGCATTGGGATACACTCTGGACGAAATCACCAATGCCATCACGAAAAAGACCTATGCCAGTTTTGAGCCAACGCTGGATTACTGTGTGGTCAAGCTGCCGAGGCTTCCCTTCGATAAATTCATCACTGCCAAGAGAATTCTGACAACACAGATGAAGGCTACCGGGGAGGTCATGAGTATCTGCGATAATTTCGAGGGAGCTTTGATGAAAGCCATACGCTCTCTGGAGCAGCATGTGGACTGTCTGCTTGGCTATGATTTCGGCGGACTGTCTTTGGAAGAATTAAAGAAGAAGCTGAAGGCGGCAGACGATAGGCGTATCTGGCTGATTGCAGAGGCCATTCGCAAGGGGATCAGCCTGAATGAAATCCATGAGATTACAGGGATCGATATATGGTTTTTGGACAAGATAGCTATTTTGGTGGAAATGGAGGAGGCTCTGAAGGGACAAGAGCTGACCCCGGAGCTTTTGAGGGAGGCAAAGCGGCTGGAGTTTCCAGACACTGTTATCGGCAGGCTTTCGGGCAGATCTGAGGACGAGATCAAGGGGCTGCGCCATGCATACGGAATCCGGGCAGTGTACAAAATGGTGGATACTTGTGCCGCAGAGTTTGCCGCTTCCACACCCTATTATTACTCGGTGTACGGCGGAGAATGCGAGGCCGGCGGTGTTTCCTATGAAGGGCCAAGAGACGGCTGCTTCCCTATGGAGGAGCAGGGAGACCGGAGGCTTCCCGCAGAAAGGACCGGGGCGGGCTTTTCGCCGGTGCCGGAAAACGGGAAGGAAAAGAGCCGCAGGAAGGTGCTGGTGCTGGGCTCCGGGCCTATCCGCATCGGGCAGGGAATCGAGTTCGATTACTGCTCCGTCCATGCCACATGGGCGTTTTCCAGAGCAGGCTATGAGACCATCATCATCAACAACAATCCGGAGACGGTGAGCACGGATTTCGATATTGCGGACAAGCTGTACTTTGAGCCTCTGACTCCTGAGGATGTGGAGTCCATTGTAAATATCGAGAAGCCGGAGGGGGCGGTGGTGCAGTTCGGCGGACAGACAGCCATCAAGCTTACGGAGAGCCTAATGCGCATGGGTGTTCCGGTTCTGGGCACTAAGGCGGAGGACGTGGACGCGGCGGAGGACAGGGAGCTGTTCGACAAGATTCTGGAGGAGGCGGGGATTCCCAGAGCGGCGGGGGGCACGGTGTACACTGCCGAGGAGGCCAAGGCCGTGGCAAACCGTCTGGGCTATCCCGTGCTGGTGCGTCCCTCCTACGTGCTGGGAGGTCAGGGAATGCAGATTGCCATCTCCGATCAGGAGATCGAGGAGTTCATGGCCATCATCAACCGCATCGCACAGGATCATCCCATTCTGGTGGACAAGTACCTGCAGGGCAAGGAGGTGGAGGTGGACGCGGTGTGCGACGGCACCGACATCCTGATTCCCGGTATCATGGAGCATATCGAGAGGACGGGAGTTCATTCCGGGGACAGTATTTCCGTGTATCCCGCCCATACCATCGGAAAGCTGGTGAAGGACAAGATTGCGGAGTATACTGCAAGACTTGCAAGGGCGCTTCATGTGAAGGGACTGATCAACATCCAGTTCATTGCCATAGGAGAAGATGTGTATGTAATTGAAGTGAATCCCCGTTCTTCCCGCACGGTGCCTTATATCAGTAAGGTCACGGGGATCCCCATCGTGGATCTGGCCACGGAAGTGATCTTGGGCAAGACCATCCGGGAGCTGGGCTATGAGCCGGGCCTGCAGCCGGAGGCGGATTATTATGCCATCAAGATGCCGGTGTTTTCCTTTGAGAAGATCCGTGGGGCGGAAATCAGCTTGGGGCCGGAGATGAAGTCCACCGGCGAGTGTCTAGGCATAGCGAAGGTCTTCCACGAAGCGCTGTACAAGGCGTTTCTGGGGGCCGGCGTGAATCTGCCCAGACATAAAAATATGATTATTACCGTGAAGGATGCGGACAAGGGGGAGGCTATTGAGATCGGCCGCCGCTTCGAGAAATTGGGATATACCATCTATGCCACCAGAAGCACGGCGGCAGCCTTGAATGAGGCGGGAGTCAAGGCCAGAAAGGTGAACAAGATTTCTCAGGAGTCTCCCACGGTGATGGACCTGATTCTGGGCCATAGGATCGACTTAGTCATCGACACGCCCACTCAGGGGAGGGACAAGTCCAGAGACGGATTCCTGATCCGACGCACCGCCATCGAGACCGGCGTGTACTGCATCACGGCCATGGACACTGCGAGGGCGCTGGTGACCAGTCTTGAGAACGCCAGCAAAGACCTGACTCTGGTGGACGTGGCAGGGCTGTGAGGGGCTGTAGAGCGCCACGCCTTATCTGGCTTCTCCGTATTTCTTCAGTAGATGAACTTGGGGTGGCCCATGATGGATGCGGGTATGGCCCTCTTACGACAACGGACTGGATTTCCTGAATGGGAAAGTGGGTTGATGGGTTTATTATGACCATGACTGGCGGTGGGGCAGGGGGAATGAAGGCCAGCGGCCAGTATGGTCAGGAGAGATAGAATGATTTTTCACAGCAATAGCAGGTATAAGGAATATCTGGAAATGATGGAAGGGGAAATAGAGAAGCTGGAAAGCGGAGATCTGGGGCGGCTTCGCTCGGTGTACGGTGCTTTTGCCACACAAGATTATCAATTGATAAAGCGTGCGGGGGAGGCGGTGCGGCGGCAGCTGTCACCCATGACAAACCTGCAGCTGCTGGGGCTGTGCCGGAAGTTTGGGTCTTACACTTCATTGGAATGGTCAATAAACTGGGCGGAGGTGTCCCCGGACCGGATACAAAAGGTGCTCTCCGGGGAAGCTTGTAGGTATATACTGATTCTGGGTTCTTTCCATCCTAACGGATACTATCGGGAAAAATGTGTACTTGCCATGGCAGATTATCCGGGGATGTTGTTCTGGGTTTTTCCCAGAATGAATGACTGGGTGGAGCAGGTGCGTGACGTAGCAGACGTAGTCTTGGACAAATTTTTAATAGGCTGCGGCGCAAAAGAGCTGATGGAAAGCATTCCGGCATTTGAGCGCCTTCGGGCAGGCCGACGCAGGACAGAGGGCCGGATGCAGGTATTGGAGGAACAGATAGAGGAAAGGCTTTCCCATGTCCTGAGGGAAATGGAACCGGGGGAAATATTCTGCATGGAGCCTGCAGTGCGCATGGCGCTGTATAGGACGGCAGTGGGCAGCGCGCTGTGGAGCCTTGAGGAAATGGAAGCCTATCAGGAAAGGGAAAAAGTATCCTGCCTGAAAAGATTTCTGACTCGGAAAATCTTTTCCCATCCGGACTGCACGCCGGAGAGGGCACAACGTTACCTTTGGGACACCTCCTCACAAGTTCGGAGGATGGCGGTGGAATATCGTTATGAGCGGCTGAAATCGGGATGGCCGGGTCTGGACAGAATGCTGTTGGACAAGAGCAGGGGTGTCAGGGAATATGTGGTTTATATTCTGGAAAGGCATGGCGGAGTGGATATCCGGGAATATTATCTGGGTCATCTGGAGGATCTCAGGCCCGAAAACGCGATTCTGGGTCTGGCGGAGTACAGCAGGAGCGGAAATGTCCTCCCTCTGGTAAAATGTCTGCAGAGACCTGAGCGCAGTGTTCTGAAATGTACGCTTCTGGCATTGGGCAGTCAGGAAGATTTTTCGGATGAGGAACTTTTCTGGGGGTATCTTCTGGAGGAACGGATCGAACTGTCCAGAGCAGCGTTTTTGTCCATCCGGAAAAAGAGGTTTCATTTCGGAGCAGAGCGGATTTACGGGGCATATAGAAAAGCGGAATATGCGCATCAGAAAAAATACCTGCTGAAACTGCTGCTGGCAGAGAGTTCCTGGGAAAGGCTGCCCTTTCTGCTTCGGCTGTATAGGCGGGATATGCCGGAGCTGGAGGGCGATCAGATTCTGTCGGGCATTCAGGTCCGCTTTATGTATGCACAGGTTTCGCAGGTCCTCCATAGGGATATTCTTTCAGCATTGGAGGAGTGCCGTGGAGAACTTCCGGCCGGGGTGGAGGAGGGCATTCTGTATGACCTGCGGTTTTTGGCGCACAGACCCGGATAAAACGGATCTTAAGCATACAATTCTGTATCCGGGTGCTCCCTATGGTATTTCCGCCAGTTTTCTCCTACATGGGCGACTTTGCAGACGGTTCCACGGCTTGCAAAACATATGTTGTATAACAGTTTAGACTGAGCTAGACTGTTGCCAAGCGGTTGCTTTTTCAAGACGGCAGTCAGGCCGTTCTTTCTGTTCGGAGACATTGCAATTATTGGCTTCGCGGAAGGGGCTGTCAGAACTGTTGCGGAAAAATGTTGATCTGTAGGCAAAAACCAAACCCATGAAAAGCTGCTGCATTCCGGGTAATGTCTGAGTGGGAGCGGTCAGGAAGTGAGGCGCAGCCAACAAAACCGAGCAGAAATAGTCAGGATTTTTACAGGCGGATAGGATATTATGGATTTGTCACTAAGGGAAACGGACGGAAGGACATCCGGAATCGGAGGACGGCAGGGAGGAAGCGTGGACTGGCTGACAGGGTTAAAGACGGCAATCGACTATATGGAGGGGCATCTGCTCGAAGACATTGGCGCGCAGGAAGTGGCGGATGCAGTGTATCTTTCCCCTTTTTATTTCCAGAAGTGCTTTAAAATCATTACGGGATATTCCATCGGAGAGTATTTGAAGAACCGCAGGCTGTATCTGGCGGGTCTGGAGGTGCTGAAGTCGAATACTTCCGGGAATGAAGCCCGGGGTGGCGGGATAGGGAAGGTCATAGATCTGGCGTACAAGTACCGGTACGATACACCGGAGAGCTTCAGCAGGGCTTTCACCCGCTTCCATGGGGTGTCTCCCATGCAGCTTCGGACACAGCCGCATCAGATCAAGGTATTTCTTCCGTTGACAGTGGAGATTTCAGTAAAAGGAGGCAGCAGGATGGAGTATAGGGTTGAGAAAAGAGGAGCCATGAAGATGATCGGGTTTGAAAGGGTGTTTTCCTATGAAAACTCCTATCAGGAGATTCCCAAATTCTGGCAGGAATTCTGCGGGAAATATTGCGGACATGATGCGCCCGGGGAGTCGGCAGAGGAAGGTATCCGTCAGGTCATTGCGGAGTGCGCAGTGGGAGAATTCGGCGTCTGCGTGGAGGGCGAAGGCGATGCGGAACATTTCCGTTATTATATCGCGGGGGCCTATCAGGGCGGTGAAGTGCCGGAGGGGATGAAGGTTATTGACATTCCTGCCAGTGAGTGGGCGAAATTTAGATGCACCGGCGTCGTGCCCAACGCGGTGCAGACAGTTAATACGCGGATATTCAGGGAATGGCTTCCCGGAAACAAGGAGTATGAGATGGCCTTCCATCTGAATATCGAGTGGTATTCCAGCGGCGACACAGACAGTGAGAACTACGAAAGCGCCATCTGGATACCGGTGAAACGTCTGGGATAAGAGTCCTGCGGCAGTGTTCCTTCCCGGGGCAGTCCATGATTTTTCCTGCCCCCCAAAGGGGAACATGGTATCTGTTCTTTCCGGTCAGAAGACTTTGGGAAAAAGGTATGGAAGGGAAAGGAAACAGAGGCGAAGGGACTTATGATGGAACTTCTTAAAGCTCCGGAGCGGAAGGATATAAATAAAAGATGGGATAAAAGACAAAAAGCGGAGAAAAGTGGTGAAAACCCTCTTTACATTTCATTCCGAAAGTATTATGATTAAAAATCATAAGTTCCGCGCATGGGCCTGAGGCAGACCAAGAAGGCTGTCCTTGGGTGCAAATGCAATATTCTAAAGCGTTGATGAGAAGAGTAGGATGCAGGAGCGCCTCAGAGAGAACCGCCCGGGGAACCGGGGCTGGGAGCGGTTTGGCGGCAAGCATTCCGAAGACCATCTCGGAGCGGCTCTAATCAAGCCCGGAGGCATCCGTTATCGGCAAATGAAGGTGGCAGGCTATCCCCGCAAGGGTGGCGGCAGGTTCCGCATGGGAGCGGGTCTGCGTTTGTCCGGCGGCCGGATCTGATCAAAAGCAGATCTAGGGCGCGTGGGGGCGGGAAGGCTGCAAAAAGGGTGGAACCGCGTTCAAAAGATGAGACGTCCCTTGCAATAGGAATATTGCAGGGGGCTTTTTGTCATGCTTATCCATATGGGAAAGGAGATTGAGAATGGAAAATTTTATGGAAAGCTTAAGAAAGTGGAAAAAGGACTGCTTCGAGGGAGAGGTGACCATGCCGAAGGTGACATTCTGGCTGGCAGCGGCGGTGTGCCTGCTGGCGGGAGTGGTGTATGGCCTGCTGAAAGCGCCTATGACTGCAGGCTACCATAAATATGTGGGCTGTAATAATGGGAATAATTTCAGCGGCGGAAGAGAGTGCTGCTGTGAAAGAGACGAAGAGGAATAGAAAAGCATTCAATATTTGGATAAATGCCCACAAGGTTGGGTAGGGAGGTAGAATGATGAAGATTACATTGAAGGACGGCTCCGTGAAGGAGTATGAAAAGGCTATGAGCGTGTATGACATAGCTATGGATATCAGCGAGGGGCTTGCCCGGGCGGCATGCTGCGGAAAGGCGGACGGAGAGACTGTGGATCTGCGCACCGTCATCGATAGGGACTGCCGGCTGGCGATCTGCACCGCCGCCGACCCGGAGGGGCTGGCGACCATTCGCCACACTGCCTCCCATGTGCTTGCGGAGGCGGTGAAGAGCTTGTTCCCGGAGGCCAGACTTGCCATCGGCCCCAGCATCGACACGGGATTTTATTATGATTTTGACCACGCTCCTTTTTCCAGAGAGGATCTGGATGCCTTGGAGGCGGAGATGAAGAAGATCATCAAAAAGGGCGTCAAGCTGGATAAATTTACCCTGCCGCGGGCGGAAGCGATCCAATTCATGGAGGACAAAAAGGAGCCTTATAAGGCGGAGCTGATACGGGATCTGCCCGAGGACGCGGAGATTTCTTTTTACAGTCAGGGTGACTTCGTGGACCTGTGCGCCGGCCCTCATCTGATGAGCACAAAGGGCATCAAGGCCTTCAAACTGACCTCTTCGTCCATGGCTTATTGGCGGGGTGATTCCGAGAAGGCCAGACTGCAGCGCATTTATGGAACAGCATACAATAATAAAGAGGAGCTGGCGGAGCATCTGGAGAGAATGGAGGATGCCAAGCGCCGGGACCACAATCGGCTGGGAAGAGAGATGGAGCTGTTTACCACCGTGGATGTCATAGGGCAGGGCCTGCCCCTCTTTACTCCCAAGGGAACCAAGATGATCATGAAGCTCCAGCGCTGGATCGAGGATCTGGAGGACAAGGAATGGGGGTATGTCCGCACCAGAACGCCTTTGATGGCCAAGAGCGATCTGTACAAGATTTCGGGGCATTGGGATCACTATAAGGACGGGATGTTCATATTGGGAGACGAGGAGAAGGACAAGGAGGTATTTGCCCTGAGGCCCATGACCTGCCCTTTCCAGTATTATGTATACAAGAACAGCCAGAAATCCTATAGAGATCTGCCTTATCGCATGAGCGAGACCTCCACGCTGTTCCGCAGCGAGGATTCCGGGGAGATGCATGGGCTTACCCGAGTGAGGCAGTTCACTATCACGGAGGCCCATATCGTGCTTCGCCCGGATCAGGCGGAGGAGGAGCTGAAGAACTGTCTGGATCTGGCCTATCATGTGCTGAAGACTCTGGGGCTGCAGGATGAGGTAACTTATCGTCTGTCTAAATGGGATCCGGAGAACAAGGCGAAATATCTGGGGGACGACAATTATTGGAACAGCACGCAGGATGCCCTGCGCACGGTGCTTCGGGAAAAGGCCGTGAGTTTCGTGGAGGCAGACGGGGAGGCGGCGTTCTATGGGCCCAAGATCGACATTCAGGCCAAGAATGTGTACGGCAAAGAGGATACCATGATCACCATTCAGCTGGACTGCGCCATTGCCGAGAATTTCGACATGTACTATGTGGACCAGAACGGCGATAAGGTGCGCCCCTATATCATCCATAGGACATCCATGGGCTGCTACGAGCGGACGCTGGCATGGCTTATCGAAAAATACGCGGGAAAATTCCCCACATGGCTCTGCCCGGAGCAGGTCAGGGTACTTCCTATCTCCGAAAAGTACGAGGCCTATGCCGCTAAGGTGCAAAAGGAGCTGCAGGCAAGAGATATCGACGTCACTGTTGACAACCGCTCCGAGAAGATCGGCTTCAAGATCAGGGAGACCAGACTGGCCAAGGTGCCTTATATGCTGATTGTGGGGCAGAAGGAGGAAGAAGAAGGATTGGTGTCTGTAAGGAGTCGTTTCGCCGGAGACGAGGGACAGAAACCCTTGGAGGCATTTCTGGAGCAGATCTGTCAGGAGATCAGGACGAAGGAGATCCGGCAGGAAATGCCGCAGGAAGAAGGAAAGGCCGCTTCCGTATAAACGGTCTGCCGAAAATTATGTTGTTGTTTTTTGCCGTTACATTTTGAGGTGTGAAAAATCCGTATATGCCGCCGGAAAAAGGGCATACTGTTCCTGACAGGAATAGATGCTTTGCGTTCATCGCTTCTGACTGCCGCGTTGCTGACATGCTGTTGACATGCTGCGGCGGTCTTGCGGGACGTATGGAAGGAGGAAAATATGGCGGATTTGAAATGTGCGGTGGAGAATTGCACCTACAATGACAAGGAGCAGCACCTATGCTGCAAAGGGGATATCTGCGTGGGCGGGCAGCATGCCTGCAGCTGTGACGGAACCTGCTGCGAGAGCTTCATTCAGGAAAGAGAGGGCAGGGATTCCTTCAAAAGCTCCGTTGTTCATCCCAGCAAGACCATCAGCATTGACTGCGAGGCGGTAAAATGTGTATATAATTCCAATTACAAATGCCATGCGGATCACGTTGACATCAAGGGCTGCGGAGCCTGCGCCTGCGAAGGCACGGTCTGTGCTACTTTCAAAGAGAAATAATATTCAAGCCGTAGGCCAAGGCTTCTTGCTTTGGCTTTCGGATCAGGAACGGGAAGAAGAACCGTCATGAGCCCTGAAGGGACTTGTGGCGGTTTTTCGCCGTTTCGGCACATTGACAGACATGAGGATGTGGGATAGAATGGAAAGTATGGCGGAAGGTATGGCCTGAGAGAAAATAAAAGATACGAAAAAGAAAGCATGAAGGGCGGCATATTCAGGCAAGAGTTGCATGGAAGAATTGCATAGACGAATTGCATGGAAGCGACTCAAATGGCCGATAGCTGAATGGGAAAGGGAGTCAGGATGAAGGTAGTAGGCAAGCAGAGAAACAGCAGAATGTGCTTTGTGTGCGGGATGGACAATCCCATGGGTATGAAGGCGCAGTTTTATAATATGGAAGACGGAAGCGTCATGACAGTGTTTCGGTACGAGGAGGAGCATCAGAGCTTTCCCCAGAGGGTACATGGCGGACTGACGGCCACCATGCTGGACGAGCTGGGGCTGCGGGCTATGTGGACGAAATCTTCGGAGGAGGTGTTCGGCGTCACCATGTCCATGGAGGTGAAGTGCAGGAGGCCGGTGCCGTATGGCGTGGAACTGGTGGGCAGGGGCATGGTGGAGCGGGAGACGCCGAAATTTGTCACCATCCGTTCGGAGCTTTTCGACATGGAGGGAAATAGGCTGGCAGATGCGGAGCTGAAGTACATAAAGCTGGAGGTAAAGCAGATCGTCCAAGGCATTGAGCCCCACGAGGAAATGTGTTATCTGATAGAAGATGACGTAAAAGAAATCAACTTCAGGAAAAAACCTGAACATCCCTCGGACGGGCAGGCGGTCTGTTCAGGGGTTCGGTATAGTCTGGGAGAGAATGAGTAAAGATTTGGCATGAAATGGACAGAAAGGGATGGGCGGGATGTTTTTTGCAGATTTATCGGCGTGGACGGCAGAAAATGTCATTCTGAGAATGGTGGCGGCAGTGGTCTTGGGAGCGCTGGTGGGCATTGACCGAGGGGCAAAGAGAAGGGGAGGCGGAGCCCGGACGGACGCGGCCGTGTGCCTTGGGGCAGCTATGGTGGTAATGACGGGACAGTACATGGAGCTGCGGTATCACGGCACCACGGACGTGGCCCGCATGGCCTCTCAGGTGGTGAGCGGCGTGGGCTTTCTGGGAGCCGGATCCATCATTGTGTCCGGCCATCAGGTCAAGGGCCTGACTTCGGCGGCAGGGATCTGGGTCTGCGCCTGCATCGGACTGGCGGTGGGAATCGGCTTCGTGGACGGAGCTGTTCTGGCCACAGTGATTCTGCTGGGGATGCTCCATGTTCTGCCGTGGGTGGAGGGAAAGGTATATAAGCATTCCAGATACATGCTTCTTCACGTGGAGGCCGCCGAGGGAAGGGCGGCAGGGGAGCTGATGCGGAAGCTGAAGGCGGACGGGTGCGTGGTTGACATGTTTGAGGTGGATAGGCTGGGGACGGATATGCAGTCCTTTACCATAACCATCACCATTCGGGTTCCCCGCAGGCTGAGCCGGGAGGAGTATGCGGAGAGCCTTCTGGGAATCGGCGGCATTACGTCCATCGACAGTATGTGAGGCTCAGCTGACGCTGAGGTTCGCGTATTTTTTGGGGGACACGCCCACAGCCTTGGTGAAGGCTTTGAAAAAGTTGCTGTAGTCTCCGAAGCCGCTTTTCTCGAAGGCCTCGTTTACGGAATCCCCTTCATTTAAATGGGCCTTGGCGATGCTGATGCGGCGGGCGTTGATATACTTATTGATGGTGGTGCCGGTGGCCTGCTTGAATATCCGGCATATGTAGGATTCGCTGAGAAAGAAATTTTCCGCCAGCTGTTCCACTGTGATGGGCTGCCCGATGTTCTGGTTGATATAGACAAGGATTTCGTCCACCTGATGACTGTATTTGTAGCCGCTTTCGGAAAGCGCTGTCTCGTTGGTGTCGGAGAGAGAGTTGATCATGGCCAGCAGCTCCATGAAGGCGGAGCGCTCCACAATGTCATGGGCATATCCTTTGGCGGAGGTTATTTTGTTGATGTAGTAGAGGAAGCGCTTCTGATGGGGCTTGCTCAGGGAGACTTTGTGCTGGAAATGTCCGTCCCGATGAGTGAAGCAATAGTCCAGATCCGTCTCCTCCGTGGAAAGCCTCTTTACGAAATCCGGGTGGATGGACAGCACGATGCGCTCATGGACAAGGTTGTCGATCTGGGTCAGTTTATGGCTTTCATACTGGTTGATGATGAAAAGATCTCCCGGAGAGATGGAATAAAAGCGGTTGTCTATCAGAAACTGCTTTCCGCCGGAAATGGAATAATACAGTTCGTAGCAGTCATGGATGTGCATGTCCATGGCTTTTTCTTCTTTGTATAGATGGGCGATGGAGAAGGTGCGAGTGAGCTTGCAGTTCTCGATGGCCGTCTTGCAGGATGTTAATTCTTCCATAAATGGGATCTCCTATTTAAAGTACCGTCTCTGCGCTGCGACGCCCCTCTCAGGGAAGTCTTTTTGGCCGCAAAAGCATGCGTCCCAAAAGCCTTCCGGGCGTCTGCGCTTCGAGACTGATTAAAGTACCGTCTCTGCGCTACGACGCCCCTCTCAGGGAAGTCTTTTTGGCCGCAAAAGCATGCGTCCCAAAAGCCTTCCGGGCGTCTGCGCTTCGAGACTGATTGAAGTACCGTCTCTGCGCTTTGATGCCCTTACTATACTACAAATGTTCAAAATATGCAAGGTTTTGATAAATATTTGAATAGACTTGGAGAATTCTTTTGTGTATACTGAGATCATGGCCCAGAGAAGAACACTGGGAATACTCTTCCGAAAAGGGAGAAAATTTATGGAAAAGATATCCGTTGCATGATATAATGAAAGCAATTATGCAAGAGGGCAGTTATTGACGGATTTTTGCGATGTTATTTTGTGTATCGGATTTTATTCTGCAGAAAGAGAGGTGTAGAAGGTGGAACTAAGAACAGCAGTATCCCCAAGAGATGTGAAGCATTATACCACGGACAGGCTCAGGGAGGAGTTTCTGATTCAGGATCTCTTCGTACCGGGCCAGATTAAGCTGGTATACAGCCACATCGACAGAATCATCACAGGGGCGGCGGTGCCTGTGGAGCCCATTAAGCTGACGGCGGGAGATGAACTGAGGGCAGAATATTTCTGCCAGAGAAGGGAGCTGGGCGTCATCAATATCGGCGGCAGCGGCGTCATCACTGTTGACGGGAGGGCCTACAAGGTGGGACACAAGGAGGCTATGTATATCGGCATGGGCTCAAGAGACATTGTCTTTGCAAGCGACGACGTCTCGGCTCCCGCAAAATTCTATCTGAATTCCGCGCCCGCCCACAGAACATGTCCCACGGTACTGATCAAGCCGGAGGGAACGCCGGAGGACGGAGTGGTGATCGTGAAGGACGAGAACAAGGTGGAGCTGGGATCTTTGGAGGACGCCAACCATAGGGTTATCTGCAAATATATCCTGCCCGGTCAGGTGGAGAGCTGTCAGCTGGAGATGGGCATGACCAAGCTGGCCCCCGGCAGCGTCTGGAACACCATGCCCTGCCACACCCATGACAGACGAATGGAGGTATACTTGTATTTCGACATGCCGGAGGATGCCTTCGTCATGCACTACATGGGAGAACCCCATGAGACCAGACATATCGTTATGAGAAATCAGGAGGCTGTGATCTCCCCCAGCTGGTCCATCCATTCGGGATGCGGCTCCAGAGCCTATACCTTCATATGGGGCATGGTGGGCGAGAATCAGGACTTTGACGATATGGACGGCGTGGCCATGAAGGATTTGAAATAATGTCGGCGGCCAAAGGAATGCCGGCGGAAAGATAGAAAATATTCAAGGAAAGCAAAGAAAAGAAAAACAAGAAAAGAAAAGCAAGAAAAGAAAAACAAAGAAAAAGAAAAAGGAGAAAAAGAAAATGTCTGAATTCACAAACTTTTCACTGGAAGGAAAAGTGGCTCTGGTAACGGGAGCATCCTACGGAATCGGCTTTGCCATCGCTTCCGCTTATGCGGAGGCAGGAGCGACAATCTGCTTCAATGATATCAATCAGGATCTGGTGGACAAGGGGCTGGCGGCTTATGCGGAAAAAGGAATCAAGGCCCACGGCTATGTGTGTGACGTAACCGACGAGGACGCGGTAAATGCGCTGGTTGCCCGGATTGAGAGCGAGGTGGGCGTCATCGATATTCTGGTGAACAATGCGGGAATCATTAAGAGAATTCCCATGACCGAGATGACTGCAGCCCAGTTCCGTCAGGTCATCGACGTGGATCTGAACGCGCCCTTCATCGTGTCCAAGGCCGTGATCCCTTCCATGATCAAAAAGGGCCATGGCAAGATCATAAACATCTGCTCCATGATGTCCGAGCTGGGCAGGGAGACCGTGTCCGCATATGCTTCCGCAAAGGGCGGCCTGAAGATGCTGACCAGAAATATCTGCTCCGAGTACGGCCGGTACAACATTCAGTGCAACGGCCTTGGGCCCGGCTACATAGAGACTCCCCAGACGGCTCCTCTTCGCGAGGTTCAGCCCGACGGCAGCAGGCATCCCTTCGACCAGTTTATCTGCGCCAAGACTCCTGCCAATAGATGGCTGAAGGCAGAGGAGCTTACGGGTCCCGCGGTATTCTTGGCATCCGAGGCGTCCAACGCCGTGAACGGACATATTCTCTATGTGGACGGCGGTATCTTGGCCTACATCGGCAAGCAGCCGGAATAAAAGCAGGTAAATCAGGAGGAGACTTTCATGAAAATAGCATTGATCAACGAGAACAGTCAGGCGGCAAAGAATCAGATGATCTGCGATACTCTGAAAAAGGTGGTTGAACCCATGGGACATGAGGTGTTCAATTACGGCATGTGCGGCGCGGAGGACGCAAATTCCCTGACCTATGTGCAGAACGGCATTCTGGCTGCGGTGCTTTTGAACTCCGGGGCCGCAGACTATGTGATCACCGGCTGCGGAACGGGGGAAGGTGCCATGCTGGCCTGCAATTCCTTTCCAAAGGTGCTCTGCGGACATATCGAATCTCCCTTGGACGCCTATCTGTTCTCTCAGGTGAACGACGGAAACTGTGTGGCGCTTCCCTTTGCGGAGAATTTCGGATGGGGCGGAGAGCTGAATCTGGAATACATTTTCGAGAAGCTTTTCTGTGCTCCGGGAGGCGGCGGATATCCCCCTGAGAGGGTGGAGCCCGAACAGAGGAACAAAAAAATTCTGGATAAAGTGAAGGAAGTGACCCATACTGATATTGTGACCATTCTGAAGAATCTGGATAGGGAGCTGGTAAAGGGCGCTCTGGCAGGAGAGAAGTTCAAGGAATATTTCTTCGACAACTGCAAGTGTGACAAGATCGCTGAGGCAGTGAGGGAAATCCAGAAATAGAGATAGGGGAAGCCGCTAAAGGGCGGCGGAACATGCATGTGGAACGTAAATAACGCCCCATAGGCAGATAGGAGAAGAGAAGATGAACGCAGTATTAGAGCAGATTAGTAAAATCGGCATCGTACCCGTGGTGAAGATCGATAGGGCAGAGGATGCGCTGCCGCTGGCAAAGGCGCTTTGCGCCGGAGGCCTTCCTTGCGCAGAGGTGACATTCCGCACGGACGCGGCGGCGGAGGCCATTGGGATCATGACAAAGAATTTTCCCCATATGTGCGTGGGAGCGGGCACTGTGCTGAACCCGGAGCAGGTGGATGCGGCGGTGGCAGCAGGGGCCAAGTTCATTGTGAGTCCGGGTCTGAATCCCCGAACGGTGAAGTATTGTATCGAGAAAAATGTGCCTATCACCCCCGGCACCTCCAGCCCCTCGGATATCGAGCAGGCTATCGAGCTGGGACTGGATGTGGTGAAATTCTTCCCTGCGGAGCAGTCAGGCGGTCTGGCCAAGATCAAGGCCATGGCGGCTCCCTATGTGAACATGAAATTCATGCCCACCGGGGGCATCAATGCCAAGAACCTGAACTCCTACCTTGACTTCAACAAGATCATTGCCTGCGGCGGGTCATGGATGGTTCCCGGTGACCTGATCAATCAGGGCGCATGGGATAAGATCGAGCAGCTGACCAGAGAAGCGGTGGGAACCATGCTGGGCTTCGAATTGGCCCATATCGGCGTGAACACGGACAGCAAGGAGGATGCGGACAAGGCGGCGGCAAGGCTCTGTTTCCTGTTTGGTCTTCCGGCCAAAGTGGGAAGCGGCGGAACCTTTGCGGGCACCATCGTTGAGGTGCTGAACCAGCACGGCAGAGGCACTCACGGACACATTGCCATCAGGACCAACTATATCGAAAGAGCCATCAACTATATGAGCACTGTGCTGGGAGTTGAATTTGAGGAGCCCATGATGAAGGACGGAAAGTGCAACGCCATCTATCTCAAGGAAGAAGTGGGCGGATTTGCGGTGCATCTTCTGCAGAAATAATCTGATATGTGAGAAAGGATTTGACGAAAATGGCAAAGGTAATTACCATGGGGGAAATCATGCTGAGGCTGTCCACCCCCAATTTCGAGAAGTTCATTCAGGCGGACGAATTTGACGTATGCTATGGCGGCGGCGAGGCCAACGTGGCGGTGTCGCTGGCCAACTACGGCCATGACGTGGAGTTTGTCACGGCGGTTCCTGCCAACGAGATCGGTGAGTGCGCCGTGGCCGCTCTGCGGAAGTACAATGTGGGTACCGGACATATCGCCAGATGCGGCGAGAGACTGGGCATCTATTTTCTGGAGAGCGGATCTTCCATGAGACCCTCCAAGGTGGTTTATGATAGGGCGCATTCTTCCATTTCCACTGCCACGGCGGCGGACTTCGACTTCGACGGAATTTTTGAGGGAGCGGACTGGTTTCACTTCACCGGGATCACGCCTGCCGTGTCCGATGCTGCCGCAGCGCTGACCGAGGAGGCGCTGAAGGCGGCCAAGAAGCATGGAGTGAAGGTTTCTGTGGACTTGAATTTCCGCAAGAAGCTCTGGTCCTCCGAGAAGGCCCAGAAGGTTATGAAGAATCTGATGCAGTATGTAGACGTCTGTATCGGCAACGAGGAGGATGCAGAGCTGGTTCTGGGCTATAAGCCGGGCAAGACGGATGTGACCAGCGGCGATCTGGAGCTGGCGGGATATAAGTCCATCTTTGAGCAGATGGTTGCAGACTATAATTTTGAGTACTGCGTGTCCTCTTTGAGAGTGAGCCGCTCCGCCTCCGACAACGGCTGGTCGGCCTGCATCTATTCCAGAGATACCAAGGAGTTCTACCACTCTAAGGAATACAGCATACACCCTATTGTTGACCGTGTGGGCGGCGGCGACTCCTTCGCGGGGGGCGTGATCTGCGGCATGCTGGACGGCAAAGACTTCAGGGCCGCTCTGGAGTTCGGCGTGGCGGCGTCCGCGCTGAAGCATACCATTCCCGGAGACTTCAATCTGGTGTCCAGAAAAGAGGTGGAGACCTTGGCAGGGGGAGATGCCTCAGGGCGGGTGCAGCGCTAATCATAGAACCGCTGAGTCGTCTGATTCAGCGGTTCTTGTGCAAGGCACCCATAGAAGGGCGGAAGGATGCATAGAATGCAAAATGATTAGAAAGGCGGTATAAGCAGATGTACGACATGAAACCGTATTTGGAGACCATAGACAAAGTTATCGCGCAAGGGCCCTATGAGGATACCTGGGAGTCCTTGTCCCGCTATCAGGTGCCGGAATGGTATCGAAACGCCAAGTTCGGCATTTTCATCCATTGGGGAATCTACAGCGTTCCGGGCTTTGGCAGCGAATGGTATTCCCGCAATATGTACATAAAGGATTCGGGGGAATTCAAGCATCATGTGGAGACCTATGGAAAGCACTCGGAATTCGGCTACAAGGACTTCATTCCCATGTTCCGGGCGGAGAATTTTGATCCCGATGAATGGGCGGAGCTGTTTGCGCAGGCCGGCGCAAAGTATGTGGTGCCGGTGGCGGAGCATCATGACGGCTTTCAGATGTATGCCAGCGAGATCTCTCATTGGAACGCGGCTGAGATGGGCCCTAAGAGGGACGTGCTCAGAGAGCTGAAGGAAAGCTTCGGCAAAAAGGGACTCCAGACGGGACTGTCCTCCCATAGGGTGGAGCATTGGTTCTTCATGGGCCATGGAAAGGAGTTTGACAGCGACATCAAAGAGCCCATGGAGAGGGGGGATTTCTACTGGCCCGCCATGCCGGAGCCCAAGGATCACTTTGATCTTTTCAGCGAGCCAATGCCCACGGAGGAGTTTCTGCAGGACTGGCTGGTGCGCTGCTGCGAACTGGTGGACAAATTCCGTCCCAAGGTGGTTTATTTTGACTGGTGGATACAGCATGGCTCCGTGAAGCCTTATCTGAGGAAATTCACCGCATATTATTATAACCGCGCGGCGGAGTGGGGCACGGACGCGGTGATCAATTATAAGCAGGACGGATATCAGTTCGGCTGTGCAGTGCCTGACATGGAGAGAGGTCAATTTGCGGATGTAAAGCCCTTTTTCTGGCAGACGGATACCGCTATTGCCCTGAATTCATGGGGCTACACGAAAAACAACAATTTCCGTCCTGCAGAGGATATTATCTGCGACTTGGTGGACATTGTAAGCAAGAACGGATGCCTGCTGCTGAATGTGGGCCCCAAGCCCGACGGGACGATCTCGGAGGAGGACAAAGCGGTGCTTCTGTCCATAGGAGACTGGCTGAAGACCAACGGCGAAGCTATATACGGCACCTCCGTATGGAGAAAGTACGGGGAAGGTCCTACCCAGATCGTGGAGGGACAGTTCTCCGACGGTATCAAGAAGAACTTCACCTCCGCTGATTTCCGGTTCACCACCGCCGCCGGAAACCTTTACGCCACGGCGCTGAAGTGCAGCGAGGACGGAACCTACTGCATCAAGACGCTGGCGGTGCAGGATGCCTCCAAGGAAGCCAAATTCCACGGTATCATCAAGAACGTGGAGGCGCTGGGGGGCGATGACAGCCTTACCTGGAGCCGGGACGCGGAAGGCCTGCACATCAAGAGCAGTATTTCAAGCAATAGTCCCGTGGTGTTCAAAATTACGGTGGACTAGATTTCTTCATCGGACAAAAAAGCCGGCCCTCATAGGAGAGCGATCTCCCGGGGCCGGCTTTTTCAAGTTATTATTTTACTTTATCCTTCATGGGCCGCACCAAGAAAATGCTGATCAGCAGCGCCACGATATATAATCCTATGGTCACGTACAACACATTCTGATATCCGGCGGGATTGACCAAGATTCCATGGACTTCGACTTTTTCTCCCGTATGTTCCACGATCCAGTTGGCCAGCTGATTGCCTGTGAGTCCTGCGATGGCCCAGGCGGAAAGGGTCAAGCCGTGGATGGCGCTGATGTTTCCCATGCCGTAATGGTCGGACAGCAATGTGGGCACATTGGAGAAGCCTCCGCCGTAGCCTGCGTTCACCACAAAGATCAGTCCCAGCACCAATGCCACCAGAAGGACATTCCCCTCTGCGCCGTTCTTGATTCCGCCCGTCAGGATCACGATTCCCGTAAATACAATGGACAGTATGAAGATAAGCTTATAAATGGTATTCCGGTCCTTCATGGTGTCCGCCCACGCGGAGAAGCCCAGACGGCCGCCGGCGTTGAAGACGGCGGATATGGTGGCGATGAGTCCGGCCATTCCCGCCAGACCGATGCATTTCACGATCATTTTTTCCTGAGAGATCAGGGCCAGACCGCAGGTGATATTGATGTAAAACATAAGCCAGATGCCGATATAGTTGGCGATGGGTCTGGACTTGATGACTGCCATCATGCTTTGACCCTTTTCCTTCTTCTGAGGCTCATGCCAGTCGGCAGGCTTTCTCAGCAGGATGTGTCCGGAGAACATCATGATGAAATAAACTGCCGCCAGAATCCAGAACATCTTGTAGATTCCGCCTGCTCCCAGATTGTTCAGCATGGCCTGCATAATGGGGCTTGCAATGGCCTTGGCGGCGCCGAAGCCCGCCACCGCAAGACCTGTGGCCAGACCCTTTCTGTCCTGAAACCAGAGCATCAGGGTCTTCACGGGAGAGAGATAGCCGGTGCCGAGACCGATTCCCATGATAAAACCGTAGCACACATAGATTCCGATCAGAGCCAGTATGCTTCCGGTGCCGTTGGCAGCGTAATAGTTGCCGCCGTAGAAAATAAAGAAGCCCGTGCCCGCCATTCCTGCGGCAAAACAGATAGCAGCGATGAGAGAGGACTTATGGATGTCCTTTTCCACCACATTGCCCAGAAAAGCTGCGGACATGCCCAGAAAGAAAATGGCGAAGCTGAAGGCCCACTCTGTTGCCCCTTTGCTGAAGCCGATGTAATCTGCGATCTCCTGACTGAAGATGGACCAGCAGTAGACCGTACCGATGCTGCAGTGCAGCAGCAGCGCCGGAATTGCGGCGCAAATCCATTTGTTCTGCGTTTTCATGTTGTATTTCGTCTCCTTTTTTAGTGCGTCAGCCGTCTTGTCGGCACCCGATGAAAAGTTTCCCGTAAAAAAGGGCGCTGTCAGGGCAGCAGCTGCTTTTTGTATTTTGTCAGACGAACGTGCGCCTGACGATTTTCATATGCTATTCTACTCGCTCTTCCGGGAAAATGCAAGTATAGAATTCGTTTCGTTTCTGTCAGGCGTTGACGTATTTATCAAAATAAAGTAGAATGGAAAGCGTGGTTCGCAAAAATAAGGGGGACGGGAGAGGGGCGAGAGAGAAGGGATGAATACGCGGAGCTTTTTTCAGGATGCTTTGGCGGACTTTGCCCAAGAGGCGGCATGGGGAGGCGCTGTCCGCCATCTGGCCGACTTGGGCTACACGGCGCGGCAGATTGCGGACAAGCTGGACTTTCCCGTTTCCTATGAAAAAGTGCGCAGAGCGGTATGGGAGCGGCTGGTGGATACGGAGGTGATTCTGCTGGAGGAGCCCGGGAGCGTCAGGGGCAGGATGCGTTCCGTCTTTGTGCGGGAATATGACCGGTACGGAAAAGCGAGCTTCCGTCAGGTGTGGGAGGACGCCGGGGCAGGAGGGAAGGGCAGGGACGGGAACGGAAAAAGCGGCCATGGCCGGGGAGGCGCCGGGGACTTAGAACAAGACGGGCCTATCGTGGCAGACAAGGCTCTGGGACAGAGACAAGGGTCTGACGGGGCCGGGGGCTGGAAGGAAAAGCAGGTGTCCATGGAGACAGGGCCTTCGGTGGAGGAGCTGGCCCGGGCGCTGCACAGAGGAATAGAGGCAGGCGGAAGGGAGCGGGCCTATGTATCCTGCGATTTCGGCTTATTTGACCGGACGGCGGGAGGATATGAGAAGCTGCTGGAAGCCTTGGACGAGCGGCAAAGAGAGTATCTGACGGGTCTTTTGTGGGCGGGAAAGAGGGTCTACCATAGGCTGGATAAGCGCATGGAGGAGATTGTGCTGAGGCTTTATGGCACAGGGGATTATCACGGGAAATGCTACCTTCTGGACATCCGGGAGACGGTCACATTTTGACCGCTGCAGGGATGGTTTCATAGTTTAACAAAGTCTAAATATATCCTAAAGATATTGCAAAGCTTCTTGAGAAATGAACAGGAATTTGATATACTTTTCACCGTGCCGCACAAAGGCATCAGAAAGATCATTGGCGCGGGAGCGCATGGGGAGTGTAGTGTGAATAGGATACGGAAGATTTTGTCGGCTTTGGTTCCGAGACATGGAGTGTTTCCTCTCATATTGGCGGTGACACTCAACTTCTCGGTATATTATGGAACAAGGATCATCGCGGGGGACTGGCACCACTATAATATAGAAAGTTCATGGGACAAGATGATTCCGATGTGGTCTCCTTCGGTGGTTATCTATTTTGGCTGTTATCTCTTTTGGATTGTCAACTATATCATTATTGCAAGGCAGGACAAGACATCGGTATGTCAGTTCTTTTCCGCGGATTTTATATCGAGAATCGTCTGCATGGTGTTCTATCTGGCGTTTCCCACCACGAATACCAGACCGCAGATAGCGGCTGAGGGATTTTGGAATCAGGCCATGCTCATGCTCTATGAAACGGACGCGGCGGACAATCTTTTTCCGTCCATACATTGCTTGGTGAGCTGGTTTTGCTATATCGGACTGCGGGGAAGAAAGAACATATCAGCCGGGTATAAGGCGGCCTCCTGCATTATGGCCATTCTGGTCTGCGTCTCCACGCTTACGACGAAGCAGCATGTGCTTATTGATGTGGCCGGGGGGATCTTTCTGGCGGAAATCTGCGTTTATATCGGAAAAAGGCCAAAGGTTTGGGGAACCTACGAAAAGCTTCTGGACAAGGTGAACAAGAAAATTTTCGGAAAAGAGGGGAACTGAATGTGGACGAAGAGAAAGCTGATATGGAACGTGGCCGTCTTGTTTGCGGTCTTTGCCCTTACGATATACGGCGTTTTTCACGGGGAAGATCTGGGAGCCATGACGGATGCCATTAAACAGGCGGATATCCGTTATCTAATTCCGGGAGTGGCTCTGGTAGTGTGCTTTATCTGGGGCGAGTCCATCATCATTTGGTATATGATGCGCTCCTTTCAGATATATTTGAAGAAGAGGGTATGCTTTCTGTTTTCCTCCGTGGGATTTTTTTTCAGCTGCATCACGCCTTCGGCCACAGGGGGCCAGCCCATGCAGATCTATTATATGAAAAAGGAGAAGATTCCCATTCCGGTGAGCACGGTGATTTTGATGGTAGTGACCATCACATACAAGCTGGTGCTGGTGGTGATCGGGCTGGGGATATTGATTTTCGGCAGGGGCTTCCTGCATCATTATCTGGAAAACATTCTTCCCGTGTATTATCTGGGATTGGCGCTGAACGTGTTCTGTGTCAGTTTTATGACGGTTCTGGTTTTTCATCCGCTGCTGGCGGAGGAGATTCTGCTGAAGGGCATGGACTGGCTGGAAAGGCTGCATCTGCTGCGGAAGAAGGAGGCCCGCAGGGAGAAGCTTCGGGATGCCATGCAGACGTATAGGGAGACGGCGGCTTACCTGAAGAAACATTATAAAGTTATAATAAATGTGATTCTGATAACCTTCCTGCAGCGTTTTCTTTTGTTCTCCGTCACATGGATGGTGTATCTGGCTTTTGGGATGACGGGAACCTCCGCCATGGATGTGATACTCCTGCAGGCCGTCATCTCCATTTCGGTGGATATGCTGCCTCTTCCCGGAGGCATGGGAATCAGCGAATCCTTGTTTCTCAGGATATTCGGCATTGTGTTCGGCAGCCTGACGCTTCCCGCTCTTGTGCTGTCAAGGGGGCTGGGATATTACAGCCAGCTGGTTATCAGTGCATTGTTCACGGTTGCGGCACAGCTGTATTATACGTTGCGTTCTGAGAAGCATTCTGTTACAATGGTAGAGAGGGCGTTTGTGGAGCTGTCACAGGGGCAAGAGCACGAGGATAAGGGGAACGGAAGCGACAATGAGAGGGATGAAAAATGAAAAAGCATAGGTTTCGTTTGATAGGTATTTACGATTACACGGTAATTCTTACTTATATCAGTTTTGCGTCTGCCATCACGGGGATTTTCTGCGCAGTGACGCTGCATCTGCCGTGGGCGGTATTTGCGCTGGCTTTTTCCGGGCTCTGCGATATGTTCGACGGCAAAATAGCGAGAACTAAGAAGGATCGGACAGATGACGGAAAAAATTTCGGCATTCAGATCGATTCCCTCTGTGACGTGGTATGCTTCGGAGTGCTTCCCATAATCATATGCTATGAGATGGGCATGAAGCATGTCGTAGGCATGGTCATTTTGGTACTGTACGGCTTGGCCGGGGTGATCCGGCTGGGATATTTCAACGTGATGGAGGCAAAGCGCCAGAGCGAGACCGATGAGGCGAGGAAGTACTACCGGGGGCTTCCCATCACTTCCATGGCCATCGCCCTCCCTATTTTGTTTGTCTGCTCCCCCTTTTTTCCGACTCCGGGAGTGTTTGTCATCGCCCTTCATATTTTGGTGGCCATGGTGGGGGGGCTGTTTGTGGCGGATTTTTCCTTCCCCAAGCCTTCGCCCCAAAAGGTTCTTTTGATCGTGGCGGTGGTGGCCGCGGCGGTGGCGGTGCTGCTTTTCATGTGGCGCGGCGGTGAGTTCCTACATAGATAGAGGTTGGGGAAGAGGTGATGCAATGCATTTTGTGAGAGAGCGTGGCGGCAGGATCGTCAAGGAGGATTCCCTGCAGGACCGTGTTTTGGCCAGACTGTATGGAAGCGCTGTGGGAAGGATATGCCTAAAGCCGCTGGTGTCTCCTGCGGTTTCCGGTCTTTTAGGGGCTTTTTTGAGCTCCGGCGTCTCCAGAGCGCTGATCGGGCCTTTTGTCAGAAGCCACAAGATCCGTCTGGAGGATTTTGAGAAAAGAGAATTTCATTCCTATAATGATTTCTTCACCAGAAGGCTGGCACCGGGAGCCCGCAGGGTCTGTGAGGAGCCGGAGGCTTTTGTCAGTCCTTGTGACAGCAGACTCAGCGTATATAAGATAGATGATGAAAGTGCTTTCTCCATCAAGCATACCGGCTATACGGTACAAAGTCTTCTGCGCAGCAGAAAGCTGGCGGATCGGTTTGCCGGAGGGTACGCATGGGTGTTTCGGCTGTGCGTGGAGGATTATCATAGATATATTTTTGTGGACGGGGGAGTGGCCGCCGGAACCGTTAGGATTCCGGGGGTGCTTCATACGGTAAACCCCGTTGCCAACGATAAGTTTCCGATCTATAAGGAAAATACAAGGGAGTATTCCCTGCTTAGCTCGGATCATTTCGGCACCATACTTCAGATGGAGGTGGGTGCCATGATGGTGGGAAAGATTCAGAATCGTCATGTGCGGGGAGACAGAGTGTACAGAGGGCAGGAAAAGGGCAATTTCGCCTTTGGGGGCTCCACTGTCATACTAATGACGTCCCAAGGGGCGGTGGATCCGGACAAGGATATTTTGGTGAATTCCATGAGAGGCATTGAGACGAAGGTAAAGCTGGGAGAAAGAGTGGGAACCTCGGCAGACGCATAAGCGTCCGCCGAGGTGTTTTTATGTGCGGCTATTCAATGCCGGGCTGCGCCTCTGCGGGGCATGAACGGCCTTAAAGAGGCCTGATGTAACGGCCGCTGTGTCGTGCGTTTCGGATTCGTCCGGCGATGAATATGACGGTCAATAAAAAGATTCCCATTGTCAATAGCTTCTTCATAGCATGTCCTCCGATTTCTTTTGTTTTCTCTATGATATACCAAGTTGCTTAAGAGTGGTAGCAAAAAAATCTTAAGTTTTTCCAAAGGGGCCGGGAAACTGTCATAAGAAAAGCTGCTAAGAAACTACTGAGAAAAACTGGATTGACAGCTCTGGGCTGCCGCATTATAATATACTTAGCAATACAAAGCATTATATAACCGCAAAGGATATGTTCCGGTGAAGGGGGTGGCAGATTGAGGCAAAAGTACGAGCAGCAGATGAAGAAGGGCGTGCTGGAAATGCTGGTTCTGCAGCTTTTGTCGGAAAAAGAGAAGTATGGCTATCAGCTGATCTGCGAGCTGAAGGAAAGGAGCCGGGAAATATTTCTGCTGAAGGAGGGGACGCTGTACCCCATTCTTTACCGCATGGAGGATGACGGGCTTGTGACCAGCAAATGGAGCGAGCCCAGAGGCAAGGAAGTGTCAAAAAAATATTATAGGATCACGGGGCAGGGCAAAGAGACTCTGCTGCGGCTGAAGCTGTTGTGGAGGGCATTTTCAGAGTCGGTGGACGAAATCATAGAAGACTGATCCCATAGAAAACGGATCCGTATGGCCGTAAAATACGGCGGGGATTTGGGGGGAGATTTCGGAAGCTGTCTGGGACAAGGAGGAAGAAATGACTAAAGCTGGGAGCATAATGGGATTTTTAATGTGGGCGGCAGGAGGATGCCTGCTGACGGCACTGGGAATATGGGCCTTTAGGGCGAAGAAGGAGGTGGGCTTCTGGGCAAATGTGAAGCCGCTTCCCATGAGGGACGTGAAGGCCTACAATAGGGCGACGGGGCGGCTATTCATTGTAGATGGAGTCCTTTTCATTCTTTTGGGGCTGCCTCTGCTGTGGGGAGCCCATTCCGCTTGGATATTGATTCCCATTCTTGGGGCGGTGGCAGAAATCATAGTGTCCATGGCTGTTTATACCATTGTGATTCAGAATAAGTATGAAAAGAAATAGGGATGACCCTATGTTTTAGGTGATAGGGAGCGGATAGGTTCAAAAAGGGGCAGTGGGAAGATGGAAAGAAAAGAATATGTGAGGCAGGTGGTCAGGCGTCTGCAGTGTTCTCCTAAGAAAAAGAGGGAGATTGAAAAGCAGCTGGATTCCCATATCGGCATCGGGCTGGGGGAGGGCAGGCAGCTTGAGGAGATTCTGGCGGAAATGGGAGAGCCGGGGGAGCTGGCGCAGGAATTCAACGATAATTTTGAGGAAGGGGAGGGCAGACGGGCCGGAGGACATAGAAAGCTGACGGTGGCTGCGGTCATAGTGCTGGCAGTATTGGCGGCAGCGGCGGGAACACTCTATTGGCTGCTTCCCAAGGAGAAGGATATCAGCGCAAGCGCCGTTTTTGACCCGGCATATGTGGAGAGCCGGGCGGAGGAAGTGATCCGTTTGTTCGGTGAAGAGGAGTACGATACTCTGGACGGATATCTCTCCGAGGAAGTCCGCAGAGTCTTTGGGGTGGCCGAAATGGGCATGGCAAGGGAATTCGTGTCTCCGGATTGGGGGGAGTTTCGGTCCATGGGAAACATATACATGACGGAAATCAGTGAGAAGGGAAAAAGCTATGCCGTAGTTCAGGTCAATGTTTCCTTCGAGAAGGTGAGCGTGGTGTTCACACTGACCTTCAATGAAGCTATGGAAATAGACGGTTTTTATGTGAAGTGATGGATTTGGCGGTTTTTAAGCTCTCTTGACTGCAGCTCCAAAAAAGGGGGCTGGGCGATAAGCGGCAGCAAAAATCTTTCAGTCAGGTAAAGTTTTCCTTATTTTTGGCCGAAATAGGAAATAGGCGGACTGTCATGTAAGGGGATGTGCTCCGAAAGGGTGACAGAAAGCGTAGAGGACATTTGTCGGGAGTGCCAAGGGAAGGCGCGGCATCCTGCTGACCTGCAGAGGGAGACGGAGCCTGCGGCGCAGGGTGGGCAAAAAAGCTATGGAGGGCAGAATGGAAAAGATAGGCAATTATTATCAGAGCAGTTTGTATGACAGAACCGCAAAGACGGGGAAAGAGAGCAGAACAGCCACGGCTTCCGGAGCCAAGAGCGAGAAAGCCGGCAAGGAGAGCAAGGCGCCTGCTTTGAGCAAGGCGGCCCAGAAGCTGCTGAAGGAGCTTCAGAAGACCTACAAGAATATGGACTTCATTGTCGCTGACTGCGACACCGAAGAGGAGGCGGCAGAATATCTGTCCAGAGGCACCAGCGAGTACAGCGCGCTGCTGAGCACGGACGAGCTGGAGAAGATGGCAGCCGACGAGAGCGTCAAGAAAAAGAACATGGAGATTCTGGACGGAGCGGTGGAGAAGCTGGACGACATGAAGAAACAGCTGGGAGAGAAGGGAGAGGACGTGACCCGGATCGGTATTGCCATCGGCAATGACGGGGAAGTATCCTTCTTTGCGGAGCTGGAGAAGAACAGTGAGAAACAGCGGGAGCGCATCGAGAAGAACCGGGAGGAGAAGAAGGCAGAGGAGACAGAGACGGAAAAGTATATGCAGGGCGCAAGGCCGGGAAAGCGCACCACGGTATTTGCCTCGTCCGTCAGCGAGCTGGCTGAGAAGATTGCTCAGGTAGACTGGGACAAGGTGAAGGAAGAGCGGTACGAAGCTTCGGGGCAGCGTTTCAACTTTATGGTGTAGGCAAAGGCTGCAGACGGAGCAAAAAAAGCTGCGGCCTATAGGAAATTGAAGGGCGAAAAAGAGGGGCTGCTGCAGAGGGAGCTTTTGGCTGGCCGGACGCAGCAGTTTCCTTGTGCTTTCCAAAAAAAGGGAGCCGGTAAGCCTTGGGCCGCAGGATTTGTGATAGGGCCGGGAATGGTCTCGGAACAAGATCGATAAACCGAAAAGGGAGGTAGGATGATGAAAAATATAAGGAGCATGGGGAAGGGCTTGGGCAGGAGACTGGCAGGCTCTCTGGTGGCTGTGGCGCTGGCAGCGGTTCTGGCAGCCTGCGGCAAGGACGGGGCTTCCGAAGAAGGTGAGGATGTCTCCTCCGTAGGCGGAAACGAGTATTCCGACAATGCGGAGAGTCGGCCGGAGCCGGAGGAGGATAGGCACCATGTAGAGATAACCATCAAGGACTACGGAACGATTTCCGTGGAGCTGTATGGGGAAGTAGCTCCCATAACCGTGGAAAACTTTCTGAAGCTGGCGGGGGACGGATTTTATGACGGGCTTACCTTTCACCGGATTATAGAAGGCTTCATGATGCAGGGAGGATGTCCGGAGGGCACAGGTTACGGCGGAGCGGATGAGAACATCGTCGGGGAATTTGATTCCAACGGACACATAAACAATCTGTCCCATACCCGGGGAGCCATATCCATGGCCAGATCAAACGACAAAGACAGCGCCAGCTCCCAGTTTTTTATCGTACATGAGGACAGCGTCTATTTGGACGGGGAGTATGCCTGCTTCGGCTATGTGACGGAGGGAATGGATGTGGTGGATTCCGTCTGCGAGTCGGTAGCCGCTGGCGAAAACGGCACCGTGGCAAAGGATGACCAGCCTGTTATAGAGAGCATCAAGGTCATAGACTGAGTGGGGATATTTCAGGCTGCAGGCTATCGGATTGCTGTGGGTTTTTAGCTTTTGACTCTATCGTCTTGGGGGTTGTGTGCGCCGGAGCACACAATAGTATGGTATACTGCACAATGAAGTCGCCTATTTCCATGGACATGTTGCACAAAAATCTTTTTCCGCAGATAATTTACTGACATTTTCTGTTTAAATCTGTTAAAATAAGGATATAACAAGGATGAGAACAAATTTAGTCAGCAAATATGCGGAAAAGGAGGGCTTAGTGTTTAAGGTTGGAGATTATGTGATCTGTGGCAACAAGGGTGTCTGCACGGTGGAGAAGATCACTAGACTGGATATCGCAGGAGTGGACAAGGAGAGAGAGTATTATATCCTGAAGCCTCTTTATATGGGAGGGAGCACGGTGTACGTTCCGGTAGACTCTTCCAAAGACTCTATGCGCAGCGTGCTGAAACGGGACGAGGCGCAGAGGCTGATAGAAGCGATCCCCCAAATTCCGCTGTTGGTCATCACCAATGAGAAGCTGACGGAACAGACGTACAAGGACTGCATCAGAAAAAACAGCTGCGAAGAGCTGGTGAAGATGATCAAGACGATCTATCTGCGGAAGCAGAAGCGCATTCAGGCGGGCAGAAAGGTCACGGCGGTAGATGCCAAATATTCCCATATGGCGGAGGAAAGCCTCTATGGGGAGCTGGCGGTGGCGCTGGACATGAACCGCAAGGAGGTGGAGGGCTGTATCGCAGAACTCATCGACGGAATGAAGGTGAAGGCTTAAGCAGCGAATAAACAAGGCATTACCAAAAATCGTAGGTACTCAGATTCTTGGGTAGTTACGGTTTTTTACAGTAGCAGAAACGAAGACCAAGGGATTGGAGCAAATATGACAAATATTCTCAAAAACAAGGTTTATCTTTATCTGACGGAGTTTTTTGCAGGCATGTCGGTGATGGCGGTAGAGCTTGGGGCAAGCAGGCTGTTGGCCCCCTATTTCAGTTCCTCCCAGATCGTCTGGACCATCATCATAGGAACCATCATGATCGCCATGGCGCTGGGAAACATCTACGGAGGCCGCAGCGCCGATAAGAATCCGGATCCGGGAAAGCTTTATGTCAGGATCCTCATCGCGGCCTTGTGGATTGCGGCGATTCCGGCGGTGGGGAAGTATATCATAATCGCCATCTCGGCGCTGCTGATCTTTTCCGTGAACAGCAATTTCCTGATCATAGCAGCATTTGCGGCATGCATGGTGATTTTTGTGTTTCCCTTGTTCCTATTGGGAACGGTGACCCCCTCTCTGGCGAAGTACTCCGTGGGCAGTCTGGAGGACAGCGGGAGAATTGTGGGAAATCTGGGAGCATTCAACACGGTGGGAAGTATCATAGGAACCTTTGTCCCCACTTTCGTGACGATTCCGGCCGTGGGCACTTCCGTTACATTTCTGATCTTTTCGGGGATTCTCCTTGTGCTGGCGATTCTGTATTTCGTCAGTGCAGGCTGCTGGAAGAAGAGGGTTCCGGCAGCCGCGGCGTGTTTTCTGCTCTGCAGCGTGTCCGGCTTTTCCGGCAGCTTCGCCTTCTGGGAGAAGGATCTGGCCTATGAGGGGGAGTCTGTCTACAATTATCTGCAGGTTAAGGAGAGCTCCCGCAGCGTGATCCTCTCCACCAACGTGCTTTTCGGCGTGCAGTCCATATACATGAAGAATCAGGGGCTCACAGGGATGTACTATGACTATGCCATGGCGGCGCCTCTGATGGTGGAGGGAAAGGCACCACAGGAGTGTCAGGGACTGATTCTGGGTATGGGCACGGGTACATACGCGGTACAGTGCAAGAAGTATTACGGGGGAATGGCGCTGGAGGGAGTGGAGATAGACGAGAAAATCACAAAGCTGGCCAGAGAGTATTTTTATCTGCCGGAGGATGTGCCTGTGCTCACCTATGACGGCAGGGCTTTTCTGAACGCGGTGGACAAGAAGTATGATGTGATCATGGTGGATGCCTATCAGGATATCACCATTCCCTTTCAGATGTCCTCTTTTGAGTTCTTCTCTCTGGTGAAGGCCCATCTGAAGGAGAACGGCGTGATGATAGTGAATATGAACATGCGCGGCAGCAGAGAGGGAAATATCAACCAGTATCTGGCCGACACGATCTCTCAGGTATTTGGGCATGTGTATACGGTGGAAGTGGCAGGCTCTACCAACCGGGAGCTTTTTGCGTCGGACAACGGCTCCATGCTGGCTTGTCTGGAAGAGAGCAGGCAGAGGATCGAGGACCAAGACTTATATGCCATGATGGAGAAGGTGGCAGGCAGTCTGGAACCCTATGAACAGAAGGGCTATCTTCTCACTGACGACAAGGCGCCGGTAGAGCTTCTGGGGATGCAGGTCATCGACGATATCATCAAGGACGAGGTGGCGTACTACAAGGGGATCTATGAGAGGGAGGGAATCAAGGGGCTGCTGGAGGGCTTTTAGCGGCGGTGCCGCGTCAGGAAAGGCGCGGGAGAAGCGCAAAAGGGATTCCCCATGTATAATTGCCATAAATTTACATATACTACCAATGAAAAAAGCCTTAAGGGCGGAATGAGAGGAAAATGCAGAATGAAAGAAGAAACCTATCCCTTTGTGGCCAGACCCCTGCCTTATGAATATGACGCTCTGGTGCCCGTGCTGGACGGGGAGACCCTTGCATTTCATCATGACAAGCACTACAAGACCTATGTGGACAACCTGAACAATGCGCTGTCGGATTATCCGGAGCAGCAGCAGATGAGCCTGCAGGAGCTTCTGACGGAGCTGGACGCCCTGCCTACGGCCATACAGACTGCCGTGCGCAACAACGGAGGCGGGGTCTACAATCATGAGCTTTACTTTGATTCCATGAAAAGTCCCGTGGGTCAGGAGCCGTCGGGGATGCTGGCGGAGGCCATCGACAGGGATTTCGGCTCTTACAAGCAGTGGAAGGAACAGATGAAGCAGGCGGCGGTGGGCAAGTTCGGATCCGGCTGGGCGTGGCTGGTCAGCGACAAGAACGGAAAGCTGTCCATTGTTCAGACCTCCAATCAGGATGTGCCGGATCTGGAGAAGTATATTCCCCTGCTGCTGGTGGACGTGTGGGAGCATGCCTATTATCTGCAGTACCAGAACAGAAGGGCGGATTATGTGGAAGGGTGGTTCGGGCTGATCAACTGGCGCAAGGCCGGAAAGCGTTATGAGGACGAGCTGCGGTAGGAGAAGAACGGTGCGGACTTTCGGCGGGCATAGGAGCAGGCCCAAGGATCGGCCGGAAAGCCTGAGGGGGAGACGCATGAACAAGAGAAATTATCAGAAGGAACTGGAAAAGATAATAGAAGGGCTGCCGGGATCTTCCGGCCCCGTTCCCAGAGTATTTCTGCACAGCTGCTGCGCCCCCTGCAGCAGCTATGTGCTGGAGTACCTCTGTAAATATTTCTACATAACGGTATTTTACTTCAATCCCAATATCACGGAGGCGGAGGAATACCAAAAGCGGGCGGCGGAGCAGAAGCGGCTGATAGAGGCCTACAATGGGCGGGAAAAGGGGTATTCTATTTCCGTGGTGGAAGGGGAATACGCGCCGGAGTCGTTTCTTGAGATGTCCAGAGGACTAGAGAGCTGTCCGGAGGGAGGGGAGAGGTGCTTTCTGTGTTACGGGCTGCGGCTGAAAGAGACGGCCGAATATGCAGCCCGGGGCGGCTATGATTATTTTGCCACCACCCTTACGGTAAGCCCTCTGAAGAATGCCGGGAAGCTCAACGAGATAGGGGAGGCGCTGGCCCGAAAGTACGGCGTGGCATGGCTGCCCTCCGATTTCAAAAAGAAGGAGGGCTACAAACGCTCCATAGAACTGTCCGCGCAATACGATTTGTATCGGCAGAACTACTGTGGATGCCTGTTTTCCAGAGCGGAAGCTGCTTGCGGCTCCAGACAAACCGAATCCTAAGAAAATCATTCCTCTTCATCATCGGAATGAAAGGAATCGATGTATGCCATGAGGTCGGCGGCTTCCTCCTCTGTCAGAGGGCCGCAGGGGTTCATGGTGGAGAAGGTGAGATTGAATATATCGTCCTCCTTCGGCGTGAAGGCATAGACGATTCTTTTTTTGACTGTTTCAAAAATATCTCTCAGACGCATGGTTCTCCTTTTGAGGGCTATGGGTGTCGTTGTTTCCGGGAAGCTCTCCCACAGACCTTTTTTCTACAGTGTCCAGTCCGGCCATGATAAGCTCCCGAATCATGTCTGACTGTGTCTTGTCATAAAAGTATTTTTTCTTGGCGTCGGCCAAAAGGAGTGTTATCTCCTGCGTAGCAACAAAGGTCAGACGCTTTGATTCAGCTGCCATGTCCGGCATCTCCTTTCCGAAAAGAGCATAGGTTCAGAACTGTCACCATTATAGTTTACGAAAACTAAAATTGTCAAGAATATTTCCTCGATTCGTTAAAAAAACTCTTGACATGGGATATGAACCCATGCATAATAAGAACCATGGGAGGTGCGTAGGATGCCAACGAAAAAACCACGCTATACAGTTATCGTGGATGAAGAAATGCTGAAGAAGATCGATGACTATCGATTTGACAACCGTTTTCCCAGTCGTTCCGCGGCTACGCTGGAGCTGATCAGCATCGGTATGGATACCCTGAAAAAGCGGGCGGCGCAGCCGGAAGGCGGAGAAGACTGACCTGCAGGGCTGCCCGCGCTCCGGGACGGGGCGCAGGAGCCGGGCTTTCATTTCTGTGTATTTTTCTGCAATCGCACATCTGGCTTATGACAAAAACCACTTCAAATTGAAGCATTCTTGGCTTTTTGTCTTTGAATTTCCCCAAATTTCCAGCAGCAGTAAGAGAAAAACTGTAGAAAAACAGTATTTTTTTAGATTTTATAAATAAATTATCCTTTTGACCAATATAGCGGGCAATATTTTCCCTTAACATGGCATAGACTAAAGAAAGGTGTAGTCAATGTCGTTAAAAATGGCTCCCGGAAGAGAGGGAAAAAGATGGAACAGAAATTACGATGTGATTTGGATATGGGAAGCAACCTCAGAAAGATGAGAAAAGCAAAAGGGCTCTCACAAGAAAAGCTGTGCGCGGAACTGCAGCGCCGCTCTTGCGACATAGGCAGGAGCACCTATGAGAAGTATGAAAACGGAGTGTTGAACATCCGAATCAGCGTGCTGGTAGCGCTGCGGAAGATCTATGGATGTGACTATGGAGCTTTCTTTGAAGGCATGGATCAGGAGGAGGTCTAGTGCCGGCGACATTGACGAAACCAAAGAAGACAGATAGTGAGAGAGGGGCTAATCACTGCCTCTTTCCTCTTCTGTCTGCTCGAACAAGTCGCCTACCGGCACGTTCAGAATCCTGCTGAGTTTGTCCAGAGTTTCAAACCGGATGCTGGAAGTCTCGTTCTCCACGATGTTTTTGAAATTTCTGTAGCTCAACATATCCATCCGCTTGTACAGCCAATATTTGGTGTGGTTTTGCTCGTCCAGAATCTGCAAGATGCGTAACCGAATCATAAAACTGCCTCCTTTGGGTATTATAGTAGAAAATAAGACTGAAAAATATCATATTTATTTGCAACATATGTTTGAATATCTTGCGTATTCATTATATAATTATCTTGCACAGAATTGACATAGGACAAACAAAGTGTTCTGGATTTTAACAATTGAAAGGAGAAAAGTATATGGACAATGTGAAGTTTGGCCCTGAGGAAAGGAAGAGGATGCTGGAGTTCACGGCTCAGGCCCTTGGCGCGGGGAAAGCGGAGTGGACGGATAGGGAGCTTTTGCTGAACTACAACAAGGCTCTTGCGATGATGGTCCTCGCAATAGGCAAAAAGATAAGGGGGTGATCCGGCAGGGGCGTTTTTCGTGGATTTTACGCCGACTATAGAGATAAAATATTCACATTGGTGTTGACATTTCCTATATTTGGGTCTATACTGAATTTGTTAATGATGATAATTAGTGTAAGAGTGGCTTGACGGCCACTCTTACTTGCATGTTGAGGGCTTTTCAAAAGCCGGGATGGAGGAAAAATGTCCCGCAGGGAAGATTATGAGACAAGGACAGAAAAGCTGCTGCAGCCCATTGCCGCAGCCAATGGTTTGAGCATCTATGACGTGGAATATGTGAAGGAGGGCAGCGGTTATTATCTGAGGGCTTACATAGACAAGCCGGAGGGAGTGAACATTCTGGACTGTGAGAAGGTGAGCAGGGCGCTGTCCGACGAATTGGACAGAGAAGACTTCATTCCTGATGCATATACGCTGGAGGTGAGCAGTCCGGGTCTGGGACGCGTGCTGAAGAAGGATAAGCATCTGCAGGGGAGCGTGGGCCAGAAGGTGGAGATCAAGCTTTTCAAGGCCATAGAGGGCTGCAGAGAGTTTTCCGGAGAGCTGGAGGGCTTCGACGGTACGCAGATCAGAATTTTGGAAGGGGATGCTACCAGAAGCTTCAGGCGGGCGGACATTGCGGTGATCCGTCTGGCGGTGGATTTTTGAGACAGACTATCACAACTCAGCACAACAACATAGATTTGGCAGACAGCCGGAATGGAGGAAATGATGAATAAGGAATTGATGGAAGCGCTTGACATTTTGGAGAAGGAAAAGGAAATCAGTAAGGAAACCTTATTTGAAGCGATAGAGAACTCTCTGCTGACGGCCTGCAAGAACCACTTCGGCAAGGCAGACAACGTGCATGTGGAGATTGACAGGGAGACCTGCGATTTTTTGGTATATGCGGAGAAAGAGGTGGTGGCCTCCGAGGAGGAAGTGGAGGATAAGTGTGTGCAGATTTCCCTTGACGATGCCAAGGAGCTGTCCGCCAGAGCGGCGGTGGGGGACATGCTCAATGTGGAGATCAAGTCCAAGGAATTCGGGAGGATCGCAACCCAGAACGCCAAGAACGTGATTCTGCAGAAGATTCGCGAGGAGGAGAGAAGCGTCATCTACAATCAGTATTATGAGAAGGAAAAGGATGTGGTGACGGGAGTCGTCCAGAGGTATCTGGGAAAAAATATCAGCATCAATCTGGGCAAGGCAGACGCCATGCTGAGCGAGAGCGAGCAGGTAAAGGGAGAGACCTTCCGCCCTACGGAGCGTATCAAGGTGTACATTCTGGAGGTGAAAAATACGCCGAAGGGCCCTAGGATCAACGTGAGCAGGACTCATCCGGAGCTGGTGAAGAGGCTGTTTGAGTCGGAGGTCACGGAGATCAAAGACGGCACGGTGGAGATCCGCAGCATCGCAAGAGAGGCAGGGAGCCGAACCAAGATCGCGGTTTGGAGCAATAATCCCAACGTGGATGCGGTGGGAGCCTGCGTGGGCATGAACGGGGCCAGAGTGAACGCCATCGTGGACGAGCTGAGAGGTGAGAAGATCGATATCGTCAACTGGGACGACAATCCGGGAAATCTGATTCAGAACGCGCTCTCCCCGGCAAAGATCGTGGCAGTGTTCGCGGATCCCGACGAAAAAACGGCAAAAGTTGTGGTTCCCGATTATCAGCTGTCTTTAGCCATCGGCAAGGAGGGACAGAACGCCAGACTGGCGGCGAGGCTGACGGGGTACAAGATAGACATCAAATCCGAGACGCAGGCCAAGGATGCGCCGGGCTTCCGCTACGAGGACTATATGGAAGAGGACTACGGGGAATATGAGGATGAGTACGATGGGTATGAGTCCGAGGAATACGAGGAGCCTTCGGAGGACGCAGAGGTCGGTGAGGACGCGGAGGACACGGAGTACGAGGAATATGACGAGGGCGCTTTTGAGCCGGAAGTTGAGGAGTAGAGGGGCTTATGGCGAAAAAGATTCCCTTGAGGCAGTGCATCGGCTGCGGCGAGATGAAAGGAAAACGAGAGATGATGCGGGTCGTGAAGACGGCCGAAAATGAGATATGTCTGGATACAACAGGCAAGAAGAACGGGAGAGGCGCATATGTTTGTAAAAGCAGGGAATGCCTGCTTGGGGCCAGAAGAAACAAGGGGCTGGAGCGCTCTTTCAAGATGAGTATTCCAAATGAGGTATATGATACCTTGGAAAGGGAGTTTGAGAATCTGGATGCAGAATAAGATTTTATCGCTTTTGGGAATTGCAATGAAGGGACGCAATCTGGTCAGCGGCGAGTTCCAGACCCTGGAGGCAATTAGAAAAGGTTCCGCCATGCTGGTAATCATTGCGGAGGATGCGTCGGACAATACCAAGAAGCTTTTTTCCGATAAATGCAAATTCTATCAGGTGCCTATGATATGTTTCGGCACGAAGGACATGATGGGAAGCGCCATCGGGAAAGAGGGCCTGCGGTCATCATTGGGCGTATGCAATGCGGGATTAGCGGAAGCAATCATGAAACAGTTGGAAGAGAAGTAGATGGCCGCAAGGCAGAAATGGAGGAAGGCATGGCGAAACGAAAGGTACATGAGCTTGCGAAGGAACTGGAAGTACAGAGCAAGGACATATTGAGTTTCCTGCAGGAAAAGGGAATTGAAGCCAAGGCAGCGCAGAGCTCCGTGGACGAGGAGGCGGCCATGCTGGTACGCCGGGCGTTCGGCAAGGGCGGGTCAGGCGGAGGCGGAAAGCCAGAGGCGGCAGCAAAAAAAGATAAAGTAAAGGAAGAGGCAGAAAAAGCAGAGATGGAAAAAACCGCAAAAGAAGCAGCAAAGCCCGTAAAAGCGGCAGAGGCATCGACCAATGATGCGCCGAAGAAGAAAAAAACGATCATTTTCGTGAGCAACCCCCAGAACTCCAAGATGCAGGGACAGCAGCGTCCTGCGCAAGGAGGGAATAATAGGGCTCAAGGCGGACAGAATAAGGCTCAGGGAGGCAGAGGCGGAAACGGTCAGAACGGCTCCGGCGGATCAGGCAACAGATTCCAGAACGGAAAAGGCGACCGCAACAAGCAGCAGGTACAGGCTCCGGTGAGGATCAAGCCGCTGACCCCGCCTTCCCCTACCCCCGCGGTGCAGATGGTGGTCTCGAAGCCCCAGCCAAAGGTGAAGCGGGATCAGAACGAGAACCAGCAGAGTCAGGAGATGCAGCAGAAGGTTCAGAGCGCTCAGCAGAACGAGAAGCCGCAGAGCGTGCTAAGCGAGGCGGTCCAGAACGAGAAGGTTCAGCAGGAGGCCGTTTCGTCCCAGAAGGTTCAGCAGGATTCTGTCCGGAACGAGAAGCCTCAGGGAGAGAGGGCACAGGATGCCAGAACCCAGAGCGAGCGCGGTCAGGGCGACAGAAACCGGAATGAGAGAGGCGAACGCGCCCAGAGCGACAGGGGCCGGAACGAGAGAGGCGAGCGCGCTCAGGGCGACAGAGGCCAGAACGAGAGAGGCGAGCGCACCCAGAGCGACAGAGGCCGCACAGACAGGCCTCAGGGCGATAGGTTCCGCAGCGACAGAGGACCGAACGGGAGAGGCCAGAATGAAAGGACCCAGAATTCAGGCGGCAGTCAGGACAGGCCGAACAGAGACGGCCGGTATCAGGGGCAGGGAGGCCGGTATCAGGACGGCCGGGGCCAGGACAACCGCAATAGGGACAACAGAGGACAAGGCGCGGGCAGAAGCGCCGACGGAAGGCCGGATCGGGGACAGTTCCAGTCCAGAGGCGGCAGCGGTCAGGGCGGCAGGCCTTCGGGCGATCGCCAGAACGGATATCAGAGAGGCGGCAGGCCTGGCTATGAAGGCGGTCAGGGTGATCGCCGTGGTCCGGGCGGCGGCCCGGGCGGCAACCGTAATTTCAATGGCGGTGCGCGCGACGGCAGAGGCAATGGAGGGCAGGGAACCGGATTCAGAGATAATAAACCGTCTAAAGGCTTCGGCGGAGAGGCTCCGGCAAAGGATGTGGAGAAGAAGCGGGAGGAAGAAAAGAGGCGGGCAAACACCCTGGAGAAGGGTAAGCGCTCCAAAAAGGATCATATTTATGAAGAAGACGAGGCGCTGAAGAACAAGCCAGGCAGGTTCATCAGGCCTGAAAAGAAGAAAGAGGAAGCCGCAGAAGTCATCAAGGTGATCACCCTTCCCGACATGATCACCATCAAGGATCTGGCGGATAAGATGAAGCTGCAGCCGGCAGCCATCGTGAAGAAGCTTTTCCTGGAAGGAAAGATCGTTACCGTGAATCAGGAGATCTCCTACGAGGAAGCGGAGAATATCGCCATGGAATATGAGATTCTCTGCGAGAGGGAGATCAAGGTCGACGTGATCGAGGAGCTGCTGAAGGAGGGCGAGGAGGATGAGACCGCTCTGGTGGAGAGGCCTCCTGTGATCTGTGTCATGGGCCACGTGGATCACGGCAAGACCTCCCTGCTGGACGCCATCAGAAAGACCAATGTGATCGACAAGGAGGCAGGCGGCATCACCCAGCATATCGGCGCGTATACCGTGACCTTGGGCGAGAGAAAGATTACTTTCTTGGATACGCCGGGCCATGAGGCATTTACGGCCATGCGTATGCGGGGCGCCAACTCCACGGACATCGCCATTTTAGTGGTGGCGGCTGACGACGGCGTCATGCCCCAGACGGTGGAGGCCATCAGTCATGCCAAGGCTGCAGGCATCGAGATCGTGGTGGCAGTGAATAAGATCGACAAGCCCTCCGCGAATATCGAGAGGGTGAAGCAGGAGCTGACGGAGTACGAGCTGGTGGCTACGGACTGGGGCGGCAATACGGAGTTCGTGCCGGTTTCCGCAAAGTCCGGTCAGGGCATAGAGGATCTGCTGGAGACCATTCTGCTGACGGCTGATATCTTGGAGCTGAAGGCGAATCCTCAGAGACGGGCCAGAGGTCTGGTGATCGAGGCGGAGCTGGACAAGGGCCGGGGCCCCGTTGCCACGGTGCTGGTACAGAAGGGAACGCTGCATGTGGGCGACTTCATTTCCGCAGGATCCTGCTATGGCAAGGTCCGGGCTATGATCGACGACAAGGGCAGAAGGGTGAAGGAGGCGACTCCCTCCACGCCGGTGGAGATTCTGGGCCTTTCCGACGTGCCCAGCGCGGGAGAGGTGTTCCTTGCCCACGAGAACGACAAGACGGCCAAGTCCTATGCGGAGACCTACCTTGCCCAGAACAAGGAGAAGAAGCTGGAGGAGACCAAGGCCAAGATGTCTCTGGACGATCTGTTCTCCCAGATTCAGGAGGGCAATTTAAAGGAGCTGAACCTGATTGTGAAGGCGGACGTACAGGGAAGCGTGGAGGCGGTGAAGCAGTCTCTGATGAAGCTGTCCAACGAGGAAGTTGTGGTGAAATGCATCCACGGCGGAGTGGGCGCTATCAACGAGTCCGACGTGACTCTGGCCAGCGCGTCCAACGCCATCATCATCGGCTTCAACGTCAGACCCGACGCCATGGCCAAGAGCACGGCAGAGCGTGAGGGTGTAGACGTAAGACTGTACAGAGTCATCTATCAGGCAATAGAGGATATCGAGGCGGCTATGAAGGGTATGCTGGATCCCGTGTTCGAGGAGAAGATCATCGGACATGCGGAGGTTCGGCAGATATTCAAGGCGTCCCAGATCGGAAATATCGCCGGATCCTATGTCACCGGCGGAATTCTGCAGAGGGGCTGCAAGGTTCGCATCAGCCGGGAGGGCAAGCAGATCTATGAGGGCGCCCTTGCCTCTCTGAAGAGATTCAAGGACGATGTGAAGGAAGTAAAGGAAGGCTATGAATGCGGTCTGGTGTTCGAGGGCTTTGATCAGATTCAGGAGCTGGACACCATCGAGGCCTATATCATGGTGGAGGTGCCGCGGTAGGCGGATTGTCTGCCCGCCTTGGCGGGCGTGAGGAATAGATATGAGAAAAAACAGCGTGAAGAATACCCGCATCAACGGGGAAGTCCAGCGTGTGCTGGCTGAGATTATCCGGGGAGAGATCAAGGATCCCCGGATCAGCCCTTGGACAAGCGTGGTGGCGGTGGAGGTGGCCCCAGACCTGAAAAGCTGCAAGGCCTGGATCAGCGTTCTGGGGGACGAAGAGGTCAGGAAGGCCACCATGGAGGGGCTGGAAAGCGCCATGGGATTCATAAAGAGGCAGCTGGCCCGAACCGTCAATCTAAGGAATACGCCGGAGATCACCTTCGTTTCTGACGAGTCCATCGAGTACGGGGTCAATATGTCCCGGAGAATCGACGAGGTCATCGCGCAGGACGAGGCGGTGAAGAAGCCCTGAGAAATCTGTCGGAGCAAGACAGCGTTTGTTTGAATAGGATAGGATTGGGGATTAGATGAAGCTGAATATTTTGAAAGAGTGCGAGGGTGCCGGGAGAATAGGGATCAGCGGGCATGTGAGGCCTGACGGGGACTGCGTGGGTTCTTGTCTGGCGCTGTGGCAGTATCTGAAAAAATGCCTGCCTGATGCCTATGTGAAAGTCTTTTTGGAGGCGCCGGCAGATATCTTCAGGGGGATCAAGGGCTTTGAGGAAATCGATTCGGATTTTGCCGAGGAGGAGCCCTTCGATGTCTTTTTTGTGCTGGACAGCAGTGTGGACAGACTGGGCGGCGCGGAGAAGTACTTCAGAGAAGCCGGGAAGACCATCAATATCGACCACCATATCAGCAACTTGGGCGGCGGGCAGTTAAACTGCGTGGAGCCGCAGATCGGTTCCAGCTGCGAGCTGCTCTACGACCTTTTGGACGAGGAGATGATGGACAAGGATCTGGCCATGGCGATCTATGTGGGCATGATTCATGACACCGGTGTGTTTCAGTATTCAAATACCACTCCGGCTACTATGGAGAAGGGGGCCAGGCTCATCGGTTACGGCTTCGATTTTCCGAGGCTGGTGCAGGAGACCTTTTATCAGAAAACCTATGTACAGGCGCAGATCATGGGAAGGGCGCTGATGGAGAGCGTCCGTTTCATGGACGGAAGGTGCATTGTGAGTGTCATCGAGCGCAAGACCATGGAATTCTATCATGTGGAGTCCAAGGATCTGGACGGCATCGTGAACCAGCTGCTGAACATAGAGGGGGTGGACTGCGCCATTTTCATGTACCAGACCGGGGTGGTGGAATACAAGGTGAGCCTGCGCTCCAACGAGAAGGTGAACGTGGCTCAGGTGGCCGCTTATTTCGGCGGCGGCGGTCATGTAAGGGCGGCCGGCTGCACTTTGTCGGGTACTTTCCATGATTGTGTGAACAATCTTTCCCTACATATAGAGAAGTCCATGAGACAGCTGGAGAAGAACGAAAAGACAGCGGGCGGGAGGGCCGAACAAGAGGTATGAGGAACGGAATCATCATCGTCTGCAAGGAGTCCGGCTTCACTTCCCATGATGTGGTGGCGAAGCTTCGGGGGATCTGCGGCCAGAAAAGGATCGGCCATACGGGGACTCTGGATCCGGAGGCCACGGGGGTTTTGCCGGTCTGTCTGGGCAGCGCCACGAAGCTGTGCGATATGCTGGCTGACAGGGACAAGGAATATGTGGCGGAGCTCTTGCTGGGGGTGGAGACCGACACGCAGGATCTGACCGGAAGGGTGCTTGAGAGGCGCTCGGTGGAGGCCGGCAGGGAGGAGATCCTTGCCGCGGCGGAGAGCTTTGTGGGAGACTATATGCAGGTGCCGCCCATGTATTCTGCCCTGAAGGTGGACGGGAAGAAGCTGTACGAGCTGGCTCGGGCGGGGAAGGAAGTGGAACGCAAACCGCGCCTCGTCCGGATTTATGAGCTGGAGATTCTGGAATTTCGGCTGCCCGTAGTGGTCTTTCGGGCAGTTTGCTCCAAGGGGACATATATTCGTACCCTCTGTTCCGACATAGGGGGGAAGCTGGGGTGCGGAGGCGCCATGCAGAGCCTGAAGCGCACCAGAGTGGGTCGCTTTTCGTTGGAGGCTGCCCGCACGCTGGGGGAGATCCAGCTGCTGAAGGATGAGGGGCGGCTGGATGAAGTGCTGCTTCCGGTGGATTCTGTCTTTACAGAATGCCCGGCCATTCATGTCAGCAGGGAGTTTGAGCGGCTGCTGAACAACGGAAATGCTTTTCTGCCGGAGCAGACCCAGGAGAAGGCGCTGCATGATCCGGAAAAGTGGGTGCGGGCCTATAGGGCGGATGACAGCTTTGCAGGGATTTATGCATATGATTCCGGCAGGGGACAGTATCGACCTATAAAAATGTTTTTGTGAAGGTGTGGTTTTCTATGGAAATCATTGCGAATACGACAGATTTTTATCTGGCCAGAGGAAGGGAGACGGCGGCGGCCATGGGGAAGTTCGACGGTGTCCATATCGGGCATAGGAGGCTTTTGGAGGAGATTCTTTCCCAGAAAAAGAGGGGCGCCGCCGCCTGCGTGTTCACCTTTGACCCACCTCCGGCCGTATTGTTCGGCAGACGGGGAGAAGATGTTTCGGTGCTGTCCACCAAAGAGGAGAAGCGTCTGCTGTTTGAGCGCATGGGGGTGGACATATTGATCGAATTTCCTCTGAACCAAGAGACGGCAGCCATGTCGCCGGAGGCCTTTGCCTTGGAGGTTTTGGCAGAGCGGATGAACGTGGCCTTTCTTGCAGCGGGGAGCGATCTTTCCTTCGGCGCCAAGGGAGCGGGAGACGCGGCTCTGCTGCAAAGGCTTGGCCCTAAGCTGGGCTTCGAGACCAGAATCATCGACAAGGTGTGTCTGAGAGGGACTCAGGTCAGCTCCACCCTTGTGAGGGAGAGACTGGAACGGGGGGATATGGAAGAGGTTCTGCAGCTGTTAGGAATGCCTTACATGATCGCGGGGAAAGTGGTTGAGGGAAAGCGGATCGGAAGGACCCTTGGCTTTCCTACGGTGAACCTTCTGCCCAGACCGGAGAAGAAGCTTCCTCCAAGGGGAGTGTATTTTTCTCAGGTGCGGGTCAGGGGAAAGGTCTATCCGGCCATCAGCAATGTGGGCTGTAAGCCCACGGTGACTGACGAGGCGGTCATGGGGGTGGAATCTTATCTCTACGGCTTCGGGGAGAGCGTCTACGGAGAGGACATAGAGGTCTATCTGTATTCCTTCCGCAGGCCTGAAAAGCGATTCAAGGATAGAGAGGCCCTGAGAGCCCAGCTTCAGGAGGATATTGCAGCCGGGGAGAGCCGCTATGGGTGCATCCTGTCAAAAGCGGAAGGAAAAAGCAGGATTTTTTGAGGAATCCTGAACCATTACAAGAGACGTTGGATCCGCTGCGGCGGACACGAGGTATATGAATGAATGCGAGTATAATTTTGTCCATGGCGGGGGGCTTAGGGCTCTTTCTGTTCGGCATGCGCGTCATGAGTGATTCCATCGAGAAGGTGGCAGGCGCCAAGCTGCGCCGTATTCTGGAGATATTTACCACCAACCGTTTCACGGGCATGGTGGTAGGGGTGGTCTTTACCGCCATTATCCAGTCCTCCTCGGCCTGCACGGCCATGGTGGTCAGCTTTGTCAACGCGGGGCTGATGAATCTTTATCAGGCGGCGGGAGTCATATTCGGAGCAAATATCGGTACTACCGTCACATCGCAGCTTGTGTCCTTCAACTTGTCGGCTTACGCTCCCGTGATTCTGCTGGCGGGAGTGCTGGCGGTGATGTTTTGTAAGAATGAGAAGGTCAAGAAGCTTGCGGAGATCGTCATCGGCTTCGGCGTGCTGTTCCTTGGACTGAGCACCATGTCCAGCTCCATGGCGGGCATGAGGGAGGTGCCGGAGATCGTGAACATGCTGGCCTCCCTGAAGAATCCCTTCATGGCAACTCTGGTGGGATTGCTTTTGACCACCGTCATCCAGAGCTCCTCGGTCACGGTGAGCATTGTGCTGCTGCTGGCCAATCAGGATCTGCTGGAGCTGCCCATCTCGCTGTATATCATTCTGGGCTGCAACATCGGTGCCTGCACAACGGCCCTGCTGGCCTCCATGGCAGGCAAGAAGGATGCCAAGAGGGCCGCGCTGATTCATTTCTGGTTCAACGTCATCGGCACGGCCCTGCTGTACATATTGTTGTTTGTGGCTCTGGAGCCTATTATGGAGATGATCTGGGCCATATCCGGAGACAAGGGGCGCTTTGTGGCAAATGCCCATACCGCGATTAAGATCTTTCAGGTGATCGTGCTGTTCCCCTTCTCCAACTGGATCGTGAAGCTGTCCTGCCTCTGTGTGCCGGGGGAGGACAGGAAGGTCAACTACAGGGAGAGCTATCAGCTTGAATACATAGGCGAGAAGGTGGTGTTTAATCCGGCCACCGCCGTGGTGGGGGTGATCAAGGAGCTGGACCGTATGGCCTCTCTGGCCAGCGAGAACCTCAATAGGGCCATGAACGCTCTGATCACGCTGGACGAGGAGGACATTCAGGAGGTCTATGAGGTGGAGAAGAATATCAACTTCCTGAACCATGCCATCACGGACTATCTGGTGAAGATCAATCAGGCCACGTTGCCCATCGAGGATCTCAAGAGCATCGGCGCGCTGTTCCATGTGGTGAACGACATCGAGAGAATCGGAGACCATGCGGAGAATGTGGCGGACGCCGCCAGACAGCGGAAGGAGGCGGGCATTTCCATCAGCAAGGAGGCCCAGGGACAGCTGGGGGAAATGCTGGAGATGGTGAACAAGCTGATCCGGTATTCCGTGGATATGTTCGTCAGAAGCGACGAGAGCCATATGCGGGAGGTAGTGGCTCTGGAGGACAAGGTGGACGCAAAAGAGAGGGAGATGCAGATGGCCCATGTGCAGCGTCTCACCAGAGGGGAGTGTACGCCGGAGGCAGGGATGATATTCTCCGATATAGCTTCGGGTCTGGAGAGGGTGGCGGATCATGCCACCAATATCGCCTTCGCCATAATCGCGGCGGAGAGAGAGGCAGAGGCGGCGGAGACGCAAAGAAGACAAGGATAAAACTTTATTTCATAAATTCACTCTCAGCTGTTGACAGCATGGAGGGAAGCTTGTATAATTCTTCATGGGATGTAACAAGTTTGTAACAATTCTGTCAATACTTATTAACAGGAACCGGATCGGTTCTCTTTTAAGGGAGTGGAAATACATGAGATATAAGAAGAGCGGGAAAATTGCGGTGCTGTCTGCAGGAATGGCCCTTTGCATGATGGGGACATCCATGCAGGCTTTTGCCTCCGAGAGCGTGCTGCCGGGGGCAGGCGTCACCTCTGTTCTGGAAGCCAGAATGACTACGGAAGAATATATTAAATATGCTCAGGAGGCTCAGGGAGCGGCCTGGGGATATACGAACATCGGCATCGCAAACGTGGAGAGCGGGAACCTGAATGTGAGAGAGGAACCGTCCACCACCGGGAAGCTGGTGGGAAAGATGCCCAAGGACTCTGCCTGCGAGGTGGTGGAGGAGGTGGACGGCTGGGCCCATATCGTGTCCGGTGAGGTGGAGGGCTATGTCAGTCTGGAGTTTCTGCTCACGGGCCCCGACGCGAAGCTGAAGGCCAACGATCTGGTGCGCACGGTGGCCGTTGCCAAGGTGGACGGGCTCAACGTCCGGGACGAGGCCAACACGGACAGCGCGGTGCTGACGCAGGTGCCCAACGGCGCAGAGCTTGAATGGCTGGAGACGCTGGAGGGCTGGGTCAAGGTTTCCATAGACGGTCAGGAGGCCTATGTGGCGGAGGAGTATGTGACCGTTGAGGAGAAGCTGGACACTGCCATTACCATGACCGAGCTTCTGTACGGCGTAGGAGTGTCCGACGTGCGGGTGGATCTGGTGGAGTATGCCAAGCAGTTCGTGGGAAATCCCTATGTGTGGGGCGGCACGAGTCTGACCAAGGGAGCGGACTGCTCCGGCTTCGTGCTGAGCGTGTACAAGAAATTCGGGGTGAAGCTGCCCCATTATTCCGGGGCGCAGGCCAATTCCGGCACGAAGATTTCATCTTCGGATCTGCAGCCGGGGGATCTGGTGTTCTATGCCAACAGCAGCGGAACCATCAATCATGTGGCCATATATATCGGGGGCGGGAGAGTGGTTCATGCCAGCAGCCCCACTCAGGGTATCCGGATCGACAAATACAACTACCGGACTCCCTGCAAGTATGTCAAGATTCTGCAGGACTGAGGTCTTTAGAGGCCTGAAACAGCTTGGAGGAACCACTTGCAAATGACTTAGGAGATTGAAAAAAGTTGTTTACATTTGGCGGGAAGTATGCTATCATAGTTTCGTCTTAGCCGATGCCCGGATCTGGGATGCTCCGACCCGGTCTGAGTGTCAGGCGGTTCAAAATCAATTAGGAGGAAAAAAGAAATGATTTCAAAGGAAAAGAAGACTGCGATCATGAACGAGTACGCCAGAACTCCCGGCGATACCGGATCGCCCGAGGTTCAGGTAGCGGTGCTTACCGCAAGGATTCAGGAGCTGACAGAGCATTTGAAGGCGAACCCCAAGGATCATCATTCCCGCAGGGGTATGCTGAAGATGGTAGGCGCAAGGCGCGGCCTGCTGGGCTATCTGAAGAAGAAGGACATCGAGAGATATCGTTCTCTGATCGAAAAGCTTGGATTAAGAAAATAAGGCAAAGTGTGGGCAGGGCAACCGAGTAATAGGCAGGTGGATTTACTTGGTTGCCTCTTTGCGGTCAGAATTCGATGCAGGCTGCGCCTTTGGCGCAGGGCACGGCGCTCATATGACAACACGGAACAGAAGAAAGTTCCGAGACCGCTGAAAAGGACGTGGAGCAGAGGGCTCATGTCTTTTTCAGTAGTTTCGGTGTCTTCTGTTCCTATGTTTATAAAACCAGCCGCAGGCAGCGGCGGAATGGAGGATTATATGTATCAGAGCTATGAGATGGAATTAGGCGGACGTACTTTGAAGGTGGATATCAACCGTGTGGGCAAGCAGGCCAACGGATGCGCCTTCATGCATTATGGGGACACGGTGGTGCTCAGTACGGCCACAGCGTCGGACAAGCCCAGAGAGGGGATCGACTTCTTCCCTCTGAGCGTGGAGTTTGAAGAGAAGCTGTATGCGGTGGGCAAGATCCCCGGAGGCTTCAACAAGAGAGAGGGAAAGGCCAGCGAGAACGCCGTTCTGACCAGCCGCGTCATCGATAGGCCCATGAGGCCCCTTTTCCCCAAGGACTATCGCAATGATGTAACCCTGAACAATATGGTCATGAGCGTGGACCCTGCCTGCCGCCCTGAGCTGGTGGCAATGCTGGGAGCAGCCATCGCAACCAGTATTTCGGACATTCCCTTTGACGGTCCCTGCGCCATGACCCAGATGGGCATGATTGACGGAGAGTTTATCATCAATCCTTCTCAGGAGCAGTGGAAGAACGGCGATCTGAACCTCACCGTGGCCTCCACGAAAGAGAAGGTGATCATGATCGAGGCGGGGGCCAACGAGGTTCCCGAGGACAAGATGATCGAGGCCATCTATAAGGCCCATGAGGTGAACCAGACCATAATCGCCTTCATCGACAAGATTGTTGCCGAGGTGGGCAAGCCCAAGCATGAATATACCAGCTGCGCCATCCCCGAGGAGATGTTCGAGGAGATCAAGAGGCTGGTTCCTCCCGAGGAGATGGAGGAGGCGGTGTTCACCGACGACAAGCAGACCAGAGAGCTCAATATCAAGAATGTCACCGCCAGACTGGAGGAGGCCTTTGCGGAGAAGGAGGAGTGGCTTGCCATCCTTGGGGAGGCGGTCTACCAGTATGAGAAAAAGACTGTGCGCAAGATGATTCTGAAGGATCACAAGCGCCCCGACGGCAGAGAGATCACCCAGATCCGTCCTCTGGCAGCGGAGGTGGATATCATACCCAGAGTCCATGGCTCCGCCATGTTCACCAGAGGCCAGACCCAGATCTGCAACGTCTGTACGCTGGCTCCGCTCTCCGAGCAGCAGAGGATCGACGGACTTGACGAAAATGAAGTAAGCAAGAGATATATGCATCACTATAATTTCCCTTCCTACTCTGTAGGCGAGACCAAGCCCTCCAGAGGACCCGGAAGGCGCGAGATCGGCCATGGAGCGTTGGCGGAGAGGGCTTTGATTCCCGTGCTTCCCAGCGAGGAGGAGTTCCCTTATGCCATCCGCAGCGTGTCCGAGACCTTTGAATCCAACGGCTCCACTTCCATGGCCTCCACCTGCGCCTCCTGCATGTCCTTGATGGCTGCGGGCGTGCCCATCAGGAAGATGGTGGCGGGTATCTCCTGCGGTCTGGTGACGGGGGACACCGATGATGATTTTGTACTGCTCACTGATATTCAGGGGCTGGAGGATTTTTTCGGAGATATGGACTTCAAGGTGACGGGAACCACGGAAGGAATCACCGCCATTCAGATGGACATCAAGATCCACGGCCTTACAAGGCCCATTGTGGAGGGCGCTATCGCAAGGTGCCGGGAGGCGAGACTCTTCATCATGGACAACTGCATGAAGCCTGCCATTTCCGCTCCCAGACCGGAGGTGGGCCCTTATGCGCCCAAGATCATCTCCATTCAGATCGATCCCGAAAAGATCGGAGATGTTGTGGGCCAGCGTGGCAAGACCATCAATGAGATCATTGCCCGCACCGGCGTGAAGATCGATATCACCGATGACGGCAACGTATCCGTGTGCGGCACCGACAAGGCCATGATGGACAAGGCGGTGGACATGATCAAGATTATCGTCACCGACTTTGAGGAAGGCCAGATTTTCAAGGGCAAGGTGGTCAGCATCAAGGAGTTCGGCGCGTTTGTGGAGTTTGCTCCGGGCAAGGAGGGGATGGTACACATCTCCAAGATCGCCAAGGAGAGAATCAACCGGGTGGAGGATGTGCTGACAATAGGCGACGTGGTTACTGTGGTCTGCCTTGGCAAGGACAGGATGGGCAGAATCAGCTTCTCCATGAAGGACGTGGCACAGAAATAGAATTCGGAATCCCCTGACCGGCATCGGCAGGGGATTTGTCATTCAAAATTATAGGAGGTCATTATGTTATCAAGAGAACTTATCAAGGAAGCGCTTCATAAGGCGCTTTCCACCGGCGCGGATTATGCCGAAATTTTTGCGGAGCATACACAGAGCAAAAACATCAGCAATATATCGGGAAAGACGGAAAAGATAGGCGATTCCGTGATTTCCGGGGTGGGCATCCGAATTTTCAAGGGAACCAGATGTGTTTCAGGCTCGGCATCCTCTTTGGCGAAGGAGGCGGTGCTGGGATGTGCGGCGAAGGTGGCGGACGCCCTATCCGGCGCTTGTGATACTTCGGATATCATTTTGCGGGAGAGGCTTTTCGGGGATATCCATCCTATTAAAATCGTACCTGCCAGCGTGGAAAATTCCTATAAGACAGATTTCCTGCGGGAGTTGTGTCTTGGCGCAAAGGGGTACAGCGACGAGATTTCTCAGGTCAGCGGCAGCTATGTGGAGGTTGACCATAAGATTCTGATAGCTACCAGCGAAGGACTGCTTGCTCAAGACAGGCAGATCCGCACCAGAGTGTCGGTTTCTTCCGTGGCCAGCAAGAACGGGGAGAACCAGACCGGCAGAGTCAGCCCCGGCGCAAGGAAGGGGCTGGAACTGTTTGAGCTTCTGGATCCTAAGACACTGGGGGAGAAGGCTTCCGCACAAGCAGTCACTATGCTGCATGCAGGCTATATCAAGGCGGGAACCATGCCGGTGGCCATTGAGAACGGCTTCGGAGGGGTGATCTTCCATGAGGCCTGCGGGCATTCTCTGGAGGCGTCCTGCGTTGCGCTGGGACAGTCTCAGTTTGTAGGGAAGCTTGGGATGCAGATACAAATCCAAAGGTGACGGCCATAGACGACGGAACCATCCCCAACGGATGGGGCTCCGTCAATATAGACGACGAGGGTACGCCGGCCAGAAAGAATGTGCTGATTGAGAACGGGATCCTGAAATCCTATATGATAGACAAGCTCAACGGCCGCAGGATGGGCATGGCGTCCACGGGCAATTCAAGGCGGCAGAGCTACCAGTATGAGCCCACCTCCAGAATGACAAATACCTATATCGCTGCCGGGGAGGATAGGGACGAGGATATCATCGCGTCCATAGAAAACGGGCTTTATGCCAAGAGCATGGGCGGAGGCTCCGTGAACCCTGTTACGGGGCAGTTCAATTTTGCCGTAGATGAGGGATATGTGATCAGGAACGGTAAGATATGCGAGCCTGTGCGGGGAGCCAGCCTGATCGGCAAAGGTTCGGATGTTCTTATGAACATTGATATGGTGGGAAGAAATGTGGATAGGGCTCAGGGCATGTGCGGCGCCTCTTCGGGAAGCATCCCCACGGATGTGGGACAGCCCTTGATTCGCGTGTCCTCCATTACCGTAGGGGGACGATAGGGCACATAACGTAGTGTACGTGGGAAATCAAGGATGGGAATAGCCCGTAAAGGGCGGGCAGATAGGAGTGAAGATGATATATCAGGAATTCAAGGAGACCGTGATCGGCATCGCACAGGAGATGGGGATTGCGGATTATGAGCTATATTACACCGAGGGCGACTCTGTATCCGTGGAGATCTATCAGGAGGAAGTAAAGGGCTATAGTGTAGAGGATGATTTGGGTGTCTGTTTTCGCTGTGTGGTGGACGGCAAGGTCGGATATGCCTCCACGGAGAATCTGACGGAGGAGGAAGCCAGATCCTTGGTGGTTCGGGCGCTGGACAACGCAAAGTCCATTGAAAGCGAGGAGGAGGTCTTCCTTCATGAGAAGGGGGACACATATGCCGTATGCCCTCAGGATACCTCCGTCAGGCCTACGGGCGGAGAGCTGATCGAGGGGGCGCTGGCGCTGCAGAGGAAGATGTATCAGGCGGATCCCCGGGTGGCGGACGGCACTCAGGCAGTGATGCTCTATGGCAGGCAGAAATATGCCCTATGCAATTCTAAGGGGCTGGATCTTGAGGATGTGATCTCTCTGGCCAGATGTTATGGCATGCCGCTGGTGTCAGAGGGCGGAGAGATGTATGACGGCTTTGAAAGCAAGAAAGGGCGTCTGCAGGATTTTGATCTGGATGCCATTGCAGAAAAGGCCGTGGAGCATGCGGTATCCGCCATCGGCGCGGACAGCGTTCCCAGCGGTAAATATGATGTGGTGTTCTCCAACAAGACAATGGCTGCGCTGCTTCAGACCTATGCCTCGGTGTTTTCTGCAGAGCAGGCCCAGAAGGGCATGTCACTGCTTAAAGGCAAGGAGGGGGAGAGGATCGCAGCGCCCTTTATCACCATTGTGGATGATCCCAGATATGAGGAAAACTATGTCATGAGGACTTTTGACGGGGAGGGTGTAGCTGCTTATGCAAAGAATGTAGTAGAAGACGGTGTACTTGTCACTTTGCTCCATAATCTGAAGACCGCCGCAAAGGCGGGGGTGAAATCCACGGGCAATGCCAGCAAGTCTTCCTATGATGCAGTTGTAGGGGTAAGCCCTTTTACTTTTTACATCAAAGCGGAAGGGGGCTCTGAGACGTTGGGAGCAGAGCGCCGGAAAGGGCTGGAGGATATGCTTGCTTCGGCGGGGGCGGGCTTGTATATCACGGAACTGATGGGGCTTCATGCGGGAGCGAACCCTATTACGGGAGACTTCTCCCTATCGGCTAAGGGCTTTATGATCTCGGAGGGCAGGAAGGGTGCTCCGGTGAAGAATTTTACCGTGTCAGGTAATTTCTTCACGGTGCTTCGTGAGATCGAAAAGGTCGGATCGGATCTGGAGTTCGGGAACGGCAGCTTCGGATCTCCCTCCGTGCTGGTGAGGGACATGTCTATAGGCGGAAAGGAGTAAGGGGGCGGAAAATGGATCAATTGATGGAATTGCTTAAGACACGCAGAACCTACCGCAGGTTCCGGCAGAGGGAAATCCCGCAGGAGACTGTGGAGGAGATATTAGAGGCGGCCAGACTGGCTTCCAGCGCTGCAAATAGGCAGCCTTTGAGCTATATTGTGATCCGAGAGCCGGAAAAGACGGCTCAGGTATTTGGCTTTACCAGATGGGCGGGAGCGCTGCCTCCCGAACTGGGGCAGCCCAAGGAGGGCGAGAGGCCGGTTCTTTTTATCGCGGTGGTGGAGAATCTGGACATCAATAGGGACTGCGACACCGACGCAGGGCTGGCCATCGGCAATATGACGCTGGCCGCATGGAACCGGGGCGTGGGCAGCTGCATGATCGGGGCATGTGACAAGGCGGCCCTGTCGGAGCTGTTCGGGCTTGGGGAGAACCAGAAGCTGCACACGGTGGTGGCCTTCGGCTACCCGTCCCATGAGAGCCATATCGTTGATATGGAGTCTCCGGAGGAATTCAAGTATTATCTTGACGAAAACAGGGACTATGTGGTGCCCAAAAGGAAGCTTTCGGACGTAGTGCGCTATTTATAAGGGACAGCCTGAAGGAGAAGGTCAAAGTCCCTGATTTTGGAACAGCAGTTTCATCTCTTCTGGGGATTCCTGCATACCTCTCTGAAACCATACCTCTATCCAGCCATAGAGGCTATAGGCCACAAAGGCTTTGGCATAGGCCTCTGCTTTCGGCAGATCCGGCTTTAATTCAAAAGTGTCAAGGATGACGTCTTTCAGCAGATAGATAAGATGCCGCTTGTTCAGAAGCGTGTAAAAGGCGCTGTGCTGCTCAAAATGCTCGAATATCATGCCGATGCCGGAACTGAGAGGGAGACTGTTGTCCTTTTCCCAGCCGCTTTTCCATTGGTGGAACAACTTGTTGATATGGGCTCTCAAGATATCTTCCTTGCTGTTGAAATTGCGGTAAAAGGAAGCGCGTCCAACGCCTGCGTTGTCGCACAATTCGCTGACGGAAATATCTTCGATTGCTTTTTCTTCCAGCAATGCCAAGAGGGATTTGGTTATATGCTCTATCACATACATGTTTCTTCCTTCATTGCTCATGGGGGATACAGTTTCTCGGCCTTGTCCCATTTTACGCCTCCTGATGATTTTGAATACTCATACAATTTATTGCTGATACAAATGTCTTGCCGATATCATAACATGGGCTGTCTCAAGAGTCAAGTATATGGTCTTGATTTGGCCCATGTCCGGCATGGGCCAAAGTATGGAAGACCCGGAAAGACTTTGCGGCTTTTTTATATTATTTTATTTTTATTTAATTGCATTTCCGCTAAAAGAGTCTAAAATGAGACATGTGAGCGGGAAAGTTGCTCTGGAGGCCGAAAGACCTACGTCGGCCTGCAGGGCGGCGGACTTCATTCGCATGTATCGCGGGATGCCGGCGGATGCCGGAAAACGGTGCAGGACATGTATCGCGGGATGCCGGAAAACGGTGCCGGGATATCGGCGGATGCTGCGGGAAGACTGCCATATGGGTTGAAATGCGGGGAGGCATTGGGTATGAGAGAGAGATTGCAGAGGTTTATGTGGGGGCGCTACGGGACGGACCGGCTGAATCAGGTTCTGTTGATCTGCGCCTTTCTGAGTTTGCTCATTTCCTTTTTGGGAGGATGGATATTCTATCTTCTGGCAACGGTTCTGATGGGCTATGCGTATTTTCGCATGTTCTCCAGAAATGTAAACAAACGTTCGCTGGAGAACCAGAAATACCTGAAGCAGGAGATGAAGGTGCGGGGATTTTTTGGAAAAATGAAGCGGGACATGGCCCAGCGGAAAGAATATCATATCTATAAATGCCCCGGCTGCGGACAGAAGCTCCGGGTGCCCAGAGGAAAAGGAAGGATCGCTATCAGCTGCAGGAAATGCGGAAACGAATTTATCAAGAAGAGTTAGGGGCAGCCGGCATCATGGAGGGTTGAAATGTTCGGATACATCATTATCAACAAGGCCGAGATGAAGTTCAAGGAATTTGATGTCTATCAGTCTTTTTACTGCGGCATATGCAGGGATCTAAAGAGGAAGTACGGAGCCTGCGGCCAGCTGTCCTTAAGCTACGATATGACCTTTCTGGCCATTCTGCTGACGGGGCTCTATGAGCCAAAGACCCATGTTGGCAGCTGCAAATGCATCGCCCATCCCTTCGAGAGCCATCAGACCAGAAACAATGTTTTTACGGAGTACGCGGCGGATATGAACGCGCTCTTTGCCCATTATAAATGTCAGGACGACTGGAAAGACGAGAGAAAGTTCTGGAAGCTTTTCTACGGAAGGCTGCTGGAGGGCAGGACGAGAGGACTGGGGGAGGCATATGAGCAGAAAATCCGAACCATAAATCTGCTGATGCAGGGATTTTCCGATGCGGAAAAGGTACAGGATCCTCAGATCGACACTCTGGCGGGGCTGTTCGGCAGGGTCATGGGAGAGATCATGGCTGTTCGGGAGGACGAATGGGCGGAGAGCCTGAGGCGGCTGGGCTTTTTTCTGGGCAAGTTCATCTATATCTGCGACGCGTATGAGGACGTGGAGGCGGATATCAAAAAAGGAACGCCCAATCCATTGAAGCACAGATATGGGAACCCTGACTTCGAGGAGGAGAGCAAGACCATATTGATGATGATGATGTCAGAATGCTGCAGAGAGTTTGAGAAGCTGCCCATCCTTGAGAACGTGGAGATCCTGCGCAACATTTTGTACTCCGGCGTGTGGTGCAGGTATGAGGCGGCCCGGGAGAAGCGTATGCGCGCCCGGTCGCAGGGAACTGCCCATGCCGCCGACAGCTAAAGAATTCGCAGGTCTTTTGTGCAGAAAACGAGGAAGATATGTACGATCCATATAGTGTGCTCGGAGTGGGCAGGAACGCCTCCGAGGAGGAAATCAAAAAAGCATACAAGGCATTGAGCCGCAGATACCATCCGGACGCCAATATCAACAATCCCAATAAGGCGCAGGCGGAGGAGAAGTTCAAGGAAATCCAGAATGCCTATCAGCAGATCATGAAGGAGAGAACCTCAGGCTACGGCAGCTACGGCGGTTCCGGTAATGGAGGCGGATCCGGAGGGGCAGGATCCGCCGGGCAGGGTTATGGCCCCTTTGGCGGCTATGGCCCTTTCGGCGGTTTCGGATTCGGGGGCTTCGGGCAGGGTCAGAATACCGGATATGAGGAAAACAACTCTATCCGCGCCGCAGGGAACTATATTCGGAGCGGCTATTATAAGGAGGCGCGGACCACTTTAGACGGCGTGGGAGAGGGGGAAAGAGGCGGCAGATGGTATTATTATAGCGCAATCGCCCACTCAGGGCTTGGGAACAATGTGGCGGCGCTGGAACATGCCAGAAGAGCGGCGGCTCTGGAACCGAACAATGTGGACTATAGAAGATTGCTGCAGCAGTTCGAGAGCGGGGGGAGCTGGTACGAGCAGCGGCAGGCCGCCTACGGCTATCCCACCTTCGGCAACGGCAATCTGTGCATGAAGATATGCATCGCCAATATGATCTGCAATATGTGCTGTCTGGGAGGAGGGTGCTGCGGCGGGCACGGAATGTATTATTATTAATCCTTGACTTTTGCAGGAGGACTGTTTTATAATGGGAAATACAAGATATTGATATGGGTATTGTCACATGGCACAATATATAGATTACAGTTCGGTTGTACTGAGATCGCGTGAAGAGTGACTAAAGAAAAGGTCGTATCCGTAAGATGCTTGCGGTGCGGCCTTTTGCCGACATCAGGCATAAAAACAAGGAGAGGAAGAGAAGATGAGGATTCAGAAAAGAGACGGCCATATCGTTCCCTTTGAGGAGGAGAAGATCAAGGCGGCCATCCAGAAGGCAAACAATGAGGTGGAGGAAAGAGATAGGGCCGACAGAGGTCTGGTACAGGAGATTCTGGACGCGGTGCATAGAGAAGGCAAAGAGCTGCAGACCGTGGAGCATGTGCAGGACATTGTGGAACAGCACTTGGTACGCAGCAACAAGTACGCCCTTTCCAAGAAATACATTGTCTACCGTTATCAGAGGAGTCTGCTGCGCAAATCCAATACTACGGACGAGTCCATACTGAAGCTGATCCGCAATGAGAACAAGGAGCTGGCGGAGGAGAATTCCAACAAGAACACCCGGCTGGCCTCCACCCAGCGGGACTATATCGCAGGGGAGGTCTCCAGAGATGTGACCAGACGCATGCTTCTGCCGGAGCATATCTCCATGGCCCATGACAACGGAGTCCTCCATTTTCATGATGCGGACTATTTCATCCAGCCTATCTTCAACTGCTGCCTCATTGATATCAAGGACATGCTGGATAACGGCACCTCCATCAACGGCAAGATGATTGAGTCGCCCAAGAGCTTTCAGGTAGCCTGTACGGTGACGACCCAGATCATTGCCGCGGTGGCCAGCAATCAGTACGGAGGCCAGTCCGTGAATGTGAAGCATCTGGGAAAGTACCTGCGCAAAAGCAGAGACAAGTTCAGGGCCCAGCTGGACAAGGAGTTTTGCGATACGCTGGATGAGGATGCAAAGGAAAAAATCGTTGAGATGCGCCTGCAGGACGAGCTGCGCTCAGGAGTGCAGACCATCCAGTATCAGATCAACACTTTGATGACTACGAATGGACAATCGCCGTTTGTGACGCTGTTTCTGCACATTGACGACAAAGATGAGTATGTGGACGAGACCGTGCGCATCATCACGGAGATCTTGCATCAGAGGCTTCAGGGCACCAAGAACGAAAAGGGCGTCTATGTGACCCCGGCATTTCCCAAGCTGGTGTATGTGCTGGATGAGAACAACTGCTTAAAGGGCGGGAAGTATGATGATGTGACCAGACTTGCGGCGAAATGCTCTGCAAAGAGGATGTACCCCGACTATATTTCTGCAAAGAAGATGCGGGAGAACTATGAGGGGAACGTATTTTCCTGCATGGGCTGCCGTTCCTTCCTGTCCCCTTGGAAGGATGAGGCGGGGAACTATAAATGGGAGGGCCGTTTCAATCAGGGGGTGGTGAGCCTGAACCTTCCTCAGATCGGCATCATCTCTCAGGGCGATGAAAAGGTTTTTTGGCAGCGGCTGGAGGAGCGGCTGGAGCTGTGCTACGAAGCTTTGATGTGCAGGCATAAGGCGCTGCTGGGCACGCTTTCGGACGTAAGTCCCATCCACTGGCAGTACGGGGCCATTGCGAGGCTGAAAAAGGGGGAGAAGATTGACAGACTGCTCATGGGGGGATATTCCACCATGTCCCTTGGGTACATCGGCCTCTATGAGCTGACCTGGCTTATGAAGGGCTGCAGCCATACCGCCCCGGAGGGGAAGGAGTTTGCCCTGAAGGTGATGGATCATCTAAAGAATACCGCCGCCGAGTGGAGGCAGAAGACGGGGATCGGCTTCAGCCTATACGGCACCCCGGCGGAGACCCTATGCTACCGCTTCGCCAGAATCGACCGGGAGAAGTACGGCGACATCCCCAATGTGACGGACAAAGGTTACTACACCAACTCCTACCATGTGGACGTGCGGGAGCCCATAGACGCATTTACCAAGTTCACCTTTGAGAGCGAGTTCCAGAACAAGTCTCTCGGGGGAGCCATCTCCTATGTGGAGATTCCGAATCTGGTCAACAATGTGGAGGCGGTGGAGGAGCTGATCCGCTTCATATACGACAACATCCAGTACGGTGAATTCAATACCAAATCCGATTATTGCCATGTATGCGGTTTTGACGGGGAAATCACGGTAAACGAGGATAATGAGTGGGAGTGTCCCCAGTGCCACAACAAAGATCATAATAAGATGAACGTCACCAGAAGGACCTGCGGTTATCTGGGGGAGAACTTCTGGAACACGGGCAAGACCAAGGAGATCAAGTCAAGGGTGCTGCATCTATAGAAAAGGGGCTCTGGGTCTGACGGAATCAGAGAGATGGGGGAATACTTTGTGAATTATGCAAATATCAAGAGGACGGATGTAGCCAACGGCCCCGGCATCCGGGTATCGCTTTTCGTCAGCGGCTGTACCCACGGGTGCAGGGGGTGCTTCAACAAGGAGGCATGGGACTTTCATTACGGCGAGGAATATACGGCCCTTGTGGAGGAAGAGATTCTTCGGCTGCTGGCGCCGGACTATATCCGGGGACTCAGCGTGCTGGGCGGAGAGCCTATGGAGCCTCAGAACCGGGAGGCGGTGCTGGGGCTTCTGCGGAAGGTCCGACAGCGGTATCCGCAGAAGGATATCTGGTGCTACACGGGTTATGATTATGAAAAAGACATACTTTCTTGGGCGCAGCAGCAGGAGGCTGTTAGGGAGCTTTTGTCTTTGATAGACGTTCTGGTGGACGGAGAATTCGTAGAGGAAAGGAAGAACCTGCGTCTCGCCTTCCGGGGCTCCGAGAATCAGAGACTGATCGACGTAAAAGAGTCCGGACGTCAGAAGAAAACGGTGTGTCTGTCCATTTAAGCGGGCTGTGCCGGAAGGACGTCTCCAGTGGGTGATGGGAATTAGAAATAGAATCGGAAATGCAAGCTGCAAATGGAAAAGAAAGTAGAAATGTAAGCTGTAAATGAAAGCGGAAATCCCTGCCGGGAAGGAGTTATGGCCGGCAGGGATTTTTTGTATCTTTTTTCTCTTTTGAATACAATCTTAATACAATGCTATTTTCTGCAAATCTATAATTTCCTACTGTACATTTATAAAAAATATGTTAAAATTAAATACATATGTGTCATTTTTTCTGTAAGAAAACGTGTTTGGGAAAAAGGATGTGATTTTGATATGGAACAGGATATTGAATATCGCCAGAATCTGGTGCAGAGATATAGGCGGGAGATAGAGCCGCTGCTGCGCTATCTGCCCTGGCTGAAACAGAATGCCGGGCGGACGGCCAGCAGCAATTATCAGAGACAAAATATCGGCAGCAATTCCATCAGCTTTCCGGTGTATGATTCCTCGCTGATGGGATTTGTCAGGGAGGCGGCCAGAACCGGGCTCATGAACCGCAATTACCCTTATGTATATACTCGCAACCGGATCAGGAACCATGAGGACGAGAGAAAACTGATCGAGAGAGCGGAACTGAAGGACTGGGACATGCTCTGTGGCATTTTGTCCAAGTATGTGATGGGGGGCAGGACGAGGGCCACGCTCTGGAGCGAGGCGGTGCAGGAAAATATTTTCTTTCTGGTGTTGGAGAGGATGCGCAGAATCACGGCGTTTTGGGACAGATCCGGCAAAATTTAGAGAATGGGGCGGGGGATAGGGTATGGGAGAAAAATCGGTACAGAAGAGGAAGTTCATTCTGGAGACGGCCAGAAAGGTGTTCGTGGACAAGGGCTTTAAGAAGGTGACCATGAAGGACATCGTTGAGGCCTGCGAGATCAGCCGGGGCGGTCTCTACCTTTATTTTGACAATACCAGCCAGATTTTTCTGGAGGTCATGAAGCTGGAGAGCCAGGAGGCTGACGATGTGTTTTCCGACAGCATTACGGAGGACGCCACGGCGGCGGATATTCTGCTTCTTTTTCTGCAGGAGCAGAAGAAGGAGCTTCTGCGGAAAAACGACACGCTGACGCAGGCTATCTATGAGTTCTATTTCCAGAACCAGCTGGGAAAAAAGGACAATATTCTGAAAAGGCAGTTCGACTCTGCGGTGAAAATCATAGAGAAGCTCATAGAGACCGGCACGGACAACGGGGAGTTCTACTGCGAGGACTGCAAGGGCACTGCCAGAAATATCATGTTTGTGCTGGAGGGACTGAAGATTTCTGCCCAGACCATAGGCATCACGGCGGAAGCCGTTGACAGAGAGATCCTTTTCATTCTGAAATCTCTGGGGCTGGAAGGGTGAGAGGGGCATTGCAGAACTGAAATGAAGAGATAGGGCTGAAATAGGAGGAGCGAAATGGGAGAGGTTAGGCGTATTTACGTGGAGAAGAAGGAGCCCTTTGCCGTAAAGGCAAAAGAGCTGCACGAGGAGATCGGGAACTTTCTTGGCATCAGGACAGAGGGGGTGAGAGTATTCATCCGTTATGATGTGGAGAATATTTCCAAGGAGGTGTTCGGGCAGGCCTGCAGGACTGTTTTTTCCGAGCCGCCGGTGGATGATCTGTATCAGGAGTCCATAGACGTTCCTGAAGGCGCAAGAGTGTTTTCCGTGGAATTTCTGCCCGGACAGTTTGACCAGAGGGCGGATTCCGCGCTGCAGTGCGTACAGTTCCTGAAGGAGGATGAGGAACCCGTCATCCGCACCGCAGTCACATATATGATTCTGGGACAGATCACGGATGAGGAATTTTCCAGAATCAAGGCTTACTGCATCAATCCCGTGGACTCCAGAGAGACCGACGAGATCAAGCCTAAGACTCTGGTGACGGTGTTTGAAGAGCCGGGGGACGTGGCTTTGATGGAGGGCTTTGGGGATATGGGGGAGGCGCAGCTGAAAGGTCTTTATGATTCTCTTTCCCTTGCCATGACCTTCAAGGATTTTCTGCACATTCAGAATTATTTCAGGGAGGATGAAAAGAGGGATCCCTCCATTACGGAAATTCGGGTTCTGGACACCTATTGGTCCGACCATTGCCGCCATACCACCTTTTCCACGGAGCTGAAGGAGGTGGAGTTCGGGGAGGGATATTACCGAACCCCCATTGAGACGGCCTACCGCAGCTATCTGGATACCAGAGAGGAGATCTTCGCAGGCAGGGAGGATAAGTATGTCTGCCTGATGGATCTGGCCTTGATGGCTATGAGGAAGCTGAGGAAAGAGGGAAAGCTGGAGGACATGGAGGTATCCGACGAGATCAACGCCTGCTCCGTGGTGGTGCCGGTGGAGATGGAGTACGACGGGCGCAGGGAGACGGAGGAGTGGCTGGTGTTCTTCAAGAACGAGACCCACAACCATCCCACGGAGATAGAGCCCTTCGGCGGGGCGGCTACTTGTCTGGGCGGCGCCATCAGGGATCCCCTTTCCGGCAGGGGTTATGTGTATCAGGCCATGCGGGTCACCGGGGCCGCGGATCCCACCGTGCCCGTGGCGGACACCTTGAAGGGCAAGCTGCCCCAGAAGAGGCTGGTGAAGGGGGCGGCGGCAGGCTATTCCTCCTACGGCAACCAGATCGGCCTTGCCACCGGCTTCGTGAAGGAAATCTATCATCCGGGCTATGTGGCCAAGCGCATGGAGATCGGGGCGGTCATGGGGGCGGCGCCCAGAAAGAACGTGGTCAGGGAGACCTCTGATCCCGGCGACGTGATCATTCTGCTGGGAGGGCGCACGGGCAGGGACGGCTGCGGCGGCGCTACAGGTTCCTCCAAGGTGCATACGGAACAGTCCATCGAGACCTGCGGGGCGGAGGTGCAGAAGGGCAACGCCCCCACGGAGAGAAAGATCCAGAGGCTGTTTCGGCGTCAGGAGGTGAGTCTCCTGATCAAGAAGTGCAACGACTTCGGGGCAGGCGGCGTGTCCGTGGCTATCGGTGAGCTGGCGGACGGCCTGACGGTGGATCTGGACAAGGTGCCCAAGAAGTATGCCGGTCTGGACGGCACGGAGCTTGCCATCTCCGAGTCTCAGGAGCGCATGGCGGTGGTAGTGTCCCCGGAGGATGTGGAGAGGTTTTTGGGCTACGCCGCAGAAGAAAATCTGGAGGCTGTGGCTGTGGCCGTGGTGACGGAGGAGCCCAGACTGGTTCTGAAATGGCGGGGCAAGAAGATCGTTGACTTAAAGAGGGCTTTTCTGGACACCAACGGAGCCCATCAGGAGACGTCTGTTAAGCTGGACATTCCTGACGAGAAGGAGAATTATTTCGCCAGACTGGCAGTGCCTGCCGTGGAGGAGGCGCTGGAGAAGGGGGATGTGAAGGGTGCATGGCTGACGCTCTTAAACGACCTGAACGTGTGTTCCCAGAAGGGGCTGGTTGAGATGTTCGACGCCTCTATCGGGGCTGGCAGCGTGCTGATGCCTTACGGCGGAAAGCATCAGCTGACGGAGACTCAGGTCATGGCGGCCAAGCTTCCCGTGCTGGAGGGAAGCACCGATGTGATCACCATGATGAGCCATGGCTTCGATCCCGGTCTGTCTTCATGGAGTCCCTATCACGGCGCGGTCTATGCGGTGGTGGAGTCCATGGCCAAGATTGTGGCGGCAGGGGGAGATTTCTCCAAGATCCGCTTTACCTTTCAGGAATATTTCCGCAGGATGACCGAGGAGCCTTCACGCTGGAGTCAGCCTTTTGCAGCGCTTCTGGGGGCCTACGACGCCCAGATGGGCTTCGGGCTTCCCTCCATTGGAGGAAAGGATAGTATGTCGGGCACCTTCAACGACATCGATGTTCCTCCCACGCTGGTATCCTTTGCGGTGGACATAGCGAAGCAGAAGGACATAGTGACGCCGGAGCTGAAAAAGCCGGGCAGCAGGCTGGTGTGCTTCAAGATGGAAAAGGACGATTACGATATACCCGTATACGATCAGGTGGCGGCTCTGTACGGCTTTATTACAGAGCTGATGCGCAAGGGGCTGGTGCTTTCCGCATATGCGGCGGATGCCAGAGGAGTGGCTGCGGCCATCTCCAAAATGGCCTTCGGCAATATGCTGGGAGTGAAGACAGATGCAGACTTGGCGGCAGAGAGCTTGTTTGAAAACGCTCTGGGAGACATTGTGGCCGAGGTGCAGGAGACGGCTCTGGGGCTTATAGAAGAGTCTGGCTTTGATTATGCCGTGATCGGCACGGTTACGCAGGAACCTGTATTTTCGGTGGGGGATGTGCGGCTGCAGCTGGGGGAGGCTTTGGATGCATGGACTTCCCGGTTGGAAAAGGTATATCCCACCAAGGCGGTAAAGGACGTTACGCCTTTGGCGGCGGACTGTTACAAGGCGGAAAGGATCTATGTCTGCAGGAACAAGGTGGCGAAGCCTGCGGTGTTCATTCCGGTATTCCCCGGAACCAACTGCGAGTATGACAGCAGGAAAGCCTTCGAGGAAGCGGGGGCGGAAGTAGTGACCAAAGTATTCCGCAACCTGACCCCGGCAGATATCAGGGAATCCGTGGAGGAGTTTGAGAAGGCCATATCTCAGGCGCAGATCATCATGTTCCCCGGAGGTTTCTCCGCAGGAGACGAGCCGGACGGCAGCGCCAAGTTCTTTGCCACTGCCTTCCGCAACGCCAAGCTGCAGGAGGCCGTCATGGATCTGCTGAACAAGCGGGACGGTCTGGCGCTGGGGATCTGCAATGGTTTTCAGGCGCTGGTGAAGCTGGGGCTGGTGCCCCACGGCGAGATCGTGGGACAGAAGGAGGATTCCCCCACGCTGACCTTCAATACCATAAATAGACATATCTCCAAGATGGTGTATACCAAGGTTGTCTCCAACAAGTCGCCTTGGCTGCAGGAGGCAGTATTGGGAGGGGTCTACTGTGTTCCCGCCTCCCATGGGGAGGGTCGTTTCGTTGCGTCCGGGGAATGGCTGGACAAGCTGCTGGAGAACGGCCAGGTGGCCACCCGGTATTCCGATCAGGAGGGCAATGTGTCCATGGACGAAGAGTACAATGTAAACGGCTCCTATATGGCCATCGAGGGAATTACATCCCCTGACGGACGGTGCTTCGGCAAGATGGCCCATGCGGAGAGACGGGGCAGGGGCGTAGCGCTGAATATCTACGGCAATCAGGACATGGGCTTGTTCCGGTCCGGCGTGGGATATTTTAAGTAGGCTGCAGAGGGTTCAAAGACCACTTTGCAGGAAACGGAAAAGAGGATGAAATGCCGTTCAAGCTGGTGAGAACTGACATCACGACAATGAAGGTGGACGCTGTCGTCCATAGCGTTTCTTTGGAGTCACAGGGCACGGACAGCGCCGCCTATGAGAGGGCTGGGGCAGGCCGTTTTCCGGCCCGGAAAAGGAAAATCGGAAGGATAGAGGAGGGAGAGGCGGAGATTACATCCGCCTTTTCTCTTAGTGTAAAATATATCATACACACGGCAGGCCCTGTGTGGCAGGGCGGAGGATGCGGGGAGACGGCCAAGGTCAGGCGCTGCTATGAGAACAGCCTGAGGCTTGCCAGGAAACATGGCTGTAAAAGCATTGCCCTTCCCCTGATCTGCGGGGGAGCAACGGGTTATCCCCAACAAGAGGTCGTGGAGATAGCCCTGTCGGCCATCAGCGACTTCCTTGACCAGACGGAGATGATGGTTTATCTCGTTTTCTTGGAGTCTTTTGCGCTTCCCGGAAGCTTGTTCCGGAAGGTGGAAGCTTATATCCGCCAGCATTATGGGGCAAAGAGAACGCCGGAGGAAGCTGCCGTTTTCCAGAGGGGCGTTTCTGGGCCGGCCCTTGGAGGGCGTCGTAAGCTGTCCGGGCCATCCGGGGACAAAGACTTCTCCGGCAACCCTATGGTTTACGGCATGAGAATGGCGCGGGAAGCAGTGCCGGAGGAATTGGAATCCCAGACCCTGCTTCAGAGCAGGAGTCAGGAGAAGGAGGCCCGGCGCAGTCTGGAGGATGCAGTGGCGCAGATTGGGGAGACCTTCCAGCAGCGCCTGCTGCGGCTTATCGATGAGCGAAGCATGACGGACGTGGAAGTGTATAAGAGGGCGAATCTGGATAGAAAGCTGTTTTCCAAGATCCGCTGCAATGTCCGCTACCGTCCGAAAAAGATGACAGCCATCGCGTTGGCAGTGGCTCTTCGGCTGAATCTGGACGAGACGAAGGATCTGCTGTCCAGAGCGGAGCTGGCGCTGTCGCCCAGCAGCAAGTTCGACCTGATCATAGAATATTTCATAGATAGGGAAGTTTACGATATATATACCATCAACCTTGCCTTGTTTCAGCATGAGGAGCCTCTGCTGGGGGAATCCTGACCGGATGGTTCGCCGCTGTACAGATATGTCGCCTGACAAGTGACCTTTTCCGGCTCTTTTCGATGTACAATGATCCCGTCAAACAATAGAAGCCACGCTTCGCGAGTCTTTTATTGTCATGAAGAAAAACACAGGGCGGAGGAAGCCCTGATGTGCCCGTCCGAAACGGGAGAAAGGGAGCGGATATGAGAAAAGGGCTTACGGAGGTTGTGTTCATTCTGGATAGGAGTGGTTCCATGGCAGGGCTGGAGGAGGATACCATCGGCGGGTACAATTCCATGCTGGACAGACAGAAGAAGGAGGATGGGGAGATCCTGATATCCACGGTACTCTTTGATGATGTTTCAGAGGTGCTGCACGATAGGCTGGCGCTGGACAGTGTAAGACATATTACGGAAAAAGAGTATTTCGTCAGAGGCTGTACCGCGCTTCTGGACGCGGTGGGAGGGGCTATCCGCCATATCGGGAACGTACACAAGTATGCCAGAGAGGAGGACAGGCCGGAAAAGACGCTGTTTGTCATCACCACCGACGGTATGGAGAATTCCAGCAGGAGCTACAGCTACGGCAAGGTCAAAAAGATGGTGGAGCGCCAGAAGGAGAAGTACGGCTGGGAATTCTTGTTTCTGGGAGCCAATATAGACGCCATAGAGGTGGCGGGGAGGTTCGGCATCCATGGGGACCATGCGGTAAACTATGAATGCGACAGCGCGGGAACCTGGCTGAACTATGATGTGCTGAGTAGGGCGGTGAGCCGGGTTCGGGCCTGCTCCGCCGCGCCTGAGGCCCTTGCCGCAGACTGGAAGGCGGATATAGAGGCGGATTATAAAAGACGGCACAAGGGTTAGGGGCATGGCCGGATGAGAGGGAAAAAGATTGAACAGCCCGGCTGTTTATGATAAGATAGGGCATGAACGGCGAGAAAGCCCCAAAAATTCATGGGGACGGCGGAGGAAGACGATATGTTGAAAATCTTTTATCCTGACAATGAGGCGGAGAGCGCCTATAGCATCGACTACGAGGGGCTATATAAAAAGGGATATCGGGGAATCATATATGATGTAGACAATACGCTGGTGCCCCACGGTGCTGTGGCGGACCAGAGGGCAATAGAGCTTTTTTCCAAGCTGCGGGGGCTGGGATTTGCCACGGCGCTTTTGTCCAATAACAAGGAGCCCAGAGTGAAGAGCTTCGGCAGTCAGGTGGGCTCCCGGTATATCTTCAAAGCAGGGAAGCCGGGAAGGGCGGGTTATGCGAAGGCCATGGAGCTTATGGGGACTTGCCCGGAGAACACGCTTTTTGTAGGGGATCAGCTGTTTACGGATGTGTGGGGGGCCAAGAGGGCCGGAATCGTCACCTATCTGGTAAGGCCCATTCATCCCAAGGAAGAGATACAGATCGTCCTGAAGCGGCAGCTGGAGCGGGTGGTGCTGTTTTTTTATCATAAGAAGCAGCAAAGGCTCAGGAATGAAAAATCCCGAGGATGAAAAGGGCGATGATTGAAGAAAGATGAAGAAAAAGGTATGGAGAGAGGAGCCTGAAGGGAAATGGGAGCAGAAATCAATGGCTATACCCGCGTCTGCGGACTGATGGGCAATCCGGTGGAGCATACCATGTCACCGGCGATACACAATACGCTGGCCGGAGAGCATGGGATGAACTTGGTGTACGTGCCCTTCCATGTGCCTAAAGGACAGGTGGAGGAGGCGGTGCGGGGAGCCTTCGCCCTGAACCTGCTGGGGGTGAACGTGACGGTTCCCTACAAGAGCGAGGTGATGCCCTTTCTGGAGGAGACGGATCCTCTGGCGGAACAGATCGGGGCGGTGAACACGCTGGTCCGTCAAGAGAAGGGCTTCAAGGGATACAATACGGACATGCCGGGACTGTACCGGGCCATGTGCGAGGACGGGGTGAGCTTAAAGGGGGAGCGGGTGCTGATTCTGGGGGCCGGAGGAGCTGCCAGAGCGGTGGCCATGCTGGCGGCACAAAAAGAGGCTGCCGAGATCATCCTATTAAACCGCACGCTGGAGAAGGCGGAAGGGCTGGCGGAGGATGTGAACGCCGTCTGGGGAAGGAGCGACGCCCGGGCCATGGCGCTGGAGGAATTTTCCAAGCTGTCTAAAGAGGAGCGTTTTCTGGCCGTGCAGACCACCAACGTGGGAATGTTTCCCAGAACGGAGGAGACGCTGATAGAGGATGAGACTTTTTATAAGAGGATACACACGGGATACGATCTGATCTTCAACCCTGCCCGGACAAGGTTTATGGCATTGGTGGAGAAAGGAGGGGGCAGAGCCTACAACGGCCTGCGGATGCTGCTCTATCAGGGAATCATCGCTTATGAGCTGTGGACGGGACGGCAGGTGGACGGGGAGCTGGCCCGGAAGGCATACGGGGAGATGAAAAAGGCCATGTCCGTTTCATAGGCCGCCTGAGGGGGCTAAGGAGAAGCGGGAGGCCTGCCAAGCCCCAAGACTTTTGGCAGGCGGGGGCATTTAACATAAGAGAGGAATAACCATGGACGGAAAAAAGGACAATATCATTTTGATCGGCTTCATGGGAAGCGGAAAGACGTCCGTGGGGCTGCGGCTGTCCTATAGGCTTCACCTGCCGGTGGAGGACACGGACAAGCTGATAGAGCGCCGGGAGGGCCGGTCTGTCAGCGACATATTTGCGGCGGAGGGGGAAGCCTATTTCCGGGATCTGGAGACGGAGCTGCTTAAGGAGCTGTCGGAGCGGGAGTATTCCCGGATCTACTCTCTTGGGGGCGGAACTCCCCTGCGGCCCCGCAATAGGGAGATTGCGCGGGGGCTGGGGACAGTGGTGTACCTGCGGGTGCAGCCGGAGACCGTGTATGCCCGGCTTAAAGGGGATACCGTCAGGCCGCTGCTGCAGTGCGAGAATCCCCTTCAGCGGATCAGGGAACTGCTGGCGGGCAGGCAGGAGGCCTATGAAGCGGCGGCCCATGTCATCTTGGACGTGGATGGGCTGTCCTTTGACGAAATCATGGACAGAATCGAGGATTGTGCAGTGAGGGGACTGAAGGAGGAAGGAAAATGAAGCTTTTGGTCATAAACGGCCCCAATATCAATTTTTTGGGCATCAGGGAAAAAAGCGTCTACGGAAATCAGGATTATGGTTATTTGCTGGACATGATCGAAGGGAAGGCTCAGGAAACGGGGTGCCAGATCACGGTTTTTCAGAGCAACCATGAGGGGGCCATCATAGATCGGATTCAGGAGGCATATTTCGACGGGACGGAGGGCATCGTGATCAATCCGGGTGCCTTCACCCATTACAGCTATGCCATCCGGGACGCGCTGGCCAGCATTGAAGTGCCGAAGGCGGAGATCCATATCTCGGATATCACCAAGCGGGAGGAGTTCAGGAAGCTGTCTGTGACGGCTCCCGTTTGCGATTGTCAGATCTATGGGCAGGGACTGGCTGGCTACCTGCAGGCCATCGATTTCATTCTGGAGAGAAATGTGTCCCAAAAAAATGAAAAAAACAGTTGAAATTATCACGTTTTTATATTAAACTATATGGGAATTATATTGTGAGCAAAATTAGGAGGAATATAATATGATTTCTGCAGGCGATTTCAGAAATGGTATTACTATTGAGTACGAAAACAGTGTGTACCAGATTATTGAATTCCAGCACGTAAAGCCGGGAAAGGGAGCGGCCTTTGTCAGGACGAAGCTCAAGAATGTCAAGAGCAGCGGCGTGGTCGAGAAATCCTTCCGCCCTACCGAGAAGTTCCCTCAGGCCCGTATCGATAGAAAAGATATGCAATATCTGTATTCTGACGGAGATCTGTACTACTTTATGGACACGGAGAGCTATGAGCAGATCGCTCTTGGAGCGGATGCCATCGGTGATACCCTGAAGTTCGTGAAGGAAAACGAGATGTGCAAGATCTGCTCTCACAACGGCAGCGTGTTCTCTGTGGAGCCGCCTCTGTTCGTGGAGTTAGAGATCACCGAGACGGAGCCCGGCTTCAAGGGAGATACGGCTACGGGCGCATCCAAGCCTGCTATTGTGGAGACGGGCGCGCAGATTTATGTGCCTCTGTTCGTAGATCAGGGTGACAAGGTCAAGATCGACACCAGAACGGGCGAGTATCTGTCAAGAGCATAGGACTTAGCAGCTGTTTTCTGCCATATCTTTTTCGCACAAGGCTTGTAAGGCAAGGATATTCCCAAGGGGTGTCGTTGCCTTTTTGTCTGCGGCGGGTCCCTTAACCGTTGACCATGCAAAGAGTTGTGCCGGGGCAGGGCTTTCGGGGGAACGGAGCAGGCGGCATTGGGACGTTTCCGTGAGGGCATCTGCATAGCCGGCAGATTGGGAGAAGATATGGGAATCAATGAATTTGCCAGAAAGGTGTGCGGCGCGGTGGAGAAGAAGCTGGGCGCCGGCCATACCGTGGAGCTGAGGGAGATACGAAAGAACAACGGAGTGCTTCTGCACGGGATGATGATCCTGTCCAAGAGCCGGAACGTGGCCCCCACAATTTATCTGGACAGCTTTTGGGATGCCTATGAGACGGGCACGTCCTTTTCGGCCGTGGTGGGGAGGCTCCTTGCCATCTACTGGGAGGGCACTCCGGGGAACAGCATCGACATCGAGTTTTTCCGTTCCTATGAGGCCGTGAAGGATAGGATTTGCTATAGGCTCGTGGGCAGGAAGGGGAACGAGGCCCTGCTTGAGGAGGTGCCCCATATAGAGTTTCTGGATCTGGCCATATGTTTTTACTACGCCTATTGCGGGAAGGAGCTGGGGGAGGGCATCATCCTCATACACAATTCTCATATGAAGATGTGGGATACCTCCACGTCGGGACTGCTGGGCTTGGCCCAGACCAACACTCCGAGGCTCTTTCCCTGGGAGTGCAGCTCCATGGAGGATATTCTAAACGAGCTGACCGGACGGGAATTTGGGGGCGAGTTCCCCTCCGCTCAGGAGGGCATGGGCTGTCAGATTCCCATGAAGGTGTTGAGCAACACCAAGAAGCTGCACGGGGCGGCATGTATCTTGTATCCTGATGTGCTGGAGGGGATCGCTGCCGCGGAGCGGAGCAGTCTGTATGTGATTCCCAGCTCCATCCATGAGGTGATTCTTCTGACGGACAGGGGAAACAGCTCCCCGGATGCTCTGAGGAACATGATCGTGGAGGTGAACGGCACGCAGGTGGCGCCTGAAGAGATTCTTTCCGATAATCTGTACTACTATGATTTCAACGAAAAAAAGGTTGAAATTGTCACAAAATAAAATTTCTAATAAATTCCATAAAGTTTCAGTAGACATATCCGAATTTTTGTGATATTATAAAAAACAAGGTGATGTAACAATTTCGTAACAATTGCATCCGTAGTCTAATGGATAGAACGAAGGCCTCCGACGCCTTTAATGCAGGTTCGATTCCTGTCGGATGCACTGTACATCACCTTGTTTTTTTATATGGGGCTCTGGAGAGCGCCGCCGTACATGTGACCTGCAGCATGGGGACGGCCGTTTTTCATATAAGGCTCCGGAAGGCGGCGCGGTATGCAGAAGAGGCCGCGGACAGGGTCTGCAGAGTGTGGGCAGGATGTGGCAGGATTTTGAAAGGAAGGATTAGGTATGCAGAAAAACAGAATGACAGATGTACGTGACTATATAATAAGACATTCCAAGTTCGTGTTTCCGGTTCTCGTGATTGCGGCTGTTGCCATCACGGTGTCCATCGCCTTGAATGCAAGCAATGCAAAGGCAGAGCTTGCCGATCCGGAAGCATCCGTCGCAAGCGTTTCGGAACCATCGGATCCGGAAAAGGAAAAGGCCATGGCTCCCCTTGCCACAAATGAGGAGGTGCCCTTGGTGGTGAATGAGGACGAGAAGGTTCAGGCTCTTGTCATGGCCTATTACAATGCCAAGGTTTTAGGGGAAAGCGAAACCCTCCGGGGGCTCTACGATGAGATATCGGAGAGGGATATGCTGGATTATATGGAGACGGCCAAGTATCTGGAATACATTCCGGCAATTGAGGTATATACCAAGCCGGGGCTTGGCGAGGGAGACACCATAGTGTATGTGTACTATAGACTTTGCTTTGTGAACCATGAGAATGAGGAGGTTCCCGGATGGCAGACGTTCTATGTATGCACCGATGAAAGCGGCGAGCTGTATTTCAAGAGCGGAGAGAACATCACGGAGGAGGAGGCCGAATATATCACAAGGGTATCGGGTCAGGATGATGTGATCGAAGTCAATAACCGTGTGGCGGTAGAGTACAATGAGCTGATGGAGGCTCATCCCGAGATGCAGAACTATATGGCGGAGATGAAGTCCCAGATCAAGATGGCAGTGGGCGTGGCTCTGGCGGAGATGAATGCGGACGCCCCGCAGCAGCCGGAAGAAGGAGAAGGAGAGCCATCGGGGGAGGAGCCTGCGGCGGGAAGCGAGCCGGCAGGGGATTCCCAGCCTCCCGTGGAAAGCGGTCCCTGGTATGCCACGGCGACCACCACGGTGAACGTCAGGGCTTCGGACAGCGAGCTGGCGGAAAAGCTGGGCAAGGTGACGGGAGGCACCAGACTGCAGGTGCAGGAGGTGCGCCTCAACGGATGGAGCAAGGTGGTGTTCGAGGATAAGGAGGGCTATATCAAGTCCGAATTCCTGAACATGGAAGAGTCTGTGGCAGGTCTGCAGGCCATAGGCACGGTGACGGCCACTACCAACATCAATGTCCGCACTTCCGCAAGTCAGGAGTCCGCCAGTCTGGGGATTCTGGCAGGCGGCTCTTCCGTGGAGCTTTTTGCCAACGAGGGAGAATGGTGCAAGGTCAGCTATGAGGGCCGGGTAGGGTATGTGAAGAGCGAGTTCGTCACTCAGTAGGACATGCCGGATCGTCGGTTTTGTCAGGTATAAAAACATAGGATATGGGAAAGCCTTTTACGGAGCGCAAGCGCCGTAAAAGGCTTTTTTGCAGTTTGCGGAGGATCTGGGGCAAACGGGAATAGGAGGCATACATGACGACGGAAGAGGCTATGGTCTATAGGGAGATTCAGCGGAATGCAGAGACGGCAATGAAGGTCATTGACACCATTGCGCCGAAGGTGTGGGATGACGGTCTGGCTCTGCAGATCGCGAAACAGTCCCTGAAATATTCGGAGCTGTACAATGAGGCGTCCAGACGGCTGATAGAGGCGAAGGCGGCAAGCTATCAGGGAAACATGCTTTCGGACGCCCTGCTGAAGACGGGGATACATTATAATACCATGCTGAACACCAGCACGGCACATCTGGCGGAGATGATGATCAAAGGGGGCAATAACGGCATTCTGGAGATGGAGAAGGTTCTGAAGCATAACGGGAAGGCGGGAGAGCGGCCTGCGGCTCTGGCGAAGCAGCTGATTGAGTTGGAGGAGAGAAACATAGCCAGACTGAAGGATTATCTGTGAATTGCAGGGCAAAAGGAGGTATGTCCATTGTGCAGATTGTCTAAAAATGACAAAAAAACTTTTTCAGTTTAGTGCATTAAAGCGTTTGAGAAATTGGAAAACATAGGTTATAATGTTCTATGGACGAGAATTTTTATAGGACTCGGAGCATATTAGAGAAGGAGGGCATGTAAATGTCATATGTTGATGAGGTATTTGATCTGGTAGTTGCCAAGAATCCTGCGCAGCCGGAGTTCCATCAGGCGGTGAAGGAGGTTTTGGAGTCCCTTCGTGTGGTCATAGAGGCAAATGAGGAGAAGTACCGCAGGGATGCTTTGCTGGAGAGGCTTGTGACTCCTGAAAGGCAGTTATTGTTCCGGGTCCCCTGGGTGGATGACAAGGGGCAGGTGCAGGTGAACAACGGCTTCCGGGTACAGTTCAATTCTGCCATAGGACCCTATAAGGGCGGCTTGAGGCTGCATCCCAGCGTGAATCTGGGCATCATCAAGTTCCTTGGCTTCGAGCAGATATTCAAAAATTCCCTTACCGGCCTCTCTATCGGCGGCGGCAAGGGCGGATCGGACTTCGATCCAAAGGGCAAGTCCGACAGAGAGGTCATGGCGTTCTGCCAGAGCTTTATTACGGAGCTGTATAAATACATCGGGGCGGACACCGACGTGCCTGCGGGGGATATCGGAACGGGTGCGAGAGAGATCGGGTATATGTACGGCCAGTACAAGAGGCTGACCGGTCTGTACGAGGGTGTGCTGACGGGGAAGGGGCTTTCCTACGGCGGCTCTCTGGCCAGAACCGAAGCGACGGGCTACGGCCTGCTGTATCTCACCGAGGAAATGCTCAAATGCAACGGAAAGGACATCAGCGGAAAGACCATTGCGGTATCCGGAGCGGGCAATGTGGCCATCTATGCCATACAGAAGGCATGGCAGCTGGGGGGCAAGCCCGTGACATGTTCCGATTCTACCGGCTGGATCTACGATTCCGAGGGAATCGACGTGGCGCTTTTGAGGGATGTAAAGGAAGTGAAAAGGGCTAGGCTTACCGAATATGCGGCGGCAAGGCCCAGCGCTCAGTACCATGAGTGCGGTGAGGGAGGCAATGTATGGACGGTGAAATGCGACATCGCCCTTCCTTGTGCCACCCAGAACGAGCTGAATCTGGAGGACGCAAAGACGCTGGTGGCCAACGGCTGCTTCGCCGTGGCGGAGGGCGCGAACATGCCTACCACCATGGAGGCTACGGAGTACCTGCAGCGCAGCGGCGTGCTGTTCTGCCCCGGAAAGGCTTCCAATGCAGGAGGGGTGGCTACATCGGCTCTGGAGATGAGCCAGAACAGCGAGCGCCTGAGCTGGAGCTTCGAGGAAGTGGACTCCAAGCTGAAGGGCATCATGGTGAATATCTTCCATAATCTGGACGATGCCGCAAAGAAGTACGGGATGGAAGGCAATTACGTGGCAGGCGCCAACATTGCAGGCTTTCTGAAGGTGGCGGAGGCTATGACGGCGCAGGGAGTCGTATAATCACGAAAATCCAAAACCTCAAAGAAAAATATAGGGGCCGGCTCTTTGGCCCAAGGATCTAAAAGGGGAGGGGCGCCATCGACCAAGTCGATGGCGCCCCTCCCCTTTATGTTGTGCGCCCGGCGGCGCACGTTTCTAACCGGTGCAAGTCCGGAATCCGCCCGGTAGTGGGAAGGATATAG